>NZ_JYHV01000017.1 GCF_000952685.1 Stutzerimonas stutzeri | reverse complement strand
CAAGCTATCCATTAGTTTTGCGGCAAGATCGAACCTACAGGTTCCGCCTACGCATTGATTATCTGGTCAGAATCAGATGGTCTAGCCTCGGTTTACCCACTAGAAAGCATTGAAGATGGCAAGGATGACAAAAAAACTGATTGGCATATCAAGGCACCCAAATACTGCTACGGTACTAAGGATCGCCGACCTCGCTGCCAAAGTTGGCGTGCATATTGCCTCGGCAGGCTCTCCAATCGCTGACACGTTGTATGAGTTTTCAAAAACCGGAGTGGGAAAAGTTCGGGACTATGTACATGCTAGAGACGACCGGCGAATTTTAGAATTCCATCAACATCTTCTTTACCGCGATGAAGTGTCTGAAGAAGATATTTTAGACGGTGAGCTAGAAGAGGCTAATTTTCATGCGCTGATGCACGCATGTCTATCGGATATTGAAGACGAGAAAACAATACCTTACGCACTGCTTACCCGGACCATCGCATTAGGAAAAATAAAACCTGAGCTTAGGCGGCATAATATTCTTGCTCTGAAAGATATTGCTTGGGATCACTTAGACTTTTTAAGAAAGCTATATGTGGTTTCAAAATACGCAATAATTCCTAAGCAAGGACCAGGTTCGGTCACAGCCGAGTCTATTTTAACGGGCTATGTCCCTGGCAGCATTGAGCACCTCGCGGTCGTCAGCCTAACATCTAAAGGTTTCATAGATGGTGTGCAGCTAAGTGATCTCGGCAAAGAGTTTGTCAAAGCCTGCTCATCAAGTGATGATTTGACTCCCGGAGCGTATGAGCTTCAAGTTTGGTCTGATAGCAAGTGCGACATTATTCTTTTGGATCAGTCCGACTCATCAATGCGTTTTGTGGAGCTAATCCAAAGCGCTCTTAGAGCCAAAGGGATTGGCTGCGGTAGCGGAACCGCAATGGAAGGAGCACTTAAACGTCGCGAGGCTAGTCTGTTCACAAACTGCGCGATCGTTATTTTCCGACGTGGGAAACGTCTAGAGGCTGAGCTGCAAGAGAATTTGCAACACAGGGTTGGCACCAAGCCGTTGGTTCAATTGCTGATTGATAGCGACGGCGTAGAAACTCCAGAACAGTTAGTTTCCGGTGAAATATTGGTAATTAATAGCGGTAACGAAAAGAGGGGTGCGACTCTAGCCGTAGAGAAGCTAGCTACTCAAATTTACAAACAGGAATCATCTAGGGTTTCGTAGGGCCATCTGAGTTGCTCTCTGGCGTATCGCCGATCCCTACTGCCGCTTCGGGTCGTTTTTCAGCCGATTACCACAGGCCGAAAGCGGCCAATAGCTGCCTTTTTGTAACGGGAGAAAGCTTCCGGAAGGGGATACCTGAACGCGTATGCTTACGCACTCGCGCTGTAGGTACTAGGACATGCCCTCAATTCATACCCTGAACGCTCGCGGCAACATTCTGCTCCCTGTAATGCGTGAGTGCTTTTCCCTCAGCGATGCACGTACCTTTGCTGAAATACAGAATTTTCATGGCGAGTGCGTCGGTATCCTTAAAGCCAAGGGGATCGACTACGCCTCGCTCAGGACAGCCCTGACCCCGCAACCAACAAAGCACGAGGCGGCGTTCCTTTTCGATACGGATCTTTGTGCCCGGAGCTTCGTGCCTGGAGTGGAGTGCGCCGAAGCGCTATTTAGCGCGCTGGATGCCCAAACGACCCACAGCATCCTGGGTGGAGAGCTTTTCGGCTCGGGCGATCGGCTTGCGCGCAAGCTGCTGGATCCCGCAGTAGTCAGCACGAGTTTTCGTCTGCCCGATACGTGCTTCGTCTTGTACGTGAACAACCTGTCCGAAGGTGCTATTTCTGGCGTCGACTCCAAACTCCAGCAGCTTCCTGCCTACGTAGGCTACTTGCCGTGCACTTACTCAAGCGCAGCCAAAACCTTCACCTCGCTGAACCTGATGAATTATGTGATCAAGCATGGCGGCACAGTCATCATGGGGCACGAAGATGATCGACCGAACACGCAGGATTTCAACCTCCACCAGCATGACTACGTGAAACAAGGTTTCCGACTCAGGAGCATTCAGTCGATCTACTTCTGCACATTCCTCTCGTACAAGCCTGAACGCCTGCTGCTCGATGTCACCGACGACGACCTGGAGATCGCGGTAAGGGCCATGTCGTCTGCTGTAGCACCGCTGGCAGAGTTCACGGTCCTCATTGAGGATGCCAAGTTCGAGAAGTACCTTCAGACCACGAAGCTAGGAAAACTGCAAAAGGCCGGCTTGGCAGAACTGACCAAGGCCGAGCTTGAGACCGCAATCCGAAGCAACCTGCGGATGAACTACCTGTACAACCTCGAGTGGGTGAGCCAACCGACCCATCAGCTCAGCAAATTCAACATCCTGCTTGAGTTCCCGCGAGTTGACGGCCACCCGGAACGTGTAGTTGTGGCCCTGGAGTACCGCCCGGTCGACCGCATCCTTCGCCTTGTCACCATTAGCTGACTACCCCAAGCCTTCAGAACATGGTCTTGCCTAACCGCTGCCGGACTGACATTGCTCCTTTCAAGGTCGGGTGTCTTATGCTGCGGTTAGAGGGTAAAAAGGCATATAGCACCACCAAGGACGAGCTGTGGCGACTGTGACATGAGCAGAGCCCCCAGTTTCATATACGAAGTTATGGAGAACGTTGCTCGGTGAAAATCAGAAAAATTACGATCAAGAACTTTCGTGGGGTGAAAGAGCTTGACTGGGCCCTTCCTGAATCCGACATCTTCTGTCTCATAGGGAAGGGCGACTCCTCCAAGTCGACGATCCTGGAGGCAATCCGATTTACGTTCTATCCCCAATGGAATCTCACGCTCAGCGATTCAGACTTCTATCAATGCAAGGTCGAGAAGACCATCGCCATAGAAGTCACGATTGGCAAACTGGCTGAAGAGTTCTGCTCGCTACACAAGTACGGCCCCTACCTCCGCGGCTGGGACGCAGCTGCTCGAACTCTCACGGACGAGCCGGACGACCATTTGGAGAATGTTTTGACCGTACGGCTCACGGTCGAAAAGGATCTGGAGCCGAAGTGGATCGTGGTCTGTGATCGCAACCCCGAGGGGACACCGTTCAAGCAAGCTGACAGAAACAAAGTCAGTGTGGGCCTTATCGGTGCGTACAGTGAGAAGCAACTGTCCTGGGCGAATGGAACAGCGCTGGCCAAGATCACGGAAGCACAGAGCTTGAATGAGCTGCTCGCGAATGTCTCCAGAAACGCCAGGACATCGCTGGACACTGATCGTGATGCCAATCTTGTGAACTTCGATGCCGCGGCGGCGAAATCACAAGAGATGGCCAAGCTGCTCGGCGTACCTGTGGTGGATTCCTACAAAGCTCACCTTGATCTGAGCTCCATAAATCTGAAAGTGGGCGGGCTGTCGCTGCACGACGGCGACATGCCGCTACGTCAGTTGGGCCTTGGATCTCGCCGGATGCTGCTGTGTGGCATTCAAACTGTGGGGTTAGAAGAAGGCCACATCACCTTGTTTGATGAGGTGGAGTTTGGCCTCGAGCCACACCGGATCACCCGCCTCATCAAGCACGTGAGAGATGACGAACGAGGGCAGTACTTCCTCACGACCCACTCTCCAGCCGTGCTGCGCGAACTCACCGTGAATGAGCTTCATGTAGTTCACAATTCCGACGGCGTGGTTCAGATCGTTTCCGCTGCCAAAGAAGGCCTTGAGGATCACGAGGTTCAAGGGAAGATTCGATCAAGCACCGAAGCATTTCTGGCAAAGAAGGTAGTGGTTTGCGAAGGCGCAACAGAGGTCGGCTTCCTGAGGGGTTTTGACGACTTCCAGATGGCGAGCAAGAAGGATCCGTTTTCCTTCCACGGTGTTGCGCTGCTAGATGCAAAGGGAGGCAGCAAAGTAAAGGCACTTGCAAAAGCCTTCAAATCGCTTGGCTATGACGTGACGGTGCTCGCTGATGGTGACGCCGAAGATCAGTTCTCTCCAAAGGATGAGAAAGAGCTAGCGGCTCTGAACATCCCAGTTCTGATGTGGAGCGACAAGCTTTCACTTGAGGAGAGGGCCTTTCAGGATCTTCCGTGGCCAAGCGTGCTAGCTAGTTTAAAACTCGCTCAAGACGAGCTGAGCTTCCCTGTGTACGACCATGTGCGCTCTAGGCTCCTTGCAGGTGATTTAGACAAGGACACTGGCACTTGGATAGATCGTCCTGAGCTGCGTACAGCCATAGGTTTTGCGGCGAAGAAGTCCTGCTGGTTCAAGGACACCACCAGGGGTGACTTATGGTTTAAGGCGGTAAGCCAAGCCTTCCTCGACGCTGATTTCGCCCAAAAGAACCTTGCACTTGAGCTCGGCAAGCTTTGGGCATGGGCAGAACATGTCTGAGGAGCTAGCAACCAAACTCAGCAACTGCCCAAACCGAGGGTACGTTATCGCACCTGCTGGATACGGCAAGACGCACCTCATTGCGTTGGCAGTGCGGGCCGCTGGCGGCCGGCAACTGATCTTGACTCACACCTTTGCGGGCGTGAACTCGATAAAAACCAAGATGATGTTACTTGGTGTTCCTGCCTCCAAATATCAGGTGGATACGATTGCAAGCTGGGCGCTGCGCCTTTGTTTGGCCTACCCCAAAAGCTCCGGTTGGGCGACTGAAAATCCGGCCAGCAAGCAGTGGAGCAAGCTCTATGAAAGCTGCTCGGGATTGCTGAAGAAGCAGTTCATTCGCCACGTCGTATCGGCCACTTACAAGGGAGTCTATGTAGATGAGTACCAGGACTGCTCCGATTCACAGCACTCGCTGGTCTGCGCCTTGGCAGATGTCTTTCCCTGCCGGATCCTGGGCGATCCCCTGCAGGCCATCTTTGATTTTGAGGATGGTAAGCCTGTGGACTGGAACGCAAGCGTGTATCCCACTTTCGACTGCCTGGGCGAGCTAGATACCCCTTGGCGTTGGAAACAGGCTGAAGCACATGAGCTGGGCGCCTGGCTGAACGAGGCGCGGAAGAAGATTGAGCAGGGGCAGAAATTTGATCTAGTTGGTGGGCTGCCACGCAGCGTGATTCGAGTTGCAACCGCCCCCGCGTTTCTGGAGGCCAAACAGTATTCATCGCTCTGCGGCCAGCTAGGGCACAACGAGAGCGTGATTGCTCTGCACGGTGGAGATCCCAAGTCCAAGAGTAAGACCCACCTTTTGGCCCGAAGCATGGCAGGTCGATTTTCTTCTATCGAGGAAGTTGAAGGCAAAGACCTTCACTTATTCATCAAGAAGCTCGGAGTCGCGATGACTGCCCAAGCGGGATTTCTTCTCGCTTTGGATTTTGCGAAGAAGTGTTTTACTGGCGTGACCAAGGCTTTGACTGCCGGAACCCAGAGAGGCCAGGTGGCGAAACTTAGTAAAAGCACAAAGTACCCCCTAGTCCTGCATGCAGCGAATGACTACCTCAATAACCCATCCAGCAGCCACCTCAAGTCGTTTTTTCTGGCGTTGAAGTCAAATCCAGAAACATCGCCCTATCGCCGTGACCTCCTGTATCGCTTACTCAACGTGCTGAAGCTACACGTAGATGGAGAAGGAGCAACTCTTGCAGAGGCCGCAAACCTGTACCAGCGCGAAATGAGGCATACGGGGCGGCCTCTCAGCCACAGGAAGCTCATTGGGACAACGCTGCTGGTCAAAGGCCTGGAATACGACCATGCCGTCATCCTTGATGCAGACTCGCTTGACGCTAAGCATTTGTATGTCGCGATGACACGTGGCTCGAAGTCGCTCACCATCATCGGTACGGGTAGATACATTCCAGCAAAGTGATCTGATGCTATAGACCCATAGGGCAGGGACCTCCGAGGCTCCTGTGAGCCCCTTTTCAGACTTGAGCAAATCGGTCCGCTTTTGGCCGACTCCTGCCTGATGAGACAGGCGACTCCCGGCCAAAAGCAGCCATCCCCAATGTGATACCTCTCTCATAGCCTTCACTAGGTCGAATGTATCGGCTTTAATTACCAATCTGGTTCCATTGACGCTATGGGTCTGCGCTTTGTGCGCTCATACGATTTCGCACTAGGCAATGGTGCCTGATTGTGGAGTTTGTCATGGGTGCACTAAATCTACCGCAGCGTCTTAAGATGCTCGGCGTAATCGGGGTTATGGCTGTCGCATCGCAGGCTGCACTCGCAGCTCCGACCGACCTGTACCAGCAGGCAGCCGGCTTTTACCGGCATATGGTTGGCAACACCGTGGTTACTGCCGTTTACGACGGCTATATCGATCTGGATCCGAAGCACCTCGCGGGCATGCCGCATGAGAAGATCCAGGAGCACATCCTGCATGAGTATCAAAAGGCGGCTCCGTTCGTACAGACGGCGGTCAATGCCTTTCTTATCGATGACGGTACGCAGCTGGTGCTAATCGACTCGGGCTCGTCTGATTGCTTCGGCCCTACCATGGGGCGGATGGTCGACAACATCCGTGCTGCCGGTTATACGCCTGAAGAGGTTGATGCAGTGCTGCTAACGCACCTGCACCCTGACCATGCCTGCGGCGTGACCCTACCAGGCGGCAAACGAGCCTTTACTAATGCAACCGTCTGGGCCGCAGACCGAGATGCGAATTACTGGCTCGACGTGAAGCAGGAGGGCTCACTGCCTGAAGACCAGCGACCGTTCTTCAAGATGGCGCGTGATGCAATTGCACCGTACTCAGATGTAGGCAAATCAGAACCTTCAATGAAGGTGACTCCATCACCTCTGGCATTCAGGTCGTGCCGTCAAATGGTCATACCCCCGGCCACACGTCTTACCTGCTCAGTTCGGGGGGCGAAAAGCTGCTGCTTTGGGGTGACATTGTGCACGTGCATTCTGTGCAATTACCGCATCCAGAGGTGACCATCGCGGTTGATGTTGATCCTAAAGCGGCCGTTGCATCTCGCACCCGGCTTTTCGCTGAGGCTGCCAGTGAGCGTTGGTCCGTGGCAGCGGCGCACTTGCCCTTTCCTGGCATTGGACATCTGCGTAAAGAAGAAAAGGGCTACAGCTGGGTGCCTGTTGAGTACCGAAACCCTGTTAACTCTGAACGCTAAATAGCGCCAGCGAAGTGAAAAAGACCACGGCTCGTCCGTGGTCTTTTTCATTTGCCCATCAGCCGGAGATTGGTTCTGCTTGAGTACCAATCTATGAACCGATCAGTGCTCTATTGCAGGCAAGAGGCTCAGTAGCATCTGCACAACTTTCCAGAAGTAACCGCTGTCTCTTGCCGTTAATGAGGTGTGCCATGCCCAAGGTTGTCCATTTTCACCGTACCGGTGACGCTGATGTTCTGACTCTCGATGAGGTCGCCGTACCATCGCCGAAAAGCGGCGAGGTTCAGATCGAAGTAAAAGCCATCGGCCTGAACCGTGCTGAAATCATGTACCGCACTGGGCAGTACGTGATCGATCCCCAGTTCCCGGCGAAGCTTGGCTATGAAGCGGCCGGGATTGTTCGCGCGGTTGGCAGTGACGTCAGCGACGTTGTTCCCGGTGACATAGTAAGCGTCGTGCCGGCGTTTTCCTTCGCTGATTACGGCATGTATGGTGAGGTGGTCAATGCGCCTGCGCATGCTGTCGTCAAGCATCCGTCCAACCTCAGCTTCGTGGAGGCAGCGGCCAGCTGGATGATGTTTGTCACTGCATATGGCGCACTGGTTGAGTACGGCAATCTACAGGCTGGCGAAACGGTGCTCATCCCGGCTGCGTCGAGCAGTGTCGGCCTGGCTGCGATCCAGATCGCCAACATGCAGGGCGCCATCCCGGTGGCCCTTACCCGCACAAGTGCTAAACGTCAGGCATTGCTGGACGCTGGGGCAAAATATGTTATCGCTACTCAGGAAGAGGATCTGATTGCCGAGGTGGCAGCGATCACCGAGGGCAAGGGTGCTCGTATTGTTTTCGATCCCGTTGGTGGCCCCGAAGCGACCAAGCTGATCAAGTCCATGGCCAGCACCGGAATCTTCTTTCAGTACGGCGCTCTGGATCATCGCGATATTCCAGTTCCGGTTTTCGATATTCTCGGCAAACATCTGACCGTGCGCGGTTATGAGCTTTTTGAAATCACCACGGATATGCAGAAACTGGCCAATGCCAAGGCATTCGTCACCAAAGGCTTGGCAAGTGGTCAGCTCAAGCCTGTCATCGACCAAGTCTTCTCACTCAAGGACATCGCGGCAGCACATCGCCGAATGGAGTCGAACGCGCAGATCGGCAAGATTGTCGTCGTGGTTGACTGAGTAGCCCCCCTGCGGCAGTTAATTTGGCTGCTGTATGCCATCGCTGCTCGGGAGCAGCGATGGCATTTTCCTTTTCTGATGCCTGAGAGAGGTAGCCCAGCTTCGCTATCATCCTCTTTGCAGAGTATTTCTGGCCCGTGCAGGTAGGTAGAGGATGGCGATGAACCTGATTGAAGCCATGCAAATGTTCGTGGCAGTGGTTGAGCATGGTAGCTACACCAAAGCTGCCGAGGCGCTCAATGTGCATCGGCCGGCACTATCAAAGCTTATTCAAAATCTTGAGCACGAACTGGGCGTGCAGCTGCTGCACCGCACCACACGCAGAGTAAACACCACACCCGCCGGCGATGAGTTCTATGAACGCAGCCTGAAGTTACTCTCCGACCTTGCAGACACTCTAGACTGGTTCTCGCCGACTCGTCCGCCGCGAGGAAAACTCAGGATAGACATGCAGACCGTACTCGGTCACGCCATAGTCATCCCACGACTGCCCGAGTTCATGGAGCGCTACCCCGGCCTGGAAATATCTCTGGGCGCCTCCGACAACCTGAACGACCTCATCGCGGGTGGCATCGATTGCTCTGTGCGGCTAGGCGACCTGGATGATTCGAGCCTGGTTGCCAAGCGTATCGGCGAGGTTGCTCTGGTGACCTGCGCGGCCCCTTCCTACGTAAAGAAGTATGGTTTACCAGGCTCGCTGGATGATTTGCAGGCGCATTTGGCGGTCAACTTCATGGTTGAGCAGCGTCGCCAGATCATGCCTTGGCGGTTCAGGGGCAACGGTAAAACTATCAGTGTGAAGATGCGCAGCGGCATTGTCGTCGATAATGCCGAGGCGTTGCTTTACTGCGCGTTGGCAGGGATTGGGATGGTGCAGGGGCTGCGCCCAGCGTTGCAGCGATACATCGATAGTGGACGCCTGGTGGAGGTTCTGCCAGATGTTCCAGTCGAGCCGAAGGCCGTTTCCGTATTGTTCCCAGAACGACGTCATCTCTCACCCAATGTGCGGGTATTTGTCGAGTGGGTGAGCGCGCTTTTCCAAGAGAAAAGGCGTTAGAGCGGATCAATTGGTATTGGCTCGAATAACAGTCCATAACTCGTTAGTGAATGTATCCCGCCTTCGTCGACGCGTACCGTTCTCTCTACAACTGAATATGACGCCAGTCGTTGTACTGGGCAGATGCCGCAGTGTGCGTGCCTTACTCGATGAGCTTGCCCATTTGCCAGAGCCCTCGCGATGAGGTTCGTGAACCAGCGAACCAGTCAAGCAGCCCGCTTGGCCAACTGGCTTAACACCTGAGAGAGCGATGATGTCGGAGAAAAGAGTGCCCCCGCATGGGCTGGTTGACAGTGTTTTTGCCAAAGTTTTTGTCCCAGGAAAATTGACGTTCGGCCTGTTGGCGCCATTAGAGGGCTATCCCCTGAGCGATACTCCGACCATGGCAGAACATACCGAGCTAGCTGCGCTTGCTGACGATCTGGGTTTCGCTGCTCTTTGGCTACGTGACGTACCGCTGCGCGACCCGGCTTTTGGGGATGTAGCCCAGATATACGACTCGATGGTGTATGCGACATGGCTTGCTGCGGCAACTCGTCGTATTGCGATCGGCACAGCCGGAGTGATCCTCCCGCTACGAGATCCTATTGCCGTGGCCAAGCAGGCGCTGTCAGTCGATCAGCTTTCCCAAGGGCGATTCCTGCTGGGA
The DNA here is from genome assembly GCF_000952685.1 of Stutzerimonas stutzeri. GTDB lineage: Bacteria > Pseudomonadota > Gammaproteobacteria > Pseudomonadales > Pseudomonadaceae > Stutzerimonas > Stutzerimonas stutzeri_E. The sequence continues at coordinate 37,696 of NZ_JYHV01000017.1, read as the reverse complement.
GTTTCGACAGGAGATCGCCCCTCGGAGTACCCAGCTTTTGGAGCCGACTTCGACAATCGAGAATCTCGCTTTCGTGATGCATATGCTGTGATCCGTGCTGTCTCGAACGGGTCATTTCCCATTCACAAGTCGAGTCACTACGGTAGGTTGGACGGAACCCTAGATCTGGTTCCTAAGGCATTTCATGCACGGCTACCGATGTTGGCGGTAGGGCGTTGTGGCCAGGAACTAACTTGGTTGGCAGAGCATATGGATGGCTGGATCTGGCACCAGAGCAACCTTGAGCAATTACCTTCATTGATTAGCCTCTGGCAGTCTGCATGTGGGCCAGAGGCGTTCAAACCCTACGGTTATGGAACCTTCTTCGAGCTGGACAAAGACCCCAATACCCCTATTCGCTGGGGACGAGGACTGCGCGGGGGGCGAAATGCGCTCATCAGTCTCTGGCAGCGACAGCGTGACCAGGGTGTGTCGCACATTGCTTTGAATATGAGGGTGTCGCACCGCTCAGTGAAAGAAAGTATTCAAGAGCTGGCGGAGTATGTGCTTCCACTCTTTGCCTGAAGGAATATGAAGACTTGATGCGTGCCCGCTTTGGGCCGGTTAGCGACCACTGCTCTGGCTAGCCATCCTTGTCCTTCCACACGTGGAGGATCTGGCCATCGACAGCAAGCTTCGAGCCTGCGACTTAACCAAGCTCCGTGTGCGCGATGTTGCCCATGGCAAGCATGTGTCATCACGAGCCATGGTGATGCAGCAGAAAACGCACCGGCCAGTGCAGTTCGAGACCACAGAGCAAACACGGTCTGCTCTCGCCGCCTGGATACATCAAGCTCAGCTCCGTAGCGAGGGCTGCCTTTTTCCGAGCCGGCTGCATACCTCAGACCATCTATCCACTCGTCAATACGCTCGTATCGTAAAAGGCTGGGTGCAAGCCATTGGCCTTGATCCGGCCATGTATGGCACTCACACAATGAGACGTACGAAGGCATCACTTATCTATCGCAGGACGAAGAACCTGCGGGCGGTTCAACTACTGCTAGGCCATACGAAGCTGGAGAGCACCGTTCGATACCTCGGGATCGAGGTCGATGACGCTTTGGAGATGGCGGAACAGACCGAAGTTTGACCATGCAATGCATCGCGACGGTCGAGGAGAGGCCGTCGCTAACCGGCCAAAAGCAGGCATTCTCTTCGATCCAGTACTAGTCGAATTACGACGGGCATGAGCCCTCCTTAAGCCAGCTACGCAGCTGCGCGGCGCGAATACTTAACCAAGGAAGCCTCCACGCATAAACTGCGAAACTGATGACCACATGAGTGTTGCGCGGCATGCTGAAACTGAAGATGTATCCGGCGAACAACGGCGATGCGTTCCTGATCAATGCCAACGGAAATCACTTGTTGATTGATGCAGGGTATGCGAGCACTTACACCGGCTACATCGCCCAGGATTTAGCTGAACTGTCACGTAGGGGCGAGCGCCTCAGCTTGGTGGTGTGTACTCATATCGACGCAGATCATATCAGTGGGCTTCTTAAATTCTTTTCGGCAAATGGTGGGGCTGGAAACCGAGGCATCGAAGTCGACGCCGTCTGGCATAACAGCCTGCGCTCTTTGCCCTGCCCGCCTACCGGGCCTGGCGTGAGCGAAGATACACGGGTGCTCGAAGCTATTAAGCGACGTGGCTACCCAATGACTGCCGAGCGGGCAGCCGACCCAATTAGTGCCGGCCAGGGCAGCTCGCTAGCCAAGCTAATTAGGGGCCAAGGCTACCACTGGAATTTTGGTGACGGATCCCGCTGCATAGACAGACACTGTGCCCCACTCGAATTGCCGAACGAGGTACAGCTTGATGTACTTGGCCCTAGCGTCGAGCGGTTGGAAAGCCTTCGAACCCTATGGACTCGGGAAATGCAGAAACTGGGCTATCGAGGCACGGGGCAGAGTAGCGATCTTGTGGATGATGCCTACGAGATGTGGTGTGCCCATGCGGATCAACAGCCAGTTTCTCTCAGCGTTCAACCAATTGCTGCAAACAAGGATCTCCCACTGGTCGAGGTGTATACAGCCGACACGCGAATTGCCAATGGCAGTTCCATTGCGCTTTTGCTTACGGCAGGGCAGGCAAGCGTTCTCTTATTAGGCGACGCCTGGGCTGAAGACATGGTTCATGAACTGAAGCGACGGCAGGCAGACACAGGGGTACAGCTGTTTGATGCCATCAAAGTCTCCCATCACGGCAGTTATCACAACACCAGTGTGGAGCTGCTAGCGCTGGTAGACGCCCCCTGCTTTCTGATTTCCACTAATGGCAAGCGGCATGGCCACCCGGATTTTGCAGTTTTGGCCGCCATTGTCGACCGGCCCGCAACCTTCGTGCGCAAGATCTATTTCAACTACGAAACGGCAGCCTCGCGAAGGTTGCGCACTTACTCATCGAAGTCCGGCGCGCACTTCAGCGTGCACGTGATAGAAGGTGAGTGGATTCAACTGGGAGAGGCCCAGCCGTGACGGATGAAGCAGTCAAACAAGCCACATGCATGATTAGCGGCGCCGGCGATGCAGGAACAGGCTGGCTCATCGCGCCCACGCTCGTGCTGACGGCGCTTCATTGCGTCAAGACCACTGCTGTGGAGGGTGGCACCCTCACAGCCCGCTTCGGTGCAGGAGCCTCAGCAACTGAGCTTACGGTGGTTCTTGAGGCGCAGGACGACGCTCTCGACGTATGCCTGCTTCGCCTTCCCGCCTCCTTGGACGTTGACCCTATAGCGATAGATTCCAGACTTCCCCGAGCGGGCGAGAATTGGCATGCGTTTGGCTATCCGGCGAGCAAGCTGGATCTCGGACATTCCCTCAACGGCGAAGTCCAGCAAGTGCTTAGCGACTTGATCCACGGTGTGGACCTTGATCTCTCTGTCGCGCCAGGAACCCATCTCTTTGATTACCACGGTCTCTCAGGAGCGGCCTTGATGGTCGGCCGCGTTTGCCGAGGCATGCTGCGGTTGAATGTCGATACCTCGCTCGCGGCGCTGAGTATTGACAAGTTGAGACCGTTCCTAGAGGCCAATGGCGTGCTTCCTGAAAAGCCTGTCGAAACTGAGCAAAGCGCGCCGCATGGTGCACGGCCGGAATTTGACGAGCTGTTTGAAAGCCGTCTGACGAGCGTGAACGGTGGATACCTCTTGCTAGAAGGTGCGCACGGTATTGGCAAGTCGACCTACTGCAGGCAGTTTGCACCTCAAACCCACCCACTCGAAGTATTGGGGGTGTATGCGCTGTCGGAGCGTGGCCGAGGGATCACGCCTGCGCATCAGACTCAGCCGGAAGTGTTCTTTGACTGGCTCAACTCATTGTGGTCGATGCAAGTGAGCGGTAAGCCGGCCAGGTTGCGTGAGCTGTCATACCCTGAACTTATTCAGCAGACCCATGAGACACTCCGGGACTTGGCCAACCGAAGCGCTGCTGCCGGCAAGGTCGGGGTACTGTTTATCGACGGCTTGAACGAAGCGGTTGGCGTAAGCATGGACAGTCTTCAGCGCTTTGTAGGCCTGCTGCCATTGGCCTTGTCTCGTGGGCTTGTGATCGTGCTTACCGGCGTGGGCTTGGATGCGCATGCCAATGCTTTCGGCCCGCTGCTACAGGCGGCAGGGCGCCTGACCCTTCCTGCCCTTGAACACGATAGTCAGCGCGAATTGTGCGTCGAATTGCTCGAGCGGAGCGTGGCCACGTCAAGCTTGGTAGCTCTGCTATGTGAGCGAGCCATGGGCCACCCGCTGTACCTCCGCTATCTAGCGGATTTGGTAAACGGCGGTGCTAGTGGAGCCGATATCGCTCAATTGCCTGCATTCAGTGGTTCTATTCAGGACTACTACGAGACCCTGTGGGGGCAATTACTGCCAGATCAAGACGCGGTCAATCTGCTGGGCATCATTGCTCGGCTCCGTTGGGGCATCTCAACAACAGACCTTACTGTCATGCTGCTGCCAGCCGAGAGTGCGGTCTATGTATCCACGCTAGCCCGGATCCAGCATCTCCTCGCTCAGCCGGGTAGCACTGAGATCTATCATCCATCCTTTTCGGAGTTCATTGCGCATAAAACCTCGGCCGTGAACCACCTACTGCAGGAGCGGCTGGCGACTTTCTGTTCCACCTCGGAAAGTGGCGACTACGGGCAGCTAAACAGGGTCTATCACGGTCTGCTGGGCGGAGCACAGTCGCAACTGCGAGCCATACAGGATTGTCAGCAAGCCTGGGTGGACGCCTCCGTTATGCTCGGCTCAGAACCGGATGTGCTCCTGGGTGACATCGATAAGACACTTGCCGCTGCGACACGTATCGGTACGGCCACCGATATAATCCGCTTGTTGCTCCTATCGCAACGCTTGACCTTTCGCTACGACACCCTTTTTACACAATCGGCCGAACGGGTCGCGCTAGCACTGTTAGCGCTCGGCAAAACCGATGAGGCCCTGCGGCATGTCATTCGCAACGGTCGCCTCATTGTTAACCCGCACGAAGCTTTCACCGTCGCCCACGCGCTGACACGTATGGGGAGCCAGGAACGAGCCAGACTCCTCTTGAGCAAAGTTCAGCTCTCCCTAAACCAGGTTTTTGAACAATGGGAATCTGAAGGGAGCATCGAAACCGATCTGCTCCTTGATACCGTGCTACAGCGCTTGCACGGATTTGCTTTGGAGGTAGCAGCGGATGGGCAGCCGCCATTAGAGGGATTCCTTGGCGCGGTAGTGCGGGGGATCGTGCGCGGCCCTCAAAGCCCGTTCTCCGCCGAAAGGCAAAGCGAAGTTGTATCCCGGCTCAGTAGCACCGTGAGCGGCGCGTTGCTTTGCCTGAGGGGCCAGTACAGATCCGTCGCACAACTCAATCTTCCCTATGCAGATCCTGAGCAGATCCAGAGTGTACTGCTCCACATACTCGAATGCGCCGAGATGAACTCTCGTCTGTATGGCGTTCGACTGCCCCAGGACAAAATCAACTTGCTGCTGGAAGACTTGGAGGAGGCCAGCAATGCGCTCCAGATGCCCAAGGACCTTAATTTCAGCATTGTCGATACCCTGATCGAGACGGGGGCAACTCGGCAGTTGGTACAAAAGTGCGCGGCGGACATCGTGCAGACTAACTCGACGCTGACATTCTATAAGGCCAACCGCGCCGATCCGGATATCGAGGGCTTCCATAAGTCGTACCAGCAGCTGCGCGCCAGGTACTTCCTCGATGAAACCCTGCCGCGGCCGGTGATCCAACCGGTCGCACCACACAACTGGGAAGGGCCACTGCGCTCGATCGCTGCGGCCATCGCGTGGGCCGACGGAGCCGCGCGCAGAGCAAAAGCAGGCGCGGATCACGCCACCGTCGATCAGGTATGGTCATTCGTGGCTGACGTGATTTTCCCGTGCTGTGCCTTTCCGCTGGCATCTCGGATCCGCTGGCAGCGTGCCTATGCTATTCCAGAAACCATTATCCCTGGGCTATACCTGCGTTTGGCCAAACTGATACTGGACTGCTTCCCTCTGCAGGCAGGAAGGCTCATGCAGATGCTGGATGAGACGTTTGACGAACAGTTCGGCCTATACAATGAAGGCTTTCGCCAGACATTAGCAGTCGTTGCTGAGCAATTCCTCACCGCAGAGCTGGAAGAAGCAGCAGCTGACGCATTGTTCAACCTGGTCATCCGATGGCGAGACTATGTTGGGGCCAATGTCGAGAACAGGTATGAGCTCATCCCTGAGCTACTGCGTATTGTCCCACTACTCGCGCGATTAGGCGCGACAGAAGAGGCTTTCAGAACCTACCAACTCGCCCTGCGTTTTTCTATGGGTCCGAGCTGGTACAAGGAAGACCAACTATCCCTGATGTCCAGCACGCTCGAATCGCTTCCCGTTGATACGCCTGTAGCAACGAAATCATTGGCTCAGATCGCTGCTTACTTGGAGCGAGCAAGCGGGGATATGACGTTTCAGCGGTATGTGCGGGCAGACAAGGGCAACTTCATCGCTCAACTCGGCCGGCGCTCGCTATACGCTGACGCCATTCAATATTTCCAGCACCAGTCTTGCGGATCATTGCCTCAGCTCTTGGCACAAGCTGCAGCCGGCAATCTGGACCGGGTTTCACCTTTAGTTGGCATGCGCTTCCCTGGCGGCGCGCTGGAGGAGCAGGCGGCATTGCTCGCTTTGCTTCGCCAAGTGCCGAGTGAGACTGACTGGCGACTTCGCTGGGCACTGCTGGAGGTGTACCTGCATGGGGATGAACGCCATTTGGGAGCGTGGGGCTTGGAGTACGCCCTTATCATCACCGCCCGGGCAGATGACGCAGACGGCATGGCCTGGGCGAAGCGGCAAATCCGCGTCATTGTTCAAAGCATGCATGCCGAGTGGGGTTGGCTGCTGTTGCGAGAGTTAGTGCCTTCCTTGCCCGCAGCTATCAGAGCTGACTTTGCCCGTTTGTTGGAAGAGGCCGAGAACCGCATCGGACAGGACCGCCTTGAGCAACTTGCCTCCATGTATGGCTTTAACACAGCTCACCGTAGGACGACCGAAAGTGAACCGGTCAATCCGGAAACTCAACAGGATCAAGCAGATGAGCATACGGAAATGCTCTATCACCCTGGTGTGTTTGGCAAACGGTCGGTCGATAGGGAGGCCCGAAGAGATATTGAGGCGGCGCGCTCGCTCTTGAAGCGGCGTAATTCGTCCGCGGCGGTCAGCGCGTGTGTTGACGTCCTGCGTAAACTGCAAGCGGGGGGCTGGTCCATCTGGGAAAAAAACCATACAGGTACTCCGGCTGAGCTCTTAATCGAGGCGGAGATACAGGACGGAAACGTGTTGGCGCGACTCTATGGCCCGCTGATACTGGAAGAGCGTCATGCGCAACGCTGGTGGATCGCCTCCCACCTCATCAACGTGGTCGCAAAGAAGATTGACGCCGCACAGCAGGCCGCAATACTTGGCATCGCTGTAGAGCATGTCGGGCAAATGGTAGGGGACGCGCCGACTGCTGCGTTCAACTACCTCGACAGCTCAGCGATGGATGCCGCGGAAGCGCTTTTTGAACTGCTGCTCTGGACGCTTGATCATCCCGCCTGGGAGCGCCGCGACAGTGGCGCGGCGATGTTGCTGTGGTTGGCCTCGAGTGACGACACCTGGTTTGCCTGCGTAGTGAAACTGGCGTTCTCTATGGAGCCGCGCAACCGGGCGGACATATCTGCAGCCATTCTCGACGTTCTGTCCTGCCGCAATGCGACCTCGTTGTGGCAGCGCTTAGCACCGCACATCGTTATCGCTGATGTGTTAGCAGAATGTCGTCATGTGGCGCGATTTGCCACCCTCCTGCGCATTGCCCAACGGGCGAGTGAGCAGGGCTGCACTGAGGCGGCTGCCGTTGTGTTAGCAATGCGCTCCAAGTGCCTCGACAGCCTTGCCCCAACCTCTGGACAGCCCACTGAAGTGCCTGATTTCTTCCAGCAAGGACACCATGAGCTTTGGCATGAACTGGCAGAGCTCGGTGTCCTCACGGAGACGTCAAGGCTGCAGATTGGGTCAGTGTTAGCCGAAAGCTGTTTGCCCCTTTCGGTTGAGGTGGCACAGCAATTGGAAGTCAAGGTCGCGCAGAGCTTTCGCGAGCCCGATCATCTTTCTACTGATCGTTGGGCGGGCAAACTGCGCTACGCTCTGAACGCTGCGCTTTTTCGTCCGATGCCTGTGGACAGGTTTTTCGCCATCGAGGCGAAGCTCCGTACCTACAACCCCAGCACCATTCCGACGCCCCAAAGAGGTAACAGGTTGCTAGCCGGCCTTGTAGCTGCCATGGAGCATGGTAACGAGCAGGACTATCGGCCGTCCTGTGATGATCTGGTGTTTTTGGATCTCCAGTGCTTTATGGAACTGGAGAGCCAAACAGCATTTGTCGAGCTCATCTCACTTTTAGTACCTCCCGATCCAAGGCAGGCTCCGTATCACTCGCGCTATGGATTCAAATCAACAGAGCTTCCACCTGATGCCACTGATCAACAGATGGCGATCTGTGTCAGAGCGCAGCCTGAAGTAGCTTACTTTGGCTCGCTCAGTCCGGCTGTGCCGACATCCAAGTTCACTCAGCTCATCGGGGCAAGCCCGTCAGCAACTGTCAGGTATCACTGGCGGGATGGCAGCAGCGTTTCTAGCAGCGAACACAGTCGTCGATATGAAGTGGCGCTGCTCGCAGTGCACCGGGGAGCGCTCACTCTCCCGCCGGGCTGGAAAATCACTTGGGCGCTGCGAGTCGATGGGGTTGTGCGGGCAGTTCTGAATAACGTGTGAAGGGCGATTCCATGATGCATTCCTATGAAACACCAGTGACACGAGCAGATTTCGAAGAGCGATTGGGCTATTCGGCCGAACAGCTCCGCATGGGGCTAGTACATTTTGCCAAGGGACTAAGGGGGCCAGAAAGCCTCTTGAAGGTAAGGCATCTGCCGAATGGCCGGATCGATTTGCTTAGCATCGATGAATCAGCCCGCTTGCACGCAAACATGGCGTACCAGATGCGAAACTTCTCCCCTCCTTTCGCCGATGAGGAAATCTGATATAGCGAGCCATTGCCGTCCTAGTGCATTTAACCGTATTCACCTTGCAATGAATGGCAGCTTCTGGCCGATGCAGCCCTTCGGGGGCCGGTTGGCAAGTAGGTCCTTAGGAATGGAACGGTCCCGTTTCCGTCCTCCTGGACGTCCTGGATTCTCCGAGTATTCTGCCTACATCCCTGGCAGGAGGAAGGCCAAATACCCGCGCGTAATCCCGGCTAAATTGTGTCGCGCTTTCATAGCCCACCTCGAAAGCTGCCGCTGTGACGCTCTTGCCACTGGCCACCATGAGCATCCGCGCCTGGAGCAAACGCACGCGCTTTTGATACTGCAAAGGGCTCAATGTCGTCACCGCTTTGAAGTGGCGGTGAAAGGCCGAGACGCTCATCGCCGCTTTCTGAGCCAGGCTTTCTACTCTGATGGGCTCGGCAAATTCTCGACGGATCCATTGAATGGCCAGATTTACTCGGGCCATGGCGGTATCCGGTGCTGCGATCTCCCGCAGCATCCAGCCATGGGGGCCTTGCAACACGCGGAACAGAATCTCGCGCTCGTACGCAGGCGCGAGGGCTGCGATGGCATCAGGGTTGCCCATCAATCGCAACATGCGCACCCAGGCATCCATCAGTTCGGGCGTGACGGCGGCTACCGAGAAACCCGGGTCGCCTTCATGACGACCAGCAGGTTTAGGCAGGTCAGCCAGCAAAGTGGATAACACGGTTGGATCGAGTGTCAGGCTGACGGCCAGGTAGGGTTCGCCTGTTGCCGCAGGGTGCACCGTGCCCACCGCGGGCAGCTCGATGGACATGACGAAATAGGTCGCCGGGTCGTACCGCAGCGTGGAGTCGCCCACGGTCATGGTTTTGCTGCCCTGCAGGATCAGGTTGATCATCGGGTCATAGACCGCCGCCAGCATATGTTCGGGAATTTTGCCCTGGACCATGGCGACGCGCGGAATGCCCGTCTCCGTGCGGCGGTTTTCGGCTTTGGCGGCGAGGATGCGGAGTTCGGTTAGCTGATCGTTCATACTGGCCATGCTGAATTGCAGAACAGGCGCAGCGCAAGCGAAAAGCAGAAACAGGCAGGTTTAGAGTAGGAACGGCTGCGCCCGCGATGACGAGGTCCCTTAACGTGGAGGCTCATTCAATCAGCGAAGGAGCACGTCATGGGCGTTATCGTCATTACCGGAGGCAGTCGAGGAATTGGTGCCAGTGCAGCGGAACACGCCGCGCGCCACGGCATGGGCGTCATCCTTACCTACAACCAGAATTCCGATGCCGCAGAGGCGGTGGTGCGACGCATCGAACAAGCGGGCGGCAAGGCCGTTGCACTCAAGCTCGACGTGGCGGATGTCGGAAGTTTCGAAGCGTTCCGTGAGGCCGTTCTCGCTGCGCTCAAAGAGACCTGGGGTACGAGTACCCTCGCAGGTTTGGTGAATAACGCCGGTTACGGCCTGTTCAACCCGTTGGCATCTGTCAGCGAGGCGCAGTTCGATGGGCTGTTCAATGTCCATCTCAAGGGCCCTTTCTTCCTGACGCAGACCTTGCTGCCACTGCTGGAAGAAAACGCCAGCATCGTCAACCTGACCAGCGCCACCACGCGGGTGGCCACGGCTGGAGTGGCACCTTACGCGGCGTTCAAGGGTGGACTGGAAGTGCTCACGCGCTATATGGCCAAGGAGTTCGGAGATCGGCGTATCCGTGCCAACGCTGTTTCCCCTGGAGCGATTCGAACCGAGTTGGGCGGCGGGCTCAATGACGAATTCGAGGCGATGCTGGCTGCGCAAACAGCGTTGGGCAGAGTCGGAGAGCCGGAAGATGTGGCTCGGATCATCGTCATGCTGTTGTCGGAAGAGGGCGCTTGGATCAATGCCCAGTCCATTGAAGTCGCGGGCGGCTACATCATCTGAACGATCGGGAGACGTTGCCATGCTGGATCATATTTTTCTGTCTGTGAGCGACATCGAGCGCTCTATCCGTTTCTACGAAGCGGCCTTGATGCCGCTGGGTATCACAGCGCGCCTGGACTACGACGGCAAGGACGGCCCGCCTGGGCACCCGGACCTGAAAGGCTTCGGCGCCAATGGCCGCATGTTTTTCTGGTTGCGCAAGGGTGTAGTTGAAGGCCGAGCGGTGCATGTCGGCTTTGTCGCAGACAGTAAGGCTCAAGTTGAGTCCGCCTATGCGGCCGCATTGGCCAATGGCGCGGTCTATAAAGGCGCGCCGGGTGCACGACTGCATTACGACCCGAACTACTACGCCGCTAATGTCTTGGACCCTGACGGCTATAGCCTGGAATTCGTCTACAAGAACTGGCAGCACGTCCAATGAAAAAATTAATGATCTATGGCGCAACCGGTTACGTGGGGCGCATGGCGGCGGAGTATGCCAAGGCACAAGGGCTGGACATTGTCATTGCCGGGCGCAGCCACGACAAACTGCGCGTGCTGGCTGCCCAGCTGGACGTTCCTTATCGCGTGTTCACGCCTGATGCCCCGATGGCAGGATCCCTCGACGGCGTTGGCGTGCTGGTGAACTTTGCCGGGCCCTTCGCGCAAACAGCCAAAGCCTTGATGCGGGCCTGTATCAAGGCAGGTGTCGACTATCTGGATATCACGGCCGAGATCAATGTGTACCGGCTGGCCGAACGGTTGGGCGCTGAAGCGGCCGAGTCAGGCGTCATGCTTTTGCCTGGCGTTGGCTGGGACGTGGTGCCGACAGACTGCCTGGCGGTGCATGTCGCTCGCCGAGTGCAGGATCCGCAGTCACTTAGCATTGCTCTTCAGGTCGCGGGTTCCATGTCACGCGGATCGGCCCTGAGCGTTAGCGAGATTATTGGAGCAGGGCTGCTAGCGCGGATTGACGGGCAGCTCGTGGCAACGCCCGATGCGCAACCACGACACTTCGATTTTGGCGACGGCCTGGAAGTCTGTGCGCCGCTGTCTTTCGGTGACTTGGTTACCGGCTGGCACTCCACCGGTATTCCAAACATTTCCATGTTCGTGCATTTCTCAGGCGAGCCCTTTCCCGAAGGCGATCTCTCACAGCTTCCTGATGGGCCCAACGCGCAACAACGTGAAGCCCACCGCGCCCGAGCAGTGGCTGAGGTCACCGGCGCTGACGGCACAGTTGCGCGTTCAGTGATCGAGACTGTCAACGGCTACACCTACACACCGATCGCTGCGGTGGAGGCGGCGCGCCGGGTATTGAGTGGCGAGCGGCGGCCGGGCTTCGAGACGCCGGCAACGCTACTGGGCGTTGGATTCGCCGAGAGCATCGTCGGAACGACCATCACTGATCGCTGACCCTCTGGTACGGCAATGCTGATTTACTCAGCAATTCGCAGCACTGTCGCTTGCCTCGAACTCACGAGAGATCAGCTTGCCAGCAGTCTGTGCCACCTCCACCAGGCGTTCGCAGGACATGCCACTGCATGCTGCTGCCGACAGCCCGCGCAGGGTGACCAGCAGGTAGTCAGCCAGCGCCTGAGCAGCTTCTGGCCGGACCTCATCAAGGTAACGGCGGATCGTCTGGATCCCGGTGTCGCCCAGCTTCTCGGCCATGTTGCGGGCGATCGGATCGTCCGCGCGCATGCCCTCGGTGATCAGGCAGCCCCGCAAAGCGCTGTCGCGTCCGTACTGCTTCGCAGCGGCAACCAGCAGCGCGGTCAGCGCTTCGGCAGGTGGTCGATCCGGTGCCAGTAACTCGTCCACAGGAAGCGCGTTTTCACCGGCGTAGCGATGCATTGCACGCTCGAACAGCTCGGCCTTGCTGCCATAGGCGGCGTAAAAGCTCGGCGGCTTGATGTTCATCGCCTCGGTCAGGTCGGCCAGGCTGACAGCGTCGAAACCACGCTGATGAAACAGTGCCTGTGCGATGGCTATCCCTTGCTCTCGGTCGAAGGCGGGGCGGCGCTGCCTGGGTTTTTCGTTCATGGGTATCTCTCAAGGTTGATACGACACTGTAGCGATCGCTACATGCATGTTCAATCGCGATTCCCTGAAAGGTAAGTTTAGTGATCGCTAAATAGCTTGCGAGCAACCTTGGGTTTATGTAGTGTCCGCTACATATTCACTCGTTGAGGTATTTGTCATGCAGTTCAAAAACAAGGTTGTGCTGATCACTGGCGGTTCTTCGGGCCTAGGCTTTGCGATCGCCGAAGTGTTCGTCAGCCAGGGCGCCGACGTGATCATCACCGGTCGCCGCCAGCCTCAGCTCGACGAAGCCGTTAGCCGCCTCGGTGGGAATGTTTCTGCCGTGCGAACCGACATCTCGAGCCCTGCAGAACTTGCCGATCTGTACACGCACATAAGCGCAGTCCATGGCCGTATCGATGTGTTGATCGCCAATGCCGGGATGGGTGAAGTCGAGCCTCTGGGGGCAATCACTGAAGCGGGTTTCGATCGGGTGTTCGCAACCAACGTCAAAGGCACCACGTTTACCGTTCAAGGGGCGCTGCCGTTGATGGGCGAGGGCAGCAGCATCGTCATCATCGGCTCGACTTCCTCGATCAATCCCGGGCCTGGCATGAGCGTCTACGGAGCCACCAAGGCCGCATTACGCGCGATGGTGAGGAGCTGGATTCTCGACATTAAAGGCTCGGGCGTACGCATCAACCTGCTCAGCCCCGGTCCGGTGGACACCCCGTCACTGCGCGACGTGCTTGGCGAAAACGCGCAGCAGGTGATCGATGCTTTCAATGAGAAGAGCACGCTCGGCCGGATCGGCCAGGCGCACGAGATCGGCCAGGCCGCGCTCTTCCTGGCGAGCGATGCGTCGAGCTACATCAACGGCGCCGAGCTGTTCGCCGACGGTGGCGCTTCCCAGGTATGAACGGAACGGGCATGGAGCGGCCGCTTTGCCCCGTGCCGACCTTCCTTGAATCTAACCGGCTGCCGACACGACCACGCCGCGCAACCGGCAATACCAGTCGCTGATGGATAGCGAGCCCTACGAACCTGCCGAAGATCGGCGCCTTGAGGAGTTACCTGATGAGTGAGTTTGCCGGATCGGCGATCGATCATATGGGCATCGGTGTTTCGGACATTTTGCATGCACGTGATTTCTATGAACAGGCGCTCAAGCCGCTTGGCATCACGTTGATGATGAGCATCGAGACCGACCCTCCGCAATCGACGCCTCGGCGACTGGGGTTCGGTTCCGCAGGAAAGCCATTCCTCTGGCTGCACCACGCTCCCGTCCCCAGCCACGGGGCCCATATCGCGCTGATCGCGCAGACTCATGAGGAGGTCGATGCGTTCCATGCGGCTGCCATGGCTGCTGGCGGACAGGACAACGGCGCACCAGGGATCAGGCTTCAATACCACTCTGATTATTACGCGGCCTATGTGCTGGGCCCTGACGGAGTGAATCTGGAGGCTGTTTGCCAGCTGACGACTTGAGCGCCAGGGCCCACGTTGGGTGTTTAACGGGCGTCGGTCTTAGCCAGCGATGCGACCAGCCATATCAACGCGTCGAGCTATGCGCCGAGGGGGGCGTCCCAGAACTGAATCCTGTTTACCGACATTATCCTTGGAGCAATTGATATGACTGACAGCACCAACCAACGGGATCTCGTGGCGCGCCTGGATGCCGAGCGCGCGATCCATCGCCTCCACGCCACCTATATCCATCGTCTCGACAACGGTGACTTTGAGGGCGTGGCAGAGGTTCTCAAGCATGCCGTTATTCATGTGCTAGGCAACGAGGCATCGACTGTCGAAGGGCTGCTGGTGTTTTTCAACGCGGGTCTGCAGGTCCATGGGGATGGCACTCCGCGTACGTGGCACTCCATTACCAACCAGCTCATTGACGTGGACCCGTCCGGTGAAAGGGCGAGCTCGGCAAGCTATTACACGGTTCATCAGCAGGTGGATGGCTTCCCGTTACAACCTATCTGCACCGGCAAGTACCTCGATCAGTTTGAGCGGAGTGACGGGGAATGGCGCTTCACCCGGCGGGAGGTCACGCTGCGTTTTGCAGGGGGCCTTCAACACCACGTCAAAGGGGCTCAGAGGGATGCGGTAGCGCAGACCGCCTAGCCTTGGCTGGCTTTTCTCGCAAAAATGCCTAAAATGAAAGTGAGCAGGGGTTTTCCGAAATTTACGGTCGTGCCTCTGTACCCTGAGTGAAGACCCCGCTATAGCGGGGTTTTTGCTTTCTGGGATTCAACAGATTTTGAGCAGCTAGCTCGATGGCAAAGTGTTCACATCACGAAATACCGGAGCGCTTGCCCTTACGTTCTAGCTTATCTACAAGCAAGACCCCTAACACGCCAGTCGCAGCGATCGTAAAAAAAACGCTGCCAATCGCAAGCAACAACATAGAAACCGGCCCCATAGTCACCCCTCAGCTCAACCCCGAATACAGCACTTGACGACATAGCTCTAACGCAAGTCATAAGATGTAAAAAAAAGCATATGACGTTTAAAGCAAACAGGTTGAATGGCAACCAATTTGCTAGATGCGATAGATTGTTCGGGATGATTCGGAAACCTCTGCAGAATTGCTTCTGATCACCCCATCGAGATACAGGCGCTCTAACCGAAGCAATCGCGAGTGCAGCTTATCCAGATGCGTTGTCGTGCTGTTCCTCGCAAGCCGGTCGACACAGTCTTTGACGAAAGCAATGGCGGTACGCCAATTTGCAGAATGATCTGATTCGTTTTGCGCGCTGCGATTGCGCAAGCTAACGAAGAAACCTTCGAGGCATTTTTCTAAATCATCGAAGCGAAGATCTGTGATTAGCCGGTCAAGACAATCCATATGCATCTGCTGTTTGACTGAGTCGTATAGCGTTTCGATTACTGATAGGTGAGCCGACAAGGTTGACTCATGTAGTGCCGCGCCGTGCAGCACTGACCAGACAGTCGCCCAATAGCGTGGCAAGCCTAGTTCATCGATAAGCACCGAGCCAGTGAGCGCCGGTGGGATGCTGGAGTCGCGGAGCCGGATGCGAGGCATAGATGCACAACAGCTAAAGCTGCCTGTAATTGAATGTACTGTTGCTGCAGAACACGTTGATGGATGAGCCTAGCGCAACACTCCCCATCCTGCCCGGCATTCGCATAATCTATATTATGTTAAATAACGTATTGGGTTGTGAGTGTTCATGAGGTCCCCCGGGTCAAATGCGCCGTTTACCGTTATGCAGGATCACGTCGCGAGAACTGATCTGTTGTCGCTACTCGTCTCTGCGCGGGGATTCCCAACGTTGTTGGCGGCTTGCTGGTATTCACGGGGCGTACACCCGAACTCGCGCCGAAACACGCTATGCAGGTACTGCGCAGATTTGAAGCCACAATGTTGAGCAATATCCACCATCGTCGAATCGGTGTTCTCCAGCCTGCTTGTAGCTGCGGCCAGTTTGAAACGCAAAATCTCGTCATGCACGCTGCACCCTCGCGCTTTTCGAAAATGCGACTCCAACGATGAACGCGACACGCCCACATAGGCCGCTACCTGCGCTGTCTTGATGCCCTGGCAAGCGTATTGGCGGATAAACAACAGCGCCCGCATGACGTACGGGTTACCCAATGGCTGATGCAGGCTCGATAGCTGTACGTTGACCGCATCAGGCGGTATCAGTATGTGCGTGCTGGCCGACGGCACACCGTGCAGCATTTGATGGAGCAGATGCGCAGCGGTCCGGCCCATGGTTTCGGTGCCCTGAACGACCGAGCTCAATGGCACCCGGGTCAGGCTGCGTGTCAGCGGGTCGTTGTCGATACCGATCAACGCCACTTGCTCCGGCACTGCGATCCCGGCGGTCAGGCAGGCTTGCAGCAACTGCCGGGCGCGAGCATCCGTCACGGCGATGATGCCAATGGGTTTGGGCAGGCTTTGCAGCCAGGCGATCTGCTTTTCGACGGCGCTGTCCCAAAGCGGCGCGCTGGTACCCATCCCGCGATAGACCTCGGCATGCAAGCCATCGCGTTTCATCAGTTGGCGAAACACCTTTTCTCGTTCCTGCGCCCAACGATTGGCCTGTGCTTCAGGCAGGCTGAAGCAGGCAAAACGCGTCAGTCCGGCCTCGATCAGGTGCTCGTACGCCAGCGTTATCAACGCTTCGTTATCGGTGGCGACGTACGGAATACCCTTCGGATAAGCGCGCTCGTCCTGATAGGAACCGCCTACCGCCACAACGGGCACCTTGATGTCGGCCAGCGCCTCGCCAATCATCGGATCATCGAAGTCGGCGATGATCCCGTCCCCCTGCCAGCGCTCGATCCCTTTCAGCCGACAGTGGAAATCCTCCTCGAGAAAAAGATCCCAGGATGCTCGAGTGCTGCTCAAGTAGTTACCGATGCCGCTGATGATGCCGCGGTCGTAGATCTTGCTGCCGTTGAACAGCAGAGCAATACGGTGAACGAGCGGTACGGTTTTCATTGTTCTTGTCCTGAGCCGATCAGTACCTAGGCGGTAGTAAAGGCTAGGTCAAAATCGAACCCTGGGTTGGTGACTTTCATACTAATTACCCATAGGGCCGTTGCTAGTATCGGGACACCGCCAAGAACAAAAGGACATTACAAGTGCCCTACTTCCCCGATGTCGAAAAGATTCGCTATCAAGGCACCGCCAGCGATTCTCCCCTATCCTTCCGTCACTACGATGCCGACAAGCTCATCCTCGGCAAACCCATGCGTGAGCATTTGCGCATGGCGGTCTGTTATTGGCACAGCTTCGTCTGGCCAGGCTCCGATGTGTTCGGAGCGGGCACGTTCAAGCGTCCGTGGCAGCAGCTTGCAGATCCGATGGAAATGGCGATGGGTAAGGCGGAGGCTGCATTCGAGTTCTTCTCCAAACTCGGAATCGACTACTACTGCTTCCACGACACGGATGTTGCCCCGGAAGGTAACTCGCTCAAGGAGTACCGCAACCACTTCGTGCAGATGATCGACCATCTGGAACGCCATCAGGAAGAAAGCGGAATCAAGTTGTTGTGGGGTACCGCCAATTGCTTCAGCAACCCACGCTTTGCCGCCGGCGCCGCCAGCAATCCTGATCCGGAAGTGTTCGCCTGCACCGCCGCTCAGGTGTTTAGCGCCATGAACGCCACTCAACGCCTCAACGGATCGAACTACGTGTTGTGGGGCGGCCGTGAAGGCTACGAAACCCTGCTCAACACCGACTTGAAACGCGAACGCGAGCAACTGGGCCGGTTCATGCGCATGGTGGTCGAGCACAAGCACAAGATCGGTTTCAAGGGCGACCTACTGATCGAGCCCAAGCCCCAGGAGCCAACCAAGCATCAGTACGACTACGACAGCGCCACCGTATTTGGCTTCCTGCATCAATTCGGCCTGGAAAACGAAATCAAGGTCAACATCGAGGCCAACCACGCGACCCTCGCGGGCCATAGCTTCCATCACGAAATCGCAACGGCAGTTTCGTTGGGGATTTTCGGGAGCATCGACGCCAACCGCGGTGATCCACAGAACGGCTGGGATACCGATCAGTTTCCCAACAGCGTCGAAGAAATGACCCTGGCCATCTATGAAATTCTCAAAGCCGGTGGCTTCCAGAATGGCGGGTTCAACTTCGACGCCAAGGTGCGTCGGCAGAGCCTTGATGAAGTCGATCTGTTCTATGGCCACGTCGCCGCGATGGATGTCCTCGCTCTGTCCCTGGAGCGCGCGGCAGCCATGGTGCAGAACGACCGACTCCAGCAGCTAAAGGATCAACGCTATGCCGGCTGGCAGCAGCCGTTTGGACAGGCAGTGCTGGCGGGCGAGTTCAGCCTCGAATCATTGGCTGAACATGCTTTCGCCAACGAACTGCATCCGCAGGCAGTAAGCGGTCGTCAGGAGATGCTCGAAAACGTGGTCAACCAGTTCATCTACCCCTGACAGCACCCGGTCGGCGTCAGGCGGTTACATTCTCGCGACACTTCGTTACGCACGGCGCCGTCCGACTTTCTACTGTTCTATAGCACTACCCAATCGTCAGGCAGTGTCTCCAACAACAATAAAAGGGCGCACCACCATGAAAACCGTAAAGCGCATGTTCCTCGCCGGGGCCCTTGCCCTGCTCTCGCTTCCACTCATGGCCGATCCCGCGAATCCGAAAATCGGCTTCTCCATCGATGACCTGCGCCTGGAGCGTTGGGCCCGGGACCGTGATTACTTCGTCGCGGCGGCGGAGCAATTGGGCGCCAAGGTCTTCGTCCAGTCGGCCGATGCCAACGAGCAGAAGCAGATTTCACAGATCGAGAACCTCATCTCCCGCGGCGTCGACGTGATCGTCATCGTGCCGTTCAACGCAACCGTGCTGACCAACGTCGTGGCCGAGGCCAAGCGAGCCGGAATCAAGGTGGTGTCCTACGACCGGCTGATTCTGAACGCCGATATAGACGCCTACATTTCATTCGACAACGAAAAGGTCGGTGAACTGCAGGCCCAGGGCGTGCTGCAGGCGGCGCCCAAGGGCAACTACTTCCTCCTCGGTGGCGCCCCTACGGACAACAACGCCAAGGTGCTGCGTGAAGGGCAGATGAAGGTCTTGCAGCCGGCGATCGACAAGGGCGACGTCAAGATCGTCGGGCAACAGTGGGTCAAGGAATGGAACCCGACCGAAGCGCTCAGCATCGTCGAAAACGCCCTTACCCGAAACGACAACAAGATCGATGGCATCGTCGCCTCCAATGACGCCACGGCAGGGGGCGCTATCCAGGCGCTGGCGGCGCAGAAGCTGGCCGGCAAGGTGCCGATTTCCGGCCAGGATGCCGACCTGGCGGCGGTCAAGCGGGTAATCGGAGGCACCCAGACCATGACCGTCTACAAGCCGCTGAAACTGATCGCCTCGGAAGCCGCCAAGCTCTCGGTGCAGCTGGCGCGCAACGAGAAGCCAGCTTACAGCTCCCAGCTCGACAACGGCGCCAAGCAAGTCGACACCATCCTGCTCACCCCTACCCTGTTGACTCGCGACAACATCGATCTGCTGGAAAAGGACGGCTTCTACACCAAGGCACAGATCGCCGGGCAATGATCATCGAGCTGAGCAGACTCGACTGACGACCCGACCGCGACCCACGTGGATTGGCAGGCGCCCCTGCCGTCCCCGCCCGTTGCTTATCTGTGAGTATCTCCCGTGACCGATTACCTGCTGCAAATGAACGGCATCGTCAAAGCCTTCAACGGCGTCAAAGCCCTTGACGGCATCGATATCAAGATCAAGCCTAGCGAATGCGTGGGCCTCTGCGGTGAGAATGGCGCCGGCAAGTCCACGCTGATGAAAGTGCTCTCGGGCGTCTATCCCTACGGCACCTGGGACGGTGAAATTCTCTGGGACGGTCAGCCGCTACGGGCAAAATCGATCAACGAAACCGAAGCGGCCGGGATCGTCATCATCCATCAGGAGCTGACGCTGGTTCCGGACCTGTCGGTGGTCGAAAACATCTTCATGGGCCACGAGCTGACCCTGCCCGGCGGGCGCATGAACTATCCGGCGATGATCCACCGCGCCGAAGCCCTGATGCGTGAACTCAAGGTGCCAGACATGAACGTCTCGCTGCCGGTGTCGCAGTACGGCGGTGGCTACCAGCAGCTGGTGGAAATCGCCAAGGCATTGAACAAGCAAGCGCGGCTGCTGATCCTCGACGAGCCTTCATCCGCCCTCACCCGCTCGGAAATCGAGGTGTTGCTGGACATCATCCGCGACCTCAAGGCTAAGGGCGTAGCCTGCGTCTATATCTCCCACAAGCTCGATGAAGTGGCGGCCGTGTGCGACACCATTTCGGTGATCCGCGACGGCCAACACATCGCAACGACCGCCATGACGGACATGGATATTCCGAAAATCATCGCCCAGATGGTGGGACGGGAGATGAGCAACCTCTACCCCACCGAACCCCACGACATCGGCGAAGTGATCTTCGAGGCGCGCCACGTCACCTGCTACGACGTCGACAATCCCAAGCGCAAACGGGTCGACGACATTTCCTTCGTTCTCAAGCGCGGAGAAATCCTCGGTATCGCGGGGCTGGTCGGCGCCGGCCGCACGGAGCTGGTGTCGGCGCTTTTCGGCTCCTATCCGGGCGGGTACGAAGCGGACGTCTTGCTAGAGGGCAAGCCGATCGACACCCGAACGCCACGCAAATCCATCCGCGCCGGGCTGTGCATGGTTCCCGAAGACCGCAAGCGCCAAGGCATCATCCCGGACCTGGGTGTCGGCCAGAACATCACGCTGGCGGTCCTGGAGAACTACGCGAGGATGACCCGCATCGATGCCGAAGCTGAGCTGAGCAGCATCGATCAGGAAATTTCGCGCATGCATCTCAAGACCGCGAGCCCCTTTTTACCGATCACCAGTCTCTCCGGCGGCAATCAGCAGAAGGCCGTGCTAGCCAAGATGCTTCTGACGCGGCCCCGCGTGCTGATTCTCGACGAACCCACCCGCGGGGTGGACGTCGGTGCCAAGTACGAGATTTACAAGCTGATGGGTGCGCTAGCGGCTCAAGGCGTGTCGATCATCATGGTTTCGTCGGAGCTGGCCGAAGTGCTGGGAATTTCCGACCGTGTCCTAGTCATCGGCGAAGGCCAACTACGCGGAGACTTCGTCAATCACGGACTCACCCAGGAACAGGTGCTCGCCGCCGCGCTCAGCCAACCCGCTGACCATAACGATAATGATCGGAAGTCCGCGTAAATGAACCACGTCAAACAATTATTCAGCCGCTACAAGATGCTCGCGCTGGTGATCGCTGTAGCGATTATCTGGTTGTTCTTCAGTTGGCAGACCGAGGGCGGGTTTCTGACGCCGCGTAACCTTTCCAACCTGCTGCGGCAGATGTCCATCACGGGAATTCTCGCCTGCGGCATGGTGCTGGTGATTATCAGCGGCGAGATCGATCTGTCGGTGGGCTCGCTGCTTGGCCTGCTTGGCGGGCTGGCAGCGATCCTGGACGTGATTTACAACGTGCCGCTCCTGGCGAACCTGAGCCTGGTCGCTCTGTGCGGGCTGATGATCGGGCTGGCAAACGGCTACATGACCGCCTACCTGCGCATCCCCTCCTTCATCGTGGGGCTGGGGGGCATGTTGGCGTTTCGCGGAATCCTGCTGGGGATCACCGGCGGCACCACCATTGCTCCGGTATCGCCGTCCCTGGTTTACATCGGCCAGGGTTATTTGCCGCATACGGTGGGTGTGGTACTTGGCGTACTGCTGTTCGCCCTGACGCTGTTCCTGACGTGGAGACAGCGCCGCAATCGCGCCCTTCACGGGCTGGCTGCGCACTCGCTGGTTCGCGACCTGTTGCGCGTGGCCTTGATAGGCGCCGTGCTGGCCGGGTTCGTCTACACGCTTAACAGCTACGACGGCATTCCGGTTCCTGTGCTGCTCCTGCTCGTTCTGCTTGGCGTGTTCAGCTACGTCACCAGCCAGACCGTATTCGGCCGACGCATCTATTCGGTTGGTAGCAACATGGAGGCGACGCGGCTATCGGGCATCAACGTCCAGGCCGTGAAACTGTGGATCTTCGGCATCATGGGTGTGATGTGCGCATTCGCCGGCATGGTCAACACCGCGCGCCTGGCCGCCGGCTCACCGTCGGCCGGCAGCATGGGCGAACTCGACGCCATCGCCGCCTGCTTCATTGGCGGCACCTCGATGCGCGGTGGCTCCGGCACTGTCTACGGCGCCCTCCTTGGCGCGCTGGTCATCACCAGTCTGGACAACGGCATGTCCATGCTCGACGTAGACAGCTACTGGCAGATGATTGTCAAAGGCAGCATTCTGGTGCTGGCCGTGTGGGTAGACGTGAGCACCCGAACCGGACGGCGCTGACGTAAACCAATGCACTAACTTACGGGCGCACCGGATCACGGCACCCGTGTTCCGCATCGATGGGTGTGATAACCAATATCACACCCATCTTTTGTTCAGATGCGTACGGAACGAAGCTGGATATAGAAAAAGTGTTGTCTATCTCGACTCGAGATAGTGCTGTCTGCGAACCGGTGGAGCAGACCATGAAGTACATCGATTCGTCCGGAAAATCCCAAACGCTGTAGTACGTCGTTTTGTCCACGGCATGTAGTCGGAGTTAATGATCGCCGAGGCGCCATGTACATGCTTCACGATGCCGGCGGGATCTTTTACTAGATCCGCCGCGAACATCTTCGGGCTGGATTGAACCGGCCGTGCAAACCAACCTGTGAATTAATCAATGTCTATCGGCTTCGGCCGCAAACCGGGTGGATGCCGCTTCCGTGCGGCACCGGCGAAGGTCGCAACTACTGGTTCTCCATAACGACAACGCGAATGTCATCCGCCAACTGCCGCACACGCTCCTCGCTGGTATCCCAGGAGCACATGAAGCGCGCACCGCCGACACCGATGAAGGTGTAGAACATCCAACCGCGGCTTCTAAGCGCTTCCAGGGCCAAGGGTGGGATGCTTACGAAAACGCCATTGGCCTCGACGGGAAACATCAGCTCCACGCCCGGCACATCGCTGATCAACGTCGCAAGTAACTGGGCGCAGCTGTTCGCATGGTCGGCGTATCTCATCCAGGCATTGTTTTCCAGCAAGCCGACCCATGGCGCAGATAGAAAGCGCATCTTGGACGCCAGCTGTCCGGCCTGTTTGCAGCGGTATTCGAAATCTTCAGCCAGGTCGCGATTGAAAAACAGAATGGCTTCGCCCACGGCCATACCGTTCTTGGTCCCGCCGAAACAGAGCACGTCCACGCCAGCCTTCCAGCTCAGCTCCGCCGGCGATAAGCCAAGAAACGCACAGGCATTGGCGAAACGTGCGCCGTCCATATGCAGATGCAGCCCCAGTTCTTTGCAGGTATCGCTGATGGCCTGGAGTTCGTCGGGCCGGTATACGGTGCCGATTTCAGTGGCCTGGGTAATGCTGACGACGCGCGGCTTGGGGTAATGGATGTCCTTGCGCTTCAGCGCAATTTCACGGATTGCCGTGGGTGTGAGCTTGCCTTGCTCGGTCCGCGCCACCAGCAGTTTGGAGCCGTTGGAGAAGAATTCCGGCGCGCCACATTCATCAGTCTCGATATGCGCGATATCGCCGCATATCACGCTGTGATAGCTCTGACAGAGCGAAGACAGCGCCAGAGAGTTGGCCGCCGTGCCATTGAACGCGAAGAACACTTCGCAATCGGTTTCGAACAACTGGCGGAAATGGTCCGCGGCGCGGGTCGTCCATTGGTCGTCGCCGTAAGCCCGATCATGGCCCTGGTTCGCCCGGGCCATGGCCTCCCAAGCTTCCGGGCAGATGCCCGAATAGTTGTCGCTGGCAAATTGCTGATTGGCGGTGGTCATCTAAGCCTCTTCTGGTTGCTGCCTCACCTACTGATCGGCAAGAAAATAACGGTATAGAGCCCTAACACGGCGAGTATGGAAACTGAAGCACCCAACCACAGTACCGAGACCGCGTCAGCTTGAATGCGTCCACTTTTCACGCCGCTGGCACTGCGTGTGTAACGATGCCGTTGGGTGGTCCAGATGCCTAGCGCCGTGAGCAACGACAGTGCGATCAGCATCGCGACGAAGGTTCCGTGATATGGCATCCAGCGCAAGAAAAGTGAGCTGACGGTGAGCATGGTGAGCAGCGTTCGACCCCAAGCCAGCGAGGTGCGTTCCGGCTGCAACCCCGGGTCTTCGTGCAACGGCGGCCGCGGCGGTTTGGGCTCCAGGCGACGACGAAAGGATATGTGCATGTCAGCTGCGCAGGGCGATGAAACTGATAAGGACCAGCGTAACCAACGTGCCGCCGATCGAAAGAATCGGGATCAGCAACGGAAACGGCAAAGGGCCGCTGTGGCGCATCGCCCGTTCGATGCTCAGCCAGCGGATACAGGCCGTTGAGCTGATGAACATGGCCAGCAATAACAACGAGACGGCCAGCACCTTGCGCAACTCCAGGGTAAAGACGCTTCCGGCAAAGGCTTCGACCGCGACGCCGCCAGCCAATAGCGCCAGCGACGTGCGGATCCAGGCGAGAAAGGTTCTTTCGTTGGCCAGGGTGAATCGCGGATCAGGTTCTTTTCCGCCGGGTAACAGCCGGTGACTCCAGCGACTTCGTTCCATTGGTTGATGCATCTCCGATCAGATGGGACCTAGGCCTGTCCCCGTTTCGTTGTAAACCGCGTTCGGCGTTTCATTCAAACAGAAACGCAGCAGCGCTGCAGGTTCATTGCGACGCCAGCATCGCTGGCGCGATTGGCTTTGCTCTCATGAGACGTGAAAGCCGTCATGATAATGTTCGGCATCGCACACCACTCTGGAGAAACTTCATGCTGCTTCGTCTGGCAACCGCTCTCGTGCTCGGCACGGTTACTCTGACCGCCATGGCTGATGACCATGCACACAGCCATCAAATGAACGATGGGAAGCCGATCGTTACGCAGGTATGGTCCCGTGCCATGCCGCCGAGCGCCCCTACCGGTGCGGTGTACTTCACTTTGAGCAATCCCGGTAATACGCCGGATCGACTGATGGACATTCAGACCCCGCGCGCCGAAAGAGCCGAGTTGCATACCCATGTCCATAAGGGCGACGTGATGAGCATGGAGCGTATCGACTCGGTCGAGTTGCCTGCCGGTGGCGAAGTGGCGTTCAAGCCGGGAGGCAATCACGTGATGCTTTTCAAACTGAGCGAGCCGCTGGTCGCCGGAGAGCGCTTCCCCCTTACGCTGATTTTCGATAAAGCTGGTGAAGTAACCGTTGATGTCGCCATTCAGGAGCAGGCTCCGGAGCCGAATGGCAACACCCACCAGCATCATTGAGCGTCGACGACCACGGATGACAGCTGAGGTGCCTAGCTGCCCGCCCTGGAAATCAGCACCCTCCTCCACAATGATGCCTTGTCCGACCGGCCATGACGCATGGCCGGTCGGACGTGCGCAACACAGTGCTTCGATCAGATTCCCGTTGGCGTGCGCATGGTGACGAACTCTTCAGCCGCCGTCGGATGGATACCCACCGTATCGTCGAAGATTCGCTTGGTAGCACCTGCTTTCAAGGCGATGGCCATGCCCTGCATGATCTCGCCGGCATCCGGTCCGGCCATATGGCAGCCCAGTACCTTGTCGGTTTCGGCATCGACCACCAGCTTCATCAGGCTGCGCTCGAGGCTACCGGTCATGGTCAGCTTCATGGGTCTGAAGCGACTCTCGAACAACACCACCTTGTGCCCCTGCTTGCGTGCTTCTTCTTCAGTCAGGCCGACCGTCGCCATGTTCGGCAAGCTGAACACCGCGGTGGCGATGGTGTTGTAATCGACCGGCCGGTACTCCTCCGGTTTGAACAGCTGGCGCGCCACCGCCATGCCTTCGGCAAGCGCAACGGGGGTCAACTGGATGCGACCGATTACATCGCCGATTGCCAGGATCGATGGCGCGGTAGTTCGAAACTGCTCGTCAACCGCAATGAAACCGCGTTTGTCCAGCGTGACGTCGACATTCTCGAGCCCCAGCCCGTCCAGCATCGGGCGCCGGCCAGTGGCGTACAGAATACAGTCGGTTTCCAATACGCGACCGTCCTGCAGTGTGGCGAGCAAGCTGCCGTCCGCCTGTTTGTCGATGCGCGCGATGTCGGCGTTGAACTGCAGATCGATGTCCTTCTTGATCAACTCATCCTTGAGGTGATCGCGTAGCGAACCATCGAAACCACGCAGGAACAGGTCGCCCCGATAAAGCAGCTTGGTCTCGGCGCCACAGCCATGGAAGATCGAGGCGAACTCGACAGCAATGTAGCCGCCACCGACCACCAGCGCGCGACGCGGCAGCTCATCGAGATAAAAGGCTTCGTTGGAGGTGATCGCATGCTCGCGACCCGGAACGTCCGGCACGAAAGGCCAGCCACCGGTTGCGATCAAAATGTGCTCGGCACTGTAGTGACGGCCGTCTACTTCGACGGTATGGGCATCGACCAGCCGCGCATGCGCCTGCAGCAAGGTGACGCCGCTGTCGACCAGGAGATTCTTATAGATACCGTTGAGGCGTTGAATCTCGCGGTCCTTATTGGCAATCAGGGTCTTCCAGTCGAAAGTCGCACCATCGATGGTCCAGCCATAGCCTTGGGCCTGACCGATATCCTCGGCATAGTGGGCACCGTAAACCAGCAGTTTCTTCGGTACGCAGCCGACGTTTACGCAGGTGCCACCCAGATAACGGCTTTCGGCAACCGCGACGCGGGCACCGTAGCCAGCGGCGAAACGAGCGGCACGGACACCACCGGAGCCGGCACCGATGACGAATAGATCGAAGTCGTAAGCCATGAACTGTTGTCTCCAATGTAGAACGCAAAGCATAACCCAACGTCGTTGGCCCGATCATCGAAGGAGTGCCGCATGCGCCCTACCCTGACCCACCTCGCCTTGCATGTCCCCGACCTGGACGCATGCATCGCGTTCTATGCACAGTTCTGCGGAATGCACGTATTTCACGAGCGCGCTGGAAAAGGTTCACGCATCGTCTGGATGGCTGAGCCTGGCAAGGAGCGCGATTTCATCTTTGTGATCATGCCGGGGGGGCAGGACCGTGCGCTGGCCGACAATGACTACAGCCATTTCGGCTTCGCGCTGTCGAGCCGCGGTGAAGTCGATGCGATTGCCGCTCGGGCTCGCCAGGCTGGCTGCCTGATCTGGGAGCCGCGTGATGAACCCTACCCGGTCGGCTACTACTGCGGCCTGCGGGATCCGGCGGGCAACTACGTCGAGTTCAGCTATGGCCAGCCGTTGGGACCAGGCGCCGATGACATGCCGGCGCCATGAAACGCACAAAGCCACCCTTGGGTGGCTTTGTGTTCGGCGTTAGGTGAATCAGAACGCCTTGCCGGTCAGATAGAAGTTCTCGTAGCAGAAGTTGGTCGCCGCGATATAACCCTCGGCGCTACCGCAATCGAAACGCTGGCCCTTGAACTTGTATGCCAGGACGCAGCCATCCTGCGCCTGACGCATCAGGGCGTCGGTAATCTGGATCTCGCCGCCCTTGCCCGGCTCGGTTTGCTCGATCAGGTTAAAGATATCCGGCGTCAGGATGTAACGACCGATAATCGCCAGGTTAGACGGCGCGTCTTCCGGCTTGGGCTTTTCGACCATGTGACTGACGCGGAAAATGTCGTCACGGATCATTTCACCGGCAATAACACCGTACTTACTGGTTTCTTCCGGCGGCACTTCTTGAATGGCGACAATCGAGCAGCGGAACTGGTTGTAGAGCTTGACCATCTGCGCCAGTACCGGATCTCCGTCCACGTTGATGCACAGGTCGTCGGCCAGAACCACGGCAAAGGGCTCGTCGCCAATCAGCGGGCGGCCGCTGAGAATGGCATGGCCCAGACCCTTCATTTCGACTTGGCGGGTGTAGGAGAAGCTGCACTCGTCAATCAGCTTACGGATGCCGACCAGGTACTTTTCCTTGTCGGTGTTGCGGATCTGATGCTCCAGCTCATAGCTGATGTCGAAGTGGTCTTCCAGGGAACGTTTGCCGCGACCGGTAACGATCGAGATCTGGTTAAGCCCTGCAGCCAGCGCCTCTTCAACCCCGTACTGGATGAGCGGCTTGTTCACTACCGGCAACATCTCCTTGGGCATGGCCTTGGTCGCAGGAAGGAAGCGCGTGCCATATCCGGCCGCAGGAAAAAGGCATTTCTTGATCATGTGAGTCCTTGAAAAGATAGTTCCGGTTGATGCACTGCGCCTGGATCGGTCAACAGCCATACCCTGCATGTCCCGCCGACAGCGGCTGACTAGAGGCTACGACCGCCGAAACGATTAGGGGTTCGCAGGTTCACACAGCAAAATTCGAGTCGGTAAACGAAGCTGCCAGCTGACCGGCGGTCGTTGACTTGCACGCGCGGCATAGAGTGCTCGGTGCCGAGCGGCTTGCCAAGTGGCCAAGTGAATCGGGACGACCGGAGATTCAAGGATTCCCCGTGCCGTAGATCCGCGCCGCCGACTCGTTCGCCGTACTTTGGAGCACCTCCGTTTTTCGCAAGCGAAACGAAGCGTTTGACTGACCCAGATCAGTGAAACAGCAACTAGCGCCCGATACGGTGCGAGTCCCAAAGGCGCAGCCGATCGCAGCCTTTAACATATCGCCAACTGCCTGGCTGATCGAACGGAGCGAACGCTTGCGTTGGACCGCCTGTTCTGTAGCCCCCACGTCTATCGCCTGCTTTCAGGCGATTTCGTTTCCGAGCAGTAGTAAGGATGATGATGAGCAGCGCTCACGCTAACCGCGAGATGTCCGTCCAGGCGAAGATCAACCTGGCCCTGGTGCTGGTTTTCGCACTGGTGCTTTCCGCCTCGTTGCTGCATGCCGCCAGCACCGAGAAGCGACTGGTGTTGCAGGTCGTCGAACAGCAAACCAAGGATGCCGCCGACTCGTACTTCGACAGCATCAACGCAATGATGCTGACCGGCACCATGGCCCAGCGCGAAGTGCTGCGAGAAAAGATACTCTCAAGGCCCGGCGTGATTGACGCGCGCATCGTACGTGGCGAACCGGTGACCAAGGTCTTCGGCCCAGGATTCGCACACGAGGCGGCGGCCGATCAAATGGACCGCGATGCGCTGGCAGGCAAGGCGACGATGGACGTCAGGGAGGGCAAGGATGGTCGAGTGCTCACCGTCGTCAACCCAATCCTTGCTCATCGGGATTACCGCGGCACCAATTGCCTTTCGTGTCACCAGGTTGCCGAAAATTCGGTGATGGGGGCTGTGCGGATCAGCTACGACCTGTCGGTTCTCGACGGTGAAATCAATCGCAATGTCATGATCTCCGCCGGCATCCAGCTTCTGCTTCTGCTGGCCGGCCTGATCGTGATGAGCTACATCATTCGCCGCGTGATCATCAGTCGCGTCAACGACATGCGCCACACCATGGAGGCGATGACGGAGGACGAGGACCTCAGCCGCATCGTATCCGTCCATGCCGAAGATGAAGTGGGTGCCATGGGGCACTCATTCAACCGCATGATTGGCAAGTTTCGCCATAGCCTGGAAGCGGTCGCGGGCATCACCCGCCAACTGGGCGCCGTGTCGGACCGAGTCGCCAATGTGGCCGAAAAGACCCATTCGGCGGTCATGGCGCAGCGCAGCGAAACCGACATGGTGGCCTCGGCGATGAACGAGATGAGCGCGACGGTGCAGGAAGTGGCGCGGCATGCCAGCCAGACGGCATCGGCCTCGAACGATGCGGACGAGCAATCCAGAGCCGGCGTAACCCTGGCCACCGAGGCGCTGGACGGCATCGACGGGCTGATTCGGGAAATCGAACGGGCCGCACAGGTGATCAAGCAGGTCGAGACGGACAGTGCCTCCATCGGCATGGTGCTGGGCGTTATCAACGGCATCGCCGAACAGACCAATCTGCTCGCACTCAACGCCGCGATCGAAGCAGCACGCGCTGGCGAACAGGGCCGCGGTTTCGCGGTGGTCGCCGACGAGGTGCGCACCCTGGCTTCGCGTACGCAACAATCCACTCGAGATATCCAGGCGACCATCGAGCAGTTGCAGAGCGGTGTGCGCGATGCGGTCACAGTTATGCAGAACGCACAGATTCGCGCTCATGCCGGTTCCGACTGCGTTGCCAAGGCCGCCCAAAGCCTCAACGTGATTGCTGGCGGGGTGGGCACGATCAACGACATGAACATGCAGATCGCCACGGCGGTAGAAGAGCAAAGCGCGGTCGCCGAGGAAATCAACCGCAACATCACCACCATCAGCAACATTGCCGACACGACCTCCACGGATGCCAGCCAGACCTCGCAGATCAGCGATGAGCTGGTGCGCCTGGCGGCCGAGCTGAACCGCCTGGTCGGGCAATTCCGTCTCTAAGCACGCACGAACCAGACGGGTTCGACGCTCTGATACGCCGGGACGGGTGGATTGAGCGTCGAATATCGGCGTCTGGCAGTCGCAGCGTTCTTGATTTGAGACATCCGAACCGTGACTAGAATCAAGGATAATCGCGGCACGATGTCGCTGGCTGTCGACGGAGCTCCCCATCCAGCCACTCCCCTATTAACCCGCAAGGTGAAACCGCACATGGACCAAACGCCGAGCTTTAACCGCGCCCTGGTCGAAAAATATGACCGTCCGGGTCCTCGCTACACCTCCTACCCCACCGCGCCCCAGTTCCATCAGGCCTTCGCCATCGACGACTATCGCAGCGCCGCGCAGGAGACCAACGACGCCCCGGCACCCAAGCCGCTATCGGTGTATATCCACATCCCCTTCTGCAAAAGCCTTTGCTACTACTGCGCCTGCAACAAGATCATCACCCACAAGACCGATCGTGCCGTCGAGTATCTGGAATATCTCAAGCGTGAAATCCAGATGCAGGCGGCGCTGTTCGATCGTTCACGCAAGCTGACCCAGCTGCATCTGGGCGGCGGCACGCCGACCTATTTCACCAGCGAGCAACTGGCCGACCTGATGGATGCACTGCACGACGCCTTCAACATGGACGACAGTGACAATCACGAGTTCTCTCTGGAGGTCGATCCGCGCACCGTCACGCCCGAACAGATTCATGGACTGCGCACGCTCGGCTTCAATCGTCTGAGTTTTGGCGTGCAGGACTTCGATGAACAGGTGCAGATCGCGGTCAACCGCATCCAAACCGAAGAGCAGACCCGCGAGCTGGTCCAGGCAGCACGTGAAGTGAACTTCAAGTCGATCAGCGTCGACCTGATCTACGGATTGCCGCTGCAGACAGTCGAGAGCTTCAACACCACCCTGAACAAGATCATCGATATTCGCCCGGATCGCATCGCCGCTTACAGTTACGCGCATCTGCCGGATCTGGTGCGTGCGCAGAAGCTGATCCGCCCGGAAGACATGCCTCCACCGGAACGCAAGCTGGAACTGCTGGAGCTGACCATCAAGCGCCTGACAGACGCCGGCTACGTCTATATCGGCATGGACCACTTCTCCCTGCCTGATGATGAGCTGACGCTGGCCCGCGCCAACGGCACGCTGCAGCGCAACTTCCAAGGCTATTCGACCCACGCCGATTGCGACCTGATCGGGCTCGGCATTTCCTCCATCGGCAAGGTCGGCAACAGCTACAGCCAGAACGTGAAGGAGTTGTCGCAGTACTACGCACGCCTGAACGAAGGCATGCTGCCGGTGCATCGTGGATACAAGCTGAGCGAAGACGACCGGTTACGCCGTGACGTAATCATCTCCCTGATGTGTCACGGACGCGTCGATTTCGCCGAGATCGAAGAGCGCTACGGCATCGATTTTTGCGATTACTTCGCCGATTCGCTGGCCAAGCTCGACGAGCAGGTGGCCGACGGTTTGGTGGAGATACGCAGCGATGCGGTAGTGCTGATGCCTCAGGGCCACCTGATGATGCGCAACGTCGCCATGGCGTTCGATGCCTATCTCGGCGGCGAGCAGCGCGGCCGGTTCTCACGCACGGTGTGACGGCCTAACGCGCCCGGCCTTGCTGGGTGCGTCTCACTGCAGACATCCACTGCCATCGGCCTGCCCTGCTTTCAAATAGCACGCCAAACCACTGATCGTCCCGCCGTTGCCAAATTCGCCAACAACTGTATAAATACACAGCCAAACGGGTGAATGCGCCCGTGTATGACCGAACCGGACGTTCGATGCGCCAGGCCCTGGAAAACCCCTTCTACTACCTCGAGAACTTTCGACAGGTGCTTGCCTGGGTCGGCGAACGCCATGGCGATCTGCTGGCCGACCACGAGCGCGCGTTTCTAGACCGGTTCAGCGAAGTCCCGCAAGCCTCGCAGGCGCTGTTGGTTCGCATGGTGATGCGCAAGGGGACGTTATTCCGTGCCAGCAAGTTGCGTTATGCCGAGATCGGCTGCCCCCTGGAAGCCTCCGCCGCGCTGATCGATCAGGGCTGGATCGACGCGGATCCGACGCTGGATCTGGTTCAATTATTCGCCCTGCTCAATAAAGATGAACTGATCCGGGTCTTTGGCCCCCCGACGGGCCGCAGTCAGCGCAAAACCGACCTGCTGCAGACGCTGTTGGCCGAGCATGTTCAGCCACGACCGTTCCGCAACTGGTGCGAGGCGCTCGGTGAAGTCGCGTTCGGGCTCAACATCAGCGAGTTGTGTGACCGGCTACGGTTGATGTTCTTTGGCAATATTCACCAGGACTGGACAGAATTCGTGCTCGCCGACCTGGGCATCTTCCGCTACGAACAGGTGAGTTTCTCTCCCGCCTCGCGCGCGTTCCACAGTCGTGAGGACGTCGACGCCTATTTGCACCTGCATCGCTGCCGCGAACGTTTCGAGGCGGGCGAGGCGCTGGATGAGGTGCTCGCCGACATTCCTCACGTGCCCTACGCCAACGAATGGCTGGAGCATCGGCGCGGCAAGCTGCTGCTGAGCATTGGCCGCCAATGCGAACGTGTTGGCGACCTGAGCCAGGCCCTGCGCCTGCACGCGACAAACAATTATCCCGGTGCGCGCGAGCGGGCGATCAGAGTGCTCGAACGCTGCGACCAGCCCGAAGCCGCGTTGCAGCTGGCAAGCGAAGCCAATGCCGCGCCGGAAAGCGAACACGAAGCGCAGCAGCTGCAGCGGATCCTGCCACGCCTGCGTCGTGCGCTCGGCGAGCCCGTGGCACGCCGCCGCGTTGTGGTCGAAGCGGAACGCATCGATCTTGCCATTGCCAGGCAACCCGGCCTGAGCGTCGAGCAAGCCGTGCGGGAGCATCTGTCGCGCAGCGAGGCGCCGGCCTACTACGTCGAGAATGCGCTGATCAACTCGCTGCTCGGTCTGCTGTGCTGGGACGCGATCTTCGCGCCGCTGCCGGGTGCGTTCTTCCATCCGTTCCATGCGGCTCCAGCTGATCTCGCCCGACCCGACTTCCATACGCGTCGAGCCGGGCTTTTCGATGAATGCCTGAGCAAACTTGGCACAGACGAATACCGTGACTGCATACGCCGCGTGTTTCGCGAGAAGTTCGGCCTGCAATCACAGTTCGTCAGTTGGGGACTGTTTGACGAAACGCTGTTAGAGCTGGCGCTCGAATGCATTCCAGCCGAGCACCTGAAGGCATTCTTCCAGCGCATTCTGCTGGACGTGCCCAACCATCGCAGCGGGTTGCCGGATCTCATCCAGTTCTGGCCTGGCGATCGGCGCTACCAACTGATCGAAGTAAAAGGCCCTGGTGATCGTCTGCAGGACAATCAGAAGCGATGGATAGATTTTGCACAGCGACATCAGATGCCAATCGCCGTTTGCTATGTGCAATGGGCGGAGGCCACCTGGTGAGTTATCGCGTCGCGGTGCGAGCGCTGTGCGAAATCACGGCCAAGCAAGGTGATCTGGACCTGCGCTTCACGCCCTCGCCTACCGCGCTGGAGGGCGTCGCCGGTCACGCCACTGTCACCGCACGACGTGGTAATGGCTACGAACGCGAGGTCACCCTCGAAGGCCGTTACGGCTCCCTTCACGTGCGTGGCCGCGCCGACGGCTACGACCCGGGAAAGAATCGCCTGGAGGAAATCAAGACCTACCGCGGCGATCTGGACCGGCAGCCGGCCAATCACCGCCATTTGCACTGGGCTCAAGCCAAGGTTTATGGCTGGCTGCTATGCGAAGCGCGTTATCTGCAAACGCTCGATATCGCGCTGGTGTATTTCGATGTGGTCACGCAGAAGGAAACGCTGCTGGTCGAAACCTTCAGTGCGGACGATCTACAGAATTTCTTCGAGGCGCAGTGCAAATTTTTCATTGCATGGGCCGAGCAGGAGTTGGCGCACCGTGCCGAGCGCGACCAGGCGCTAAGGGACCTGGCGTTCCCCTACGGGGAATTTCGCAGCGGTCAACGGCAGCTGGCCGAGGCCGTCTATAAGGCCGTATGCACTGGCACGCACCTGATGGCACAGGCTCCCACCGGTATCGGCAAGACGTTGGCGACCCTGTTTCCGCAATTGAAGGCGTTTCCTGGTCAGCAACTCGACAAGCTGTTCTTTCTTACCGCGAAAACTTCCGGCCGCCAACTTGCCCTCGATGCACTGAAAAGCCTGTCGAGCGATTCCACGCCGCTTCGGGTACTGGAGCTTATCGCCCGTGACAAGGCTTGCGAACACCCGGACAAGGCCTGCAACGGCGAATCCTGCCCGCTTGCACGCGGCTTCTATGATCGGCTTTCAGCTGCTCGCGCCGACGCCGTCACACGACCCTTCCTGGACAAGGCGACGTTACGTGAGGTCGCGCTGGCGCACGGAATCTGCCCGTATTACCTGAGCCAGGAGCTGGCCCGATGGGCTGACGTGGTGATCGGCGACTACAACTATTACTTCGACCTGAGCGCTCTGCTCTACAGCCTGACGCTGCTCAATGAGTGGCACGTCGGAGTGCTGGTCGACGAGGCGCATAATCTGCTTGAACGCGGCAGGAGCATGTACAGCGCCGAGCTAGATGTAAGGAATATCAGGAAGTTACGGAAAACTCTTCCGATGATTTTGAAAAGACCTGTCGAACGCGTGCTGCGCGGCTGGAGCGACCTGCACAGAGATCAGGTCGATGCGTATCAGGTCCTCCCGGATATCCCGTACAAGCTCATCAACGCGCTGCAACAAGCCGTCAGTGCCATAACCGAATACATGAGTGAAGAGCCCGCGGGGCTCGATCCCTCGTTGTTATCGGCTTATTTCGATGCCATGCATTTCTGTCGACTGGCCGAAGAGTTCGGTGAGCATTCGCTGATCGACTGTACGCTGGTCCCGGGGCTGGATCGCAATGGGACGAAAGCCTCGGTGCTCTGCATACGCAACGTGCTCCCCGCCCCCTTTCTCGCCCCGCGTATTCGCCAAGCGCGCTCGTGCGTGCTGTTTTCCGCCACGCTAGCGCCGCAGCGTTTTTACGCCGATACCCTTGGCGTGCCGCTCAATCATGTCTGGATAGATGTCGAGTCACCCTTTCGGGCTGAGCAACTGCAGGTACGGCTGGCGCGCAACATCTCCACGCGTTATCGGGACCGTTACGCCTCCTTGCAGCCCATCGTCGATCTGCTGGCCGAGCAGTACCGCGAGCGCCCGGGCAATTATCTCGCCTTTTTCAGCAGTTTCGATTACCTGCAACAGGTGACCGCCCTGCTCAGTGAGCAGCACCCTGACCTGCCCTACTGGGAGCAGACCCGTAGCATGCAAGAAGCTGCACGCGTTGCCTTTCTCGAACGGTTTACTGAGCAAAGCCGAGGCATCGGTTTCGCGGTGTTGGGCGGTGCGTTTTCCGAAGGTATCGATCTGCCCGGGAAACGTTTGATCGGTGCATTCGTGGCAACCCTGGGCCTGCCCCAGGTCAATCCTGTGAACGAGCAAATGAAGGCTCGGATGGATCAGCTGTTCGGCGCCGGCTACGACTACACCTACCTCTTCCCGGGTCTGCAGAAGGTCGTGCAGGCTGCGGGGCGAGTGATCCGCACCACGGAAGACGCTGGCACGCTTCATCTCATCGACGACCGCTTCGCTCGATCACAGGTCAGACGACTGCTGCCTGGCTGGTGGCCACGGCCAGCGTAGGTCAGCCCCGTGCAGCCATCTGACTAGACTCGGCTCGAATCGCCGCAACAGCCTGTTTCTCCGCCTTTTACGCCATCGAGCTATTGCACTAGACGAAAGTCTGAGACCTAACAATTCTTTACAAATTGAATTGACAAGCCTTGCGGCATAGCCATAATCCGATACGTCGTCAGACAACTGATAACAGTTTCATTGCCCGACGAGCGCCGCTCCAGAATCTGCGGCCGCGCTACATCCCGCCTCGTCTTAGGCCTTGGCCGCACGGGGTGGACTACTTAAAAAAAGGGAGCACAACAACAATGACCCCACGCAACCCCCTGTCTGTCGCCGTATTCGCAGGCACTCTGACCCTGGCGCTTGGCATCCCTGCCACTGCCAGTGCTGCAGGCTTCGTCGACGACACCAAGATCACAGTGAACGCGCGCAACTTCTACATCGGCCGCGAATTCCGCGACGACTCGATCACCGACCGCAGCAAAGCCGAGGAATGGACCCAGAGCTTCATACTCAACATCCAGTCCGGCTATACCCCGGGCCCGGTCGGCTTTGGCGTTGACGTGCTCGCCGGTCTGGCGGTCAAACTCGATGGCGGTGGCGGTACCTACGGCACCGGCTTGCTGCCGCGTCATAGCGATGGTCGTCCGGCCGATGATTTCGGTCGTCTGGGCGTCGCGGCGAAAGCCAAGTTTTCCAATACCGAGCTGAAAATCGGCGAAATGATGCCGGTACTGCCGATCCTGCGCGCCGACGACGGCCGTTCGCTGCCGCAGACCTTCGAGGGCGGCATGGTCACCTCGCGCGAAATCGATGGCCTGACCCTCAGCGGCGGTCAGTTCCGTCAGAACAGCCCGCGCGACGACGCCAGCATGGAAGACATGAGCTACGGCGGTGGCGTCTCCGACCGCTTCAACTACCTGGGTGGCGAATACGCCTTCAATGAAAAGCGCACCACCGTAGGGTTGTGGACTGCCGAGCTGAAGGACGTCTACGAACAGCAGTACGTTCAGCTGCTGCACACTCAGCCGTTGGGCTCCGACCTGGCCCTGACCGCCAACCTGGGCTACTTCCAGGGGGACGAGGACGGCAGCGCGCTGGCAGGCGAGCTGGACAACAAGACCTACTCCGGTCTGTTCGGTCTGAAAACTGGTGGCAACACCTTCTACGTCGGCCTGCAGAAAGTCAGCGGCGATACCGGCTGGATGCGCGTCAACGGCACCAGCGGCGGCTCGCTGGCCAACGATAGCTTCAACAATTCCTACGACAACGCCGGCGAACGCTCCTGGCAGGTGCGTCACGACTATAACTTCGCCGCCATGGGTGTGCCGGGTCTGACCCTGATGAACCGCTACATCAGCGGCGACAACATCAAGACCGCCGCCGACGACGATGCCAAGGAATGGGGCCGCGAAACCGAACTGGCCTACACCGTCCAGAACGGCCCGGCGAAGAACCTCAACATCAAGTGGCGCAACTCGAGCTTCCGCTCCCAGGCCAACACCCGTGACCTGGACGAGAACCGCCTGATCTTCAACTACCCGATCTCCATCTTGTAAGCGGCATCCACCACGCTGGACGCAACGCTCCTCGCTCCTGTTGCGGAAACTTTCGCCCGTCCTCGTGACGGGCTTTTTT
>NZ_JYHV01000036.1 GCF_000952685.1 Stutzerimonas stutzeri | reverse complement strand
CGGCAACAGCCACGCGGCGCTGATCAACCGTCTGCACTGGATGCAGAAGGAGTACGGCCTGACGTCGGCTGATCGCGTCCTGCAAAAGACCCCGTTCAGCTTCGACGTCTCGGTCTGGGAATTCTTCTGGCCGTTGCTGACCGGTGCGGCGCTGGTGGTGGCCGAGCCAGGCGCGCACCGCGATCCGCTGGCCTTGCGTCAGGTGATCAACGAGGGCGACGTCAGCGTGCTGCACTTCGTGCCGTCGATGCTGCAGGCCTTCGTAGCCTCCGGTGAGCTGGAACAGTGCTCGTCGCTCAGGCAGGTGATGTGCAGCGGCGAGGCATTGCCCTACGCACTGCAACAGCAGTTCCGCCAGCGCCTCGCTGCCAAACTGCACAACCTCTACGGCCCCACCGAGGCGGCTATCGACGTCAGCTACTGGGCTTGCGAGGAGGAAAACGAGCGGCACATCGTGCCGATCGGTCGGCCCATCGACAACCTGCGCCTGTACATCCTCGACGCCTGGTTGGAGCCGGTACCGCAAGGCGTTGCCGGCGAACTGTACATCGGCGGCGTGGGCCTAGCACGGGGTTATCACGCACGGCCGGGGCTGACCGCCGAGCGCTTCGTCGCCGATCCGTTCGGCGAAGGCGGGCGCCTCTATCGCACCGGTGACCTGGCGCGCTGGCGCGAGGACGGGGCCATCGAGTACGTCGGCCGCATCGACCATCAGGTGAAGATCCGCGGCCTGCGTATCGAGTTGGGCGAGATCGAGGCCCGACTGCAGGCCCATCCGCACGTCGAAGAAGCGGTGGTGGTGGCGCGAGACACGCCGCAAGGCAAGCAGCTGGTGGGCTATGCCGTGGCGAGCTGCGAGGGCGACCTGCTGCGCCAGACCCTGGCC
Organism: Stutzerimonas stutzeri; assembly: GCF_000952685.1. Taxonomy (GTDB): domain Bacteria; phylum Pseudomonadota; class Gammaproteobacteria; order Pseudomonadales; family Pseudomonadaceae; genus Stutzerimonas; species Stutzerimonas stutzeri_E. The sequence goes on along the minus strand of NZ_JYHV01000036.1, from coordinate 34,098 downwards.
GAGCAGTTGCCGGACTACATGGTGCCGGCGCGCATTCTGGTGCTGGATGCCATGCCGCTTTCACCCAACGGCAAGCTGGACCGCAAGGCCCTGCCGGAACCCGACCTCAGCCAGCCGCAGGCCGATTACCAGGCCCCGGCGACGGCGCGCGAAGCCTTGCTGGCGGATATCTGGCAGGGCGTGCTGGGTGTGCAGCGCGTCGGCCGCGACGACAACTTCTTCGAGCTGGGCGGTGACTCCATCGTCTCCATCCAGGTAGTCAGCCGCGCCCGCCAGGCGGGATTGCAGCTCAGCCCCAAGGACATGTTCCAACATCAGACCCTGCGCACTCTGGCGGCGGTCGTGCGGGACGCCGCAGTGCAAGACGTGCAGGGGCCGGAGCAGGGTGAAACGCCGTTGCTGCCGATCCAACGGGCATTCCTCGCCACGCCCATGCCGCGCCGTGCTCATTGGAACCAGGCGCTGTTGCTGGAGCCCCGGGAAGCGCTCGATCCTCGGCGGTTGGCCGAAGCTTTGACGGCATTGGTCGCTCATCACGACGCCCTACGTCTGCGTTTCGCCGCCGACGGCCTTCACGCCGGGCATGCCGAGCAGCCGAATCCCGATCTGCTCTGGCTGCGTGAGGCGGCGGACGCCGGCGAGCTAAAAATGCACTGTCACGCTGCCCAGACCAGCCTCGACCTGGCGCGTGGCCCGTTGCTGCGCGTCTTGCTGGTGACCATGGCCGACGGCAGCCAACGGCTGTTGCTGGCGATCCATCATCTGGTGGTCGATGGCGTGTCCTGGCGCATCCTGCTGGAAGATCTGCAGGCGCTCTACCGGAGCCAACCCCTGGCGCCGCGCGGCAGTTCGTTCAAGCGCTGGGCGCAGCACCTGGGTGAATGGGGCGGCAGCGAGGAACTGGCGGCGGAACGAGCCTACTGGCGGGCTCAACTGGACGGCACCGCTGCGGCGCTGCCTGATGCTCGCACTGACGTCCGTCTGGTCGAGCGGGAGGCGTATACGCTGCGTCTGGAACTGGACGAAGCCAACACCCGCGCACTGCTGCAACAGGCCCCGGCGGCCTACCGCACCCAGGTCAACGATCTGCTGCTCACGGCTCTTGCCCGCACGTTGTGCGCCTGGACCGGCGCCGACAGCGCCTCGCTGATGCTGGAAGGACACGGCCGAGAAACCCTGTCCGAGGACATCGACCTGAGCCGCACGGTGGGTTGGTTCACAAGCCTCTATCCGGTGCGTTTGCATGCCGGTGGCGAGCCAGCCGCGGCGATCAAGTCCGTCAAGGAACAGCTGCGCGCGGTTCCGCGGCGTGGTCTCGGCTACGGTTTGCTGCGTCATTTCGGCGAGGGCCTGGATGATCTGCACGAGCCGCGCGTGACCTTCAACTACCTCGGCCAGTTCGATGCCAGCTTCTCCGACGATGCACTGCTGCGGCCGGCCAACGAAAGTGCAGGGCCGAACCGCGATGGCGAGGCACCGCTGGGTAACTGGCTGAGCATCGATGGGCAGGTACTCGATGCCCGCCTGGGCCTGCGCTTCACCTTCAGCCGCGAGATGTTCGATGCCACGACGATCGAGGGAATGGCCCGCCGCTATCTCGATGAATTGCGCGCATTAATCGCTCATTGCCTCGCCGACGAAGCGGGTGGCGTGACCCCGTCGGACTTCCCCCTGGCAGATCTCAATCAGGCGCAGCTCGAGGCGCTCGACCTGCCACCGGCGCAGATCGAGGACCTCTATCCACTGTCGCCGATGCAGCGAGGCATGCTGTTCCATGCCCTCGACAACCCGGGCTCGGGGCTCTACGTGAACCAGATCAGCGTGGCGGTGGAGCATCTCGACCCGTCGCGCCTGCAAGCCGCTTGGGCTCAGGTAGTGGCCCGCCACGAAACGCTGCGCAGCGGCTTCCTCTGGCAGGGCGGGCTGCGTCAGCCGCTACAGGTGGTACACCGCCAGGTACCTGCTGAAGTGCGGGTGATCGAAGGCGAAACGGACGTCGTCGCCTTCGCTGAACGCGACCGTGCCGAAGGCTTCGATCTCGCCCGGCCGCCCTTGCAGCGCATGAGCCTACTGGCGTTAGGCGATGGCCGCTGGCAGTTGATCTGGACCATGCACCACCTGCTGACGGATGGCTGGAGCGGAGCGCAGCTGATCAAGGAGGTGCTGCAGGTCTACGCCGGCGAGTCATTGCCGTCGCCGATCGCGCGCTACGCTGATTACATCGCCTGGCTACAGCGCCAGGACGCGATCGCCGCCGAGGCCTTCTGGCGTGAGCGGCTCGCCGGGCTGGATGAGCCAACATTGCTGGCAGACTGCTTGCCGCGCCCGTCGGAGGGCTGCGGCCATGGCGTGACCTACAGCCGCTACGACACGACCGCCACCGAACGCCTGCGTGCCTTCGCCCGCCGCGAGCGAGTGACACTCAACACGCTGTTGCAGGCCGCCTGGCTATTGCTTCTACAGCGCTACACCGGCAAGCGCCGAGTGGCTTTCGGCGCCACGGTCGCTGGCCGTCCGACGAATCTGCCCGGTGCTGAGGGGCTGCTGGGGCTGTTCATCAACACCCTGCCGGTGGCCCAGGCGCCGGCGGCGCAGGCCGAACTCGGCGACTGGCTGCGCGAGCTGCAGGCATACAACGTTGAAGTCCGCGAGTACGAATACACGCCGCTGTACGACATTCAGCGTTGGGCCGGGCACAGCGGCCAGGCGCTGTTCGACAGCATCATCGTGTTCGAGAACTATCCGGTCGACGAGGCGCTCAAGCAGGGCGGCGGCAAAGGTCCGCGCTTCGGCGAGCTGGTGTCCAAAGATGTCACCAGCGTGCCGATGGATCTGGCCATACGGCTCGGTGAGGGCCTGGAAATCGAGTACCAGTACCTGCGCAGTCATTTTACGGACGAGGCGGCGTTGCGTATTCGCGCCAATCTAGAGCAGATTCTCACCTCGATGCAGGAGGGCGGCGACCGGCGCATTGCCGATCTGGCTTGCCTGAGTGTCGCCGAGCTGGACGCCCAGGCGCGCTTGCACGGCCAGGCGCCGGCCGTCGAGGGCTTCGAGCCGGTGCATCTGGTGATTGCCCGGCATAACCGTGAGCGACCGGATGCCTGCGTGCTCATCAGCGAAGGCACACGCCTTGAACGCAAGACCCTGGAGGAAGGCTCCAACCGCCTGGCGAGGCGCCTGATGGCGCTTGGGGTCGGCCCCGAGATGCGTGTCGGTGTGGCCCTGCCGCGCGGTGTCGAGCTGCCCTTGGCGCTGCTCGCGGTGCTCAAGGCCGGCGGCGCCTATGTGCCGCTGGATGCCGACTACCCACGCGAGCGCCTGGCCTTCCAGATGCAGGATGCCGGCATCGCCCTGTTGCTTACCGACAGTCGTCTGCGCGACCGTTTGCCCCTGCCCGAGGGTGTCGCTTGCCTGGAGCTGGACGGGCTCGAGTTGTCCGGAGAGCACGCCGAACTTCCGCAGGTATCGTTGCAGCCGGGCAACCTGGCCTACCTCATCTACACCTCCGGTTCCACCGGCCAGCCCAAGGGCGTGGCGGTGGCCCATGGCGACATCGCCATGCATTGCCGTGCAATCGGCGAGCGCTACGGGATGGGCCCGAACGATCGCGAGCTGATCTTCATGTCGTTCGCCTTCGACGGTGCCCATGAACGCTGGCTAACCGCGCTTAGCCACGGCGGTAGCCTGCTGATCCGCGGCGATGCGCTGTGGGCACCGGACCAGACCCTGGAGCAACTGCGCGAGCATGCGGTGACCGTCGCCGCGTTTCCGCCAGTCTACCTTCAGCAATTGGCTGATCAGGCCGCGCGTGTCGGGCATGCCCCGAGCATGCGGATCTACTGCTTCGGCGGCGATGCGGTGGCTGAGGCGGCCTTCGAGCTGGCCCGTCACAACCTGCGTGCCGAACATCTGATCAACGGCTACGGGCCGACCGAGACCGTGGTCACGCCGTTGCTCTGGAAGGCTGATGCAACGACCCGCTGTGAAGCGACCTATGCGCCCATTGGCACGGCGGTCGGCTCGCGCCGGTTGTACATCCTCGACGAAGCGCTGCGCCCAGTGCCGTTGGGTGTGGCTGGCGAGCTGTACATCGGCGGCAGTGGCCTGGCGCGGGGTTATCACCAGCGCCCGGAGCTGACCGCCGAGCGTTTCGTCGCCAATCCATTCGGCGAGCCGGGTGGCCGCATGTACCGCACCGGTGACCTCGTGCGCGGTCGCTCCGACGGGGTCGTCGAGTATGTCGGGCGTATCGATCATCAGGTGAAGATCCGCGGTTTCCGTATCGAGCTGGGCGAGATCGAAGCCCGTCTGCAAGCCCATCCTCAGGTGCGCGAGGCCGTGGTGGTCGCCCGTGAAGGTGCGAGCGGCAAGCAACTGATCGGCTACGTGGTCGGCGACGTTGATGGCGACACCTTGCGCAGCTACCTGCGCACTGGGTTGCCCGACTACATGGTGCCGGCCCAGATCATGGCACTGGAGCGCCTGCCGTTGTCGCCTGCCGGTAAAGTCGACCGCAAGGCTCTGCCCGAGCCTAGCTGGGAGGGGAGCGGCTATATCGCGCCGCGCAACGACGCCGAGCGGATGCTGGCGGCGATCTGGGCGCAGGTGCTGCAGGTCGAGCGGGTCGGCATTCACGACAATTTCTTCGACCTGGGCGGTGATTCGATCCTCAGCTTGCAGGTGGTGTCCCAGGTGCGCCAGGGTGGCGATCCGGCGCTGGACATTCGCCTGCGTGATCTCCTCCAGTACCAGACCATCGCCGCGCTGCTGGAACGGCGCGACGCACAGCCCGCCCTCGCGGCCGAACAATTCACTGCATCGGCAGCGCAGGATGGCGACTGCTTCGGCCTGCTGCCGATCCAGCAATGGTTGTTCGAACAGGGCCTGCAAGAGGCCGACCATTTCAACCAGTCGGTGCTGCTGGCGTGCCGGCAGCCGCTGGACTGCGAACGGCTCGAAGCGGCGCTGCGCGCGGTCCTCGGTGAGCACGGCAGCTTGCGTCTGGCGTTCCAGCGGGGCGCGGACGGTCAGTGGCGCCAGCGTCAGCAAGGCATGGACGCGCTCCGGCTGGATGAGGATCCGCTGCTGTGGGTCCGGCCGGCGGTCGACCCCGCGGCGATGGTGGCCATCGCCAATCAGGCCCAGCGCAGCCTGTCCATCGCCGACGGACGCCTGTTTCGGGCGGTCTACAGCGAAATGGACGACGGTAGCCGACGTCTGCTGCTGGTGGCGCACCACCTGGGGGTGGATGGGGTGTCCTGGCGCATCCTGCTGGCGGAGCTGAAACAGACCTACCGGCGCCTGTGCGAAGGGCAGGCAGCGAGCTTTCCTGCACCGAGCTGCAGCTACCAGGCGTGGGCCGATGGCTTGCGCGGCTATGCCGGGCATCCCCGCCTGGCGGCGGAACTGCCTTACTGGCTGGCACAGACCGAGCCGGCCGGATTGGTCGATCTGCCTCGCGACAACCCGCGTGGGCACGCCCGGGTGGCCTATCGCGAGCAGGTGCAGTGGAGCCTTGCGCCGGAGCAGACCGAACGACTGCTGAAGGTCGCCCCGGAGGCCTATCGGACGCAGATCAACGATTTGCTGCTGACCGCTCTGGGCCGCACACTGTGCCGCTGGAGCGACAGCGCCTCGGTGCTGGTCGGCATGGAAGGTCATGGTCGTGAGGACCTGTTCGATGATCTGGATCACAGCCGCACCCTGGGTTGGTTCACCAGCCTGTTCCCGCTGCGCCTGACACCGGGCGAGGGCGGTTACGCTGAAGCGATTCCGGCGGTCCGTGATCAGCTGCGCGCCTTGCCGCAGAGGGGCATCGGCTACGGCGTGCTGCGCTATCTGGGTGACGAGTCGACACGTCGACGCCTGGCGGAGCGGGCGCAGCCGCAGGTCATCTTCAACTATCTGGGGCAGTTCGATCAGGGCTTCGACGACCAGGCGCTGTTCGCGCCGGTGCAGGAAAGCGCCGGTGATGCCTACGCCGCCAGCGCGCCGCTGAATGCATGGCTGGAGATCGTTGGCCAGGTCTATGAGGGGCGATTGAGCCTGCGCTGTGTGTTCAGCCGACGCCTCTATCGCCGTTCGACCATCGAGCAGCTGATGGCCGGGCTGCAGGAAGAGCTGCAGGCGGTGATCGAGCATTGCTGTGCGACGCACGGTGAACGCCAGGAACAGGCGTGCCTGCCCGCATGAACCATTCATCAATCAACTATCCAGCGCTGGTCCGGCGACATGCCGGGCCGGCGATCCCTTGAGTGAGGTTGCAATGCTGCATCAGGAACTTTCCGCTTTTCTCGATATGGTCGACGAACGCCGCCAGAGTGGGCGTCCGGCCCTGCATGAGTTATCGGTCGAGCGGGCGCGAGAGGAATTCGAGGCCGCTTCGCAAGCCTTGAAGGCCGGTGCGCCTCGGATCCCAGTGGAGCAACTTGAGCTGGAACTCCCAGGGCGAACCCTGCCTGCGAGGTTGTACCGCCCGACGCCGCAAAGCTCGGCGCCGGTAGTGCTGTACTTCCATGGGGGTGGGTACGTGGTTGGCAGCCTGGAGTCCCACGACGGTTTGTGTCGGACCTTGGCCGAGGCCTGTGGCTGTACGGTGCTGGCGGTTGGCTACCGACTGGCGCCGGAGCATCCGCTTCCCGCCGCGCCTGATGATGCGCGGGCGGCCTGGGAATGGCTGCGGGTTCGGGCCGCTGGACTCGGCATTGATCCAACCCGGGTGGCGGTGGCTGGCGACAGCGCCGGCGCCACGCTGGCCAGCGTCCTGGCGGCGCAACTGGCGGCGGAGGGCGGCCCATTGCCCTGTGCTCAACTGCTGTTCTACCCGGCGGTGGATGCTCAGGATGGAAGCGAATCGCGCGAATTGTTTGCCGACGGTTACCTGCTGGAGAGCGCCACGCTGGAGTGGTTCTACCGACAATATGCACCGGAGCAGTCGCAGCGGTATGACTGGCACTGCTCCCCGTTGTATGCAGGCGAACGGCTGCGCGGCAGCGCCGCGGCGTTATTGCTGATCGCCGAGTTCGATCCTCTGGTGGACGAGGGACTGGCCTATGCGAAGGCGTTGCAGGAACAGGGCGTGGATGTCGAGGTGACGCTTTGCCGAGGGTTGACCCACGACTTCCTGCGCATGTCCAGCCTACTGCCCGACGTGGCCGCGTACTTCCACCAGATCGCCCGCTTTCTTCGCGAGCGCTGGTGACGGGAAGAGCCAGGCTTGCACCTACGAAAGCGTCGGAATCATTGAACCTGTCATCGGGTAAGACCCGCCGCGCCCCTTTCGCTGTCTTCTCAAACGGCGAGATGCCCCGTCAGGTTTGGATACGACGCTGGCTTACCTATATCCGGTCGTCGGATAGTCATCGTACAACCACTGGGCTATGATACAGATTACTTCGCTTCAATGAGATCGATGTGTCCATGGAAAACCAGAGCGCTCAACCACGCGTCCGCCGGAAGCACCGCAGTCTTGCACAGGAACTGGTCACGGAGCTGTCCCAGCAGATACGCGACGGCCTCATCAAGCGCGGAGACAAGCTGCCCACCGAGTCTGCAATCATGCAGGCGCAGGGTGTAAGCAGGACGGTGGTGCGCGAAGCGATCTCACGCTTACAGGCGTCCGGTCTGGTGGAAACGCGTCACGGCATCGGTACCTTCGTACTCGACACGCCCAGTACCACGGGTCTTCGCATCGACCCGGCAACCATCGGCACGTTGCGTGACGTATTGTCGATTCTCGAGCTACGTATCAGCCTTGAGGTCGAGTCAGCCGGGTTGGCGGCGATGCGTCGTACTCCAGAACAACTGGCGGCGATGCGCGCGTTCCTGGATTCGCTGCAGCAGAGTGCGGCACTGTCCAGCGAAGCCGCGGTTTCCGATTTCCAGTTCCACCTGCAGATTGCCGAGGCAACCGGCAATCGCTATTTCACCGACATCATGAATCACCTCGGTACAGCGATCATTCCGCGCAGTCGACTCAATTCGGCCCGCCTGGCGCACGATGACCAGCCGCACTATCAGCAACGCCTCGGCCGAGAGCATGAGCAGATCTACGACGCCATCGCTCGCCAGGATGCCGAATCCGCTCGCGCCGCGATGCGCCTGCACCTGACCAACAGCCGCGAGCGGCTGCGCCAGGCGCACGAAGAGGCTGAAACCGACAAGGTTGGGTGAACCTCAGCGCTGGTTCATGGCCATGCCGGCGACGCGTACCGCAGCAGAGGCTCGCAGTGCAGCGGCGCTATACCGGGCTCATGGATGAGTCCACCGGTAATCAGCTGCTCCTCTAACGTCCAATACCGGCTTTTCTAGCGCCACTCGGCGACTCAGCGTTCCGTCGTGTTAACGAACGATCGCCGGTGTGCCAAGACGGTGATCCTCAACGGAATGACCGTCAGGCCGGTTGTCCTTTCGCCTCAATGCTTGCGGTACGCCAGTAGAACGATACCGCTGACGACGATCAGGCCACCCAGCACTTGCAAGGGCCCGAGCAATTGGCCGAGCACCAGCCAGCCCAGCAGCATGCCAGCGACCGGCTCCACATTCATTACCGGCGCATTGCGCGCGATATTCAGGCGCGGCATACAGATGAACAGCGTCGAGAACGCCGCCCCGTAGAGCAATATCAGGCACCCCAGGGCGATCCAGCCGGCGCTCGCGCTTGGCAGGCTCAGACCACCCGGTATCAGGCCGCTGGCGCCAAGCAGGGCGGAGCTGCTGAATACGACGACCAGCGTCAGCATGCTGCGCACCGAACCGGCCATCGTCGATAGCTTATGCTCGGTAATCCACAGCGCGATCGCAAACACCGCGGCCGCGGTCAGGCTGAACAATATGCCGGCGACCCACTGGCCGTCCGGCGCCTCGCTGCTGACCAAGCGTGCCGGGACGTCCAGTACCAGTACCAGGCCGAACAGGATCATGCCCATGATCGCCAGCGCCTGCCGGGTCGGTTTTGGGCCGCCTAGCAGCCAGGTCAGCAGCGCAAGCATGATGGGCGACAGATTCACCACCAACAGGGCCAGCGCCACGGGAATGCGAGCCACGGCTGAGTAGATACAGAAGCTCTGAACCGCGATCAGCAGGCCGAGCAGAATCTGCCAGCGCCAAGTGGCACTGCTCAGGCGCAGGGATTCGCGCCGCCAGAAGACCAAGGTGCCTAAGGCAATCAGGGTAACGCCAGCGCGACAGAGCATGGCCAGCAGCAGTCCGGTGTCGTGATCGAAAGCAATCCGGGCGGCGATGTGATTGCCTGCGAATGAGCAGGCCAGGGTGGCCAGAACCAGTACGGCGATATGGCGTGGGAAGGGCGCAGCAGTTTGCATGGGGTCAATCCTGTCCTGGGCGGAATCCGTTCCGTTCGGCCGTGTAGCCAGATGGCAGTGGTGGCTTTTTGATGGTTATGGTTGGCGAATTGTTCGTTGGCTTGCAAAGCAAAACGCCGCCCGGGTGGGCGGCGTCCTCGCTCGTGCGCTGAGGACTGTCAGAGCACCATGCTTGGCAACCAGAGCGAGATAGCCGGAATGTAGGTTACGGCTATCAGTACCAGCAGCAGCGCGGCATAGAAGGGCAGCAGCGCCTTGACCGTGTTCTCGATCGTCACTTTGCCGATTGCTGCGCCGACGAACAAGACAGCGCCTACCGGTGGGGTGATCAGACCGATCCCGAGATTGACCAGCATGATCATACCGAAGTGCACCGGGTCGACTCCGATGCCGGTAATCACGGGCATCAGAATCGGCGTGAGAATCAGGATCAGCGGCGCCATGTCCATCAGCGTGCCGAGTACCAGCAGCATCATGTTGATGCACATCAGAATCACGTAGCGATTATCCGACAGCGTCAGAAACATCGTGGTGATCTTCGAGGGAATCTGCATCAGCGTCATGATGTAGCCGAAGCTGGCGGCGAACGCGATCAGGATCATCACCACCGACAGCGTACGCACCGTCCGGTGCAGCAACTTGGGCAGCTCACGCCACTTGTAGTCGCGGTAAATGAACATGGTCACGAAGAACGCCCAGACGACGGCAATCGAGGCGGATTCGGTCGCGGTGAATACCCCGGAAAGAATGCCGCCAAGGATGATGACCATGGTCATCAGGCCCCAGAGCGCTTCGACACAAATCTTCAGCGCCTGCTTGAGTGGAACGACCTCACCTTTGGGGTAATTGCGCACCCGAGCGAAGATCAGACACATGGTCATCATCACCGCGCTCAGCAGCAGCCCAGGGCCGATGCCGGCGATGAACAGCGATGAAATCGAGACTGTGCCGCCGGCTGCCAGCGAGAACAGCACCGAGTTATGGCTAGGTGGCGTCAGAAGTGCCTGGACCGAGCCACTGACCGTAACCGCGGTGGAAAATTCGCGCGGGTAGCCCTTCTTCTCCATTTCCGGAATCAGCACCGAACCCACCGAAGCGGTATCCGCCAAGGACGAGCCTGAGATGGCGCCGAAGAAGGTGGAGGCCATGATGTTGACCAGGGACAGACCACCGCGTACGAACCCGACCAGCACGGCAGCGAAAGCAACCAGCCTCCGCGACATACCGCCTTCGGCCATGATGGCTCCAGCCAGCACGAAGAATGGGATCGCCAGCAAAGAGAATTTGTTGACGCCGCCCGCGACCTGAATCATCACCGCGTCGAACGGGATGTCGATCCACCAGGCGCCGATCAGCGCCGACAAGCCCAGCGCATAGGCGACCGGCATCCGTAGGAGGAACAGCACAGCGAAGCTGCCAAGTAGTATCAGCGCATCCATTACACCGCCTCCTTGCTGTCTTCGACCAGCTCGTAGTTGACCGCTCGTCGATGGCTCTGGTCACCGAAAATGATTCGTTCGAGCACGAACAGCAGCGTGATCGCGCCGCCAATCGGAATAGGGGAATAGGTGATACCAACGCGCAACGTCGGCAAGGTGCTCATGAATTGATTCCAGGTGGCGATGCACAGCTTGACGCCCCAGATGGTCATGAACAGGCAGATGATGGCCATCAGGATTTGCACCAGCAGTTCGACATGGCGGTGCAGATGTTCAGGCAGACGGTCGGTGAACATGGTCACCGCCATATGCGCTCCGGCTCGATAGCTCGCCGCAGCGCCAAGAAATGTAAAGATCACCATCAGCAGGATGGCCACCGGTTCAGGCCAGCCGCCACCGGAGCCCAGCACGTAGCGCGCGAAGATCCCCCAAGGGATGATCATGGACATGACCACGATGGCCAATCCCGCGACCCATACACAGGTCATGTAGATCGCGTCGTTGACGCGCAGCAGCGTGTTTTTCATCAGACTTCACCACAAGCGCGGTGACGGGCGCAGGCCCGCCACCGCGAGACTTTTCAGAGAGAACGAATTACTGGACGGCTTCGATACGCTTGATCAGCTCGGCGTAGGGTGCGCCGTACTTCTCGCGAACCGGGGCGGTCGCGTCGTAGAAGGGCTTCTTGTCCACCTCGATGAAGGTGACGCCTTCTTCCTTGAGCTTGGCTTCGCTGCTGGCGGTCTTCTCGTCCCACAGTTTGCGCTCTTCCATCTGCGCTTCCTTGGCGTACTTCTTGACGATTTCCTGCTGTTCCGGGGTGAGCTTGTTCCAGGTCGCCTTGGACATCACGATCGGCTCGGGGAGAATCAGGTGACCGGTCAGCGAATAGTTCTTCGCAGCACGGAAGTGGTTGTGCTCGAGCATGGTAGGCGGATTGTTTTCGGCGCCGTCAACCACGCCAGTTTGCAGGGCGCTGAAGATCTCACCGGTATTCATTGCAACGCCTTGTGCGCCCATGGCGTTCAGAGTGTCGATGAACAGGGGGTTGCCCATGACACGAATTTTCATCCCCTTGAGATCTTCCAGCTTGCGAACCGGCTCTTTGGTGTAGAGGTTACGCACACCGCCATCCATCCATGCCAGACCGACCATGTTGAATTCGGAGTTGGTGATCTTGTCGAGGATCTCCTGGCCGATTTCACCGTCGATGACCTTGCGCATATGTTCATGGTCACGGAACACGAAAGGCATGTTGAAGGCGTTGACATCTGGTACTACCGGACCGAGCGTGCCGAGGCTGACGCGGGTCATTTGCACCGCACCGATCTGGACCTGCTCCACCACTTCTTTTTCCGAGCCAAGCACGCCGCCGGAGAACATGCGGAACTTGAGTTCGCCGTTCGTGGCTTCTTCAATCTTCTGGCCCATGTGTTCCTGAGCCACGACCGTCGGGTAACCGGCTGGATGGATTTCAGCGATCTTCAATGTCATGGCCGCATGGGCCGCGCTGGACAAGCAGAAGGCGAAGGGGAGTGCAGCGATGAGCAACTTGCGTTTGAAGTTCATGTGGATCTCCATCTTGTTGTTGTTGGTGAGCAGCGTTGGAACTTCAAGGCCGGACAACCGCGAGCCGGTCCTTGCATGGGTGAATCATTGACGAAAGGGTGTTTCCTCCAGTCCGCAGACGCCGGGTTGCAGGGCGAACACGCCGCCCGCTAACGGCTGGTCGGAGAGATCGCCCCCCGGACGGATGGACGTGACGAACAGGGTGTCGAGGCCAGAGCCACCAAAGGCGCACATGGCTGGCTTCTTGACAGGTACTTGCAGCGAACGATCAAGACGGCCGTCCGGCGTGAAACGGTGGATCAGGCCGGCATCGTTGCCGCAGATCCAATAGCAACCGTCGACGTCCACCGCAGCGCCATCTGGGCGACCGGCATATTGGGTCATGTCGACGAACAGACGGCGATTGCTCGGGGTGCCGCTGTCGATGTCGTAATCGAACGCCCAGATGCACTGCACGCTGGGGTGCGAGTCGGACAGATACATCGTTCGACCGTCCGGGCTGAAGCCCAACCCGTTAGGCACGACGAAGTCGTTTATCTGTGCAGCGAGCGAACCGTCGCTGGCGGAACCATCAAAGCGGTACAGCGCGCCAGCCGGGATGCCAGCAGCCATATCCATGACCATAGTGCCAGCCCAGAAACGCCCCTGGCGGTCGCAGCGTCCATCGTTGAACCGCATACCGCCGTGACCGTGCTGCACATCGATGAGGCGAGTGGCGGCAAGCGTGCCGTCATCCTGCGGAGTGATGTCGAAGACGCCGTCTTCCATTCCGGCGATCCAGCGATTCGCAGCGCCATCGCGGCGCGCGATGCAGGCGACCATCTGCTCGCCAGTCCAGCGGGTCACCGAAGCGTCCGCTGCCGCCCAGCGCTGCAATTGGCGGTTGGGAATGTCGACCCAGTAGAGCGCCTGTTCCGAGGCGATCCACACCGGGCTCTCTCCGGTAGCGTTCCGGGCATCGACGATCAGTTCTGCTTGGTTTGCCATGGCGATTCTCTTGTTGTTTTTCGCGGCGTGGCGCAAGGCGATCAATCGTCGAAGGGACCTGCTTCGCAGAACGCACCGCCTTGGTAGATCAAGGCAGGATCGTTGGGGGCGTAGGGTGGTTGCGCTTCGACCTTGTCGCGGAATACTTCTGATGTGTCCTTGGGTGTGAAGCCAAGGTGCGCCGCCATGTGGTTGTCCCACCAGACATCCCGGTTCGCCGAGGCGCCATAAACGACGGTGTGACCAACATTGGGAGTGAACAGCGAACGTCCAATCAGATCGGTCAGGTCTCGATAGCTGAGCCAGGTGGCCATCATTCGACGATTGAGCGGTTCGGGGAAGGAAGAGCCGATGCGAATGCTGACGGTCTCGATGCCGTAGCGATCGAAATAGAAGCTCGCCATGTCCTCGCCGTAGGATTTGGACAGGCCGTAGTAGCTGTCTGGGCGGCGCGGGGCGTTAGCGTCGATGGTTTCGGTCTGCTTGTGAAAACCGATGACATGGTTGGAACTGGCAAAGATCACGCGCTTGATGCCGTGCTTGCGTGCGGCTTCGTAGATATGAAATACACCGCGGATGTTGGCTTCGAGAATCTCTTCGAAAGGCCGCTCGACAGAGACGCCGCCAAAATGCGCGATCGCATCGACACCCTCGCAAAGTGCGTGTACGGCTGCTTTATCGGAGAGATCGCAAGGCATCACCTCTTCATGCGGGCCGGTGGCAGGCTCCATAGAGGCAATATCGGAGAGACGAATAACAGTGGCATAGGGTCGAAGCGTTTCGCGTAGCACCTTGCCCAAACCTCCCGCCGCGCCAGTCAGCAGGAGGCGATTGAAGGGTGTGGGTGTGGTCGTCGTGCTTGTCATTATGGGCCTGCCCGTCGCTTATTGTTTTTGATGTCATCGGTTGTCGGATGACTTGAGCTGATTATTTCTGCGACCATCGAACTTTGTCAACCGCGATTGCGATCTTCGTGCTGATGCCCAAAATGCTTGCCTTGCCTGGGAAAGCTCCGTTCGTTGCGCCTGAAAGTGGCTTGTTCTCTAGGCTTCATAGACTTCAGAGGTGAATGCAAAGCATCACGCTAGCGGGCGCAGCGGGGCAATCACATACCACTAAAGTCGAGTAGGACTCCCGTATTGGAAAAGGATGAGCAAGTCGGTCGAACCCCGTGTAGTTGTATGATGACAGCGCCAGGAGTAAGGGTGTTCAGATGTGGGCTTCAGAGCCGGTTCCTCATCCCCCTGAGGCGCCTCGACGATAGACAGTCATGAGCGACGGTAGACAGTCATGAGCAGAAAGTAGCCCGATGTTCGCCCGCCAGGCACGCCAACGCTGATCGAAGTGGCCAAGGTCGCGGGCGTTTCTCCAATCACCGTGTCGCGCGCTGGATCGGCCGAACGCGACGGGGGCGTGGTGGTCTGCAGCTCCGACACCCTGGCTCAAGGTGTACTGGCGGAGGCAGCCAGTCGCGGTCTGGCCGTCCCTGCAGACCTGGCGCTGATGGGCTTTGGCGATCTGTCCAGCGCGGCGCACAGCCCCGCCGTTGACCACTGTACGGGTCGATGGTCCGAGGATTGGCCGAGCCATTGCCGAAGCGTTGCTGGCGCGCATTGCCGAGCCCGCTCAGGCTCACGATCCGTTGCGCCTGGATGTTGTCTTCGAGCTGATCGTGCGAGACCGCGCCTGATGTTTTTAGGACTTGAATGATTGCGCAATCATCATAGGGTGAAACGGGCACTTCATTTTCGACGGTCTGACAGGTCTATGTGATTGTCTGGTCACAGCGGGCTCGGGTAGGTCGTCGGTTCCATCACCAGGAGGTTCCATGAACGACAACTGCGCGATCATCTATGCCGACGATGACCGTATCACCTGGCTACGTCTGCGCTCGGTGGCGCTGCCGCTGGCCCATCCTATAAGCGATGCGAAGGTACTCACCGGCCGGCAAAAGCCGATGACCGAAATCGCCATCCTGATCGCCGAAATCGAAACCCGCGACGGCCACCAGGGGCTGGGGTTCAGCTATTCCAAGCGCGCCGGCGGCGCGGGGCAGTTCGCCCATGCCCTGGAGGTGGCGCCCAATCTGATCGGCGAGAATCCCAGCGATATCGCCAAACTATGGGACAAACTGTGCTGGGCGGGCGCATCGGTGGGGCGCAGCGGTCTGGCGACCCAGGCCATCGGCGCCTTCGACGTGGCGCTGTGGGATCTAAAGGCACGTCGCGCCGGATTGTCGCTGGCGCGTTTGCTGGGCGCGCAGCGCGATTCGGTACGCTGTTACAACACGTCTGGTGGCTTCCTGCATACGCCGCTGGATCAGTTGATGAAGAACACTGATTTGTCGCGCGAGAAGGGCATCGGCGGGATCAAGCTCAAGGTCGGCCAGCCGGATTGGGCGCTGGATCTGCATCGGGTCGGCACGGTACGCCAGCACCTGGGCGAAGCGTTTCCACTGATGGTCGATGCCAACCAGCAATGGGACCGACCGATGGCCCGTCGCATGTGTCGACGCCTGGAACCCTTCGATCTGATATGGATCGAGGAGCCGCTGGACTGCTACGACGCCGAGGGGCACGCCGAGCTGGTGCGCCAGTTCGATACGCCAATCGCAACGGGCGAGATGCTTACCAGCCCGGCCGAACACTGGGAGTTCATTCGTCAGCGTGCTGCCGATTTCCTGATGCCTGACGCCCCGCGCGTCGGCGGCATCACGCCCTATCTGCGGGTGCAGACCCTGGCGGAACAGGCCGGCATGACATTAGCGCCGCACTTCGCCATGGAGCTGCACGTGCATCTTGCGGCGACCCACATTCATGAACCCTGGGTCGAGCACTTCGAATGGCTGGAACCGTTGTTCGAAGAACGACTGGAAATTCGCGATGGGCGGATGCTGGTGCCGAATCGACCCGGTCTGGGCTTGAGTCTGAGCGAACGGGTGGCTGGCTGGACCGCGCAGCAGGCCGAGGTGGGTCAGCGCGCCTGAGCGGGCTCGCTGGCCGCATGACGCACTGCTTCGCGAAGCGCGGCGACGGCCGGGTTGTCGTTATCGTCGCGCCAGACCAGATGTAGCTCGCTGTGTACGCCTATCGGAAGGTCGAGCGTGCGCCAACGCACTCGCTCGAAGCTCACCGCACTGGCGCTGCGCGGCACCAGTGCCAGGCCCATGCCGACGTTCACCAGGGACAGGATGGTCGATGTGTTGCTGAGTGACTGGACATAGTCCGGTTGCACGCCGGTGGAGCGGAACATGCCGGTGAGCAGCTCATTGAACGGCTGCCAGGCGGCATGCGAATAAAGGATGAACGGCTGGCCGTGCAATGCGGCCAGTTCAAGCGGCTCGAGTCGTGCCAGCGAATGCTCGTCGTGCACGGCCAGGACGAAGGGCTCGCGCACCAGACGCTCGCTGACAAGGCCCGGATCGTTCAGAGACGCACGCACGATGGCCAGGTCGATGCGCCGCGTGCGCAGGGCCTGCAGTTGCTCGAAGGTGGTCATCTCCTGTAGCGCGATCTGTACACCGGGGCGGTCGCGCCTGGCCTGTGCCACCACCCGAGGCAAAAAGTCGTAAACCGCGCTGGCGACGAAGCCGATGCTCACTGTCCCGCTTTCGCCCAGCGCAATCAGTCGCGCAGTCTGTGCCGCCCGGTGGGCCTGCTCAAGCAGCGCCTGGGCTTCGACGAAGAAGGCACGACCCGCGGCCGTCAACGCCACCGCACGGGTACTGCGGGTGAACAAGACGACGCCCAGTTGATGCTCCAACAGCTGGATCTGCCGGCTCAGCGGCGGCTGGGTCATGTGCAGGCGCTCAGCGGCGCGACGGAAATTCAACTCCGTCGCCAAAGCGGTAAAGCATCGCAGTTGCGCCAGATCAAACATTGATGCATTTCCGGTATCAATCAAGTGGATGATTAGATTAGCGCTGCATCAATCGCAACGTCCATCATGCTTTCCATACATCGTCGCGACCATGAAGGTGGACATGAAAACGTACATTTCCGATCGCGTTACTTGGGTCGGCCTGCGCTCGGTGGAGCTGCCACTGGCGCACGCTGTCAGCGATGCCAAAGTGGCGACCGGTCGGCAACCCGCATTGGCCTCGGTCAGTCTGTTGTTTGCCGAGATCGAAACCGCACAGGGGCACGCCGGCCTGGGATTCAGCTACAGCCTGCGCACTGGCGGGCCGGCGCAATATGCCCACGCTCAGGAACTCGCACCCTTGCTGATCGGAGAAGATCCCAACGACATCGCCCGACTCTGGAGCAAGCTGGCATGGGCAAGTGCTTCGGTAGGGCGGGGCGGTGTCGCGGCGCAGGCCATAGCTGCGATCGACACCGCCTTGTGGGACCTCAAGGCACGGCGCGCAGAGCTACCGTTATCCAAACTGCTGGGTGCGCAGCGCGGCTCGGTGCGCTGCTACAACTCCTCGGGCGGCTATCTGCAGGCCTCGATCGAAGAGCTCATCGACAAGGCGACGCAGTCTCGCGAGCGCGGCATTGGCGGCGTGAAGATAAAGGTCGGGCAGCCGGATAGCCGCCTCGATCTGCAGCGGGTTGATGCCTTGCGCAAACATCTCGGCGACCAGGTGCCACTGATGGTGGATGTCAATCAACAATGGGATCGCATCACCGCATTACGTGTGGGGCGAGCGCTGGAGCAGTATCAGTTGGAATGGATCGAGGAACCGCTCGATGCGCATGACGTTGCGGGGCACGCCGCTTTGGCCGCGCAACTGGATACGCCCATCGGTACCGGCGAGATGCTCACCAGCGCAGCAGAAGCTTTGGGCTATGTCGACACCGGCGCGGTCGATGTGATCATGCACGACGCGCCTCGCATGGGCGGTATCACGCCGTTTCTCAAGGTCGCCCAGGCAGCCGAACAACGCGGCATGATCATGGCGCCGCATTTCGTCATGGAAATCCATTTGCACCTTGCGGCTGCCTACGAGCATCAGGCCTGGGTCGAGCACTTCGAATGGTTGGAACCGGCCTTCAACGAGCGACTGGAAATACGCGACGGCCACATGATCGTGCCAGACCGGCCAGGCTTGGGCCTCAGCCTGCACGAGCGCGTAGCTGACTGGACGTTGGCAAAGATCGAAATAGGTAAGCGTGGCTGAGCAAAAAAACCGCGCCAAGGCGCGGTTCTATGCCCGGCGGCACCGCTTGCGCGGTGCCGCACGCTCAAGCGCGCTGCAGTTTTTCCACTGCGCTTTTACGACCGCGCAATGCGCTGAACAGATGCCAGAGCACCGACAGCAGGGCCAGCGCCAGGAAGGCCGCCGAGATGGGATTGGTGAGGAAACCCATGAAGTTGCCGTCCGAGAGCATCAGGCCGCGCCGCAGATTGGTTTCGGCCATCGGCCCGAGAATGAAGCCGATGATGAACGGCGCCGCGGGCATTCCGCCTTTGACGAAGCCATAGCCGATCAGGCCGAACAACAGAATGGTCCAGACATCGAACACCCGGCTGCTCAGACCGAACGCACCCACCACGCACAGCACCAGGATGATCGGCAGCAGAATGTGCTTGGGTACCGCCAGCAGTTTGATGAAGATCCGCAGCCCATAGAACTCCAGTACCAGCATCATTACGGAGGCCAGGATGAGGGCGGCGAAGATGGTGTAGACCAGCGCGCCCTGGGTAATGAACAGCAAGGGGCCCGGCTGGATGCCGTGAATCATGAAGCCACCGAGCAGGATCGCGGTCACGGTATCGCCCGGAATGCCGAGTGTCATCAGCGGGATCATGGCGCTGCCGATGCCGGCGTTGTTGGCCGTCTCGCTGGCGACCACGCCCTCGACCGCGCCCTTGCCGAATCGCTCGGGATGCTTGGAGCGCTTCTTGGCGATGATGTAGGAGACGATGTTCGAGGTGCCGGCCCCGATGCCCGGCAATATCCCGATCCCGATGCCGATCAGCGAGGAGCGAAACGCATTGGGAATCTGCCCGAAGAACTCCTTTATGGAGAAACCGAAGCCTTTGACGCCCTTCATGCTGACGGACGCGATCTTGCTCTTGTGCGCGGCGCGGCCCGTTTCGGCAATCTTGATCACTTCGGCCACGGCGAACATACCGATCATCACCGTCAGCATCGCGAAACCGCCGTTGAGGTTGGGCGAGTCGAAGGTGAAGCGGCGGATGGCATCGACCGGAGCGATGCCTACGGTGGAAAACGCGAAGCCCAGGGTGCCGGCGTAGATGCCCTTGAGCAGCGAGCCGGTGGACAGCGTGGCGATCAGCGTCAGCGAGAAGATCGCAATGGCGAAATACTCGTGAGGGCCGAAACGCAGAGCGATCTTCGCCAGCGAGGGGGCGATGGACATCAGCGCGACGATACTGAAGACGGTGCCGATGAAGGAGAACACCACGCCGACCCCAAGGGCCTTCAGGCCTTCGCCTTTTTCCATCATCGGCCCGCCGTCGAAGGTCGTGGCGATGGAGGCTGGCGTACCGGGAATTTTCAGCAGAATCGCCGAAATCAGACCCCCGGATGTCGCGCCGATGAACAGGGCCACTAGCAGCGATAGGCCGGCCGCCGGGCCCATGGTGTAGGTCAACGGCAGGCACAGGGCGATTGCCATGGTCGCCGAAAGCCCCGGAACTGCACCAAAGACAATGCCAACGGCGACTCCAAGGGTAATCAGGATGAAGATATAGGGAGAGAAAACCGCACCGAAACCGGCCTGCAGAAGCTCGAACATGGCCGCCTCCTAGAATTTCAGAAAGCCGGTCGGGAGCATCAGATCGAAGCCCTGCCGGAAGGTGAAGAAGATCACTGCGGAGGTCACAACCGCGATGACGACATAGGCGATGTGGTTGATCTTCTGTTCGCGAGGCGTGATCACGATGAACTGCGCATACAGATAAAGCACGGTCATGATTGGAAAGCCGACTTTCTGCAGCAGCGCGACGTATACGGCGATCAGGCCTAGCGTCTTGAAAACCGTCGGGTAGTCAGGTGGCGTTCCGGTAGATGGGTCAGCTGCCGCATCGGGATCAGCCGAAGGTTGCGTCGCCCTGGTTGCAGTCAGCAGTTGCAATACGCCCAGCAGGCAGAGCCCGACGGACAGTACATAAGGAACGGTTGATGCGTCGATGAAACCTTTGCGCGGAAGATTGATTGTCAGGAACAGGTAGAACAGGCCGGCGCCCAGCATCAGGGCTCCGACCAGTAACTCCTTTCTCTTGTAGGTATCCATGGGGCTGCTCTCGATTCAGAAGAAAGGCTGCCGGGCGCAGCGAGCGCGCCCGGCATCGGGTCGCAGGCTTACTTGCTCTGGCGCAGATCGTCCTTGTATTCCATGAACTGCTCACGGGTGTTCTTCAAGCGGTCGATGGACGCGTCGGTAGCGAAGTAGCTGACCGGTTGCTTGAACGTCTTGCGCAGCTCTTCCTCGTATTCAGGCGTCTCGGTGATCTGCTTCACGATGCCGGCCATCTTTTCGATGATGGCCGGATCGGTGCCGTCCGGGAACGCGACGACATAGGGCTTCTCCATGACGAAGTCGACGCCTTGTTCCTTGAAGGTCGGCACATCGCCCAGCAGCGGGTTGCGCTCGTCGTTGGGCTGGCCCAGGGCGACCATCTCACCGCTCGTTACGTAGTCCTGTACCGAACCGTAGCTGATCGCGGCGAGGTCGATACGGTTACCCAGCAGGGCGACGACCTTTTCCGACACCGTGCCGGCGTCGACCATCTTCAGCTTGGTATCGGTCAGACCTTCGAACATCAGGCCTTGCAGGTGCGAGTAGCTGCCCATCTCGGTGCCGTAGGTCACGCTGCTTGGCTCTGCCTTGGACTTGGAGATCAGGTCTTCCAGCGATTTCAGGCCTGAGCTTTTCGAGGCGACGAATACGGTGCCCTTGTCGACGCCCGCGATGCAGCAGATGTCGAATGCGTCCAGGCTGTCCTTGGTCAGGCCTGCGACTTCGTTGACGATCAACTGGCCCGTGTGGGTGAAGAGAATAGTATTGCCGTCCGGGTCGGCCTGCTTGACCTGCTCGGCAGCCAAGGTGCCGCCGCCGCCCGCGACGTTGGTGATGACCATCGCTTCGCCGGTGATCTTGGTGAAGTATTTGGCCATGGTGCGGGCATTGAAGTCGGTGTCGCCGCCGGCATTGGCGATGACCACGACCTGCACAGGTCGCGTCGGCCATTCGGTTTCGGCGGCATAGGCGCCGCTGACTGCGGTTGCAAGCAGGGCGGAAACGAGGGAGGCGCTGATAGCTTTTTTCATTGTTGGGTCTCTCCGTGGTTGGGGTTGCGGCGCTTCGTTTGTATCTTTTCTGGTTATTGACGCCCCAGGCTTGGCTGCTTGGGATCGTATTTCCAGCCAGGCACCAGATACTGCATGGCCATGGCATCGTCTCGGGCGCCGGTGGCGACCTTGTTGTAGAGCTCGTGCGCGGCAGCGATTCGATCCATGTCCGGTTCGATGCCGAGTCCCGGCTTGTCTGGCACTTGCACCGCGCCACCGACGATCTGCAGCGGTTCGCGGGTCAGGCGCTCCTGGCCTTCTTGCCAGATCCAGTGGGTGTCGATGGCGGTGATGTTGCCCGGCGCTGCAGCCGCGGCGTGGGTGAACATCGCCAGCGAGACGTCGAAGTGATTGTTCGAATGCGAACCCCAGGTCAGGCCGAACTGCTCGCACATCTGCGCCAGTCGAACCGAGCCCTGCATGGTCCAGAAATGTGGATCGGCCAGCGGGATGTCGACTGCTTCGAGGCGCAGCGAATGGCCCATCTGCCGCCAGTCGGTGGCGACCATGTTGGTGGCGGTGGGAATGCCCGTTGCGCGCTTGAACTCGGCCATGATCTCGCGACCGGAGTAGCCGTTTTCGGGACCGCAAGGATCTTCGGCGTAGGACAGGATGTGGCCCTGGCCTTTGCACAGCTCGATGGCTTCGGCCAGGGACCAGGCGCCGTTTGGATCGAGCGTGACACGTGAGTCCGGAAAGCGCGCCTTGATGCCTGCAATCGCCTGCATCTCTTCGCTGCCGCGCATCACGCCGCCTTTGAGTTTGAAGTCCTTGAAGCCATAGCGCGCCGTGGCGGCTTCGGCAAGCCGGACGATGGAGGCTGGGGTGACCGCCTCCTGATGGCGAAGGTGGTACCAATCGTCGGCCGAACCGCTGCCGGCCAGATAAGGCAGGTCGGTGCGGGTGCGATCACCTATATAGAAGAGGTACGCCAGCATCGGCACACTGTCACGCTGCTGGCCGCTGCCGAGCAATTCTGCGACAGGCACGTTGAGATGCTGTCCGAGCAGGTCGAGGAGGGCGGCTTCGACCGCGGTGATGACATTGTCCAGTCGCAGGTTGATCTCGTGTGGCTGTTTGAGTACCGCGGCTTCGGCTTCGGAGGTCACCTCATGTTGGGTGGCCTGCGGCCCTTTCGCCGAGCCGCCCGCAATAGCCTGGCGCAGGGCGTTGAGCACGCGGTTGTAGCGGCCGACCTGTTGCCCCACGACGAGCCCTTTGGTGCGCTCCAGCGCTTGACGGATGCCTTCGCCGCCGGGGACTTCGCCGATCCCCTTGTGCCCGGCGCTGTCTTCAAGCACCACGAGGTTGCGAGTGAAATAGGGCGCATGCGCACCGCAGAGGTTCAGCAGCATGCTGTCGTAGCCCGCCACGGGGATGACCTGCATCCGGGTCACGATAGGGGTGTTGGCTTTGAGGTCTGACATCGAGTCGCGGGCTCCTGATTGTTCTTGTGAGCTCAATGATTGGATAGGGAGGGTGGCGCTATCAGCCAAGCCCTCGCGTACAGCTGTCTGACCGTGAACGATTCGCGGCCGGCGCGCTCGCCAGGCTGTAATGGTTATCGGAACGACTTGCCCGCTGAGGCAAGACAGCGGTGGAGATGTGGGCAACAGGCCTGGGCGCTGCAGAGAAGAAATGCGCGGAATGAGACATGGCTTTTTAAGCTCTGTTTGTTTTGTCATACGTTGTCGTATGACTTGATTCGATTTTTATCAGCGCCGATGGTGGTTGTCAAATGACGGAAACATAAAAATTGTTCTGTGTGACTGCTCGGTCGACGCCAGGTTTCGCCTCCTTCAGGATCTGGTGTTCTTTTTCAGAATACAAGAAATGCCGCGAATCCCGCCTATCGCGATGACTCGGGGGAGTTGGCCATATTCAGAGGGAGCGAACGAGGAGAAGAAGAAAATCGTCAAAACCGGTAGCGTGTTTTAGAGTTGTACGATAACGTATCTCAAGGCTGCGGCCCCTTCCTCAAATACCGATAGCTTCACAGGATGCTCAAACAATGAACCCACAAGAACTGAAGGCCATCCTCTCTTCTGGTCTGCTCTCTTTTCCTGTTACCGATTTTGACCAGCAAGGCGACTTCAATCGCGCCGGGTATATCAAGCGGCTGGAGTGGCTGGCACCTTATGGCGCGACTGCCTTGTTCGCGGCCGGCGGCACTGGCGAGTTCTTCTCGCTGACCCCACAGGAGTATCCGGACATCATCAAGACCGCGGTTGATACCTGTGCCGGTCAGGTGCCGATCCTCGCTGGCGTTGGCGGTCCTACCCGTCAGGCCATTGCCTATGCGCAGGAAGCTGAGCGCCTTGGCGCGAAGGGTCTGCTGCTGCTGCCGCATTACCTGACCGAAGCCAGCCAGGAAGGTGTTGCGCGTCATGTGGAAGAGGTCTGTAAGTCGGTCAACATTGGCGTCGTGGTTTATAACCGCAACGTGTGCCGTCTGACCGCGCCGCTGCTAGAGCAACTGGCCGAGCGTTGCCCGAACCTTGTGGGCTATAAGGATGGCCTCGGTGACATCGAGCTGATGGTCTCCATTCGCCGTCGCTTGGGCGATCGCCTCACCTACCTGGGCGGTCTGCCTACCGCAGAAGTCTATGCCGCCGCCTATAAGGCACTCGGCGTACCGGTTTATTCCTCCGCGGTGTTCAACTTCGTTCCGAAGTTGGCAATGGACTTCTACGGCGCTATCTCCCGTGACGATCATGAAACCGTCGGTAAGCTGATCGATGATTTCTTCCTGCCGTATCTCGACATCCGCAATAAGTGCAAAGGCTACGCGGTCAGCATCGTCAAGGCGGGCGCGAAGATTTCCGGTTACGACGCAGGTCCCGTGCGCGCACCACTGACCGATCTGCGCCCGGACGAGTACGAAGCGCTCGCCGCACTGATCGCGAAGCAGGGCGCTCAATAAAGGCCCGCCCGCTCTATCACTCGCCCCACCCGCCGCTTCAGATGCCCGTCATCATAGTCAGGGCATCGGCGGCGGACCTCACGAAGGAGAGTTCCGTGGCAGAAGCAAAGCGTTATGACAACTACATCGATGGCCAATGGGTTGCAGGCAAAAACTACCAGGCCAATATCAATCCGTCCGATCTGTCGGACGTCATCGGCGAATACGCTCAGGCGGACGCGTCGCAGGTCGAAGCCGCCATCGCAGCAGCACGTAAGGCATTTCCCGCTTGGTCGACTTCCGGTATTCAGGCACGTGCCGATGCCCTGGAAAAGGTAGGACTGGAAATCCTGGCGCGCCGCGAAGAGCTGGGTAATCTGCTCGCTCGGGAAGAAGGCAAGACCCTGCCGGAAGCCATCGGTGAAGTGTCCCGTGCCGGCAACATCTTCAAGTATTTCGCGGGTGAATGCCTGCGCCAGGCGGGTGAAACCCTGCAGTCGGTCCGCCCGGGCGTCAGCGTTGAAGTCACCCGGGAACCGCTGGGCGTGATCGGTCTGATTACCCCCTGGAACTTCCCGATCGCCATTCCGGCGTGGAAGATTGCCCCGGCGCTGGCCTACGGCAACTGCGTGGTGATCAAACCGGCGGATCTGGTTCCCGGCTGCGCCTGGGCGATCGCCGAGATTATTTCACGTGCTGGCTTCCCGGCGGGTGTGTTCAACTTGGTGATGGGCAAGGGCCGTGAAGTGGGCGAAGCCATCGTTAACGACAAGCGCGTCGATGGCGTTAGCTTCACCGGTTCGGTGGGTGTTGGTCGCGGCATCGCGGCGACTTGCGTGGGACGTCAGGCCAAGGTTCAGCTGGAAATGGGTGGCAAGAACCCGCAGATCATTCTGGACGATGCCGATCTCAATACCGCCGTCGAACTGGCCGCGCAAAGTGCGTTCTATTCGACCGGCCAGCGTTGCACCGCTTCCAGCCGCATCATCGTGACCGAAGGCATCTACGATCGTTTCGTCGAAGCCATGATCGAGCGCATCAAGAAGATCAAGGTCGGTTCTGCTCTGGAGCAGGGCGTGGATGTCGGCCCGGTGGTTTCTCAGGCCCAGCTGGAACAGGACCTGAAATACATCGAAATCGGCAAGCAAGAGGGTGCACGCCTGGCCTGCGGTGGCGAGCGTGTCAGCTGCGGGACAGAAGGTTACTTCCTGGCGCCGACGTTGTTCGTCGACAGCACCGCCGACATGCGCATCAGCCGTGAAGAGATCTTCGGGCCAGTGGCCAACGTGGTGAAGGTCAAGGACTACGACGAAGCGCTGGCCATGGCCAACGACACCGAGTTCGGCCTGTCGGCGGGCATCTGCACTACCTCGCTGAAGTACGCCAACCATTTCAAGCGTCATTCTCAGGCGGGAATGGTGATGGTCAACCTGCCGACCGCCGGCGTGGATTACCACGTGCCATTCGGCGGGCGCAAAGGCTCGTCCTATGGCCCGCGCGAGCAGGGACGCTACGCCCAGGAGTTCTACACCACGGTGAAGACCACCTATATCGGCTGATCAGCCGTGCCGCTTGACACGGCGCACCCTGTCCGAGCCGCCTAGCGTCTCGGCGGGTCGCGCCCATGGCGAACAGATCGCTGTACCCGCAACGCGGACCATAAGAACAAAAGAGAGACGCATATGAACAATTCTGTGAATCATGGTGCTCCGGTAATCACCGAACTTCGGGTGGTTCCGGTCGCAGGTCAAGACAGCATGCTGCTCAACCTGAGCGGCGCCCATGGTCCGTATTTCACCCGCAACATCCTCATTCTCAAGGACAGCGCCGGCAATACAGGTGTCGGCGAGGTCCCCGGTGGCGAGGCGATCCGCAAAACGCTGGACGACGCTCGCGCCATTCTGATCGGCCAATCGGTTGGTAATTTCAACGGTTTGCTGAACCAGGCGCGCAAGGCCTTCGCCGACCGCGACGTTGGTGGCCGCGGCTTGCAGACCTTCGATCTGCGCATTGCGATCCACGCGATCACCGCCATCGAGTCGGCGCTGCTCGACCTGCTCGGCCAGCATCTCGGCGTACCGGTTGCTGCACTGCTCGGTGACGGCCAGCAGCGCGACGAAGTCGAAATGCTCGGCTATCTGTTCTTCATCGCCGATCGCAACAAGACTGACCTCGGCTACCGCGACGAATCGAACGCCAGCGATAACTGGTTCCGTGTGCGCAACGACGAAGCGCTGACCCCCGAGACAGTCGTGCGCCAGGCCGAGGCGGCCTATGAGCGTTACGGTTTCAAGGATTTCAAACTCAAGGGTGGCGTGCTGCCGGGCAGCGAAGAGGTCAAGGCCATCCGCGCGCTGGCCGAGCGCTTCCCCGATGCCCGCATCACCCTGGACCCAAACGGCGCTTGGTCACTGGCTGAAGCCATCGACCTGTGCAAGGACCTGCACGGCGTGCTGGCCTATGCCGAAGACCCATGCGGCGCCGAGAACGGTTACTCCGGTCGGGAAGTCATGGCCGAGTTCCGCCGTGCCACCGGCCTGCCGACCGCGACGAATATGATCGCGACTGATTGGCGGCAGATGGGTCACACCGTCCAGTTGCAATCAGTGGACATCCCATTGGCGGACCCGCACTTCTGGACCATGAGCGGCTCGGTTCGTGTCGCGCAGATGTGCAACGACTGGGGCCTCACCTGGGGCTCGCATTCCAACAACCACTTCGACATCTCATTGGCGATGTTCACGCATGTAGCCGCAGCCGCGCCGGGAAAGATCACCGCGATCGATACCCATTGGATCTGGCAGGACGGCCAATACCTGACCCGCGAACCGCTGCAGATCGTCGGCGGCAAGGTCGCTGTACCGGCCAAGGCGGGTCTGGGTGTGGAACTGGATGAAGATGCGCTGCAGAAGGCCCATGAGCTTTACCTGTCCAAAGGACTGGGCGCTCGGGACGACGCTATCGCCATGCAGTACCTGATTCCGGAATGGACCTTCAACAACAAGAAGCCGTGCATGGTGCGTTGATTTCACCCACCAGCCAGTAGGGCGGGCTGGACGGCGATCCGCCTCAGTCCACCCTATGTCTGTGATTCCCTTGCGCAGAGCACCAGACAACAACCGGCCTGACCGGAGACCGATATGAACGACACCGTGGAACTGATTCAGCATCAAGATTCGCCGCGTTACATTCGCCTCAACGAGGCGGACAACGTGGCCGTGGTGGTCAACGATGGCGGTGTGCCGACCGGTGCCCGGTTCGAGGATGGCCTGGTGACGGTCGAAAGCGTGCCCCAGAGCCATAAGGTGGCGCTGGTGGACATTCCCGAAGGAGAGCCTGTGCGCCGCTATGGCCAGATCATCGGCTATGCGCTCGAGCCGCTGCGTCGCGGCTCATGGGTGAAGGAAACCCAGCTGAAGATGCCCAGCGCGCCACCGCTTGATAGCTTGCCGCGTGCCAATGCGGTACCGGACAAGCTCGCCCCGCTGGAAGGCTACACCTTCGAGGGTTATCGCAACGCCGACGGCACGGTGGGCACGCGCAATATCCTCGGCATCAGCACCACAGTGCAGTGCGTGACCGGCGTGCTGGAACACGCGGTCAAGCGCATTCGCGATGAGCTGCTGCCCAAATACCCCAACGTCGATGATGTAGTGGCGCTGACTCACAGCTATGGCTGCGGCGTGGCCATCAATGCGCGCGACGCCTACATCCCGATCCGCACCGTGCGCAACCTGGCGCGCAACCCGAACCTGGGTGGCGAGGCGCTGGTCATCAGCCTCGGCTGCGAGAAACTCCAGGCCGAGCAGGTGATGCACGAGGGCGATCCTTCGGTGGACCTGCGTGACCCCTGGCTCTATCGCCTGCAGGAGTCCAATACCGGATTTGGCGAAATGATCGAGCAGATCATCGCCCTGGCCGAAACGCGGCTGAAGAAACTCGACCAGCGTCGCCGCGAGACGGTACCGGCGTCCGAGCTTGTGCTTGGTATGCAGTGCGGCGGCAGCGACGCCTTCTCGGGTATCACCGCCAATCCGGCGTTGGGCTATGCGTCGGACTTGCTGGTTCGCGCCGGCGCCACCGTGATGTTCTCCGAAAATACCGAGGTTCGCGACGCGGTGTACATGCTCACCGCCCGCGCCGAGTCGACTGAAATCGCCGACGCACTGATCGCCGAGATGGACTGGTACGACCAGTACCTGGAGCGCGGCGCCGCGGATCGCAGCGCCAACACCACGCCGGGTAACAAGAAGGGCGGGTTGTCCAATATCGTCGAGAAGTCGCTGGGCTCGATCGTCAAATCCGGCAGCGGCGCCATCAATGGCGTGGTCGGGCCGGGCGAGCGGGTCGATCGCAAGGGGCTGATATTCTGTGCCACGCCAGCCAGTGACTTCGTTTGCGGCACGCTTCAGTTGGCAGCCGGCATGAACCTGCACGTGTTCACGACCGGCCGCGGCACGCCGTACGGCCTGGCCATGGCGCCGGTGGTGAAGGTGGCGACCCGTACCGAGCTGGCCGAACGCTGGCCGGATCTGATCGACATCGACGCGGGCCGCATCGCCAGCGGCCGCGCGACTCTCGAGGAGCTGGGCTGGGAGCTGTTCCACTACTACCTGGATGTCGCCAGCGGTCGCAAGAAGACCTGGGCCGAGCAACACCGGCTGCACAACGACATCGTGCTGTTCAATCCGGCGCCCATCACCTGACCACAGCACGAAAATGAATCAACGCATCCGCCTGGTGCGCTGTAGCGAATGTTCTAACTGCGGGAGGTCGAGATGAGCATGCTGCCGGACGAATTCATCCGCGAGATTGAACGCATCGTCGGTGCAATCGGCATCGTTCGTGATGCCGAGCGCATGCAGAGCTATCTGAGCGACTGGCGCAACGCCTACCGTGGCGACGCGGCGCTGGTGATTCGCCCGGCCAGCACCGAAGAGGTCGCATCCGTAGTACGGCTCTGCAACCAATACCAGGTGACACTGGTTCCGCAGGGTGGCAATACGGGTTTGTGTGGCGGCTCGATTCCGGATGCAAGCGGCACCCAGGTGGTGCTGTCCTTGACCCGCATGACCCGTATTCGCGAAGTCGACCCGGCGAACGAAACCATCACCGTAGAGGCGGGTGTCATCCTGCAGACGCTGCAAGAGGCGGCTGCTGAGGCAGGGCGGTTGTTTCCGTTGGCGCTTGGCGCGCAGGGCAGCTGCACTGTGGGTGGCAATCTCGCCACCAACGCCGGCGGCACTGCGGTGTTGCGCTACGGCAACATGCGTGATCTCGCCCTTGGCCTGGAAGTTGTGCTGCCGGACGGGCGGATCTGGAACGGCCTTCGCGGGTTGCGCAAGGACAACACCGGCTACGACCTCAAGCAGCTGTTCATTGGTTCGGAAGGCACGCTCGGCGTTATCACTGCGGCGGTGCTCAAGCTGTATCCGGCCGTGCGCAGCACGACCACCGCCTGGGTGGCCTTGCCCAGCGCCCAGGCCGCGGTGGAGTTGATCGGCGTCATTCGTGAGCTCTGTGGCGACCGTCTGACCGGCTTCGAACTGATGTCGCGGCAAAGCGTCGAGTTCGTGCTGAGCCACGTCGCGGGATGCAGCGATCCGTTCGCCGAGCCTCACCCCTGGTATGTACTGATCGAACTCAGCGATACCCAGCCGGATGCGCCGCTCAACCAACTGTTAGAGGTGGGCATCGGCGAAGCGCTGGAGCGCGAGCTGGCGATCGATGCCGTGCTGGCCGGGAGTGAAGCCCAGGTGGCGGCGTTGTGGGCCATGCGCGAAGGTATTTCCGAGGCGCAGAACCATGAAGGTCCAAGCCTCAAGCACGACATCAGCGTGCCGGTGAGCTCGATTCCGGCATTCATCGAAGCGACCAATCAGCGCCTTATCGAGCAGTTCCCCGGCGTACGCATCGTTGCCTACGGCCATGTCGGCGACGGCAACCTGCACTACAACATCAGCAAGCCGATCGGCTGCCAAGATGCGGTCTTCAAGGCGCACCAGGAGGCGATCATGCGGGTGATCTATGACGTCACCATGAGCCTGCGTGGCAGTATCAGCGCCGAGCATGGGCTTGGCCAGGCCAAGCGCGACGCGGCCAAGCATTACAAGGACCCGCTAGAGCTAGAGCTGATGCGCGCGCTCAAGGCGACGTTCGACCCCAAAGGGTTGATGAATCCCGGCAAAGTGCTCTAACCGAATCTCTCTCTCAGAGGTAATCCCGTGACCTGTATTCTCCAGCTCGGCCCCCTGACCGAACGCTTCAACCGCGACCTGGCCGCGGAGCATGAGGTACTGCGCATCTGGGAGCAGGACGCGAATGTTTTGCTCGATCAGCACGCCCAACGCATCGAAATCGTGGTGACCTCGGCGCGCTTCGGTTGCACCGCAGAATTGATCGAGCGGCTGCCCAACCTTAAGGCGATCATCAGTTCCGGTGTCGGTTATGACTCCATCGCCGTGGGAGCGGCGCGGGAGCGGGGCATTCCAGTAAGCAACACGCCAGATGTGCTCAACGACTGCGTTGCAGACCTTGCCTTCGGGTTGGTTATCGACTGTGCTCGCCAGATTTCCCGGGCTGACCGTTTCGTTCGTAACGGCGAGTGGCTCTCAGGTGGCCTGCCTTTGGCGAGCAAGGTTTACGGCAAACGACTCGGCATCGTCGGTCTTGGTCGCATCGGCGAGGCTGTCGCCAAGCGCTCCAGTGGTTTCGACATGCAGGTGCGCTACCACAATCGTCAGCCGGTCGAAGGTTGTGAGTACGGCTACGAGTCTGACCTGATCGAATTGGCACGCTGGAGTGATTTTCTGGTGCTGACCTGCCCTGGCGGGAAAAGCACCCGTAATCTCATCCATCGCGAGGTTCTGGACGCGCTTGGCGCGAAAGGCACGCTGATCAACGTATCGCGCGGCTCGGTGGTGGACGAACCGGCATTGGTCGAAGCGTTGCTTGAGGGCCGCCTGGGCGGTGCCGGGCTGGACGTGTACGCCCAGGAGCCGAATGTGCCGCACGCCTTGCTCGACCTGCCGAACGTCGTCCTGCTGCCTCATATCGGTAGCGCCACCGAGGAAACCCGGCGGGCGATGGAAGAATTGCTGTTGGCCAATCTGCGCGCGTTTATCGAGCGTGGAGAAGTGCTGACAGCGGTCTGAGCGCACTTACCGGAGCGCTTCGGACTGGAGGCGGCAACCGTCGCCACAACGAGCCCTGGCCAGAAGCCCGGGTTCGACATTTCTGAGCGACATCCCAATGGCGTTACCACAGCCACAGTCACAAGCGTGTGGGTGTGGGGCGCCGCTTACATTCACATCCGCGAGTGATAACGGCTCGCCTGAGGAGTCATCTGCCATGTCCGATCGCCAACCGAGTCTGACCGAGATCGAACTGCGGCATGGTTCGCTGCAGGTGTCGGTTTGTCCGGGGTTGGGTGGGGCGATCACGCGCCTGAGTATTGACGGTATTGACCTATTGCGGCCATGGGACGGTTCCGACAGCGTCCGTCGTGCCGGCTGCTTCGTCCTGGCACCATTTTCCAATCGAGTCGGCGGTGGCGCCTTCGAGCACGAAGGCGAGCACTATCCACTGCGCCGATTGTCACCTGACCATCCGCTGCCGATTCATGGCGTCGTCTGGAAAAGGGCCTGGATCGTGGCCGAACAGGCATCGGCCAGCCTGAGCCTCGCCGTCACGCATCGACCGGAGGGCGACGCGGTCCTTGATTGGCCGTTCGCCTTCGAGCTGGAGCATCGAATTGAGCTCGGTGATGGAGGCGTTACGCTGCACCTGAATTTGCGCAATACCGACACCCGCTCGATGCCTGCCGGGCTAGGTTGGCATCCGTACTTCTTGCGCCATGACGATTGC
Organism: Stutzerimonas stutzeri; assembly: GCF_000952685.1. Classification (GTDB taxonomy): domain Bacteria; phylum Pseudomonadota; class Gammaproteobacteria; order Pseudomonadales; family Pseudomonadaceae; genus Stutzerimonas; species Stutzerimonas stutzeri_E. The sequence continues at coordinate 1,746 of NZ_JYHV01000036.1, read as the reverse complement.
CGGCTGCAGTTCGCGGCGCGCTCCGTTTGGCAAAACGACTCGCAAGGCGTGCCGTCGCATCTGTCGCAGATTCCGGCACAATGGGACTTCGCGACCGCCAGGCAGCTGCAGGAGCCAGGGTTGGATAACTGTTTCGTTGGCCGTACCGCGCCAGTGCTGATTCGCTGGCCAGGGCAGGGCGTCGAGCTGAGCATGAACGCCAACGAGGCACTTGCTCATCTGGTGGTGTTCACGCCACCTGCTGATATGGGCTTCTTCGCAGTGGAACCGGTATCCCACGCCAATAACGCCCTTGGCATGGACGATCCGGTCGCGAACGGGATGCGGCTGTTGTTGCCTGGCGAGACGATGCAGGTCAGTTGCCAGCTGAACATCAAGCGCATCGGTGTCGAGTAAGACTGCCACGCGATGCGGTGACGCATAACCGCGGCGATCGCTTTCCTGCTCTGGCTGATCGCCTGCAAGGGACCAGCATCCCTGGGCGCCTACGAAGAGGTCCAGCTATTCGAGCGCGCGATGCGCCGATCTCTCCACTTGTTCGTGCAGATCCTAAGTCTCTCTTCAATCACCGAAAAAAAGCCCGTCACGAGGACGGGCGAAAGTTTCCGCAACAGGAGCGAGGAGCGTTGCGTCCAGCGTGGTGGATGCCGCTTACAAGATGGAGATCGGGTAGTTGAAGATCAGGCGGTTCTCGTCCAGGTCACGGGTGTTGGCCTGGGAGCGGAAGCTCGAGTTGCGCCACTTGATGTTGAGGTTCTTCGCCGGGCCGTTCTGGACGGTGTAGGCCAGTTCGGTTTCGCGGCCCCATTCCTTGGCATCGTCGTCGGCGGCGGTCTTGATGTTGTCGCCGCTGATGTAGCGGTTCATCAGGGTCAGACCCGGCACACCCATGGCGGCGAAGTTATAGTCGTGACGCACCTGCCAGGAGCGTTCGCCGGCGTTGTCGTAGGAATTGTTGAAGCTATCGTTGGCCAGCGAGCCGCCGCTGGTGCCGTTGACGCGCATCCAGCCGGTATCGCCGCTGACTTTCTGCAGGCCGACGTAGAAGGTGTTGCCACCAGTTTTCAGACCGAACAGACCGGAGTAGGTCTTGTTGTCCAGCTCGCCTGCCAGCGCGCTGCCGTCCTCGTCCCCCTGGAAGTAGCCCAGGTTGGCGGTCAGGGCCAGGTCGGAGCCCAACGGCTGAGTGTGCAGCAGCTGAACGTACTGCTGTTCGTAGACGTCCTTCAGCTCGGCAGTCCACAACCCTACGGTGGTGCGCTTTTCATTGAAGGCGTATTCGCCACCCAGGTAGTTGAAGCGGTCGGAGACGCCACCGCCGTAGCTCATGTCTTCCATGCTGGCGTCGTCGCGCGGGCTGTTCTGACGGAACTGACCGCCGCTGAGGGTCAGGCCATCGATTTCGCGCGAGGTGACCATGCCGCCCTCGAAGGTCTGCGGCAGCGAACGGCCGTCGTCGGCGCGCAGGATCGGCAGTACCGGCATCATTTCGCCGATTTTCAGCTCGGTATTGGAAAACTTGGCTTTCGCCGCGACGCCCAGACGACCGAAATCATCGGCCGGACGACCATCGCTATGACGCGGCAGCAAGCCGGTGCCGTAGGTACCGCCACCGCCATCGAGTTTGACCGCCAGACCGGCGAGCACGTCAACGCCAAAGCCGACCGGGCCCGGGGTATAGCCGGACTGGATGTTGAGTATGAAGCTCTGGGTCCATTCCTCGGCTTTGCTGCGGTCGGTGATCGA
>NZ_JYHV01000021.1 GCF_000952685.1 Stutzerimonas stutzeri | reverse complement strand
AAAAAAGCCCGTCACGAGGACGGGCGAAAGTTTCCGCAACAGGAGCGAGGAGCGTTGCGTCCAGCGTGGTGGATGCCGCTTACAAGATGGAGATCGGGTAGTTGAAGATCAGGCGGTTCTCGTCCAGGTCACGGGTGTTGGCCTGGGAGCGGAAGCTCGAGTTGCGCCACTTGATGTTGAGGTTCTTCGCCGGGCCGTTCTGGACGGTGTAGGCCAGTTCGGTTTCGCGGCCCCATTCCTTGGCATCGTCGTCGGCGGCGGTCTTGATGTTGTCGCCGCTGATGTAGCGGTTCATCAGGGTCAGACCCGGCACACCCATGGCGGCGAAGTTATAGTCGTGACGCACCTGCCAGGAGCGTTCGCCGGCGTTGTCGTAGGAATTGTTGAAGCTATCGTTGGCCAGCGAGCCGCCGCTGGTGCCGTTGACGCGCATCCAGCCGGTATCGCCGCTGACTTTCTGCAGGCCGACGTAGAAGGTGTTGCCACCAGTTTTCAGACCGAACAGACCGGAGTAGGTCTTGTTGTCCAGCTCGCCTGCCAGCGCGCTGCCGTCCTCGTCCCCCTGGAAGTAGCCCAGGTTGGCGGTCAGGGCCAGGTCGGAGCCCAACGGCTGAGTGTGCAGCAGCTGAACGTACTGCTGTTCGTAGACGTCCTTCAGCTCGGCAGTCCACAACCCTACGGTGGTGCGCTTTTCATTGAAGGCGTATTCGCCACCCAGGTAGTTGAAGCGGTCGGAGACGCCACCGCCGTAGCTCATGTCTTCCATGCTGGCGTCGTCGCGCGGGCTGTTCTGACGGAACTGACCGCCGCTGAGGGTCAGGCCATCGATTTCGCGCGAGGTGACCATGCCGCCCTCGAAGGTCTGCGGCAGCGAACGGCCGTCGTCGGCGCGCAGGATCGGCAGTACCGGCATCATTTCGCCGATTTTCAGCTCGGTATTGGAAAACTTGGCTTTCGCCGCGACGCCCAGACGACCGAAATCATCGGCCGGACGACCATCGCTATGACGCGGCAGCAAGCCGGTGCCGTAGGTACCGCCACCGCCATCGAGTTTGACCGCCAGACCGGCGAGCACGTCAACGCCAAAGCCGACCGGGCCCGGGGTATAGCCGGACTGGATGTTGAGTATGAAGCTCTGGGTCCATTCCTCGGCTTTGCTGCGGTCGGTGATCGAATCGTCGCGGAATTCGCGGCCGATGTAGAAGTTGCGCGCATTGACGGTGATCTTGGTGTCGTCGACGAAGCCTTCGGCGCTGGCGGCCAGCGGGGCGAGGGCGGCAATGGATGCCGCGAGCAACGTCGGGACCAGGATGCGGTCTGCTCGGGTGTTGTGGTTCAGGTGCTTCATTGTTGTTATCCCTTTTTCAAGGTTGAGGGCTCCCCGCCGCAGTCGCGGATGCTTCAAAGCGAGGGGGAGTGATACGCCGCCGCTGGCGGCAATCCGGTTAGTCGGGTGGCGTCATGACAGCCACCGCACAAGGCAGAGTGTGATGGAGGGGAACAGCACCAGGACCACCACACGCAGGACATCGGAGATCAGGAAGGGCACCACGCCGCGGAAGGCATCGCGCAGGCTCACGTCGCGGGCCATGCTGCTGATGACGTAGACATTCATTCCCACCGGCGGCGTTATCATGCCGATCTCCACCACCATCAGCGCCAGTACGCCGAACCAGATGGCCTTCTCGGTCTGGTCCAGCCCATAGAAATCGAGGCCCATGATCAGCGGGAAAAAAATCGGGATGGTTAACAGGATCATCGACATGGTGTCCATCACGCAGCCGAGGATCAGGTACAGAATGAGGATCCCGGCGAGCACCACGAACGGCCCGACGCCGCTGTTGGTGATGGCCTCGGCTAGCGCTACCGGGAGCTGCGAAATAGCGAGAAAGGAATTCATGATGTCGGCGCCGAGCAGGATCATGAAGATCATTGCGGTGGTTACCGCTGTGCCGTAGAGCACTTCCTTGAAGCCCGCCCAGCGCATCCCGCCGAGCACGACGGCGAAGATACCGGTGCCGACGGTGCCGATCGCTGCGGCCTCGGTGGGGGTGAACCAGCCGCCATAGATGCCACCCAGTACCAGCACAAAGATCAAGAATACCGGCCATACGCCTTTCTGCGCGGCCAGGCGTTGGCGCCAGTTCATGCGGGGCTGTGCCGGACCGGCGTCTGGATTCATCCTCACGTAAATGGCGATCGCGACCATATAGCCGATCGCCGCCAGCACACCGGGAATGAACGCCGCCATGAACAGCGACGAGATGTTTTCCTGGGCGAGGATGGCGTAGATCACTAAGACGACCGACGGCGGGATGAGGATTCCCAGGGTGCCGCCGGCGGCCAGGCAGCCCACCGACAGCGAGCCGGAGTAGTTGTACTTCTTGAGTTCGGGCAGGGCGACCTGGCCCATGGTCGCGGCGGTGGCAATGGAGGAACCACAGACTGCGCCGAAGGCCGCGCAGGAGCCGACTGCCGACATCGCCAAGCCGCCGCGCCAGTGGCCGATCATCGCCGCAGCGGCGCGGAACAGCCCTGTCGCCAAGCCGCCGCGTGAGGCGAACTGGCCCATCAACAGGAAGAGAGGAATGACCGAAAGGTCATAAACGGTGAATCGCGCATAGGCGACCGTTTTCAGGTAGCTCAGCAATGGTGGCCAGCCGCTGATGGCAACGTAGCCGCCGACACCGGTCAGCAGCATGGCGATGGCAATCGGGATGCGTGCCACCAACAACACCAGAAGGATAGCGAGAAACAGTCCACCGATTTCAACACTGCTCATATGGACTGGCCCTTACCGCGAAAATCCTGCCACGCGGTGTACAGCGCCACCAGCGCCAGCAGGGCGAAACCAGGGGCGAAGGCGGTCATCGACCACCAGATCGGCAAGCCCATGATGATCGATTCCTCGCCGGTGCCGTAGGCATCGACGGTGCCGACTACCGAGCGCCAGGCCAGCACCGCCGCGGTCAGCGCCATCAACAAGCCGCCCAGGGCGTCAAGACCGTTGCGCACCTGTGCCGAAGCATGCAGGGTGAATACGTCGACAATGACATTGCCGCGTCGCAGCTGGCACAGCGGCAGAAAGAAGACGATAGCGATGCCGCAGCTCATCTGCACAAGCTCGACGTCGCCGAGCAGCGGCTCGTCGAAAAGCGCGCGCATGGCGATGCTGTAGGTCGCCATCAATGTCATCGCTACTAGCACCAGGCCGCCTACGATGGCTAGCAAGCGCGACAGCACGTCGAGCAGGCGGCCAAGGGGATCCGCAGGCGCCGGGGCAACCTGGGCAATGGGTTCGCTCATGTAACTCTCCAGGGCAGCACCGTCGGTACTGCCTGTATCGATCAGTGGGATAGCTGGGCGTTGTATTGCTCGATCAGTTGGCGAGCTTCTTCCAGCAGCGCTTTGCCGTTCTCGTAGCCTTTGCTTTCAACTTCATTGATCCAGTCTTCACTGACCTTGCTGGTAACCTGAACCCACTTGGCCTGCTCCTCCGGGGGCAGTATGTAGATTTCGTTATTGCGCGACTGAGCCAGCTTGTGGCCCGTTTCCACCACCTGGTTGTCCCAGATGCGTCCAGCTTCGCGGGAGAGTTCGCGACCGCTGTTGGCATCGATAATCTGCTTCAGATCAGCGGGCAGATTGTTGTAGGTGTCCTGGTTCATCCCGACGATCAGCGCGGTGTGCATCAGCGCCGGGGTGCCAGCAGCGGTTTCGGTGTGGTACCTGACCAGTTCGTGCAGTTTGAGCGCAGGGACTACGTCCCATGGCAGCACCGCACCGTCCACAACGCCTTTGGACAGGGCTTCGGGAACCTGCGGGACGGGCATCGCCACAGGCGTAGCGCCGAGCAGCCCGATGGTCTTGGCGGCGGTGCGGTTGGCTGCGCGCAGCTTCTGGCCGCGGAAATCCTTCAAAGTATGAATAGGCTTTTTCGTCGTATGCACGAGGGCACCATCAGTCAGATGCGTGGCCAACAGGTGCATGTCGGCAAATTCGTCCTGTCCATGTCTTTGAATGAAGTCCCACATGGCCTGGCTACTGGCTTCCGAGGAACTGCTCATGAAGGGCAGTTCGAACGCCGCGGTGAGCGGAAAGCGGCCGCTGCTGTAGCCAGGCAAGGTCCAGACGATGTCGGCTACGCCATCGCGAACCTGATCGACCAGCTGCGGTGGTGTGCCGCCGAGCTGCATAGAAGGATAGAACTGGAACTGAATGCGTCCGTTGGACTGCTGGGTGATGCGTTCCGCCCAAGGTTTGAGAAATTGCGCCTGGGTCACCGAATGCGCGGGCAGGAAGTGGGCCAGTTTCAGGGTGACTACTGGTTCATCGGCATGGGCCGCGCCGTTCAGCATGAGGGACCCGAGCGCAAACATGGACAGCAGCGTTTTGGGGAACTTGAGCATCACGTCATCCTTTTTTATTCATTGTTATGTTCGAACGGCGTGTCTGGAAGGGAGCAAGGCTCGCCTTGGCGGACAGCGGCTCGTATCGCCGATGAATCGTGCAAGCTCCGGTCTGCGCAATCAATCGGGCATGCTGCTTACTGTGCGATTATCGAACGGCATCCTTGCCGTTCGGCTGGCCAGCTTCTAATAGAAGGCGTCAGCCTTGTGCGAGCGATGGGACGCTGTGTTTGCCGGCCCATTGCCGGGCTGCATAACTGTGGCTACTACTATCAGCGCATGGAAATTCCGTGGAGCGGCTAGGCTCATTGGGGCAGATCGACATCGATGAGAGTGACTGCAACGTCTGCCAGTTAACTGCCCGCGAGGGGCCGCCCACTCCTAGCGATGGGTTTGTTGTCCTTCGGATCAAAAGGAGGATCTGTCATCGACACTGGAAGACAGATCGATCGGAGCCTCGAGGTATATAGGTGTGGACGGGATGCGGATGGATTCTCTGAGGAAAGCCGCGGCGCAGGCACTTGCATCTGGCGATCCACTTGGCGCTCTCAAAAGGGTCGCGTTGTGCGACGATCCGGCAGCGCTTGCGCTTCGGGGTATCGCAATGGCACAACTCGGGGATTTCGTGCGAGCGAAGGCCCTATTGCGTGACGCCGCCTTCGGCTTCGAAGAGGCGGTGCCCCGCGCCCGGTGCGTTGTCGCCGAAGCCGAGATCGCGCTTGCTTCACGCGATCTGGGCTGGCCGTCGCAAAGGCTCGACGACGCGAGAGCGACACTCGAAGCGCATGGAGATTGGCCGAACGCCGCGCACGCGCGTTTGATCGAGCTTCGGCGGTTGGTTCTGATCGGCCGCATGGACGACGCTGAATGCGCTCTGGCCGCACTGGATTCGGCAGTACTTGGACCCGCGTCCAAGGCGATCCATGAGCTGGTCGTTGCAGCCATAGCGCTCCGGCGTCTTCAGGTCGATAGCGCGCGCAGGGCGCTGGCACGAGCCGAGGATGCGGCGAGCCGAGCATGCATTCCCGCTCTGAGTGCGGAGCTGCAACGCGCCTCCGCTGCATTGAGCAAGCCGGTCGCACGGCTGACTACGCAGCGCGACGACCGACTGGTGCAGCTGGACGAAGTGCAACAGGTACTGACGTCAGGCATGGTCGTTGTGGACGCATGCCGTCATATCGTGTGTAAAGGCAATGCGAGCATTTCTTTGATCAAACGCCCTGTGCTGTTCGAGCTGATCCGCGTGCTGGGAGAAGCCTGGCCGGCAGACGTATCGCGACGCACCTTGATTGAACGAGCATTCCGGGCCCGGGCCGTCGATGAGTCGCACAGGGCTCGGTTGCGTGTGGAGATCGGGCGTCTTCGAGCATTGCTGTTGGGGCTGGTTGGCGTGACTGCAACGAAGCGGGGATTCGTGCTCGCGCCGCTTGCGACGGACGAGGTCGCTGTGCTGACACGCCCCGCCGAAGAGAAACACACGGCCGTGCTCGCCTGCTTGGCTGACGGTGAGTCCTGGTCGAGTTCCGCGCTTGCCCTTGCGCTCGGAACCAGCCAGCGCAGCGTGCAACGAGCATTGGACTCGTTGGCGACGGTCGGTAGCGTGCAATCATTCGGTAGCGGTAGGTCGCGGCGCTGGATGACGTCGCACACGCCTGGTTTCGCGCCGATCTTGTTACTCCCCGTTTCCGTGATGATGTGACTAGGATCTTCCCACCTGTTAAGGAGGAATGGACACATGAACCGATCAGCAGCACACATCGCACGAGAATACGGACCCTTCGATGGCATCGAGAGCGTGCATGGCGTCAGCTATGATGGCCAGCACGTCTGGTTTGCAAGCGGAGACAAACTGCATGCGCTCGATCCATCAACCGGCGAAACCCTGCGTTCGATCGATGTCTGCTCGGATGCCGGAACGGCATTCGACGGCCAGTACCTGTACCAGATATCGGGCGACCTCATTCATAAAGTCGATCCCACGGACGGCACAGTGCTTGCCACCATTACGGCACCTGGAGATGCATCGGGTCTGACATGGGCAGAAGGGACGCTCTGGGTTGGCCAGTATCGCGGGCGAAAGATCTATCAACTCGATCCTCAAACAGGCGCCATTCTTCGAACCATCGAGTCCAACCGTTTCGTCACAGGCGTCACCTGGGCCGACGGGGAACTCTGGCATGGAGTTTGGGAGGAAGGCCAGAGCGAGCTGAGGCGCATCGACCTGGCCACAGGCGACGTGCTGGACGCCGTCGAAATGCCTGAGGGTGTCGGCGTATCCGGGCTCGAATACGATGGCACGGGCCGCTTCTTCTGCGGCGGTGGCCCAAGCGGCAAATTAAGAGCCGTTGACCGCCCCATCTGACGTCTCGCTGGTTGCAATGGCCTATGCGTTGGCCCATGCCTTGCCTGGATGAGCGTTATCGACAAAGGGCAGGTTACAGCCGGAAAGCCAGACGGCCTTCCGGCGTCCTGCCACTGCTGCAGGACACTCGTAATCGAGTTGGTTTCGGCGCGCTCCTGATGGCGTTCTCGGTGGAGGCGAATAGGGCATCGGGTGCTGGTTCAGGATGTCCTCGTGTGCCCGTGTGTTTCAGCTTGCGCCTACCGCAAGGCCGAGCTGATGTCATACGGAAGGCGGTTGCGGCTAATTACGCGCTTCGCTGTTCCGACTGAAGGTTCAGCACCAATCGCGGCTTCACCGTTCGAAATTTGCAGAGGCTCATCGAGAGCCTCACTGCGAGGTGAAGCATGCAAGTCGAATCCATGATGTTTACTGAAGTACAGGCGGCGAACGATCCTGACGCGCAGGCGCCCCTGCCCGGGGATCCGGACGGCGCTAGCATCAATGATGCCCCGATGTCCGACCCCGAGGAGCCGGAGCTCACCGATGAAGACATCGACATGTTTGAAGATGACCCAACTATCCCGACCGAATAGGCAGTTGATGTCGTTCACTCAATGCTGATGGCACAAGCTCACTGGCTCGGGCATCACACGGGATGTGGACGGAAATAAAAAACCGCAGCCGCCCAAGGGGCTGGCTGCGGTTCTTTTTCTCAGGCCGCGCTGGACCTGATGCCTTTCACGTCATTAGCGGTTGAACGCCGCACCGGTACCGACCACGGTGGCCGACGGCAACAGCTGGCTGATGAAGCGGTTCCAGCGAGTGATTCCGGCCGGCCCTACGAACACCACATCCTGCGGCTGGAGCGGGAAGCTTTTGGCCAGGGCGAAGGCGGTGGGGGAGGCCGCGTTCAGTTGGAATACCTTGGCTTTCTCGGTGGCGATGTTCTCTGCGCCACGGATGACATAGACCGCTTCGCCGTCAGCCGTATCCTGTCGAATGCCGCCTGCAGTACCGATGGCATCCATCAGATTGAAGCTCGAGGCCTTGAAGCTGAGCGCCTGTGGCTGGGTGACTTCACCGAGCACATAGATCTTCTTCTGGTCGTTGTAGGGCAGGTGGAGCTGGTCACCGTCTTTCAGGTAGACCTGGTTCAGCCAGGAATCTGGACGGTTGAGGTCGTCGAGGTTAAGCATGTACTCGCGACCGTCACGCTTGAGGATCAGGCTGGACAGGTCAGCGGTCTCGGTGTCTACACCGGCCTGGCCGATGGCCTGGACCAGCGTAATCGGGGCGGTGGTGACTGGTACTTCGCCAGCCGTATTGAACGCGCCGGACAGGACTACGCGCTGGCTACCGTAACGCAGCAATGCAACGTCCACCTGTGGGCTGTCAATGTAATTGGCGAGGCGGCGTGCGATGTCGGTTCGCAGTTCTTCAATAGTACGGCCCGCAGCGTTGACGGTGCCGATGTAGGGGTAGAACAGGGTGCCATCAGGGCGAACCAGGCGCCCGTTGGCATCGAGTTGCTGCTGCGGACCGGACGGTGCTGTCAGCTCCGGATGATCCCATACGGTTATATAGAGAAGATCGTTGGCGCCGATACGGTACGCCTCCGGTTTGTAGTCGATCAGTTCCTGCTTGCTGGAGGTGCCCCTGTCCGAGGACAGCTCGCCCTTGAGCATATCGGGAGTGATGCGAATCAGCTGTACAGTACCGTCTTCTGATACCGCACCGTCCTTGAATTCATCCGGATCAAGGTGTTGGCCAGGCGAAAACACGCATCCCTGGAGCACCAGTACGGAAGAGAAAGCGAGAGCAAATAATGGTTTCATGGTTCTTCATCCTTGACGGAATAGTTGTTTTACGAAGTGAAACAGCAGATTCACTTGGAACTGAAGGAACGAGCGAAATTGATTCGTCTATCAACAATCGGTTTTTCGAAAGTGCAAAAACGATTCAATATCTGCTTCTCCTGATGCCGCTACCGCAAAGCGCTGGAAGTCGTACGTCATGACTCGATGTGAGACCTGTTTCGGAAGAGTTACTGACAGGCTTCAGTCAACCTGCTTAGCGCTTTCACGAGACTGCAACAGGCGCTTGCCGCTCACCGTAGCCATAGACCGCTCCGTTTCTCGGGGGTTCAAGACAATGCGCACAAATCAGGCATTGATGTAGCAAGCATTTGTGGTGCTAAGCGATGAGAGCGTCTAGAACGGCAATTCGTTTCTTTTCACCCTGGGGCGCGGTTGCGGCACGCATGCAAATAAGCGGAGAAGTAAGGCTTATGAATAACCGTACGCCATTCGATGCTCGTACCAGTCGAGCTTAAAAAGGATCGAAGATACCCGCTCTGTTATAACCAATCGCAATGCCCTTAGGCCCTCGGCAACGCCGCTGTTATTGAAAAAAGTATTAATTCTCCAATGGCTGTTCGATCATCCAGCGCAAGGTATCCTTCAGTTCTATCTGGGGAAGGTCGCCGATAAGCGAGTCCAGCTTGGTTCTGCAGCCGAACAGATTTTTTACATCAGCGCTGCGCACGAAGGTTGGATTAACCCTGACCTCCATTCGGTGGTCGGATATGGCGGCCGCCTGCTCAAGAACATATTCGAGCGTATACGCAGAACCCGAGCAGATATTGACCGTTTCGCCGATTGCGGCGGGGGTTTCCAACAGTCGTCGATAGGCCTGTACAACCTGACGGACATCGCAGAAGTCGCGGGCGATATCCAGATTCCCCAGTTCGATAACATCGGCGCGACGACGTGTGTGCGCGACGATTTTCGGGATGAGGAATTGCTCAGCCTGACCAACCCCCGTGTAATTGAACGGCCTGCTGATAATCAACGGCAACCGCCCAACGTATAGTCGCGCCAGGTACTCCATTGCTGCTTTGCTCACAGCGTAATCGTTGGCCGGAGCAAAAGGTGAAGATTCGTCCAGTACGCCTTCGGTAGCGTTTCCATAGACATTCGCACTGCTGGCCAGGAGCACGCCTTCCAGGCCGGTAGCTGTTGTGCGTAGCGCTTCGAGCAGGTGACGAGTGCCGAGCAGGTTGGCGTTGTAGATCGCGTCCGCATCGGTATGTGCGACAAAAGACACGGCGGCCAGATGGACAACATAGGTGGGCCGTATTTCCGTCAACAGTGCTCGCAGCGTCTCGGTGTCGTTCAGCGAACAGCAATGAATGGCTGAGACCGCCATCGGCAGTTCACCCATGGGTTGGCGATAGCTGAGGCCATGAACCTCGTAGCCGTAGGCTGCGAATTCTTCTGCCATATAGCGGCCGGTAAAACCGGTGACGCCGGTAATCAGCACTTTACGCATGTTCTTCCCGATAGCATGAAATTCCAATTTCAGCGGAGCGATCTATCCCTGGTATAGGCATGGGATGTTGCGTCCCGGTTACGGTCGGCTGGCTGATTACAAAGCGCCGTTGGAACGGCGCCTTTCATCTTTCTGATCAGTTCAAGCCAGCGCCGACCGTGAATCGCTGGCATAAACAAGCTGGCCATCGTTCAGGGGAAGTGAGCTCAGAGAACAGGTCCGGTGTCCTTCGCGGTTCTCTGGCGGAGTGTGCCGGTGCCCAACTAAAGCATCCAGTACAGCTCCGCTCAGTGGGCGATCAACCTTCCTAGAACGAAAAACCCTGCTGGTTGCGGCGCAGGTCGGCGTCCACCATCATGCGGCACAGCTGTTCCAGCGAAGTTTTGGGTTCCCAGCCCAGCACGTCTTTGGCCTTTTGCGGGTCGCCGATCAACAGATCGACTTCTGCTGGGCGATAGAACTTTGGATTGACCCGCATAACGACCTTGCCAGTCGCCGTGTCGATAGCCTGCTCCTGCTCACCGCTGCCTTCCCATCGCAGTTCGGTATCGACTGCCTTGAATGCCAGGGTCACGAAATCACGCACGGTTTCGGTACGGTTCGTCGCCAGTACGAAAACGTCAGGCTCGTCGGCCTGCAGCATGCGCCACATTCCTTCGACGTATTCTTTGGCGAAACCCCAATCACGCTTCGCGTCGATGTTGCCCAGTTCGAGCACATCCAGCTGACCCAGTTTGATCTTTGCCACTGAATCGGTGATTTTCCGGGTCACGAACTCGCGGCCGCGCAGAGGCGATTCGTGGTTGAACAGGATCCCGCTGCAACCAAAGATGTCGTATGACTCTCGGTAGTTGATGGTCATCCAATGCGCGTAGAGCTTGGCGACGCCATAGGGACTGCGAGGGTAGAAGGGGGTGGTTTCCACTTGCGGAATGGCTTGAACCTTACCGAACATTTCCGAGGTGGAGGCCTGGTAATAGCGAATCTTCGGATTGACGATACGAATGGCTTCCAACAGGTTCACAGCGCCTGCGCCTGTGATGTCCAGGGTGGTCAGCGGTTGTTCGAATGAAACCCCGACGAAACTTTGTGCCGCGAGGTTGTACACCTCGGTTGCACCGCTGTTCTCAAGTAAGCGGATGCTGGAGGACAGGTCGGTAAGGTCATACTCAACGAGATGCAGATTGGGGTGTTTGTCGATACCCAGCTCTTCGATTCGCCAGAAATTTACCGAGCTGGTACGCCGAAAAGTGCCATATACGGTGTAGCCTTTTTCCAGCAGAAGCTCCGCCAGATAAGCGCCGTCTTGCCCTGTGATGCCCGTGATGATTGCTTTCATGTTCTTCCCTGTTTGAGGTTAGATTTTAGAAATTGCTCTTGCTTCGCTATTGTCTGGAAAGCAGCAGCGAAGCAGTATTCGCGAGTTTTTTTCGTTAGTTGCCGACCAACATAACGAAACGACGGTGGCATGCCCTTTGGCAGCCCTTCGATATCCGATCAAGACTCCTGCTTTGCGGGGCTGGCTTTTTGCCTCGAGCTTTTTTCCCGTAGAAAGGCGGGCACGATATACAACGCATCAATCCAATAACGTTTGGCCAGCCTGCGGGGTTCCATGCACATGCGATGAAGCCACTCGAGCTTGTATTCGCGCATCCACTTCGGCGCACGCTTGATGGTGCCCGTCGCAAAAGAGATGGACGCACCAATACAAAAGCCCATGCCAGAACGCTCATGAGACTGAGTCGCCGCGGCCAGAACTTCTCCGCGCGGCGTCCCTACGGCATACAGAACCAGTTCCGACGGGTTTTCCCGAACGAATTGCAAGCAACGCTGCACTTCTTCGGGGTTCTTGATGAAGCCCATCGGCGGGTTGTAGTGATACAGATCGATGCCGGGGTAGAGGGCTCTCAGCTTGTCGGCTTCCGACTGCAACGAACCAATCAGAACCACGCGCAAGCGATCCTTGTCGGCCCATTTGAGAATATCCAGGGTCAGGTCGCTGCCCGGAATGGCCTCGTCCAGATGCACACCCAGGCGTCCCAACAACGATAGAAGAATACGGCTGTCACAGAGCCTCCAGCGGGCTTTGGCGTACGCATCTCGGAGCTCTTCGTCATGCTCCAGTTGAACGAGGTGATCCACGTTCGGCGTTACTACAAATGAATAGGGTTGCTTAACACCCTCTCGGATGTAGCTCAATAACGTTTTCTTATTGCCGGAATAGAAATCTATTCCGAACGCATTAGTATCACTTGACACTCATTGCTACTCCCTTGAAAGCGCCCTTGATACCCGACCAGGCGAGGGTGGGATTTCTGAATTCCTTTATCGTTGTAACGGCTGAAAGCAAGAATGCGGAAGTAAGTGCGAAGAGCGGTCCATAGAATCGCTTATTGAAGCGAGTGGCCGCTCGGTTGCGATAGTAATGATAGAAAGCCGAGCGATTTCCCAGGCTGAGAGAGCCATAGTGGAACAGGCGGCTTTCTGGAATGACCTTGATCGAGATACCGAAGCGCCTGGCGCGGTATTGCCAATCCACTTCTTCGAAGTACATGAAGTAGCTTTCGTCCATCAGGCCGATCTCCTTCGTCAGCGCCGCTGAAAACGCGAGACTGCAACCCATTATGTAATCGGGGTCATGCTGGAGGTTCTGCTGCTGCAGTGCTTCGAGGCTCTGGTTTTTTCCAAGCAGGCGTGCCTTGCCCAGGATGGGGTACAGCTTTCCGCCCCCGTAACATTCCAAACGCCCGGTGTCGGCGCTCAGCACGAGCGAACCGACGAACTGGCGGTCGTCCCGCTGCAACGCTTCGAGTAACGGCGAGAAAGCATCGCTGTCGACATACGTATCGTTGTTGACAACCCAGAAGTAGGTGGGCTGGAGATTTTCCATCGCCCAGCGCAAGCCATAATTGTTGCCGCCGGCATAACCGTTATTTTCCGGATTGCAGAGCAACGTTACCTTTGCATATGCCTTGTCATCCAGCCATTGCTGGAAGGCAAGGGCTGACCCATCCTGGGAGTCGTTGTCGACGATGACGATATGATCGATTGTCGAGCAATGAGTGAGCAGGCTTTCTGCGCAGCTGATAGTTTCAGTAGCAGCTTTGTAGTTGAGAATAAGTGCGACGTTCATGTACTCGTTCCTTGCTGCGAAGATGGCGTGCGCGTAAAGCATGTACAACGAAAAGCATGACAACGATCGGTTGTGCGTATTCGAACAGGCCGCTGAGTGGCCATATCACGAAGAGCGCCAGCATGACCGCGTAATTGAAGCCCATGTCCGGGTTTATGTTGCGGGCGATGCGCTGATAAATGAACAGCGACATTGGCACCACCAGGAAGGTCAGAAACCCGAAGCGGAACATGGTTCCGATGATCCCGACGTCCGACAGGAAAAAATGTTCACCGAAATAAGGGATGAAGCCGTCCTGCCACATCAGCGAAAGTGAACCGCTGGGAAGCCAGTTGACCAGATCCAGATGATTGAATATGGCGGCGATCGTGTAACGACGCACGCCATCGTCTACATCGCCTTCAAGACTGTTTTGATAGAACTCGATGTTCAGCCCCAAGGTTTGGAGAAGTTCTGGATAGAAATAGAAGGGCGATAAGATAATACAGAGTGAAGCGGCCCATATGATGGCCTTGGCCCTAAGAGAAAAAAGCGTAAAAGCAAGGCAAAGTACAATAAGCTGGCGAGTTTGCGTTGCGAAAATCAGCGTCATGAGAAGTATCGCGGCCATGATGAGATAGAGGTTACGCGCCCGCTTGTCGCCATTGATCGGAGACTTCCCTCTCGCCCAGGTCTGAATGCAAT
Source organism: Stutzerimonas stutzeri (assembly GCF_000952685.1). GTDB lineage: Bacteria > Pseudomonadota > Gammaproteobacteria > Pseudomonadales > Pseudomonadaceae > Stutzerimonas > Stutzerimonas stutzeri_E. Next base: position 104,800 of record NZ_JYHV01000021.1, on the reverse strand, counting down.
AGAAGTAGGTAAAGCAAATCAGAAAGGGGCCTATGGAGGAGCGATCTGGACGGTCCCATGCTGTTTGCTCTGTGCGCAGATCAGGCAACAGGCCGAACTTGAAGCACCATGAAAGAAATACTGCCAGCAGCGCCGCGCCCAAGAGCGAATGCTCGAACTGGCGGGTCGTCAGTTTTTTCGCGAGCAATAAAAGAGGTGCGAAACCAAAAGCGAACAAAATTCTTCGTTCTTCGATAAGCCCGTAAGCAATGGGTTGGCCGAACGTATAGAACGAGAATATCGCCGGCAGCAGAGTAAATACCAAAACGCTATATAAGGCGTAGTACATCAGAACGCGCAATTCTCGGGACGCATCCTCTGCAGCTGCGAGCACGAGAAGCAACGATGCACCAAGGCAAACCGCCAGATAGGCTTCGTTGAGAAATTTGAATCCGATCGGGTTGTGCGTGCTATCGCCGAATACAGAGAAATGTAGAACGAGCGCCAACACCGTCAAAGGTAAATAAAAGAATCTTGAGCTGATGTTTGTCATCACCTGGGTCCTTAGGTGCTTTTCCATTGTCCAGACCAACTACGCCGCAACAAACTCAAGCCATTGAACGTTGTCGTACCGATGCTTCGATGCGTCGTCCTGGTATCGCTGTTACCGGCCTGCCTTTCATCGCGCAGCAACCGTCGGTAACCAGACTCCTTCGATAGGCGGGTCATTCGAGTTTCGCTCGCATTAATCCGCTGATGCTCGGTCGAAACGTTGGACAACCGGTTAGTGGTTGGGTTGCGTGTGATTGCCAGTTTTGCCAAAAATTTCTGACTGCCGTCACACCGCCGAGGTGCTACGCGTTTCTCCACGGCGGATACGCGGATAGGGTAGCTGGGCATCGATCAAGGCCGCGGCGTCGGTCCGTATTCCGTACAGCTATTGGCGATGTTCTTTTGCAGCACCTCCATTTGCGGCCGGTCGTTACCGTCGATGGGCTCAACGGCCAGGACGTACTTGCCCCAACCCGGGCCGCCGGCCCAATAGGCACTGGGAATGCAGTGTTCGTTGAGATAGCCGAGCAATTTATCCATGGCGACCAGCATCGACTCGGAATGGCCAGGTACGCCGTACTCACCCAAGAAACCTCTAAGGTTGTGTTCCTGCAACCACTCGACGAAAGGTCGGACTCGCTCCACCCCCAACATGGGGCTGACGGTTTCGTCCGCTGCATAGCGTCCGGAAAAGTCTTTGTCGAAGTACAGGTGACCTTCGTAAATGAGCTTGTCTGCGGGGTCTTCGATCAGAAAGTCCTCGTTCACCTTGCGCCAGTGGAAAGTGCTGGCCCAGCGGTCGCCCTCCACGAAGATCAGGGTGTTCATGTCCACCTGACGGATCGCATCGACCGCCGCCTGTGCCGCAGCTGGCCACAATCCCTTGGTGGAGTGGGGCTCGTTCATGATGTCGTAGCCCAGCAGAGCGGGGTGATCCTTGAACTCTTCGGCGAGTTTTCTCCAGACGCTAGCGTAGGCTTCGTATGGCACTTCGGGAGAGCCGATCAGGTTGCCCTTGTATCGGCCATAGTTGTGCATATCCAGAATGACTTTCTGGCCATGCTTGGCCGCGTAATCCAAAGTGCGCCTAATCAGGCGGATCTGATCGAAGTTCACGCCTTTGTATAGGTCATGTTGCACGCGCTCCCAGATGAATGGAAAGCGGATCAAACGGATATTTTTGTCCGCGTAATACTTGAAGTATTTTTCCTCCGGGTAGAAATAGTTAGTGCCGACCTTACCGGGCGTTATATGAGGTGCGAAATTGGCGCCGGACATATTGATGCCGATCAGGTCGATACCGGCGCTATTCTCGCTGGATTGAGCCTGCGCAAGCGATACACAGCTGACCAGTGCCAAGCCTGCAGCCAGCCGTATCGCGCCAAGCACGGGCGAAAGAAAGCAACGTGTCATATTTACCTTGATCTCCAATTGAACTATCTGCAACAGGGCTGGCATTGACTGCGCAACCTGCGTGCACCGTTCGCTAACGAATGCGAGCGAACGGGAACGAGTAGTCGATGCGGAGCAACGAGTGGCAAAAGCTGTTGTTCGTGAGGCCGGCATGCGGTACATGCCGGGTACACTCACTTGCTCTGATAGTCGTACTGGTAGTAGCCGTACTCGCTGTAATTCGACGCCTTGCGAATCACGGCATTGAAGATCACGCCTTTGACCAGAAGCCCGTTCTGCTCGAGGCGGCGCTTGGCGACCTCGATCTCCTTGACGCCGTTCAGGCCGTAGCGGGTAACCATCAGCGTGGTGCCAGCCTGGCTGCCGACCAGGGCGGCATCGGTGACTGCGAGGATCGGCGGCGTGTCGAAGATCACCATGTCGTACATCGTGCTGATTTCTTTGACGAAGCGAGAGAAGTTCTCGTGCATCAGCAGCTCGGACGGGTTGGGTGGCAACTGGCCGTGAGCAATCACGTGCAAGTTGTTGAGCTGGGTCTTCTGGATGGCGTCGAACAGCGTGATGCGCCCGGACAGGATGTCCGAAAGCCCTTTCTCACCCTGGCAACGCATGACTTTGTGCAGATACCCCTTGCGCATGTCGGCGTCGACCAGCAGCACTTTTTTGCCGGATTGCGCGATTACCGCCGCCAGGTTGCTGGTGACGAACGACTTACCGACGGCTGGACTGGGGCCGGTGATCATCAGGATATTGTTCTTGGCCTCGATCATGGCGAAGTGCAAGCTGGTGCGCAGGCTGCGCATGGCTTCGGTCGCCAGATCCGCCGGATCGTTGATGGTCAGCAGATAAGAAGCACTGCTTTTGTCCCGCTTGAAGTTGGCCAAACGTTTTTCCAGCGCGCCCTGCTTCTCGCTGAACGGGATTGCGGCGTACACCGGAATGCCGACTCGCTCGATCTCTTCTGGATTCTCCACGCCGCGCTTGAGCGCCTCGCGAACATAAACGAAGGCGACTGCGAGAAGGCCTCCGAGGAGGATGGCTGCAATGACGATCAGTGGCTTGTTCGGCTTGACGGGCTGATCGATGTCGGCTGCCGCGTGGTCAATGATGTGCACGTTGCCCACGGTACCGGCACGGATAATGTCCAGCTCCTGAGTCTTGTTCAGCAGCATCGAATAGGTTTCGGACGACACTTCCACATCACGGGTCAGGCGTAGCAGTTCCTGCTGGGTCGAGGGGAGGGTGCCGATCTGTTTCTCCAGCTCGGCCTTCTGCATCTGTAGCTGATTGATCTGATTCATCAGCGCCTGGAAGTTCGGATGCTGACGGGTAAAGCGGCGTTCCATCTCGGTACGCTTGAGGTTCTGCTCGGAAATCTGCTTTTCCAGATCGACGATGCGATCCAGTACCGATTGGGTTTCGGCCGAGATGTCTACCGAACGGTTGCCGGTCTGGTACTTGTTCAGCGCTGTTTGGGCGGCATCGAGCTTCTTGCGAACTTCCGGTACCTGTTCGCTGAGGAATTCCAAGCTCTGGGTCGCTTCGGCGGCGTTGCGTGCGACGTTCTGGTCCACATAGCGCTGCGCCACTTCCTCCAACACCTGAATGGCCTTGTCCGGATCGGTGCCTTCCAGGGTCACATTGACGATGCCGGACTGCTTGCCGAGCTCGCCAGCGGAGAGGCGATTCTGGTAGTCCTCGGTGGTGGCGTAGGTGCGGTTCTTGATCACCGTGAAGGTGGTACCTGGCCGCGCGTTGAGCTCGGCGACGGTAATTCCGTAATCCGGCGTTTCGACCGGTTCGCCAACCACACCCTGAGCGACCACTTCGTCGTCGGGGTCGCGCAGAATGAAGCCATTATTCTCAGCGGCTTCCAGTGTCAACTCTTCGCCATGCATCTTGTCCGGCACGATCAGCTGAGTGACACGCAGCGATTCACCGCCCCAGGCGTAGGACTCGAAACCGTCCGGGTACCAACCCAGCTCGCCTTCTTCAGTCGGCTCGAAGCGGCGATACACGAACCCGCCGATCAGGGGGAAGTAATGCGGCTCGATGTTGATGTCGAGGTTGAGCGCCTCCACCGCGCCGCCCACAACGGAGCGCGACTTGAGCAGTGCGATTTCGGTCTGTGCCGGGGAGACTGCCGGTGCGTTGCCCACCACATCGGTGAGGCTGGGCAAGCCATTCTTCGGCTCGATCTGAATCATCGCGCTGGCCAGATACACCGGCGTGGCGAGCAATGCGTAGGCGACACCTAGTGCCGCGAAGAAGCCTGTGATGGTGAGGATCAAGGCCCGATTATTGATGAGCGTGTCAAAGAGGTGGGCCAGGTCAATGTCCTTGTCCTCTTTGGTTTCGTAGATGGGGCGGGGCATGGTGGTCATTGAAGTTCCTTCTTCTTATTTCAGGTAAGGAAGCCAGCTCTCGACGGACTGCGTCAGAAGGCTGTGGACATGTTCGAATGCGGGCTTGGATTGACGAAAGGGATCGGGGATTTCCATGTTGTCTAGCCATTTACCCATCAGAAAGGTCTTGCCATGTACTTCGGGGGCTATCTGGCGGATGTGCTGGACGTGACTGTGCTCCATGGTGAGGATCAGGTCGGCCTGGTGCAGCATCTCGCTATCGACCTGCCGAGCACGGTGGGACCTGTGTTCCAGGCCGTGGTCGGCAAGCACCTCATGTGCGGTCTTGTCCATTGGATTGCCTACTAGTGCACCTATGCCTGCCGAGCTAATTGTCAGGCCTTTACCCTGGAGCCTATGCGCCAGCAACGCTTCGGCCGCCGGGCTTCTGCAGATGTTGCCGACACAGACGATCAATATGTTCTGGAACATCTCGCTTAGCCTCTCAGCCCCGAATTCCTGGACGGATGGGCATGCGTGTAGCAGAACGCAAATCTGATATTTGCTCGCTTCATTAGTTCAATCTTCCTGCTGCGCTCGCGCATGAAGTGGCGTATCGCCTTGATGGGGCCGGTCAATGCGTGCTGCAGTCAGTAGACGTCCCTATTGAATAGCAAGGCGGGAATGGTCCGGGCGAGGATGTAGATGTCGAACCAGACCGACCAGCGCTCGATGTAGTCCAGATCGAACTCGACGCGCTTTTCGATCTTTTCGAGGGTGTCGGTTTCGCCACGATAGCCATTGATCTGTGCCCAGCCGGTGATGCCGGGCTTGACGCGATGGCGCGCGGAGTATTCCGAGACGGCGTCTTCGAACAGCACGCCCGCGGCTTTGGTCGCGGTTGCATGAGGGCGCGGGCCAACCATGGACATGCTGCCGAGGAAGACGTTGAGCAGCTGGGGCAGCTCGTCAAGGCTGGTTTTGCGAATGAAGCGACCTACACGGGTGATGCGGTCGTCATCACGGGTGGTCTGGCGCTCGGCATTGGCATCCGACTTGGCGTGGTACATCGAGCGGAACTTGAACACCTCGATCAGCCGGTTGTTGTAGCCGTAGCGCTTCTGCTTGAACAGTACCGGGCCGGGCGAGTCCAGTTTGATCGCCAGGGCCAGCAACAGCATCACGGGCGCGGCGGCCAGCAGAGCCAGGCTGGAGAGGATGATGTCCTCGATGCGCTTGAACATTGGCGACCAGCCGCGCAGCGGCAGATCGGAAGCGATCAGCGTCGGCAGCCCGCCGACTTCGGTGATGCGCTTGTTGGCGTGACGGAAGGCGACCATGTCCGGGACCAGCAGCACGTTGACCGGCAGCTTGCGCAGTTCATTGATCACTTGGCCGATGCGGCTGTCGGCGAACCAGGGCAGGGCGACTAGAACCTGGGTGACTTTTTCTTCGCGGATCATTTGTTCCAGATCGCGCGTATTGCCCAGCAGTGGGAGGTCGGCCAGCGTTTTGGGCAGGCGCTCCAGGCGGTCATCAATAAAACCGAGTACGCCGGTGCGGATGTCGCGGTGATGGGCTAGATACTCGGCAACGCGCAGGCCGTTATCGGTGCCGCCGAGGATCACCGCATTTTGCAGGTATACACCTTTGGCCATCAGGCGACGGAACAGTGCAAGCATCATCAATCGCTCGGCGCCGAACAGGACGCCGCTGGCAATGAACCAGAAAGTCAGGTGCTTGGCTTCCAGGTAGCTGAACATGCCCAGCCCCTGGTGCATGAAGATCAACAGGCTGAACGCAGCAGCCCAGGCCACCAACATGGTGCGGAAGCGCAGCAGTGTGCTGAACACTTCTTCGCTATAGATACCAACCGACTGGAAAATGACTACGCTGATGACGCCGAAAAACATCAGAAAGGTACTGAAAGTACCACCGCCCGCCGGCAGTTCGAGCGGCAGAAAAAGCAACAGCAGGACGCCCGGCAAAACAGCGGTCAGTCCGTGAATCAAGCGAACGCTGGCAAGGAAATAATCAACAAAACTGGGGTGGGCGTACTCAAGGGTTCCAACGGACTGTAAGCGCATACAAGGCTCCTTCCTACGGCTATTGCTAGCTCAATACTCGTTTTGATCGCCGCGATCCGCGGTTCTGATGGCAGGCCGCTATCGCAACCTTCACCTGGACACCTGCTCCGACCGCCTTCCAGGAAATGAGTTCACCGTCAGGGTGCAAAGTGCTTAGTCAGTCGTGAGGATTAAATTCGCTGCTAAAGGGCTGATATTTAAAGGTTATGAGCAAGGGCTGGTTCCGCACCGAGCGTTTTCGGGTGCGGTCTCCTGACCGATGGTCAACGCGATGTGTCGATGGGCTTAAGTCGCGGTTGGTCCCAGACTCACAACTTTCTGGTGCCGCAGCAGGTCCTATTTGCCGATTACCGAATGGAAGTTATTGGAAATGAATGAACCCAAGGCGTTACTTGTTCTTCACGGGAAACAGGCGCTCAACGACGAGCTGCGTGCCGCAGTCAACGAATGGCGTCAATTGGGAAACGAACTGGCCGTACGGGTGACCTGGGAAGCCGGTGATACCGCACGCCTGGTGCAGGAAGCGCTCGCCGCGGGATACCGAACACTGATCGCTGGAGGTGGAGACGGGACCGCGCGGGAAATGACCCAGGCTTTGCTCGAAAGTGGTTCGGATGCCAGCCTAGCGATAGTGCCGTTGGGTACTGCTAATGATTTCGCCCAAGCCGCCGAGATTCCGCTGACGCCCTTCGAGGCGCTGACCTTGCTCAATCGCGAGCCGGTGAGGGTCGATGTCGGAGAAATGAACGGTGAAACCTTCCTCAACATGGCCACCGGTGGCTTCGGTTCCAAGGTCACTGCTACGACTTCCGAAGAGCTGAAGCGGGTGCTGGGGGGCAGCGCATATCTGTTGACCGGCTTGTCGCGCTTCAGTGAACTGCGCGCTGCCTGGGGGCGCTTTGTTGGACCTGACTTCGCCTGGGAAGGCGACTTTCTAGCACTGGGTATCGGCAACGGTCGTCAGTCTGGGGGTGGGCAACAGCTGTGTCCGCAGGCTTCGATCGATGATGGCCTGTTCGATATCTGCATCGTCCCGGCGCCTGCCGATACGGTAGGCACCTTGGGTACGCTGTTGAGCGGTGGGCTGCTGGGAATCGATACCGTTTCAGTAACCGCGCGCGTGCCATGGATCGAGGTTGAAGCGCCGGATGAGATCGACATCAACCTTGATGGTGAACCCTTTGCAGCGAAGCGTATGCGCTTCTCGGTGAAGCGTAGGGCGTTGCGACTGCATCTTCCCGACGGCAGCCCGTTACTGCGGGATGAGCCACTGCCTCGAGCTGATGGCGAGCCCGCCTGACCGCGGCGTACCCACTACCGGCTGATCAATCAGGTGGCTCGCTGCGGGCCGATAAAATACTTGTTCCGATAATAAAGCGCGAAGCTTTGCGGCCGATAGCTTGTTACATCCCTTATTCGCAAGGAGCCCGCATAATGGCCGGCATTCTAGAGTCAGTCGATCAACGCACCCGGTTGGTGGGGCAAAATCGTCTGGAAATCCTCATGTTCCGGCTCTCGGGTCGCCAGCAATTCGCGATCAACGTGTTCAAGGTCCAGGAGGTGGTGCAACTGCCGAAGATGACGCTGATGCCACACCGGCACGGCTCGGTCTGCGGCGTCGTCAATCTGCGTGGCCAGACGCTCCCGGTGATCGATCTATCGCGTGCCATCGGGCTGCGCCCACTGGTGCCGGATGAGCGCAGCACCATCATCGTGACCGAGTACAACCGCTCGATTCAGGCGTTTCTAGTCGGTGGCGTGGACCGCATCCTCAACCTCAACTGGGAGGAAGTGTTGCCGCCACCGACCACGGCGGGACGCCAGCATTACCTCACGGCGATCACCAAGGTCGACGATAAGCTCGTCGAGGTCATCGACGTGGAAAAGGTGCTGGCCGAAATCGTCCCGTACAACACCAGCATCGCGCCCGAACGTCTAACCGATCCGTTGCTCGAGCGCGCCAGGGGGCGTGAAGTGCTTTGTGTCGATGACTCAACCGTCGCACTGGCGCAGCTGCGCGAGACCCTCAGCCAGCTCGGCATCACCGTACATGCCGCCAGCGACGGCATGAAAGGGCTGAACCGGCTCAAGGCGTGGGCCGATGCGGGAGAAGTGCTCACCGATCGCCTGCTGATGGTGTTCACCGATGCTGAAATGCCGGAGATGGACGGCTACCGGCTCACTACTGAAATCCGTAACGATCCGCGTCTGCGTGATCTGTATGTGGTGCTGCATACGTCCCTTTCCGGAAATTTCAACCTGGCGATGGTGCAGAAAGTCGGCTGTGACAACTTCCTTTCCAAGTTCCAGCCGGAGAAACTGGTGGATGTCGTCCGAGAACGCCTGTTGCTGGACGAAACTCGCTGACCCGTCCATCTGATCGAGGCACCCGCATGCACCTTTCCTCGTTGTACCGTTTTCCGCTCAAGTCCGGTTCCGCTGAGTTGCTTGAGGAGGGGCGATGCGACGAGCTCGGTCTGAGCGGCGACCGCCGCTGGATGGTGGTGGATGCGGCGACTGGAAAATTCCTGACACAGCGAATACTGCCGCAGATGGCATTGCTGACCGCGCGCTGGCAGGGCGAAACGGCGCTATTGATGTGCGCCCCCGGCATGGAGACGCTGCGGGTACCAGTGCCTGGCCCGGACAGCATGATGCGCGGCGTGCTGATCTGGCGCGAGACCCTGCGGGCACCTGATGCCGGTGATGCCGCGGCGGCCTGGCTGACGCGCTTGCTCGAACGCCCGTGCCGGCTGGTGCATCTGCCAAACGCGCTGGGCATCCAGATCGACCAGGACTATGCCCGACCTGGCGAGCTGACCGGATTCAGCGATGGCTTTCCCTTCCTACTGATCGGCCAGCGATCACTTGACGATCTTTCTGCACGGGTGGGACAACTGCTCGACGTGCGACGGTTTCGGCCGAATCTGCTGATCGCCGACTCGGCCCCCTACGCCGAGGACGGCTGGCGGCGCATTCGTATTGGCGATATGGAGTTTCGCGTAGTCAAGCCGTGTTCGCGCTGCATCATCCCGACCATTGATCCGCTCAACGGTGAGAAGAGCCCGACCCGTGAGCCACTGGCTACGCTGATGAACTACCGAAAGGGGGATGGCGGGGTGTTTTTCGGACAGAACCTCATCGCCGAGGGCACTGGCGTGCTGAAGGTGGGCATGCCTGTGCAAGTGCTCGAATAGGTTCGGATAGCAAAACCGCAGCGCCGCAGAATGGGGTGCGTCCCCATCGTGCGGCCGGCATTTTTAAGGCCTGCCATCGCCATCACTGCCCTTCGAAATAGCGCTCGTGCCACTCGACCAGGGGCTGTGGTGCGTTGAGCTTCTGTCCGTAGATCACCGAGTAGGTCAGCACGTTCTGCACGTACTGGCGGGTTTCATCGAACGGGATATTTTCGACCCAGACGTCGAACGGCAAATGTTCGGCGTTCTTCAACCATTGACGAACCCGCCCGGGACCAGCGTTGTAAGCGGCTGAGGCGAGCACCCGGTTGCCTTTGAATTGACCGTAGATCTGACTGAGATAGGCGGCGCCCAGCTGGATGTTGACATCGGGATTGAGCACCTGTTGCGGTGATGAAAGCGGGATGCCGAAGCGTCTGGCGGTTTCCTTCGCGGTGGCCGGCATCAACTGCATCAGTCCCGTGGCTCCGACGTGCGAACGGGCGTCGGCCATGAAGGCGCTTTCCTGGCGTGTGATGGCGAACACCCAGCTTGGATGAATCTCCCGCGCTTTAGCTGCCTTCACCAAGCTGTTGCGATGGGCCATGGGGAAGCGAATGTCCAGATCGTCCCAATACTTCGCCTGGCTGATGGTGCGAATGGCCGGGAAGTACCATTCCATCTCGTAGGCTAGCCGTGCTTGCGCGACCAGCTCTTCACGGCTGAACAGCCGACTGACGTGGTACCACTCCCGGCGCCCATCGACGATCTGCCCACGCGCATGGAATTCCATAGCACGGCGGATACCCGCGGTGTTACGGACCTTCTGAATCAACTTTGGATCCAGCGCAAGTGGCTGATGGTTGAGCTTGTAAGGCGCTTGGATGCGGTCGGCCGAGAGGAATCCATAGAAGTCGCGCTCGCTGGCGACCGGCCGGTAGAGCTGAATGGTTTGTTCGTCATTGGGCTTGGCCAGCTCCCGACTGCGTGCTTTCCAATAACGCCAACGGTTGCTGTTGGCGAGCTCCTCGGGAAACCGTTGGGTCAGCGCGTAGGCGTCGTCCCAGCGTCCCAGGCGCAACAACAGGCGGGCCCGCCATTCGCTGACGGTATCGTCACGCAGCTCGGGATCGTACTCGGCCATGACCTTCAGTGCGCGTGCATCGAAGCGCTTGGCCAGGGTGAGACCAATCTGGCGAGCGATCGCGACCTTTTCGTCCGTTGAGAACGACAGGCGCCTGGCGTATGTCTCAAGCAGCCGGAGGGCCTTTTCCGGATCCTTGCGTGCAAGCCGGCGCAGGCCGATCGAGACGATATCGCCCATCGTCTGCGTTGGCGTCATGAAGCGGCCCGTCTGATCAAGCATCTGCGGCTTCTGCGCGACATCGATCAGCAGTTCGCCCTGCGCTTTCAGCGTCGGCAGGCTTTTGGTGAGGAAACTGGCGAGGCCGTAGTTACCGTTCTCGACCGCCAGTTTGGTGCGCTTCCAACGTAACTCTTCGGTGAGTTGTCCGGCGGCTTCCCAGCGGTCGAATAGCGCATCGCATGCGTTGTGCTGTGATTTACCAACCAGCCAGAGCCGCTCGGCGGTCTCGTAACCTTGTTTCGTCTGTCCACTGGCGAGCTGGTATTGGCCGAACAGGCAGTCCAGTTCGGTGAAGTTCATCTTCGGATCGTAGTGCGCGACGAAGGGCCGCCAGTCGCCGCGCGCGGCGAGCAATCGCAGCCAACGCAGTTTCATCCAGCTGGCCTGGGGCAAGTCGCCATGCTCAGCCAGAAACTTCTCGACTTCGTCATTGCTGGCGGACTTCAGCCGTGCCGTCAGCTCGTCATAAGCCAGGTAAGGTTCTAGCGGGTAGTCTCGCAGCGCGCTGGCGTAGCGCCGATACGGGCCGCTGTCGCCCTTGGCCAAGGCTCGCTTGGCTTCGTCGTAATACTGCCGTTGCTGCTGAAGGCTGGCGGCTTGAGCGGTTTCGAGGGTGACGGCAGTGAACAACAGACAAAAACAGATACTGGAGAGTCGACCGCGCATGAGACTTCCGAAGACGGGGGCATGAGGGATTGCTGCGCTAGCTTAGCTTGGCCGCGCTGGCAGTTAAACGAGGATTAAGCTGTTGAAACCAACAAACTAGTACGTTCCGACGAACGTACGATAAGCCAGATGTGGCGCGCCTGGGACGCTGGCGGAATCATGATGGCTGGTTGTGGATGAAGCCCTCGGACGCATGCCCGCAAACGCGGTGACGTCCGTCTGACAGGCGCATTCTGCTAGACTGCGCGCCCTGTTTTCCGGAGGTAGTCATGACCCTGCTCAAGTTGACCAATGTGTCCCTCGCCTATGGCACCAATCCATTGCTCGATGGAGTGTCCTGGCAGATTGCGCGGGGTGAGCGGGTGTGCATCATCGGCCGCAACGGCACCGGAAAGTCCAGCATGCTGAGTCTGGTCAAGGGCAGCCAGTTGCCCGATGACGGCGAAATCTGGCGCGCGCCGGGGCTGAAGATCGGCGAGCTGCCGCAGGAGCTTCCGCTCGCTGACGAGCGCACCGTGTTCGACGTGGTAGCCGAAGGCTTGTCCGGCGTCGGTCAGTTGCTTGCCGACTACCATCACCTCAGCCAGAACATCCAGAACGAAGCCGACTTGGACAAGCTGATGCATGTCCAGCAAGAACTCGAAGCCAAGGACGGTTGGCGTCTGCAGCAGCTGGTCGATAGCACCTTGAGTCGTTTGCAGCTGCCAGCCGACAAAACCCTCGCCGAGCTTTCCGGCGGCTGGAGGCGGCGCGTTCTGCTGGCTCAGGCGCTGGTATCGGAACCCGATCTGCTGCTGCTGGACGAGCCGACCAACCACTTGGATATCGGCGCGATTGCCTGGCTGGAAGAAGCGCTGACCGGTTTTAACGGTGCGGTGCTGTTCATCACGCATGACCGTGCGTTCCTGCAGAACCTGGCGACTCGCATCCTCGAGCTCGATCGAGGCCACATGATCGACTGGAACGGCGATTACGCCAGCTTCCTGGTGCACAAGGAACAACAGTTGGCGGCTGAAGAAACGGCCAATGCGCTGTTCGACAAGAAGCTTGCGCAGGAAGAGGTGTGGATTCGCCAAGGCATCAAGGCCCGCCGTACTCGTAACGAAGGCCGTGTTCGTGCACTCAAGGCATTGCGAGCCGAGCGCAGCGAACGCCGTGAGCATCAAGGCAAGGCCAACATCCAGGTCGACGCAGCGGAGAAATCCGGCAAGCAGGTCATCGTCGTCGAGCATGCAAGCTTCGCTCATCCGGGCGGCGAGCCGTTGATTCGCGATTTCTCGATGGTGCTGCAGCGTGGCGATCGGATTGGTTTGCTCGGGGCCAACGGAACCGGCAAGACCACACTGCTCAAGCTGCTGTTGGGCGATCTGCAACCCACCAGTGGCACGGTTGAGGCGGGGACCAAACTGGAAGTGGCGTATTTCGACCAATTGCGTCACCAGCTGGAACTGGAAAAGACTGTCATCGACAATGTCGCCGAGGGGCGCGACTTCATCACTATCGACGGCCAGAATCGCCATGTTCTCAGCTACCTCGGTGACTTCCTGTTCAGCCCGCAGCGGGCCCGCACGCCAGTAAAGGCACTGTCTGGCGGAGAACGGGCACGCCTCTTGCTCGCTAAACTGTTCAGTAAGCCGGCCAACTTGCTCGTACTGGACGAGCCGACCAACGATCTCGACGTGGAAACCCTCGAGCTTCTCGAGGAGGTTCTACTCGGGTTCCAGGGCACGGTATTGATGGTCAGCCATGACCGGGCGTTTCTCGATAACGTGGTCACCAGTACGTTGGTTTTCGAGGGTGACGGGGTCGTTCGCGAATACGTCGGCGGCTACCAGGACTGGCTGCGGCAAGGCGGCTCGGTAAAACTGCTCGGCGTAGCCGAGACGAAGGAAGCCAAGGAAGCGAAAGTCGAAACACCGCAGAGCAAGCCCGCGACACCCAACGCCGAACCTGCCCCGGCGAAGAAGAAACTCAGCTACAAGGTCCAGCGCGAACTGGAGGCGCTACCGGGAAAAATAGACGCAGTCGAAAAAAACATCGCCGCGTTGCAAGCCGAAATTGCGCAGCCGACGTTCTATCAGCAGACTGCGGAGCATACTGGCGAAACGATATCGCGTCTTGAGGCGCTGCAGGCAGAACTCGACGAATTGCTGGAGCGCTGGGCCGAGCTGGAAGATTGAAGCGCACGCGTGGTGGAAATCCCCCGTTCTGTCCAGCACATCTCTCGATGCCATAGATCAGCCCTTGATGTTCCGCATGGCGTGACCCGGACACCAAGACTAAACGACACCTGTCAGCATTCCAGACGGAGCTTAGATGGCAATTGATTACCGCATCGTCCTGGACGACGAGCATGAGTTCAGCTACCGGATCGAGCTGGACCGCGTCTACGATCACGAGGCTGCCAGTCAGGCACCCAAATGGACGCGCCTGGATCATCAGCAGTGCAACAATTGCCCACTGAGTCGGGACAGCTTCAGCCATTGCCCCGCCGCGGTGGACCTGCACCGGGTCATCGAGGACTTCCAGGGCCTGCCTGCGGTGAAGAAAGCGCAAGTGCGAGTGCGTACGCCGGAACGGGAATACAACAAGCTGGTAGGGCTGGAGGAGGGGTTGCGTGCGCTGCTCGGCGTTATCATGGCTACCAGCGCGTGCCCGGTGCTGGGCAGGCTCAAGCCGATGGCGCATCAGCATCTGCCGTTCGCCAGCAATCAGGAGTTCGTGCTGCGTGCGGTCTCGCTGTATCTGGCCCGGCAGTACTTCAATTTACGTGAAGGACGCCATGCCGACTGGGAGTTGCGTGGCCTGGTGCGATCTTTCCAGCAACTGCAGTTGGTCAATCAGGCGTTCTGGCAGCGAATCCACGACACCTGTCACGGCGACTCCAATCTAAAGGCTTTCCTGACGTTTTTCTCCATGGCAACCAGCCTGACCTATTCACTGGAGACCCAGTTGAAGAAAATCAGACCGCTGGTGATGAGCGCCGGAGAGGGGCCGGAGATGGCCTGAGCCGCCAGGGCTCAGGCGCAGAATCGGTGAAGTTACTCGGCCTTGGTCAGCCGAACAGCAAGCACGTCGCAGGGGGCTCCGTGAAGAATGTCATTGGCGGTAGAGCCGAGCAGCAGCGCCAGACCATGACGGCCGTGACTGCCGACAACGACAAGATCGCAACCTTGTTCCTTGGCCAGCCTGTGTATCTCCTGACGGGGCTGTCCGTAGGCTAGATGACGCTGCTCGACAGTCAGGCTGGGGTAACGCTCAGCGAACCCGGTCAAGCGCTCACGGGCCTGGTCGAACTGCTGCTGCTGCAGCATCGATAGATCCATCGGCACGTCACCGCCGAAGGCCATGGCCATTGGTTCGATGACGTGGACCAAGGCTAGTTTTGCGCCGCTGGCGATGGCCAATGCCTCGGCGCGTGCTACGACCGGGTGGCATTCGTCGTTCAGGTCGGTAGCGACCAGAATATGCTGGTAGGTCATGATGGCTCTCCTGATGTGTCCGTGTGACAAGTATGGCTTCTCGGCACGCTACTGGCGCTTTCCGGCCCTTTTTTGTTTTCAGCGTTTATACGGCGTTACATGGATGATGACCAGCTTGTCATTGCATTGCGAACTGGCAGCCGGCAGGCTCGCCACTGTTATCATGCGCGGCATTACACGCCGGTGAGCACACTGCCTTACACACGAGATCGTCATGTTCCTATTCGCCAATGATTACCTACTCGCCTGGACAGCTTATGGAGTGGCTGCACTGGGAGCTCTGCTGGTGTGGTTCCGTGTCACGCGACCCCTGTGGCGCTGGCTGCGCGAGCCGCTGCGGCTGATCGCAGCCGTACTGCTACTGACACCCACCATCGTCGATCCCACTCGGGAACTGTTCGCGCCGGCTGTGGCGATCACCGCGCTGGATCTACTGTTCAAGGTCGGCAACAACGCCTGGCGTGCAGTTGCGGATTTGGCACTCTACGGGCTGATCGCATTCGCGCTATACGCAGTATTGGTGGCGCTGCGCTGGCCGATCGAGCGCCGGCTCGGGCGGCGGCGCACAGCATCTGCAGCAGAGGAGGACGCTCGTACCTTGCGGGAGCGGCTCGAGGATGACGAGCAGGTGGACTACCGCCCCTCCAATCGTTACCAGTCACGGACCGAGCCCAGGTTATGAGCGAGTCGACCGGCTAATACCGGGCACTCGGAACACAAGAGATAGCGGGAGATCATGCATGTGTGAACTGCTCGGCATGAGCGCCAACGTACCGACCGACATTCATTTCAGCTTCACGGGGCTGATGCAGCGCGGGGGGCGCACCGGGCCACACAAAGATGGTTGGGGCATCGCTTTCTACGAAGGCCGTGGTCTGCGTCTGTTTCAGGATCCAGTGGCCAGCTGCGAGTCCGAAGTGGCGAAGATGGTTCAGCATTACCTGATCAAGAGCGAAGTGGTGATCGGTCATATCCGTCACGCCAACGTCGGCAGGGTCGCTCTGGTCAATACCCATCCCTTCGTGCGAGAACTGTGGGGGCAGCATTGGTGCTTCGCCCATAACGGTCAGCTCGCTGATTTCAGTCCTGCGCGTGGTTTCTACCAGCCAGTCGGCGATACCGATAGCGAGGCGGCGTTCTGCGATCTGCTTAGCCGGGTGCGCAGCGTGTTCCCCGACCGCGTGGCTGCCGAGGACCTGCTCCCTGCACTGCTCGACGCCTGCGCGGGCTACCGTGCCAAAGGCGTATTCAATTGCTTGCTGAGCAACGGTGAATGGTTGTTCAGTTTCTGCAGCACCAAGCTCGTGCAAATTACTCGGCGCGCTCCCTTTGGCCCGGCACAACTGAAAGATGCCGACCTGACGGTCGATTTCACCGTTGAAACAACGCCGAATGATGTCGTTACCGTATTGGCAACCGAGCCATTGACTGATAACGAGCAGTGGCAAGTTCACCAGCCGGGCGAATGGACGCTCTGGCGTTTGGGCGAGTGCGTTGCGCGCGGGCAGGTGCAGTGATGCTACGAAGCTATTTGCGACTGACGGTGTTCGCCCTTGGCTTGCTGATTGGCGTCCAGGTGCCGGGCTTTATTCAAGCATATGAACGTCACGTCGAGGCGCGCCGGATCGAAGCGCAGCAGGGGCTGCTGGGCTTTCAGGAAACGGCCGGACGGTTCTTCGAGGGCAATTTGAATGCGCTGGTGGAGCACTATCGTGCCAGCGATGATCCAGTTATCCAGAGTGATGCACGCAGTGTCGCGGCGCTCGTGGAACGCGCACGCCTGCTCGATCGTGAGTGGCGAATCATGCAGGGTCCCTGGTATGCACAAGCCTGGCATGTGTTCTTCGGGGCCGACCAGGCCATTCGCCATCAGGTCTGGAGCAGTTACCGCTTTCAGGTCCTGCTGGCGCCCGAGGCGATCGCTTGGGGGGTCGGCTGTGCATTGCTGTTGGCCTGGATTGCCGAGAGCATTTTTCTGCTGATCCGCCGATTGCTGTTTCCGCAGCGTCGGCCACGTAATGTGCGTCGCGTCGCTCGCTCGGGTCGTCCAGGTGATAATGCATAGCGAGCCCAGGCGGGTTCGCTATGGCACCGTGACGGTGATCGGTTGGCTGCTATTTCGCCAGAAATTTCATCCCTTCTTCCAGACCGCTCAATGTCAGCGGGTACATCCGATCCTCCACCAGCTCGCGGATGATCCCTGTGGATGAGGTGTAGCCCCAGGTGTCCTTGGGGTAGGGATTGATCCAGATGAGTTTCTTGTACTTGGCCATGAAGCGCTGCATCCAGACGTAGCCCGCTTCCTCATTCCAGTGTTCGACACTGCCACCGGGTTGGGTCACTTCATAAGGCGCCATGGCGGCATCGCCGACAAATACCACTTTGTAATCAGGGCCGTATTTGTGCAGCAGGTCGAGTGTCGAGGTGCGCTCGGAGGTGCGGCGGAAGTTGTTCTTCCAGACCGACTCGTAGATGAAGTTGTGGAAGTAAAAATACTCCAGGTGTTTGAACTCGGTTTTGCAGGCGGAGAACAGCTCTTCGCAGACCTTCACGTGAGCGTCCATCGAGCCGCCGATGTCGAACAGGATCAGCAGCTTCACCGCATTACGTCGTTCCGGGCGCATCTGGATGTTGAGTAGCCCGCCGTCTCGAGCGGTGTGGTCGATGGTGCCATCGAGGTCCAGCTCGTCCTGCGCACCTTGACGGGCGAATTTGCGCAAGCGGCGCAGGGCGACTTTGATGTTGCGAGTGCCCAGTTCGACCTGATCGTCGAGATTCTTGTATTCGCGCTGGTCCCAGACCTTCACCGCCTTGCCTTGACGCTTGCCAGCATCACCGATGCGAATGCCTTCGGGGTTGTAGCCACCGGAACCGAACGGGCTGGTGCCGCCGGTGCCGATCCATTTGTTACCCCCGGCGTGCCGTTCCTTTTGCTCTTCCAGGCGCTTCTTGAATTCCTCGATCAGCTTGTCCAGCCCACCGAGGGACTCGATCTTGGCGCGGTCTTCATCGCTCAGCGAGCGTTCGAATTCCTTGCGTAGCCATTCTTCTGGAATCAACGCCTCAATGTGTTGATCGAGGTTTTCCAAGCCCTTGAAGTAGGTGCCGAAGGCGCGGTCGAACTTGTCGAAGTGGCGCTCATCCTTGACCAGAATGGCCCGCGACAGGAAATAGAATTCGTCCATATCGGCGAAAATCACGTTGTGTTTCAACGCGTTGATCAGGTCGAGCAGCTCGCGTACCGACACCGGCACCTTGGCGGCGCGCATTTCATTGAACAGGCCAAGCAACATGGCAGAACCTCGGGCGTACCGTCATCACGGCACCTTGCGTTTGGTGGTCAGAGGTCTTCGTCGTGTTCCGCGAGCCCGTCGCTGATCTCGTACCAGTCCGCCTTGGAACCGACGAAAATGTGCTCCTGGGGCGGGACGGGCAGCGAAGAGTCGAGCGTGCCGGCAGCGACGCCGACCTCATGCTCTCGGTTATCGACGAATTGCAGATTGGATCCGCAGCGAATGCAGAACGTCCGCGTCACATGTTCGGAGGAGTGGAAGACGCCCAGCTGATCCTTGCCGGAGAGGAAGTGAAACGCTTCCAGCGGCACGCTCGCGTAGGTCGCGAATGCAGCCCCGTGCGCCTTGCGGCACATCTTGCAATGGCAATGGGTGAGCTGGTTGATCGGTGCGTCGATGCGATACCGCACGACACCGCAGAGGCAACTACCGGTATGCGTTTGCATGGTTCTTCCTCCAGTGTGTGAGGTGGTCGGCTCCGCTTGGAGCCGCCGCCGTTCAGCGGCTGGCGCGACGACTCATGAATGCCAGACGCTCAAGTAATTGCACGTCTTGTTCGTTTTTTACCAGGGCTCCAGCCAGGGGCGGAATCGCTCGGGTCGGATCACGTTCGCGCAGCACGGCTTCACCAATGTTGTCGGCCATCAGCAACTTGAGCCAGTCGACCAGTTCGCTGGTGGATGGCTTCTTCTTCAACCCGGGTACCTTGCGAACATCGAAGAACACGTCGAGGGCTTCGGCCACCAAGTCCTTCTTGATGTTCGGATAATGCACGTCGACGATCTTCTGCAGCGTTTCCCGGTCAGGGAAGGCGATGTAGTGAAAGAAGCATCGGCGCAGGAAGGCATCCGGCAGCTCCTTTTCGTTATTTGACGTAATGATGATGATCGGGCGCTGCTTGGCCTTGATGGTTTCATTGGTCTCGTAGACGTAGAACTCCATCTTGTCGAGTTCCTGCAGCAGGTCGTTGGGGAACTCAATGTCCGCCTTGTCGATTTCATCGATCAACAGAATGACGCGCTGTTCGGACTCGAACGCCTCCCACAACTTGCCCTTCTTGATGTAGTTGCGTACATCGTGCACCCGGTCTGAGTCTAGCTGCGAGTCACGCAGGCGGCTCACCGCGTCATATTCGTACAGGCCCTGATGGGCCTTGGTAGTGGACTTTATGTGCCAGGTGATGAATTTCGCACCGAATGACTCTGCCAGTTGCTCGGCGAGCATGGTTTTGCCGGTGCCCGGCTCGCCTTTCACCAGCAACGGGCGCTCCAGTGTGATGGCTGCGTTGACCGCCAGTTTGAGGTCGTCGGTGGCGATATAGGATTGGGTGCCTTCGAACTTCATCAGGATTTCCTTGATCGGGCCTGGCACGCAGGCGCTTCGTGTTTGAGTCAGAGATCGACTATAAGGGATGGGCCCTTTAGTGTGAACGCGAGCGAATCATTCAGTCACTGAATGGGCGCAGGCCGCTCAACCGTGCTCCGCTATTTGTCGTCTTCACTCAGTGAACGCTCGAAACGGGCCGAAAATGCTTCGACGAAAGCGTTCTGCAAGATGGCGATGAAGGCCTGAAACGGGCTGACCTCGGTGTTCTTGGTGC
This sequence comes from Stutzerimonas stutzeri, assembly GCF_000952685.1. GTDB lineage: Bacteria > Pseudomonadota > Gammaproteobacteria > Pseudomonadales > Pseudomonadaceae > Stutzerimonas > Stutzerimonas stutzeri_E. The sequence goes on along the minus strand of NZ_JYHV01000021.1, from coordinate 84,841 downwards.
TGCCGGATAGCTCAACACGCGTAGCGAACTGATCTTTGCTCTGGTTCTGCAGGACTTCTTCGCCGCCACCGACCACGGCTTCCCAGATCCCACGGAAGAAGCCTTTGTCTTCGTTCTCGACGTCCTGCTCGAAGTTGAACACTTCGACTTGGTGCAGCAAGGGCTTGATGTAGCCAGACAGTTGACTGTCGTTGGCCTCTACTTCCATGATCAAGTCACCGGTGCCGCCGGCGAAATCGAATTTGCCGTAGGCATTGCTGAAGTCGTTCAGCTTGGTCAGCTCCACCCCGGTCAAGCGCAGGTTCACTTCAAAATCTTCCCAGTTGGTGTAGGGGTCGAAGCTCGCGGTGGCTTCCATAGGGGCATGGTTCAGAAACTTGGCGTTGCCTTCGAACGTCGCCACGCGGCCTTGCCCATCCGCCGTGTTGGTCAGGTTGTAGAGACTGGCGTTAATCGCGTTGGCGTAGATATGCACTGGCGGATCGGATTCGAAGTTGCGGAACGATAGCTGACCGTCGATGACACGCAGCTCGTTCAAGGTAAACGGCACCAGCTCCTCAAGCCTTTCGCGCCAGTCGACCCCTTCGCCGGTCTGCGAATCGCCGGCGTCCTTGCCGTCGACGAAATTCAGTTCTGGCTGTTCCAGCCGGACCTCACCTACCAGGGCGCGATGCTTCCAGAGTGCTCGCCAGCTCACCCCGATATCGATTGTCGGAGCGGTGAACAGAGGGGCTTGAACCTTCTCGTTCTTCTTCTCGATCAGCACCCCGTCAATCTGATATGCACCACGCCACCAGGCCAGATCGACGTCGTCGACATGGCCGCGATACTCGCCCATGTCCGCCAGCTTGTCGTTCAGGTAGTTGCGCACCAAGTGGGGCAGGGCAAGGTGGATGATCAGCAGTAGCAATGCCAATGACAGAAGTATCCACAGCGGGAGTCGGTAACGTCTTTTCATGGAGTGGTCTGGCCGAAGGTGTGGTCATCGAACTGCCTTTACTTGAAGGTGGACCGTTGCTCGTATCGGTGAGTTCGGCTGGACGAGTCATGAGACTGGGCTTAGGCTGATCAGTCTGATTTTCCACTCGCAGGGACACTGTCATGAGCCGCATCTTCGCTGACAATGCGCAGGCCATCGGGAATACCCCGTTGGTGATGATCAATCGGTTGGGCCCGAAGGGCGTCAGCATCATGGCCAAAATCGAGGGCCGCAATCCGGCCCATTCGGTAAAGTGCCGGATCGGCGCGGCGATGATCTGGGATGCCGAGAAAAGCGGACTGCTCAAACCAGGCATGACGATCATCGAGCCGACTTCCGGCAATACCGGCATCGGTCTGGCGTTCGTCGCCGCGGCACGTGGCTACAAGTTGGTATTGACCATGCCGGCTTCGATGAGCCTGGAGCGGCGCAAAGTACTCAAGGCGCTTGGCGCGGAGCTGGTGCTCACCGATCCGGCGAAAGGCATGAAGGGCGCCATCGAGAAGGCGACTGAAATCGCCGCATCGGACCGTGACCAGTATTACTTGCCGAAGCAGTTCGAGAACCCATCCAACCCGGGGATCCATGAGAAAACCACCGGGCCGGAAATCTGGAACGACACCGAAGGCAACATCGACGTACTGGTTTCGGGGGTTGGGACTGGCGGCACCATCACCGGGGTTTCGCGTTACATCAAGGGCACCAAGGGCAAGAAGATTCTCAGTGTGGCGGTCGAGCCCGCCAGCTCTCCGGTAATCAGCCAGACGCTCGCGGGAGATGAGGTCAAACCGAGCCCGCATAAGATCCAGGGCATCGGTGCCGGCTTCGTGCCGAAGAATCTCGATCTGTCCATTGTCGATCAAGTCGAGCTGGTCAGTGATGAAGAATCCAAGGCCATGGCGCTGCGCTTGATGCGCGAAGAAGGCATCCTCTGTGGCATCTCTTGCGGCGCCGCCATGGCTGCGGCGGTGCGCATGGCCCAGCGGCCTGAAATGCAGGGCAAGAACATTGTGGTGATTCTTCCCGATTCCGGCGAGCGCTACCTGTCCACCATGTTGTTTGCCGACCTGTTCGGTGAGCAGGAACTGCAGCAGTAACACCCGTTGCGCCGATCTGGCTTGGCAGAACCGGCGCAGCACCGCTATAGTCTGAAACCTGCTTCTCCAATGCTTCGAGATCGGTATGAACCGCACATGCTTCTGCAACGTCGCTGACCACGAACGCCCATACGCGGGTGGTTTCGCAGCTCTTGCACGCATGCCGATCACATCTCCCCGCCATCCTGCGAGCCCACCACCGGGCTTGTTCCTGGCTCCGCCACCGCCACCCGCGGTGGCTTGAGTCACGCCGGTTCGCCGGCACTTCCGTCACTGCATTTGCCATTCGTTGGCGCAGTTTCGTATGCCTGATCAAAGGTGGCAGGATGATTTCTTTCTCACGCAACAACCTGGTCGCGTATGCGACTACGGGCCTTTTCGTGCTGCTCTGGAGCAGTGGGGCAATCGTGTCGAAATGGGGATTGGCGTACGCGTCGCCGTTCGCCTTCCTGTTGGTTCGTTTCGTTATCGCGCTGGTGGCGTTGGTGGGGGTGGTGAGGCTGGCCTCGCTATCGCTGCCTGACGGATGGAAGGCGCGTCGGTATGCCTTGACCACCGGTCTGGTGCTGCTGGGCAGTTATCAGATCTTCTATCTGCTGGCACTGGATCTGCAGATGACGCCGGGGGTCATGGCGACTCTGCTAGGCGTGCAGCCGATCCTGACGGCCGTGTTGCTGGAGCGCAAACGGCTAAGACCGCTGCGGCTGTTCGGATTGCTGCTTGGTCTGAGTGGACTGGTGCTGGTGGTGTATCAGAGCCTTGGCGTGGGAGGGCTGTCCGTGGCGGGCGTGGCCTGTGCTTTGCTGGCACTGTCGAGCATCACGCTGGGCTCGATGATGCAGAAACGAGCCAAAGGTGATCCGCTACGTGCCATGCCCTTGCAGTATCTCGCCGGGCTTTTGCTTTGTTCGCTGTTCGTGCCATTCCAGCCCATGAACATAACCTTCGAACCGGGCTTCTGGCTGTCGGTGTCATGGATGGCGTTGGTAATCTCGGTGGCCGCGACCTTATTGTTGTATCGACTGATCGCCAAGGGAGATCTGGTCAACGTGACCAGCCTGTTCTATCTGGTGCCGGCGGTGACGGCGGTAATGGACTACCTGGTATTCGGCAACCGGTTGGCGATGCTCAGTCTGGTCGGCATGTTGCTGATCGTGCTTGGTCTCGTTCTGGTATTTCGGCCAGCGCCGGACCGTCGTTAACTTCGTTGGACGCAGGTGTCGCCGCGGTCGTGGCCGGCGCCTGCTTGAGTACGAGCCAGAGCGCCACGGCAATCAGCGCACCGCCATAGGCATAGGCCCAGTCCAGCGGTTCATCAAGAAACAGGGCGCCCCAGAGCACACCGAAGGGTGGAATGATGAAGGTGACCGTCAGGGTACGAACCGGGCCGATGTCTGCAAGCAGGCGAAAATACAGAATATAGGCGAATGCGGTACAGACGATGCCGAGCCCGGCAAGGCTGAGCCAGACGGTGCTGTCACCCCAGGAAACCGGGGGCGCTGTCAGCAGTGACAGGACGAACAGTGGCAGCAGACAGAGTGCCGCTCCCGCTTGGCTGCCGAAGGCAACCAATTCGCTACTCAACCCGCCGTGCTGGTTGATCCAGCGACGAGTCAGGAAACCACCGAATCCATAACAGGCGGTCGCGCCCAGGCATGCGAGCGCGCCGATCAACAGCTGTGCGTCGAATGCCACGGGGCCGGTACGTGTCAGCAGCGCCACGCCGCTCAGGCCGAATAGCACTCCGACCAGTTTCGCTGCCGTCAGCGCTTCGGCGAAAAATAGAGCACCAATGATTACGCCCATCATTGGTGTGGTTGCGTTGAAAATCGCGGAATAGCCGGTTGGCAGAAATTGCGCTGCCAGGGCATAGAGCGCGAACGGGACGCCGGAATTGATCATTCCGAGAATCAGACACAGTTTCAGCTTGCCGCGAAAATCCCAGCGGATCCGCATCATCATCAGAATCGCCAACAGGCCTAGGCAGGCAAATAGTACCCGGAAGAACGCAGTGGGAAATGTCCCGAGTTCCGGCGCGATGATTCGCATGAACAGGAAGCTGGCGCCCCAGATGGCAGCGAGACCGAGCAGGCGCAGTAGGTCTGAAGGACGCATGGGAAACTCCGACGACGGGACACCGAAGTGTTGGCGAGGTCTGCCTGTCTGGCAACCCGAATCACGCTTTCAAACCGGCTTGCGACCCGCTGCGGTCCTTTCATTGCGATCGGTGGCTGGATAAGCTCGGGCTTCCATCGCTGGAGACGATCGCCATGCTGTCAAAATCGCCGGACGCTGAAATCGCGCGGCAGATCCTGCTGGGCTTCGATAACTACCGTGAACATTTCCGGCTGATCACTGAAGGTGCTCGGTCCCGGTTCGAACAAGCACAGTGGCAAGATGCTCAGCATGCCTCGGCGGCACGCATCAACTTGTACGAACAGAAGGTCGGCGAAACGGCAGCGGACCTGCGAGCGTTATTCGAGCCAGAGGTACTGCTGGATGTACAGCAGTGGCCGCAGATCAAGAGCGCCTATATCGATCAGATCAATCCCCGCTTTGACGATGAATTGTCCGAGACTTGGTACAACTCGATCTTCTGTACGTTGTTCAGCCATGACTGCATCAGCGACGGCACCATGTTCATCCATACCACTCGGCCCTCCAATCGTGCCCACGAGCGAAAGGCCCAGACGCGTCGGTATCAGCCCGGCGGTGACCTTTACGGCATGCTCGCGCAGATCCTTAGGGACTTTGCCTTCTCCGTACCCTACGCGGATCTGAACGGTGACCTGCGGCGGCTCGAGGCGCAGCTGCAGGTGTCCTTGCCAGACTGGGTATGCAAGGACCCTGAGCTGTCGGTTGAGCTTTTCTGTTCGGTGCTCTACCGCAACAAGGGCGCCTATCTGGTTGGACGGATCTTCACACGCGACGAACAATGGCCGCTGGCGATACCGCTACTTCACCACGAAGGCGCGGGAATCGTCGCCGATGCGTTGATCACCGACGAAGCGGAAGTCTCGATCATCTTTTCGTTCACGCGCTCGTATTTCATGGTCGAGGTGCCGATACCCGCGGAGTTCATCGGATTTCTCAAGCGCATCATGCCGGGCAAGCACATCGCCGAGCTGTACACCTCCATTGGGTTCTACAAGCACGGCAAGTCGGAGTTCTATCGCGCGTTGATCAATCACCTGGCAACCACTGATGACTGCTTCATCATGGCGCCGGGTGTGCGCGGTATGGTCATGAGCGTGTTTACGCTGCCGGGCTTCAACACGGTCTTCAAGATCATCAAGGACCGCTTCTCTCCGACCAAGAACGTCAACCGGGCGACCGTCATCGAGAAGTACCGGCTGGTTAAAAGTGTCGACCGGGTAGGGCGCATGGCCGATACGCAGGAATTCGCCGATTTCCGCTTCCCTAAGTCCAAGTTCGATCCCGACTGCCTGGCAGAACTGCTTGAGGTTGCGCCGTCAACGGTCGAGGTACAGGGCGATACGGTGCTGGTGCGCCACTGCTGGACCGAGCGGCGGATGACGCCATTGAACATCTACGTGGAGAGCGCCAGCGAACAGCAGGTACAGGAAGCGCTGGAGGACTACGGACTGGCGATCAAGCAACTCGCCGCCGCCAATATCTTTCCCGGCGACATGCTATTGAAGAACTTCGGTGTGACCCGTCATGGCCGGGTAGTGTTCTATGACTACGACGAGATCTGCTTCCTCACCGAGGTGAACTTCCGCTACATCCCCGAGGCTCGTTATCCGGAAGACGAAATGTCGTCCGAACCCTGGTATTCGGTCGGTCCGAACGATGTGTTTCCAGAGGAGTTCCCGCGCTTTCTGTTTGCCGATATCAAGCAGCGTCGCCTCTTTGCCAAGCTCCACGGCGAGCTGTACGACGCCAACTATTGGAAGGGCCTGCAGCAAGCGATAAGCGATGGCAAAGTGATCGATGTCTTTCCGTACAGGCGCAGGCTGGAGGCTGCCCAGTGAGTGGTATGTGGTGAACGCTCGCGGTCAAGGCGGGTCGCAATTTATAGAGCCAAACCACATAGGCTCGGAGGCTGACAATCAGCAACATTTGTTGCAGGCAACGGCGCTTTTCTTGGGTTATGCTGATTACGAAGCCCATGGCTCCACCAAGACCCGTTACCAAGCAGGAGGGTTCATCATGAAAGCATGGCTCAGTAGTGTGTGCTGGAATCTGGCAGTGGCGCTTGGCTTCATCGAACCGCCGCGGCTGCAACCGATACCGGTCCGCGCGCAACGAGGCGAGTCAGCAGCCAAGAGGCGCTGACCCGTACAGCCGGGGGGTTGAATTTCAGCGCCCGGGCATCACCGGACCACCCCGTTCTATGGCTCGTTGATAAGCGGGGCGGTCACGTATCCTTTGCAAGAACGCACTCAGCCTCGGGCGACTGGCATCCAGGCCCGCTCTCGCTTGGGCGGCTTCTAACGGGAAGCTCATCTGAATGTCGGCAGCGCTGAATTCGTCCCCGGCGAACCATTGGCTTTTCTCTAGTTCCTTCTCCATGTAATCCAGATGGAGCTTTAGCTGTGGGCCGATAAATGCCTTGTTCGCGCCTTTGGCGATTGCCCGCGCCACCGGCCGAATGAAAAAGGGCATTGGCCCGTTGCCAATGCGATCGAATACCAGTTTGAGCAGCAACGGCGGCATCGCTGAACCTTCGGCGTAGTGCATCCAATAGCGAAAGCGAAGGTATTCGGATGAGCCTATGGGCGGGGTCAGTCGGCCGTCGCCGTAGCGGTCGACAAGATACTCAATGATGGCGGCGGACTCGGCCAGAGTCAGGTCGCCGTCGGTAATGACGGGCGACTTGCCGAGCGGATGCACCTTCTTCAGTTCAGGTGGAGCAAGCATTGTCTGCGGGTCTCGAGCGTAGCGCTTGATCTCATAAGGGAGTTGCAGTTCTTCCAGCAGCCAGAGCACGCGTTGCGAGCGGGAATTGTCCAGGTGGTGCAGGGTGAGCATCGGTGCAGCCTCTTTACAATCGGTGACCGCGACTAGCTTAGTCCACCGTTACGTTTCTGCCGGTTGTGGCAGACTTCGCCTCCATTCAGGAGAAGCCATGTCCCGTCCACAATGCACGCGTTGCCAGCGCCCGTTGAGTCATTGCCTCTGTGCTTTGATCCCCTCTGTTGCCAGCACCACTGCTGTGCTGATCCTTCAGCACCCTAGCGAAACGAGACACGCCCTGAACACGGCGCGCTTGGCAGCGCTGGGTCTGACCAATGCCGAGCTCCGAGCGGGCGAAGTATTCGAGGATCTCCCAGACGATGGCCTCGAAAGCTACCTGTTGTTTCCCGGCGAGCAGGCCGTGTCGCTTGTGGATTTGGCACAGAAGGGTGGGCCGCTGCGATTGATCGTGCCGGACGGCACCTGGCGCAAGGCCCGCAAGCTGCTGCACCTCAATCCGCGTATTGCCGACCTGCCGCGTGTTGCACTACCAGAGGGCCTGATGTCCCGCTATCGACTGCGCAAGGCCCCGATGCCCGGTGCGTTGTCCACCCTCGAAGCGATTGTGGCTGTGTTGAATACGCTTGAGGACACCGATAGGTTCGATGTGTTGCTGGGACCGTTCGAAACGATGATCGAGCGGCAGATCGCGGCGATGGGCACAGAGGTGTTCCAGCGCAATCACGCAAGCCTCCAGCACCGGTGAGCACGCATCCGTGGCTTAGCGCGGCGGACGGGTTTTCAGGCGGAGGATGTACAGCGTCACCAGTGTCGCGCTGGTCAGCATTCCGATTCGTGCCCAGAACATCGGCACTAACCAGCAGGACACGCTGATGCTCAGCCACATCGTTACGATCGAATAGATTTTTGCCTTCAGCGGGATGCCTTTGCCTTCCAGATAATCCCGGAACCAGGGACCCAGCCTCGGGTGCATCACCAGCCAGTTGTAGAAGCGCTGTGAACTGCGGACGAAGCAGGCGGCGGCAAGAAGAAGAAAGGGCGTAGTCGGCAGGACCGGCAGAAAGATGCCGATGACGCCGAGCGCAACGCTCAACCAGCCGATACCCAGTAGCGTATAACGCACTACCGGGTTGCGATACGTCGGGATATCGCGGTGCGCCAAGAGGTTACCCGGGTTTAATGTTTGCGCGGTTTAAGAAGCGCCGGTTTCTCTTCGGGGGCATGGCAGATCAGGTACAGCGCGGTGAGGATTTCAGGGATCTGCGCGACCATTTCCCCGACCAGATCCTGATCCTCGGCGATGTCGCTGAACTCGGGTTGCTCATCGAACAGCCCGGAGCCGACCATGATCGGCAGGAGCAGCTCGCTGACTTCCTCCTCGGAATCTTCGAACCACACCGACTCGCGCATGAACACGCCTTCCATGAAGCCGATGCACCAACCGCGCAGATCGGATTCGTCCGGTTCGTCGCCCATGTCGAGCTCGCAAGGCAGTTCCATATCTTCGTCACTGGCCAGCTGCCGGGCGATATGCGCCTTAAGCTGAGTCAGTGTCGCCTCGATGGCTTCGCGCTCGGTGTCGTCGGCGTACTTCGGCGGCTCGGCGAACAGCGCATCGATCCACTCGCGTTCGGGCACCTGCTCCGAGCAAATGCACAGCGCGGTCAGGTAGCCGTGCGCGGCGATGTAATCCAGTGCTTCTTCATGCAGGTCATCTGCATCCAGAAACACTTGCAAGCGGGCGAGTTGCTCGGCGAATGACATCAAAGACTACCTTGGGATGAGAACAGCGGTGATTCTAGACGAGCTGCGGGTCTCCCGCTACCGCGCGCTATCAGGCGGTAGTGGCTGGGCCAGCTTTCGCGCGCCGTCGTCCTTCGACAGATAGAAAAATACCGATGGAGTTCCGCTGCAATAGAACTCACCGTCCGGCTATCGCGTCATCGTGGTGTTCAGCCTGAACCCCGCGCCCGTGTCGCGTATACTCGCGCGTCTTGTTTCGGAGACCGGCATGCTCGATCAGGCACAGCGCATTCTCAAAGATGTTTTCGGCTACGACGCCTTTCGTGGCAACCAGGGTGCGATCATCGAGCGCGTGGCCGGCGGCGATGACGCACTGGTGTTGATGCCGACCGGTGGCGGCAAATCGCTTTGTTATCAGGTGCCGGCATTGCTCCGTGACGGCCTGGCAGTAGTGGTATCGCCGCTGATTGCGCTGATGGACGATCAGGTGGCCACGCTCGAGGAGCTGGGTGTTGCTGCGGCAGCGCTCAATTCGACCCTGACGGCTGAGCAACAGCGAGACATCGCCGATCGCCTGCGCCGCAACGAAATCAAAATGCTCTATCTCGCGCCCGAGCGGTTGGTTCAACCGCGCATGCTGGCGTTCTTGCAACGTTTGGAAATCGGTCTGTTTGCCATCGACGAGGCCCATTGCGTCTCGCAGTGGGGCCATGATTTCCGTCCCGAGTATCTTCAGCTGGGACAGCTCGCAGAGTTTTTCCCCAGCGTCCCGCGAATCGCGTTGACTGCCACGGCGGACAAGCGCACCCGAGAGGAAATCGTCCAGCGATTGCATCTGGAGAATGCCGAGCGTTTTCTTTCCAGCTTCGATCGTCCGAACATCTTTTATCGCATCGTGCCCAAGGAACAGCCTCGCAAGCAGTTGATGGCCTTCCTGGCGGAGCGTCGCGGCGATGCTGGCATCATCTACTGCATGTCGCGCAAGAAGGTCGATGACATTGCCGCCTTCCTCACCGAGCAGGGTTTTCCTGCGCTGCCTTACCACGCCGGGTTGCCGAACGATCTGCGGGCTTTCCATCAGAAGCGCTTCCTCAACGAGGAAGGCCTGATCATGGTGGCAACCATCGCCTTCGGAATGGGGATCGACAAGCCCAACGTGCGTTTCGTCGCTCATCTTGATCTGCCCAAATCGCTGGAGGCGTATTACCAGGAAACCGGCCGTGCGGGTCGCGATGGCCTGCCTGCTGATGCCTGGATGGCGTATGGCCTGCAGGATGTGATTTTCCTCAAGCAGATGCTCAACAATTCAGAGGGCGATGATCGGCACAAGCGCATCGAGCAGCACAAGCTCGACGCCATGCTCTCGCTGTGCGAGGAAACCCGCTGCCGTCGCCAGGTTCTGCTGGCTTATTTCGACGAGCAGATGCCCGAACCTTGCGGTCATTGCGACAACTGTGTCGATGGCGTACAGACCTGGGATGCCACCGAACCGGCGCGGCAAGCGCTGTCGGCGATCTACCGCAGCGGACAACGCTACGGCGTCGGGCATCTGGTCGATATCCTGCTCGGCCGCGACAACGAGAAGATTCGTAGTTTCGGCCATCAACAACTGTCGGTGTTCGGCGTTGGCAAGGCGCTATCGGAAGGGGAGTGGCGTTCGCTGTTCCGTCAGTTGGTCGCGCGGGGGCTGGCGGATGTCGACCTGGAAGGTTTTGGTGGGTTGCGACTCAGCGACAGCTGCCGTCCGTTATTGCGTGGCGAAGTCACCCTCGAACTGCGCCGCGAGCTGGCTGCCAAGGCGCCGAAGACCTCCGTCAGCGCGGCGAGTCAATTGGTTCGCAGCGAGGAACGCGAGACCTGGGAGGCGTTGCGCACGCTGCGCCGCAAGCTCGCCGAAGAACATGGCGTACCGCCTTACGTAATTTTCCCGGATGCGACCTTGCTGGAAATGCTCCGCAGCCAACCGAGCTCGCTTAGCGACATGGCGCGCATCAGTGGCGTGGGTGCGCGCAAGCTTGAGCGCTATGGCCAAGCGTTTCTGGAAGTCCTGCAGGGTACGGCGAAGGCGGTCAGGTCCCCTGCGGATGTGCGTCATGAGCTCATCACCCTGTCGCGTGCCGGTATGACGCCAGCGCAGATAGCCCGACAGCTCGATTGCAGCGAGAAGAATGTGTACGCCATGCTCGCCGAAGCGATCGGCCAGCAACAGCTCAGCTTGGAGCAGGCGCTGGATCTACCCGAGGAATTGCTGGGCGAGATCCAGGAGGCGTTCCTCGATGGCGAAGGCGAGCTTCCTCCCGTTGCGTCAATTGCCGAGCACTTCGTCGGACGTGTTCCAGAAGCGGTACTGTTTTGCGTGCGGGCGTCATTGCAGGCCGAATTCGAACTCTGATCGCCATACCTGGCATATAGTCCGGCGTGGCTAGCCGGCGCCTCGCTTGTTGCCTATTGCGCTCGGGCTGAGGCTTGTCCTGCAACTCACGGTTACGTTCCAGAGTAGAGGGCCGCTTGCCAGCATTTTAGAGCTGTGGTTAGCTCACTAATAATTAGTTTTGCAGGAACGCCGCTCCATGTACCCAGACCAACACCGCTTCGCCATGCAATTGGCGCAACTTTCGCGTGGCTGGCGCGCCGAGTTGGATCGCCGGCTGGCCGATCTAGGCTTGTCGCAGGCCCGGTGGCTGGTTCTCCTGCATCTGGCCCGGTTCGATCACGATCCAACCCAGCGCGAGCTAGCGCAAAGCGTGGCGGTCGAAGGTCCGACGCTGGCCAGATTGCTGGACAGCCTTGAAGCTCAGGGGTTGGTGCATCGCCAGCCGGCGCCGGGGGATCGCCGTGCCAAGCTCATTACTCTTGGCGTGCCGGCGCGCCCGTTGATTCAGAAGATCGAAGCGATCTCCACCCAGGTTCGGCAGGAGCTCTTCGAAGGCATCGACGAGGAAGACCTGCGCAACTGCCAACAGGTGCATGAGCGCATTCTGGCCAACCTGGTCAAGGCCAAACGTTAAAGCCGGCGTGGGCTAATCACTACCGAGATCGCTGCCCTTGTCGTCGTCGATTGGCGCGTCGTTCTTCCTCATTCGACTGTTCGCAAACCAGGCGGCGACCGCCGTTCATCCTTTGCTCGTAGGCTGGTTTGCATGGTAGTGGCACAATGCCATAGCGCGTTCGCCGACGAAATGCATCCATCTTTTTCTGTATCTGTCGATAACCGCGTCACAGTTCAGTAATCGAACAGTGGGTCGGCGTCCATGCACGCCGCTGGTCGGCTGTGGAGGTTGTTATGGCACTAAGTCGTCGAGTCTTGTTAATGGTAGCCTCGGGCTCGCTGATCTATTCCGGCCTGGTGTCTGCCTTGGGCATGGGCGATATCACACTCCGCTCCGCGTTGAATCAGCCGCTGAGCGCTGAAATCGAGTTGCTGGATGTGGCCGATCTGTCGGCCGATGACATCCGTGTTGCCCTAGCTTCTAGTAATGACTTCGCCCGTGTCGGTGTCGAGCGCCTGGCATTCCTGCAGGATCTGAGCTTCACCCCCGTGATTGACGGTACCCGCAGCCGGATCCGCGTGGCTTCCAACAAGTCGGTTAATGAGCCTTACCTGAACTTCCTGGTCGAGATCACCCGGGCGAAGAGCCGGATGTTGCGCGAGTACACGGTTCTGCTTGATCCGCTGCCGACCACGCCGGCTCCCGATAACGAGGTGGTCAGCGTCCCGCAAGCGGTGGCTTCGCCAGTGCGCGCCGAACCAGCTCACTTTTCAGAGCCCGCCGAATTGCCGCAAGCGTCGCTGGGCAAGCGCCATCGGGTTGCGAGTGGCGAAAGTCTCTGGACGATTGCAAACGCTTATGTCGCTGACGGCGCGCAGGGTTCCCAGTCGCAGTTCATGCGCGATATCCAGGCACTTAATCCGAATGCCTTTCCCGATGGTGATCCGGGGCGCCTAAAAGCCGGTGCGAACCTGCTGTTGCCAGATTCGGCGGAGAGAGCTGCCACTACGCTTGCCGAACCTGTCAGTGCACAGCCGATGGCTGAATCCATGGCCCAGAATCATCCGGTAGCCAGTTCTGAGCCTGCCGATGCCTCGGCACTGGACGATCAAATCACGGCTCTGCGCCGTCAGCTGTTCGAAGAGCTGGCGGCCAGTCGAGAGGAGAACCAGCAGCTCAGGCAGACGTTGGCCGACTTGCAGATGGAGCTCGAGGCTGTCACCGGGCAATTAGTCGAGCAGCAGCGACCACAGACGACCGCTTCGCCTCAGCTTGAACAATCGATTGCGCCAGTGGATACGCCTGAGCAACCTGTCGCTGAGCCGTCAGCTGCACAAATGGCCATTGCCGAGCCGGCATTCGGGTGGCAGGACTGGACATTGGCTGGCGGAGGCGTGCTGGTAGCGCTGCTGCTGGGTGGGCTGTGGTTCGGGCGCCGCCACAAACGACACGTCGAATTCCCGGTAGCTGTTCCCGTATCGGTTGTACCGCCGACACCTACGGCGCCTGTCGCGCCGACGGTGGCGCTGGAGATGCCTCGCCAGCCCGCGCACGCCTCCGTCAGCGAAACGGACGTGCTCGAGGCGGCGGAGATCTACCTGTCCTACGGTCGCCGCGACGAGGCGCTCGAAGTGCTGCAGCGCGGTATCGAGCGAGCACCCGAGCAGCTCGATATTCGCTTGCGCCACCTCGGGCTTCTCGTGGAGTCTGGTGATATCGACCGTTGCCGCGCCGCTGCCAATGCTTACCTGCAAGCGGGTGGTAGCCAGGCGCAGCTGGACCCGCTGCTGACCGTGTGTCCCGCCTTGGCTGCGACGTTTGCATCCGCTAATCATGAGTCATCGCTGGATCCAGACGTCACGTTCGTACTGAACGAGTTTTCTCCGTCGCCGTTGGTAGGCCTGGCGCCCATGGTCGCCGAGCCACGCCTGGCTGAGAGTCGCGAGCAGATTGCCTCTGAAGATTCACAGCCCTGGCTGGATGGCATTGACGAAAGTGCATTGACGCTCGGCGACCTGCCCAGTCTGTTCGATAATTCCTGTAGCTTCGCGTCGATTTCGGCGACCGAAGAACTGCGCCAGCTGGAGGCAAACCCGGAGCATCTGGTTCGCCTCAATCAGGCTGCCGCCTACATCAAGCAGGGCGACATGGAGAGCGCCTGCGTCATTCTGGAAAGCCTCGCGATCGAAGGCGACGAGAAGCAGCGGCAGCAAGTCAACGAGTTGCTTGCACAGATCGCCTGATCGAGGTTCCGGTATGAGCGCTGGGCGAGGCCATCAAAAGCTGCGCCCAAGATTCATGTACAGCGCGCGCTCGGATTCATCGTTCAGGCCGTAGCTGAAGTTCAGCGGTCCCAGGGGCGTTTCGTAGCCGATAAAGATGCTGCCGGCGTTGATATAGCCACTATCGAACGCGTTGTCGTTGTTCCAGGCGCGACCGCGTTCAAGCGATGCCCCCAAGTACAGCGGGAAATCCAGTGGCAAGAACGAGCGCGGCGTCATCCTGCGGAAATAGATCATGCGGGCCAGGCTGATGTTCTGACCGGAGAGGGCATCCTGGCGAAAGCCCGACAGCTGCCGTGCGCCACCGAGCAAGAAGCTCGATGTGACGATCTCGGCGTCGTCCAGGGTGCGTCCATAGCGGCCACCGAAGACCAGCGTATGCAGGCCGAAACTGACGGCCTTATCCAGGCGAAACTCCCATTGGCGATAGCGCTGATCCGAGCCGAGACTTGGATCGTACTGGCGCAGGGTCAGCCCGATATCTTCGCCCTCGCGCGGAAAATCGACGTTGTCCACCGTGTCGAACGAATACTGCAGCTGGTAATAACCTTCCTCGAAGTTGAAATCCGGTAGCTGCTGGTCGCCGACGCGAATGTCTGCCTCGCCCCAAGCCTGACCTACACCGAAGCGGATTTCGCCATTGTTGGCAATCTGTCGCCCCAGGTTCAGCCCATAGCCGTATCGCTGCAGGCGGTATTCGGCAATGGGGTCGTTATCGATGATCGCCTCGATGTTCTGTGTCTCGGCGAACAGGTTGGGTGCAACGAACCAGCGCGAACCGGCATCCAACGGCTGATAAAACTCGCTGAACAGCTCCTGGCGATCGCCCAGCTGCAGGCGTGTCAGCCACTCGGCGCCCAACTCGTTGATGCCGTTCTTGCGATAGCTGGCGCCGATGTTGAATGCGCTGTCGCCGCGAAAATCATCCGAGAGGTTGATGCCCAGGCGCAGGTAGTCGGTGCCGGAGCGCTTTTCACGGGTGGTGATGACCAGCGTATTGCCCGGATTGCCATGCACCACGCGGTATTCGACCTGCTCGAAATAGTCCAGTCCGTACAGCGTGCCCATGTCATTCTGCAGATCCTGGAGATCCAGGGGCTTGCCCACTTGCTGGCGGATGTGCCGGCGGATGACCGCGTTGCCCACTTTCGAATCGTTCTCGATGCGCACCGCGGTGATCAGTGGTGTACGAGGCTCGGCTGAGCGGGCGAGGCTCAGCGCAGGGTTGCCACCGGTTTCGCTGCGCATGGCGGTCAGACGGGCGTCCAGCGCGGTGGCCGCACGATACCCTGCGTCGATAAGCGCTTCCGTGCGGCCGAAATCGGTCGAACCGAACCCCGCCAGCATCGGTTGTACCAGCAGGTCTTCCTGACGCAAGGTCGCCAGCTGAGCCTCGGAGTTACGTCGGGTCATCATGGTGATCGATTGATTGAGTACATCGACGACCGTAAGCAGCTGCTCGCGGGGCTGCAGTGGCGTGCCGATGTCCACCACGATCAGCCGATCCACGCCCATGTCGCGGGCGACATCCATGGGAATGTTGTCGACCATACCGCCGTCGACGAGCAGACGGCCTTCGATTTCGACCGGGGCGAACACCGCAGGGATCGACATGCTGGCGCGAATGGCTTGGGGCAGATGGCCGCTGCGGAAGATGACTTTCTTGTCGTTGGCGATATCGGTTGCCACAGCGCGAAAGGGTATTGGCAAGCGATCGAAATCACGGGTGTCGCTGGTGTGCACGAGCAGGCGTTCGAGCAGTAGGGCAAGGTTCTGTCCTTGGATGACACCCAAAGGCAGCCCTAGGCTGCCATCGTCGCGGAAGCTGAGTTTGCGCTTGACCAGGAAATCGCGGTCGTCCTGTTTGCGTCGAAAAGGTACATCCTGCCGCGGCGGATCATCCGACAGTACCTGTTGCCAGTCGAGATCGAGTGCCAGCGTTTCCAACTCCTCGACGCTATAGCCTGCGGCGTAGAGCCCACCGATCACCGCACCCATGCTGGTACCGGCAATCGCATCGATTCGCACGCCGTGCTCCTCCAATGCCTTCAGGACGCCGATATGTGCCAGTCCTCTTGCAGCACCTCCGGACAGCACCAAACCAGTGCGGGGCTGGGAATCGGCGAATCCTGTCAGCGGCATCAGGAGGATCAGCAGAACGAGTAGGCGGGACATGGCAACACCGGCGGGAGGATTGCGAAATGGCGGCTATTATAGGCGTCCGTCAGCCCACGAGCGTCCTGTCATGGCCGATAGCAAACCGGAAATCGTCATTACCTACTGCACCCAGTGTCAGTGGCTGCTGCGTGCGGCCTGGCTGGCTCAGGAACTGTTGTCCACTTTCGCCGAGGACTTGGGCAAGGTCTCGTTGGTGCCGGCCAGTGGCGGTACATTCCATATTGCCTGTGACGGCGTGCAGATATGGGAGCGCAAGCGCGACGGCGGCTTCCCGGAAGCCAAGGAGCTGAAACAGCGCGTGCGCGACCAGATCGATCCGCAACGGGACCTCGGGCATAACGACAGATAGATCAGACAGTAGGGGTGTTCCGGCCGGCAGCTGGCGGTGCTGTGCTTTCACGGGCAAGGATCTGGTAGTCGACGATCGAAACTTCCCGCGGCTTCGGCATGCCCGCACGTTGCGCGGCCGCGCTGGCCAGCAGCATTTCTCCGGCGCGCCAGCCGATTCGGTACGGGTCGACGGACACAGTGGTGATCGTCGGCGTGCAATGGCGTGATACCTCGAAGTCGCCAAAACCGGCGATGGCGATATCGTCCGGTACGCTCAGGCCTTGACGATGGCAATGCATGATCGCGCCAAAGGCCGAGAGATCGCTGACGCACATCACCGCGTCCGTGTCGGGCCATTGCTCCAGCAGGCGGCTTATGGCTTCGCCGCCGTGGCTCATGGTGATCGGCGACTGGCCATGTTCGACCACCCGGGAATCCAGATTCAGCTCACTGAGCGCCCGCAGATAGCCTTCACGACGCTGCAGGCCGCGATGATCCAGGGCTGACGCTCCGCCGATGAAGCCGATGCGTTGATAGCCGCAACCGTGCAGGTAGCGAACCAGAGCCGATGCGGCTTCAGCATTGGAAAAGCCCACGGACTGTTCTATCGGCTCGTCAGGCACGTCCCAGGTTTCCACCACTGGCACTTTTGACTGCAACAGCAGTTTGCGCGTGACGTCCAGGTGGGCACTGCCGGTCAGCATCACGCCTAGCGGCCGGTGCCGCAGCAATGTCCGCACCAGTAACGCTTCCTGCTCGGGGTGATAATCGGTGTCGCCCAGCAGCAGACGCAGGCCCTGCCCCTGAATGCAATCATTCAGGCCGCGCACCGTGTCGGCGAAGTTCGAACTGTTCAGCGAGGGCACCAGCGCGACGATGAATTCGGAGCGTCCGCTCGAGAGGGTGCCGGCCGAAGCGTCGGGCAAGTAGCCAAGGCGCTCGATGGCTTCCTGAACGCGCTTTCGCGTCTTCTCGCTGACGCTCCGCCCAGCCAGCACTCGCGAAACCGTCATCTTGGAGACGCCGGCGAGCCTGGCGACATCCGCCATGCGCGGGGGCGATACGTCTGGCGCGAGGATGTTGTCCGTCATCGGTACGGGTTCCGGCAGTCACTGGTGGCATCGGAGTATACCTGCGGCCCGTTGTCGGTCTGGTCGTTCACCGCGCTTTACAAGGCGAATGTTATCGGTAACATTTTGCGCTGTGACGAGCGAGTTGCTGCTCCTTGGATGTGTTGTGGATGATTTATTCGATATCCGCTTCTGTGTTCGGCGGCTGGCGTCCCCCTAACTGATCGGCCGAGGAGCGTCCTGGCCGGCAAAAACAAGAAGGGCTCCCATGACCCAAGCTGACAAACGACCGCTGCGCAGCCAGCAGTGGTTCGACGACCCCAGCCACGCCGACATGACCGCCATCTACGTCGAGCGCTACATGAACTACGGGCTCACCCGGGGCGAGCTGCAGTCCGGCCGCCCGATCATCGGCATTGCCCAGACTGGCAGCGACCTGGCTCCCTGCAACCGGCACCATCTGGAGCTGGCCCAGCGAGTCAAGGCGGGCATACGCGATGCGGGTGGCATACCCATGGAGTTTCCCGTGCATCCGCTGGCCGAGCAGACCCGCCGCCCGACGGCGGGTCTGGATCGCAACCTCGCCTATCTGGGCCTCGTAGAGATTCTTCACGGATACCCGCTCGACGGCGTGGTGCTCACCACCGGCTGCGACAAGACCACCCCGGCGTGCCTGATGGCGGCCGCCACCACCGACCTGCCGGCAATCGTCCTGTCCGGCGGGCCCATGCTCGACGGCCACCACAAAGGCGAGCTGATTGGTTCGGGTACCGTGCTGTGGCATGCGCGCAAACTGTTGTCCTCCGGCGAGATCGATTACGAAGGCTTCATGGAAATGACCACGGCGGCGTCGCCCTCCATCGGTCATTGCAACACCATGGGCACCGCACTCTCGATGAATGCACTGGCCGAGGCGCTGGGCATGTCGTTGCCGGGTTGCGCGAGCATTCCCGCGGCTTATCGCGAGCGCGGCCAGATGGCTTACCTCACCGGCAAGCGGATCGTTGACCTGGTGTTCGGGGACGTTCGCCCGTCGCAGATTCTGACCCGGGAGGCGTTCGAGAACGCCATCGCCGTGGCCTCGGCCCTTGGCGCGTCGAGCAATTGCCCGCCGCACTTGATTGCCATCGCTCGCCACGCCGGCGTTGAGCTGTCGCTCGAGGACTGGCAGCGCGTCGGTGAAGAGGTGCCGTTGCTGGTCAACTGCATGCCGGCTGGCAAGTATCTGGGTGAAGGGTTTCACCGTGCCGGTGGCGTGCCGGCGGTGATGCACGAACTGCTCAAGGCGGGGCGCTTGCACCCCGGCTGCGGGACTGTGTCCGGCAAAAACATTGGCGAGATCGTCGCCGCGACCCAGGCCCACGACAGCGATGTGATTCGCCCCTACGCGGAGCCGCTCAAGCACCGCGCCGGCTTCATCGTGCTTAGCGGCAATTTCTTCGACAGCGCCATCATGAAGATGTCGGTGGTGGGCGAAGCCTTCCGCAGAACCTATCTGGCCACCCCAGGTGACGAAAACCGTTTCGAGGCGAGGGCGATTGTGTTCGACGGGCCGGAGGACTATCACGCACGGATCAACGACCCAGCACTGGAGATCGACGAGCACTGCATTCTGGTCATCCGTGGCTGCGGCACCGTCGGTTATCCGGGCAGCGCCGAGGTGGTCAACATGGCGCCGCCGTCCGATCTGATCCGCCGCGGCATCGATTCGCTGCCGTGCCTGGGCGATGGTCGCCAGAGCGGTACCTCGGCCAGCCCCTCGATTCTCAACATGTCCCCAGAGGCCGCGGTGGGCGGTGGGCTGGCGCTGCTTCGCACCGGCGACCGGCTACGGGTGGATCTCAACAACCGTAGCGTCGATTTACTGGTCGACGAAGTAGAGCTGGAGCGACGGCGCCAGGATGCCATCCCGCCGATTCCAGAATCGCAAACTCCCTGGCAGGAGCTGTATCGGCAACTGGTCGGCCAGCTCTCGACAGGTGGTTGTTTGGAGCCTGCCACACTCTATTTGCGCGTGATCGCCAACCGCGGGGAGCCGCGCCACTCGCATTGATCGAATACCGAGTCCGGCTGCAGGCCAGCCGGGCAGGGCGTGCTAGTCGGCCGCGGTCCGCGCGCGCGGCAGAACGATGCGGCCGGCGTTCATCAGGTCCAGGGGATCGAACAGGGCCTTCAGGCCGTTGAGCAGCTGCACGTCCTCCGGTGCCATTCGAGACAGATAGGCCTGTTGCTTGATCCGCCCGATACCGTGCTCGGCACTGATACTGCCATTGAAGCGATCCAGGACGGCGAATATCACGTCCTCGATGTGCAGCAGCAGGGCGCTGACCGCTTCGTTGTCCAGACCGAGGGGCGGCAGGATGTTGAAGTGCAGGTTACCGTCGCCGATGTGCCCGTAGACCAGGGTCGTCGCTTGCGGCGAGATCTCGGCGACCGCCTGACTCGCTTGCTCGACGAACGCCGCGATGGACGAGATGGGCACCGAGACGTCCGTTCGCAGGTGCTCGCCGCGCAAACGCTGGCCTTCGACCATGCCCTCACGGATCAGCCATAGCCTGCGCGCCTGTTCACCACTGCTGGCAAGCGCGCCATCGTGCACCAAACCGTCGCTCATGGCTCGTTCGAGGAAACCGTCGAACAAGCCTCGTAAGTCCAGCGGCCCGGAGACGCTCAGCTCCAGCAGCACATAGAAGGGGTGGGGCTCGGACAGCGGATCGGACAACAGTGGAATCGCTTCGAACGCCAGCTCCATGCCGATCCGAGGGACCAGCTCGAAGGCCGACAGCTGCTCGCAGCACTCTCGTCGCGCACGGGTGTACAGCAGCACCGCATCGGCCGCCGACGCGACGGCCAGCCAGGCCGTGAGCGTGCGCTGTGGGCGCGGCGAGAGCTTGAGTACGGCTCCGGTGACAATGCCTAGCGTGCCTTCGCTGCCGATGAACAACTGCTGCAGGTTGTAGCCGCGGTTGTCCTTGCGCAGAGCGTTCATGCTTTCCCAGACTCGGCCGTCAGGCAGCACCACCTCCAGCCCCAGTACCAGCTCACGCATCATGCCGTAGCGCAGCACATTCACCCCGCCGGCGTTGGTGGCGATGTTGCCGCCGATCTGGCAACTGCCTTGAGCACCCAGTGCCAGCGGAAAGTAACAATCCGCCACCTCGGCCGCCTGCTTGACCTGTTCGAGCACGCAACCCGCATCGACGGTCATGGTGAAACCGATGGGGTCGAGCTGGCGGACGCGGTTCAGTCGTTCGAGGCTGATTACCAGCTCCGGTCGAGTGCGATCGGGCAAGGCGCCGCCGACCAGGCCGGTATGCCCACCTTGCGGCGACATGGGAATGCCGTGCTGTGCGCAGAACCGGACGACGGCAGCCACCTGCGCTGTATCGGCCGGCCGGACCACTCCCAGCGGTGTGCCCAGGTGGCTGCCACTCCAATCGCTGACGTAGCGTTGAAAATCCTGCGCGTCACGCATTACACCGGCTTCGCCGAGGATCGAAACCAGCCCTTCGAGCATCTGCTGGCGGGAAATCTTCATGCGTAATTCCTTCGTTGGGAGCAAGCCCCGCGCTAGCGATACCAGAGCACCAGGCCGGGAAAGGCGAGGAACAGCACCAGCAGCGCCAGCAGCGTGAAGTAGAACGGTAGCAACCGATGCACCAGCTGCTCCATGCCGACCTTGCCGACCCCGCAGCCCACGTAGAGCACCGTGCCGACGGGTGGCGTGATCAGGCCGATGCCAAGCACGAAGGACATCAGCACGCCGAAGTACACCGGGTCGACGCCGAGCTTCACCACGATGGGCGTCATCAGCGGCGCGAGAATCACCATTGCCGGCGTCAGGTCCATGAAGAAGCCGACCAGCAGCAAGAACAGCGTGAGGATGCCGAGGATGACGAACTTGCTTTGCGAGAGCGCGCCGAGGGCCTCGACCAGCTGCTGCGGAATCATGTTGGCGGTCAGCAGCCAGGCCAGCACGTTGGCGAATGCCAGCAGCAACATGACGATCCCGGTGAGTTTGCCGGTGGCGATACACAGCTGGAAGAAGCGTTTCACCGTCAGGCTGCGGTAGACGAACATCGAGATGACGAGCGCATAGACCAGCGCGAAGGCAGCGCTCTCGGTAGGGGTGAAGACTCCGGTGAGAATGCCGCCGACGATGATCACCGGCAGCAGCATCGCCAACAGCGCACCGCGCAGCGCCTTGCCTAGCTCGCCGACGCTGAAGGGCTGCGCCTTGCCGATCTTTTTTGACTGGAAGTAGGTGGTGATGGCCAGACCCAGGGTGATCAGGACTCCGGGCACGATCCCGGCGAGAAACAGCTGCGAGATCGAGGTGTTGGTCACCACGCCATAGAGAATCATCGGGATCGACGGCGGGATGATGATGCCGACGACCGAGGAGGCCACGATGATCGCCGCGGCCAAAGGTGCCGGGTAGTGATGACGCTTCATGGGTTCGATCATCATGCTGCCGACCGCCGAAGCATCGGCGACCGCCGAGCCGCTGATGCCGCCGAAGAACATCGAGGTGAGCACAGCGATCTGCCCCAGACCGCCGGAGACGAAGCCGACCATGGCGCTGGCCAGGCGCACCAGGCGCTTGGCGATGCCACCTTCGCTCATCACCTCGCCAACCAGGATGAACAGCGGGATTGCCAGCAAGGGAAATGAATCCAGGCCGTTGATCGCCTCGGACACGATGGGCGTCATCGCGTAGTCGGCGTAAAAGAAGATGAACAGGCTTATCGCCGCCAGGGCGA
The DNA here is from genome assembly GCF_000952685.1 of Stutzerimonas stutzeri. Lineage (GTDB taxonomy): Bacteria > Pseudomonadota > Gammaproteobacteria > Pseudomonadales > Pseudomonadaceae > Stutzerimonas > Stutzerimonas stutzeri_E. The sequence continues at coordinate 62,468 of NZ_JYHV01000021.1, read as the reverse complement.
ACGAGATCGGCACGCCCACCACGATGGCCACCAGCAGGCCGATCAGAATGCTCCAGAGGATCATGTCGAGCTCCGGCTGAATATCGAGAACAGGGCGATGGTGTTGGCGATCAACGTCAGCACCGCCATGACCGGCATGGCGCTGTAAATGAAGGTCTTGGAGATTTGCAGCAGGGGCGTGACGCTGACGAAGCCGGACAGGATGTCCTTGAAGCCGATCAGGATGCAGATGCAGACCGCATAGATGACGGCCACGGTGATCAGGCTGAACGCCTTCTGCAGCGGGGCGGCAACAAGGTTTTTGAAGTAGGTCACCGAGACGTGCTCGTCGTTCAGGCTGGCGAGCCCGGCGCCGAGCAGGACCACCCAGATGAACATGATTCGGGAAAACTCCTCGGCCCAGACGAAGGAGTAATTGAGGACGAAACGACCAAAGACATTGGCGGCGACACAGAACACCACGCCCAATACCAGCAGGCCGATGGTGATTTCCAGCGCTGAACGCAGAACGCCCAGCATGGCCTGGAGAGCAGATGAGTGACGGGTCATGGGAACCATACCTGAAGGCTTACGGGAGGCGGGCAGGCACTGGATGCCTGCCCGTGACGGGGCGAGGCGTCAATTCTTGCTCAGGATCGCATCCACCAGGTCTTCACCGATCTGTGACTTCCACTTCTCGTAGACGGGCTCGAGGTGCTCCTGGAAGACGGCTACCTGCTCGGGGGTAAGCTCGGTGACGTTCATGTTCGAGGCTTTCATTTCCGCCTTCAGCTGGTCATTCATGGTGCGGCTGACATGGCGTTCATAGATGCCCATCTCCTTGCTCGCATCCACCAGCAGTGCCTGGTATTCAGCCGGCAGGCGATTCCAGAATCGCTCGGAAACCAAGGTCATGAACGGCGTGTAGACGTGGTTGGTTTCGGTTGCGTAGGGCTGCACTTCGTTGAAACGCGACGATGAGATGGTGATCCAGGGATTTTCCTGGCCATCGACCACACCCTGTTCCAGTGCGGTGAACAGCTCGGCGAAGGACATCGGCGTCGGGTTCGCACCGAGGGTGCGCCAGATGTCGATATGAATCGGATTCTGCATGGTGCGGACTTTCAACCCGGCCAGGTCGTCAGGCGTCTGCACGGCCGTTTTGCTGTTGGTCAGCTGACGGTAGCCGTTCTCGGCCCAGCCGATGGCGACGAATCCTTGCCCGGACGCATCCTTGAGCATTCTCTGGCCGATCTCACCATCGAGCACGCGGTCGGCGTCTGCCGGGGTGGGAAACAGAAACGGGAGATCGAACACCGCGAGTTGCGGCAGCATGCCAACGAGTGGAGAGGTCGACGGTGCCGTCATTTCCAGTGTGCCGGCCTGTAGCGAACTGACCGCCTGTAGGTCATCGCCCAGCTGCGCGCTGTGGAACAGCTTGACGTTGACGCGCCCTTCGCTGCGTTGCTCGACGATCTTCTTGAAGTACTCCAGCCCCCGGTATTGAGCGCCGGACTGGGTAGTACCGATGCTGAACTTGATGTTGAAGGTGCCTTTGTCCGGGACGGTATCGCCCTTCACCTCGGGAAGCGGTGGAAATTCCGGCGCGGCGGCCGCCTGCAAACACGCAAGGCCAATGCCCAGCGCGCCGAGTATGGAAATCACCTGTTTTCTTGTCTTTGTTTTCATCGTGGCATTCCGTTTTGGGGTGAAGGTCTGCGGGACGGGTGGTTCAGGGTCGCCTGCTTTGAAGGCCTCTGCGATGGGTAACCTCCTGGCTCATCGGTCGCTTGGGCTCGCATCCAGCTGCCAGGCTGCACCCGTGGGGAACAGATGCTCGGCGAGCGACGCGGCATGCATGGTGATGCTGCTACCCGCTGCGGTCGGCACCCGGTAGTGACCGCGTTCCACACGCACCGGATCGACGAAGTGTTCGTGCAGGTGGTCGACGTACTCGAGCACGCGCCCCTCGAGCGAGCCGGACACTGCGATGTAATCGAACATCGATAGATGCTGGATGTATTCGCACAGGCCCACGCCGCCGCCGTGCGGGCAGACCGGCACGCCAAAACGGGCCGCCAGCAGGAGGACCAGGATGGCTTCGTTGAATCCACCCAGACGGGCGACATCCACCTGGCAGTAATCGATCGCACCCGCTTGCAGCAGCTGCTTGAACATCACGCGGTTCTGGCAATGCTCACCCGTGGCGACGCCGATGCCATCGAGGCGCCGACGGATTTCGGCGTGGCCGAGGATGTCGTCGGGGCTGGTCGGCTCCTCGATCCACATCGGGTTGAACTGCGCCAGCTGACGCATGTTGTGGATCGCCTCGTCGACGTCCCAAACCTGGTTGGCATCCATCATCAAGGTGCCGGTTTCGCCGATTTCTTCACGCAGGATGCATGCACGCCGAATGTCTTCCTGCAGGTCGCCGCCGACCTTCTGTTTGAAATGCGTCCAGCCTTCGGCCAGCCCTTCACGGGCCAGCCGGCGAATCTTCTCTTCGGAGTAACCGAGCCAGCCGGCCGAGGTGGTGTAGGCGGGGTAGCCGCGCTCGATCAACGCCTGTTCGCGCGACGCCTTGCCACTGGCTTGGCGCTGCAGCATGGCGAGTGCTTCTTCCGGCGTCAGCACATCGCTGACGAAGCGGAAATCGAGACAGCGCACCAGCTCGTCGGGCGACATATCGGCCAGCAACTTCCATAACGGCTTGCCTTCGATCTTGGCCCAGAGATCCCAGACCGCATTGACGATGGCAGCGGTGGCGAGATGGATCACACCCTTCTCGGGCCCCAACCAACGCAACTGGCTGTCGCCGGAGATGATCTGGCGCCAGAACCGGCCCATGTTCTCGGTGATCGAGGCGAGGCTGCGCCCCTCGACCATACCTGACAGCGACCGGGCTGCGGCAACACAGATGTCGTTGCCCCGGCCGATGGTGAAGGTCAGACCTTGGCCGGTGAGGCCGCTGGGCGCATCGGTGTACAGGGTGACGTAGGTCGCGGAATAGTCGGGTGCGGCATTCATGGCGTCCGAGCCGTCCAGGGAGCGGGACGTCGGGAACCGGACATCCTGAACTTCGACCCGAGTGATCGTCGGCATTGCGGGTTTCCTTCCGGTGCGTCTTGTTCTTGTTGTTGCTGTCGCGACTGATGAGACGCGGCGCACGATGGTGCTCAGCGGCGGGATGTCCCCTCGCCAGCACTGAGGAAGGTATAGACGGCTTCGACCGCGGGACTAATGAGGCTTCTTCATTGAACGATAACGGGGAGTTATTCGACGTCTGAGATCTGGTTTGGTCGTCAACCACAGCCGCGTCGTTATGGCACGACGCGTAACACTCAAAGCTCGCTGCGCCCTCGCAACAGAATCTCCATCAATTCCTGCGCATTGCTCGAGGGCGTCTGATGCTTGCGGGTGAGGATGCCGTACCGCAGCGATTGGGTGGCCAGGCTGGTGGACAGTTCGCACAGCAAGCCCTGCTCGACTTGCTGCCGGGCGATGGCTTCGGGCAGTAGTGCCAATGTTTCGCTGTTGCGCAGCAGGTAGAGGGTGGTCTGCACCGAGGTGGTTTCCACGACGTTACTCGGCGGCGCGACGTCGAGCTGGCTCAGCAGTTGCTCGAGCATCTGTCGCATCGGCGTGTCGAAGGGGTAGAGCACCCAAGGCCAGCGCGTTAGTTCGGCTGGATGAATGTCGCGCTGTGCGCTCAATGGATGATCGCGTTTGCAGACCAACCAGAACGGCTCTTCGGCCAGCGGCTGGAAGTCGAAGCGCTGCTGCTGGCGGGTGTTGGTAAAACGGGCTACCACCAGATCGAGCTGCTTGTTTTCGAGCATGTCCAGCAGGTGATCGCTGGTCTGCTCAACCAGTTCGATCATCAACAGCGGACGCTGTCGCTTGAGTTCGACCAGCGCCACCGGAATGGTGGCGGCGGTGGCGGCGATGATCGCGCCGATCTTGATGTTGCCGTGGCCGCCCTTGCGCAAGGTATCGAGCTGATGGGCGAAGCGCTGGGTGTCGTTGAGGGTACTCTCAGCATGCTGAATGACCACCTGCCCGAGCTCGCTGGGTACCAGCTTGCGTGACAGACGTACGAACAGCGCGAAGCCGAACAGCTCTTCGATATCGCGCAGCATCTTGCTGACGGCCGGCTGGCTGAGGCCCATCTGCTCAGCTGTGGTGTGCATGTTCGCGGTACGCGCCAGGGTGGATATCAGCACTAGATGGCGGTATTTGAGCCAGTTTTTCAACGCGGGCAAATTGCCCTGTTCAACGCTCATGATCGGTCTGTTCGACGGCGGAGTGATAACGAAGTCATATCGAACCCTGAAAATTTGTCATTAGAAGCCAGGCGGTTTGGCTGCCTAAAGTGATGATCGCCGCGCCCGCAGTCCGGGTAGCACCCTCTGGATAGTACTGCAGGCTGCAACGCCATGGGCTCGTTGTCCTGCTAAAGGCGCGGCGTTTCTTATCTTCGCCAAGGTAACCGACCTATGCCGCGCCGGATTCAGCTCACTCTCGAAAACACCCTTCCCGTCGATGGCCTGCAGGGCACCCTGGTCGGACGCGTCTGGTTGCCCGGCGACGTGGCCGGCCCGACCCCTGTGCTGTTGCGCGAGGGCGGCGTCTATGACCTGTCCCGCGTGTCAGCCACCCTGAGCGGTCTGTTCGAGGGGCCCGAACTGTTGCAGCGTTTACAACAACTGGACGCGCCGCGGATCGCCAGCATCGAGGCGCTACTGGCCAACAGCGGTGAAGATCGCGACCCGGCCCGGCCTTACCTGTTGGCGCCGGCGGATTTGCAAGTGATCAAGGCCGCTGGTGTGACATTCGCCGCCAGCATGATCGAACGTGTGATCGAAGAACAGGCGGCGGGCGATCCGGCCAAGGCCGAAGCGGTGCGCGGCCAGGTTCACCAGGTTCTGGGGACGGACCTGTCGCGCATCCAGCCGGGCTCCGAGGCGGCGATGGGCCTCAAGAGCTTGCTGATCGAGCAGGGCCTGTGGTCGCAATATCTGGAGGTCGGTATCGGTCCGGATGCGGAAATATTCACCAAAGCGCCGTTGCTAGCGGCGGTTGGCACCGGGGCTGAAATAGGCATTCATCCGGGCTCGGCATGGAACAACCCCGAGCCAGAGGTTGTGCTGGCGGTCAACAGCCGTGGTGCGGCGGTGGGTGCAACCCTGGGCAATGACGTCAACTTGCGCGACTTCGAGGGTCGCAGTGCGTTGTTGCTGAGCAAGGCGAAAGACAACAACGCTTCCTGTGCCATCGGGCCCTTCATTCGATTGTTTGACGACAGCTTCGCCATCGACGATGTGCGCCGCAGCGTGGTGGAGCTGCGGGTCGAGGGGGAGGACGGCTACGTACTCAACGGCAGCAGTTCGATGGACCAGATCAGTCGAGACCCGCTGGATCTGGTGGGGCAGGCGATCAACCGCAACCACCAGTATCCCGATGGTTTCCTGCTCTTTCTCGGCACCTTGTTCGCGCCCACCGAGGACCGCGATACGGCGGGTTCGGGCTTCACCCACAAGCTGGGCGACAAGGTCAGCATACGCAGCGATCAACTGGGGGCGCTGCACAACCGGGTCAACCACAGCGATGCGGTGGCGCCTTGGGAGTTCGGGGTGTTGGCGCTGCTGAAGAACCTCGGGGCACGCGGCCTGCTTTAGCCCACGCAAGGCTCGGCCGCTGCCGAGCCGCTTTCGTCCTGCAGCTCTTCGAGCAATAGCCGCGCCGCTGGCGACAGGCTGCTCCCGTGCCGGGCGATGACACCATAGGGTTCGCTGCGCGAGTGCAGTGTCAGCGGCAGCTGACGGATCATGGCGAAGCGTTCGCCGAAACGGGCCACCGACAGCGGCATGACGGCGACCAGCTCGGGATCCTCCTGCAGCAGGCTGAGGGTGGTGAAGGTGGAGGCGGTTTCGACCGGGTACCGCGGGAACTCAAGGCTGGCTTCGCTGAATTCGCGCTCGAGCAACTGGCGCATCGGCATGTTCGCCGGGTAGATGACCCAGCGATAGCCGCTCAGATCGGCCAGGGTCAGCGGCGCCGCGGCGTCGGCGAGCGGATGGTCAGGATGGGCGACCACGGCCAGCTGCTCCTCATGCAGGGTCAGGCAGTCATAAGCGTCCGGACGCCGGCTGACACTGCTCCGGCAGATCGCCAGGTCCAGCCGGCCTTCGTCGAGCAGGCCGAGCAGGCGCGCACTGGTGTCCTCGACGATCTCCACTGACAGCTCCGGCTGCTTGCGCCGCAACCGGCCCAGCACGCGCATCAACAGCGGCACGGCGCCCATTATCACGCCTATCGAGAGACGCCCACCATGTCCTTGCAGAATGCCGACCATTTCTTCGCGCAGGTGCGCCAGGTCGCTGTGGATCAGCCGTGCATAGCGGATCACGCAACGACCCAGATCGTTGGGTTGCAGCCCTTGGCTGCTACGGGTGAACAGTTCGGCGGCGAAGGTCGTTTCAATCTCGTGCAGCGCCTTCGTGGCGCCGGGCTGGCTGATCGAGACCTGTTCGGCGGCACGGTGCAGCGAGCCCTGTTCATCCAGTGCGATGAGAAGGCGCAGCTGCTTGAGGCGCAAGCGAGAAACGATGGAGGGCAGGGCGGCGATCATGGGGATGACTGGAAGTTATCACTCAATCAGAAGCTTTCATTAGGCACCACCTACGGTGCTTTTTAAAGTGGCCGCAGCAGATGCCTGCGATTGCAGGCCCTTCAATAAGAAGAGGAAGCCTCATGCGGTTGATTCAATTCGAGAACGAACAGGGCCAGCGTCAGGTAGGCGTGGTGATTGGCGAACGCATCGACATGTTGCGCGGCGTGAGCAGTACCCGCGAGCTGGCACTGGCGGCGATTCGCAACGGTAACAGCCTGGCGGCTCAGATCGACGTGCAGGGCTGCGATGCCGGGCCGTCGTATAGGCAACTGCTGGATGCCGGGCGAGTGCTGCCGCCGCTGGACCATGAAGACCCTGCGCATTGCCTGGTCAGCGGTACCGGCCTGACTCACTTGGGTAGCGCTTCGACCCGAGACAAGATGCACCAGCAGGTCGAGCAGACCGCGGAAAAACTGACCGATACCATGCAGATGTTCCGTTGGGGCATGCAGGGCGGAAAGCCGCAGCCGGGAACCGTCGGCGCGCAGCCCGAGTGGTTCTACAAGGGCGATGGCAGCATCCTGGTGCGTCCCGGTGCAGATTTTCCTGCGCCCGATTTCGCCGAGGACTTCGGCGAAGAGCCTGAGCTGACTGGCCTTTATGTCATTGGCGACGACGGCCAGCCATACCGGCTCGGTTTCGCGCTGGGCAATGAATTCTCCGATCATGTGACCGAACGCAAGAACTACCTGTATCTGGCTCACTCCAAACTCAGGTTCTGTTCCTTCGGACCGGAGCTGCGGATCGGTGAGCTGCCCGCGAACCTGGCTGGTATCAGTCGCATCCGCCGCAACGGCGAGGTGCTCTGGGAGAAGGAGTTTCTCTCCGGCGAGGACAACATGTGCCACAGCCTAGAGAATCTCGAATACCATCACTTCAAGTACGCTCAGTTCCTGCGACCCGGTGATGTACATGTGCATTTCTTCGGAACGGCTACCCTGTCGTTCGCGGATGGGATCAAGGCGCAGCCGGGTGACCAGTTCGAGGTCAGCCTCGATGCCTTCGGTGAGCCGCTGCGCAACGGTATTTCCATCCGCAAGCCCGGCATCGGCGCGGGCGGGGTGAAGGCGCTCTGATCGAATCTGCGCAGTTGTAATCGTCATACCAGGCGAGTCACCGGCCCAGCTTTGGAGGTCGGCGGCATTCGCCCACGGGCCGTCGGCCATGCTCCGCACGCCATGCGGAGCCCCCTGAACCAACAGGTAGAGGAGATATTCCATGTCCGCCATTCTCGGCCACAATTACATCGCCGGTGCGCGTAGCGCCGCTGGCACCCAAAAGCTGCAGAGCCATGACGCCACCAGCGGCGCGGCGCTGCCGTTCGAATTCATTCAGGCGACGGAAGACGAAGTGAACGCGGCGGCAGAGGCCGCTGCCGTCGCCTACCCAACCTACCGTGCCCTTCCAGCCGAACGGCGCGCCGAATTTCTCGATGCCATCGCAGATGAGCTCGACGCGCTGGGCGACGACTTCGTCGCGCTGGTCTGCCAGGAAACCGCACTACCGGCCGGGCGCATCCAGGGTGAGCGCGGACGTACCAGCGGTCAGATGCGGCTGTTCGCCAAAGTGCTGCGTCGCGGCGATTTCTACGGCGCGCGTATCGATCGCGCCTTGCCGGAGCGCAAGCCGCTGCCGCGGCCCGATCTGCGCCAATGCCGGATGGGCCTGGGCCCGGTCGCGGTGTTCGGTGCCAGTAACTTTCCGCTGGCATTCTCCACTGCCGGCGGCGATACCGCCTCGGCGCTGGCCGCCGGCTGCCCAGTGGTGTTCAAAGCGCACAGCGGGCATATGGCAACGGCCGAGCAGGTCGCCGATGCGATCCTGCGTGCCGCTGAGAAAACCGGCATGCCCAAGGGCGTGTTCAACATGATCTACGGCGGCGGTGTCGGCGAGTGGCTGGTCAAGCATCCGGCGATCCAGGCGGTCGGCTTCACCGGCTCGCTACGCGGTGGACGTGCGCTATGCGATATGGCGGCGGCGCGCCCGCAGCCCATTCCGGTCTTCGCCGAGATGTCCAGCATCAATCCGGTATTGGTACTGCCCGAAGCACTTAAAGCGCGCGGTGACGCCATCGCCAATGAGCTGACGGCCTCTGTGGTGCTGGGCTGTGGCCAGTTCTGCACCAATCCGGGCATGGTCATCGGTATTCGTTCGCCAGAGTTTTCAGACTTCCTCGAGCGACTCACAGGTTTCATGTCCGAGCAGCCGGCGCAAACCATGCTCAACGCCGGAACACTGACGAGCTATGCCAAAGGCCTGGAGCATCTGCAGGCGCATCCGGGTATCACCCATCTGGCCGGCGCCGCGCAGGACGGCAATCAGGCGCGACCACAGCTGTTCAAGGCCGATGCGCAATTGCTCATCGACGGTGACGAGTTATTGCAGGAGGAGGTCTTCGGGCCCACCACGATCGTTGTCGAGGTCGCCGACAAAGCGGAATTGCTGCGCGCGCTGCATGGCTTGCGTGGGCAGCTCACTGCTACCTTGATTGCCGATGAGGCGGACCTCAGCGCTTTCACCGATCTCACTCCGGTGCTGGAGCAGAAGGCCGGACGCTTGCTGCTCAATGGCTATCCGACCGGCGTCGAGGTGTGTGACTCCATGGTGCATGGCGGGCCGTATCCGGCAACTTCCGATTCCCGAGGCACCTCGGTGGGCACCTTGGCGATCGACCGTTTCCTACGGCCGGTGTGCTATCAGAACTTCCCCGAGGCACTGCTGCCGGAGGCGCTGAAAAACGCCAACCCGCTGGGCATCAACCGCCTCGTCGATGGTGAAATGACCCGGAGCGCGATCTAGCTCAATCCGACGGCTGATGTGATGCATCAGCCGAACGTCATCTGGGTGCCATTCAATGGCACCCTTTACCGATGGCGATCGCGCGTTAGCAGATGGACTGTCATTGCTCGTGGTTGCTGTGGCAGTGCCATCTCGGTCGGCGTTATGCCAGCGCGGTCTGCTGGGCGACGTCGCGTAGCAGTTCCAGCACGTTGCGTGCGGCTGGGGAAAGCAGCCGCTGGTCCTTGGTGATGATGCCAAACTCCATCAAGCCCTGATTCAGGTCGGTGTCGATGCTGGCGTCGACGTCGATTTCAGCGAGCATCCCATAACGTGCGTAGTGCGCCAGTACATCGCGCGGCAGCACTGTCAGCATGTCGTTCTTCTCGACCAGCGTGGTGACCATCAGCAGGTTTTCAGCGTTGACCACCTTGGTCGGCGGCCGCATGCCAACACGCTGGAACAAACCATCGAATTCCTGACGCAACACGCTGCCCGCCGGCGGCAGCACCCAGTCGGCGGCGTTCAGTTCGGCGCGCGACATCGGCCGCTGGATGAGTCCCGCGCGCGCACAGATTCGCAGGGGTTCCTTGGCCAGTGGTTCGAAGCGCAGGTCGTGCTGCTGGCTACCGGCAAAGAAGCGCGCCACCAGAAAATCCAGCTCGCCGTCGTCAAGGATCGCCATCAGATCGCGGCTCGAGCCGGTCCGGATGCTCAGTTCCAGGTTCGGGAAACGCTGCTTGGCACGACCGACCACTTCCGGCAACAGCTCAGCGCAGGGTGTGAGGATGGTGCCGATCCGAACGTGGCCTTGCTGCCCTTGGCGCAACGCGTCGACTTCGCTGTAGACGTTGTCCAGTGTGTTCTGCAAGCGCCTGGCGTGGCGAATCATGGTCTCGCCGTAAAGCGTCGGGACTACCCCGCGCGCATGTCGCTCGAACAGGGCGACGCCAAGCCCGTCTTCCAACTCCTTCAGCAGCTTCGAAATGGCCGGTTGGGAAATCCCCAGGCCTTCGGCGGCGCGATTGAGGTTCGAGGTGTCGCCTAGCGCTACCAACAAAGGGATGTGACGGTTCTTCAAGCGAGCTCGTACGAACCAGTTGCTGTTGATCGGTTTCATGTCGGATATATCCGTTTGCGTATAGGTGCGGCGAGATTTTGTATTTGTTGATGATGGCTGCGCTCTTTAGTCTTTTCAACAGCGGGACAGGCCACGCCAAGAAGCGCTGTCACCGTGGCCGAAGATGCCGAATAACAATAAGTGGAGAGGCAACTATGCAACCGACTATTCCCCGTGCCGGCCTTGTCCTTGCGGCGAGCCTGATCCTTGCTTCCGGCAGTGTCGCCGCTGCTCAGGAATGGAAATTTCAGATTAACGTCAATGCCGGTGACGACGAGTACCGCATCGCCCAGCAATGGGCCAAGAGCGTCGGCGAGAAAACCAACGGCGAGATCACCGTCGAGGTCCTGCCGACCGGCACCATCGTGGGTAACAACGAGACGCTGGACGCGGTCGGTGCCGGCATCATCCAGGGGCACATCACCGACCCCGGATACTTCTCAGGCAAGAACCCGGCTTTCGCGGTGTACGGCAATATGGTCGGCGCCTGGAGCGGTCCGACGCCGTTTCTCGATTACATGCGCAACGCTGGCGGCGAGGCGGGCTACAACCGCCTGGTCGAGCCATACAACGTTCACCTCATTCGTGCTGGCGCCGTGGGGGCCGAATCCCTGATCAGCAAGCGCAAGATCGAAACGCTCGGCGATCTGAAGGGCCTGAAGGTGCGTGCGCCGGAAGGCATGGTCTCGAACATCTTCAAATTGGTCGGCGCGGCGCCGGTGAATCTGCCCACCTCCGAGGTATACACCGGGCTGGAAAAGGGCGTGATCGACGCAGCCGACTACACGGTGTTCTCCACCAATTACCAGCAGGGCTATCACAAGTACGCGCCATTCGCCGTCTATCCCGGCTTTCACTCTATGCCGATGAAGGACATCTCGGTCAACAAGGCGCTGTGGGATGAGCTAACGCCCGAGCAACAGAAGACTCTCGAAGACTCTGTCGATGCGTTCACCGAACAGCTGGTCAGCGATCTGCAGAAAAAGGACGAGGAACAAGTTGCGCTGGCCAAGCAGAAGGGCGACGTGACCCTGACCTCGCTTTCCGACGATCAGTTGAAGAGCTTCCGCCAATCCGCCCGGGAAGAGTGGGCGCGCTGGCGTGAGCGTAGCCCCCAGGCCAAGGAGGCGGTGGATTCGATCCAGGCCTACTTGCAGGACAAAGGCATGCTCTAAGCCGCACCTTGCGGTTCCTCTCTTCGATGACCAACGGCTCCCTGGCTTCGGCCGGGTAGTCCGAGGAGTTTCGCTGTGAAAAATGCTCAACCTTCATCTGACGATCATCTCGACGCCTGCGCCCCCGAACCGGGCCGCGGATTGCTCGATCGCGGCGTTCGTCGCGCCGGCCAAGCCATCGCCTGGCTGGTGTTCATCGCCATGCTGGTCAGTGTGTTCGAGGTCATCATGCGCTACGGCTTCAACTCGCCGACCGAGTGGGCGCACGAGACCACGACCTTTCTGGTCGCTGCGATCTTCGCGCTGGGTGGGCCCTATGCGTTGGCGACCAACCGGCATATCCAGATTCGCATCCTGCTCGACCGGCTTTCGCCGCGTAAGCGGAGCTGGCTGGAATTGCTGAATCTGCTTTTGGGCATCCTGTTCTGTTTGGCGATCGGTTATGCCGCCTGGGTGCTGGCCTATAACGCGACTCACGCGCCCGATGGCAGCTGGCGCCTGGAAACCTCCGGGTCGTCCTGGAACCAGCCGCTGCCGGCCTTCACCAAGATCGTCATTCTCGCCTCGATTGCCCTGATGTGTGTGCAGCAGGTGGTGCGGATCGCGACTCACCGTCGTGCACGTCATGATTCGGATGCCGCGCAATGACCATCGAGATCGCAACCTACCTGATGATCTTCGCGATCTTCGCTTTGCTGGTGTTGGGCCTGCCGCTGGCCTTCGTCACCGGCCTGGTGGCCGCCGGTTTCACCCTCGGCTGGTTTGGACCTGTGGCGGTGCCGTTGGTGGCGAGCCGGATGTTCGGCTTTATCACCGAATACTCGTTGGTGGCCGTACCGATGTTCGTCTTCATGGCGGGCTTGCTGGACCGATCGGGTCTGGCGCGGGATTTGTTCAATTCCATGCGCTTTTTCGCCGGTCGGCTGCCGGGCGGGGTCGCGGTACAGACCATCGTCGTGGCGTTCTTTCTCGCTGCGATTTCGGGAATCATCGGTGGCGAAATCGTCCTGCTCGGCGTGCTGGCCCTGCCGCAGATGCTTCGCCTGGGCTACGACAAGCGCATCGCCATCGGCGTGGTCTGCGCGGGTGGCTCGCTGGGTACCATGGTGCCGCCGTCGATTGTGCTGATCATCTACGGGCTGATCGCCAGCGTCTCCATTGCCGACCTGTTCAAGGCGGCGATTATGCCCGCGGCGCTGTTGATGGGCAGCTACATGCTCTACGTGGTGGTGATGTGCATGCGGTATCCGCATATGGGCGGTGCGCATCTGGAGAAGGACATCAATCAGCCACGACTTACGTTGGCCGAAGCCTTCAAGGGCATGTTCTTCCCGATCGCCATCGCCGGGTTGGTGCTCGGCAGCATCTACGGCGGTATCGCCTCGGTCACCGAGGCCGCGGCCATGGGCGCGCTGGGTGTGTTGCTGGCCGTGCTGGTGCGCGGCGAATTCAGCGTCAAGCTGCTTCAGGAAAGCCTGACCCAGACGCTGGAAACCTGCGGAATGATTGTCTGGATCGGTATCGGTGCGGCCTGTCTGGTCGGGGTCTACAACCTGATGGGCGGCAACCGCTTCGTCTCATCCGCGATTACCGGGCTGGAGGTGGCGCCCTTCGTCATCGTGCTGGTGATGATGCTGATCTTCCTGCTGCTGGGCATGTTTCTGGACTGGATCGGCATCGCCATGCTCTGCCTGCCGATCTTCGTGCCCATAGTCGTCGAGCTCGGCTACGACCCGGTGTGGTTCGGCATTTTGTTCGCGGTGAGCATGCAGGTGTCCTACATCTCGCCACCCTTCGGCCCTGCTGCCTTCTATCTCAAAAGCGTGGCGCCGCCGGATATCACGCTGACCGACATCTTCCGTTCGATGGTGCCCTTCATCGTCATTCAGATCGCGGTACTCGGCCTGCTGCTGTATTTCCCGGCCATCTCGACCTGGCTGCTGTAATCAACCCGAACGTTCAATCTGGCGGGCCCGGCGGGTCAGCCGCTGAAACAGGTGCATCGCAAATGACCGACAAACGCCCCCTACGCTCCGCTCAATGGTTCGGCACCACCGACAAGAACGGTTTCATGTACCGCAGCTGGATGAAGAATCAGGGCATTCCGGATCACGAATTCCAGGGCAAGCCGATCATCGGCATCTGCAACACATGGTCCGAACTGACCCCTTGCAACGCGCATTTCCGCAAGATCGCCGAGCACGTGAAAAAGGGCGTGTTGGAAGCAGGCGGGTTTCCGGTGGAGTTTCCGGTGTTCTCCAACGGCGAATCGAACCTCAGGCCGACCGCCATGCTCACCCGTAACCTGGCCAGCATGGATGTGGAAGAGTCGATTCGTGGCAACCCCATCGATGCGGTGGTGCTGCTCACCGGCTGCGATAAGACCACCCCGGCGTTGCTCATGGGGGCAGCAAGTTGCGACGTTCCCGCCATCGTCGTTACCGGCGGTCCGATGCTCAACGGCAAGCATAACGGCCGCGACATCGGCGCCGGGACCATCGTTTGGCAGATGCACGAGGCGTACAAGGGCGGCCTGATCAGTCTCGACGAATTTCTTTCGGCCGAGGCTGGCATGTCGCGCTCGGCCGGCACCTGCAACACCATGGGCACGGCCTCGACCATGGCCTGCATGGCCGAAGCGCTGGGTACTTCGTTGCCGCACAACGCGGCGATTCCCGCAGTGGATTCGCGCCGCTACGTGCTGGCGCATCTGTCCGGCATGCGCATCGTCGAGATGGTTCAGGAAGACCTGCGGCTGTCCAAGGTGCTGACCAAGCAGGCGTTCGAGAATGCCATCCGCGTCAATGCCGCCATTGGCGGTTCGACCAATGCGGTGATCCATCTCAAGGCGATCGCCGGGCGGATAGGCGTCGAGCTCGATCTGGATGACTGGACGCGCATCGGCCGGGGCATGCCCACCATCGTCGACTTGCAGCCGTCGGGGCGCTTCCTGATGGAGGAGTTCTACTACGCCGGTGGCCTGCCCGCTGTGATCCGTCGGTTGGGTGAAAACCAGTTGTTACCCAACCCGGATGCCTTGACCGTCAATGGCAAGTCGCTGTGGGACAACTGCGCCCAAGCACCGATCTACGGGCAGGACGAGGTTATCCGTGCGTTGGACAATCCGCTGCGCGAGGACGGCGGCATCTGCGTGCTGCGCGGCAATCTGGCACCCAGCGGGGCGGTGTTGAAACCCTCTGCGGCGACACCTGAGCTGATGAAGCACCGAGGGCGTGCGGTGGTCTTCGAGGATTTCGACGACTACAAGGCGCGCATCGCCGATCCGGAGCTGGACGTCGATGAAACCTGCGTGTTGGTGATGAAGAACTGCGGACCCAAGGGTTATCCCGGCATGGCCGAGGTCGGCAACATGGGGTTGCCGCCAAAGGTACTGGCGAAGGGGATTACCGACATGGTGCGAATCTCCGATGCGCGGATGAGCGGGACTGCCTACGGCACCGTGGTGTTGCACGTCGCCCCCGAAGCCGCCGCTGGTGGACCGCTGGCAGTGGTGCGTAATGGCGACTTCATCGAACTGGATTGCCTGGCGGGCCGCCTGCATCTGGACATTCCCGATGCAGAGTTGAAAGAGCGATTGGCTGCCTGGCAAGCGCCGCAGGGCTTGTTGTGGGACGGCGGCTATCGGCGCCTGTTCGTCGATCATGTACTACAGGCGGATGAAGGCTGCGACTTCGACTTCCTCGTGGGCTGTCGAGGGGCGGACGTACCGCGTCATTCCCACTGACGGCAGTGCTGTCCGCTGCATGCCCGGCGTAGCTAACGCTGCGCCTTCGGCATCTCTGTCAGCGATGCTGCGGCACTGGTGCCAGCCGGAGCCTTGAGACGGCTGGTGATCACCGTGGCGAGAATGATCAAGGTACCGCCGATCAGCATGCGCAGGGTGGGTTGTTCGTTGAACAGCCACCACGCGAAAGCAATCCCATAGACCGGTTCGAGCGCGAAAATCACCGCCGTGGTCCGCGCCTTCAGCACCTTGAGGCTCGCCACGAACAGGCTGTGCGCCAGTCCCGTACAGAACACGCCGAGTAATCCCAGCCATAGCCAGTCCAGCACTGGTACCGCGGGAAGTGAGGTCCAGGTGACAGGCAGCAGACACAGCAGGATGGTGCCGTTTTGCCAAAGTGCGGCCTGTACCGGGTCGACGCCGCGGGTGATGGCACGGTTGAGCAGCGAGAGCAGGGCGAACGTCAGCCCCGAGAGGATGCCGTAGAGCAGCCCTACAGTGCTTTCACTGGCGAGATCGAAGTGTGGCGTCACCAGCAGCAGGCCTGCGCATACCAGTCCCACCATGGCGAACTCGACCGGACGGGTACGCTCGCGAAACAGCAGTCCTTCAAGCAGCACCGTGAAGGCCGGGAAGCTGGCGAAGCCCAGCGTGGCGATGCCGACCCCTCCGATCTTTACGGCCATGAAGAAGGTGAGCCAGTGCCCGCCCAACAGCACGCCGCCGAGCAACAGGCCAACACGCTGCCGCCCGCTTGGACGGTTGCCGCCGACACGCAAGAACTGCGCTGCCAGCAACAAGGCGATGACGGCAAACAGTGCGCGGCCAAAGGTGATGAGCAGGGGCGGACTTTCGGCCAGTTTGCCGAATACCCCCGAGAGGCCAAACATCAGCGCGCCGAAGTGGATCGCCAATAAGGCGTTGCGGTGGGTCACGGTAGATCCGCCTGCTTGGATCGGCCTTGAAAAGGGGAAGCAGAGGTGTCGAATAAGTTCATCATGGAGCCTCGCGATATGCGTTGGAGCATCGCCCGCAGCGTTGAGCCACCAGGGTAGGTCGTGCGGTGCGGCTCGTCTGTCGCGTCAGTCTCGTGATTTGTCGTGCGTCTCGCGGCGGATGGCGCGAGGCGTAGTGCCGTATTGGCGGTTGAGAGCGGCCGTGAAGGCGCTTTGCGACGCATAGCCGACGCGTGCGGCGATCTCGCCGACTGCCAATTGGGTACTGCTCAGTAGCTCTCGGCCTTGTTGCAGGCGGCGCAATCGGATGAACTCTTGTGGCGTCAGGCCCGTTTCGCTGACGAAACGTACATGGAAGCGTTGTACGGAGAGGCCGGCCAGCCGCGCGAGATCCCTGACTTCAAGCGGATGCGCCAGATGCCGGTCGACGTGGGCATGGAGCGCGGCCAGCGGAAGCGACTGCGGTCGGCTGATTTGCTCGCAGCCTGCCCCCAGGCTGGCCAGCAGCAAGGCTGCGCCTTGTGCGCCAATGATTGAATCGTTGATCGGGCTGGCGGCAAGCCAGCTGACGAGCTGGCTTTGGGATGGCGTCAGCTGTAGTGCTGCGGACTGCTCCAGCAAGCGCTGAGTGGAGCTGGCGTGATGACCAAGGTGCTGTTGTAACCAGCCGCCATCGGGTATGTCCACGACCAGGCAGAGGCTGCCATCGGTGCTACCGCATGCGTGGCGCGCATCACTGGGTACTACAGCAAGGCGTTGTTGTTGAATGCGGCTACCGTGCCCATCAATCTCGAAATCCAGCTGTCCCCGCAGGCCGAACACCAATTGCGTATGTTGATGGCTGTGAATGACCTGGTCCTGGTTGTAATGACGCAGGGACAGGATGGGCGACATGTTTACCTCGACTGCAAGCGGATGGCGTGGCCGGCTGCGGCGGAATTCGACGCGTGCCGTTGGCACTACATGATGACTTTGTCGCGCAGTTTGTCAGCCGCCTGGTTGAGCGCCTGGATGACACGTTCCTTGTCGAAGTTCTGGACACCGTTGGTATCCAGGTACATGGAGAAGCCCGGTAGTTCGTGTTCGACGAAACTATTGGTTGCGCCGAGATCGCGCCGAAAATCCACGACCTGATAGATCTGAACCGGTCGGCTGAACCCCTTGACCGTGATCTGGCCATTGTCGCGGCACATAATGACGTCTTTGACCAGGGAGTAGGTCTCGTGGGAAATGAGAATTTCCCCGGCTTCGGCGGAGCTTTCCAGACGGCTGGCCAGGTTAACTTCGCGGCCGATGATGGTGTAGTCCATGCGGGTGTCGGCACCGAAGTTGCCGACCGTGCAGTAGCCGGTGTTGATCCCCATGCGGATTTCCATCGGTTTCGTAATGCCTTGCGCCCGCCATTGCTGGCGCAGCACCTTCATGTGTTTGCGCATGGCGATGGCCATCGATACCGCCGCCACCGCATCCTTTTTTGCGCCTTGGCTGGTGGGGTCGCCGAAAAACACCATCACGCAGTCACCAACGAACTTGTCGATGGTTCCGCCGTACTTGAGGGTGATCTTCGACATCTCGTTGAGGTAGTTGTTGAGCAGATCGGTCAGGGCTTCTGCTTCCAGCTCTTCGGCGAGCTCGGTGAAGCCCTTGATATCCGAAAAGAACACCGTAAGTTTCTTGCGCTGGGTTTCCAGCCGTACGCTGCGCTTGCCGGAAAAGATCGACTCCCAGACCTGCGGGGATAGGTATTTGGCCAGATTACGAGCCAACCGTGCGGCTTTTGCCTGCTCGGCTTCCACTTCGCGGCGCGCCTGTGCCAGTCGCTCGCCCTGCTGGTGCACGTAGTAGGCCGTGATACAGACATACAGGGTGGTGAACAAAATGCTGACCGCCGACACCAGAGTAGGGGTTGCGCCGTCGAAGCGCAAAGGCACCAGCAGGCTGGTCAGCCCGGCACCGATGATCACCATCAGTATGGTCATCAACAAGTGGCGCAGGCTGCCAATAACCAGTGCGCTGAAACCGAGGGTCAGCAGAAACATCATGCTCGGTACCAGGATGCAGCCGAGCAGCACGATTCCCGCGCCGGCATTCAAGGCGTCGAGGCACAGCAGGGTCTGCGAAGTTTGCTCCGGGTATTCGCGCTTGAAGCGATAACTCAGGTGATAGGCGAAATGCGGATAGAGAAGGGTATAGGGGACCATCCACAGCAAGTCGAGGGCGAATTGCTGGGTATAGACACCGGCGGCGAGCGTGGCGGCGCAGGTCAGGTAGGCGAACACCCGGGCGTAGTACTCGCGCAAGGGGCGAGTCGCGAGGCCGTTACGCCGTTCACCGGTCACGGTTGGCATGATGGATAACTATCCCTGAAAGGTTCCAGCGCTCTAGGATGCGCCGTTGGAGGCAACAGCGCATCGAACGACGCTGACCGGCGATCATAACCAAGTCATCGTCATTGCGCCAAATCGCCCGTCCAATCCGTGACGGGCCGCGAGTATCGAGCGGGCCGTGCCTGGCTCAGCCTCAGAAGCGAATCTTTCCAGTGAGCATATCCTTGAGCATGACCCAGTCGCCCAAAAAGCTGTACAGCGGATACTGGAAGGTCGCAGGCCGGTTCTTCTCGAAAACGAAATGGCCGACCCAAGCAAATCCGTATCCAGCCACCGGCATCGCCAGTAGCCACAGCCATTGCTGGCTGATGAGCGCATAGGCAAGGATGGCCAGCACCAGCAGGCTGCCCACGTAGTGCAGGCGGCGGCAGATGCGATTGCTATGCTCAGCCAGGTAGAACGGATAAAAATCAGCAAAGCGGGTAAAGCGTTCGGCGGTTTGCGTGCTCATGCGGCACCTCCTGTTATTGTCGTCATCGCAGTCTAGATTCGCTGACGCTTGCTCGCCATAGGGTTTCGGCTCGCGTATTGCGGACCGGCATCAGAAACCCCGACAGCGCCCCGATGGCATAGGGCTGGCGTGGCGAAGCCAGCGCTGACGGCAGTTGCGCCGGAACTTGTGCTGCGGCGCGACGGCCTTAGTTCCAGAGTCCATACAGCGGCATGTTCTCGCCGCTCTGTCCAACCCTTCCAGAGGATGCTCAGCATTGGCCAGTAGCCTGCTTGCCCTGATCGACGATATCGCGACGGTTCTCGATGACGTTTCCGTCATGACCAAGGTCGCCGCGAAGAAAACCGCGGGTGTACTCGGCGATGATCTTGCCCTCAACGCCCAGCAGGTCACAGGCGTCAAGGCGGATCGGGAGTTGCCCGTCGTCTGGGCGGTGGCCAAGGGATCATTTCGAAACAAGTTGATTCTGGTACCGGCCGCCCTATTGATCAGTGCGTTCATTCCGTGGGCGATTACGCCGTTGCTGATGCTCGGCGGTGCGTTTCTGTGTTTCGAGGGCTTCGAGAAGCTGGCGCACCGTTTTCTGCATCGAGACGACAACCACCATGCACAGCAATTGCAGGCGTTGGCGGACCCGCAGGTCGATATGGTCGCCTTTGAGCGGGACAAGATCAGCGGCGCGGTACGCACCGACTTCATCCTCTCGGCCGAAATCATTGCCATCACGCTGGGTACCGTGGCGGCCGCGAGCTTCACCGAACAAGTGGCGGTGCTGGCGGGCATCGCGGTCATCATGACCGTCGGCGTGTACGGGCTGGTCGCCGGTATCGTCAAGCTGGACGATGCCGGTCTGGCCTTGAGTAAAAGCGCCAGTGGCGCGGCGCAGGCGATCGGGCGGGGCATACTGACGGTGGCGCCCTGGTTGATGAAATCGTTGTCGGTGATCGGTACGGCGGCCATGTTCATGGTCGGCGGTGGCATCCTCACCCATGGCATCCAGGCGATTCACCATTTCATCGAGGACAGCGCCCAGAACACCGTGGCGTTGCCCTATGTCGGCTCGGTGTTGGCTGGGTTGCTGCCGACGGTGCTCGATGCGGCATTCGGCATCCTCGTCGGGGGGCTGGTTTTCGCAGCGCTTACGCTGGGCCGTCGGCTGTTCAAGGGCAAGACCGACACGGTCTGAGTGCTCACGTTTGAGTGGCGCGCGATTCAGCCGTATCGGCCTGTTCATTGGCTTGGATATTCAGGGGAGAGAAGGGGATGGATGCATTCATGCAGGCGGCAATCGACGAGGCAAGGAAGGGGCTGGCCGAAGGCGGCATTCCGATCGGCTCGGTGATCGTCCACCGAGGACAGATCATCGGGCGTGGACATAACCGACGTGTTCAGCAGGGCAGCGCTGTACTGCACGGCGAGATGGACGCCTTTGAGAATGCCGGACGGCAACCGGCCTCTGTTTATACCGAATCGGTGCTCTATACGACGCTGTCGCCTTGCTCGATGTGTAGCGGGGCGATCCTGCTATATGGGATTCCCAAAGTCGTGGTTGGCGAGAATCAGACGTTCATGGGCGAAGAGCTGTTGCTACGTGGCCGCGGTGTCGAGGTCGAAGTGTTGCAGGACCCAGGCTGCGTCGAGATGATGCGCAGCTTTATCGCCAATAGCCCTGAACTGTGGAACGAGGATATCGGCGAAACCTAATTGGATCAGTGACGCCAGAACGAGGGTGTCAGCATGACCAGTACGGTAATGATTTCCAGACGGCCGAGCAGCATGCCGACTGAGAGTAGCCACTTTGCAGCGTCTGGCAGAGTCGAGAAGTTGCCGGCTGGACCGATGATCGGCCCCAGGCCGGGACCAACGTTGCAGACCGCTGAAGCCGCGCCTGTGAGTGCGGTGATCGGGTCCA
Organism: Stutzerimonas stutzeri; assembly: GCF_000952685.1. Lineage (GTDB taxonomy): Bacteria > Pseudomonadota > Gammaproteobacteria > Pseudomonadales > Pseudomonadaceae > Stutzerimonas > Stutzerimonas stutzeri_E. The sequence continues at coordinate 41,292 of NZ_JYHV01000021.1, read as the reverse complement.
AGCCAAGTAGCGCCAGACACAGGGCCAGCACGCCGATGGTCATGGTGATAAAGAATGAGAATGTCAGAATCGAACGGACGATTTCTTCGTCGAGGTTGTGACCGTTGTACTGCTGGCGTATCACTGCTCGCGGGTGAACCAGTTGCTTGAGGTTCGAACGCAACAGGGCATAGGCGACCTGGAAGCGGAACATCTTCAATCCGCCTGAGGTGGAGCCGGAACATCCGCCAAGGAACGTGAGGTAGAAGAATGCCATGACGGCGAATCCACCCCATTGGGTGTAATCGGTAACGGCGAAGCCGGTGGTGGTGATCACCGATACCACGCTGAACGTTACGATTCGCAGCGAGTCGAGCAAGTTGTCATCATGGTTGAGCCAGTACCAACCGCTGAATAGAAGGCTGGTGAGCGCAAGCATCAGGAGAAATCCCCTGACCTGCTGATCGCGGAATAAAGCGCCGCGATTTCCTCGTGCGGTAGCGACGTACAGCGTAAACGGCAGACTGCCCAGCACCATGAAGAAGATCGCAACCCAATGCGATGCAGGGCTGAATTTGCCGAGGGACGCGTCGGACGTCGAATATCCCCCTGTCGACACGGTCGACATCGCGTGGTTGATGGCATCGAAGCCGCTCATCCCGGCTAGCCAGAATGCAACGAAGGCGGCCAGCGTAAACGCCACATAGATTGCGATCAGGTATTTGCCGGCCATGTGAGAGCGGGGCATGACCTTTTCCGACCAGTCTGATGACTCGGTCTGGAATAAGCGCATGCCACCGACTCGCAGCAACGGCAGGATCGCCACCGCCATACCAATAAAGCCGATGCCTCCAAGCCAGTGCAGCAACGAGCGCCACATCAACAGACCCGGCGATGCACTATCCAACCCTGAAAGTACAGTTGCGCCAGTGGTGGTAACACCTGACATGGTTTCGAAAAAGGCATCGGTATAGCTGATGTGCTGAATGAGCATCAGTGGCAGGGCGGCGAAGCAGCAAACGATCACCCAGCTAATGGTCGTCAGGAAATACATGTCGCGAGGACGCAGGTGGGTGTTCGCCGGGCGGCCTGGCGCTACCAGAGCGAAACCGCAGCTGAAGGTGATGAGGCTCGCCCAGATGAACGCTTGGAGATCATCGGTACGATCGAAAGCGAACAGCGTGATCATTGGAATGACCATGCTGACTGCAAGGGTGATCAGGAAAATGCCGAGGATGAAACCGATAATGCGCAGCGTCGGCAAGGCCATTTTTGATTGATGCTCGGCTCGAAAAATGAGGCCGCCATTCTACGCCTGTCGCAGCGGCAGTAAACCGGCTATCGGCCCGCTGGAAAATCTTTTGTGGAGCACCCCGGGAGGCTCTTCCCAAGTCCGTTGCGATGATTAGAATAGCCGCCCGGGCGCCGGCCCTTTCCCGGTTTCTGGGTGTTCACCTTCCATGTCGATCGACAATCCCTGCCTCACGTGCGGCGCCTGCTGCGCGTATTTTCGTGTGTCCTTCTTCTGGGGCGAGTGCGCCTCATCCGGTGGTACCGTACCCGACAACGTGACCGTGCAGGTCAGCCCATTTCATGTTGCGATGCTCGGGACCGAATCCAAGCCAGCGCGGTGCGTCGGCCTGATGGGCGATGTGGGGTGTGGCGTGCGTTGCACGATGTATGAGCAGCGCTCGAGTACCTGCCGCGAGTTCGAAGCGTCCTGGGCCGATGGCCAGCACAATGCCCATTGCGACGCGGCCCGGGCCGCCCATGGCCTGCCACCACTGACTCCGCCTTTGGAGCCACATCTGTCGCCTGATCGGGTCGCCTGACCATCGCCTGTCAAGCTGTTAGCCGCTAGGTTGCCAAACAGGCCGTTGTCGAAATGGTGCCGCGCGGTCGCGATGAAACGCCAACACCCCCTAGAATGTCCGATTCGTTTTGGAGGTGTTGGATGGATGCTCTTGACCTGTTGTTCAACCGCGTTTCAGTTACGCGACTCGCTGATCCGGCGCCGACGGCCGCTCAACTGGATGTCTTGTTCCGCGCGGCACTGCGCGCACCGGATCACGGTCAGCTTCGGCCGTGGCGCTTTCTAACCGTTCAGGATGGCGCGCGCGAACGGCTGGGCGAGGTGTTCGTCGAGGCGCTTCGTTTGCGTCAGCCGGATGCGCCAGAGGACGCCCTGACCAAGGCGCGCAAGATGCCGCTGCGCGCACCGCTGCTAGTCGTTGTCATCGCCCAGGTGTTGCCGCACCCAAAAATCCCCCAATCCGAGCAGGTGCTCGCGGTTGCTTGTGCGGCGCATGGTGTGTTGCTGGCGGCGCATGCCCAGGGATTAGGCGCGGTCTGGCGCACCGGTGAGTTCGCCTATGACCGGCATGTGGCACAGCGATTAGGCCTGGCGGAGAACGAACAGGTACTCGGCTTCATTTATCTAGGCACGCCGGAAGGCAATCTGCGGACGCCGCCGGAGTTGGATCCCCAGTCTTTCGTCAGCCGGTGGAACGGCGCGCAGTAGAGCTCAGGTCGGGGATGGAAAGACCGGGCGGTTTTAGCGGCAGCCTCAGGCTGGCGACGAAACCGCCCTCGGGATGATTGCCCAGCAACAGCTCTCCGCCATGCCGTTCGGCGGCGCGGCGGGCGATCGCCAGTCCCAGCCCATGACCGGCAGTGGTCTGCCCCGGCGCGCGGAAGAACGGTTCGCTCAGTCGCGCGAGGTGGGCTTCATCGACACCTGGACCGCGATCACGAATGCTCAGGAGCAGCCAGTCGTTGTCGGCAGTGGCGTACAGCTCGATCGGCGCGCCTTCTGGATTGAAGCGCAGCGCGTTGCGCAGCAGATTGTCCAGCGCTCGCTCCAGCATGTCCGGCCAACCGTGAAATTCAACCGTGGCATCCATCCGGGTTTCGATGCGCTGGGCAGGCGACACGATGCGTGCATTTTCTTCCAGTTGCTGGAACATGGCCGGCAAATCGACCGGGATCGTCGCGCCGGGCTCGGCATCCAGTCTCGCCAGCGCGAGGATCTCACTGATGAGTGCCTCCAGGCGGTCACACTCCTTCGCCAGTCGCGGCCAGATGGCTTCACGCTCCGTCGGGGTCGCTCGTTCGGCGAGCGCCAGGGCAATGCGCAGCCGCGCAAGTGGCGAGCGCAGCTCATGGGAAACGTCACGCAACAGCTGTCGCTGGCTGCCGATCAGGCTCTGCAGGCGCGCGCCCATGCGATTGAAGTCCTTGGCCAACACGCCGAGCTCGTCGCGTCTGGTAGCCAGACGGGCAAGCGAATTCTGCTGATAGGTAGTCTGCCCGAGGTCATGTACGGCGCCGCGAAGGCGGTCGAGGGGGCGCGTGATGGACAGGGTGAGTAGCAGACTGAAGCCGGTCAGCACGACCAGCGTGATGGCGATCGCGCTCAATGGCCAGAACAGGCTGCCACGGTGCCAGGCCTGCAATTCGGAATTGGGAATACGGTAGATGAACAGGTAGGTTTCGCCGCTGAGCGGGCTGGTGTAGTCGGTGGTCAGGCGCCGCCAAGGCAGGCGTCCCGAGAGGTTTTCCTGTCGTGCTTCGAATGCGGCGGCGCGTGCCGGAAAGGTTCCGCGGATGATCGGTTGGCCGTTTTCGGCCAGTACCTGAACGTCGATATGGAAGCGTTGTCGGTGTTGTTCGAGCAAAAACTGCGCAGGCAAGGGGCCCTGGCGCTCGTAGACTCTCGTCCAGATTTCGGCCAGATCCTTGACGCCAGGATGCCGATTGATGATCCAGGAGTCCTGGTTTAGCGCGCGGCCCAGCAGCATGGCGAGGCCGGCCACCAGCGCGATGGCCAGCCAGAATGTTGCAAGGATACGCCAGAACAAAGATCGCAACGGTCATCTCTCTACGACAATGCCCAGTTCGCGCCTCCTCGGTGAGGCGCGACCGGCGGGTTGGTCTCGGATGCACAGGCCTGGAATTAGCTCTTCTGATCGCGCTCGACTTTCCATTGCTGGAACTCGGCGCGCTCTGCTCGCTTGGCTTCCATCTTCTCGTGCATTTCGTCGAACTGCTTCTGTTGCTCGGGCTTGAGCAGGTTGCGCATCTGTTTGTGGGTGTTTTCTTTGCTCGACTTAAGTTCGTCCAGCATGGCCTTTCGCTCGGCTTCGGGCAGTTTGTCCAGGTAGCGCTGGGTGATTTCGCGACGGTGCTTCATCTGGGCCCCCATCAGGTCGCGCATTTTCGCTTTCTGTTCCTGAGTGAGGTTCAGCTGTTCGAACGGGGCATGTTTGCCGCCATGATGGCGATGGCCCTCGTCGGGCATCGCCATGGCAAGGGTGGGCAGGGCGGAAGCGAAAAGCACGGCTATAACAGTCTTGCGCATCATGAGGTCTCTCCTGTGTATGGGAACCGATCGCCAGAACGCCTGCGCGCTTTGCGCTTCGATCGGATGAGCTCAGTCTAGGGAGCGCAAGGTCAACGGCGGTCAGTACAGGGTAAAGGCTCGGTAAAGCCGATCAGGAGGCGTAAAGGTAACCGCGACTGCGAAGGGCGACGATCCTCGGACGACCATCGGGATGAGGGCCAAGCTTGCGCCGCAGGTTGCTGACGTGCATGTCGAGGCTCCGATCATACAGGGTCAGTTTGCGACCGAGGGCGAGCTGCGCCAGTGCCTGCTTGTCCAAAGGCTCGCCCGGCTGGCTGAGCAGCGCTTCCAGAATGCGGCCTTCAGAAAGCGTCAGGGTGACCTCGTGATCGCCGACGCTAGCGACGCCGCGCGCCGGGCTATAGCAAAGATCGCCCAGCTCCAGTTGAGTTGGCGTGCTTGCCGGCTGGCTGCGCCGCAGCACGGCACGTAGCCGGGCGGTGAGCTCGCGGGGATCGCAGGGTTTGGCCAGATAATCGTCTGCGCCCAGTTCCAGGCCGAGGATGCGATCCAGCGGTTCGCCGCGCCCTGAAAGCATCAATACCGGCAGGTCCGGATGTTCACTGCGCAATTGTTTGAGTAGTTCGAGGCCGCTCCCGTCGGGCAGCATCACATCGAGCACCACCGCAGCCGGCTGGTGTTCGGCCAGTGCCGCGCGGGCGCTTTGACCGTCGTGGCAGGCGTGAGCGACAAAACCCTCTTGGGCGAGCCAGCTCACCAGCAGTTCGCAGAGTTCCTCATCATCGTCTATCAGTAACAGTTCGCTCATGCCTTTGCTCGTATCCGCTTCAGTTCAACCATTGCCGGCGCCGGCGTCCCCGCGTGGTGAGAACGCCCAGCAGGAAACCCAGCACGCCGACGCCGCCGCCCACGGCAAACCACTGCTGCTGATCGTTCAGCAGTTGTGGTTGCGGTTGCGCCTTCGGTTGGACTTGCTGCAACTGCATGCGCAGCCGGTGGTTCTCTTTGCGCAGATGCGCCAGCTGAGCCCGCTCGGCATCGGTAATGGCCATGCTGAGGCTGTCGTTGGGCGCTTCGGGCTGTAGTTCATTGTCGGACAGGCGTTCTTCGAGCTCCACCTGTGGTCGTTCGGCAGACGGATCGATTGGACCTTCCTCGGCGTTCACGAGCGGCATGGCAACACTCAGGAAAAACAGCAGGGTTAGCGAACCTTGGCGCATCGGAACTCCTTTTTCCTTAAACGGCCGTAGAAACCCCACGACCAGAGCAATATCTGACGGCGTCAGCCGATCGACTCAGGGAAAGACTTGCTTGAAAGGTTTGACGACCACTTCTCCGTAGACGCCGGCAGCCTTGTACGGATCAGCCGCCGCCCATGCTTCCGCGGCTTGCAGGGATTCGAACTCGGCGACCACCAGGCTTCCGGTGAACCCGGCAGCGCCTGGGTCGTTGCTATCGATGGCTGGATGCGGCCCGGCGAGAATCATGCGGCCTTCGCTTTTCAGCTGCTCGAGACGCGCCAGGTGGGCCGGGCGGGCCGCCAGACGATTCTCTAGCGAGTTCGCTACGTCGGTGGCGATGATGGCGTAGAGCATGTTTACTCCTATGATTCTTCAGGTTCGGGTTGCATGTGGCGGGCCAGGTATACGGCCTGACCTGCCATGAAAAGCAGTGTCAGCCCCAGGCTGCCGAAGACCTTGAAGTCGACCCAGACAGAGGGGTAGACGAAGGCGACGAACAGATTGGCGAAGCCGCAGATGAGGAAGAACAGGATCCAGGCGACATTAAGTTTTGTCCATTGTGCCGGCTGCAACTGTACCGCATGGCCCATTACGCGTTGGATAAGCGGCTTTTCGCCAATGAAATGGCTGCCGGTGAACGCTAGCGCGAACAACCAGTTCAGCACCGGCGCCTTCCACTTGAGAATGGCTTCGCTGTGCAAGGCCAGGGTCAGTCCACCAAACAGCAGGCATGCGGCAAGCGTCAGCCATTGGCTCTTGGTCAGCCGGCGCTGATGAATGAACAGCGCGGCATACACGACGACCGAGCTGATGATGAGCGCCGCGGTCGCGTTGAAAATGCCGCCGACGGTGACGTTCAGATCCGCCAGTTCGAAAGTTCTGGGCTCGAGTTTGTACACCACGAAGAACAGCAGCAGCGGAATGAAGTCGACGATTTGTTTCACGAAGAGAGCCAGAAGCGGTATGTGGGCGGCATAATAGCAAACCGCGCTTTCGGCGGAACGCTGCCTGCGGACCATTTCCTGGACGCGGCGCAAGCTTTGGCGAAGTGGATGACGGCACGAGCGCTGGCGGCGACGGTCAGTAACAGTATGCCGCCAAGTCCCTGGAGAATAGGTCCCGAATGATTGTTGATCTGCATTGCCACAGCACCGCGTCCGATGGCGTGCTCTCGCCCGACGCACTGGTTGAGCGGGCATATGCACGTGGTGTCGAATTGCTCGCGCTGACCGATCACGACACGTTGGAAGGTCTCGATGCCGCCCGTGCCATGGCAGAGTCGTTGGGGATCCGGCTGGTCAACGGTATCGAGCTATCGTGCGTCTGGGGCGGCGCGACTATTCATATCCTCGGCTATGCGTTCCGCCGGGACGCCGCGGTGCTGCAGAAGGCCATCGCGGAGTTGCACGACGGCCGCTGGCGTCGGGCGGAACTGATTGCCCAGCGCTTGGAAGTGAAAGGCATGCCGGGCGCGCTGGAAGGCGCACGAGCCGTGCAACAGGAGCTGGGTGACAGCGGCAACGCCCCGGCACGCCCGCACTTTGCCGAATTTCTGGTGCGCGCCGGCCATGTTCGCGACCGCGCCGAAGCATTTCGTAAATGGCTCGGCTCGGGCAAGCTCGGTGATGTCAAACAGCACTGGCCGAGTCTCGAACAAACCGTAACTACGCTGCGCGAAGCGGGGGCTTGGATCAGTCTGGCGCATCCTTGGCAATACGACTTCACTCGTAGCAAGCGGCGGCGTCTGGTGGTCGAGTTCGCCCAGGCCGGTGGCCACGCGCTGGAAGTCGTCAACGGCATGCAGCCGCTGGAGCAGGTCGGCGGTCTGTCGATTCTCGCGCGTGAGTTCGGCCTGATGGCCAGTATCGGCAGCGATTTTCATGCGCCTGGCGACTGGTCGGAGTTGGGAATGTATCGAACCTTGCCGGATGACCTGCCGCCGCTGTGGAGACATTTCGACCATGAACCATGCGAGTCTGCTGCCCGCTGAACAGGGAGTTCCCGTGAGCCAGTTTTTTCAAGTACACCCGGAAAACCCGCAGGCCAGGCTGATCAAGCAGGCGGTGGAAATCATTCGCAACGGCGGAGTGGTGGTTTATCCCACTGACTCGTCGTATGCCATTGGCTGCTCGATGGGCAACAAGGCGGGTATCGAACGTATTCGCCGCTTGCGCCAACTGGATGACAAACACAACTTCACGCTGGTCTGCCGTGATCTGTCCCAGCTCGGCCTGTTTGCCAAGGTCGACACTGCGGCCTTTCGTCTGCTCAAGACGCACTTGCCGGGGCCGTACACCATCATCCTCAGCGCCACCCGAGAAGTGCCACGGATGCTCTTGCACCCCAAGCGCCGAACCATTGGCCTGCGGGTCCCGGCGCAGCCGATCGCCCAGGCGCTGCTTGCCGAGCTCGGTGAGCCATTGATGAGTGTCAGTCTGATACTGCCCGGCGAGACCGAGCCGATGAGCGATCCCTATGAAATGCGCGATGCGCTGGAGCATCAGGTGGACCTGATCATCGACGGAGGTTACGGTGGCGTCGAGGCCTCCACGGTCATCAGCCTGGTGGACGGCGATCCGGAAGTTGTGCGGGTGGGGTGTGGTGATCCCGCGCCTTTCGCTGCCTGACCCGATCCGCTTTTTCGAAAACTACGAAGGAAACCCTTTTGAGCTCCATGGATTCGCAGCGACGTGTGGTCTCTGGAATGCGGCCCAACGGCCGCCTTCACCTTGGCCATTACCACGGCGTATTGAAGAACTGGGTCAGGATGCAGCATGAATATCAGTGCTTTTTCTGCATCGTCGACTGGCACGCTCTGACCACCGATCACGCTGCCGGTAGCGATATCGCCCGGCATGTACAGGACATGGCGATCGATTGGTTGGCGGCAGGGGTTAGCCCGAGCTCCGCAACCCTGTTCATTCAATCCCAGGTTCCTGAGCATGCCGAGCTGCATCTGTTACTGTCGATGATCTGTCCCTTGGCCTGGCTGGAGCGCGTGCCGTCCTATAAAGAGCTACAGCTCGATTCGCAGCATAAGGATCTCGGCACGTACGGCTTCCTCGGTTATCCGCTGCTACAAGCCGCCGATATTCTGGCCTACCGAGCCGGGGTCGTGCCGGTGGGTGCCGACCAGTTGCCGCATATCGAGTTCGCGCGTGACGTGGCGCGACGCTTTAATCATCTCTATGGCTGCGAGGAAGACTTCGAGGCGAAGGCTGAGGCCGCCATACGCAAACTCGGCAAGAAGAGCTCCAAGCTCTATACCAGCCTGCGCAAGAGCTATCAGGAACAGGGCGATCTCGAGGCGTTGAACACCGCCCGCGCCCTTCTCAAGGATCAGCAGACCATCACCATCGGGGATCAGGAGCGTCTGTTCGGGTATCTGGAAGGAAGCGGCAGATTGTTGCTGCCCGAGCCGCAGGCTCTGCTGAGCGATTCGTCCAAGCTGTCGGGACTCGACGGCGGCAAAATGGCCAAGTCGGCCAGCAATTCCATTTTCCTGCGCGACACGCCTGACGAAATCGAAGAGAAGATCAAGCGAATGCCCACCGATCCGGCACGGGTGCACCGTCACGATCCCGGTGAGCCGACGCGCTGCCCCGTCTGGCAGATGCACCTTTCCCATTCGGGAGAGGAGGTCTGCCAATGGGCCGAACAGGGCTGCCGCAGCGCGGGTATCGGTTGTCTGGAATGCAAAGCGCCGCTGATCGAGGCGATCCAACTCGAGTTGGCACCGCTCCAAGAGCGGGCTCAGGATTACGAGCAGAATCCGGATCTGGTGCGCAGCATTCTGGCTGAAGGGGCCGAGCAGGCCCGTGACGAGGTCCGGGAAACGCTGATGGTCGTGCGTCAGGCCATGGGCCTGAACTACCGCTAGAGGTCGCGGGGCCACAGGACTAAGCTGTTGCCGCTTTCAATATCCTTCGACCGTGGAGAGAGCATGCAGGAACCCCAGGCCGCCGCGCCGATCGACCCGCCCGGCGAGCAGTTACGGCTGGCGTTGGTCTACGGTGAGGCATTCAACAATCTGCCGCAGGATCTCTATATCCCGCCAGATGCGCTGGAGGTGTTTCTCGAGGCGTTCGAGGGGCCGCTGGATCTGCTGCTCTATCTGATTCGCAAGCAGAACATTGACATCCTGGATATTCCGGTTGCGGAGATCACCCGCCAGTACATGGGCTACGTCGAGCTGATGAAGGCGGTGCGTCTGGAGCTGGCTGCCGAATACCTGGTGATGGCCGCGATGCTGGCGGAAATCAAGTCGCGTATGCTGCTGCCGCGTTCGGCTGAGGTGGAAGAAGACGAGCTCGACCCGCGTGCCGAACTGATACGCCGGTTGCAGGAATACGAGCGCTTCAAGGCGGCCTCCGAAGATCTCGATCAATTACCACGTGTCGGTCGCGAGCTACATGTGCCGCGACTGGATGCGCCGGATGCGCGGGCGCGCAAGCTGTTGCCCGAGGTCAGTCTGGAGGAGCTCCTGATCTCCATGGCCGAGGTGTTGCGCCGTGCCGACATGTTCGAAAGCCATCAGGTCACGCGCGAAACGCTGTCGACTCGTGAGCGCATGAGCGATGTGCTGGAAAGGCTCAACGGCGGCGCTTTCGTTCCCTTTGCCGCTCTGTTCACGATCGAGGAAGGTCGGCTTGGCGTAGTGGTCACGTTCATGGCGGTGCTCGAACTGATCAAGGAATCCTTGGTCGAGTTGGTGCAGAACGAACCCTTCGCGCCGATTCATGTTCGAGCTCGGGTCGAATAGTTGTTTGTGCGATTTATGGATGAGCCGAGGTAGTCAAGGTTGAATCTTTCCGATCCCAAGGATCTCGCTTCGCTGCTCGAAGCTTTTCTGCTGGCGGCGGGCAAGCCGATGTCGATCGACCGAATGGCCGAGCTGTTCGAAGAAGCTGAGCGGCCCGCGCCGGCACTGTTGCGCAAAGCACTGGAGGTGCTCGACAAGTCCTGCAAGGGGCGTGCGTTCGAACTGAAGGAGGTTGCCAGTGGCTATCGTCTGCAGGTTCGCGAGCGCTTTTCGCCCTGGGTGGGGCGGCTCTGGGAGGAGCGGCCGCAGCGCTATTCGCGCGCCTTGCTGGAGACCCTGGTGCTGATCGCCTACCGGCAACCGATTACCCGGGGCGAGATCGAGGACATTCGTGGCGTCGCGGTTAACAGTCAGATCGTCAAGACACTGCTGGAGCGCGAATGGGTGAGAGTGGTTGGCCATCGCGACGTTCCGGGGCGACCGGCCATGTTCGCCACCACCAAGCAGTTTCTCGATCACTTCAACCTCAAGAACCTCGACGAGCTGCCACCGCTGGCGGTGCTGCGTGAAATGGAGCCCGAGCCGCTGCCAGTGGATGTGGAAGAAGCGCCCGTGCCGGTGGCGTTGCAGGCTCGTGCAGATCTCGAACAGGAACCGGAGGAGGCCTCTCGCGGGCAAACCAGCTTTCGCAGCCTGCTGGCCGAGCTGGACAGCATGGAAACAGGTCTCAAAACCGACTTCGACGACCTGCGTGACGAAGCGGAAGACGAAAGCCAACGTCTTCCAGACGAGGATCGCCGCGATTATTGATCCGCGGACTGCCGGCCTGCCAGGTAGCTGCTGTAGTCGGGGATGCTCAGGGAGTGGGCTTCATCGAGCAGAGGGCTCGACAATAGATAGTCGGCGCTGCTCTCGTTGGCCGCCAGCGGGATGTTCCACACGGCGGCAACCCGCAGCAGCGCTTTCACATCTGGATCATGGGGCTGCGGTTCGAAGGGATCCCAGAAGAACACCAGCATGTCGATCCGTCGCTCGGCGATGCGTGCGCCGATTTGCTGGTCCCCGCCCAGCGGGCCGCTGATCATGCATTCCACCGGCAGCGCCAGGCGCCGTTCAATCAGTAGGCCCGTGGTTCCGGTCGCGAGCAGTTCATGCCTTGCCAGCCGCTCTTTCTGCCGGTCGGCCCATTCCAGCAGACGCTCCTTGCAGTGATCGTGCGCTACTAGCGCAATGCGCTTGCGGGCGGGCAGTGTCGCGGTAACGAAATCGATACGGTTCATGTTCTTCCCTGGCTGATTGGGCGGTAGGGCCGAAGCGCTGACTACGGCGCCTCGTGCAGGGCGCGGCAAGTATCCAGCATCCGATTGGAAAATCCCCACTCGTTGTCATACCAGGCCATCACTTTCAGCAGTCGTCCGCTAACCTTGGTGTGGTTGGTGTCGAAAATCGACGACATCGGGTTGTGGTTGAAATCGCAGGAAACCAGCGGCAGCGAGTTACAGGCCAGTATGGGCGAGCGTCGGCTGGCGTCCAGCATCAGTGCATTGACTTCCTCTGCAGTGGTTTCCTGGCTGAGCTCCAGGGTCAGGTCCACCAGCGATACGTTGATCACCGGCACCCGGACGGCCATGCCGGTCAGCTTGCCGGCCAGCTCCGGCAACACCAGGCCAACGGCTTCGGCGGCACCGGTCTTCGTCGGGATCATCGACTGAGTGGCCGAGCGAGCGCGGTAGGGGTCACTGTGATAAACGTCGGACAGGTTCTGGTCGTTGGTATAGGCGTGGATAGTGGTCATCAGCCCGTGCTCGATACCGTATTCGCGTGACAGCACCTGTGCGACCGGAGCCAGGCAGTTGGTGGTGCAGGATGCATTGGAGATGATCTGATGCGACTGGCGCAGAATGTCGTGATTGACGCCGTAGACGATGGTGGCATCGGCGCCGGAAGCCGGAGCGGAGATGATGACCTTGCCGGCGCCGGCCTGCAGGTGAGCGCTGGCTTTCTCGCGGGAGGTAAATAGACCGGTACACTCGAAGACCACATCGACTTCGTGCTGGCGCCAAGGCAGTTCTGCCGGGTTGCGGATCGCCGTCACGGCGATCGAATCTCCATTGACTATCAGCCGATCATCGCCGACCTCGATTTTTGCGTCGAAATGACCATGGACGCTGTCGTACTGCAAGAGGTGGGCATTCATCGCCGAGCTGCCGAGGTCGTTGATCGCCACGACCTGCAGATGTTCGCGGTAATCGTGGCTGTACAGGGCACGGAGGACGTTGCGTCCGATACGGCCGAAGCCGTTGATGGCGATACGAATGGTCATAATGAGTCCCTGGCGGAATTTGTTGTAGGAATTACAAGATTATTCCTGTCAAAATAGAAATCAAGCCCAAATACATGTTGTTTTGTTGGTAAAACTACAGATTCATGAGCAGGAGTGATGGCATGCACCCGCGGATTCAAGAAGTTACCGAACGTTTGATCGAGCGCAGCCGTCCGTCGCGGCAGCGCTACCTTGCCCAGATGGCCGGCGCGGCGAGCGATGGGCCTCAGCGCGGCAAGCTGCAATGTGCCAACTTCGCGCACGGTGTGGCGGGTTGCGCATCGACCAGCGACAAACAGCAGCTGCGGCTGATGAACGAGGCCAACGTGGCGATCGTCTCGGCGTACAACGACATGCTGTCGGCGCACCAGCCGTACGAGCATTTTCCGGAGATCATCAAGCAGGCGTTGCGCGACGTCGGCTCGATCGGCCAGTTCGCCGGCGGCGTACCGGCCATGTGCGATGGCGTGACCCAGGGCGAGGCGGGAATGGAAATGAGCCTGGCCAGTCGCGAAGTGATTGCTATGTCGACCGCCATCGCACTGTCACACAACATGTTTGATGCGGCGCTGTATCTGGGCATCTGCGACAAGATCATCCCGGGTCTGATGATCGGTGCCTTGCGCTTCGGCCATCTGCCGGCCGTGTTCGTACCGGGCGGGCCGATGCCATCGGGCATTCCCAACAAGCAGAAGGCCGAGGTTCGCCAGCGCTACGCCGAAGGCAAGGCCAGTCGTGAAGAGCTGCTGGAGTCTGAAATGCTGTCCTATCACAGCCCGGGCACCTGCACCTTCTATGGCACGGCGAACACCAATCAGGTGGTGATGGAAATCATGGGGCTGCACCTGCCGGGCTCGTCCTTCGTCAATCCCTATACCCCGTTGCGCGACGAGCTGACCCGCGAGGCGGCGCGCCAGGTCGCTCGCCTGACCCCGCAGTCCGGCAACTACTTGCCACTGTGCAAGATCGTCGACGAGAAGGCGATCATCAACTCGGTGGTGGCCCTGAACGCCACGGGCGGCTCGACCAACCACACCTTGCATATTCCGGCTTTCGCCCAGGCGGCGGGCATCCAATTGACCTGGCAGGATATGGCCGATATTTCCGCGGTGACGCCGACACTGGCCAAGGTCTATCCCAATGGCCAGGCCGACGTGAATCATTTCCATGCCTGTGGCGGGGTGCCTTTCATGGTGCGTACGCTGCTCGATGCCGGCCTGTTGCACGAAGACGTTTATACCGTGATGGGTCAGGGGCTCAAGCAATACACCCAGGAACCTTTCCTCGAAGACGGACGGCTGGTCTGGCGAGAGGGCCCGCAAGATAGCCTCGATGAAGCCATCCTGCGTCCCACCGGTCGTCCGTTCTCGCCCGAGGGCGGCTTGCGCGTACTGGAAGGCAACCTCGGGCGTGGCGTGACCAAAATTTCCGCGGTCGCTCCGGAGCACCGTGTGGTCGAGGCACCAGCGCGAGTGTTCAGTGACCAGGCGGAGTTGGCGCAGGCATTCAAGAACGGCGAGCTGGAAAAGGACTTCATCGCCGTGGTGCGCTTCCAGGGGCCGAAGGCCAACGGCATGCCGGAGCTGCACAAGCTGACGCCGTTCCTCGGCGTGCTACAGGATCGTGGCCATAAGGTGGCGCTGGTTACCGACGGACGCATGTCTGGTGCATCGGGCAAGGTACCGGCGGCGATTCACGTCAGTCCCGAGGCGCTCGATGGCGGTCCGTTGTGCCGAGTGCGCGACGGTGATGTCATTCGTGTCGACGGTGACACGGGCGAACTCCGTGTGCTGGTAGATCAGGCCGAGTTCGACGCCCGCGAGCGGGTGATGGCACCGAACGATTTGGGCATCGGTTGCGGCCGCGAGCTGTTCGGCTTTCTCCGTGCCGCGTTCAGCCCGGCGGAGAAGGGCGCGAGCGTGTTTACCGAGGAGCTGGAGGCGCTCAAGTGACCGCACTGGTAGGCGATATCGGTGGCACCAATGCCCGCTTCGCGCTGTGGCGTGATCAGCAGATCGAGTCGGTGAGGGTGTTGCCGACCATTGATTATCCGCGTCCTGAAGATGCCATCCGCGCTTATCTGCGCGGCGTCGGGCAGAGTGTCGAAGCGCTGCAGGCGGTCTGTCTTGCCTGTGCCGGCCCGGTTTCCGGCGACGAGTTCGTCTTCACCAACAATCACTGGCGCCTGAGTCGCAAGGCCTTCTGCCAGGACCTTGGCTTGAGCGATCTGTTGCTGATCAACGACTTCACCGCGATGGCGCTGGGCATGACCCGGCTGGGTGACGACGAACTGATTACCGTCTGTGAAGGCCATTCCGAGCCGGGGCGTGCGCGTCTGGTGATCGGGCCGGGGACCGGCCTCGGGGTTGCCACGCTGCTGCCGATGCCAGACGGTAGCTGGCATGCTTTACCTGGCGAAGGGGGGCATGTTTGCCTGCCGGTCGGCAGTGTTCGTGAAGCCGCGCTCTGGCAGCACCTGCACGAGAAGCTCGGTCATGTGAACGCCGAAGCTGTGCTCAGCGGTGGTGGCTTGCTGGAGCTGTACCGAGCCAGCTGCGCGCTGGATGGCGAGCCTGCAACCCTGACGACTCCGGCAGAAGTGACAGCGGCTGCGTTGAGCGGTGATGCAACCGCTGCAGCGGTGTTGGAACAATTCTGCGTATCGTTGGGTCGGATTGCCGGCGATAACGTGTTGACCACCGGTGCGCGCGGTGGTGTCTATGTGGCTGGCGGTATAGTGCCGCGTTTCGTCGAGTTCTTCATGCGCAGCGGTTTTCGTCAGAGCTTTCGCGACAAAGGTTGCATGAGCCGCTATTTTGACGACGTCCCAGTCTGGGTGGTGACGGCCGATTATCCTGGTCTGGAGGGCGCTGGCGTCGCGCTGCAGCAGTTGCTGGAGGTCGTGCCGACTGGGCCTTGAACGGCCTTGAAACGATATATAACAAGAGAAGGGATGCCGGGTGAGCCAGGCTGGAAGATCGATTCTGCTGGTCGATGACGACCAGGAAATTCGCGAATTGCTGGAAACCTATCTGAGCCGTTCGGGCTTTCGAGTGCGCACCGTTGCCGACGGCGCGCAGTTTCGCGAAGCCATGGGCGGGGATACGCCGGATCTGGTGATTCTCGACGTCATGCTGCCGGACGAAGACGGCTTCAGTCTCTGCCGTTGGGTGCGTGGACACCAGCGGCTGGCACAGATGCCAATCATCATGCTGACCGCCAGTTCCGACGAGACCGACCGCGTCATCGGCTTGGAGCTGGGCGCGGACGACTACCTGGGCAAGCCCTTCAGCCCGCGGGAATTGCTGGCGCGAATCAAGGCCCTGTTGCGCCGGGTCAGCTTCGCTCATGAGCGCGGTAGCGATGTGCTGGCCTTCGACGAATGGCGGCTGGATATGGTCAGCCACCGGCTATTTCATCAGGACGGCGAGGAGGTGCTGTTGTCCGGTGCCGACTTCGCCTTGCTCAAGCTTTTTCTCGATCATCCGCAGCAGATACTCGACCGCGACACCATCGCCAACGCGACTCGTGGCCGCGAGGTGATGCCGCTCGACCGAATCGTCGACATGGCGGTCAGTCGTCTGCGCCAACGCCTTCGGGATACCGGCAAGTGCCCACGATTGATTCGTACCGTTCGCGGCAGTGGCTACCTGCTCGCCGCCCAGGTGTTGCCGCATCATGACTCGCTCGGCTAGGCGTCGCTGGTTGCTGGTGCCGCGTTCGCTGCTTGGACGGATGCTTTTTCTGACCCTGCTGGTGGTGTTGCTGGCACAGGCGTTGTCGAGCTTCATCTGGGTGTCGCAACTGCGCGCCAGTCAAATGGAGGGATTGCTGACCAGTGCACGCAGTCTGGCGCATTCAATGGCCGCCAGCGTCAGCTATTTCCGCTCGCTGCCGCTGGGCTATCGGCCGCTGGTGCTTGATCAATTGCGCAGCATGGGCGGTACGCGCTTTTTCGTATCGCTGAACGACAAGCCGCTGGAAATGCAAATCTTGCCACCCACCGAACGCAAGCAGGCGGTGCTGGCGCAGGTCGACGAGGTGCTGCGTGAACGCTTGGGCAAAAGTGTCGATATGTCGGTTAACTTTGTCAGTCCGGACGACCTGCGTATTTTCAATGGCGGACTGAAGCTCGACGAACTGCCGCGATCCTGGGCACATTACGCATTGAGCCTGGAACCGCTGAATCCGCCCGTGCTGGTCACGCAGATCCAGATCGCCCCTGACGAGTGGCTCTATCTTGCTTCGCTGATGCCGGCGCCGTACGTCAGCCTCGAAGACCAAGGAATCCCTAACCAGCAACTCTGGTTCATCTTTCTCACTACCAGCTTTCTGCTGTTGTTCATCGGCATCCTCGTTCACTGGCAGAGCCGTCCACTCAAACACTTGGCGCGCGCGGCGCGAGAAATGTCGCTGGGTAGCGAGGTTGAGTTGCTGCCGGAAGCGGGCGGCAGCGAGGTGGTCGAGGTCAGTCGGGCGTTCAACAGCATGCGCGAACGCATCGGTCGCTACCTGACCGAGCGTAGCCAGTTGTTCAGTGCGATCTCCCATGATTTGCGCACCCCAATCACGCGGCTGCGGCTGCGTGTTGAACTACTGGATGACGAGACGCTCCAGGGCAAATTCAGCCGGGACCTCGACGAGCTGGAGTTGCTGGTCAAAGGCGCTTTGCAATGCGTCAAGGACACGGATATTCACGAAAACATCGAACCGCTCGATCTCAATTTGCTGCTTGATTGCGTCACCGAGCCCTACTTGGCACCCGCCGGGAATGGACGCGTGACAGTTCAGGGCCGGGCGCTCGCGCCTTATGCCGGCAAGCCGTTGGCGCTAAAGCGTTGCATCGGCAACCTGCTGGACAACGCGTTGAAGTATGGCGAGCGGGCGCATCTGTTTATCGAGGACGACAAGAACATCTTCGTTTTGCACGTTGACGATGAAGGCCCTGGCGTGCCGGAAACCTGGCTGAAGCAGGTATTCGAACCGAATTTTCGCTTGGCGGCCAAGCAACCCGGCTATGGTCTCGGACTCGGTATCGCACGCAATATCGCCCACAGCCATGGTGGCGAGGTCAGCCTTTGCAACCTGCAGGAAGGCGGGCTTCGCGTGACCTTGCGTCTGCCCCGCAAGCTCGAGTGAATGTCACCAGGTGGTGACGATGGTCGGCATGTTCGTTACCCGACCGGTTCCGAGCGCCCGCTAGACTCCGGCAACGGGTCGATGAGTTGGCCGATGCACCGTGAAGGGCAAAACGCTTCTGCCCTTGAGCGGCCCGAACTCATATAAATGCTCACAGTTCTCCACGCTGACCGCTCACGGTCATTGGCAACGACATACTCGCTCGCACGGAAAAATAATAATGAAAACCGCTGAATTATCCTCAAGCAGCTGGCTGCAGAAGCCTGCCCATTTGGCGTGGTTGGCTGACGAAGGCATGCGTCTGCTGCCGTTCGCCAGGGCTTCGCGAGTCGACCAAGGATTCGCCGCACTCGATGCGAGCGGGCACCTCCCGGAACACGCCTGCGCCGAGTTGATCCACACCACGCGCATGACTCATTGTTTCGCCCTGGCTCATATCCAGGGTATTCCCGGATACGCCGAGCTGGTCGACCACGGGCTCGCCGCGCTGCGAGGCGCCTTGCACGATGCCGATTTCGGCGGTTGGTTCGCCGATGCAACGCGCACGGGCGACAAGTCAGCATACCTGCATGCCTTCGTTGCCCTGGCTGCCAGTTCCGCGTTGGCTGCCGACCGTTCTGCAGCGTTGACCTTGCTGGACGAGGCGATCGCGGTCCTCGAGACGCACTTCTGGAGCGAAGAGGAGGGCGCCTTACGTGAAAGCCTGAGCCGTGATTGGCAGCAGGAAGAGCCTTATCGCGGCGCCAACAGCAATATGCATGCTACCGAGGCCTTTCTTGCCCTGGCCGACGCCACTGGCAACACGGTGTGGCTGCTACGCGCCCTACGCATCGCGGAGCGGCTGATCCACGGCCATGCGGCGGCAAGTGGGTATGCAGTGGTCGAGCATTTCGATCATGAATGGCGTCCGCTGCCGGGCTATAACGACGGTAACCGTGCCGACCCGTTTCGCCCCTACGGCAGCACGCCGGGCCATAGTTTCGAGTGGGCGCGCCTGCTGCTGAACCTGGAGGCTGCTTTGGAGCATGCCGGCCTCGTTGCGCCCGGATGGTTACTGGATGACGCCTGCGAGTTGTTCGCCAAGGCCTGCCGTGATGCCTGGAACGCGGACGGTGCTCCCGGGTTGGTGTACTCACTCGATTGGGAGAGCCAGCCCGTGGTGCGCGCGCGCTTGCATTGGGCGCACGCCGAAGCCAGCGCAGCGGCCGCGGCGCTGCTCAAACGCACGGGCTCTGCGGTTTATGAGGACTGGTACCGCTGCTTCTGGGAGTTCGCTGCGAGCCACCTCATCGATCTGAAAAACGGCAGCTGGCACCATGAGCTCGATAGCGGAAACCGACCGGGGAGTAGCATCTGGCCGGGCAAACCCGATCTCTATCACGCCTATCAGGCCGTATTGTTGCCTCGCCTACCTCTGACGCCGAGCCTGGCAACGGCCCTCGCTGCTGTGTAACGGAGCGGTGACACACGCGCATCCCTTCGTTACGTCTTAAGGTATTTACCCGACTTAGAATTCAATGCAGCGCAAGCCTTGAGCTTGCATGCATAACAACAAGAAAAGGTATCCAAATGAACGCGATAACTCGCCTCGCCACAGTTGTTTCTCTCGCCTCCCTGTTTCCCCTCTCGGCACTGGCTGCCGATTCCAAGGGCACTGTTGAAGTTGTCCACTGGTGGACGTCCGGAGGAGAGGCCGCCGCTGTGAATGTCCTGCGCGACTTGGTCAACAAAGAAGGCTTTACCTGGAAAGACGGCGCAGTCGCTGGCGGCGCAGGCTCCGCGGCCATGACCGTACTGAAGACACGTGTGGTATCCGGTAATCCACCCGGCGCAGCGCAGATCAAGGGCCCTGATCTGCAGGAGTGGGGCGCTCTCGATCTTCTGAGCCCGCTCGATGAAGTGGCCGAGGCCAATAACTGGGATGGCCTGCTGTCGAAGACCGTGTCCAACACCATGAAATATGATGGCCACTACGTCGCGGTGCCGGTGAATATTCACCGCGTCAACTGGCTGTGGATCAATCCGAAGGTGTTCGAAAAAGCCGGGATCGACAAGGCGCCCACCACCCTCGAAGAGCTCTATGCCGCGGGTGACAAGCTCAAGGCTGCCGGCTTCGTGCCATTGGCCCATGGCGGCCAGCCGTGGCAGGACAGCACGGTTTTCGAAGGCCTGGTGTTGGGCATCATGGGGCCTGAGGGCTACCACAAGGCATTCGTCGAGCATGACGAGGCGACCCTTACCAGTGCGCAGATGACCGAAGTGTTTACCGCGCTGAAAAAACTCTCCACGTACATGGACGACAATCGTGCCGGCCGTGACTGGAACCTCGCCACCGCACAGGTGATCGACGGCAAGGCCGGGATGCAAATCATGGGCGACTGGGCGAAGAGCGAATGGACTGCTGCCGACAAAGTGGCAGGCAAGGACTATCAGTGCGTACCGATGCCCGGCACCGCTGGCAGCTACACCTACAACATCGACTCCATCGCTATGTTCAAGCTCAAGGACGAAGGCGACGTCGCGGCGCAGCATGCCTTGGCACGGATCGCCCTGGAGCCCGAATTCCAGTATGTGTTCAACCAGAACAAGGGTTCGATTCCGGTACGTTCCGACTTGGACATGAGCAAGTTCGACAGCTGCGCACAAGCCTCGATGAAGGACTTCAAGGAAGCCGACCAAAATGGCCAATTGGAGCCGAGCATGGCGCATAGCATGGCCACCAACTTGGCGGTGCAAGGCGCCATCTTCGATGTCGTGACCAACTTCATGAGCGAGAAGAACGCCGATCCGAGCAAAGCCGGGGCGCAGCTCTACGCGGCGATCAAGTCCGCCCAATAGGCTGACTAGGGCCGATGTTCCGCGGCCCTTTCTCCTTCGTCAAAGCTTCCCGCGACAGGACTGCGGACCTGTCGTAGGGAGCGCTTGGCCCGGATTTCACTTCTGACTGGTAATGCCCGATGAGTGTCGCGACGGTAATGACCAAGCCCTCACCCCTGGATGCGCTTCAGCGCTGGCTTCCTAAATTGGTGGTGGCACCGACCATGTTGGTGGTCTTGGTCGGCTTCTATGGCTACATCCTCTGGACGCTGGTGCTGTCCTTCACCAACTCCAGCTTCATGCCGAGCTACAAGTGGGTCGGCTTGCAACAGTACGCACGCTTGATGGACAACGAGCGCTGGTGGGTGGCGAGCCAGAACCTGCTGGTATTCGGCGGTCTGTTTATTGGCATCAGCCTGGTGATCGGTGTGTTTTTGGCGGTGTTGCTGGATCAACGCATCCGCCGTGAAGGCTTCATCCGGACCGTCTATCTGTACCCGATGGCTTTGTCGATGATCGTCACCGGGACCGCCTGGCAATGGTTGCTCAACCCAGGTCTTGGCATCGACAAAATGCTTCGTGACTGGGGTTGGGAAGGTTTTCGCTTCGACTGGCTGGTCGACCCAGACCGTGTCGTTTATTGCCTCGTGATTGCGGCGGTATGGCAGGCCTCCGGCTTCGTCATGGCGCTTTTTCTAGCCGGGCTACGCGGCGTCGACCAATCCATCGTGCGTGCGGCGCAGATCGACGGTGCCAGCCTGCCGAGCATTTACCTGCGCATCGTCCTGCCGAGCCTTCGGCCGGTGTTCTTCAGCGCCGTGATGATCCTCGCTCACATCGCTATCAAGAGTTTCGATCTGGTGGCGGCGATGACAGGGGGAGGGCCCGGGTATGCGTCCGACCTGCCCGCGATGTTCATGTACAACTTCACGTTCAGCCGCGGCCAGATGGGCATCGGCTCCGCCAGCGCGATGATGATGCTGGGCGCGATCCTGGCGATCCTGGTGCCGTATCTCTACTCGGAACTGCGGAGCAAGCGTCATGACTAGGACATTCAGCCCGAGCCGTCTGGCCATCCACGCCACGCTGCTGCTGGCGGTTGTGTTGTATCTGGTGCCGCTTGTGGTGATGTTGCTGACCAGCTTCAAGACGCCCGACGACATCCGCACCGGCAACTTGTTGTCCTGGCCTGAGGTGTTCACGGTGATCGGCTGGGTCAAGGCCTGGGGCGTGGTCGACGGGTTCTTCTGGAACTCGGTGAAAATCGCCGTACCCGCCGTTCTGATCTCCACAGCGATTGGAGCCTTGAACGGCTATGTCTTGTCGATGTGGCGCTTCCGCGGTTCCCAGCTGTTTTTCGGGTTATTGCTGTTCGGCTGCTTTTTGCCGTTCCAGACCGTGTTGCTGCCTGCCTCGTTCACGCTCGGAAAGTTCGGTCTGGCCAACACCACGGCCGGCCTAGTGCTGGTGCATGTGGTCTACGGGATCGCCTTCACCACGCTGTTCTTCCGCAACTACTACGTGAGCGTACCTGACGCCTTGGTCCGTGCGGCACGCCTGGACGGTGCTGGATTCTTCACTATTTTCGGGCGAATTCTGCTGCCCATGTCGACGCCGATCATCATGGTCTGCCTGATTTGGCAGTTCACCCAGATCTGGAACGATTTCCTTTTCGGCGTGGTGTTTGCCAGCGGCGACTCGCAGCCGATCACCGTGGCGTTGAACAACCTGGTCAACACCAGTACCGGTGCCAAGGAATACAACGTCGATATGGCTGCGGCAATGATCGCCGGGCTGCCAACGCTGGTGGTGTACATCCTCGCCGGCAAGTATTTCCTGCGTGGGCTCACGGCCGGCGCGGTCAAGGGTTAGGAGAACGACATGGCTGCACTTGAACTTTGCAACGTCCGCAAGAGCTATCCGGGTAGCTCCAACGACACCTTGAAAGATATCGACCTGAAGATCGAGGACGGCGAATTCCTAATCCTGGTTGGCCCTTCAGGTTGCGGAAAATCAACCTTGATGAACTGCATTGCCGGGCTCGAGGACATTACCGGCGGAGAGATCCGTGTGGACGGGGCCGACATTAGCGGCGCAAGCCCCAAGGATCGCGATATCGCCATGGTGTTCCAGTCCTACGCGCTGTACCCGACCATGACCGTTCAGGAAAACATTGCCTTCGGCCTGAAGATGCGAAAGGTGCCGGCGGCGAAGATCGACGAGGAAGTGTCGCGAGTCGCCCAGCTGCTGCAGATCGAGCACCTGCTGGGGCGCAAGCCGTCGCAGCTATCCGGTGGTCAGCAACAGCGCGTGGCGATGGGCCGTGCACTGGCGCGGCGGCCAAAGATCTACCTGTTCGATGAGCCCTTATCGAACCTCGACGCCAAGCTTCGGGTCGAGATGCGCACCGAGATCAAACTGATGCATCAGCGGCTGAAGACCACCACGGTGTATGTCACCCATGACCAGATCGAAGCGATGACTCTCGGTGACAAGGTCGCAGTGATGAAGGATGGCGTCGTCCAGCAGTTCGGTACGCCTAAAGAGATCTACAACAATCCAACCAACCTCTTCGTTGCCAGTTTCATCGGTTCACCGCCGATGAACTTCATTCCGCTGCGACTGATCAAGCAGGGCGGCGCCTGGCAGGCGCTGCTGGACAGCGGTCAGGACCGTTGCGAGTTGCCACTGCGCCTGGCTGATGGCGAGTCGTTGGAAGGCCGCGAGGTGATCCTGGGTATCCGTCCGGAGCAGATCACGCTCGGCGCTGGAGGCGGTCTGCCGTCCCTGCGGGCCGAAGTGCAGGTAATTGAGCCCACCGGGCCCGACACCATGGTCTTCGTCGAGCTCAACCAGACCAAGGTCTGTGTTCGTCTCGCTCCGGACGCGGCGCCCGCGCCTGGCTCCAGCCTGGATCTGCTGTTCGAGCCAGACAAGGTGTTGTTGTTCGACGCACAGACAGGCGAGCGGCTGGGTATCACCCAAGGAAACGGCTCCGCTGGGCATAACGGCATCGTCACCCGGTTGATAGCTCGTTGATCGGAAGTGTGAGGAAAAGGACCGGTCGCGGTATATCTGCGTACCGGCGCAGGTTTCGTCTGAATGTTATTGATGTGCCTGGTTTTTCGGCGACGCGGGCGAGCCCGGATCGCTAAAGTTCGAACCGCAGCACGCAGGTAGCTGGCATGCGGATCGTAAGGAGAGCCTTCACCGGCTCGATCCAACGGCAGTAACAACAATAAGAGCTAATTGGAGCGGATATGAAAAAAACCACACGCCTGGGCCTCGCGGTATCGCTGGCGAGCCTCGCCATGCCATTCACCGTTCAGGCATTGGATTTCAACGGTTACGTGCGCAGCGGCGTAGGCGAATCGAGCGGTAGCGCTTCGCAAGCCTGTTTCCAACTGCCGGGAGCCCCGTCCAAGTTCCGTCTCGGTAACGAGTGCGAGCAGTACGCGGAGCTGGGACTGCGTCAGGACCTGTTCACGCTGAGCGATGGTTCGGTGCTGAGCGTCGAGGGTATGGCGGCGCTCTACAACGAATATGACCACACACCGAAGTTCACCGGCGACCATGGCTGGGCGCGGATGGTGCAAGCCTACGCCGAATGGAGCAAGGTGCCGGCACTCAATGGTGGTTCGTTGTGGGCGGGGCGGCGTTTCTACAAGCGGAACGACATCCATATCTCCGACTTCTACTACTGGAACCAGAGTGCCACTGGTGCCGGTATCGAAGACATGGAGATCGGCGGGCTGAAGTACAGCTACGCATTTTCCCGCAAGGACAACGTGTTCCAGGAAAACTACATCAACCGTCACGATTTCAACGTCGGGGGCTTCGACAGCAACCCCGGCGGAGAGCTGGAGTTCGGTGTCAGCTACATTGACGAGCCGGATCGTGAGGATGCCAACAGCGGCTGGGCCGTTACTGTGCAACACAAGCAGGTTGGTTTCCTGGGCGGCAGCAACACCTTCGCTCTCCAGTACGGCGAAGGGCCGGGTACCGGTCTCGGCTATACCGGCGACGTGACGCTGGGCAGCAGTGACAAGAGCTGGCGGGCGGTCGAATACTTCGACTGGCAGGTCACGCCGCGTTTCGGTGGGCAGTTCCAGGCCGTGTACCAGAAGGACAAGCGCCAAGGCGGCGGCGATCAGGACTGGATCTCGGTTGGCGTGCGCCCGGTTTATGCCTTGAGCGACCAATTCAAGCTGGTCGCCGAGCTCGGGCATGATCAGATCGATGCACCGGAAGGCACCCGAAAGCTGACCAAATTCACCGTGGCGCCCACGTGGTCACCGGCTGGCCCCGACTTCTGGGCTCGTCCTGAGGTGCGCCTGTATTACACCTATGCCCAGTGGAACGAAGCGGCACAGGACGCGGCCAATCTGATGGCAGCCGGTAGTGCGCTGTCCGACACCGGCGCCTTTGGTGGCGACCAACACGGTTCGAATTTCGGCGTGCAGGTCGAGTACTGGTGGGACTGATCGAGCCGATAGTCCGATTCGGTTAGAACCTCCAGGCGAAGAGGGCCTCTACTTAGCCAAGGCGGTAGGGTCCTCAGGCTGATCGGAGGTGGTTTTGGGCGACAAGGCGAAGAATCCGTGCGTCAGCATTTGCAAGCTCAAGGACGACGTCTGCATCGGCTGCGGTCGCAGCCGGGACGAGATGAAGGCCTGGAAGAGCATGAAGAACAAGGAGCGCAAGGTGGTCAACGCGCTAGCCGTCGGGCGGCTGAAGGCGTTGAACAAAGCGCGGAAGAAAAAGCAGTGATCAGCTTTCTTCGGCCGGATAGCGGGTGGCCATCAGGCTCTCCTTGATTTTGCGCAGATGTGGTTGGAAATCGACCCCACGCCGCAGGGTGACACCGGCTGCCAGCGCGTCGAGCACGGTCAACTGGATGATCCGCGAGGTCATCGGCATATAAATGTCCGTGTCTTCCGGCAAGGGTATGTCTAGGCTCAGCGTGCAAACTTTGGCCAATGGCGAGTCGGCAGCGGTCAGTCCCAGAACGGAAGCTCCGTTGTCACGCGCAATCGACGCGGCCTCCACCAGCTCGCGCGTGCGACCGGTGTAGGAGATGATTACGAACAGATCGCCGGTATGCGCTACGGACGCCAGCATCCTTTGCATGAGCACGTCGCTATGAGCCGTCACCGGTAGGTTGAATCGAAAGAACTTGTGCTGGGCATCCAGTGCTACCGATGCGGACGCACCAAGGCCGAAGAAATGGATCTGCCGCGCCTGGATCATCAGGTCCACGGCATGGCTGATGACTTGTGGATCGATCGCCTGACAAGCGCTGTCTAGTGATGCGATGGCGCTGCCGAAGATCTTTCGTGTGTAGGCCTCGGGGCCATCATCCGCCTCTACCGCACGGCTGACATAGGCTGCGCCACTCGCCAGGCTCTGGGCCAGCTGGATCTTGAGCACCGGATAACCGGCGGCGCCGAACGACCGGCAGAAACGATTGACCGTCGGCTCACTGACCTTCGCCGCTTGTGCCAGCGCCGCAATGCTATAGCGAGTGGCCTGTTGCGGGTCGCTCAGTATCACCTCGGCGACCTTCCTTTCCGCTTTGTTCAGCTCGTCGAGCCGATTTTTTATCTGTTCCAAGAGATTTTTCATGCGATCCATGTCTCTTCTTTCAAGGGGCCGTGCTCGCGGCGGCTGTGAGATGCCATCCAGAGCGCAAAAAAAACAGGTTATGTTGTTTTAATAACAACATTATGCGCTTAAACTGCGCTAACGAATCTGTCATGCAGCTTAATTTGGTTAGTATAAAAAACATGCCTGCTATTACTGTTGACGCGACCACCTTTGCTTTGTTCGGCGCTCTGGGCGATTTGGCACTGCGCAAGCTGTTTCCCGCACTTTACCAGCTAGACCGAGCGGGGCTCCTTCATAGCGATACGCGCATATTGGCGCTTTCGCGGGATAAAGGAGAGCCTGCCGTCCATCTGGAGCGGATCGATCAGGCATTGCGACGGTACATCCCTGCCGCGCAACTGGACGAAACGGCGCTCGCGCGCTTTCAGACGCGGCTGGAATACTTCACGATGGATTTCCGCGACGCACATGATTATGCGGCGCTGGCTGAGGCGGTGTCGTCTGACATGCCCTTGATTGCGTATTTCGCCACGCCTGCCTCGGTTTACGGTTCGATCTGCGAACACCTCGCTGCGGTCGGATTGGCCGAGCAGACCCGCGTCGTGCTGGAAAAACCCATCGGACACGATCTTGAATCCTCGCGCGTGGTCAATGACGCGGTCGCAAAGTACTTTCCCGAAACCCGGATTTACCGGATCGACCACTACCTTGGCAAGGAGACGGTACAGAACCTGATCGCACTGCGCTTCGCCAACAGCCTGTTCGAGACTCAGTGGAATCAGCACCACATTTCTCACGTCGAGATTACCGTCGCCGAGACGGTCGGCATCGAAGGGCGATGGGGGTATTTCGATCAGGCCGGACAGCTGCGCGACATGATCCAGAACCATCTGCTGCAGCTGTTGTGCCTGATCGCGATGGATCCGCCGAGCGACCTCACCGCCGACAGCATTCGCGACGAGAAGGTCAAGGTACTCAAGGCGCTGGCACCGATCACGCCGGAACGCCTCGGTCAGCAGGTAGTGCGCGGCCAGTATGTGGCTGGTTCGGTCGGCGGCAAGGCGGTTCCAGGGTATTTGGAGGAGGAAAACTCCAACGCCGAAAGTAGCACCGAGACCTTCGTCGCGCTGCGTGCCGATATCTGTAACTGGCGCTGGTCGGGCGTGCCGTTCTATCTGCGTACCGGGAAACGCATGGCCGAAAAGGTCTCGCAGATCGTCATCCATTTCAAAGAGCCACCATTTTATATTTTCGCGCCTGAGCAGCGTTCGCTGATCAGCAACCGGCTGATCATCCGCTTGCAGCCGGACGAGGGCATCTCGCTGCAGGTGATGACCAAGGAGCAGGGGCTCGACAAGGGCATGCACCTTCGCAGTGGGCCGCTGCAGCTCAACTTCTCCGAGACCTACAAGAGCTCGCGCATTCCCGATGCCTATGAGCGCCTGCTGTTGGAGGTGATGCAGGGCAATCAGAATCTGTTCGTGCGCAAAGACGAAATCGAATACGCCTGGAAATGGTGTGACCAGCTCATCGATGGCTGGTCGCGCCTCGGTGACGCACCGAAGCCCTATCCCGCCGGGTCATGGGGGCCGGTCGCGTCCATCGCCTTGATCACTCGTGATGGGAGGTCTTGGTATGGCGATCTCTGAACTTGAACTGCCTTCGGGCGTAGTTGCACATAGCCTCGCTGATCCCGATCAGATGGCCCGGGCGTTGGCTGATCGGGTCGCCGAGGCGCTGAGCTACGCTGTAGCGACTCATGGCTGTGCCAGCCTGGTGGTGTCTGGCGGCCGCAGCCCCATCGCCTTTCTAGAGGTATTGTCGACTTGCCCACTGGACTGGGCGAAGGTGCAGGTGAGTCTCGCTGACGAGCGGTGGGTCGATGTCAACGATGCCGACAGCAACGAAGGGCTGGTTCGCCGCCATTTGTTGCAGAATGCCGCAGCCGATGCGCAACTGCTCGGTCTGTATCAGCCGGCCGAAACACTTGAGCAGGCCGCTCGGCTGGCTAGCCACCGATTGGATGATCTGCACCAGCCCATTGATGTACTGGTGCTCGGTATGGGCAACGACGGTCATACCGCTTCGTTGTTTCCGAACAGTCCATTGCTGGCCCAAGGGCTCGATCCAGATGGGGCAGCCCATTGCCTGCCGATGCAAGCACCTGTCAGCCCGGAACAGCGCATCAGCATGACCTATTCATTGCTGGCCACCGCGCGGGTTCAGTGCCTGGCCATCCAAGGGCCGGCCAAGCTGGAAACCCTGCGTCAGGCAATGCAGCTCGAAACCTTGCAGATGCCCATCCGCGCATTTCTGCATTCCCCGTTAGAGATCTACTGGTGCCCGTGAGGCCCGAGGACTTTCCATGACCATGGACCAGAAAAACGCACTGATCGAAAAGATCTGTACCGAAGCCCGAATCCTTCCAGTCATCACCATAGGCAGCGAGGAGCAGATCTTGCCGTTGGCCGATGCACTCGCCGCGGGCGGCCTGAAGGCGTTGGAGATCACGCTGCGCTCGGCACACGGCCTCACTGCCATCCGTCGCCTGCGTGAAGAGCGGCCTGAACTCTGTGTGGGCGCAGGCACGGTGCTAGACAAGCGGATGATGGACGAAGTCGAGGCAGCAGGCGCGCAATTCATCGTCTCGCCGGGTTGCACGGATGAGTTGTTGCAAGCGGGCGTGAACAGCTCGGTGCCGTTGTTGGCTGGCATTAGCAATGCGTCGGACATCATGCGCGGCTACGCACTCGGCTACCGCCGTTTTAAGCTTTTCCCAGCCGAGGTATGCGGTGGTGTTGCGGCAATCAAGGCACTCGGTGGACCCTTCGGTGATGTTCGCTTCTGCCCGACTGGGGGCGTCAATGCGAGCAACGCGGCGCAATACCTGGCATTGCCCAACGTGATGTGCGTTGGCGGAACCTGGATGATTGACGGCGCGGCACTGAAGAACGGTGACTGGGCAGCGATTCAGCAAGCGACGGCTGACGCACTGGCGGCGCTGGATAAACGCTGAGCCTGTAATCACCTGGCGCGCCGCTCTGCGCGCACCTTGGTTCGGGCTGCTAACCTTCCTAGTGCTTTGGTGAGCCGGGCCGCGTATAGTGCGCGGCCTTTCTATCGGAACTGCCACACCGGGAGGTGCCCAGATGACCGAACACGACGATGAAACCCCTCATATTGCCCACGGCGAAAAGCTGCAGAAGGTCCTGGCCAGAATTGGCCTGGCTTCGCGCCGCGACGTGGAGAACTGGATTGCCGCTGGCCGGGTCAAGGTCAACGGCGCCGTAGCGACGCTGGGTCAGCGCGTCGATCTGCATGATGCGATCGCGGTCGATGGTCGCTTGCTCAAGCGCGAAGAAGCCGCTGAAGTGGTTCGCCGTGTCCTGATCTACAACAAGCCGGATGGCGAGATTTGCACTCGTGATGACCCAGAGGGTCGCCCGACGGTTTTTGATCGCCTGCCCCGTCCGAAAGAAGGGCGCTGGATCAATATCGGTCGTCTCGATATCAATACGACCGGCCTGCTGCTATTCACCACTGACGGCGAGCTGGCCAATCGCCTGATGCATCCGTCCTATGAGATGGACCGTGAGTACGCAGTGCGCGTGCGTGGTGAAGTCGACGACGAGATGATCGAGCGCCTGAAAACGGGCGTCATGCTTGAAGACGGGCCGGCGCGGTTCACCGATATTCAGCAAGCGCCCGGTGGGGAAGGCTTCAATCATTGGTACCACTGCGTGGTGATGGAGGGGCGCAACCGCGAGGTGCGCCGTCTTTGGGAGTCTCAAGGTCTCGTCGTCAGCCGGTTGAAGCGTGTGCGCTTCGGGCCGGTGTTCATGACTTCGGACCTGCCTATGGGGCGCTGGCGCGAGATGTCTCAGAGCGAAGTCGACATCCTCAGCGAGGAGGTGGGGCTCAAGCCGGTGGCGCTACCGGGGATGAAAGCGAAGACCAAGGAGAAGCTCGACCGTATGCAGCGCAAGGTGGCCAAGCCTATCGGACGCGCCGAGCGCCGCCCCAGGGTTCTGCGCTCGGCTCATGAAGCGGATGCATCGAGTGGTGGCAATAACGGTCGTCGTACGCGCAACGATCAGCCGGCGCGCAAACCGCGTGACGCCGATGAACGCAGCAAACCGAGTCGCGGCACACCCGTGGCGGAGCGGCCGAGTACTGTTGGGCGCAATCGCGGCAAACCGTCTCCCGCCAAGCGCAATGGACCGCCGGCCTCTGAAGGGCAGCGTCCTGGCTTCGGACGCGGTGATCGCTCCAAACGTCCTTGAGCTATGGATGCAAGCTAAATGAGAAGGGCGGGGCCATAATGGCCCCGCCCTTTTTTTCGCCAGCCATTCGAGCGAATGCTATACCGAGGCCGCGCACATTCGATTGCGTCCGTCGCGTTTGGCTTGATACAGCGCCTGATCGGCCCGACGCAGAAGCGCTTCCTGCGACTCGGATGATTGATAAGTGGCGCAGCCAAGGCTAGCCGACAACCGGACCTGCTTTTCCCCAACGAGAAAACACAGGTTCTGGATGGCGGCTCTGATTCGCTCGGCTACAACAGCGGCCGCCTCAAGCCCGGTGTTGGATAACACCAGAACAAACTCTTCGCCGCCAAAACGAAAAACCATGTCCACGTTGCGCAGCTGCTCTTTAAGCAAGAGGGCGGTCGCTTTCAATGCGGCGTCTCCCGCCTGGTGTCCGTGGGTGTCGTTAAGGGTCTTGAAATGATCCATGTCCAACATGATGACTGACATGGCCTGATCATGGCGTCGGGACAGCTCAATTTCCCGAGCCAGGTTTTGCTCCAGGGCCATGCGGTTCCCCGCGCCCGTCAGCGAATCTTTGAGCGAGGCCTGAAGGGCATGCCGGTAGAGCAGAGCATTGCGCAATGGAAAGAGCATGCAGTTAACAGCGCTTTCGAGCTGCTCCAGCGCCAACGTGGATAACTGATATTGGCTGAACAGGCGGAGCTCGCCGAGAGAGTCGGCTTGGTTGGACAGCGAATAGTTCACGACGAATCCCTCGGCTTCGCCAAACTGAAGGTTGGAGTCAGTGCCGACATGGCGATAGGACAGGCCGCGCAACGGGACCAGGTTGCAGACTTCGTCAAAAAAGAACCCCAATAACCTGTCAATCTCCAAGCTGGTCTGCAGGCGTGATGCCAGATTACGTAACAGCTCGGAAAGGTCGAGCTGACGTATCGATAGCGGCTTGTTGAAATTGACCTCCAGACGCCGGACGCGAGCGGTCTCGATATCGGTGGTATTGTCCTGCTTCTCTGGCAGCATAAAGTGAACCTCGAACGCAATTGGCGCTGGTAGAGGTTCTAAAGCGAATTTAATGCCAGTTCAAGGATGTCTTTTCGTATCAAAGACTTAGCGTAATTTTTTCTGGCGTTACGGCAAAGAGTTGCCAGCGGAACGGCGGAGTGATGCCAATATGACATGCCCACCGTTACGAAGTGCCGAAAAACAGGCGCTTTGGATGGTGTAAGTTACTGAGCGTTCAACGCCTGGCCGTTGATGCCCGTGCTGTCTGGCCCCATCAGATAGAGATAGATCGGCATGATATCTGCCGGTAGCGGGTTGACCGCCGGATTTTCCCCTGGGTAAGCCTTTGCGCGCATGTCCGTACGAGTCGCGCCCGGATTGACGCTATTGCTGCGCACGGATGCGGTGCCATCAAGTTCATCAGCCAACACCTGCATCAACCCTTCGGTCGCGAACTTCGATACGGCATAACCGCCCCAATAGGCGCGGCCTTTCCGCCCAACGCTGCTCGAGGTGAAAACAACCGAGGCGTCGTTCGACAATTTGAGCAGGGGGAGCAGACTACTGGTGAGCATGAAGGCAGCGTTAACGTTCACCTGCATGACTCGCATGAAGTTGTCGCCGGACAACTGTTCGATCGGCGTGCGCGGGCCGACGATGCCTGCATTGTGCAGCAAGCCATCGAGTCGCCCGAACTCTCGCTCGACGGTCGCTGCTAGTTCGTCGTACTGGTGTGGTAGGGCGGTTTCCAGGTTGAATGGTATGACCGCCGGCTGCGGCCCGCCGGCGGCTTCGATCTCGTCGTATACCCTGTTGAGGTTGTCCTCGTTCTTGCCCAGCAGCAGGACGGTCGCACCGTGCGCGGCGTAGGCTTTGGCGGCGGCTTCGCCAATCCCGCGGCCTGCGCCGGTGACCATGATGATCCTATTCCTGAGCAGGTCGGGGCGGGCCGAGTATTTGAACATCTGAAGCCTCATGTAATCGTGGGTGACACCCACCGGGTGTTATCAATAAAGTGGCCGGGCGACGAGTCAGCTATTCCCGGTCGTACGATGCAGCAAGGCAAGCAATTCAAGGGGATGATCAACGACCATGTCCGCTCCCCAGGTATCCGGGTCGTCATCGGGGTGGACATACCCATAACGCACCGCTGCCGTACGGCTCCCTGCTGCGCGTCCGGACTCGATGTCGCGTAAATCGTCACCCACGAACAGCACGGTCGAGGGGTCGAGATCTAGTTGGCTGCATGCCAGCAACATTGGTTCCGGGTCGGGTTTGCTCTTGCTGACGTGGTCGGGGCAGACCAGCACGGCAGAGCGCGAAGCGAGGCCCAGCTGATGCATGATCGGCTCGGCGAAGCGCAACGGCTTATTGGTAACCACCCCCCAGATAAGATTTGTCTTTTCGATCTCGACCAGTAACTCCTCCATACCCTCATACAGGCGGCTTTCGACGGCACAGTGCTCCTGATAGCGGTCCAGGAATTCGAGCCGCAGCACTTCGAACTCATCAGACAGGGGATCGACATCAAAGGCGCTGAGCACCATAGCCCGAGCTCCGCCCGAAACGACGTCGCGGACCTGCTGGTCCGGAACGCGATCAAGGCCGCGTGCCAGACGCATGGCCTGTGCGACAGCGATGAAATCCGGCGCGGTGTCCAGCAGCGTGCCGTCCATATCGAATAACACTGCACGCAGACGCATCAGGCCTCCCGAAGCGTCTGGAGCATGTAGTTCACATCCACATCCGGCGACAGCTTGTAATGTTTCGTCAATGGGTTATATGTCAGGCCGATAATGTCCTGGACTGCAAGCCCGACCTCGCGGCTCCATGCGCCGAGCTCCGATGGGCGAATGAACTTACGAAAGTCGTGGGTGCCCCGCGGCAGTAGTTGCAGAAGATACTCGGCACCTACAATGGCGAATGCATAGGCTTTCGGGTTGCGGTTGATGGTTGAAAAGAACACTTGCCCGCCAGGTTTCACCATCTTGTGACAAGCGCGAATAACGGAGGCTGGATCGGGAACATGCTCAAGCATCTCCAGGCAGGTCACGACATCGAATTGCTCTGGTGACTCTTCGGCCAGCGCCTCGGCAGTAATTTGTCGATAGTCGATTTCCAGGCCGGACTCGAGCAAATGCAGTCGTGCAACGGACAGAGGGGCTTCGCCCATGTCGATCCCAGTCACTGTAGCGCCGCGCTGGGCCATGGCTTCACTGAGAATTCCACCGCCGCAGCCCACGTCCAAAACCTTCTTGCCGGCTAGCGAGACATGCTCGTCGATCCAGTTGACCCGAAGCGGATTGATCTCGTGCAGCGGCTTGAACTCACTTTCCCGGTCCCACCAGCGGTGAGCCAGGGCTTCGAATTTGGCGATTTCGGCGTGGTCGACGTTGCTCATGATCCGTTCCGTTTGAAAGCTTGAGGGAGAAGCTTGAGCTGCAAATGCTCATGTTGCCACCTTCTGTCAGACGAAGAGGCTTTGGTGAAGCGCTTCGTGTACGTCAGTTTGTCGCAGCACCGCATGAGCGGTGCTCGTTTAATGCTTAGCGCCGATCTTCTCCCCCCAAGCCTTGGCTGTGGCAATTAGGTGCTCTTCATCCATACGGATCAGTCGACGATCATCGACCAACTGCTTGCCGCCCACCCATACATGGCGTACGCAATCTCGACCGCTGGAATAGATCAGTTGGGAGACAGGGTCGTAGACGGGCTGTTGCGCAAGGCCTGATAGATCGAATGCCACCATGTCTGCGAATTTTCCTATCTCCAGTGATCCGGTGTGATCGTCCAGTCCGAGAGCGCGAGCGCCATTGAGCGTTGCCATGCGTAACGCGCGATGGGCATCGAGAGCCGTCGCCGATCCTGCGACGGCTTTGGCAAGCAGCGCGGCGGTACGGGTTTCGCCCAGCAAGTCGAGGTCGTTATTGCTGGCTGCGCCGTCGGTCCCTATGCCGACATTGATTCCGGCCTCCCAGAGGCGTTCGACTGGGCAAAAGCCGCTGGCTAGTTTCAAATTGGACTCAGGGCAGTGAATGACGCTGCAATTGTGTTCAACCAGCAAGGCGATATCTTCGTCATCGATCTGGGTCATGTGGACGGCTTGAAAACGTGGGCCTAAAAGCTGCATGCGGGCCAGCCGAGCCAGTGGGCGTTCGCCATGCTTGCTCAGTGACTCTTCTACCTCGTGCGCTGTTTCATGGACGTGCATATGAATGCCGATGTCCATTTCCGCGACAAGGGTTCGAATGTTTTCCAGCGTGCCGTTTGCCACCGAGTAGGGTGCATGTGGACCGAATGCGATACTCAGGCGAGGATGATGCTTGAGGTCGTCGTACAGCGCGACGCCTTTGCGAAGCGCTTCGTTGGCGTCGCGCGCGCCTGGGATAGGGAAGTCCAGCACTGGGATCGCTATCTGTGCACGAATGCCGTGCTTGTGCACGAGCTGACTGACTACGTCTGGGAAGAAATACATGTCAGAAAAACAGGTGACACCGCTTTGAAGCAGCTCCGCGATCGCCAACTCGCTTCCGGCTTGTACGAATGCCTCGTCTACCCACCTGCTTTCCGCTGGCCAAATGTGCTCGCGCAGCCACGTCATCAGTGGCAGGTCGTCGGCCAGTCCGCGAAACAAGGTCATGGCGGCGTGCCCATGAGCATTGACAAGCCCTGGGGCCAGGAGCATTCCGGTGAGGTCCCGTGTTTCGCGGGCAATGTATTGGACTGCCTCCTCGCGAGGCGCTATCAGCACGATGCGGCCGTCACGGATGCCTAATGCATGGTTCTTCAGGACAACACCGGCTGGCTCGACCGGGACGAGCCAAGTTGGAAGCAGCAATAGGTCGAGCGGATCGGCAGGTGTATGCGGCATTTGGGTCATCGATTGATCTAAAGAAGGGCCCAGTGTAAAGCCTGTCGAAGGTACTTTGAAGGAAGCCGGAGGAAACTCTACCGTCGGCAAACTGGGCAGGCCTATCTATATGCACGTACGTAGCCATTTGCCCCGTAGAGAAAACTGAAAACAACCGTTGACGTGGTTTTGTGAGTGCCTATAATGCGCACCTTCTCCGGCGCAGGCTTTTGGCGAAACGTCTTGTAAATCAAGAAGTTAGCTAAAATAAAGGCTTGCACGGAAGGCGGATTCGAGTAGAATGCGCCGGGCTGACAGGGTGGAGGTTGAGTCCTGTTGGCAGCTTCGGTCGGGTTGATCGGAGGCGGTTGAAAGAGGTGGTTGACAGCGGTTTTGGACGCTGTATGATTCGCCTCCCGCTGACGAGAGACGCGAGATTGATCGGAAGCGCAAGCGGTTGAGAAGAAAGAAAAACTTCTTCAAAAACAGCTTGACGAGAAACAAGGCTGCTGTAGAATGCGCGGCCTCGGTTGAGACGAAAGACTTGATCGAAACGCTCTTTAACAACTGAATCAAGCAATTCGTGTGGGTGCTTGTGAGGTAAGACTGATGGTCAGCAAGATTATCAGCATCACAATGTACTCAACGAGAAATCATTGAGTGCTCTTCTTTTAGGAGAAGAGATTTGCGATTGCTGAGCCAAGTTTAGGGTTTTCTCAAAACCCAAGCAGTATTGAACTGAAGAGTTTGATCATGGCTCAGATTGAACGCTGGCGGCAGGCCTAACACATGCAAGTCGAGCGGATGAAGGGAGCTTGCTCCCTGATTCAGCGGCGGACGGGTGAGTAATGCCTAGGAATCTGCCTGGTAGTGGGGGACAACGTTTCGAAAGGAACGCTAATACCGCATACGTCCTACGGGAGAAAGCAGGGGACCTTCGGGCCTTGCGCTATCAGATGAGCCTAGGTCGGATTAGCTAGTTGGTGAGGTAATGGCTCACCAAGGCGACGATCCGTAACTGGTCTGAGAGGATGATCAGTCACACTGGAACTGAGACACGGTCCAGACTCCTACGGGAGGCAGCAGTGGGGAATATTGGACAATGGGCGAAAGCCTGATCCAGCCATGCCGCGTGTGTGAAGAAGGTCTTCGGATTGTAAAGCACTTTAAGTTGGGAGGAAGGGCAGTAAGCTAATACCTTGCTGTTTTGACGTTACCGACAGAATAAGCACCGGCTAACTTCGTGCCAGCAGCCGCGGTAATACGAAGGGTGCAAGCGTTAATCGGAATTACTGGGCGTAAAGCGCGCGTAGGTGGTTTGTTAAGTTGGATGTGAAAGCCCCGGGCTCAACCTGGGAACTGCATCCAAAACTGGCAAGCTAGAGTATGGCAGAGGGTGGTGGAATTTCCTGTGTAGCGGTGAAATGCGTAGATATAGGAAGGAACACCAGTGGCGAAGGCGACCACCTGGGCTAATACTGACACTGAGGTGCGAAAGCGTGGGGAGCAAACAGGATTAGATACCCTGGTAGTCCACGCCGTAAACGATGTCGACTAGCCGTTGGGATCCTTGAGATCTTAGTGGCGCAGCTAACGCATTAAGTCGACCGCCTGGGGAGTACGGCCGCAAGGTTAAAACTCAAATGAATTGACGGGGGCCCGCACAAGCGGTGGAGCATGTGGTTTAATTCGAAGCAACGCGAAGAACCTTACCAGGCCTTGACATGCAGAGAACCTTCCAGAGATGGAGGGGTGCCTTCGGGAGCTCTGACACAGGTGCTGCATGGCTGTCGTCAGCTCGTGTCGTGAGATGTTGGGTTAAGTCCCGTAACGAGCGCAACCCTTGTCCTTAGTTACCAGCACGTAATGGTGGGCACTCTAAGGAGACTGCCGGTGACAAACCGGAGGAAGGTGGGGATGACGTCAAGTCATCATGGCCCTTACGGCCTGGGCTACACACGTGCTACAATGGTCGGTACAAAGGGTTGCCAAGCCGCGAGGTGGAGCTAATCCCATAAAACCGATCGTAGTCCGGATCGCAGTCTGCAACTCGACTGCGTGAAGTCGGAATCGCTAGTAATCGTGAATCAGAATGTCACGGTGAATACGTTCCCGGGCCTTGTACACACCGCCCGTCACACCATGGGAGTGGGTTGCTCCAGAAGTAGCTAGTCTAACCTTCGGGGGGACGGTTACCACGGAGTGATTCATGACTGGGGTGAAGTCGTAACAAGGTAGCCGTAGGGGAACCTGCGGCTGGATCACCTCCTTAATCGAAGACTTCAGCTTCTTCATAAGTTCCCACACGAATTGCTTGATTCACTAGCGAAAAGCGATTGGGTTTCGACCCGAGAGAGACGATTGGGTCTGTAGCTCAGTTGGTTAGAGCGCACCCCTGATAAGGGTGAGGTCGGCAGTTCGAATCTGCCCAGACCCACCAATTGTCATGGGATGTGGCCGATCTGTAGATGGGGCCATAGCTCAGCTGGGAGAGCGCCTGCTTTGCACGCAGGAGGTCAGCGGTTCGATCCCGCTTGGCTCCACCATTAACTCGATAATCGCTGAAAGCACAGAAATGAATGCGCTCTTTGAGTGTATTGATTTCTGGTCTTTGCGCCAGTAACTGTTCTTTAAAAATTTGGGTATGTGATAGAAGTAGATTTGGGTAATTACTTTCACTGGTGATTATTCAAGTCAAGGTAAAATTTGCGAGTTGCTCGAGAGAGCGAAATGCGGATTTTCGGCGAATGTCGTCTTCACGTTATAGACAGTAACCAGATTGCTTGGGGTTATATGGTCAAGTGAAGAAGCGCATACGGTGGATGCCTTGGCAGTCAGAGGCGATGAAAGACGTGGTAGCCTGCGAAAAGCTTCGGGGAGTCGGCAAACAGACTGTGATCCGGAGATGTCTGAATGGGGGAACCCAGCCATCATAAGATGGTTATCACACACTGAATACATAGGTGTGTGAGGCGAACCAGGGGAACTGAAACATCTAAGTACCCTGAGGAAAAGAAATCAACCGAGATTCCCTTAGTAGTGGCGAGCGAACGGGGACTAGCCCTTAAGCTTCTTTGATTTTAGCGGAACGCTCTGGAAAGTGCGGCCATAGTGGGTGATAGCCCTGTACGCGAAAGGATCTTAGAAGTGAAATCGAGTAGGACGGAGCACGAGAAACTTTGTCTGAATATGGGGGGACCATCCTCCAAGGCTAAATACTACTGACTGACCGATAGTGAACTAGTACCGTGAGGGAAAGGCGAAAAGAACCCCGGAGAGGGGAGTGAAATAGATCCTGAAACCGTATGCGTACAAGCAGTGGGAGCCTACTTTGTTAGGTGACTGCGTACCTTTTGTATAATGGGTCAGCGACTTATTTTCAGTGGCGAGCTTAACCGAATAGGGGAGGCGTAGCGAAAGCGAGTCTTAATAGGGCGTCTAGTCGCTGGGAATAGACCCGAAACCGGGCGATCTATCCATGGGCAGGTTGAAGGTTGGGTAACACTAACTGGAGGACCGAACCGACTACCGTTGAAAAGTTAGCGGATGACCTGTGGATCGGAGTGAAAGGCTAATCAAGCTCGGAGATAGCTGGTTCTCCTCGAAAGCTATTTAGGTAGCGCCTCGTGTATCACTGCTGGGGGTAGAGCACTGTTTCGGCTAGGGGGTCATCCCGACTTACCAAACCGATGCAAACTCCGAATACCAGCAAGTGTCAGCACGGGAGACACACGGCGGGTGCTAACGTCCGTCGTGAAAAGGGAAACAACCCAGACCGTCAGCTAAGGTCCCAAAATCCTGGTTAAGTGGGAAACGATGTGGGAAGGCTCAGACAGCTAGGAGGTTGGCTTAGAAGCAGCCACCCTTTAAAGAAAGCGTAATAGCTCACTAGTCGAGTCGGCCTGCGCGGAAGATGTAACGGGGCTCAAACCAGGTACCGAAGCTACGGGTTCAACGTAAGTTGAGCGGTAGAGGAGCGTTCTGTAAGCCTGTGAAGGTGAGTTGAGAAGCTTGCTGGAGGTATCAGAAGTGCGAATGCTGACATGAGTAACGACAATGCGAGTGAAAAACTCGCACGCCGAAAGACCAAGGGTTCCTGCGCAACGTTAATCGACGCAGGGTGAGTCGGTCCCTAAGGCGAGGCTGAAGAGCGTAGTCGATGGGAAACGGGTTAATATTCCCGTACTTCTAGTTACTGCGATGGGGGGACGGAGAAGGCTAGGCCAGCTTGGCGTTGGTTGTCCAAGTTTAAGGTGGTAGGCAGAGGTCTTAGGTAAATCCGGGATCTTAATGCCGAGAACTGATGACGATCCTTCTTTTAGAAGGAGAAGTGGTTGATGCCATGCTTCCAGGAAAAGCCTCTAAGCTTCAGGTAACTAGGAACCGTACCCCAAACCGACACAGGTGGTTGGGTAGAGAATACCAAGGCGCTTGAGAGAACTCGGGTGAAGGAACTAGGCAAAATGGCACCGTAACTTCGGGAGAAGGTGCGCCGGTGAGGGTGAAGGGTTTACCCCGTAAGCTCATGCCGGTCGAAGATACCAGGCCGCTGCGACTGTTTATTAAAAACACAGCACTCTGCAAACACGAAAGTGGACGTATAGGGTGTGACGCCTGCCCGGTGCCGGAAGGTTAATTGATGGGGTTAGCGCAAGCGAAGCTCTTGATCGAAGCCCCGGTAAACGGCGGCCGTAACTATAACGGTCCTAAGGTAGCGAAATTCCTTGTCGGGTAAGTTCCGACCTGCACGAATGGCGTAACGATGGCGGCGCTGTCTCCACCCGAGACTCAGTGAAATTGAAATCGCTGTGAAGATGCAGTGTATCCGCGGCTAGACGGAAAGACCCCGTGAACCTTTACTATAGCTTTGCACTGGACTTTGAATTTGCTTGTGTAGGATAGGTGGGAGGCTTTGAAGCGTGGACGCCAGTTCGCGTGGAGCCAACCTTGAAATACCACCCTGGCAACTTTGAGGTTCTAACTCTGGTCCGTTATCCGGATCGAGGACAGTGTATGGTGGGTAGTTTGACTGGGGCGGTCTCCTCCTAAAGAGTAACGGAGGAGTACGAAGGTGCGCTCAGACCGGTCGGAAATCGGTCGTAGAGTATAAAGGCAAAAGCGCGCTTGACTGCGAGACAGACACGTCGAGCAGGTACGAAAGTAGGTCTTAGTGATCCGGTGGTTCTGTATGGAAGGGCCATCGCTCAACGGATAAAAGGTACTCCGGGGATAACAGGCTGATACCGCCCAAGAGTTCATATCGACGGCGGTGTTTGGCACCTCGATGTCGGCTCATCACATCCTGGGGCTGAAGCCGGTCCCAAGGGTATGGCTGTTCGCCATTTAAAGTGGTACGCGAGCTGGGTTTAGAACGTCGTGAGACAGTTCGGTCCCTATCTGCCGTGGACGTTTGAGATTTGAGAGGGGCTGCTCCTAGTACGAGAGGACCGGAGTGGACGAACCTCTGGTGTTCCGGTTGTCACGCCAGTGGC
Organism: Stutzerimonas stutzeri; assembly: GCF_000952685.1. Classification (GTDB taxonomy): domain Bacteria; phylum Pseudomonadota; class Gammaproteobacteria; order Pseudomonadales; family Pseudomonadaceae; genus Stutzerimonas; species Stutzerimonas stutzeri_E. The sequence goes on along the minus strand of NZ_JYHV01000021.1, from coordinate 446 downwards.
ATTGCCGGGTAGCTATGTTCGGAAGAGATAACCGCTGAAAGCATCTAAGCGGGAAACTTGCCTCAAGATGAGATCTCACTGGAGCCTTGAGCTCCCTGAAGGGCCGTCGAAGACTACGACGTTGATAGGTGGGGTGTGTAAGCGCTGTGAGGCGTTGAGCTAACCCATACTAATTGCCCGTGAGGCTTGACCATATAACACCCAAACAATTTGATGTTTGCGTGTCAGACGGTTGAAGTCGACAAACAAACCGAAAAGACGCATCGCTCGCAAGCGAAACCAATACAGCAACACCATCACATACCCAATTAGGGGAAGCGACTGAACACCGACTCCCCAACCGAATTGCTTGACGACCATAGAGCGTTGGAACCACCTGATCCCATCCCGAACTCAGAAGTGAAACGACGCATCGCCGATGGTAGTGTGGGGTCTCCCCATGTGAG
>NZ_JYHV01000004.1:127743-211368 GCF_000952685.1 Stutzerimonas stutzeri | reverse complement strand
GACTGGCTCTTCGTGGACAAAGGCTCGCTGACACGGCGCCTCACCGCGCTGGCGGAAGGCGCCTTCAGTGTGATGCCGCTCGACGAAGGCTGGCAGCGGCTGCGCGATGACGAGTGTGCCGCGCTGGGTATAGCCGAGGGGAGCCAGGGTTGGGTTCGCGAGGTCTATCTGCGCGGGCATGAAGAGCCTTGGGTATTCGCTCGCAGCGTCGCCGCTCGCAGCGCGCTGGAGCAGTCCGGACTGGACCTCCTGCACCTGGGCAGCCGCTCGCTGGGCGAACTGCTATTCACCGATCCAGCGTTCAGCCGCGGCCCGCTGCAGGCTCGCCAATACCCCGAAAGCTGGCTGCCGCAGGATGTTCACCAAGCCCGGCTCTGGGCGCGTCGCTCCTGTTTCAGCCAGGGTGACCTGCGCGTATTGGTCGCCGAGGTCTTTCTGCCCGCCCTGTGGCGAGCCGCACGGATTGTGACCTGAGCCCGGCACAGACTGCCCCTTACCCGCCCACCGATCGGAGACCGCCGTGTATCAGAAGCTTCTGCAATCGAGCAATCGCCTCCACCCGCGCGCCTGGGATTTCATTCAGCTGATGCGCCTGGATCGCCCGATCGGCACCTATCTGCTGCTATGGCCAACGCTGTGGGCCCTGTGGATCGCTGGCGAGGGCTCGCCCAGCGTCAAGAACGTGGTGATTTTCGTGCTCGGCGTCGTGCTGATGCGCGCCGCCGGCTGCGTGATCAACGACTTCGCCGATCGCAACTTCGACGGCCATGTCAGCCGCACCAAGGGCCGTCCGCTGGCCACCGGGAAGATCAGCCCCAAGGAAGCCTGGATCCTCTTCGCTATCCTCGTTGCACTGAGCTTCGGCCTGGTGCTGCTGACCAATGCGGCGACCATCTGGCTGTCGTTTGGCGCGCTCGGCGTCGCCGCCCTCTACCCCTTCATGAAGCGCTACACCTACTACCCGCAGGTGGTGCTAGGCGCGGCGTTCTCCTGGGGCATGCCGATGGCCTTTACCGCCGAACGCGGTGAGCTGCCGCCCGAAGCCTGGCTGTTGTTTATCGCCAATGTGGTCTGGACGGTGGGCTACGACACCTACTATGCGATGGCCGACCGCGAGGACGATCTGAAGATCGGCATCAAATCGACCGCCATCCTATTCGGCGAAGCCGACCGGGTGATTATTGCCACCCTTCAGGGCCTCGCCTTGTTCTGCCTGATCCTGGCTGGCGTGCGTTTCGAGCTGGGGCAATGGTTCCACCTCGGGCTAACGATCGCCGCGGCCTGCTTCGCCTGGGAGTTCTGGAAAACTCGCTCGCGCAAGCCGCAGGCCTGCTTCAAGGCCTTTCTGCACAACCACTGGGCCGGGCTGGCGATCCTCGTCGGGATCATCCTCGACTATGCGACGAAGGCGAGCTAGAGCAGCCCTCGCCTGCGGCCACTGAGACGGCGAAACGCTTTTCTGTCACATCCCTGCAATATTTCCGTTATCTAATGCCGAGCGACAAGAAACGGACCGAGAGCGGACATGAACGGCAAATGCATACTGATCGTCGATGACGAAGCACCGATCCGCGAGATGATCGTGGTGGCGCTGGAAATGGCCGGCTACGAATGCCTCGAAGCGGAAAACACCCAGCAGGCCCACGCGCTGATCGTCGACCGTCAACCCGACCTGATCCTGCTCGACTGGATGCTGCCCGGCACCTCCGGCATCGAGCTGGCCCGACGCCTCAAGCGCGACGAAATGACGGCCAATACGCCCATCATCATGCTCACCGCCAAGGATGCCGAGGACAACAAGATCCAGGGTCTGGAGGTGGGTGCCGACGACTACATCACCAAGCCGTTCTCGCCCCGTGAACTGGTCGCGCGCCTGAAAGCGGTGCTGCGCCGCGCCGCGCCCAGCGACAACGAAACGCCGATCGAGATCGGGGGTCTGTTGCTCGACCCCATCAGCCACCGCGTCACCATCGACGGCACGCCAGCCGACATGGGCCCGACCGAGTATCGTCTGCTGCAGTTTTTCATGACCCACCAGGAGCGCGCCTACACCCGCGGGCAGTTGCTCGACCAGGTCTGGGGCGGCAACGTGTATGTTGAGGAGCGCACCGTGGACGTGCATATTCGGCGCCTGCGCAAGGCGCTCGGCGAAACCTACGAAAACCTGGTGCAGACCGTGCGCGGCACCGGTTATCGCTTTTCCACCAAGAGCTGAACGAAACCGCCTGCGACCGGGTGAAACGCTGCAGCATCAGGCAGCCGTTCACTCAGGTCCGAGCCGCCGAGCCTGTGCCGGCGTTTCACAGCGTCATTTCCGGCCGACCCCAAGCTGCCTCAAGGAGCGTTAGCGGTGAACCAAGACTGGCAAGGCGCGCTGGTGCGCCAGCTGCTTCTGCTGTTAGCCGGCTGCCTGCTGGTCGGCTTGATCACCGGCGAGTACGCCTGGGCGCTGGTTGCAGGCCTGACCGGCTATCTCGGCTGGACCCTGCATCAGATGCGACGCCTGCAGCAGTGGCTCAAACGCAGCCAGCCGGACGAGCCGCCGCCGGACGGCCATGGCCCCTGGGGAGACATCTTCGACAATCTCTATCAGATGCAGCGCCGCGACCTACGCCAGCGCGGGCAGCTGCAGTCAGTGATCGACCGGGTCCAAGGCTCGACCGCGGCGCTGAAGGATGCCGTGATCATGCTCGACAGCGACGGCAACCTTGAATGGTGGAACCCCGCCGCCGAGCGCCTGCTGGGCCTGAAGAAGCCGCAGGATACCGGCCACCCGGTAACCAACCTGGTACGCCATCCAAGCTTCAAGGAATATTTCGACAGCGGCCGCCACGAAGAGCCGCTGGAGCTGTCTTCGCCGGTCAACGATCGACTCTGGCTACAAGTCACCATCACCCGCTACGGCAACAGCGAACACCTGATGGTGGTGCGCGATATCACCCGGCTCCACCTGCTGGAGCAGATGCGCAAAGACTTCGTAGCCAACGTATCCCACGAGCTGCGCACACCGCTGACGGTTATCGCCGGGTATCTGGAGACGATGATCGAGCACACCGACGAGATGCCAGCACGCTGGCCACGCGCGCTGAACCAGATGAATCAACAGGCTGGGCGCATGCAACACCTGCTCAACGACCTGCTATTACTGGCGAAACTGGAAGCCACCAGCCCGCCAACCAACACCCAGTCGGTGGCCGTCGCCACCCTGCTGCAATCGATCAAGGGTGACGCTCAGGCGCTGTCCGCCGAGCGCAACCATGTCATCAGCCTCGAAGCCGATCCCACCCTGCTGCTCAAGGGCAGCGAGGCCGAACTGCGCAGCGCGTTCTCCAACCTGATCTTCAACGCGGTGAAATACACCCCGGACGGTGGTGAAATTCGAATTCGATGGTGGTGCAACGAACATGGCGCACATCTCGCGGTGCAGGATTCGGGAATCGGTATCGAATCCAAGCATCTGCCGCGCCTGACCGAGCGGTTCTATCGGGTCGATTCGAGTCGCGCCAGCAATACCGGTGGTACCGGATTGGGCCTGGCCATCGTCAAGCATGTGTTGCTGCGCCATCAGGGCCGCCTGGACGTCAACAGCACACCGAACAAGGGCAGCATTTTCACCTGCCACTTCCCACTGACCCAAGCCACCGTTCGCTAAGCACCGTCCATCAGCTGCGACCGGCGTTACCGCTGGCGCCTTGAAATAACCGGGAGCCGGCCCCATCCTTGAGGCCGTCTTCGACTACCTGACACATCAATGGACCCTTCCCCCAGTTTCGCAAGCAGCTACGCCGCCTCCTCCTACTTCGCCGATTTCGGCCTGATCCTTTTCGCTCTGTTTCTGGTTCTGCTCAACGGCTTCTTCGTCGCCGCCGAGTTCGCCATGGTCAAGCTGCGCGCCACCAAGGTCGAGGCGATTGCCAAGCAGCACGGCTGGCGCGGGCATATCCTGCGCAAGGTGCACAGCCAGCTGGACGCCTACCTGTCGGCCTGCCAGCTAGGTATCACCCTGGCTTCGCTGGGCCTTGGCTGGGTTGGTGAACCGGCCTTCGCCCATCTGCTCGAGCCGCTACTGGCTGCGGTCGGCATCCAATCGCAAGCCGTCGTGCATGGCATTGCCTTCTTCACGGCGTTCTTCATCATTTCCTATCTGCACATCGTCGTCGGCGAGCTGGCACCCAAGTCTTGGGCGATCCGCAAACCCGAGCTGCTGTCGCTGTGGACGGCCGTGCCGCTGTACCTGTTCTACTGGGCCATGTACCCGGCGATCTACCTGCTCAATGCCAGTGCCAACGCCATTTTGCGCGTGGCCGGCCAGGGGGAGCCGGGGGGGCACCACGAACATCACTACAGCCGCGACGAGCTGAAGCTGATCCTTCACTCGAACCGCGCGCTGGACCCGGCCAATCAGGACATCAAGGTGCTGGCGTCCGCGGTGGAAATGAGCGAACTGGAAGTGGCCGACTGGGCCAACTCGCGTGAAGACCTGCTGCAGTTGGAGCACGACGCGTCGCTGGCGGAGATCCTCGAAGTGATCCGCCGACACAAATACAGCCGCTACCCGGTGTTCGATAGCACGCAGGGCGATTACATCGGCCTGCTGCATATCAAGGACCTGCTATTGGCGCTGGCCGGCGATGAGCAACTGGCGCAGCGCTTCGAACTTGCAGCTCTCTTGCGTCCGCTGGAACGGGTATCCCGGCACCTGCCGCTGAACGCACTGCTGGACCAGTTCCGCCAGGGCGGCGCGCATTTCGTGCTGGTGGAAGAAGGCGATCACAAGGTGGTCGGCTTCCTGACCATGGAGGACGTGCTCGAAGTGCTGGTCGGTGACATCCAGGACGAGCACCGCAAGACAGAGCGCGGCATCCTCGCCTATCAGCCCGGCAAACTGCTGGTCCGCGGCGACACGCCGCTGTTCAAGGTCGAAAGGCTGCTGGACGTCGATCTTGACCACATCGAGGCCGATACGCTGGCTGGCCTGATCTACGAAACCCTGAAGCGAGTGCCGGAGGAAAACGAAGTGCTATACATCGAGGGTCTGCAGATCGTTATCAAGAAGATGCGTGGCCCGAAGATTGTGCTGGCCAAGGTATTGAAAAGCTAGCCAGGTGACAGACCGCAGAAGGCACCCTTGAGGTGCCTTTTTATTTTCCGATATCACCCGTCCGGCTAGTGGCTTCTAGTCAATCTCCGCCGACAGCGAAATTCGGCAGGCTATTGACCGGCTGGGAGAAGTCGAAGGGAATCGATTCGATCGCCAGCCCAACGTTGCGCTGCACCACGAAATGCAAGTGCGGGCCGGTGCTGTTGCCGGTATTGCCGGAGCGCGCAATGCGGGCTCCCGTTTCGACACGCTGACCCTCACGCACACCGACCGAGCCCTTCATCAGATGCAGATAAACGCCCATGGTGCCGTCGTCGTGGAGGATCCGCACGTAGTTGCCGGAGGGGTTGTTACCGCGCCCGCTCTGGCTGTTTTCGATCTTGACCACCATACCGCCGCGCGCCGCGATGATCGGCGTGCCCTCGGGCATGGCGATGTCGGCCGCATAACGGCCCTTCGGGGTGAAATGGCTATATTTGCCGTTGGCGCCTTGGGTCAGACGGAACGGGCCGCCGCGCCAGGGCAGCGGATACTTGTAGGGTTTGGGTAGCAGGCGCGGATCGCCGAGGGCGTGGCGCAGCTTGGGGGTGTATTTCAGTGGTTGGGTCGGGTCCAGCGGGGCCAGCGTCGCCAGGCGAATCTGGCTGCGCGGGGGCAGCACCCAGCGGATCGGCTTGTCCGGCGCGCCGACGGCGTTCTTCACACCGGTCAGTTTGAGCTCGATGTCCACCGGCGCAAACAGGTCATTGCGCACCAGCAGGGTCTCGCCGGCGGCATGCTTGCGGGTTTCCAGCTTTACCTGGGTGTCGAGCTTCTCGACCATGCGATCGTTGAAGGTGAATACCCGCGCGCCCGGCGCGGCCTGGTCGCTGTAGGTGACCACGCCGTTGGCGTCGGTGTATTTGTAGATGGTCAGGGCCGAGGCGGACGAGGCCAGCCAGAACAACCCGAAACTAAGAATGATGCGCCCCAACATAACGGCAGACTTCATGTGGTTATGTGTTCAGAGCGATGCAGACTAGCAGCGCAACGGGGCATGCGCGAGCCACCGACTGTCGGGCTGTGAAATCGTTCCCTCGATACGCCTCTTTTCGGATGAACGGCCCATTGCGCCATCCACCTGAATCGTTATGGAGCCGGGTCAGGCACCCGGCACGAAATGCCGCTGCGCGGTGCCGCGGGCAATCAGCCGCGATAGATAGTCGAGTTTTTGTGGGTCGCGGTCAACGAAACGGAAGGTCAGCTGCAGCCATTCACTGTCCGGCTTCGGCTCCAATGCCGCCACGGCATGCAGGTAGCCGTTCAGACGAGCCACTTCGCCGCCCTCCCCCTGCTCTAGATCGAGTACCGCGCTTTCCAGCACCTGCGGCAGGTTCTCGCTGCGCTTGACTACCAGCAGGCCCTCCTTGAGGCTCAACGCCTTTATCACGCAGGGAAGCGTCCCGCTCGGCAGGCGCAGTTGGCCCTGGCCGCGGCCTCCATTGGCCGCCGTCGGTTTGGCGGCGCCCGGCTGAACCGACGGCGCAGCGAATCCGGGTGCCGGCGATGCGACCGGTGCAGCGGACGCGGGCTTGATCACGTCGGCCTTACCACCGGTCAATGCGGCCAGCGAGTCATTGGCCATCCCGGTGTTCGTTGGCCGAGCCGGCGCGCTGGCGGCCAGCGCATCGAGCTTGCCGGCGCGGCCCAGCGCCTTGCGCACCTTGGTGGTCAGCTGTTCGTTGGAGAACGGTTTGCCGATGAAATCGGAAACACCGGACTGGATCGCCTGGACCACGTTCTCCTTGTCGCCACGGCTGGTGACCATGATGAACGGTGTGGTCTTGAGCTTTTCGTGTGCACGACACCAGGTGAGCAGCTCGAGCCCGGACATCTCGGGCATTTCCCAGTCACAGAGAATCAGATCGAAGCTTTCGCGATCGAGCATTTGCTGGGCCTTGCGGCCGTTCACCGCATCTTCGATGCGGATACCGGGGAAATGGCTACGCAACCCCTTCTTCACCAGATCCCGGATAAAGGGCGCGTCATCCACCACCAGCACACTGACCTTGCTCATCTATTGCTCCTGCCTGAATGGCCGTCAGCATAGCGTTAGCGGCCGGATGAACAAAGCACAGCCGACCAACGTGGCACTATGCCCTCGTGTGCCCATCAGCCGCCATTCGCCCGTCGCTCGCGACCGGAAGGGACGTTCGACTGACTCAGGTTTCATGTGTTGGACAAAGCAGCCTTGCCAGCAGCTCGACACGACGCACACGGAAAACGCCGCGCCCATTTGCTTTCCTGCTTACCCTTAACGGGAGCGTCAAGCTCGCGCACTGCGCCGAACAAGCAGCCGAGGCCGCTCGGTTCCTCCGAATTGGCCAGTTGCGTCTGGCCGATCCCCTGCTACGTTTAGTGCTGAACAATAACTAGAAAAACCCTATGCCAGGCCGAATGAGCACAACACCGGACCCCCTCGACCCTCAGTGCGCGCCCGGCACGACGCCAAACCATTTCTTTCGGTACCACCCCGATTGCCGCCACCCCCATTTTCCGCGACCGATGGATCTCGTCGATCGCGCTCTGAACCGTTACCGCAGCGCCAACCGGCGCCAGATCGTTGATGGTCGGCAGCCCTGTCTGCCGCTCCCCGTTACCACCGCACCGTCCAGTGTGGCAGCCCAGCGTGGGCCGTCGTGTAAGCGGTCAACCCCTGCAAGGAGATAGGCGATGATGAAGCTTCTGGCAATTGCAACGGCAACATTGAGCGCCGCGGCGGCGATACCCGCGACGGCTGCCGAGATATCCGATGGCAAGGTAAAAATCGGCATTCTCAACGACCAATCCGGCGTCTACGCCGACTTTGGCGGCAAGTGGTCTTACGAAGCGGCGAAGATGGCGGCCGAGGACTTCGGTGGAAAAGTGCAAGGCGTCCCTATCGAGATCGTGACCGCCGACCACCAGAACAAGCCTGACATCGCTTCCAACATTGCCCGTCAGTGGTACGACCGCGAGCAGGTCGACTCCATCATGGAACTGACCACTTCTTCCGTAGCGCTCGCGGTCCAAGGTATTTCCAAGGAAAAGAAGAAGATCGATCTGGTGACCGGTGCAGCGACAGTGGAGCTGACCGGCAAGCAGTGCTCGCCCTACGGCTTCCATTGGGCCTATGACACCCATGCACTGGCGGTCGGCACCGGTGGCGCGCTAGTGTCTCAAGGCGGTAACAGCTGGTACTTCCTCACCGCCGATTACGCCTTCGGTTATTCGCTGGAAGAGCAGACCAGCGAGTTCGTCAAAGCCAAGGGCGGCGAAATCAAGGGCGCTGTGCGCCACCCGCTGGCAACCAACGATTACTCCTCATTCCTGCTACAGGCGCAGTCGTCCGGCGCCCAGGTCATCGGACTGGCCAACGCCGGGCTGGATACCGCCAATGCCATCAAACAGGCCGCTGAATTCGGCATTGTCGCCAGTGGTCAGCGTCTGGCGGCGTTGCTCTTCACCCTCTCGGAAGTTCATGGTCTTGGCCTGGAAGCCGCGCAGGGGCTGACCCTCACCGAAAGCTTCTACTGGGATCGCGACGAGCAGTCCCGCGAATTCGGCAAACGCTTCTTCGAACGCACCGGGCGGATGCCCAACATGGTCCACGCCGCCACCTATTCGGGCGTGATGCAGTACCTCAAGGCGATCGACAAGGTCGGCACAGATGAAACCGAAGCGGTGGCCAAGGCCATGCACGAGATGCCGGTGGACGACCTTTTCGCCCGCAACGGCAAGGTCGGCGCCAATGGCCGTCTGATCAGCGACGTGTACCTGATGGAAGTGAAGAAACCCGACGAAAGCAAGCAGCCCTGGGACTACTACAAGGTGCTCGCCACGGTTCCGGGCGACGAGGCCTACATCAAGCCAGCCGAGAGCGGCTGCGACCTGGCCAAGCAATAGCATGGCGACCATCAGTGGCAGCATCGCCGGGGACGCCGCGGCGTCCCCGGCCACTGGCGATCAGCCGCGCGTCGTCCTTTCGGCGCGTGGGCTGCGCCGCGATTTCGGCGGTTTCGTGGCGGTGAACAATGTCGACCTGGACGTACACCACGCCCGGGTCTATGCGCTGATCGGACCTAACGGCGCCGGCAAGACGACGGTGTTCAACCTCCTGACTAAATTTCTGCAACCGTCGAGCGGCACCATTCGCCTGCTCGGTCATGACATCACCCGCACCGACCCGGCCAAGGTGGCGCGTATGGGACTGGTGCGCTCTTTTCAGATATCTGCAGTGTTTCCGCACCTGAGCGTGCTGGAGAACGTCCGCGTGGCGCTGCAACGGCCCGGCGGACTGGCGACCCAGTTCTGGTTGCCGCTGCGCTCGCTGAACCGGCTGAACGAGCGGGCCATGGCGCTGATCGAGTCGGTCGGCCTGCAGGATGCGTACAAAAGTCCGGCGGCGGATCTTTCCTACGGCCGCAAGCGGGTGCTGGAAATCGCCACCACCTTGGCGCTGGAGCCGAACGTATTGCTGCTCGACGAACCGATGGCCGGCATGGGTCACGAAGACGTGCACATCGTGTCCGACCTGATCCGCGAGGTCGCCCGTGATCGAGCCGTGCTGATGGTCGAACACAACTTGAAAGTCGTCGCCGATCTCTGCGATCAGGTCACCGTGCTGCAGCGTGGGGAAATTCTCACCTCTGGAGACTACCGCAGCGTAAGTCAGGACCCACGTGTACGCGAAGCCTATATGGGGACGGAAGATGAATGACGCCACCCCGCTGCTGAGCGTTCGCGAGCTGAACGCCTGGTACGGCGAAAGCCACGCCTTGCACGGCATCGATCTGGATGTCCATCAGGGCGAGACGGTTACCTTGCTCGGCCGCAACGGGGTCGGCAAGACCACCGCGTTGCGCTCGATCATGGGCATCATCCGCAAACGGACCGGAACCATCCACTTCGATGGCCATGACATGATGCGTGTACCGCTGCACCGAGCCGCCCACACCGGGATGGGATTCGTGCCGGAGGAACGCGGTATCTTCGCCACCCTGACGGTGGACGAAAACCTCAACCTGCCGCCGATCATCGCCAAGGGTGGCATGTCCACCGCCGAGATCTACGAGCTGTTCCCCAACCTCAAGGAGCGTCGTAACAGCGCTGGAACCAAACTGTCCGGCGGTGAGCAACAGATGCTGGCAATCGCACGCATACTGCGCACCGGGGCAAAGCTGCTGTTGCTCGACGAACCCACCGAGGGGCTGGCGCCGGTGATCGTACAGCGCATCGGGGACGTACTGCTGACGCTCAAGCAACGCGGCATGACCATCCTGCTGGTGGAGCAAAACTTCCGCTTCGCCAGTAAAGTCGCCGACCGCTTCTACCTCGTCGACCACGGGCGGATCGTCGACAGCTTCCATGTCAGCGAGCTGTCGGATCGCATGACCATACTCAACGAAACCCTGGGGGTCTGATGACGGAGATCTTCGGCGTACCTATTCAGGCTTTTCTCGGGCAGCTGCTGATCGGCCTGATCAACGGCTCCTTTTACGCCATGCTCAGCCTGGGCCTGGCGATTATTTTTGGCCTGCTCAAGGTGATCAACTTCGCCCACGGCGCGCAATACATGATGGGCGCCTTCGCCGGCTACCTTCTGTTGGCGGTGCTCGGCATCGGCTACTGGCCGGCGCTGATCCTGGCGCCGCTGATCGTCGGCCTCGCCGGCGCGGCCGTCGAGCGGCTGGCGCTGTCTCGGCTGTACAACCTCGATCACCTCTACGGCCTGCTGTTCACGTTCGGCCTGGCCCTCGCGCTGGAAGGTGCCTTCCGCTATTACTACGGCTCGTCCGGACAACCCTATGCGGTACCGAGCCTGCTGTCGGGTGGCTACAACCTGGGCTTCATGTTTCTACCGAAATACCGTGCCTGGGTCGTGCTGGCGTCACTGTTGATCTGCTTGAGCACCTGGCTGCTGATCGAAAAGACCAAACTCGGTTCGTACCTGCGCGCCGCCACCGAGAATCCCACACTGGTGCGCACCTTCGGCATCAACGTACCCCTGCTGCTGACCTTCACCTACGGGCTGGGCGCCGGCCTGGCGGGGCTGGCGGGAATACTCGCGGCGCCGATCTATCAGGTCAGTCCGCTGATGGGTTCGAACCTGATCATCGTCGTGTTCGCCGTGGTGGTGGTCGGAGGAATGGGCTCCATTCTGGGAGCGATCATCACCGGCTACATGCTCGGCATTCTCGAGGGGCTGACCAAAGTGTTCTACCCCGAGGCATCCAATATCGTGATCTTCGTGGTCATGGCGATTGTGCTGCTCGTGCGCCCTGCGGGCTTGATGGGAAGGGATGGCTGACATGCAGCAAACGACCGCAATTTCCGCAGCAAAGCGAAAGCGCTGGAATGCAGAGACGATCCTGATCCTCATCGGTGTTCTCGGCCTCATCCTCGCGCCCCTGCATTTCTATCCCGTGTTTCTGATGAAGGTGATGTGCTTCGCGCTATTCGCCTGCGCGTTCAACCTGCTGCTGGGCTACACCGGTATCCTCTCGTTCGGGCACGCCGCGTTCTTCGGTGGCGGCGCCTATTTCACCGCGCACGCGGTCAAGGAATGGGGGCTGACGCCGGAGTTGGGCATTCTCGTTGGGGTGGTCGGCGCCGCCTTCTTGGGGCTGGTGATCGGCTTCCTGGCGATCCGCAGGCAAGGCATCTACTCGACGATGATCACCCTGGCGCTGTCGCAGATGTTCTTCTTTTTCTGCCTGCAGGCACCTTTCACCCATGGCGAGGACGGCATTCAGGGCATTCCACGTGGTCACCTGTTCGGCCTGATCGATTTGAAAGAGCCGCTGAACATGTACTTCTTCGTGTTGACGGTGTTCCTGCTCGGCATGCTGGCGATCTGGCGAATCATCAACTCGCCTTACGGCATGATCCTCAAATCGATTCGCGAGAACGAAAACCGGGCGATTTCCCTCGGCTACACGGTGTCGCGCTACAAGCTCGGCGCCTTCGTCATGTCGGCGACCCTGGCGGGGCTGGCTGGCGGGCTCAAAGCTCTGGTGTTCCAGTTCGCGACCCTCACGGACGTCAGCTGGCAGATGTCCGGCGAGGTGGTGTTGATGACGCTGCTCGGCGGAATCGGCACCCTAGTAGGCCCTGTGTTCGGCGCGGCGCTGGTGACCACACTGGGCAATTATTTTGCGACCTCGGAGCTGCCCGTCACCCTGGTGACAGGGATCATCTTCATGGTCTGCGTACTGATCTTCCGCCGCGGCATCATCGGCGAGCTTTATGCCTCACGCCTGGGCCGCAAGATCGAGCGCTCGCGCGACGATTGAATCGCTTCAGGCCTGGCGTTCCAGGTACTCGTGCAATTCGACGAACTGCTGGGTCAACTTGTGCCGCGGATCGAAGTGAATCAACGGTGTGCAGACTTGGTGCGACTCGCGCATCCGCACCGAGCTCATCAGGTGCACCGGCAACACCGGCAGCCCCTCGGCCAGCAGCTCGTCGATGATCTGCTGCGGGAGCGCCGCTCTCGGCTGGAACTGATTGACCACGATGCCTTCGACCATCAGTCCCTCGTTGTGGTCCTCCTGCAACTCCTCGATTTCGTCGAGCAGGCTGTACAGTGCCTGGCGGGAAAAGCTGTCGCAGTCGAAAGGAATCAAGCAGCGATCGGCACCAATCAGCGCCGAGACGGTAAAGAAGTTCAGCGCCGGTGGCGTGTCCAGATAGATGCGCTCGTATTCTTCGGAAAGGCTTTCCAGCAGCTTTCGCAGCTTATTGATCTTGTGCTTGGCTTCGAGCTTGGGTTGCAGATCGGCCAGTTCCGCCGTCGCAGTGATCAGGTGCAGGTTTTCGAATGGCGTCTCGGTGATCGGCGGCCGTGCTTTCTTGCCGGACGCGCCGCCCGCCAGCACTTGTTTGAAATAGTCGGCGATGCCAGTGGGCAACGCCTCTCCCGTCAGGCCTGACAGGTAGTGGCTGGAGTTGGCCTGCGCATCAAGATCGATCAGCAGCGTGCGATAACCCTGCGCCGCGCTCACCGCCGCCAGGTTGCAGGCAATGCTGGACTTCCCGACGCCGCCTTTCTGATTGAATACGACCCTGCGCATGCCAAACCCTCGAAACCCTGAACGGTCGAGTCTATACGGCAAATGTGACAGTCGGGTTACCCGCAGGGACAAACCCGACCAAAGCCGCATTCAGACGGCGACAGGAGCCTTGATGTGCGGATGTGCTTCGTAGCCCACCAGCTCGAAGTCCTCGAAGCGGAAAGCGAACAGATCTTTTACCGCCGGGTTGAGCTTCATCGTCGGCAGTGGCAGCGGTTCGCGGGTCAGCTGCAGATCGGCCTGTTCCAGATGGTTGGCGTATAGATGGCAGTCGCCGCCGCTCCAGATGAAGTCACCCGGCTGCAGATCGCAGACCTGAGCGACCATCAGCGTCAGCAGCGCATAGCTGGCAATATTGAAGGGGACGCCAAGGAATATATCCGCCGAGCGCTGATACAGCTGGCAGCTGAGCTTGCCCTCGGCAACGTAGAACTGGAACAGTGCGTGGCACGGCGGCAGTGCCATCTGATCGACCAATGCCGGGTTCCAGGCCGACACCATCAGCCGGCGTGAGTCCGGCTTGCTCTTGATCATCTCTACCAGCTTGGCGATTTGGTCCACCGACTCCCCATTGGGGGCCGGCCAGTTGCGCCACTGGTAGCCGTAGACCGGGCCGAGCTCGCCGTTCTCGTCGGCCCACTCGTCCCAGATCCGCACGCCGTTTTCCTGCAGGTACTTGATATTGGTGTCGCCCTGGAGGAACCACAGCAGCTCATGAATGATGGATTTGAGGTGGCACTTCTTGGTGGTCACCAGCGGGAAGCCGTCAGCCAGGTCGAAGCGCATCTGGTAGCCGAACACGCTGTAGGTGCCGGTGCCGGTGCGGTCGCTCTTGAAGGTTCCGTTCTCGCGCACGTGGCGCATCAGGTCGAGATACTGTTTCATCGATGGGCTCGAAGCGGGCGCCGAGGCGCGGTGACAAGGAAGCAGGACATAGTAAAAGGCGGCGTCCGGCTTGTCGCGCACTAGGCGACAAGCCGGATGGCTCCGATCAGGCCGGCGCCTTGGCCGTCTCGTGACGATAGCCCCAGGCGATCATGCCGAGGCCGAGCAGCACCATGGGTACGCAGAGCAACTGCCCCATGGTCAACCAGCCAAACGCCAGGTAGCCGAGTTGGGCATCGGGGACTCGCACGAATTCGACGATGAAGCGGAAGATCCCATAGCAGACGGCGAACAGGCCGGACACCGCCATGGTCGGTCGCGGCTTGCTGGAATAAATCCAGAGGATAACGAACAACGCCACCCCTTCCAGCGCGAACTGATAGAGCTGCGACGGATGCCGCGCCAGCTGCTGCGGGTCGGTCGGAAATACCATCGCCCAAGGCACATCAGTCGCCTTGCCCCAGAGCTCGGCATTAATGAAATTGCCGATACGTCCGGCGCCCAATCCGATCGGAACGAAGGGCGCGATAAAGTCCATCAACTCAAAAAACTTCTTGTCGTTGCGGCGGGCGAATATCCAGGTGCACAGCAGCACGCCGAGCAGCCCTCCATGGAACGACATGCCACCCTTCCATACTTGAAAGATCAGTGTCGGATCGTTGAGGTAGGACGACAAATCGTAGAACAGCACGTAGCCCAGCCGCCCACCGACGATCACGCCCATGGCGACCCAGAACACCAGATCGGAGAGCTTGTCCTTGTCCCAGCTGGGTTCGAAGCGCTGCAGCCGGCGCGACGCCAGCAGCCAGGCGCCACCGATGCCGATGAGATACATCAGGCCATACCAGTGGATTTGTAGTGGGCCTAGCGAAACGGCCACAGGGTCTATCTGCGGGTAAGGCAGCATCCGGGTTTCCTCAGATCAAAAAGTTGATACCAACGCTGAGCAGTAACAGTGCAAACAGGCGCCGAAGCATAAGGGCCGACAGCCGATGTGCCAGCTGGGCACCGATGCGAGCGGAGAACATGCTGGTAAGGGCAATGCCCAGCACCGCCGGCAAATAAACGAAGCCCAGACTCCATTCCGGCAGATGCGCATCCTGCCAGCCGACCATCACAAAACTCAACGCGCCGACAATGGCGATCGGCATACCACAAGCCGCTGACGTCGCAACCGCTTGCTGAATGGGCACGCTGCGCCAACTGAGAAAGGGTACTGTCAGGGAACCGCCGCCAATACCGAAGATCGCCGAAGCCCAGCCAACCACGATGCCCGCCAGCGTGAGGCCTGGCTTGCCGGGCACGCCGCGGCTGGCCTTGGGCTGCAGTGGAAAGGCCATCTGGATCGCCATGGCGATGGCGAACACACCGATGATCTTCTGCAACATAGGCCCCTGGATCGCGGCCGCGGTGAGACTTCCCAATGCCGCGCCGAGCAGGATCCCGACCGTCATCCACAGCACTACAGGCCAGCGCACCGCGCTCCGGCGGTGATGGGCCCTGACCGAATTCAGCGAGGTAAAGATAATGGTGGCCAGCGACGTACCCACGGCCAGATGGGTCAGCACCAGCGGATCGAAGCCTTGCAGGGTGAAGCTGAAGACCAGCACCGGAACGATGATCATCCCACCGCCCACGCCAAATAGCCCGGCCAGCACACCGGCAAATCCGCCGAGAAGCAGATAAAGCACAAACTCCATCAGGCCACCCTGGAAAACAAAGCGGCATGGTAGCGGAAAAGCTGGAAGCTGGAAGCTGGAAGCTGGAAGCTGGAAGCTGGAAGCTGGAAGAGGTTGCCGAGCCAGGGTGCTTGGCTTCAAGCTTTCGGCTTCGAGCTTCCAGCTGAACATACCTATGTGCCTGATCGTTTTCGCCTGGCG
The DNA here is from genome assembly GCF_000952685.1 of Stutzerimonas stutzeri. Classification (GTDB taxonomy): domain Bacteria; phylum Pseudomonadota; class Gammaproteobacteria; order Pseudomonadales; family Pseudomonadaceae; genus Stutzerimonas; species Stutzerimonas stutzeri_E. Next base: position 195,409 of record NZ_JYHV01000004.1, on the reverse strand, counting down.
CCCAAACCAGGCGCTGCCACTGATCGTCGCTGCCAACCGCGATGAGTTCCATGCACGTCCCAGCCTGCCGTTAGCTGTCTGGGAAGACGCGCCCCACGTCATTGCCGGACGTGACCTGCAGGCCGGCGGCACCTGGATGGGGATCGGAGCTGCCGGTCGCTTCGCCGCGCTGACCAATATTCGCGCACCGGGCGCACCGCTCGGGGCTCGCTCTCGGGGCGAGCTGCCCGAGCGTTATCTGCGAGGCCAGCTGTCTCCCCAGGCGTATCTGACGGAGCTGACAGGTCGCCTGCAGCAGTATTCAGGCTTCAATCTGCTGGTCGGCGATACGCGCGAATTGTGGTATCTCAACTCGGCCATGGGTGCACCGGAACAGCTCCTGCCCGGAATCTACGGTTTGTCCAATGCGGCTCTGGACACGCCATGGCCGAAACTCGTGCGCGCACGCTCAGCACTGCAAGAATGTCTGTGCACACCGGAAGCGGAAAAGCTGCTACAGCTACTGAGCGATCCACAGCCCGCTGCGGACGCCGAACTGCCCAGCACCGGCGTGCCATATGAGTGGGAAAAGCGGCTATCGAGCGTGTTTATCGCCAGCGCCGAGTACGGAACCCGTGCCAGTACCGTCCTGATCCGCCGCGCAGATGGCTCGACGGAGCTCATCGAGCGCTGCTTCGGCCCTGCTGGCCGGTTGGGGGAGAGTCGCATCAACCTGCCGCCGCTCAGCCAGGTGAGCGGTCCGATGCACGTTTGATTCGTCTCTAGAGCGCCGCCGAAGGATTGACCATGCGGTCCAGACCGAGGTTACGCAAGGTCAGTTGCACCGTGGCATGAATCACCTGCGGGCTGTCCATCACCATCACCTTGGCCAGCAGTTCACGCGCCGTCGCCGAGCTGATCTGGCGTAGCATCCACTTCACCTTCGGCAGGTTGGTGGCGTTCATTGACAGGCTGTCGAAGCCCATCGCCAGCAGCAGGATGGCCGCGCCCGGATCACCGGCCATCTCGCCGCAGATACTCACCGGCTTGCCTTCCTCATGGGCCTCGCGAACGATGCGCTGCAGCGCCTCGAGTACGGCTGGGTGCAGGTAATCGTAGAGATCGGCCACGCGTGGGTTGTTGCGATCGACCGCCAGCAAATACTGGGTCAGGTCGTTCGAGCCGACCGAAATGAAATCCACCTGACGTGCCAGCTCCCGGGTCAGGTAGACCGCCGCCGGGACTTCGATCATCACGCCCACCGGGGGCATTTCGACGTCGGTGCCCTCGTCCCGCACCTCGCCCCAGGCGCGATGGATCAAGTGCAGCGCCTCTTCCAGTTCGCGGGTGCCGGAAATCATCGGCAGCAGGATGCGCAGGTTGTCGAGCCCGGCGCTGGCCTTGAGCATGGCGCGGGTTTGCAACAGGAAAATCTCGGGGTGGTCCAGGGTGACGCGGATGCCGCGCCAGCCGAGGAAGGGGTTCTCTTCCTTGATCGGGAAGTACGGCAGACTCTTGTCTCCGCCGATGTCGAGGCTACGCATGGTCACCGGCAGCGGGTGGAAGGCCTGCAGCTGTTCGCGATAGATCGCCATTTGCTCCTTCTCGCTGGGAAAGCGCTCCTTGATCATGAAGGGCACTTCGGTGCGATACAGGCCCACGCCTTCGGCACCGCGTTCCTGCGCCCGTACCACATCGGCCAGCAACCCGGTATTGACCCACAACGGAATGCGCACACCGTCGGTGGTTTCGCAAGGCAGCTCACGCAGGATGTCCAAGCCTTCGGAGAGCTGGCGTTCCTGCTCGGCCAGGACCAGGTATTGCTCGCGCAGCACCTTGGCCGGGTTGGTGATGATCTCGCCGCGCGTGCCGTCGATGATCATCTCGATGCCATCGACCTTCGAGTAAGGCAGATCGACCGCACCCATCACCGTGGGAATACCCATAGCGCGGGCCAGGATCGCCACATGCGAGTTGCTCGAACCGAGCACCGAAACCATGCCCATCAATTTGCCTTCGGGCACTTCGCCGAGCATCGCCGGAGACAACTCTTCGCTGACCAGAATGGTGTTATCCGGATAGGTCAACGTCTGCTGGCGGGCCTGTTGCAGATAGCCGAGCAGGCGGCGGCCGATGTCCTTGACGTCAGAGGCACGCTCACGCAGATAGGCGTCGTCCATCATTTCGAAGCGGCCAACATGGTCGCTGACCACCTGGCGCAAGGCACCCTGCGCCCACTGGCCGGTGCGGATCACCTTGGAGACCTCGCCGCCGAGGGCGGAGTCGTCGAGCATCATCAGGTAGACATCGAACAGTGCGCGTTCTTCCTTGCGCATCTGCGTGGCGAGCTTCTCCGACAATGCGCGCATGTCGGCACGCACGGCTTCGAGCGCCGCTTCGAACAGTTCGAGTTCGGCCGAGATGTTCGTGATGGTCTTGTCCGGCACCACATCCAGGTCGGCAGGTGGCAGCACGACTACCGCAGTACCCACGGCAGCGCCGGGCGCACCGGGGATTCCGATGAAGCGGGTTTCCTGAATGCCTTTGCCCTGCCGGCCGAGGCCGCGTATCGAACCCGTCGCCTCTGCATGGGCGATGACGCCAGCGAGCTGCGCGCTCATGGTCACGAGGAAGGCTTCTTCGCCCTCGTCGAACAGGCGTTGCTCTCGCTGCTGAATGACCAGAACGCCCATCACCCGCCGATGGTGAATGATCGGCGCACCGAGGAAGGACGCGTAGCGCTCTTCACCCGTTTCAGCGAAATATCGGTAACGTGGGTGTTCGGAAGCGTGCTCGAGGTTGAGCGGTTCCTCCCGCGTGCCGACTAGACCGACCAGGCCCTCGTTGGGCGCCATGCTGACTTTGCCGATGGCCTTCTTGTTCAGGCCTTCGGTAGCCATCAGGACAAATCGGCCGGATTCCGGATCGAGCAGGTAGACCGAGCAAACATGGCTGGCCATGGCCTCCCGGACTCTCAGCACGATGATGCCCAAGGCCGCCTTGAGGTCCTTGGCGGCGTTTACTTCCTGGACAATCTTGCGCAGCGTGCCGAGCATGCTCAGGGGCTTTCTCCCGTCAGTCCCGCGCCAATAGGCGCGGGGCGAGTTCTTTTAAGGCGCGACGATAAACCTCGCGTTTGAAGGTGACGACCTGACCCAGTGGGTACCAGTAACTGACCCAGCGCCAGCCATCGAACTCGGGCTTGCCGGTGAGATCCATGCGTACTCGGTCCTCGGTGCCGGTCAGGCGCAACAGAAACCACTTCTGCTTCTGCCCGATGCACAGCGGCTGACTATGGGTCCGTACCAGCCGCTGCGGCAGACGATAGCGCAACCAGCCCCGGGTGCAGGCGAGGATCTTCACATCCTGCTGCTCCAGCCCTACCTCCTCGTTGAGTTCACGGTAAAGCGCTTCTTCCGGTGTCTCGCGCGGATTGATGCCGCCCTGCGGGAATTGCCAGGCGTCCTGATTAATCCGTCGAGCCCATAGTACTTGCCCGGCATCATTGGTCAGGATGATGCCGACGTTGGGGCGAAAACCATCGGAGTCGATCACGGCATACAACCTCGCAAACGCATGTCGCGGCATTGTTCCACAAAAAGGCGAAAAGCAGAAAGCACGCTGCACCGCCGTTGATCAACCGGTTCCAGACTGCGGTTTGGTGCCTTGAGGGTGCCATGCACCGGGCAATCCCGCTATGCTTCGCGTCCCTTTTATCGCTCCGAGGAACGCGGCGTGCGCCTGGCTCTATTCGATCTCGACAACACCTTGTTGGCCGGTGACAGCGACCATGCCTGGGGTGAATTCCTCTGCCAACGCGACCTGGTCGACGCCACCGATTACAGGGCGCGTAACGATGCCTTCTATCAGGACTACCTCGCGGGCACGCTGGATGTCGAGGCCTACCAGAATTTCTGCCAGGAACTGCTCGGTCGCAGCGAGATGGCACAGCTGGAGCAATGGCACGGCGAATTCATGCGCGACTTCATTGAGCCCATCGTGCTAGCCAAGGGCGAGGCACTGGTGCGCCAGCACCATGAAGCCGGCGACCGCGTGGTGATCATCACGGCGACCAACCGCTTCATTACCGGACCTATTGCTGCGCGACTGGGCGTGGACACGCTGCTCGCCACGGAGTGCGAGATGCTAGACGGCCGCTACACCGGTCGTCTCACCGATGTGCCCTGCTTTCAGGAGGGCAAGGTCACGCGCATCGAACGTTGGCTGAAGGAGACCGGACAGAGCCTGGAGGGCAGCTATTTCTACAGCGACTCGCGCAATGACCTGCCGCTGCTCGAGCGGGTCAGTCATCCGGTTGCGGTCGATCCAGACCCGATTCTGCGCGAAATCGCCCAACAGCGTGGTTGGGAGGTCATCAGCCTGCGCTGATCGAGGAGGCTCCATGATCGGCTCAGACACAAGGAAACCGGGCATGCAGCCCGTGGTGATGGTGTCGCTGGCCACGGCTCTCAGCCTGCTGGGCGACTCGATGCTCTACATCGCTCTGCCCCTGCACTGGCAGGAAGCAGGGCTGGACTCGTTGTGGCAGGTCGGCGCGCTGCTGGCGATCAATCGCCTGGTTCGTCTGCCCATCAATCCGCTGATCGGGCTGCTCTACCAGCGAATCTCGTTGCGTACCGGCCTACTGCTCGCCGTTCTGCTCGGCGCCATCAGCACCTGCGGCTACGGTTGGGCCCAGGGTTTCGTCGCCTGGCTGCTGTTACGCGCACTCTGGGGCGTCGCCTGGTCGTTGTTTCGCATCGGCGGGCTGACCGCCGTGGTGCGCTGCGCCGAACCTTGCGGTCAGGGTCATGCGATCGGGCTATACAACGGCCTGTATCGTCTGGGCAGCCTGTTCGGCATGCTGCTGGGCGGCTTGCTGGTGGCGTTCATCGGGCTGCCGGCCCTGGCCTGGGCCTTTGGCCTGCTGTCATTGCTGGGGCTGCCGCTGCTGCTGTTCGGCTTTAACCTGCCCGCCGCGGTCGATGTGCAGCCACGGACGACCGAGACATCCGGCAGCCGCTTCGGCAGCCGCGGGCGTAGTTGGCCGGTGATGTTCACCGGACTCGTGATCGCCCTGCTCATACAAGGCATCTTCGCCTCGACGCTGAGCGCGCTGATCGGCCATTACCAAGGCGTGGAACTGGAACTGTTCGGCCTGCTGCTCAGCGCCACCGCGGCGGCCGGCGTTCTGCAAGCGCTGCGCTGGGCCTGGGAGCCCTGGCTGGCTCGCCGGATAGGACGCTGGTCGGACAAGCCGCAGCGACGCCTGCCGTTGCTGGTCGGCGCCCTTCTGTTGGGAGCAGCCAGCTTCGCGCCGATGGCACTGAGCCTGCCACTGTCCCTATGGTTGCTGGTGGCGCTACTGGCCTTGCTGGCCGCTACGGCGTTGACCACGCTCGGCGATGCGCTCGCCGCCGAGACCGCCAGCCGCCTCGATGCGGTGCGCTTCATGACCCGCTATTCCATCGGCCAGGACCTCGGTGCCGCCTGCGGTCCACTACTGGCGTACATTCTGTTCAGCCTGACCGGCGGCTTTGGCTGGCTCTACGCAAGCGGCAGCCTGCTGTTCGCCTTGCTCGCGGGGTATTGGTGGTATCGCTCGACTACCGGAGAGGCTGCCTGATCGCCCTGCGTCCCCGGATCAGACAGGCTTGGCGCCCATCAGCCCCATGATCGCGACGAGTATCAGCAGAATCAGCCCGGCGTAGACCAGCGCGAAGCGCGGCAGCTTGACCGGTGCCGGTGTATCACCCAGGCCTTGCCAGGCACGCAAACGTCCTCCGAGCAGCAACGCGAGGGGCACCATGATCAGGAACAGGATCGAGCTGGCCAGCAGCCAGAGCTGCCCAAGTGGGAAACCGGCGAGATGCACCAGCCACCAGCCCGTCAGCGGCAGCAGCAGCGCCAGGGCCGCCAACAGGGGCAGGGAAAACAGCCGCGTGCGTCGCAGCTTCTGCTGCAGCACGGCTGTATCGGCGCGGCGCCAGGCCTTCCACAGCATGGCGATGTGGGCGATCAGCCCGAGTGTCAGGAGAATCGCCAGCGCGGCGTGGGCGATATTCAACAGCTGATAGTGTTCCATTGTTCTCGCCAGTGCTCTGTTCGGTTAGTGGGTCGGCGCCTGTCTGGCTCCAGCGGCTACAGCCACACGGCGCTAGCCGAGGAACAGCTGGTAGGCCGGATTGTCCGTCTCGTCCCAGTAGCGATAGCCGATCTTGTCCAGCGCGGCCGGTAGCAGATGACGCTCCTCGGCCGGCACCTGCAAGCCGGCGACCACGCGGCCGTCGGCCGCGCCATGGTTGCGGTAATGGAACATCGAGATGTTCCAGCGCCCGCCCAGGTTGTTGAGGAAGTTGAACAGCGCCCCCGGCCGCTCCGGGAATTCGAAGCGAAACACCACTTCGTCACTGACGCCGGACGCATGCCCGCCGACCATATGACGGGTATGCAGCTTGGCCAGTTCGTTGTCGGTGAGGTCGAGCACCGGAAACCCCTTGGCCAGCAGACCTTCGACCAAGGCTGCACGCGGATCGTTTTCCGGATGGGTCTGCACGCCGACGAAGATATGCGCCTCGCGATTCTGGTGGTAACGGTAGTTGAACTCTGTGATCTGACGCTTGCCCAGCGCCTCGCAGAAGGCCTTGAAACTCCCCGGCTGCTCGGGGATGGTCACGGCAATGATCGCCTCGCGCTTCTCGCCCAGCTCGGCGCGTTCGGCGACATGACGCAGGCGGTCGAAATTGACGTTGGCGCCCGAATCGATGCCCACCAATACTTGATTCGCCACACCGTCACGTTCGACGTAGCGCTTGATCCCGGCCACCGCCAGCGCGCCGGCCGGCTCGGTGATCGAGCGGGTGTCATCGTAGATGTCCTTGATCGCCGCGCAGATCTCGTCGGTGCTGACAGTGATCACCTCATCGACATGGTGTCGGCAGATATCGAAGGTGTGCTGACCGATCTGCGCCACGGCCACGCCGTCGGCGAACAGTCCCACCTGCGGCAGCACCACACGTTCGCCGGCCGCCATGGCCTGTTGCAGGCAATTGGAATCGTCCGGTTCGACACCGATGACCTTGACCTCCGGGCGCAGGTATTTGATGTACGCGGCCACGCCCGCGATCAGGCCGCCGCCGCCCACCGGCACGAACACCGCATCGAGCCGGCCCTGGTGCTGACGGAGGATTTCCATCGCCACCGTGCCCTGCCCGGCGATCACGTGCGGATCGTCGTACGGGTGGATGTAGACGTAGCCTTTTTCTTCGACCAACTTCAGCGAATAGGCGAGCGCCTCGGGGAAGGCATCGCCCTGCAGCACGACCTTTCCGCCGCGGGCGCGTACGCCCTGCACCTTAAGCTCCGGCGTGGTGCGCGGCATGACGATGGTGGCCTTGATGCCCAGTTCGCGAGCCGCCAGCGCCAGGCCCTGGGCATGGTTGCCGGCCGAGGCGGTCACCACGCCACGCGCCAGCTCCTCGGGCGACAGCTGCGCCAGCTTGTTGTAGGCGCCGCGAATCTTGAACGAGAACACCGGCTGCAGATCCTCGCGCTTGAGCAGAATCTGATTGCCGAGTCGCTCGGAAAGCTGGCGCGCGGGCTGCAAGGGGGTTTCCACCGCGACGTCATAGACGCGCGAGGTGAGGATCTTCTTGACGTACTGTTCGAGCATCGTGGGCTATCTTGGCGGGCTTTGCGGGGCCATCGAGTCTACTCTGCGGAAAACCCGACGACCACCGGCAATCAGGACACAAAATACAGGTACAGCTCACTGCACAAGACCCGTCGTCGCGGCCCCGCTATAATTTCGCACCTCGATTCCTCTCCGCCCGGACCCTTACGCCATGACCCAGGACCAACTCAAGCAGGCCGTCGCCCAGGCCGCCGTCGACCTCATCGTCCCGCAGCTCAATGACCGCAGCATTGTCGGCGTCGGCACCGGCTCCACCGCCAACTACTTCATCGACCAGTTGGCCAAGCACAAGGGCGTCTTCGACGGCGCGGTGGCCAGTTCCGACGCCACGGCCGAACGCCTCAAAGGCCACGGCATTCCGGTGTATGACCTGAACACGGTGTCCGAGCTGGAGTTCTACGTCGATGGGGCCGACGAAACCAACAGCCATCTGGAGCTTATCAAGGGTGGTGGCGCGGCGCTGACCCGGGAGAAGATCGTCGCGGCAGTGGCCAAGACCTTCGTCTGCATCGCCGATGGCAGCAAGCTGGTCGATCGCCTCGGCGCCTTCCCACTGCCGGTGGAAGTCATTCCCATGGCGCGCAGCCATGTCGCTCGCGAGCTGGTCAAGCTGGGCGGCGATCCGGTCTATCGCGAAGGCGTGGTGACCGACAACGGCAACATCATCCTCGACGTGCATAACCTGGTGATCGGCTTCGCCCCGGATCTCGAAGCGCAGATCAACAACATCGTCGGCGTGGTCACCAACGGCCTGTTCGCGGCGCGCCCCGCCGATATTCTGCTACTCGGCACCAAGGATGGCGTACAGACGCTGAAGGCAGAGTAAGCAGGGGCAGCACGGCTAATCGCCCTTGCGGAACACGTAGAACAGATTCGGTTCGCTCACCAGATACAAGGTGCCGTCAGGCCCCATGGCAATGCCCTCGGCCTGCGGCACGTGTTTTTCAAGCCCGTGCTCGCCGGCCCTCAGCGACAGTGTGCTGATGGGTTCGCCGCGAGTATCCAGCTCGACGATCAAGCGCGACTCGTCCGACAGCGCCAGCAGGTGACCGGTCTGCTCGTCGTATTGCAGGCTGGAAAGGTCACGTACGAACAAACCGGCATCGCGCTCGGGATCCTCGCTGACGTGCACGGCCAGTGGCTGGCCATTTTCGGCATAGGGAAAGCCCTGGATCTCGTAGATGCGTACCGGGTCGCGCTCCTTGGCGACGAACAGCCGATTGCCGGCGACGTCATAAGCCAATCCCTCAAAGCCCTTGTTGCCGTTCTGCCCGATAGCGAGCGAAAACTGCTGGCTGGCCGCCGCGTCGATCCGCTCGGTGCGCTCGTCAACCTCCACGCGCAACAGGCGCTGCAGTCGCTCGTCACTGATTACATAGACGCCACGGGAGATATATTCGATCGCCTCCGGATCGCCGAATCCCGTCAGCGGAATGGCTCGCAACAGTTCCCCCTGAAGGCTGAGTTCGAGTAACTGTGGCGTGCCGTTGGTGATGGCGATCAGGCTGTCGCGGTCGGGATCGAAGGTCAGCGCCGACAGGTCGTCAGCGATACCCTCGACCTGCCGGGCCTGGATGACCGCCCGGTAGTCGGGGAGCCACAGTGAAGCCGCTTGGCGCGCATCGGCGTGGTACCACTGAGCAAGGTTGAACCAGGCACGCTCGAACGACTGGTAATGCAGGCCAGCCGCGATGACTACTAGCAGAGCGAGGCTGGCCAGCGCAGCCAGTATCTTGGAAGTACGACGCATGGAGCCACTCAGTAGCCGGAAGGGAAACGCGATTATCCACCGCCTCGCTTACCCGAAACTTAACGGGCGAAGCGAAACGCCATGAGCACACGGCGCGCCGGTGTCACCGCCGGCGGCTGAAGACGTAGAAGCGATTCGGCTCGCCAACGACGTAGATATCGCCGCGTTCGTCCATAGCTACACCCTCGGCTTGGTCAATGCCGTCCACCAGCCCGTTGAGCCCGCCGAACAGACTGATGAAGCTGCGTGGCCGGCCCTGCAGATCGAGCTCGACCAGCAGTCGCGACTCGTCAGACAGCATCAGCGTATGCCCGGTGCGTGGATCGACAGCCACCGATGAGATGTCGCGCACCAACAATGGCTGATCCGGCAGCGACTTCAGGGCTCCGGCGAGCCCACCGTCATCCGGTATCGACAGCTCGAACAGACCCTGTGGGTCGCGCTCCTTGGATAGGAGCAGGCGCCGGGTGCGCGGGTTCCATGCCAGCCCCTCGAAGCCCTTGTTGCCGGCGCCCTCGAAGCCCAGGTCATAGCTGGCTATATCCGCGAGATTGACGCTCTCTACGTCCAGGGGCAATCGGAACACCGCGACCAGCCGCCGACGCTCATCGACGATGGCCATGCGTCCATCGTCCAGCGCCTCGACCGCTTCGGGATCGGAGAAGCCGATTAACCGAACACGCCGAAGCACCACGCCACCGGGGGAGAACTCGATCAGCTGCGGGTTCCGCCCCGTTACGGTAAACAGAGTGCCTGTCGCAGGGTTCCAGGTCAGCCCCGAGGTCTGGTCGTCGTCCAGCCCCACCAGTGTCGTCTCCAGGACCAGCTCGTAGTCTGGCAACCAGATGCTGGCCGCGCGCTGTTTGGCATTCACCGACTGCTCTTGCCAGTAGAGTTCCAGCTGATTGTCCCAATGCAACAGCGCACCCGCTATCGCGGCGGCGGCGACGCAGAAAGCAAGCAGGGTATAGAGAAACCAGTGCAGACGTGGACGACGAGAAGGCTTGGCTGACATGGAAGGCTGATCCGAAGCGAGGCACGGATTACAGCACGGGGATCAGACGGGCGATACTGGCAAAACGCAGCCGGAGGGGTGTTGCACCCATCCGGCCAGACGGTTCAGAGCACGCGGCTTTCGAAACGCGACAGCCCGACCAGCTCCAGCGTCAGTTGGTCACCCTGACCAAGCGGGCCTACGCCAGCGGGCGTGCCGGTCAACACCACGTCGCCCGGCTGCAGGTTGAAATGACCGGCGATGTGCTGCAGCAGCGGAAGAATGGCATTGAGCATCTGACTGCTGTTACCGTCCTGGCGCACCTCACCGTTGATCGTCAGGCGAATGCCGATATCAGTCAGGTCGCTTACCGCATCGCCTGGCACGAAGGGCGCCAACACACAGGCGCCGTCGAAGCTCTTGGCAATTTCCCACGGATGACCCTTTTCCTTCAGCTTGGCCTGCACGTCACGCAAGGTCAGGTCCAGCGCCGGGGCGAAGCCGGAGATCGCATCGCGTACTTCTTCCTCGTTCGGCTTTCGCGACAGCGGCTTGCCGATCAGCACCGCGATCTCCGCCTCGTAATGCACCGCACCACGATCGCTCGGAACGCTGAAGCCGCCTTCCAGCGGCACCGTGCAGCTGCCGGCCTTGATGAACAGAAGCGGCTCGGTCGGCACCGGATTGTTCAATTCCTTGGCATGCTCGGCATAGTTGCGGCCGATGCAGACCACCTTGCCCAGCGGGTAATGAATCGGTGTGCCGTCGGTGTATTGATGCTTGTAGTTCATTGCGGATTCCTCAGGGAGCAGCAAGCTGGAAGCGAATGGCCAAGCGCAGGCTTCAGGCTTCAGGCTTCAGGCTTCAGGCTTCAGGCTTCAGGCTGAAAATTTTGCCCGGGTTCATGATGCCATTCGGGTCGAATGCCGCCTTGATCGCCTTCATGTAGCCGATCTCCGCCTCGGAGCGACTGTAGGTAAGGTAATCGCGCTTGGTCATGCCGACACCGTGTTCAGCGGAGATCGAGCCGTTGTATTTCTCGACTGTCTCGAACACCCATTTGTTGACCGCTGCGCACTTGTCGAAGAACTCTTCCTTGGCCAACGCCTCGGGCTTGAGAATGTTCAGGTGCAGGTTGCCGTCGCCGATGTGGCCGTACCAGAGCACCTCGAAATCAGGATAGTTGCGGGTGACGATGGCATCGATGTCAGCAAGGAAGGCCGGCACCTTTGAAACGGTCACGGAGACGTCGTTCTTGTAGGGCGTCCAGTGCGAGATGGTCTCGGAGATGTACTCGCGCAGCTTCCACAGGTTTTGCAGTTGCTGCTCGCTCTGACTCATCACGCCATCAACCACCCAGCCTTCGTTGACACAGTGCTCGAAGGTCGCCAGCGCCTGTTCGGCACGCTCCTCGGTGGTCGCTTCGAATTCCAGCAGCGCATAGAACGGCGTGCGCGTCTCGAACGGCGCCGGGATGTCGCCACGGCCGAGAATCTTGTCCAGGCATTTGTCGGAGAAGAACTCGAAGGCGGTCAGGTCCAGCTTGTCCTGGAAGGCATGTAGCACCGGCATGATCGATTCGAAGTCAGGCGTGCCCAGCACCATGGCGGTGAGGTTGGTCGGCTGACGCTCCAGGCGCATGGTCGCCTCGACCACGAAACCCAGCGTGCCTTCGGCGCCGATGAACAGCTGACGCAGGTCGTAGCCGGTGGCGTTCTTGATCAGGTCCTTGTTCAGCTCGAGCAGATCGCCCTTGCCGGTGACGACCTTCAGCCCGGCCACCCAATTGCGGGTCATGCCGTAGCGAATCACCTTGATCCCGCCGGCATTGGTGCCGATGTTACCGCCGATCTGGCTCGAGCCGGACGAGGCGAAATCCACCGGGTAGTAGAGGCCCTTGTCTTCGGCGAACTGCTGCAGCTGAGCGGTGATCACACCCGGCTGACAAACGACGGTGCGGTCCATCTCGTCGAAGGCGAGGATCTGGTTCATGTAATCGAAGGAGACCACCACCTCGCCACTAGCGGCGACCGCCGCGGCGGAGAGGCCGGTACGCCCGCCGGAGGGCACCAGGGCGACCTGGCGCTCGTTGGCCCAACGCACGATAGCCTGTACCTGCTCGACCGTTTTCGGAAACACGATAGCCGAAGGTGCCGGAGCGAATTGCTTGGTCCAGTCCTTGCCATAGGTATTCAGCGAATCGGCATCGGTCAGCACCTTGCCGGGCTCGACCAGGGTCTTCAGCTCGTCGATCAGGGCGGGATCGGTCATCTTGGGAACTCTCATTCGATTCATGGTCATCCTGAGTACGCTTCAGCTCAGGACATAGGGTGTTTCGAGGGGCCCGTATGCTAGCATACGCACCCTTTTGAAACGTGCCTCGGCAGACTCCCGACACCGCTGATACCGGGTCGGCCAGCCTTCGCTGGACACTTCGTCCTACCCTTCGGCCTTAAGGTTTAAATGCAGATGAGCCAGACCTCACTCGACAAGAGCAAGATCAAGTTCCTTCTTCTCGAAGGCGTTCACCAGAACGCTGTCGACACCCTCAAGGCCGCCGGCTACTCCAACATCGAGTACCTCAAGACCGCGCTGACCGATGCGGAGCTGAAGGAGAAGATCGCCGACGCCCATTTCATTGGCATCCGGTCGCGCACCCAGCTCACCGAGGAAGTCTTCGATGCCGCCAAGAAGCTGATCGCCGTCGGCTGTTTCTGCATCGGCACCAACCAGGTCGACCTCAACGCCGCCCGCGAGCGCGGTATCGCGGTGTTCAACGCGCCCTATTCCAATACCCGTTCGGTGGCCGAGCTGGTGCTCGCCGAAGCTATTCTGCTGCTGCGCGGCATCCCGGAGAAGAGTGCCTCCTGCCACCGCGGGGGCTGGATCAAGTCCGCCGCCAACTCCTTCGAGATCCGCGGCAAAAAGCTGGGCATTATCGGTTACGGCTCCATCGGCACCCAGCTGTCGGTACTGGCCGAAAGCCTCGGCATGCAGGTCTATTTCTATGACGTGGTGACCAAGCTGCCGCTGGGCAACGCCACGCAGATCGGCTCGCTGTACGAACTGCTGGGCATGTGCGACATCGTCTCCCTGCACGTGCCGGAACTGCCGTCTACCCAGTGGATGATCGGTGAGAAGGAAATCCGCGCGATGAAAAAGGGCGGCATCCTGATCAACGCCGCCCGCGGCACTGTGGTCGAGCTGGATCACCTGGCCGCAGCGATCAAGGACGAACACCTCATCGGCGCCGCGATCGACGTGTTCCCGGTCGAGCCGAAGTCCAACGAAGAAGAGTTCGAAAGCCCACTGCGTGGCCTGGATCGCGTGATCCTGACCCCGCACATCGGCGGCTCAACGGCCGAAGCACAGGCCAACATCGGCCTGGAAGTCGCCGAAAAGCTGGTCAAGTACAGCGACAACGGCACCTCGGTGTCCTCGGTCAACTTCCCGGAGGTGGCCCTGCCGTCGCACCCGGGCAAGCATCGCCTGCTGCACATCCACGAGAACATCCCCGGCGTGATGAGCGAAATCAACAAGGTGTTCGCCGACAACGGCATCAACATCTGCGGCCAGTTCCTGCAGACCAACGAGCGCGTCGGCTACGTGGTGATCGACGTCGATGCGGAATATTCGGATCTGGCCCTGGAAAAGCTCCAGCAAGTCAACGGCACCATCCGCAGCCGCGTCTTGTTCTAAGCGGAACGCCAGCGGAAAAAGGGAGGCTTCGGCCTCCCTTTTTATTACCAGCTGTTCTGCTATCAGCTGGCTGGCGCGGATTTGGTGCCGGCACCAGTGCCGCGGGGTTCGGGCCGTTCCGAGGGGGACCGACGCTCGATGGGCTCCACCGGTGGCATTGCGGGCGGCGCATCGAGAGTCGGCGGGCGTGGCTGGCTCGGGGTGTCGTCCTGACGCTCGATGACATCCTGTCGCGGCTCGCGATTGTCCAGCGGATGCTCGCGGCTTTTTTCCGGCAGGGTCGGGCCGGTGCCGGTTGCCAACACGGCAGATGCCAATACCAGGCCCGCAACCAAGATCGGAAGACGCAGATCCATGGCTCACCTCCTGAAAATAAGGCAGCTTGGGCGCCTCGCGTCAGTGGAACAGGTCGCCAGTCATCAGCGCTGCCTGAAAGCGAAAAAGCCCCGACCAGTGGCCGGGGCTTTGATCTAGCTGCACCGCATCAGTTGCCCGTGCCACCAGAGCTGCCAGTGCCGGAACCAGTTCCCGTACCGGTTGCACTGTTTCCAGTACCCGTGGTGTTGCCCACGCTGGTACCGGTGCCAGTGCCGGGCCCTGCTTCGGCTCCGGACTCGGTGGTAGTACCTGCACCGGTCGTCATGCCCGAGCGGTTGGTGTCGTCGGTGGTTTTGCCATCCATCGACTCCTGCATGGTTTCGCTGCTGGTGGCACTGTCGTTGTCAGCTGTGCCCGCTGCGAAGACACCCGTGGACATCAGACCCGCCAGAGTTAAAGCAGCTATTTTTGACATTTGCATGTTCGCTCTCCTCATTCCATGGGTTACAGCTATTCGAGCATCCGGCTACCGCAGGGGTTGCATCGGAGGCCATGGAATTTCTGCCTCGACCGGTCCAAACGGCCGTGTCAGCTGCCCTCGGCACGCCTACCGTTCGTCGTCAAATTACGGCCACGACCGCTCGTCGCCCCCAATATCGCCTTGGAGAACCCTCCACGCTCGCTTCAGCGCAGCAGTTGCCACAACGAAATGCCCACGCCAGCCATGCTTTCTCCAGCAACCAGCCCGGCTGCGGCCACGATCACGAATCGTTCGGCGAGGCTGCCCCAACGCGCGGCGAACAGCCAAGCCAATAGCGAGCCGAACGCCATCATCAGCGAAATCGACGCGGGGATGATGAAGGCCAGCCCCAGCGCCGCGGAACTCGGCAACCAACGCAGCCTTGAGATGGGCAACAGCCCTTCCAGTGCTCCGAGCACGGAACCGATCAGCGCGCCGACCGCCATCGCCCAGCGTATGTCGGTGCCGATCGAGTCCATTCCGGCGGTAAGGGTTTCGGCCACGGCCTTCCAGGTAGCTACCGCAGGCGCGGGCCATTCGGTGGTGATCAACATCGCCTGTGGATCAGGGATCAGCAGCTGGTAGACGGTTACCCCGACCAGACTGCCAACCAGAATCCCCAAGCATTGCGCAACGGCCTGGCGCGACGGCGCCGCGCCGATGGCATGGCCTACCTTGAAGTCGTTGAGCAGATCTGTGCACTGCCCTGCCGCACCGCCAGCAGTGTTGGCACTCATCAGATTGATTGCCACCTGGCCGGGCGCGATCACACCAAAGCTCAGTTGCGACAACTGACCGATGGCGCCGATCGGAGGAATGCCTGTGCTCCCCACTACCCGCGCCGCCACCATGGCCAGCAGGACGGCCAGCGGAATGGACAATGCCGCCATCAGCAAATGGATATCGAACAGCATGATTTGCATGGCTACCACCAACAGCGCGGCTGATGCCAGGCCAAGCAGTGGCACTTTATCGGGTCGAGTCAGCTTCACTCGCCGTGTCGAATCTTCCCGGTGCGCTTGCAGCGTGCGCAAGCCAAGCGATGTCAAAGTAGCGCACACCATCAGGCTCACACCCGGCCAGAGCAACCATTCGATCAACAACGCGAACTGTGGGCCGCTGGCATTCGCCGGCATCGCCACCAGTCCTTCGGCGATCAACCAGGGCGAGAGCATTCCCCAGGCCAATACGGAGCCGAGCAACAGCGATAACCCGACCCGCAGCCCGATGATCCCCCCGAAGCCCAGCAGCAGCAGTGATGGCTCGAGGCTGAACGTCAACCGCTCCAGCTGGGGTCCCGGTGCCCAGCGCGGCAACGACCACAGCAGGCTGTCGACCAGTTTGCTCACCGCCGCCAGCAATGCGGCGACACTGAGCACCAGCAGACGTCTCGTCGCTTCGGCGCCGTGGCTATAGATCTGCTGCATGGTCGCCAACGTTGCCATCCCCTCGGGGAACCGCAAACCACCTTCAACGATCAGCGATGGCCGTAGATACCAGGCCACCCAGATGCCAAGGAAGCTCACCGAGAACACCCAGGCCATCAACGGCAACGTGTCCAGTTGCTGACCGGTGATCATCGTGTAAGCGGGTATCGGCGCCACCAGCCCGCTGGAGATGATCGAGGCCGCGGACGAAGCGGCGGTCTGGTTGATATTACTCTCCTGCAGCGACCAGGCCGGTCGCCGCATGGCTCGCGCCAGGCTCTGCCAGAAGGCGAAGCCGATCAGCAACGCGATGATCGACATGTTGAAAGACCAGCCGATCTTGAGTCCCGAATAGACGTTCGATGGTGTCAGCAGGGCGCCGAGCAGCAGGCCCGTAAGCAATGCACGGAGAGTCAGTTCGCGTGGGGTTTCGCTCATGCCGGCTCCATCGAATGGGTGATTGACTCACCTTAGCCCATCCAGTCCCCCCGACCGCCTAAACAACCACTCGTCGGTTTGTCTTCGCGCCAGCGCAGATCGACCCTCAATCGCAGCGTAAACGCTGAACTTCATCATTTTACGTCGGTCGTTTAGTAACTTTTCTACGCGGTATAACGGCACCCAAACCAAGGATTGAACATGGACGAAGCGGATCTCACCCACCAGGAACGTAACCGGCCCACCGTCACCCTGCTTACCGGCAACGAACTGCTGGGGCTTTTTTTCAAACATTTTCTTGGCGAACAGGCTCAGTTGGACGTGGCGCTGGCCGGGCTCGAAAAGACCGCCAGAGAGACCACCGATCTCTATCTGGTCGACGCGGGCAATAGCCAGACCGAGCAACTCTCGGCGCTGCTCGATCGGCTCGATGAGCAGACGCCCGTAGCGCTGGTGAATATCGCACCCGAACAGGCCGAGCACCTGGTGGACAAGCACCCCGGCATTCGCGGTGTGTTCTACAGCCATGCTACCCGCGAACATCTGCTCGATGGCATTCAGGTACTGCTCGATGGTGGCGACTGGTTGCCACGAGTACTGACCGAGCGCCTGCTCGGTCAATGGCGGCGCATGCGCCAGCTGGCCGGTAGCAAACCGTCGCTGACCCTACGCGAGCGCGAGATTCTCAGCCTCGCCGGCAAGGGACTATCCAACGCGGAAATTGCCGAGCAGCTGTGCCTGAGTCCGCACACTATCAAGAGCCATATTCACAACCTGCTGCGCAAGATCGGCGCCTCCAACCGTGCCGAAGCGGCCTTCCTGCTGCGCGGCAGGCTGGACTGGTCCGAGTCGTGCCACGCCTGACGCTCGGCCTGCTCCTGTGCCTGCTGCTCAGCCCGCTACAGGCGCAGGAGGAGGAGCCGCAGGAACAGGCGGAAGCCGAGGCGGAGCTGAGCGGCCTGATTATCGATAACACGATCACCCGCTTCGGCCATGACTTTCACCGTTACCTGAGCTTCCAGCTGCAAGACGCCAGTGAGCTCGAAAACGACCTGGTGATTCGTGAACGCCCCTCGGCGCGTTGGGGCAGCCTGGTCTGGGTGGAGTACGGCCAGCGCACCGTTTATCGCCGATTCCTGCAGCCCAACGTTGCGGAGATCGAGTCGATCGCCGAGCAGGCGGCACAACTCGTGTTGGAAGAGATCAACCGCAGCAAACTGCAGAATCTGCTCCAAGACACGTTCGACATGGATCGCGATGAACTCTGAACTGACAGAAGGATTAATCCGTCCCACTCATCGCGCAACGGCTGCTTTGAACCGTTCGATGGATGTTCACCGCTTCGTGTTCAGTCAAGAATCCGAGCAATCTTTCGAGGTGCCCGCATGGATCGTTTAGCCTTGTTTCGCCGCGGCTTGCTTGCCGCCCTGCTGCTTACTGGCCACGCCTCGCTTCATGCAGCCGACCTGCTGGACAATGGCGATCTCGCCGAGGGCTCGCTCAGCCTGGAAAACCCGGCAGCACTTACGCTTCAGCTGCCCGCCGGCCAGGCCGCCCAAGTACTGCAGCAAGGCAACGACAATCTGGCCGATCTCAGGCAGATCGGCGGACACCAACTGGCCAGCATTGTCCAACAGGGCAGCGATCAGCAGGCCTTCATTCTTCAGCAAGGCGAAAACCAGCTCGCCAGCATCCTCCAGATCGGCCAGGGCAACCTGGCCGGCATCACCCAGATCGGCAGCGACAACCAAGCCGCAATCGCCCAAGTCGGTTCCAACAACAACGCCAGCATCGAACAAGTGGGCAGTGGCCTGAGCAGCAGCGTCATTCAATACGGAAGCGGTCAGCAGATTCAGATCGTCCAACACTAGAACAAAGGGAATTTCCATGCGCAGCCGCCTGCCACTCGTTGCACTCGCCCTCCTGCTGGCTGCTACCAGCGAACTCCATGCTGACAACAGCGCACATATCGATCAGACCGGCACGGATAACTCCGCCATCGTCGATCAGACCGGTTCGCTCAACGAAGCGCTGATCAGGCAGAACGGCACGAGCAATACCGGCACGATCTACCAGCTCGAGGCCGGCGAGTCGAACCAAGCCGCTATCGTGCAGCTCGGCAGCGACAACGATGCGTCCATCTATCAGGGGCCTGAAAGTCACTTCGCCAGTGCCAGCGTGTATCAGCAAGGCACAGGTAACCGCGCCGAGGTCGAGCAAACCTGGTATGCCAACGAGCTGCAGATCAGCAGCATCGGCGACGGTAATTACGTATCCGGCGTCCAACAAGGATTCGCTCAGGCCGAAGCGCGTCAGATCGGTAACGACAATTCGGTGACATTTACCCAAGACGGCATCTACCACGGCACCCAGCTGGCCGTTTACCAGGTCGGTGACGAAAACCGGGCTACCATCGACCAGGGCGACGCTGGCCACCTGACACTCGCCCAAAATGGCAATCGGAACAGTGCGCAGATCAGCCAGAACACGCTGTTCGGCGAGGTCATGTTCAATCAGGCGGGCGACGATAACCTGCTGGTCATCGAACAAAGCGGGCGAGGCCATGATTTCAGGGGTTCAACGACCGGGAATGGCAATAGCGTCGAACTGGTGCAATGGTTCGATGGCAACCAGGCAAGCGTCGTACAGAACGGCGACGGCAACCTGGCCGATGTCCGCCAACTGGCCGAATACAACGAAGCCCGCGTCAGCCAGATCGGGACGGCGAACGAGGCGGCAATCATTCAGAGCGCCGCGGGCATGCACGCCGTGATCCAGCAGTCGGGCAGCGGCAACCAAGCCACCATCGTTCAGCAATAAGCCGCATTGGCTGAACCGCGGGTCGTCCATCCATGCTTACGCTCACCCTGGCGACCTTGATGCTCACAGCCGCCGCGCCGGTCCAGGCGCATCTGGAGCTGAGCCCTGACGACGATCGGCTTCGGTTGCGATTGTGCTTCAGCAGCTCGGAACCCCGCCCACTCACCTACCATCTCGAAGTGCGTACTAGCGGGCGTGCCGGTACCAGCCGCAGCCGCCAATCAGGCGAGCTTGTCAGCGGACCCGTGGCGCAATGTCCACTGAATAATCGTCTCGGTTTATCAGACGATAGTCGAATCGAGGCGACGCTGACCTGGTCCGTCGATGGCGAAGAACAGCCACCGCTGCACCAGGCCTACCCATCGACTCAACCGACCGGCCCGGCACCTCCTGAACCGGCCCCGACGCCGATCGAACAACCGCAGGCACCTGACGAATTGTTCGTCGACACCGACTCACGCCTGCGATAGCCGCAGCGACTCGTTGCGCGTGAGACGGCGTCCGACCTCGATGCCCTTCAACTCGACGTAGTGGTACGTCAAGGTCGATACCGCCAGCACCATCGCCAACTCCAGCAGCGTCAGCAAATCATCAATTAGCAGGCTACCCGAACTGATATATCGCATGATCTGGTCGCTGTCCGGTTGATGCAGGATGACCGTGTAGTCTGCTCCGGTGAGTTTGGACAACACCACCGCGGCGCTGGTGAAGGCAAAGATTACCGCCGCGTGGGTCAGGTAGATGGAAAAGGACAACTCTCCCAGGCGGGCGAAACCACGCCGCTGCAGCAATTGCGACACCGCGCCGCGCTCATGGGCAAATACCAGCACCACCAGGCAGAACAGCAAACTGGCGATGATGCCCTGATGCGGTGCCTCGTGGGTGAGCGTGCGGTATACAAGCAGCAGGCAGAGCAACTCAAGCACGCTGAAGGTCGTCCAGACGACTGATCGCCGGCTCCAGACGTCGATAGAGCCGATAGGTCAGGGCGCCGGCGAAGAAGCACGAAGCGCCACGCCAGATGAATGGCTTGATCACATCCAGCTCGACATACAGGGCCGCGAAGGACACCAGCGTGGCCAACGCCAGTATCTGCCCGCAGTAACGTGGAGCGCACAACAGCACCAAGCCCAGCAGCATGTACAGGTAGTATTCGATGCTGATGCTCCACGCTGGGGTATTGAACGAGAGGCTATTGAAATTGCTGATCCAGCTTTGCAGCAGCAAGGCATTGGGCAGGATTTCGCTCGGGGCGGTCTTGCCGCTGAACGCCGGGTCGTTGAACGAGAATCCATGGTGCTCGGCCCAGAGCTTGCCGAACTCCAAGCCAATGAAGACGACCAGCATCAGGAGATGCAGCGGATACAGGCGGAATGTCCGGCTGATGACGAAGCGTTTCAGCATCGGTGGGTCGAACTCGCGGGTACCGTACGCATGGAACATGACGAAACCACTGAGCACGAAGAAGAACTCGACGAATAAATCAGCGTGCCGAAAGAAGCTGAGCTCGGAGAAGCTCAGCAGAATCTGGGTATGGAACAACACCACCGCAACGGCACAAACACCACGAAAGCTATCCAATGCGACAAAGCGCTTCATTCCTTCACCTTTCTCGACGTCGAGACATACCGCTGCACTATGCTTGTGCAGGCTTCCTAGCCAACGAAATAAACGCCGGAAACTTCCGAGCCAGACTGAGATCAAATGGCCATCAAAAGAGTTCCGGGTTTTCGATAGCGAGCTGCGGATTTTCCGAAAGGCTCAGGCTGGACGCCGGCACGGTTTACCCGTACGGTCCATAACCGGTTCTTACATCATGCGCGCCCATGGCGACCGCAATGATCAAAGCTATCGCCGCTATGCCAATGGCTACGAACCCTCGATAGATGTCTGGCTGCGCTGGATGCCGCGCCTCAAGCCCCTCGCTTGGTTCGGCAGGCCAGTGGTGGGCTGCTCGTGATCAGCTGAGCCTGGATGTCGAACGCGACGAGTCCGCGATCGTTATCAGCCTTAATGCCATCGAGCCCATCGACGGCATCAGCTTGCAACTGCCGACGGAGGCGAAGGTCCGCAACGTCCATCAGATCGGCAGCCTGCTCGAAGGCAATCGAATGATCAAACATCTGCCAGCAGGGACCACCATCCGCCTCGATTGAACGTCTGCTCGCACAGCGAGCGCTTAGCACGGCGATCGTTACGGTTGCCGCTGCCATCCATCGCTTGCCCGGAACCGGAAGCGGCGATATGGCTTCTACCGAGCCAACCCACATCACCGCTATCCGAGGAGATCCCGATGCGCATTGCTCTCAAACCCGTGCACGAACAAGTCATCGTCATTACCGGAGCCTCGAGCGGGATCGGCTTGGCCACCGCCCGCCTCGCCGTCGAGCAAGGTGCCCGCGTCGTGCTGGTCGCACGCAACGAAATGACCTTGGCGGATATCGAGCGCGACCTCAATGCGAGCGACCGCGTGTTGCACGTGATGGCCGATGTGGGTGATCGCGCGCAGCTCGAACGCGTCGCCAGCGAGACCATTGCCCGTTTTGGCGGTTTCGACACCTGGATCAACAACGCCGGCAGCTCGGTCTGGGGACGCTTCGACGAGGTCAGCGACGCCGATCACCAGCAGGTCATGCAGACCAACTTCTGGGGCACCCACTACGGCTCCTCGATCGCGGTGAAGCATCTGCGCGACAAGGGCGGTGCGCTGATCAACATCGGCAGTGTCGAGTCCGCCAATGCCCTGCCGTTTCATAGCAGTTATAGCGCCAGCAAGCACGCGATCAAGGCCATGACAGACGTGTTGCGGGTCGAGCTGCAGAAATCCGGCACACCGATCTCTGTGACCCTGGTTCGGCCCTCCTCCACGGATACGATGTTCATGGATCACTCGAAGAACTACCTCCCCAGCGCCCCGGTCTTTCCACCGCCGGTCTATGCGCCAGAGGTGGTTGCCCGGGCGATTCTGCATGCAGCCGAGCACCCGCAACGCGACGTCTATATCGGCAATGCCAAATTGTTGTCGAGGCTGGCCCAGAATGCGCCGCGACTGGCCGACTGGGTCAACCGCACCTTCGTTTACGACGCCCTTCAGAGCGACCGCCCGGACCGCCACCGCGACGGCGCGCTGTACGCCGGCGACGTCGGTCGAGCGGGTGACGGCAAGGCCAGCGGAGACTATCCCGGCAGAGTGCTGACGCGCAGCCTCTATACCCGCGCCACGCAACACCCGGTGGCAACCACGGCGGCCGTGGCGGTAGGCGCCGCCGCATTGGTCGCCTTGCTAGGGCGCCGCAGCCGCTGATCAATTGGACGGCGCCGCGCCCGCTGCGCCGTTTTTCTCGGTCGTTCAGCTCAGGTTCAGCCAGGGTTCAGGCGCGGTTCAGGGGGTCGCAAGCAGGATGGATACGTGACTTATCCATGCCTGCAAAGGAGCGACACATGAACAAACTGCATACCCTGGCCATCGCCACCAGCCTGAGCCTGTTCACCCTTGGCGCCCACGCCGCCGATAACTTCGCCGGTCTCACCTGGGGCGAGAGCACGGTCAATGTCGACCGTTCCAGCACTTTGAAACAGAACATGGGCCCGGATCGCTTCGATGACATCATCAAGAACAGCGGCACCTGGGGTGTCCGTGCCGGTCAGATGACCGACGAAGCGCGCTACTATGCCACCTACGAAAACGTCTCCGACGACTACGGCAGCTCGCTCAAGCTGCGCCAGCAGAACCTGATCGGCAGCTACGACCTGTTTCTGCCGGTAGGCGATACCACCCGCCTGTTCGGCGGTGCCAGTGCCGGTGTGACCAAGCTTGAGAACGAGTCCAGCGGTTACCGCCGCGACAGCGACGTCGGTTACCTGGTCGGCTTGCAAGCCGGCGTGCTGCAGCAGGTCGGTAGTAACGCGTCAATCGAGGCCGGCTACCGCTACCTGCGCAGCAATGCCGGCACCGAGGTGTCCGAGCGTGGCGTTGGCAAGGTCGGGTCGATCGATGTGCACAGCAGCAAGCAGGCCTACCTCGGCGTGAATTATCACTTCTAAGCCGCACGGTTTGCCTCAAGAAGAGCCACGGCCGGGATCGTCCCGGCCGTTTTCATGACGGGAGTAATCAATGAAAGTGCTGGTGGTGGAAGACGAGGCGCTGCTGCGCCACCACCTACTGACTCGCCTGAGCGAAAGCGGCCATATCGTCGATGCGGTGGCCAATGCCGAAGAGGCGCTGTATCAGACCCGCGAATACAACCATGATCTGGCGATAGTTGATCTCGGGCTGCCTGATATCAGCGGGTTAGACCTGATCCGGCAGCTGCGCAGCAATGGCGAGCGCTTCCCCATCCTCATCCTCACCGCGCGCGGCAACTGGCAGGACAAGGTCGAAGGACTCGCCGCCGGCGCCGACGATTACGTGGTCAAACCCTTCCAGTTCGAGGAGCTCGAGGCACGGCTCAACGCGCTGCTGCGCCGCTCGTCCGGCTTTACCCAGGCCAGCATCGAGGCTGGCCCGCTGAGGCTCGACCTCAACCGCAAGCAGGCGCTGGTCAACGACGAGCCGCTGGCACTGACCGCCTTCGAGTACCGCATTCTTGAATACCTGATGCGCCACCAGCAGCAGGTAGTCGCGAAAGAGCGACTGATGGAGCAGCTCTACCCGGACGACAACGAGCGCGATGCCAATGTCATCGAAGTGCTGGTCGGTCGTTTGCGCCGCAAGCTGGAAGCCCACGGCGGACTGAAACCGATCGATACCGTGCGCGGACTGGGTTATCTGTTTACCGAGCGCTGCCGGTGAGTCGGCGCTGGCGCCGCTGGCGGGTGTTGGCGCGTACCTCCCGTCGAGGCAGCCTGTCGCTGCGCCTGCGGCTCATGCTCGGCGCCACCTGCTTGGCCATTCTGTTCATGCTGGCCCTGCTTCCGGTGTTGCAAGCGGCATTTAGCCTCGCCTTCGAACGCGTCATCGAGGAGCGTCTGGCTGCCGATGCCAATACCCTGATTACCGCATCGCACCTGGAGAATGGACGTTTGGTGATGCCCGATCGGCTGCCGGACGAGGAATTCAACCTGCCGAACGCCAAGCTGCTCGGTTACATCTTCGACCCGCAAGGCAAGCGGCTCTGGCAGTCGCGCTCGGCCGAGGACGAAAGCATCGACTACCAGCCGCGCCCGGGCGGCGACCTCACGGAGTTCAAACGGGTACGAGACGCCGATGGCCTCGAGTACTTCGTCTACGACGTCGAGCTGCGATTGACCGATGAGCCGCGCCAGGCGTTCAGCTTCGTCACCATGCAGCCCACCAGCGAATACCGCAGCCTGTTCGAGGAATTCCGCCAACAGCTCTATCTGTGGCTGGGCGGCGGCTTACTGGTGTTGCTGACGCTGCTCTGGCTGGGCCTGACCTGGGGCTTCCGTTCGTTGAGGCGACTGAGCCACGAATTGGATCAGGTCGAGTCCGGCCGGCTGGACAGACTCAGCGAACAGCATCCAAAAGAATTGCTGCGTCTGACCCGGTCACTGAACAGACTGCTCGTCGGCGAGCGCCGCCAGCGTGAGCAGTACCGCAACTCGCTCGGCGATCTGGCGCACAGCCTGAAAACCCCGCTGACCGTGCTGCAGAGCGTGGGCGAGGTGATGAGCGCGCAGCCGGGCAATCGCGAGCAAGCCCGCGTCATGCATGCGCAGATCGAGCGAATGAGCCAACAGATCGGCTATCAGCTGCAACGTGCGAGCCTGGGCCAGAGCGGCCTGGTGCGTCACCGAGTCCCTCTGCATCCGCTGCTGGTACGGCTGTGCGGCACGCTGGACAAGGTCTACCAGGACAAGCGGGTGCAGATCGACCTGCAGCTGCCGCAGGATGCGACCCTACCGCTGGAGCAGGGTGCATTGATGGAACTGCTCGGCAATCTGCTCGAAAACGCCTACCGCCTCTGCCTGTATCAGGTGCGCGTCAGCTTGAAGCAGGACGCTGATCGGCTGTGGCTGAGCATCGAAGACGACGGCCCAGGCGTGCCGGTCGATCAACGCGCACGTATCCTGCGTCGCGGCGAACGTCTGGATGCCCAGCACCCCGGTCAGGGTATCGGCCTGGCGGTGGTCAAGGACATTCTCGACAGCTATGGCGGTGAGCTCCGGCTCGACGATTCCAGCCTGGGCGGCGCTGCGTTCAGGCTTAGTCTGCCTATCGACTGATTTGCCGAAGCGCATGCGGTGGCTGCCCGTCGCCAGTGGCTGCTACAGTAGAACCACCGCCGCGCAACGGATGATCGAAATGTCATTGAGCGACAATAAAAAGCTGGTTCGCAAACACATCGAGCTGTCCTGGAACCGCGGCCACATGGCCCTCGCCGAGCAGTTCCACAGCAAGGACTTTCTCTACAAGAGCTCGTTCGTTGGCCATCCCCTGAGCAGCGCCGAGTTCGCCGCGATGATCATGCAGATCCGCACCGCCATGCCCGATCTCGAAGTGGTGATAGAGGACTGCATCGCCGAGGACGACAAAGTGGTCACCTGGAGCACGCTGATCGGCACCATCGAGAATCCAGCCCTGGGATATCCGCCCAGCGACAAGGTCTTGAGCATCTCGGCCATGGCGTTCTGGACCCTGACACCGAGCGGGCAGATTCGCGACATCTGCACCATGTTCGACATGGAAAGCTTCCGCTCTCAGCTCGGACTGCCGACACGCACCTACGCTGAAAAAGCCCTGCCCTGACTGACACGGTCAACCACAACCCGACGCTTTATCCCCTTCGTGGCAGTCTTCGCCTCGGTTTCGCGATCCGCTTCCGGTTCGCATGCATAGCCGCTATAAACCTCTCTCGCCTAATTAAAAGAAACGTACACAGCGCAATTTATCAGTTAATTCGGCCACTCGTTTAACTATCGCCTCGATCGATTTATATAATTAGCCGAATCGATATATACAAAGATCAATCGACTTATCACGACTGTCGATGTTCACTATTGATACGCTCGCGTTTGCCCATGTAGTTCTCGCCCGTAGCATAGGCCCGTACCTAGCTCCTACCGAGGACAACTTATGAAAACGTTACTTGCAAGTTTGATTCTGGCGAGCGCCGCCTCCACCGCCTTCGCTGTTCCGCCGAGCCATCCGCAACCCCTGCTGGGTGAAGCTCATGACAGCGACACCGTGCGCCAGCATGTTGAGAGCGATCGCACGTTGGTGGAAAACGGCTCCGAACGCACGCCGCTAAGGCAACAACTGGCAGAAGATGGCTTTGATCTTACCCCACTTGGCGAACAGCTTGCCGAGGACGGTTTCGATCTGACTCCACACGCCGATCGATTGGCGGACGATGGTTTCGACCGTACGCCGCTGGGTCAGCTGCTTGCAGAAGATGGCAGTGACCGAACCCACTTGGGACGGACATGAAACAAACGATTCACTCAAGGCGCCGTTGGCGCCTTTTTTATTGCGGATGCGTTATTAACATTTTGAAACGCATAATTACTTTAGGGTTATAGAGTCTAGAGCCATAGGAATATGCAACTAACGTAGCGGCAGCGAAACATAGTATCGGCCTAACAACGAATGTTGCCTTCAGCAAGTTTGTCACATTATGAAAAAAGGATGCTCATCATCCCCCGTATAGTGAGAAGACTCACCACAACCATCCCAACCACAGCAGCGCCATCAGCAACCAGGCGCTGATGGCGAGCGTGCCGGTATTCCACAAGCGGTTCCAGCGTCGCTCCCGCCGCCGCCAACGGGGCCGATCCGGGTTCGCGTTCGGCACCACCAAGGGCGGCCGTTGCAGCAGCCGCTTGAGCCATAGCGATAACCAGAGCGTCAGCTTCGGACCGGCAGCCAGCCGTGACGGGACGTTCCAGCCGAGCCGCAACGCCAGCATCGCCAACGTGAGCGCCAACAGCAGCGGCCACAGCGCAGACCAGACGCCGCTTGGATAAACGCCATGCAACATGGGCGCACGCAAGGCGGGCCAGAACCAGGGCAGCAGCAGCGCCAGGCCGCTCAGCAGTGCCCAGGGCAACAGCTGCGCCAACGGCGGCCGCGACGGGGGCGCATCTGCTGCATCTCGGCGCAGTAGCCACAGGGCGCGCGTCAGCAATAGAGCGGTGGTCAGGCTGCTGAGGCTCAACCAGGGCAGCCAGGCCTCGAACGAACCGCCGTGCCAGGCCTCCTTCAGTGCCGTCTTCACCGCCCCGCCACTGGTCAAGGGCAGCCCGATGATCGCCAGTGCCGGTACGGCCAGCAGCAGCCAGCCGGTACGGGGCAGCCGTCCGGCATGGATCAGGCCGGCCGCGAGAAACAACGCCCCCTTGGCCAGCCCATGGTGCACGCCGTAGAGAACCAGCACGACAGTCAGCGCCTGCACTTGCTGCGGGTGACGCCAAACCAGCGCCAGCAGCATCAGCAGATAGCCCATCTGGCTGACCGAGGAATAGGCCAGAACCGCCTTGGCTTTACCTGCACAGAAGCCCAGCAGTGCTGGGTAGAGGGCGCCGAAAATAGCGACGGCAAGCAGCCCGTCGGCCCAACCGGACAGCAACGGATCCGCTTCCGGCAAACAGCGCCAGAGGCCGAGAAAGCCCGCCTTGAGCATTGCCCCGGAGAGCACCGCACTGGCCGGTGCCGGCGCCGCCGGGTGCGCCAGCGGCAGCCACACGTGCAGCGGCCAGAACCCGGCTTTCAGCCCGAGGCCGATCAGCAACAGCAGTAGCGTCAGACCATCAATCGGCAGTGTCCGCCAGGCGGCAAAGGCAAAGTCGCCATCGGCGGCATGGCTGCGCAGCATCAGCCCTGCCAACAGTGCCATCTCGCCACAGATCGCCAGTTGCAGGTACAGCCGTCCGGCACGGCGCGGACCCGGGCCGCCCTGATGCACGATCAATCCGTAAGCGGAAAGGCTCATGGCGCTGAAACCGAGATAGAAGCTCAGCGCATCGGTGGCGATGATCAGCAGCAGGTTGCCGGACAGCGCCAGCAGCCAGAACGTCCAGAAACGCATTCGCTTGGGGTCGTCCCGCTGACTGCTGACGGCAAATACCCCGGCGCATCCCCAGAGTAGCGCTGTGAAGCCCAGCCAGGCGCGGCTCAGCTCATCATCCGCCCCCCAGCGTACGCCTTCCCAGAGCATTGGCAGATCCAGCGTCGGCATCGGCCAGACGACCATCGCCAGCGCCGGCCCACAACCGAGCCAGAGCCAGCCGAGGGCCCGCTCGCGCCAGATCAGCAGGCCCAAGCCGACCAGCAATGGAGCCAGCGGGACGAGGAGCCACAGCCAGGAACTCATATGTCGAACTCCCGCCGGACGATCAGCTGCGCCCAGCCCAGCGGGCTTAGCGCGGTGCCGGCAAGCAACCCGACCACCACCGACAGCGCTGCGGTGAACAACGCCGGCAGCAACAACATCCAATGCGTTTCCCAGCGCTCCTCGCGCCAGTTGTCTTCATGCCAGTCGGCCGGGGCGGCAAACCAGCCGCGCCACAGCAGCGGTAGGAAATAGCCGGCATTGAGCAGCGCCGAGCCCATCAGCACCAGCAGCACCCAGTCCTGGCCGACCTCCAGTGCGCCCATCCCCAGCGCCCACTTGCTGACGAAACCGGCAATCGGCGGAATGCCGATCATACCCAGGGCGCCGATGCTGAAGGCGGTCATGGTCAGCGGCATGCGTCGGCCCACGCCATCCATCTCGCGGATGCGGAGAATCCCCAAGGTTTCGGCGAAATTGCCGGCGCAGTAGAAGAGCGTCACCTTCATCAGGCCCTGATGCACCAGATGCACCAGGCCACCGACCGCCGCAATCGGCCCGAGCAGCGCTACGCCAAGGGTCACGTAAGACACCTGGCTGATGGTCGAGTACGCCAGGCGTTTCTTCAGTTCCTGCTGCTGCAATGCCCGCCACGAGCCGTAGAGGATGGTCGCCGCGGCCAGCCAGAGCAGCGGCCCGGCCATGTCCAGTTTTAACAGCGCCTCGGCGCCGAACACGTCATAGACCACCCGGACGATACCGAAAGCGCCGGCCTTGACGACCGCCACTGCATGCAGCAACGCGCTGACCGGCGCGGGCGCCACCATCGCCTGCGGTAGCCAGCCATGTAGCGGAATCAGCGCCGCCTTGACGCCGAGCCCGGCGACCAACAGGACAAAGGCGACGCGCAGCGTTAGACCGTGCTCGCCCACCGCCTGCAGGAGATAGCCGCCGGGCTGGAAATCCTGTCCACCGGCCAGCCCATGCAGCAGCGCCACACCCATCAGCACCAGCGCACCGCCGCCCACCGTGTAGGCCAGATAGACCCGCCCGGCGCGCAGCGCTTCGGGCGTGCCGCGATGCACCACCAGCGGGAAGGTGGCCAGCGTCAGCATCTCGTAGAACAGCAGGAAGCTGACCAGATTTCCCGCGAGCGCCAGCCCCACGGTGGCACTGACGCAGAGGCTGAAGTAGCCGAAGAAGCGCGAGCGCAGCGGTGACTTTTCCAGATAGCCGATGGCGTAGACGGTGGTCGCCATCCACAGCACCGAGGACAGCGCAACGAACAGCAGCGACAGCGCATCGCCTTGCAACACCAGCGGCGCGCCGGGCAGGAACGGCAGACTGAAGCGAAACTCCAGGCCGCGACTGACCCCGTAAATCATCGCTCCCACCAGCACCAGTTTGACGCCGACTCCGCACAGGTTGAGCGCCACTCGGGTCCGCTGTTGGTCTTCGCGCAGGGTGAATATCAGCAGTCCCGGCAGCAATGAGCTGAGCACGATCGTCAACGGCAGCCAGTTGGTCCAGCTCATCGCGCCACCCCACCAAGCCAGAGCAGCAGCGGTTCGCTGATGAGCGCCAGGCTCAGCACCAGCAGGGCCGGCAGCATGGCCAGCCATTGCGCCAGGCGGTCCGGCACGACACTCGGCGGATTCGGCTTGGCGCGATCGAACCCCAGCGCCACCACGCGAAACACGTAAGCGGCCGACATCAGCGTGCCGAGCAGTACGCCAAAGGCCCAGGGCCAGTGCTGCGGTTGCTCGAACAGCGGCTGCAGCAACAGCCATTTGGCGAGAAATCCGCCGCTGGGGGGCAAGCCGATCAGGCTGGCGCCGGCCACCGCGAAAGCCGCCATGGCCACCGGCATGTTCTGACTGGCGCCCTTCAGCGCGCGCACCCGACGTGTGCCGAGCACCCGCTGCAACTCACCCGCGGCAAGAAACATCGAGACCTTGGCCAGGCCGTGGGCAAGGATGAACAGCCACAGCGCCGCCGTCATGCGCGGCTCCTGCCACCTCAACAACAGTCCCAGCGCCAGCAACGCATAGCCCAGCTGCGCGACGGTCGAATAAGCCACCAGCATCTTCAGCCGCGGCGCGCGCAACGCCGACCAGCCGCCGGAAATCAGCGCAAGGATGCCGGCGGCCGCGAACAGCCCACCCGCCTGGCGGCCCAGCTCCGGCGGGGCGATCTGGCTCCAGACCAGCCACAGAATGTAGATCGGGCCCTTGACCACCAACGCCGAGAGCAGCGCGCTGACCGCCGTCGGTGCGCCGGAATGTGCCGGCGGCAGCCACAGGTGCAGCGGCCATAGGGCCGCCTTGAGCATCAGGCCGACGCTCATCAGCAGCAGCGCCAGTCGCGTGCTGGCGTCCGCTTCGGCCAGTTCCGCCAGCAACAGCACATCGAGCACGCCGTAGCGGCCGTAGAACAGCGCGACACCGAACAGATAGGCAAGCGATCCGGCCAGCGACAGCATCAGGTAATTGAACGCCGGCCGGTAGGCCTTGCGCCCGGCCAGCGCCACCAGCGCAACCGCCGTGAGGCTGAGCAATTCGAGCGTGACGTAGAGATTGAACAGGTCCGCTGACAGCCACAGCGCCACCAGCGCGCCGTGCAACAGGCAGGACAGCGGCCAATAATCCTCACTGCCAGTGGCATGCGGGCTGCGCGCGGCATAGAGCGCCACCAGCAAATGCAGCCCGGCGGTAAACACCATCAGCAAGGCGGTCAGCGGAGTCAGCTGGAAGCGGATCGCCAAGGGCGTATCCCAGCCACCAATGTGCAGCAATTGCGGGCCCAGTTGCATCGCCTGGTGCAGTGCGGCAGACGCGGCCAGCAGGCTGGCGAGGCTGATGGCGATCACCCACAGGCCGTTATGCCGCGGCTGCAGCAGAACCAGCAGCAGTCCGCCGAGCAAGGGCAGGATCAGGCTCAGGAGCGCCAGGCTCATAGGCGCCGCTCCCCATCGCCCTGCACCACCCCAGCCAGCCGCAAAGCCAATGCCGTGGCGCTGACCGCCACCACCAGGCCGGTCACCACCAATGCCACCAGCAGCGGATCGCTCGGCTGGCTACGCGTTGCCAGCGCAATCATCACCAGAAACACGCCGCTGCCCATCAGATTGAAGGCGATGATCCGCCTCAGCGCCTGGCGTAGGGTCAGCAGGCCATGCAGCCCGAGCAGCCAGAGCGCGGCGCCGACACCCATCCAGAACAGCGCACTGCTCATGATGGTGATTCCTCGCCGTCACCAATCACCAACAAGCTGAGGCTGGCCGCGATCGACAGGGTCGCCATCGCCTCGATCAGCAGGATCACGTACTTGGCCGATCCGTCCGGATAGGTGAGCCAGCCCTCCCCCAGCCAGGCAGTGCTGACGGCCACGGCGACAAATACCAGCAGGCCGCCCAGCACCAGCAGCCGTAAAGGCGCAAAGGACCAGCGCAACCTCGGCAGCAGCCCGGACAAGCGCAGCAACACCACCCCGGCCGCGAGCAACGAACCCGCCTGAAAGGCACCGCCCGGCGCGCTGGCGCCACGCCAAAGGATGTAACCCGCCGCCAGCACCAGCAACGGCGCCAGTACCCGCGCCCAGGCGCGCAACAGCGGCCAGGGTTCAGCCAGATCGAGGCTGCGCGGCCCCAGCTGGCGCGCGCCGAGCAGCGCCAGCAGCAGGACTGCCAGTTCCAGCAGCGTGTCCCAGGCGCGCAGGTTAAGCAGCACGGCGGTGACCGGATGGCTGACACCGGTCTGCGGCAACACCCGGTCAATGGCTGCCGGCAGCGCCGATGTGCGATCGGCCATCGGCGCGAGCCCCTGCACGAGCATGATCAGTAAGGGCAGCACCACCATCGACGCGGCGAGGCGCTTCCGGACCGGGGTGATATCCGGCAGCTCCGCCGGCCCCGGTTGGCGTGCCAACGCTGCGAACAGCAACACCCCGGTCAGCCCCGCCCCGATGGCCGTTTCGGCCAGGGCCAGGTCTGCCGCGCCCAGGCGCGCCCAGATCAGCGCCAGCGCCAAGCCGAAGGCAATGAACAGCAGCACGCTGGCGTAGAGGTTGCGTCCATGCAGCGCACCAAAGGCAAGGCCGAGCAACAGTAGGCCGAGCGCGCCGTCGAATAGCCACTCAGTCATCGTCCGGCTCCTCGCCAGCCTGGCGTGCCAGCAGCTGGCAGGCGGTGGCGCTGGAGGCCAGCAGCAGTAGCCAGATCAACAGCATCTGGCCGACTTCCAGCAGGCTGTCGGCGCGAAGCGACAGACCGGCGATCACCAACCCCAGGCCAAGCGTATCGGCCTTGGTCAGGGCGTGCAGACGGCTGACGGTATCGGGAAAACGCAGCAGACCGATGCTACCGGCCGCGAAGAAAAGCAGGCCGCCAACCAGCAGCAGCCAGCTCCACACTGCCAGCAGCAGATCAATCATGACGGCTCCGTCGCAGCAGCTGCACCAGTGCGGCACTGGCGACCGCCGCCAGCAAGCCCAGCAGCAGCGCCACGTCACGCAGTGCGGGTTGCTCCTGCCACTGCGCCAGGACCAGCAACAATGCCGTGCCGGCCGTGCCGAACAGCTGGATCGCCAGCAGCCGGTCCACCCGCCCCGGCCCCAGCACCACGCGGCCCAGCCCGACGACGATGGTCAGCAGCAACAGCGCCGAGTACAACGCCATCAGCGGTTGTCTCCGTCGCCGACCAGTCGCATCAGACGATCCTCGAGTTCGATCACCGTCGGCTCCCACCGCTGCCGTCGATCCAGTACATGCACGCGCATGCAGTCGGCATCGATCCGCGATGCCAGGGTGCCCGGCAGCAGCCCGACCAATGCCGACAGCAGCAGCCGTACCCGTGGCGATTCGCTGCGTAGCCGGTAGTCGAGCCAGGCCGGCTGCAATGACCGTCGAGGGTGCAGCGCGCGCACCGCCACGTCCCAGGCGCCCAGCGTCATGCGCCCGAGGAAGAACCAGGCAAAGCCCGGCAGCGCCCGCAAGGCGGGCTGCCAGGGCCGCGAACCAAGCCGAAGTGACAGCGCGACAGCGAGCAGAATGCTCGGCACCCCCAGCGCCCAACCGCCACCC
This sequence comes from Stutzerimonas stutzeri, assembly GCF_000952685.1. GTDB lineage: Bacteria > Pseudomonadota > Gammaproteobacteria > Pseudomonadales > Pseudomonadaceae > Stutzerimonas > Stutzerimonas stutzeri_E. The sequence goes on along the minus strand of NZ_JYHV01000004.1, from coordinate 161,461 downwards.
TCGGCGAACAGCGCCCAAAGCGCCGCGTAGAGCAGCGCCCAACCCAGCCCATCGACCCAGCGGCCTATCCCGATCTGTACCATCACTGTTGCTCCTTGCAGCAGGCCGACTCCGAAAGGGTCGCCGCGGCGCTCTGTCGAGATTGGCGCTGGCTGGGATCGCTGCGTTGTCGGCAAGACGGCCGCATGCCGCGCCTCACACGTCCACCCGACATGGCACCAGCAGCGCCTGGCCAGGTTCAAGCAGCGACAGCCCCGCGGCGTGCTGCACCGGTACCGACCGCTGATTGTCGCCATGGGAAGTCACCCGCAGCTGCCCACCGCGCAATTGCAGTTCGATCCAGGCCTGGCGGTAGACCAACTGCCAGGTCAGATCGCCCAATGCTGGCGGCGCTGCCGGAAAGATGTGCAGCCCATCAAGTTCCAGGCGAACCCCGAGATAGTGGCGCTGCAACACGTCCAACGCGCCACACATCGCCCCCAGATGCACGCCCTCTTGGGTCCCCGAGTTGCCCGGCGCATGCAGATCGGTGTTCAGCGCCTGCTGGAAATAGGTCCACGACGCCGGCCCGTCGACCGCCGCCAGGGCACCGGCACAGACCACATTGGACAGACTCGACTCATGGGTGATACGGGCCAGGTGATAGGCAAGCGTGCGCCGCTGGCTCTTTTCGTCATGGTGATAGCCGAGCCGTTCGCACAACGCCTCCAGTGCCGGCGGCGACAGTAGGTGATAAGCCATCAGCGCATCCGCCTGCTTGGTCAGTTGGTAGCGGTCGCTGCTGTCGTGGCGTGCTTCGAGCATCCAATCCAGACGCGGCCGATCCCCGTGCAGCCACTGCTGCGGCGGCGCTTGCAGCTGCTCGAAGCCGTCGAACTGATTGAGCACATCCTCGTCGATGAACGGCAGGTACATGCGACGGCTGATCTGCGTCCAACGACTGAGCTCATCCGCAGTCAATTGCAGCCGATCGGCCAATTCGGCAGCCCGGGACTCAGGCAACAGCTCCAGTACCTGCAGCGCACGGCACAGGGTCCAGACCGCCATCAGGTTGGTGTAGGCGTTGTTATCCAGGCCGGGCTCGGCGGCGTCGGGGTAGCCGTTGTGGTACTCATCCGGGCCGATCACGCCGCCGATCAGGTAGCGCTGCCGCGCCGGGTCAAAGCGCGCCAGACTGGCCCAGAAACGCGCAACTTCGATGATGATTTCCCCGGCAGGCCCGGCCAGCAGCGCCTCGTCGCCGGTCGCCAGGTACAGTTGCCAGGCGTCGTAGGCCACCGCGGAGCCGATGTGTCGCTGCAGGTAGGTGTGATCGGCCATCCAGCGTCCGGACATCGGATTGAACTGCCGGGGCGGCGTTTCCTCTTCGCCACTGCGGGCGCTGCGCCAGGGAAACAGGGCGCCCCGCAGTCCGGCCCGACGCGCCCGCTCACGGGCCTTATCCAGGCGTCTATGGCGGTAATCCAGCAGGCTGCGCGCCAGTTCTGGGAAGTGTGTGGCGAGAAACGGAAAAGCGAACAGCTCATCCCAGAACACCTGACCGTAGTAGCCCTCCGTCCATCCGCGCGGTGGGAAGCCGATGTCATGCCCGACGCTGTGTGGAGACACCGTTTGTAGCAGATGGAAGGCATGAAAGCGCAGCGTCAGCTCGAGCCGCGCGTCATCGGCATCGATGCGCATCCGTTGCCAGAGCCGTGCCCAGGCAGTGCTGTGCGCCCGATGCAAATGGATGAAGCTGTCGCCCGGCAGTTGCTCGAGTAGCTGCGCGAGCGCCACGCGATCCTCCGCCGGCCGCTCCTGATCGACCCGAACCAGTACCCGCTTCTCGATGATCAACCGGCCGTCAGCGGGACGGCGGCATTCGGCCTCCTGCTGCAGCCTCTGCTCGGCCTGCCGGCCCTGCCAACGCAGATCCATCCCCGGCGTGAGTACCTGGGTGGCCATCACCAGCCGGCGCTGATCATCGGCCAATCCGGCGCCAAGCGCGGCGCGCCCGTCCTCTTCGTGCTGCAGCACGACGTCACGCAGCCGCGGCCCTTCATAAGCCTGATTGCGCCGGATAGCGGCATTCGTGACGCCACCGTTCAGGACAGTGCGCAAGCGCAGCCGGTCGACTTGCGGCGGGATATTCAACTCCCAACGCAACACCACGAGCTGCGAGGCGGCCATACTGACGAAGCGGGTTTCATGCAGACGCAACCTGTGACCACCCAGCTCGAATTCCAGCTCGCGTTCGAGCAGCCCGCTGTCCAGCGCCAGCGACTGGCGATACTCATGCAATTCGACGCCATCGAGACGGAACCAATCGCCGCCATCTAGCGCAAAGCTCAGTCCGAAGGGATCGGGCAGATTGACCAGCGCCGCCATCTGCACCTCTCTGCCGTTGACCTCCCGCGGTGCCTGGTCATACCAGCCGGCGCGATAGAAGCCGGCGTAGTGATCGCCGTCGCGGGCAGCAGGCCACGCAGACGCTTCCGGTGCGCTGGCGCGGCAGGACAACAGGCCGTTGCCCTGGGCCAACAGCGCCTCGCGGCGGCGCTCATCGGCCGGATCGTAATGATCGAAGAGCAGCTTGCATGGCACTTGCCGATTACCCATCGACTGCCCTCGCTCGCTCCAGCAGACCGTTCGCCATCTGCTCCACCTGTTTACGTGCCGGGTAACTCGCTTGCGAGCCATAGCCGGTGACCGCCAAGTTGGCCGCCGCCACGCCCCAGGCAGCGGCCTCTCGAGGCAACCGGCCTTCCAGCAGCGCGATGGCGAAGACGCCGGTGAAGGCATCCCCAGCACCGGTTGTGTCCACCGGCTCCACCTCGCCCGGCGGGATATGCAGCAGTTCTTGCTCGTGGGCTAGCACGCAGCCGCCATCGGCCAACTTGATGCAGACGATGGGCGTGCCTGACCGTTGCAGTTCGCGCGCAGCGCTGGCAGCCTCCGTTACCGAGCCGATGGCACGTCCAACCAACCCCTCGGCTTCGGCCAGGTTCGGCGTGATGGCGTGCAGCTTGCCCAACAGGTCGCGCTCGAGACGAACGGGGAAGGACGGATCGAGCACCGTCTGCACACCCTTGCGTGCCGCAGCCTCGATGGCGCGTCGTACGACCCAACCCGGAATTTCATAATCGAGCACCAGGCTGGCCGGCGTTTCGCATCCGTCAATGCAGGCGGCCATGGCGTCGGCAGCCGCGTCATCCCAGCAGTCGTTGGCCTCCGTGGCCAGGACGATCTGCTTCTTCGCGTCCGGCGGCACCATGATCATCGACACGCCGGTGGATCGCCCTTCGGCATGCCCGACCCAGTTCACCTCAACGCCAGCCTCGCGCAGCGGCCCAAGCGCCTGCTCGGCCAATGCGTCGTCACCCACTCGGCCTAGCAGGATGCTGCGGTGGCCGAAGCCCGCCGCGAGGTAGGCGGTATTGCTGGCCTTGCCGCCGGACAGGCGGCACAGATCATGGGCCAGCAGGGTTTCGCGATGGCCAAGCGGCTCATCGACTCGCACCTGGAAATCGGCGTTAATGCTGCCCAGCGACAGCAGCGTGAGGCGGTCCATGACAGGCTCCGGTGAATCAGGCTCGTCCTTCAACGGACCTGAACCGTCGCCCAGGGTTCGCGTTTCGCTGAGCGCGGCAGTCCAGTCAGGTCGCGTCCGTCAGCCGTGACGTGTGGCCCGGTGGGACGGCGCTCGATCGTTCGGCAGGCTGTTGGAATAGAACGATACCGCCCGACAGCGCATCACGACGCAGTGATCAATCCAGGCAATCCAAACCGAAAAAGGCCGTCACTGCAGATGCGGATGGACATCAAACCGAGAAGAAATAACGGGTGAGATGAAAGAATACCGGCGCGGCAAAGCACACCGAGTCCATCCGATCCAGCATGCCCCCGTGGCCTTTGATCATGGTGCCCCAATCCTTGGCTTGCAGGCTGCGCTTGATCGCCGAGAGCGTCAGACCACCCAAAAAGCCCATCACCACGATCACGAAGGACATGGCCACCGATTCATAGAAGCTGAACGGCGTGAGCCAGTACATGCCGCCGCCCGCCAGCGTTGCCGCCAAGCCGCCGCCGACCAGCCCTTCCACTGTCTTGGATGGGCTGACCACAGGCGCAACCTTGGTTTTCCCGAACAGTTTTCCGAACACGTACTGCAGTACGTCGCTGATCTGAACGACGAACATGAGATAAAACAGCAGCAGGGCGTTCTGCCCCTTGAACCCCTCGAGATCGAGAATGAGCAGCGCCGGCGCATGGCTGATGCAATACACCGTGATCATGACGCCCCATTGGATCTTGGCCGCGCGCTCGAGAAAGCCATCGGTTTCTTGTGACAGCACGGCAATCGACGGCAAGAACAGGAACGCATAAACCGGAATCAGCAACGTGACCATCGAATACCAGTGGATACCGATGAAGACGTACTGCAAGGGGATGAGAATAAAGAAGGCTGCGAACAGTGCGTTGTGATCGCCTAGCCGGGTAGGAGTCAGGGAGATGAACTCTCGCAGGGCAAACAACGACACGAATGCGAACAGCACCACCGTCGCCGTGTTCCCCATCAGATACGAGGCGACAAAAATCGCGATCATCGACCACCAGGCGTTGACTCTCAGATTCAGGTTGTCGACCGTCGCAATCGAGCCTTCCGTCTTGACCAAGCGCTTCAGAATCATCCCCGCGACGGTGGCGACCGCCAAAAGGGAAACGACCCCGGCCATCAACAGGTAGAACTTGTTCTCGATCATCATTGGGCAAGCCTCACCACCGCTTCGCGGGCTCTGCTCAAGAAGTCGCCGATCTCTTCGTTCTCTAGAACCGCAAGCGGATCGCCGATCCGAATGGTGCAGATGATCGGCAGGGGCACGTGCTTGCCTTTCGGCATCGAGCGATAAAGGTTGTCCAGATAGATCGGGACCAGCTGCGCCTGCGGAAACGCCCTATGGAGTCGGTAAAGACCTGATTTGAACTCGCCAGGAAGCGCCTGAAATCTGCGCGTCCCTTCGGGGAAGATGATCACCGAGCAACCCTGCTCCATCACCTGGCGCACCGGCTCCAGCGGATCTTCACCGTCTTTCGATTGGCGATTGATCAGTACCGAGTTGAGCCCACGCGTTGCGATGTATCTCAGAAACCTGTTTTTGCCCCAGTAATCGGCTGCCGCAACGGGCTTCGTGTTGAGCCTCGCCTCCTTCGGTAGGGCCGCCATGATCGCCAGCGTGTCGATATGGCTTGTGTGATTGGCGAAATAGATGCGCTGACCGGACAGGTCTGGCGTGCTTTCGAAGCGAGCGCTGGCCCCCAGCAGTAGCCGCAAAATCGAAATCAACAGGGCGGAGATCCACATCACTGGGCCTCCTTCAACTGACCAGCGATTATTCGGGTGCGGGAGACACAAGTCACGACGGAGCCCGCCGCGATAGTGATCAGCGCGACAAACAGGCTATGGTGTGTGGAGAACAAAAGAGACTCTGGAATATTAAGCGCCAGGCCAGCCGTCATGACCGCCATGCGATGCTGCTTGGCCATGGGACCGACGAAGGTTTGCTTAAGCCCTAGCGCTCCGCCAAACACCCGCACATAGGCAGTCAAAGCAGCGGCGAGCGCGGCAAACCAGCCAAGCGAAGGATTGGCCGCTGCATACCCAACGTAACGAAACGATCAGCAGGCTGTCTGCGATGCGATCCGGAAATTCGTTATACAGGCTGCCCAGCGCCGATTGCTTCCCGCCTTCGATGGCCACCATCCCATCGAGCAGGTTACATACCAGCCTGAGTTGGATGAATGTGATCGCCACAAGCGAAGCGAGTACACCGATAGACGCCGCCATACTGGCAGCCGCCGCTGCCGCGAATCCGATACTCGCAACCGAGATCTGATTAGGGGAGATGCCATGGTTGATTAGAAGCGTGGCAAGTTTCATTGCCCAACCTTGCGATCGGGACGTAACGGGTCTTCGGTTGTCTTGCATTTGGCGCTCCCTTCCCTGGTATTTATCCGCATTTGATTTAAAGCGAAAGCTGCTATCTCGTATTTATCGAGAAAACTGCACTCGAAATAATTCTGCTCGTTATGCCGCACCGTGCGCATAGTTACCTGAGCATTCTCCATCTCTACCAGCTGCCGTAAGGAATGCCGTACTTGTCGATGTATCGCTTGGTTTTTTCATTGATCTTGTAAGCGTATCGCCCATCAGTCTTCCCTTGCGAAGGACCGAGCGGCTCGATTTCAGCTTGCGCACGGGCGATTTTGACCGGCCTGTTGCATTCATCCCGAGTCCATACCTGCACAATACCGCCCGGCGCCAAACCCAGATGAAGGGCCGCTAAGTATAGGGCCGGGCGGCCCGGTGTTTCCGGGCAACGCCGATGAGTCGACATGTGCATAAGCTGCCGAGCTCTCTCAGGGATATCGATCCATACTCGATAAGTTTGCGGCTCCACGATGGATTGCCAACGTACATAGACACGCTTGGGCAGATCTGCGCCGACTACCCCCTGAATACCTCCTGACTTACCCCTGGGCCAACCTCTAGCCAGCTCACTGTCATATCCATGATTACCAGTCCCGATAATTCCACCACTGCCATGATTGAACAGTTCGCCGTGAATATCCTCGACCCAGCTCGCCTCAACCCAACCAGTCATGTAAAGCGGCGCAAAAAACTCCAGGCTCCACCACGGATCCTTTGGATCGTGCTCGCCTGATAACGGATCAGACTGGCAACCCGATAAAAACAGGATCCCGACAAGGGCAAAAAAAAGTTTAATCACAGTAAAGTCCATTCAGCTACGTGAGGATGAAATTGACGCACCCCACTGGAATTAGGCGCATTGAAGTAGATCAAGTTAAGCCCGCTAGAATCTTTCTTTCCGAACGGATTATTCCAATGTGCCGAAACATGTATATAACGATATTTAAGAATGCGTTCTTCCTCATCAGCCAGAGCGTAGTCGCCCCGAATAAACCGGTCGGACATCGCTGACAACTCATCGGGAATGAGATATTGCGGCTCATCGGGAATATCATCAAACCTAACGCCATTCTTTCTTGCCAACTCGTGCATGACTCGGAGATAGACGCGCGATAGCGCATTACTCACCCTGCGCTTGAGTTGCAGACCGACATATACCCGCTTTTGCCGAGGCGCCAACCGATCTTGCGGATCGACCGGCAGTAGTAGTGCCTCCGGGGTGATGATCTCCAGCATGGCAGACGGCCAACCCTCGGCAAGCATCCGCTGCCTGGCCTCGACCGCGTCCTGGTAGATGGACGTTGTCGTTACATCGACGCGCTGACCCACCACCAGCGCCTGCATCGGGCTGACCAGCACTCGCTCTTCGGCATCGTCCAGATAGCCTCCGCCGATGTCTGAGTGCACGCCCGGCAGAACGATCTCAGGGTGGTCCGGGCTGACCTCGCTCAGTGGAAAGTTGGCGCGTATCTCGTCACGCGCCACCAGCTGGACCACATTCGCGAAGTATTTGCGCGGTAGATGCAGGTTCAGCCATGGCGTGGTGGCGCTTCTGACGTTACCCAGATTCGCTAAGCCGCCAACCGAAGCTACCGTATCGAACAGGCCGATAAAACCGACGTTGATGTCACGTCCGTAGCGGTCGACGAAACTTTTACTGAAGGCGCGCGCGTTGCCTTGCAATACCGAACCGAGAGGGCCTTGTTTGCCTTTGACGACTTCATTGGCGAAATGCCTCGCCGCTGCAGCACCGCGACTGAAACCAAAGGTATCAAAGGTCAGAGAAGTAATTTCGCCGTCGGGATTCCCCTCCTTGGCGCGACCGATAGCGGCACCGATCATGGTGAATGCCCGCTGGACGCAGCTGCGAACGCCGGTAGCGCCTCGCCCCATGGCATAGCCCAATGCGCTGTCTTCCTCGCCGCTGTCCGTACCGATTCCTTCGATATAGATCCTTAGGGCTATGTGCCGCTGCGGGCCGCCATCTTCCGCATCGGTCCGGTCGATATGGAGGCTCATCAGCTTCCGCACATTAGTCACATCATTTCCGTAACTGCTGTCCGGCTCGGCCATATATGGCTTGCAGGTGGAATTCAGATCTTCGGCCGCTATCGGGTGATGGGCGCCACATGCCAGACCGAGCGCGGCGTTGGTGGCGTTGTTGAGGGTGCCGTCGAAGAACACGCCGATACGCAAGGCCAGCTTGATCTTCTCGGGTGATTTGGCCGGTTGGCTGCTGTGGAGCTCGTACTCGGCCCAGCGCTCGGCATGAATTTCGGTGGGCTGGACCTCCTTCAGCTCGGCGTCGCGCTTGGCCCTCGGGATATTGGGTACGTAACCACTCATTGTTTCCACCATCCTTGGTTGGAAGTTTCCGCCCATTGCAGGGCGTCGGTTGGCGTCACCGGACAGGCACGCGCCATGGCTTCTAGTAGGACTGAGCGCAGGCGTCGTTTCAAGCGCGTCGTTCACAAAGTGTGCATCCGACGTTGCGGTTCCGCGATGTATCCAGCAGCACACGGAGGCGGGGCGGTCCTGGTTTACCGGCGAACATCTCGCCGAAACGCGTAGCGGAATCGGTACTGGCCCGGGACGCCGGGTGCCGCCGCCCCATTCCCGGCGTGAACGCCCCTTCCAAGTGCAAAAATTCTCCGTATAGTGCGCCGTCGCCTTCGGATGCGCCGACCTCACAAGGTCTGGCGCGTGCTGAAGACCAGGGCATGATCCTTGCCTGAGCCATAACGCAGCCCATCACCCCGGCGCTGCGTTTGCCGAAAACCCTATCCGGGTAGCCGGTCCGATGCTGGAGATACACGATGTCTACCGAACCCGTCACCCTGATGGTGGCCCGCCGTGTGCGTGATGGCCGCTACCAAGATCTACTCGCCTGGCTGCACGAAGGCGAACAGCTGGCTGCGGATTTTCCCGGCTACCTCGGCTCCGGCGTGCTGGCCCCGCCGCCCGGAGACGACGAATTCCAGATCGTCTTCCGCTTCGCCGACGAACAAACCCTCGACACCTGGGAGCACTCCGCTTCACGCCGGGCCTGGTTGCAGCGTGGTGGCGAATTGTTCGGCCAGCCCCACGAGCAACGCGCTCGCGGCATCGACGCCTGGTTCGGCGGCGTCGACAGCCCAACACCGCCTCGTTGGAAGCAGAGCGTGGCGATCTGGTTGGCGTTCTTTCCCGTGTCGCTGCTGTTCAACCTGTTGTTTGGCGGCGCACTCAGCGAGCTCAGCCTGGTAATGCGCATCCTGGTTTCCACGCTGGCGCTGACGCCGCTGATGACTTATCTATTCATCCCACTCTCCACCCGCCTGCTGACCGCCTGGCTACAGACACCGCCTCGCCCGCGCGTTCGCCACGGCAAACAAGCGGCTCCTGTCCGCTGATCGGAACAGCCCACAAAGATATTGTCGCCATTCGTCTGACGCCATTAAAGTGCCATCTAGGTGAGCCGATAGCCGATTGATGCCCGCGTGCTCAGCCCTCGGTACTTCTCGAGCCGATACGCAGGTGTTTGAAAGCAGGCGAGCACCGCCACGCCCCGCCGGGAAACCAAGGGCGAGGTCGGGCAGTGCCATAGCGAATGGAGCAATGGATGAACAACAAGAACCTGGGCTCTTCTTACAGCCGACGCCTCGGCGTCGCGGCGCTGGTCGCCCTCGGCCTGATGTTTCCATCGACCGGCGTTCGCGCGGCGCAGACCCTGACGCTGCTCAACTGGGAGGAATACCTGAGCGAAGCAGTAATACAGCGCTGGCAGGATGAAACCGGCGTGGGCATCCAGCAGATCTATTTCGACAGCGGGGACAAGCGCGACGAGATCCTTGCCAAACCGGACCATCAGATCGACATTGCCTTGACCGAGCTGATCAGCTCCGATCGATTCGGCCAACGCGGGCTGCTCGAGCCCATCAGCGACACGCCACTACCCAATCTGAGCAACGTCTCGCAGCGCTGGCGTAACAGCTGCGGGCGTTACAGCATGCCCTACCTGTGGGGCACCCTGGGCATCGCCTATCGCGCGGATCGCCTCGCCGAGGCGCCGCAATCCTGGGCTGAACTGTTGCAGCCGACCGAACGCGAGAAGCCGCACATCATCATGATGGAAGATCACGAGGATATTCTCGCCGCACCGTTACTCTTCCAACGGCGCTCAATCAACACCTCGAATAATGACGAACTCAAGGCGGCGTTCGAGCTGCTCCGGGCGCAGGCCAGCGCTGTGTTGACCTACGAATACGCAATCACCTCGCTGGGGCGGCGGCGCTACCTCGACCAGGCCGACATGGCGCTGGCCTACAGCGGCGATCAGCAGGTACTCAACCAGACCGAGGGCATCGAAGGGGAGCCCTGGCGCTATGTAGTGCCCCAAGAAGGCACGTTGCTGTGGGTCGATTGCCTGTCGATTCCGGCAAGCACGCCGAACAAGGACCTGGCCTACCGCTTCCTGAACTTCATCAGCGATCCCGAGATCGCCGCATTGAACGCCACCGAACTGGGCGTCGCGACTCCCAACGCCGCGGCCCGAGCCCTGTTGCCGGACGCGATCCGCCAGGATGTGACCATCTATCCGCCAGAGGACGTACTGGAGCGCAGCCAGACGTTCGAGACGCGCCCACCGCAAGCCACGCAGACGCGGCGGCGCATCATCAGCGCACTGATAAACGCCCATGACGCTCGGTAAGCGCGCGCTGCTGGTGATCTTTCCGGTCATCCTGATCATTCAGCTGCTGGCCGCGACCACTGCCTACCTGACCCAGCGGGCTTCCCTGTTCGGCCTCGAAGAGGCGCGTCTGGCACAACAGTTGTCCATGCTGAAGTCCGCGTACCTGGACTACGAGGCGTTCAACCGCAGCGTGCTCAACTCGATCATGGAGAGCGAGGCGCTATTGTTGTTTCTGCGCGAGACCAATACCGGCTACCGCAACGAGACGCTGGGCTTGCGTATTCAACAAAGCATCCGCTCATTGTCCACAAGCCGGCTGTCCTTCGTCTCGTTCGCCATCGTCCAGCCCGACGGTGAGGCGGCGTATTACTTCGAAAGCAGCCTGTCGCCATTCGCCACCATGAGCGCCAGGCAGCAACAGCTCGTTCGCGAGGCCAGGCAGGCTGCCGACACGGGCACTATGAGCTACCTGGACGGCGCCGATGGCGGACCGCTACTGCTGGACACCGACTTTCTGCTGTCGGCGTCCAACAGCCGGCCATTACCAAGCCAGCGCACGGAGGCCTTTGCCGTGCAACTGGCCGTGCGACCGGACCGCTTCGTCGCGCTGAAGCAGCGCCTGGAAAAGGAATACGGCGCGCAAATCGAGATCGCCTCCAAATTGCCGTCGGCCCCGCCGGGTCTGTCAGCCGATATCGAGCTGTCACGTTCGCTGCATGCACGGCTGACGCCGCCGGCCGATTACATTGCCGCACGTCTGCAAACGCTGAGCCTGGCCTTTCTGGTCGGCGGCTCGCTCATCTGCCTGATATCCATCGGGCTCTTGTTGTTGCTGATCCGCCGCTACATCACCGACCCCATCAGCCACCTCGACAGCCAGCTCACCGACCTGCTGCTGTGCAAGCGCGACGCCCTGGACGAGCCCAGCGACGGCGGTGAGATCGGTCGCCTGACACTGAACATGAAGACCCTCCACGAGCGCAACACCGCCGCGCTGCAGCGTATCCAGGAGATTTCCTGGACCGACAGCCTGACCCACATCAGCAACCGTGCCCACTTCGGCGTACTGGCCACCGCCATGTACGATCAGTGCGCACAAAGCGGTCGACAGCTGGCACTGCTGTTTCTCGATCTGGACGATTTCAAGCAGGTCAACGACCAGCACGGCCACGATGCAGGCGATGCGCTGCTGCAAATCTTCGCCAAACGCGTGCAGGGCGTGCTCGAACATCACCACCAGACCCACCCGGACACCGAGGCCGCGTTCGCCCGCCTTTCCGGCGACGAATTCGCCGTACTGCTGATGGCCGATGCCGGCAACGATACCTTGCCGGCACTCACCGACGCGTTGCTGGGCCTGTGCCGAGGCGGCTTTCACTTGGACGATCGCATCTATCCGGTGAGCGTCAGTATCGGCACTGCCCGCTATCCCACCGATGCCAACACGATCACCCAATTGCTGACCCGTGCCGACACCGCGATGTATCAGGCCAAGGCCGAGAGCAAGAACGTCGCGGTGGCCTTTTCGGCGGAGCTCGAGCAACGCAACCAGCGCATCCGCCTGGTGGAGGAACAGTTGCGCCTGCTCGATGGCGACGAGCAGTTCCGCCTGGTTTACATGCCTGCGGTGGATCGCCAAGGGGCCGTGGCCAGCTGCGAAGTGCTGCTGCGCTGGCATTCGCCGTTGCTGGGCACGGTATCGCCGGGAGAGTTCATTCCTATCGCCGAGCGCGCCGGGCTGTTTCCGAAGATCGACAGCTGGGTGATCGACAATGCGTTGGCGGGCTACCCAGAACTGGTTCGTCTGTTTGGCGAGGGGGTGATTCTGGCGATCAACGTGTCCTCGGCGCAGCTGACCGATGACCGTTTGTGCAACTACCTGATCGAGCGCGCCGCGCATTACCGCATCTGCCCGAACCGCATCGAGATCGAACTCACCGAGACCTACGCCGCCGAGCTGAGCCGTAACACCATGGAAGTGGTGCACGCGATCCGCATGGCCGGCTTCCGAGTGGCCATCGACGATTTCGGTGTCGGTTACACGTCGATCCAGCAATTGCTCGAATACCCGGCCGATACCATCAAGCTGGACATGGCGATCGTCGAACGTCTGACCCGTACTGAAATGCAGGAGAGCCTGAAGGCGATCATCGCGTTCTGTCAGGCCCAGGGCAAACGGGTCAATGCCGAAGGCGTGGATACGCTGGAAAAGCAGTCCGCATTGTTGCAGGCCGGCTGCGATCTGTTTCAGGGTTACCTGATTTCACCGCCGCGCTCGGTAACCGCATTGCTTGAATGGGTGGCGATCCGCAATCGCTCGGCCGAACTGCAGCTGGAACCGCAGATGGTCGCCCTGCGCTGACAGGCGCAGGGGGGCTAATCGGGTGCGGCATCAGGATGCCGAGCCCCGCTCGAAGCCGCGAACCATGGGCGAAGTTAACGGCTGACTTACGCCTCGTCCTGCTCCTTCTCGCCCAGCCGGCGATACAGGGTGCGCCGACCGATCCCAAGCAATGCAGCGGCACGTCGTTTGTTGCCCTCGACCCGCTCCAGCACGTGACGGATGTAGCGCATTTCCAGCTCGTCCAGCGTAGGCAGCAAGGGCCCGTCGATCATCAGCCCGAGCAGTTCATCCGAGCGGGCTTCGGGCGCGGTCTCCTGGTAGCTGGCGATGCGCGTTGGTAGGTGCTCCAGCTCGATGCTGCGGCCATGACAGAAGGTGACCGCCCGCTCCATGGCGTTCTGCAGCTCACGCACATTGCCGGGAAAGGGGTAGCGCCTCAGCTGTTCCAGGGCTGTGCGCGACAGACCGCGCACCGGCCGACCGTCGCGCGCAGCGAAGCGGGCGACGAAGCCGGCGGCGAGCAACTCGCGGTCCTCCTCGCGATCGCGCAGCGGCGGCACCTGGAGGATGAAGGTTTCCAGGCGAAAAAAAAGGTCTTCGCGAAACGACTCGCGGCCGGCAGCGGTTTCCAGCGGCCGGTTGCTGGCCGCGATGATGCGCACATCGACGCTCAGTTCGCGCTCGCCGCCCACTGGCCGAATGGTGCCCTCCTGCAATACGCGCAGCAGTTTGGCCTGCAGCGGCAACGGCATTTCGCCAATTTCGTCGAGGAATAGCGTGCCACCGTCGGCCTGCTGGAACAGCCCTTTGTGCGCGCGGCTGGCACCGGTGAAGGCACCGGCCGCGTGACCGAAGAATTCGCTTTCCAGCAGCTCGGCCGGCAAGCCTGCACAGTTGATCGCCAGGAAGGGTCGTTGCGCCCGTTCGCTCTCAGCATGCACAGCGCGAGCGACCAATTCCTTACCGGTGCCGCTTTCCCCAATCACCAGCACAGGCCCGGCGGCACGCGCCAACTGCCTGATCTGGTCGAACAGTTCCCGCATCACCCGACTGCGGCCAAGCATGCCGTGGAAGCGGTCATCGCTGAGCAGTTGCTGAAAGCGCCGCACCTCGTCGCGTAGCCGCCGCGTCTCCAGCGCGCGCGACACGGCAAGCCCGAGGTGTTCGAGATCCAGCGGCTTGGTGAGGAATTCATCGGCGCCCTCTTTCAACGCCGCCACCGCCTGCTGGATGCTGCCGAACGCGGTGATCACCACAAACGCCGGCGCGGCCTGCATCGCCTTGACCCGCCGCAATAGCGCCATACCATCAGCGCCCGGCAACCGCAGGTCACTTATCAGCAGTTCCGGCTCCCAACTGTCGAGCAGCGGCACGGCGTCCTCTGCGCTCGCCACGGCACGCACCTGCAGTGAGCGATCCTCCAGTTCTTCGACCAGCAACTGACGCAGGCTGTCGTCGTCCTCCACGACCAACACCCGCTGCGGGGCGATTTCATCCATTTGCATGAGTGTCATCCTCATTGGCGAGCGCCAGGGAAATACGAAACGCCGCGCCACCCAGCGGGCTCTCGACCAGCTCGAGACGGCCACCGCACTCGGCCACTACGCCATGCGCAACGGCCAGTCCGAGCCCACTGCCCTTACCCACCGGTTTGGTGGTGAAGAACGGCTCGAACAGCGCGGCGCGGTGTTGCTCGGCCACACCCGGCCCGTCGTCCTCGACTTGAAAGATCAGGCAATCGGCTTCCTGCCACCAGCGCAGCGCCACCCGTCCGCCCGGACTGGCCTGGGCCGCGTTGCGCAGCAGGTTGGTCAACGCCTGCTCGAAACGTGGCGGGTCCACCTCGCAATACAGGGCAGCCGCTGGTGCCTGGAGCTGCAGCTCGACCTTCAACGTGGCCAGCTCGTCGGCCACCGCGGCGGCCGCCGAATGCGCCAGCACATCGGCGGGCATGCGCCGTGGCGGGCGGCCGGCAGCGCGGCCAAAGTCCAACAACTGACGGACGATCTCGCTCAACCGCTGCACCTGACTGCGGATTTGCAGCAGCCCCTTGCGCTGGCCGTCCTCCAGCGTCTCACTGCGCAAGACGCGCTGGGCCTTGCCATCGATGACGCTGAGCGGGCTGCCCAGTTCATGCGCCACGCCTGCAGCCAAGCGGCCTACCGCCGCCAGTTGCTGAGTGCGCCGCAACCGACTCTCGAGTTCCGCCTCGCGCGCCTTCTGCTCGGCCATGCGCTGCTCCGCGTCGGCAATACTGTCGAGCATGCGGTTCAGTGCGCGGCCGAGCACGGCGATTTCCTGCGGGCCACTGCGCGGCGCGCGATGCTGACGATCACCGGAGGCGACCCTCGCCATGCTCTGCGTCAGTTGCTGCAAGTGGCGCCCGATCGCCGACCAATGGCCGAGCAGAACGATGCAGACCGCGGCCAGCGCCAGCACCGCGGCGGAAATACCCGCGATCATGCGCAAGCGCCGGGTATCGCTCTCGAAATCGTTCCAGCGCCGGGTGACCTGCAACAGGCCGTTGATGCGCCCGCCACTTTGTTCAAGTGGGAGAAAATAGGAATAGACCTCGCGCCCGCGGATGCGCTGATAACCACCGCGACGCTTACCGTCGGCCGTGAGTTCCTGAATGGAGGACTGATCCTGATCCGGTTCGATGGCCCCGGCAAAAGCCACCAGCTCGCCCTGATCGTCATAGAGATAGGCGCCGTAGACGCGGCCGACGCCGAGCACCGACTCCAATACCTGCTGTGAGGTGCGGTCGTGCTGCTTTTCCAGGCTGTCGCTGAGTGGCAGCCGAACCGCCCGCGCCACCAGTTCGACCTCTTCCTGCAAACGCCGCTCGCTGTTGCGCTCGACCGTCCACAGCAGCAGATAGCTGAAGCCGAGCATGATCGCCACCAGGGGCACCACTACCTTCAACAACAGCGCGCCGCGTAACGTCGAAGTTCTTTGCCAAACTGCTACATGTGCCATTCTGGCACGATACAGGTCGTGTCCTGCAGCGTCGAGGGCGTCAGGACGGATGGAGAAATGTTTTTGGTATCAATAGCTTGGAACTAACGACCCGGTCTGGCATGGCTGATGCACTGCGCCTTGTGTCTTTTAAATCGCAGGATGAACCGCACATGACCAAGCTAAACGCCCGCCTCGTTTCCAGCCTCGCCGCCCTTCTTATCGCCGCCGGTGCCTCTCAGGTAGTGGCGCAGGAAGCGAATCAGGCGCCGGCCACACAACCCGCACCCGGGGTGCAGGCAGCAGACATCAGCGACAAGAAGCTGGAGAAGTTCGCCGACTCGCTGGGCGAGATCATGGAGATCCGCGAGGATTTCACCGCCAAGCTGGAAAAGACCGGTGACCCAGCCGAGGCCCAGCAGTTGCAGCAAGAAGCCAACGAGAAAATGATGAACACCGTGGTGGAAAACGACCTCAGCATCGAGGAATACAACGCCATCAACCAGGCGGTACAAAACGACCCGCAACTGCGTGACCGGGTCATTGCGATGGTTCAGAACTAAGCGATCGCAGGTTCAACGAGCCCCGCCCGCATCGGCGGGGCTTTTTCGGTCCGGGAAATGGCCCGGCGAACAAACCGTCCGATCAGTTACCGCGCAGCGCCAGCCCCTTGAGGAAGTTGCGCAGCAGCTGGTCGCCGCAGACCCGGTAGTTGCTGTGCCCGACCTTGCGAAACAGCGCGCTGAGCTCCGGCTTGGATACCGGAAAGTCGGCCGCCTTGAGGACAGCGTGCATGTCGTCTTCCTTCAACTCGAAGGCTACGCGCAGCTTCTTCAGCACCATGTTGTTGGTCACCGGCAACTCGATCGGCGGGGTCGGACGGCTTTCGTCCTTGCCGCGCTTGTAGATCACCAGGCCATCGAGAAAGTGCGCCATGACTTCGTCGCTGCAGAGCTTGTAGCCCTCCTCGTCATCTTTCTTCAGGAAGGCGACCATATCGGCTTCGCCAACTTCGTAGCCGGCCAGACGGGTGATCTCGACGAGCTTCGCGTCGCTTACGTTCAGGATGTAACGCAGGCTGCGCAACACATCGTTATTGACCATGGGCAATCCTTCTTCGTGGATGAGAGCGCGCGACGCCGCGGCTCGATCTGTTGATTCGTTGCGAGCGGCCGTCAAACGGTCACCGGCGGGTCGGTCTGATGCCAGCAATGAAAGCAGGCCGGCCTGAATGGGCCGCGAGTATAGAGGATAGGCAGGGCATTTCAGGAAAATGCTGCGATCAATGCCCACGGCTGGGCAATGCGCGCGCGTGCTATTGCGGCAGCTCGACACTGACCTTGATCGCCGCGTACCAGGCGGCCAGATTGGCGATGTCGTCATCGCTCAGGCCGGCGGCGACGAGCGACATCTGTGGATGCTTGCGCTCACCGCTGCGAAAGGCCTTGAGCTGCCGTACCAGATAGAGCTCGCCGTTGCCCGCCAGATTCGGTGCATCGGCGACCTTGCTCAATCCGTCGAGGCCATGGCAGGCCGTGCACATCCCGGCCTTGGCTTGCCCAGCATTGATATCCGCCGCCCTCGCCTCGGTCGTGAACAGCAGCGTCAGCAGCATCAGCCAGGGTACGAGCATCCCGCCGCGACGATTTCTAACCATACGAGTGTCTCCCGTGAACGACGCCGCCGAGCTCGGATGAGCGAACCAGACGGCCAGGCAGAAAAGGTTGACGTCAGTCCGAACCGCCCTCGTAGGAAATCCGATAGATCGCCCCAGCAGTGTCGTCACTGACCAGCAGCGAGCCATCCTTCAGCTGCGCCACATCGACGATGCGGCCGTAGTATTCGCCGGTTTCCTCGTCCAGCCAGCCTTCAGCGAAGGGCTGCGTCTCGCCGGCCGGTGCCGAGCCGTCGGCGGGAAATGGGGTGAACATCACCCGCGCACCAGCCGGCACGGTGCGATTCCAGCTGCCCCGCTGCGCGCTGAACAGGCCACCGCGGTATTTCTCTGGAAACATCTTGCCGGTATAGAAGAGCAACCCCATGTCGGCCGCATGGGCCACGGTTTCCACCACCGGGAAGGTCAGGCCCTCCGGCGGAGTCTCGTCGGCGTACTCAGTGGTGCGTACCTGACCGCCGCCGTACCAGGGCATACCGAACTTCATCCCAGCCTTCGGCGCGTGATTGATTTCACCGGGCGGACTGTCGTCGCCCATGCCATCCACCTGGTTGTCGGTGAACCACAGCTCTTTACTGGTCGGGTGGTAAGTGATCCCCACCGAGTTGCGTATACCGGTGGCATAAACCTCACGTTTGCTACCGTCGCGCTCCATGCGCACGATGCCGCCAATGCCGTGCTGGTTGTACAGCTCGAGCTTGTCTTTCGGCGGCACGTTATGCGGTTGGCCCAGAGAGACGGTGAGTCTGTTGTCCGGCCCCACAGCGCACACCCGCGCGCCATGGTTGTAGCTCTCCTCGTCGGTCGGGATCAGCTCGCCGGTCGGCACCACGATGTCGGCCGCGACATCCGGACCTTCGTAGAAAAATTCCGCCGCCGGAAACACCAGTACGCGGTTGTGCTCGGCGACGAAAAGGAAACCGTCCGGACTGAAACAGGGCCCTGGCTGCGTGAAGGAAATCGCCGGGGCGAAGCGCTTCACTTCATCGGCGGTGCGGTTCTTGGTGCGATCGGTGACCGCCCAGAGATCGGTCTTGCGCGTGCCGACGAACACCACGCCGCTGGACGGTCCCACCGCCATGTGCCGCGCGCCGGGTACCACCGCGTACAGCTCGATCTTGAAGCCTTCCGGTAATTTGATGCGCTTAAGGTTCTGGCGAATGGCATCGGCGATCTCGCCGTCCTGCGGCACGGTCTTCATGTCGAGCGACTGGCCGGTCGTCTTCATCGACCGCATGCGCTCCAACGCTTCGTCGCTGGTGGGCGCAGCCAAGGCAGCTCCAGCCACACACATGGCAAAGGCGATCAAGCTAACGGGAGCATATTTCATGGGCACCAACCTCATTGAGGAATCGTCTCGCTGGACGAGGTTTATTGTTGTGCTCGGCGCCTGCGCAGCTGCGCGCATGAACTACATTGAAACGTGAGCTATATCACAGCGTAGCGTCATCCCAGGCCATTACCAGGCGACTGCATCAGCGCTCCTGCTGCTCCTCGACCCTAAAGCAATTGCGTCGAAGACGACTGCTGCTCAGTAAATGGTCCGTCAAGCTTGCAATGTCCTATTTCAAATTATTTCAGAGCTGCCGCTTCGAGCTTGTTGAATCAATAACCAGAAAAGGAAAATGAGCATGAGAAAAGCCGCACTTGCGATCGGCGTAATGATTGCCTGCGCCAATGCCTGGGCCGTCACGCCAGGTACGCATTGGGGTTATTCGGGCGAAGCAGGTCCGCAGAACTGGGCGAAACTAACTCCTGAATTCCATTCCTGTGCGGGGCAGAACCAATCGCCCGTCAACCTGGACGGATTCATCGAGGCAGAACTTACGCCATTGAAGCTGGACTACACCGCTGGTGCGAGCGAGGTCGTCAATAATGGTCACACCGTACAAGTGGCTTACGAGCCGGGGAGCACCCTCACCCTGGACGGCAAGCAGTATCAGCTCATCCAGTTCCACTTCCACATGCCCAGCGAAAACCAGATCAAGGGACATTCTTATCCGTTAGAAGGGCATCTGGTTCATTCCGATGAGATGGGACACCTTGTCGTGCTCGCAGTGATGTTCAAGGAGGGCAAGCAGAACACCGTGCTGGCCAGCCTCTGGAACACCCCGCCGGCCGAAGGCGCGAAGCAGCTCTTGCCGCAGCGAGTGAATATCGGAGACATGCTGCCAGCCGATCTGGATTACTACCGCTTCAACGGCTCACTCACCACGCCGCCCTGTTCGGAAGGGGTCCGCTGGCTGGTTCTCAAGCAACCTATCGCGGCATCCCATGCACAGATCGAAGCCCTCACGAAGGCCGTCGGACATGCCAACAACCGTCCGCTACAACCCGTTAACGCGCGAACGATCCTGCAATAGATCAACTCGCTCAGCCGGGCGTCGCATCAGCGATGGCCGGCTCGTTCGTGGCATTCCGAATTCATGACAGTGGGAGCCGTCACCGCTACACTGCGCGCCGCGCAAATCGTCGGTTTACGCCCGCTCACCTCACCTCTGCCGGGGCTACCGGCCAGGACTCGCCATGATTCGCATCAACGAACTGCAACTGCCGCTCGATCACCCCGCCGAGGCCCTGCGCCAAGCCATCGTTGCGCGCCTGAAGATTAGCGACAACGAGCTGCTCGACTTCAGTGTATTCAAGCGTAGCTATGACGCGCGCAAGAAGAACAGCGAGATCACCTTCGTCTACATCATCGACGCAAGCGTAGCGAACGAAGACAAAGTGCTCGAACGCCTGGCCGATGACCGAAATATCCGCGTCTCGCCGGACACCGGCTATTACCCTGTCGGCACGGCACCCGAGGGGCTGAACGAACGTCCGCTGGTGATCGGTTTCGGCCCGTGTGGCCTGTTCGCCGCGCTGACGCTGGCGCAGATGGGCTTCCGGCCGATCGTGCTGGAACGCGGGCGTGATGTACGCAGCCGCACCAAGGACACCTGGGCACTATGGCGCAAGAAAGTGCTGAGCCCGGAATCCAACGTGCAGTTCGGCGAAGGCGGCGCCGGGCTGTTCTCCGACGGCAAACTCTACAGCCAGATCAAGGACCCGAAGTTCTACGGCCGCAAGGTGATGCACGAGTTCGTCCGCGCCGGCGCGCCGGAAGAGATCATGTTCGTCAGCAAACCGCACATTGGCACCTTCCGCCTGACCGGCGTCGTCTCGACCATGCGCGAAGAAATCAAGGCGCTGGGCGGTGAGGTGCGATTCGACAGCCGCGTGGTCGATTTCATCATCGAAGACGGCCGCATCCAGGGCGTGCGCATGGCCAGCGGCGAAGAGCTGCGCAGCCGCTATGTCGTCTTGGCGCTCGGCCACAGCTCACGCGACACCTTCCGCATGCTCCACGAGCGCGGCGTCTATATCGAGGCCAAGCCCTTCGCCGTGGGCTTTCGTATCGAGCACCCGCAGTCACTGATCGACCAGGCCCGCCTGGGCAAATATGCCGGGCACCCGGAACTGGGCGCGGCCGACTACAAGCTGGTCTACCACGCCAAGAACGGCCGAGCGGTCTATAGCTTCTGCATGTGCCCGGGCGGCACTGTGGTGGCGGCGACCTCCGAGCCCAACCGCGTGGTCACTAACGGCATGAGCCAGTATTCGCGCAACGAGCGCAACGCCAACGCCGGCATCGTCGTCGGCATCAATCCGGATGAAGATTTCCCCGGCGGTCCGCTGGCTGGCGTCGAGCTGCAGGAACGATTGGAATCGCGCGCATTCGAGCTGGGCGGTAGCGATTACTGCGCGCCGGGGCAGCTGGTGGGCGACTTCATTCGTGGCCGGGCGTCGAGCGCATTCGGTGAGGTCGAGCCGTCCTACAAGCCGGGCGTTCGGCTGGGCGACCTGGCACCTTCGCTTCCCGACTACGTGATCGAGGCCATTCGCGAAGCACTGCCGGCCTTCGGCAAGCAGATCCGCGGTTTCGATCGCGCCGATGCGGTGCTTACCGGCATCGAAACACGAACCTCTTCACCGGTGCGGATCAAGCGCGACAACGAGACCCTGCAAAGCATCAACACCCGCGGCCTGTACCCGGCCGGTGAAGGCGCCGGGTACGCCGGCGGCATCCTCTCCGCCGGTGTCGATGGCATCAAGGTCGCCGAAGCGGTGGCCACCGCGATGCTGGCCGACCTGCAGGGCTGAGCGAGACGGGCGTAACGTCGGCAGCGCCGGCCTCGTTCAGCGCTGCCCTGCCATGAGGCGGGCTACTGTCCCATCCGCTTGCAGAGACTCGAAAGCCGCCTGGGTGCGCAGCACCACGTCCTCACCGCTTTGCAGGCTGTAAGCCATATAAAGGCTCGTGGCGGTGTTGAGAGTAAGGACGCGCTCCAGACAGCCATCAGCGAGCCCCTCCTCAGTGCAGAACATCCTGACGCCTTGTTCCGACATCGGTACCAAATCGACCTGACCGTTGCTCAGGAGCTTGAAGCTGTCTGCGTTCGAGACAGTTACCACCAGTTTGGTAAATCCCTCGTCCTGCAGATAGCGATAGCGGACATCCCCGCGCAACGCCCCGATACGGTACTGCTTGGCATCCTCCAGCTGCGCGATCTGGACGTCTTTCCGTGAGGGCAGCCGGTACAGGTGGTAGTCGATTCGCAGGATTTCTCCGGCCCAATGAAACTGACCTTCGCGCTCGGGGGTGCGAGCGATGAGATAGATCAGCACGTTCGGCTCGCGCAGCGCCATGTCATAGGCCCGTGCCCAGGGGTACAGGCCAATGCGGTAATCATCCAGACCCGCACGCGCAAGGGTTGCCTCCACCACCTGGGTCGCTGGACCGACCACCCGGCCCTGTCGCAGGTAACTGAACGACGTCTCTTCTGTGACTACACGGATTGTCTCTGCCTGAACGCAGGGCACCAGACAGGTCCACAGCAAGGCGATACGAACGACAAACGGGAGCATCATATGAGCCTCGGTATCTTAGTCGGCAACCCGATCGCGGCCCTGCGCCTTGGCCCGATAGAGGGCCTCGTCGGCGCTGTGCAGCAAGAGGTCGAAATGATCCATGGTTTCGGCATCGAGTGCGGCAACGCCAATGCTCAGCGTCACCTGTGACGAAACCGGTGAGTCGCCATGGGGCAGGGCCCGCTCGGCCAACCGTTGTTGCAGGCGTTCAGCCGCGCGCCTGGCACTGTCCCGATCCGAGCCTGGCAGGAGCACCACGAACTCCTCGCCACCCAAGCGCGCAACTAACTCGCCGGCCCGACCAAAGGTGTTCGTCAGGGTCTCGGACACGATCTGCAAGCAGCGATCACCGGAGGCGTGGCCGTGGGCATCGTTGTAGCGCTTGAAATGGTCGACGTCGCACATCAGCACCGCAAGGGGCTGGCCCAACCGAAGCGCACGACGAAATTCGACCTCCTTGATCTCGTCGAAATGTCGACGATTGGCCAGCCCGGTCAGCGGGTCGCTGCGCGACAGCTCTTCGAGCAACACGTTGGCGGCACTCAACTCGATGGTACGTTCTTCGACCAATTCGGCCAGGCGATCTCGATGCGCGGCTAGCGCCAGCTCATCCAGATGTTGTCGTTCGAGGTATGCCGAAAGTTTCGCCTGCAGGCCGTTGACGCCGGATTCCAGCAGGCTCAGCTCATCGTGGCGCTTCAAGGGGCGCTCGAGTCGCAGGGTCTGATCCAGATTCTCAGGCGTCAGGCGAGTCAGGTGACGGGCAATCCGGCGCACATGCAGAGTGACGCTGCGATTGAACATCCACATGATCAACCCGGCCAGCAAAAGCGACTGAATGATCTGGGTGATGACAATGTTGGTGATCTCATCAATCAACCGCTCCCAGAGCAGTCCTTCATTGCCTTCCAGCTTCAGCTCGCCCACCGTCTCAAGGGCCCCCGGATAAGGCTCGTACGTCAGGGAATGCTGCAACGTCGGCGCTCGGTGCCGAACCTGCTGCTGCGCGCGCTCGCGCTGAATGATTTGCGGCTCGCGCCCGGCACGGATGATCTGCAATTCGACGCGACCGACCGGGGCTGCCTTGGCGACGCTGTCGATCTGCGTCCGCAGTGCATCGCTGTCCATCTCCCAGATCGCCTTGGCCAGGTTGCTTTGAAACACCTGGTCGATCAGCACCAGCTCCGCATTCATCGCCGCCAGGCTGGTCTGCCAGGCCGACCAGGTCCGCACCCCGACAGTGACCAGCGTAAACAGCAGGCAAAAACCGAGCGTGGCCAGCACCAGACGACGTCCGAGCGAGCCAGTCCGTCGCTGCAAAAGGGCTGCGGGGTCAGGACTGTCGTGCGCGTTCATTTCAGCCATTTAGCGGCGATCGCGTCATAGCGACCATCAGCGCGTACACGCGCCAAAGCCTGGCGGAACTGCTCGACGCGCTCATCCGAGGTTTTGCGGCTGAACGCCAAACACAGTCCATTGGTGCCACCGAGGTCGTCCAGGCTTAACTGAGGGACGGCAGCTTCGTTTGGATTACCGCTGCCCTGGCGCACCAGATAGTGGGCGTTGAGCTCGTTGGAAATCCATAGATCTACCCGCCCGGCCTTGAGCTTCTGGTAGTTGTGTTCGTATTTATTGCTCGACTGCAGATTGCGCCCCACGGCAAAGCCGTTGCTGATCAGATACTGCTCTCCGACATCCTCCTTGACCGTAGCGATCTGATATTGCTTTGCGTCCTCAAGGCTCTTCAGATTGAAGTGCATGCCAGGTAGCGAGAACAGGTACCAGCGCGTCGGCGCGATGACGCCCACCCACTTGAACAGCGCCTCGCGCTGCGGAGTTCTGGCAATTGAATAGATCAGCACGTTTTCGGTATTGAGCGCGATGTCGTAGGCGCGTGCCCAGGGCATCGATTGGATGTGCGCGGTTTCCCCAACCTCTTCCAGAACAGCCTCTACCACCTCGGTGCCCATGCCGGTCAGCTTGCCGTCGATGGTCATGTTGTAGGGGGGCAGCTCTTCGGTGACCGCGGTGATTGCATGGGCATAGGTGAGCGCGCTATAGGCCCCGGACACTAGCAGGACAAGGGCGACGCTCAGATCGCGGAGACAGGACGAACGCATGCAGTGTCCTCGGAGGGATCAAGGAACCCGGGCCGGCATCGGGGGCAGGCCACTAGAATCAATCAGATACCCCCTTTGTCGGCGCCAGCCCATCACACTTGAGCAGATGGGCGTGCCCGTCCACAGCTCTCCGACGTATGGCGAGCCCGATGGGGGCGGGAATGTGGGGGAAGAGGCGCCGCTCACATGGCGTAGATCGCCGGGCCAGCTTGTTCAATCGTCAGCCGGGCTATATTACGCGTTACGCGGCACGCCCGCGGTTCCCGCTCAGGGCCGCTGTCGCTTGTGCTCGAACGCCTCTACGCAGGCAGGCGCGTCATAGAAGCGAGGCGCACCACCGGCCCGGTTGCCGTTTTCACCGGCGGTCCTGCGCCGACACTCGGTCTCGGCGCGACTGTTGCGGGTCGTTCTCATGCAGTCCTGAAACGCCGCTTCGCGCAGCGGCGCCAGCTTCGCCTCCCGGGCCGACTCGCAACGTTGGTCGAGCTCGGCCTGGCGCATGTCGAACGCCTCCCTGTCCTTCTGGAAACCGGCCTGCGCCTGTGTCACTAACACAGCCAGCAGCACCGTAGCCAACAATCCCTGTTTCATCGAATCGCTCCTTTGAATACCGGTGGCGAGCATGGCGCGGCGGTGGCGGCTTAACAAGCAGCCGCAAGATGTGGCCGCGGGCAAAAGTCTTACGGCACACCTTCCGAGCATTCAAACCCGCGCCCGCACCTGCCGCGGGCTGATGCCGAACTGGCGTTTGAATGCCGTGGCGAAGTTGGCCGGACTGTTGTAGCCGGCGCGCCAGGCGGCCTCGTTGACGCTGGCACCTTCGCGCTCCAAAGCCTCCCGCGCCAGCTGCAGCCGGCGGGCACGCTGGTACTCGAACACGGTCATGCCCTTGAACAGGCGAAACTGCCGCTGCAGCGTGGTGGCATTGACGCCCACCTCCCGGGCGATGCGCTCCAGCGTCCAGTCGTCAGCCTCACCGCTGTCGAGGAGCGCGAGGAGGCGTTGCAGACGGCGGTACTCCTGCGGGCGCAGGCCCTGTTCCGCCGACGCCGAGCGATCACCCAGGCTGATCAGTGCCTCGCAGGCGATATCCAGTGCGCGGCTTTCCAGGTACAGGCCCTGAAGCAGCGTGTCGTAGCCGGGCGGGTTGAGCATCTGGTCGGCCAACGTCAGCAGCCGCGCCGAGGGCATCCAGACACGCGGCGCCAGGTGGCTATCCATGAAGCGACGGATCGCGCCATCGCTCGAGCCGACACCCTCCCCGCGCCCTTCGAACCAGTCCGGCGTCAGGCTCACCACCAGCTTGCGGATATGACTGCCGCGGCGCGCCTGGCGGCGGAACAGCACCGGTTCGTTCATCGAAACCGCCACGCCCTCGGGTGCCTGCCGCGACGCCGGCTGACCGAGCGTCAGCGGCAGATCGCCATAGCTGACCCGGCTCTGGCCCTGCAGAAAGAGCACGAACGATACCCGCGGACCAACCACGTTTTCGGTGACGAAATCCTGCAGCTCTTCGCAATCGGACCAGTGCAGCGACAGGCCATCACGCAGCTGCGCCCACTTCACTCGGCCGTAGAGCAGGCGGTCGTCATCCTCGTTGGACAGGCGCAGCCCCGGCCTGCTCATGGCCGGCAACTCATCGCCACGAATGATGTGATCAGCTTGATTCATGCGGCGCTGCGCCTCGAACTGACGGGATTGCAAAGCAAATGTTCGGCCCCGCAAAGGTTCGCGAAGCGACTGGGTGGCAGACTACGCGTCGACATCTTTTGATGCAAATAATTATCATTAAGTAGCGCGAACGTTTGCCAACACGTCGCCGCCGCTGCGACAGGAGCCGCCCATGGACAGAATTCTCCGCACCTCAAGCCTCAGGCCATTGCTGCTTGCCGGCCTGCTCGCCCCGTTTCCGTTGAGCGCCCTGGCGCAGAGTGTCGCCGCTCAGGCCGAACCGGTGCAGCTGGAGAGCATCACCGTCGAAGGCAACCGCCTGTACGACATGCCGTCTTCGGAGCAAAGCGGCGGCTACACCGTGCCGGCCGCCACCGTCGGCACCAAGACGCCGGCCGAACTGCGCGACATCCCGCAGTCGATCAGCGTGTACACCAGCGATTACATCCGCGACCGCCAGTTCGTGAACCTGGATGACCTGGCTAAGTACTCCACCGGCCTGCGCACCCTGAGCAACGACAGCGGGCGCTCGTCGATCTATGCACGCGGCTAC
This sequence comes from Stutzerimonas stutzeri, assembly GCF_000952685.1. GTDB lineage: Bacteria > Pseudomonadota > Gammaproteobacteria > Pseudomonadales > Pseudomonadaceae > Stutzerimonas > Stutzerimonas stutzeri_E. The sequence goes on along the minus strand of NZ_JYHV01000004.1, from coordinate 134,586 downwards.
GAGTACGACGAATTCAACATCGATGGACTGCCCGCGCCGATGGCCAGCATCAACGGCACGCTGCCGTCGCTGTCGCCGTTCGATCGGGTCGAGGTCATGCGCGGGCCGTCCGGGCTGTTCAACAGCACCAGCGAGATGGGCGGCATCGTCAACATGGTGCGCAAGCGCCCGACTCGCGAGGTCCAGGGCAGCCTGACCGGGCGCTACGGCAGCTGGGACACCCATTACCTGGAAGCGGACCTGTCCGGCCCGCTCGACGAGCAGGGGCGCGTGCGCGGCCGTACGGTCATCTCCCGCGCCGACACCAACGGCGAGGTCGACTACAACGCCAACACCAGCGAGAGCTTCTATGGCGCACTGGACATCGACCTGTCCGACGCCACCGTCATGTCTTTCGGGCTGATCCACCAGACCAAGGACATCCTTCCGCACAACGGCTATCCGGCCGCCATCGACGGCAGCCTGGAAGACTTCAGCCGCTCGACCTACCTGGGCGCCGACTGGGGTGATTTCGACAGTCGCGGCACCGACGTCGTCGCCGAGCTGACCCATCGCTTCGACAATGGCGGCTACGGTCGCGTGGCGGTGCGCGGCTCCAGGCGCGCGACCGATTACCTCTATGCCTTCACCGCGCGCAACGTCAACAGCGGCGCCACCAGCCTGGCCTACACCGCCCGCGATCTGGAGCAGGACACCCTCGCCGTCGATGCCAACTACAGCCAGCCGTTCGAGCTGCTCGGGCAGGTCAGCGAGTTCGTCATCGGCAGCGATTTCAAACGCTACGAGACCGAGTACGCGGACGCCCGCGGCAATCTCGGCGCCATCGACGTCGCCAGCTACCAGCCGGGCGACACCAGCAAGCCGAACGTCACCTTCGGCACACCGACCGAAACCGATGAGCGCGAAGCCGGCCTCTACGCCAAGCTGACCTTCCGCCCGATCCAGCGCCTGGCGCTGATCGGTGGCGCGCGGGTCAGCAGCTTCGAAGGCGAGAACAGCAGCGCCACGCAGGATGTGCGCGAGTCCGGCTATATCACGCCCTACGGCGGCCTGGTGTTCGATCTGGATGACCAGCACTCCCTCTACGCCAGCTACTCGCAGGTATTCAAGCCACAGAGCGAGGCCGGTGCCGACGGCCGCATCATCGACCCGCGCGAAGGCGAGCAGTACGAGGTAGGCATCAAGGGCAGCTATTTCGGCGGCGACCTGAACGCGCGCATCACCGCCTTCCAGCTCACCGACGAGAACCGCGCGGCCGGCGCCATCGATGACAGTGGCGCGCCGATCAGCGGCGTCTACGAGGCCACCGGCAAGACCCGCATCCGCGGTGGCGAACTGGAAATCAGCGGCTACCTGACCTCCGACTGGGAAGTGCTGGCCGGCTACACCTACATGAAGACCGAGAACCTGGCCGGTGACGACAACGCGCTCTTCGCGCTGATGCCCCAGCACCAGGCCTCGCTGTGGACCAAGTACACCCTGCCCGGCGGTGCCCTGCGCGGCCTGGGGATCGGTGGTGGCGTGACCGCGATGAGCGACTACTACATCGAACGCGCCGGCAGCCCGCGCCTCAGCGCACCGGGATATGCAGTGGTGGATGCCAAGTTGTCCTACCCGATCACCGACAAGCTGACCGGCACCTTCGACGTGAACAACCTGCTCGACCGCAAATACGTTTCGCGAGTTGGCAGCGTCGGCACCTTCAACTTCTACGGGCCGTCACGCAGCTTCACGGTGGGCGCCCGTTACGAGTTCTGATCCACCTGGCCGCCTGCGCCCGTAGGCGTCGGCGGCTGACTTCCGGAGATCACCATGCCCCATTTTCACGCCCAGGTGGCGACACCCCGCGCGTCCCGCAACATGATGCGGCTGTGCAAACACTTCGCGCACAAGGCCGAAGTCCAGCTGGATGAGCGTCAGGCGCAGGTCGAATTCGCCTTCGGCCAGTGCCGGATGCTCGCCGATGACGAGCGACTGCTGATCGACTGCCAGGCCGAGGCCGGCGAGGCGGAAAAGCGCCTGCGCTTCGTCATCGACGACCACCTCCATCGCTTCTCGGGCGACGAAGCACTGAAGGTGAACTGGCTGGACGGGCCGCTACCGCCAAGCCACAGGCAGGCCGAGCCATGAAAGGCGCCCTGCTCGCCTTGCTCGCCATTCTGGGACTTGCCGCCGTACAGGCACACGCCAGGGAACAAGCCGGCTGGCAGCCAGTTCAGCTACCGCACAGCAGCCAGCGTGACCTGCATTCGCAACGCACTGGCAAGGACTACCGCATCTTCGTCTCGGAGCCGCGACACGCGCCACCGCCGGGTGGCTATCCGGTGCTCTATGTGCTGGATGGCAACGCCCTGTTTCCGGGCTTGGCGATCCAGGCCCAGGCCCTAGAGGATCGGCCCGCCCCTAATCTTCGCGATTCGGTACTGGTGGTCGGCATCGGCTACACCGGCGAGGCCCTGTACGACTTCAAGGCGCGTGCCGAGGATTACACGCCCAAAGCCGACGATCGCCAGCGCCTGCCGGGCCGCGAACCACCGCCATCGGGCGGTGCCGATGACTTTCTGGCCTTTATCGAGCACGAACTCAAACCCGTGATCGCCAAGCGCTACCCGGTAGACGCCCGACGGCAGACCCTGTTCGGCCATTCCTACGGCGGCCTGTTCACCCTCTACACACTGTTCACCAATCCGCAGGCATTTCAGGGCTATGTGGCCGCCAGTCCGTCGATCTGGTGGTACCAGGGCTATGTCGAACGCACACTCGCCGCATTCGAATGGCAGCTCGCGGACCAGCCTGTCGCCGCGCGCCTGCTGGTCACCGCTGGCGGTGCCGAAGAGCCCGCGGCGGATGCCGACATGGACGACCCGCGCCAGCGCCATATGGCCGAGCGGCGCATGGTCGGCAATGCCCGGGATCTGGTCGACCGTCTGCAGCGGCTGTCCGGCCACGGCCTGAACAGCGCATTCCAGCTGTTTCCGGGAGCCAACCACGGCACCAACGCCGCACACAGCTCGGTCGTGGCACTGGTGTTGGCGGCCGCGATCGGACGCCAGCCATCCCGCGATCAGGACGACTGAAGATGACGAAAGCGACGAGAACCGACCGGTCAGCCGGCCAGGGCAAGTGCAGGCAAATGTCCGATGCTAGAGTCGGCGCTGCCTTTTCCATCACTGGAGACACCATGCGTCCTCTTTTCAATGCCCTGCTGCTGGCCCTGCCACTCTCGCTCTCGTCACTGGCCCTTGCCGCCGAGTCACCCGCCGGCCGCTGGCAGACCATCGATGACGAAACCGGCAAGCCCAAGTCCATCGTCGACATTCAAGAGGCCGCCGACGGAACACTGAGCGGTAAAGTGGCGGAGATCCTGCAATCGGACCATGGCCAGAATCCGATATGCAGTGCCTGCGACGGCGAGCGCAAAGACCAGCCGATCACCGGCATGACCATTCTCTGGGGACTCAAGCCCGACGGCGAACGTGTATGGACCGGCGGCACCATCCTCGATCCAGCCAAAGGCAAGACTTACCGCGCCAAGGTGACGCTGCTCGAAGGTGGGGATAAGTTGGAGATGCGCGGGTACGTCGGCATTGAAGCGCTGGGCCGCACCCAGACCTGGGTTCGCCAGTAAGCTTAAACCTCTACCGGGGCGCGCCTGGCAGGCTCACCGGCTGGGGACTCGGCGCGACCGGCTCGGGATAGCCGAACATTCGGTTGTTTGTAAGCACCCCGTTCCGTTACTGGCGCGGGGCGCTTGGATGATGGCAGATGGTCGGTGAAGCGGGCGCCGGCGACGATCAATAAACGCCATCCCGCCCGAAGCCCGGTATATACAGTTCGGCCGCCGCCTTGCGCACCGGCGCGATCTGTACCGGCTCGTCTTGTGCTGTGTCGGTCACGGCATCACCGCCGAACACCTGCATGAGCGTTGGCTGGGCCAGCAGCGAAGCGAGCGCCGCCTGGCCTGCTTGAGTGTAGTCGTAAACACGGTCCGACCCGCTGGCCTGTGCCGTCGCCAGGCGCTGTCCGGATTGGTCGATCAGCTCCGCACGTAGCGAGTAGGTCAGGATTTCTCCAAAGGCGGCTTCGCTTTTCCATTCGTGTACAAAGACGGCAAGCAGCAAGGTTTCCGATTTCGATGCCTTTCGTGCGTCTGCCTCAGCCAAGTGCGTCGAGACGCCCTTGCGCTCGAACCCACCGACCAACGCAGCTTGCAGATCTTCGGCCAATGGCAGACCCGAGCGGGTGTTCACGTCGTAGGGGATGTAATAACTGCCGCGCACAAGGCCAACGAAGGTGCCTTTCTTGTTACCTGATAGCACGTACGGTCGTGCGTCCGTCACCTGCACTTCGACCGCCTGGATGGGAGCGGCTGAAAGGGTCGGATAGCTATGTGCGTAATCGGCCTTTCGACCGTAGGCACAACCACTGAGCAAGACAAAAGCAATCGCGAGCGCAACAAGACGAGACATGGGGAAAGGCATCCGTTCCGATGATTACAGACGACATGCGCTGACTTGCTTGTCAGCACGGGTCAAAGAGGGGCGCATACTTGCGGATAACGCCGTGACACTCAATCGCCATTAGTCGGTGAGTCCAGGCGCGACGTGATTGTGGTCACAGCTGAAACAATGCCCATGGCGTGCCGTATTTTTTTTCGGCTACAGCCCCCCTAGGGCCCGCTGCCCAACGCTCAATTCACACGGAAATGTCCGGTCAGCGCCTGCAGTTCATGGCTGAGTTCCCTGAACTGATCGAGCGAGTTTGTCGTTTCTTCCATCGTCGTGAACGACAGGTCTGCGACGTCCCGGATGCTGATGACACTGCGATTGATTTCTTCGGCCACAGCGGTCTGCTCCTCGGCGGCCGTGGCGATCTGCTGGTTCATCTGCTGAATGATGGATACCGCGGCGGCGATCTCGCTCAGAGCGAGTGCCGTCTGGTTCGCGTCGGTGGCTGTCGACTGGACAAGATCGTTGCTGTGCTGCATCTGCCGCACCGACACCTTCGCGCCGTTCTGCAGCGTATCGATCAGATGCTGGATTTCGGCCGTCGATTGCTGGGTGCGCCGGGCGAGCGAGCGGACCTCATCGGCCACCACGGCAAAGCCCCGCCCTTGCTCGCCGGCGCGCGCCGCCTCGATGGCAGCGTTCAACGCGAGCAGGTTGGTCTGCTCGGCAACGCTCTTGATGACGTCGAGCACAGTGCCGATGTTTTGGCTTTCTTCGCTCAGCGCATCGATGCCTCGGACCGCTTCCTGGACCGAGTCGACCAATTGAGTCACCCGCTCCAGGCTTTGTTTGACCATCGCATGCCCGTTGCCAACCGTGCGGTCGGCCATTCGAGTTGAACCAGCCGCCTCCTCGGCGTTGCGAGCCACTTCGTGAACGGTAACGGACATCTCATTCATCGCGGTGGCAACCTGATCGATCTCGACTCTCTGCCGCAACACGCCGTCCCTCGCTTTGGCGGTAACGCCCGCGACCTTCTCCGCAGAGTCAGCGATTTGCGTCACCGCGCCCTGCAGGCGGCCTACGATCCCACGCAGGCTCTTCGACATCTCCTGCATCGCCTGCATCAGCTGGCCGAACTCATCACGACGATTAACTACAATCTGCGCGCTCAGGTCTCCCCGAGCGATCTGATTGGCGGCCTGTATCACTTCGCGCAGGGGGCGGACGATGAGGCGGGTTATCAACAGCGAAGCGAGAATGCCGACGATTAGCGCCAATCCGGAAGCAAGCAAAATCAAGCGGCTGCTCGCGACTAGATCGACCTGCATGGCGTCTTGCTGAGCCTGATAGGCCTTATCCGCAGCCTCAAGCGCGCCTTCCGCACGATTGTTCATTTCAGTGTAAAGGCGGGCACCGTCTTCCAATGCTTGGGTGTAATCCCCCAATCTGTCGTTGAACGACCTGATGTTGCCCACCACCTCGGTCAACACCGCACCGTACATGCCACGGTCCAGCGCCTCCATGAGCGAGTTAGCGAGGTCAAGCGCTGCCTGGGCCTGGTGGATGGTTGTAGCAGACGTTTCGTCGCTCTGCTGCAGGCGTTGGCGGGCTTCATTCAGTGCAGAAAGAATCAAGCTGTACAGCTGAGCGATCTGCTGGCCCTGGCCGACCATTTCGGCGCCTTGCTGCCCCTGGGATTCCTTTAAATCATAGAGGCCGTCTTCCACCAGCCCACTCTGCAGGATATCGAGACTGTTGGAAGCGCTGACCACTGACCAGTAGGCGGAGTCGAGCGCAATGGCCTTGGCGTCTGAAACCTGCACGAAACGGGTGAATGCATCTTGGTATTCAGCGAGCGCTAGCTCAACGCTGGTGAGGCCCTCTTGCTGGGCCTCACCAAGTTGCGACTTGAGTTCCGCGACGTTGGCCAGGGTAGTGGCGACTTTGTCGTTGAGCGCCTTTACATGCTTAGCGTCGCCGCTAGCGGTGAAATGCTGCTCGATGCTGCGGATGTACAGGACCTCGGTTTTTATCGACGACACGTGCTTGAGTTCGTCGAATCGCATATCTACCGAACGCAAGGCTGTCAGTCCAACGACGGCGACCACGGCGGTTAACAGCAAGACCAGGCCGAAACCGAGGGCGAGCTTCGTGGCCGTTCCCAAATTGGCCAGTCTGGCCGTTGCGAAACCGAGCATCGTCATCTTCCATTCGAGGTGTGGCAAATGAAATGGCCACTGGCCATAGATGTCTGTCTCTCACTCTGTCGACCGCATGGCAATTGTTTTTAGCTGGACTGCCTGAATCGGCTTCATAGGGGTCGTTTTCTAGAATGGCGGTGTCGTTTGGAGTAATAGGGCCGACACGACTTCACGGAAGGTCTAGCCATATC
>NZ_JYHV01000004.1:0-127676 GCF_000952685.1 Stutzerimonas stutzeri | reverse complement strand
TCGGCCTCCCGCCGCCCCCGCCCCGCTCGACGCCCAAAAGCCTGCTCTATCTCCTTTTTGAATCGCTGTTTCCAATGCGACGGCACCCCGGGCAGCAGCAGCCTTGCTCGATGCCGCATAGGGCTCTCCTCTCCTCAGGTGAGCCCCAGGTCAACCACGTTCACGCCTGCAAAAAGGCGGGCTATCGCCTGTTAGCTTTCCTTCATTACGAAAGGTAACAGGCCGCACGGCGGCTATCGGCCCACGCCGTATCGGGATACTGGACCGCCTGGCCGAGCGCCGCGTCCGTTCGTATGCGGTTGACGCCTAATTAGTGGAAGCCAATGACGCACCGAATATCGCTGTGACCGGTCCGCCTTCGCGGTGAGTGACCCCTTTGAGCCAGGTGGCAACAATCTGCGGATTGGCTTTGATCCATTGCTTGGCGACCCGCCGACGATTGGTGTTGCTTTCCTGCACCGCGCTCATCAGCTCACTGACCGACGCGATGGTGAACGTCATGTTGCTGAACAGCCTTGCAAGGTTCTGGCAGTCTTTAGAGAAGCCGCCGCGCGCCACTGTATTCACTTGTGCGGCACCGTAGTTGGGGCCGAAATAGGCGTCGCCGCCTGACAGGTAGGACAGACGAAAGCGTTTATTCATAGGGTGCGGCTCCCAGGCCAGGAATACCGCAAACTGGCCCAGGTGCTGGGCGCGCTCAACGTAATTGAGCATTTCGTTTTCATTGGACTCCACCAGGGTGAAACCCTTCAGGCCGAAAACATTGTCCTTGATCATGCCCTGCACCATCTTGTTGCCGCCGTTCCCGCGCTCGAGCCCATAGATTTTCCCGCCGAGCTCTTTTTCGAAACGCTGGATATCGGCGAAATCGTGCAGCCCGGCCTCGTAACCTGGCTGCAGTACGGCCAGGGTATAGCGCACGACAGGCAAATTCGTTTGCAGCTTTTCGATCAGCCCCGCGTCCAGATGCGGCTGGGCCAACGCGGCCTGCGCTGGCATCCAGTTGCCGAGGAACACATCTACCTTTCCCTCTGCCAAGCCAGCGTAGGTTTCTGGAAGCGATAGCCGCGCGACATGCGTGCGGTAGCCTAGCTCGCCGAGCAGAAGCCGCGTGACGGCTGTGGTCATGGTGATGTCGGTCCAGCCGACGTCGGACAACCGGACCTGCTCACAGCGCGCTGTTTCGGCAGCTTGCAGGTTCCCGGCGCAAGTCAGGGAAAGCGTGAGCATCCAGCCCATTAAACGTTTCATAAAGTCCACCTGCCTTCTGTGACGGTCTGATTCTGGGAATTAACCACCCAGCGATGGCTAACAGCCACGACTGAGCAAATACCAGACCACGGCCATGTGCGTAGCGTCTCATTCCTGACTCATGGGGCTCGGACCGCTGAAATAGTGGAAGGAAGCATTGAGATAACCGCGAAGGCTTTAAAGAAATGCGTCGGGCTTGCGACGGCTGCGTTCCGCGTCACTCGGCAGGCAGGTTCATGCTGACGCGGACGATGGGGTTAATCGGCGCAACAGGGGCAAATCAGCAGATTGGAGCGGGGCAATTGCGACATATCCATTGGCGCGAGGCCGGCGACTATGCCGCAATGTTCGTCTGGTCGGTCGGCTCGTTATCGTGCCGCTGGCAGGCCGTTGAAGAGACGTAGGCGAGGTAGCCAAGGATAATACCGATGGCGGCCCGCAAAAACAGGCGAGAAACGCAGCGCAGCGAAATACCAGTCAACGGCTCCGCGCTGCAGCGCGTTAGTCGCGAGCGACTTGCCGAGCCTGTGTTTACGCCCTGTCTTTTATCAGAAGGGCCAATGCAGGTAGTTCTTTCACCGACCTGTCAGGGCCACTGCATTGGTGTGCTTGGGGTCGTGGCCGATCAGCTGCAAGCTCTGCCCTTCCAGGGTCAGGCTATCGCCCTGCAGAACTTCCGGCACCAGGGTGCGCTGCGGCGCGCTGTCCTTGAGGATCGGGCCCCAGTACGCCAGTTTGGGCGCGCGGCTTTTTTCGATATGGGCGACGGTCTCCGCCGTCGCCAGCACCTTGGCCTCGGGGTAGGCGCGGGTCAGGGTATCGAGGCCGAAGTAAAAATCGGGATCGCCGTGGCTGATAAAAATGGTGGTCAGGGTTTTGCCGCTGGCCTGGATGCGTTCGACGAGCTCCTGGGCTTCGCGAGTGGAGAACTGCGCGTCGACCAAAATCGCGTCGCGCTCGCCGCTGATCAGCGTAGACGCGACTGGAAAAACGGCACTTTCGCCGGGGTTGTACACCTCGACGCTGAGCGGTTGCGCCAGGACGGCGCTGGCACCGGCGAGCAAAGCAGCACCGGCGAGAAGTTGGCGAACGATACGGGTTGGGAACATGAGAGCCTCCGTTTTTGAGTGACGGAGGGATATTAGTTGCTTTAAATGGCTCAAAAAGCCCCTTAATTCGCGCATATTTGTTGCGCATATCGAGCGAATAATGGATCGACTGACGGCAACCCGGGTATTTGTCGAAGTGGTGGACAGAGGCAGCCAAACAGCGGCTGCCGAGGCGCTGGAAATGTCGCGGGCGATGGTTTCGCGCTATCTCGCCGAACTGGAAAGCTGGGTCGGCGCGCGTCTGTTGCACCGCAGCACGCGCAAACTGAGCCTGACCGGCATCGGCGAGCAGCTATTGCCGCAGTGCAGGGAAATGCTCGCCGTAGCCGAAACCATGCAGGGCATCAGTTCGAGTAGCGATATCGCCCCACGTGGCAACCTGCGTATCGCCTGCAGCCAGTCATTCGCCCAGGCCTGGCTGGTGCACCAGCTCAACGCATTTATGGCTATGTATCCGCAGGTCGATTTCGATCTGCTGATCGACAGTCAAACGGTCAATCTGGTGGAAGCGCGGGTCGATCTGGCGTTGCGCATCACCAACCAGCTCGACCCCAATCTGATCGCCCGCCAGCTCGCCGTATGTCGTTCGGCGGTGTGCGCGACACCGAGCTATCTCAAGCGCCATGGCACGCCACAGCGGCCTACGGATCTGGCGCAGCACAATTGCCTGAGCTACGCCTATTTCGGCCGCAGCATCTGGGAGTTCCAACGCGCCGGCGAGCCCTTCGCCGTGGCCGTCAGGGGTAACCTCAGCGCCAACGAGTCCATGGTGCTGCTGGAGGCCACGCTGGCCGATGCGGGTATCAGTTTGCAGCCGCTTTACTCAGTTAGCGCGCTGCTGCGTTCCGGGGCACTGGTGCAGCTACTGCCCGAGTACGAACCGCAGGAACTGGGTATCCATGCGCTCTATGGCACACGCCGGCAAATGCCGCCAGCACTACGCGCCTTGCTGGATTTTCTGATCGAGCGGCTTGCTGAACAGCCGGACTGGGATCGCTGAGCGAGGCCGGGAAAATAATGCCGAGCCGGCTAAGCCTTAGCGGTCGATATAGCCAGTTGCGACCCTCTCATACTTGATCTTGCCAGCCCGAACGCATGCTCTTTCGCCTGGCCGCCGCGACTGACTACTATCGGACGACGTATCAATTCAGGACACTTCACTCATGCATCAGGCCACCGCACATCTACTGCAACGCTACTACGATGCCTTTAACGCCGGCGACATGGATACCTTTCTCTCGCTGCTGACGGACGATGTCATTCACGACATCAACCAGAGTGGACGTGAGGTCGGCAAGGCGGCCTTTGCGAAGTTCATGGAGCGCATGAACCGCAACTACCGGGAGACTATCGTGGACCTCTCCATCACCACGAATGAAGCCGGCGACCGAGCAGCGGTCGAGTTCACGGTCATCGGGGAATACCTGGCGACCGATGAAGGGCTGCCCGAAGCGAAGGGCCAGACTTACCGCCTTCCGGCTGGGGCTTTCTTCGTGATCAGAGACGGCCAAGTGGCGCGGGTCACCAACTACTACAACCTTGAAGACTGGATCGCTCAAGTTTCCGTGTAATGGCCAAGTTGATCTTCCGGCGCTTGTCTGGCGCAGCGCTTCATCGGTTCATCCCTGAACTGGCTCGGTTACGCATGCGCGTGTTCCGCGACTTTCCGTACCTGTATGACGGTGCCGCGGATTACGAGGCGCGCTATCTGCAAACCTACATCGAAGCACCGCACAGTGTGGTGGTGCTGGCATTCGATGGCGACAGGGTCGTAGGTGCGTCTACCGGGTTACCGATGTCCCATGAGACGGATGAAGTCCAGCAGCCCTTCCGCGAGGCGGATTACAACATTGATGAAATATTTTACTGCGGCGAATCCGTGTTACTGCCTGAATACCGCGGGCAGGGGGCGGGAGTGGCGTTTTTTGAACAACGTGAGCTGCATGCGCGCGCCATTGGCGGCATGAGGTATTCCTGCTTCTGTGGGGTGGAGCGGCCCGCTACCCATCCTGCTCGCCCTGCCGATTACCAGCCACTGGATGAGTTCTGGCGTCATCGTGGGTACAAAAAACACCCGGAGCTGACGACGCACTTCAGCTGGAAAGACCTTGGCGATGGGCGGGAGTCACTCAAACCCATGATCTTCTGGATGAAACATTTGCAATGAGCGCGTTTAAGCTGGCGACAGCCCAGTACGATATCGGTTTTTTTTCACACTGGGATGAGTTCGCTGAAAAACTGGAGACCTGGATCGCCAACGCCGCGCAGCAAGGCGCCAAACTGTTGGTGTTTCCCGAATACGGCAGCATGGAACTGGCCTCGCTGTTCGGCGAGGCGGTTTACAGCGACCTGCAGCAGCAGCTCCGTACGATGCAGACCTTGCTGCCGAAGTGGCACGAAATACACCAGACCCTTGCCAGCCGCTATGACGTCCTGATTCTGGCAAGCTCCTTCCCGACTGAATTGCAGGCTGGCCGTGTCGTAAACCGGGCAACCCTGTTTGGCCCGCAAGGAAAGCTAGGGCATCAGGACAAACTGATGATGACTCGCTTCGAGACTGAGCAATGGCGTATCAGTGGTGGCAACCACATTGAGGTAATCGATACCGAACTGGGCCGTATCGGCATCCTGATTTGCTATGACTCTGAGTTTCCTATGATTGCGAGCCAGCAGGTTGCAGCCGGAGCAGATTTGCTGCTGGTTCCCAGCTGCACCGATACCCAGGCGGGTTTCCATCGGGTACGTATCGGCTGCCAGGCCCGCGCGCTGGAACATCAATGCTATGTGGTCCAGGCGCCCACCGTCGGCCATGCCCCCTGGTCCGAAGCGGTTGACGTCAATACTGGCCGCGCCAGTGTCTACACGCCAGTCGATTACGGCTTTCCCGACGACGGCATCCTGGCGGAAGGCACGGACGACGAGCCCCGCTGGGTCTTTGCAACCGTCGACCTGCGCGAGATCGCCCGCATTCGCGCCGAGGGCCAAGTCTTCAACCATCGTGACTGGCCGAAGCAATTTGCATTGAAGGGGCCGGAGCGAGGGAAGCTCTAGTTATCGCGAACTGCAATGATGAGCAGGCCCCTGATCTCTATACGGGGGGAAAGGCGAAACGACTAACGTCCAGCCGGGAATTACAGACAGCAAAAAGGCGCCCTAAGGCGCCTTTTCGTTGTAGCTAAGCCGGAATCAAGCCTTGGCTTTCTTCGCAGCGCGGTTACGCTCGCCTTCGTCGAGGATCTTCTTGCGAAGACGGATCGACTTCGGGGTCACTTCGCACAGCTCGTCGTCCTGGATGAATTCCAGAGCCTGTTCCAGCGTGAAGCGGACCGGCGGAACCAGGGCGATGGTTTCGTCCTTGCCCGAAGCACGCATGTTGTCGAGCTTCTTGCCCTTGGTGGGGTTCACGCCCATGTCGTTGTCACGGCTGTTCAGGCCGACGATCTGGCCGTTGTAGATTTCCTGGCCATGCTCGACGAACAGCTTGCCGCGCGCCTGCAGAGTTTCCAGCGAATAGGTCAGCGCCTTGCCGGTTTCGACCGATACCAGTACGCCGTTCTGACGGCCGGACATGTGGCCGGACTTCATCACGTCGTAGCGGTCGAAGATCGAAGTCAGGATGCCTGCGCCGTTGGTCAGGGTCAGGAACTGGTTACGGAAACCGATCAGACCACGGGCCGGGATGTTGTACTCCAGGCGAACACGGCCCTTGCCATCCGGCACCATGTTGCTCAGGTCGCCCTTACGCAGGCCCATCTCTTCCATCACCTTGCCCTGCGCTTCTTCAGGGATGTCGATGGTGACGTTCTCGAACGGCTCATGCTTGGCGCCGTCGACTTCACGGATGATCACTTCTGGACGGCCCACGGCCATTTCGAAGCCTTCACGACGCATGGTTTCGATCAGCACCGACAGGTGCAACTCGCCGCGACCGGAGACTTTGAACTTGTCAGCCGAGTCGCCTTCTTCGACGCGCAGGGCCACGTTGTACAGCAGCTCCTTGTCCAGGCGCTCCTTGATGTTACGGCTGGTGACGAACTTGCCTTCCTTACCGCAGAACGGGGAATCGTTGACCTGGAAGGTCATGGATACGGTTGGCTCGTCAACGGTCAGCGGCTTCATGGCTTCGACGTGGTTCTGGTCGCACAGGGTGTCGGAGATGAACAGTTCATCCATACCGCTGATGCAGACGATGTCGCCAGCGGTGGCTTCGTCGACGTCGACGCGGTGCAGACCGTGGTGGCCCATCAGCTTGAGGATACGGCCGTTACGCTTCTTGCCATGCATGTCGATGGCAGTGACCGGGGTGTTCGGCTTGACGCGGCCACGGGCGATGCGGCCTACGCCGATGATGCCGAGGAAGCTGTTGTAGTCCAGCGCGGAGATCTGCATCTGGAACGGGCCATCGACATCGACCTGCGGGGCCGGTACGTGGTCGACGATGGCCTGATACAGCGGGGTCATGTCTTCGGCCATGTCGGTGTGGTCCAGACCGGCGATGCCGTTCAGGGCCGAGGCGTAGACGACCTGGAAGTCTAACTGCTCTTCGGTGGCGCCCAGGTTGTCGAACAGGTCGAAGATCTGATCCAGCACCCAGTCCGGACGCGCGCCCGGACGGTCGACCTTGTTGATCACCACGATCGGGCGCAGGCCGGCTTCGAAGGCCTTCTTGGTCACGAAGCGGGTTTGCGGCATCGGGCCGTCCTGGGCGTCGACCAGCAGCAGCACGGAGTCGACCATCGACATCACACGCTCTACTTCACCGCCGAAGTCGGCGTGGCCGGGGGTGTCGACGATGTTGATCCGGTATTCGTTCCAGCGAATGGCGGTGTTCTTGGCCAGGATGGTGATGCCGCGCTCTTTTTCCTGGTCGTTGGAGTCCATCACGCGCTCATCGTTGAGCTCGCCGCGCTCCAGGGTGCCGGACTGGCGCAGAAGCTTGTCGACCAGGGTGGTTTTGCCATGGTCAACGTGAGCGATGATGGCGATGTTACGTAGATTCTCGATCACAGTAGTGGTCTCGTAGTTGGGTCGGGCGGTGGAGCGGATGCGCTCAGCGCCCTACGCGAAAAATCGGTTTGATAAAAGCTGACAATTGACGAGGTGTCGCGGCCGTTACAGGCCGCGGTGCGGGTCGGGAGGGCGGTGACGGATACTGCCGCCATTCAGCCCGGGCATCTTATGCCGGACGATAAACGCGCACATTGATATGCCCCTCGCTCAACAAATGATGAGCATGCAGGCGGCTCATGACACCTTTATCGCAATACAGCAGGTACTGGCGATTCACGTCCAGCTCCTTGAAGCGGTTGTTGATCGCATAGAACGGCAACGTTTGCACTTCGATGCCATCCAGCTGCAGGGGTTCGTCCTCGGCTGCATCGGGATGACGGATGTCCAGCACCACCTGGCCTGCAGAAGCCTCGGCGACTTCTTCGACTTGCAGGTCCTGGGCCAGCTCGTCGATCACCCGGTCGATGGCGACTTGACGGGCGTTGGCCATGGCACGCTCGAGGACTGCCATGTCGAACTGTTTCTCTTCGTGTTCGATACGGTAGCGCTTGGCCTTGGTGGTCGGATTCTTCGAGATCACGCCACAATATTCGGGCATGTTCTTGGCGAACTCGGCCGTGCCGATTTCGAAAGCGGTGTCGATTATGTCCTGCTTGTGGCTCGCGATCAGCGGGCGCAGCACCAGCATGTCGGTGGCCGAATCGATCACTGACAGGTTCGGCAACGTCTGGCTCGACACCTGGGAAATCGCCTCGCCGGTCACCAGTGCATCGATGTGCAGACGCTCGGCAATCTCGGTCGAGGCGCGCAGCATCATGCGTTTGAGCACCACGCCCATCTGGCTGTTGTCGACCTTCTCGAGAATCTCGCCAACGACTTCTTCGAAGGGCACGCTGATAAACAGCACGCGATGCGAGCTGCCGTACTTCTTCCATAAATAGTGGGCGACTTCCATCACACCCAGCTCATGGGCACGACCGCCGAGGTTGAAGAAGCAGAAGTGCGTCATCAGTCCGCGGCGCATCATCTGGTAGGCGGCCACGGTGGAATCGAACCCACCGGACATCAACACCAGTGTTTGCTCCAACGCACCCAGCGGATAGCCGCCAATGCCGTCATGCTGGGCATGCACGATGAACAAGCGCTGGTCGCGGATCTCCATCCGCACTTCGATTTCCGGCGCTTTCAGCGAAATGCCGGCGGCGCCGCAGTGCACACGCAGCTCACTGCCGACATGACGCTCGACGTCCATCGAGCTGAACGGATGCTTGCCGGCACGCTTGCAGCGGACAGCGAATATCTTGCCGGCCAGCCGGTCGGCGAAGTGCGCCTTGCATTTGTCGACGATGTCGTCCAGACCCATCAGCGGGTACTCGTGCACTTCCAGGCAATGGGCGATACCCGGCGTGCAGCGGAGGCGCTCGATCATTTCCTTCAGCAACTTCGAATCGCTGAGCGCCGTTTCCACCTCGACGTTGTCCCACACCCCTTCCACCCGCAAGTCGGGATCGAGGTCGCGCAGCACGGTGCGGATATTCTTCGCCAACTGGCGAATGAACCCCTTTCGCACCGGCGGGCTCTTGATGGTGATTTCTGGGAATACTTTGACGATCAGTTTCATGGAAAACAGCGCAAGCGCCGGCAAGGCGTAAAAAGAGGGGGGCGGAGTATATCGGAAATTGATCAAGCTTTAGTCAGTTTTCTCAATCCCACACGAGTTGCACCAAAACAGGACGACGCCACTCCATATCGCACCACTATGGGGCGTAATAATTAGAATACGGCTGGCCAAACGCCCCAAGTTGTCAGGGAGCCGCCGTTTTCAGGCGTCCGGACCCATCACGGAGCACTGGCATGCAATTTGCTCCCTTGTGAGGCAGGTCGCCTTGACGGAGTATCCCCGCTCGGCTTCACCCCTAGATTTGGGAAGCTTTGTCTGCCAACGCTTCCACCACTTGGAGAGCACCATGTCGAAGTCGCTTCAACTGATCAAAGATTACGATGTGAAGTGGATTGATCTGCGCTTCACCGACACCAAAGGCAAGCAGCACCACGTGACCGTTCCGGCGCGTGACGCTCAGGACGAAGACTTCTTCGAGCACGGCAAAATGTTCGACGGCTCGTCCATTCATGGCTGGAAGGGCATCGAAGCCTCCGACATGATCCTGATGCCGGTCGATGAAACCGCCGTACTGGATCCGTTCACCGAAGAGCCGACCCTGATCCTGGTCTGCGATATCGTCGAGCCGAGCACCATGCAGGGCTACGACCGCGACCCTCGCTCGATCGCCAAGCGCGCCGAAGAATTCCTCAAGTCGACCGGTATCGGTGACACCGTATTCGTTGGTCCGGAGCCTGAGTTCTTCATCTTCGACGAAGTGAAGTTCAAGTCCGACATCTCCGGCTCGATGTTCAAGATTTTCTCCGAGCAAGGCTCCTGGAACACCGACGCTGACATCGAAGGCGGCAACAAGGGCCATCGTCCGGCCGTCAAAGGCGGTTACTTCCCTGTTCCGCCGTGCGACCACGACCACGAAATCCGTACCGCCATGTGCAACGCCATGGAAGAGATGGGCCTGGTCGTCGAAGTGCACCACCACGAAGTGGCCACTGCCGGCCAGAACGAAATCGGCGTCAAGTTCAACACGCTGGTTAACAAGGCTGACGAAGTTCAGACCCTGAAGTACTGCGTACACAACGTCGCCGATGCCTACGGCAAGACCGCGACCTTCATGCCGAAGCCGCTGTACGGCGACAACGGTTCGGGTATGCACGTACACATGTCCATCTCCAAGGATGGCAAGAACACCTTCGCAGGCGAAGGCTACGCCGGCCTGTCCGATACCGCCCTGTATTTCATCGGCGGCATCATCAAGCACGGCAAGGCGCTGAACGGCTTCACCAACCCGTCGACCAACTCCTACAAGCGTCTGGTTCCGGGCTTCGAAGCACCGGTGATGCTGGCCTACTCGGCCCGCAACCGCTCCGCCTCGATCCGTATCCCGTACGTATCCAGCCCGAAAGCCCGCCGTATCGAAGCGCGCTTCCCGGACCCGGCTGCCAACCCCTACCTGTGCTTCGCCGCACTGCTGATGGCTGGCCTGGACGGCATCCAGAACAAGATTCACCCTGGCGATGCAGCTGACAAGAACCTGTACGATCTGCCGCCGGAAGAAGGCAAGCTGATCCCGCAGGTGTGCGGCAGCCTGAAGGAAGCTCTGGAAGAGCTGGACAAGGGCCGTGCGTTCCTGACCAAGGGCGGCGTGTTCTCCGACGACTTCATTGACGCCTACCTCGAGCTCAAGAGCGAGGAAGAAATCAAGGTCCGCACCTTCGTGCACCCGCTGGAATACGACCTGTACTACAGCGTCTAAGCCAGTCCGCATGATAGAAAAGGCCTCCTTCGGGAGGCCTTTTTTATATCTACGCTATCGCAGGGCAGGACAACATGCGTTTGCGCTGCGACCGGCGGGCATCGATCGCAAATCGCAACGTTGGCACTTGCCTGTCCACCAACACAGTGCAAGGCTTCCCGCATTCACTCCGCGGAGCTTCCCATGCGCATCGCATTGTTCAGCCTGCTCGTACTGCTAACGGCCCCGGCCATGGCGCAGATCTACAAATACACAGACGACAAGGGCAACACGGTCTTCACCAACCAGCCACCGGAAGGCGTGACGGCGGAGACCATCGATCTGCCGCCTGCCAATACCGTGGACATCAAGGTGCCGAACGCACCGCCACCCTTACCCGAAGAGCAGAACGGCACGGACCGACAGCAGGCCTACCGCAGCCTGTCCATCGGCGGCATACCGGACGAGCAGGCGCTGCGGGCGAACAACGGCACCTTCGTGGTCAATGCTCAACTCGATCCACCACTGCGCAGGAATCATCGGATCCGCTTTCTGCTCGATGGCGAGCCCCAGGGAGAACCGAGCAGCAATACGTCGCTGCAGCTGACCAACGTCGATCGCGGCACCCATGTCATCGAAGCCGAAGTGCTGAGCGGCGGACAGGTGATTCAGCGTGCCCAGGAGCAGTTCACCGTGCAGCGGGTCAACACCTCCAGCCCCGCGTTGCGACCCAAACCGACAGTTCCGCCGAAACCCAAACCGACACCCACCCCCAAACCGAAACCTGCGTCTTGAACGTCAGTCATCGAATATTCGCGGCCGCCCTGCTGGCCTGCGCCCTGCCTGCTGTCGCCGAGATCTACAGCTATACGGACGAACAGGGCAACCGCGTGTTCACCGATCGCCCCGGCGGGCGGTCGGTCGAGTCGGTGAAACCTGGGCCGACCAACCGCATGCCCGCAGTCGAAACGCACCGTCCGCAAGCACCAGAGCCGGCGCCGACGGTCGACACTGCGAAGCACCACTACAGCCTGCTCGAGATCCTTGCGCCGCAACCAGACGCCACGATTCGCGACAATGCCGGCGGCCTGCTGGTCAAGGTCGCCAGCACGCCTGGGTTGTTGCCGGGCCACCGCTACCGCCTGCTGATGGACGGCTACGCCGCCGGCCTGGCCGATGGCGGCTCGCAGTTCGTTTTGCAGAACATCGATCGCGGCACCCACCAGCTCACTGTGGAAGTGATCGATGAGAACGGCCAGCCCCTGCAGAGCAGCCTACCGCGCACCTTTCATATGATGCGCACCTCGCTGGCCCAGCGACGCATGGTCAATCCCTGCAAGAAGGACGATTACGGCGTCCGCCCCGAATGCCCGCTGAAGGATAAACCCAAGGAAAAGAAAGATATTCCCTTCGTGCCCTTTCTGTGACCATGCTATGCACCTGAATGGTGCATAAGCCGGACCGATCCGATCCGCTTCACTCGTTTTTCACGACGCCCCGCTCTGGAGCGCTAGCGCGCACGCCGCCGCGCCGAAAAAGAGCGCCTTGGTTTGCTTCTTGCATTTCCCGTCTTACCCATCGGATGCAGACAGCCATGATCAACGAAGCCCTACAGCGCCTGCTGATCGAGAACCTGACCACCGCGACGCTGCTGCTTAACTCGCGCTTGCGGCTGGAATATATGAATCCGGCTGCAGAGATGCTGCTCGCCGTGAGCGGCCAGCGTAGCCACGGCCAGTTCATCAGCGAGCTTTTCACCGAATCAGCCGAAGCGCTGGCCGCGCTGCGCCAGGCCGTGGAACAGGCACATCCGTTTACCAAGCGCGAAGCGACGCTGACCTCAACCAATGGCCAGACACTGACCGTCGATTACGCCGTCACGCCGATACTGACCCGCCAGGAAACCATGCTGCTGCTGGAGGTGCTGCCCCGCGATCGCTTGCTGCGCATCACCAAGGAAGAAGCGCAGTTGTCCGCTCACGAAACCACCAAGCTGCTGGTGCGCGGCCTTGCTCATGAGATCAAGAATCCGCTAGGCGGCATCCGCGGCGCCGCACAGCTGCTATCGCGAGAGCTGCCCGAAGAGCATCTCAAGGACTACACCGGGGTGATCATCGAGGAAGCCGACCGCTTGCGGAACCTGGTCGATCGGATGCTCGGCTCGAACAAGCTGCCCTCCCTGTCAATGACGAACATCCACGAAGTGCTCGAGCATGTGGCCAGCCTGATCGAGGCTGAAAGCCAGGGAAGCCTCATTTTGGTGCGCGACTATGATCCGAGCATCCCCGAAGTGTTGCTCGACCGCGAACAGATGATCCAGGCCGTGCTCAACATCATGCGTAACGCCATGCAAGCACTGGCCGGACAGTGCGAGCTGGGCCTCGGTCGCCTGACCTTGCGCACCCGCACCCTGCGCCAGTTCACCATCGGACACGTCCGGCATCGTCTGGTCGCGCGTCTCGAAATCATCGACAACGGTCCGGGAATCCCGGCCGAACTGCAGAACACCCTCTTTTATCCGATGGTCAGTGGCCGTCCGGACGGAACCGGACTTGGCTTGGCCATCACCCAGAACATCATCAGTCAGCATCAGGGCCTGATCGAATGCGAAAGCCATCCCGGCCACACCGCATTCTCGATCTTCCTGCCGCTGGAACAAGGAGCCTCTTCCCTATGAGCCGAAGCGAAAACGTCTGGATCGTCGATGACGACCGCTCCATCCGCTGGGTACTGGAAAAGGCGCTGCAGCAGGAAGGCATGGCCACGCAGAGCTTCGACAGCGCCGACAGCGTGCTCGCCCGCCTGGCGCGGCAACAACCGGACGTGATCATCTCCGACATCCGCATGCCCGGCACCAGCGGCCTGGACCTGCTCAAGCAGATCCGCGAACTACACCCGCGCCTGCCGGTGATCATCATGACCGCGCATTCAGACCTCGACAGCGCGGTGGCGTCCTACCAGGGTGGCGCCTTTGAATATCTGCCCAAGCCGTTCGACGTCGACGACGCCGTGTCGCTGGTCAAGCGGGCCAACCAGCATGCGCAGGAACAGCAGCATCTGCAGGAGCCGACCAACCAGCACCAGACGCCGGAAATCATCGGCGAGGCGCCGGCGATGCAAGAAGTCTTTCGCGCCATCGGCCGCCTCAGCCATTCCAACATCACCGTGCTGATCAATGGCGAGTCCGGCACCGGCAAGGAGTTGGTGGCGCACGCCCTGCACCGCCACAGTCCGCGTGCGGCATCGCCGTTCATCGCGTTGAACATGGCGGCTATCCCCAAGGACCTGATGGAATCCGAGCTGTTCGGCCACGAGAAAGGCGCCTTCACCGGCGCGGCCAACCAGCGCCGCGGGCGTTTCGAGCAGGCCGATGGCGGCACCCTGTTCCTCGACGAGATCGGTGATATGCCGGCCGACACCCAGACCCGTCTGCTGCGGGTCCTGGCCGACGGTGAGTTCTATCGCGTCGGTGGTCATACGCCGGTCAAGGTCGATGTCCGGATCATCGCCGCCACCCACCAGGACCTGGAAACCCTGGTGCAGGCCGGCAAGTTCCGCGAAGACCTGTTCCATCGCCTGAACGTCATCCGCATTCACATCCCGCGTCTGTCCGATCGGCGCGAAGATATCCCCGCGCTGGCCCGGCATTTCCTCGCCAGCGCCGCGCAGGAGCTTTCCGTCGAGACCAAGCTGCTCAAGCAGGAAACCGAGGACTACCTGAAAAACCTGCCCTGGCCGGGCAACGTTCGCCAGTTGGAGAACACCTGCCGTTGGATCACGGTGATGGCCTCTGGGCGCGAAGTGCATGTCAGCGACCTGCCGCCCGAGCTGCTCAACCAGCCCGCCGACGCCCTGCCGGCGAACAACTGGGAGCAGGCGCTGCACCAGTGGGCCGACCTGGCGTTGGCGCGCGGCCGATCGAACCTGCTCGATGAAGCGGTACCGGCTTTCGAGCGGATCATGATCGAGACCGCCCTCAAGCACACTGCCGGGCGCCGTCGCGATGCGGCGCTGCTGCTCGGCTGGGGGCGCAATACCTTGACGCGCAAGATCAAGGAGCTGGGCATGGGCGTGGAGGGAGCCGACGACGACGAAGGCGAGGACAACTGACCGCCGGTGCGCCGAGGGTCGCACTCAACGCGGTGCGACTCGCACCTTCAATAGCCAATCGCCGTCCCGCTTCTCGGCGTCCCACTCGGCTGCCAGCGGCCGGGTCGCCACGAAGTGCAGCAGCAATCCCTTCTCGGTCGTTTGCAGGCGCCAACCAATGTTCGTGCCGCCCGGATCAAGCCGTCCACTACCGTCGCGGCCCTGTGCCTGAAACAACATACCGACCGCGCCATCGACATCCTGGCTGTACAGCTCCGGCTCACGATCGAACCAGAGCTGCAAACCATCGGTGGCTGGCTCGACACGCAGTAGCTGCACCGGACCGGGTGCGGTGACCCGACCGATCATGGCACCCACGAGCAACCCGATCAGCACCAGCGAGCCAAAAAAGCGCCGACGCAGGCGAGGTAGCGGATCGCGCCGCGCAGGGGCGCCTGCCGCAGGGTCGCCTGCCGCAGTAGAATGCCGGTCGTTTTCAGAGTCGGTGACGCGCATGTTCCATGTAATCCTTTTTCAGCCGGAGATACCGCCGAATACCGGCAACATTATCAGGCTCTGTGCCAATGCCGGCTGCAGCCTACACCTGATCGAGCCGCTGGGCTTCGAGCTGGACGACAAGCGTCTGCGCCGCGCGGGCCTGGACTATCACGAATATGCGCCGCTCAAACGTCATTCCGACCTCGACAGCTGCCTGGCAAGCCTCAACCAGCCGCGACTGTTCGCGTTCACCACAAAAGGTTCACAACCCTTCCATCAGGTGCAGTTCCATCGCGGCGATGCCTTTCTCTTCGGCCCGGAAAGCCGCGGCCTGCCAGCGGAGATTCGCGACGCATTACCAAACGAGCAGCGCCTGCGCCTACCGATGCGGCCGAACAGCCGCAGCCTGAATCTGTCCAACACCGTCGCCGTCGCGGTATACGAGGCCTGGCGACAGCTGGATTTTGCGCTCGAGTGAAGCGCCGTCTGGCTGAAACCCACCATCCGCACGACAGCCGGCCAGCTCAGGGCACGTCATAGCCAGACACCTCGCCGCCACGTATCGGCGGCAGGCGCGCAAACATACGACGCGAGGCAGGCGGCGCTCGACCCGATGACCCGCCTTCGGGCCGGCCGGGTTTCGGTCTATTCGGCTGGCAGGCCGAGTGTCGGTTGAAATGCGCGGCAGCGTCCCCCATATCAAGCGCATTCGGGCATTCATCGCCCCGCTGCGTGGAGATTTTCCCTTGACCACCATCGTTTCAGTACGCCGCAACGGCAAAGTCGTCATGGGCGGCGACGGCCAGGTTTCCCTCGGCAATACCGTCATGAAAGGCAATGCCAAAAAAGTCCGGCGCCTGTATCACGGCCAGGTACTGGCTGGTTTCGCCGGCGCCACCGCCGATGCCTTCACTCTTTTCGAACGCTTCGAAGGCCAACTGGAAAAACACCAGGGCCATCTCGTGCGTGCCGCCGTCGAGCTGGCCAAGGACTGGCGCACCGACCGTTCGTTGAGCCGCCTGGAAGCCATGCTGGCCGTGGCCAACAAGGACGCTTCGCTGATCATCACCGGCAACGGTGACGTGGTCCAGCCGGAAAACGACTTGATCGCCATGGGCTCCGGCGGAGGTTTCGCCCAGGCCGCCGCCATGGCCCTGATGCAAAAAGGCGGCGATGACATGTCCGCACAGGACATCGCCGAAACCGCGCTGAACATTGCCGGCACCATCTGCGTCTTCACCAACCAGAATCTGACCATCGAGGAACTGGACAGCGCGATCTGACAGGTCGATGAAAAACTACCTGCGTTGGCAATCCTTCGTTAAAAACAGGCTCGGAATGCTCATTTAAACCACTAAACTCCACTTCCTCGCCTGTTTTTGCCTCGACTTGCCGGCCTCGCCTACGTTTTTCAAACGGCCTGTTTGTATCCTGCCCAGCTTCGGGAGTAACGAAAAAATGTCCATGACGCCCCGCGAGATCGTCCACGAACTCAATCGCCATATCATCGGCCAGGACGACGCCAAGCGTGCCGTTGCCATCGCCCTGCGCAACCGCTGGCGGCGCATGCAGCTGTCCGCCGAGCTGCGCCCGGAAGTCACCCCCAAGAACATCCTGATGATCGGCCCGACTGGCGTCGGCAAGACCGAAATCGCCCGTCGCCTGGCCAAACTGGCCAATGCGCCGTTTATCAAGGTGGAAGCGACCAAGTTCACCGAAGTCGGCTATGTCGGCCGTGACGTCGAATCGATCATCCGCGACCTGGCCGATGCTGCGCTGAAGATGATGCGCGAGCAGGAAGTCGGCAAGATGCGTCATCGCGCCGAGGATGCCGCCGAGGAGCGCATCCTCGACGCCCTGCTACCGCAGGCGCGCCCCACCGGCTTCAGCGAAGAGCCGGTGCACAGCAACGATTCCAACACGCGCCAGCTGTTCCGCAAGCGTCTGCGCGAAGGCCAGTTGGACGACAAGGAGATTGACATCGAGGTCGCGGATAACCCGGGCGGCGTGGAAATCATGGCACCGCCCGGCATGGAAGAGATGACCAGCCAGCTGCAGAACCTGTTCTCCAACATGGGCAAGGGCAAGAAGAAGAGCCGCAAACTGAAGATCAAGGACGCGCTCAAGCTGGTCCGTGACGAGGAAGCGGCACGGCTGGTCAATGAGGAAGAGCTCAAGGCCCGCGCCCTCGAAGCGGTGGAGCAGAACGGCATCGTCTTCATCGACGAGATCGACAAGGTCGCCAAGCGCGGCAATACCGGCGGCGCCGACGTGTCCCGCGAAGGCGTTCAACGCGACTTGCTGCCGCTGATCGAAGGCAGCACGGTCAACACCAAGCTGGGCATGGTCAAGACCGACCACATCCTGTTCATCGCCAGTGGTGCTTTCCATCTGTCCAAGCCCAGCGACCTGGTGCCCGAACTGCAGGGCCGCCTGCCGATCCGCGTCGAGCTCAAGGCCCTGTCGCCGCAGGACTTCGAGCGGATTCTGACCGAGCCGCACGCCTCGCTCACTGAGCAGTACCGCGAGCTGCTGAAGACCGAAGGGCTGGGCATCGAATTCGCAGAGGACGGCATCAAGCGTCTGGCCGAGATCGCCTGGCAGGTCAACGAGAAGACCGAGAACATCGGTGCACGCCGGTTGCACACCTTGCTCGAGCGGCTGCTTGAAGAGGTTTCGTTCAGCGCCGGCGACCTGGCCGGCCAGCAGAACGGCGAGCCGATCCGCATCGACACCGCCTACGTCAACAGCCATCTCGGCGAACTGGCCGAAGACGAAGACCTGTCGCGCTACATTCTCTAAACGCAAGCACGCGGCCGACACTGGGCACCATGAGCGCCCGGCGTCGGCACCCGGAGTACCCGATGCGCATCCCTACCGCGATCAAGCTGCACAAGATGTCGAAAACGCTGGAGCTGGAGTATGGCGCCGAACAGCGCTACGTCCTGCCCGCCGAATTTCTACGGGTGCACTCGCCGTCCGCCGAGGTGCAGGGCCATGGCAATCCGATCCTACAGACGGGCAAGATCAATGTCGCGCTCGAGGGTATCGAGCCGGCCGGGCAGTACGCATTGAAACTGACCTTCAGCGACGGCCACGACAGCGGACTCTATACCTGGGATTACCTGCATTACCTGGCCAGCAACCAGCAACAGCTGTGGGATGAGTATCTCGAGGCGCTGGCCAAAGCCGGCAAGTCGCGCGATCCTGACATTTCCCCCGTCAAGCTGATGCTCTAGCAGCGCCGCCTCGACGAGCGGGCCCCGGGCGAGGCGGCATCGGCTTTCCGCCCAACGGCAGTCCCATGGCGGAGCACGCGGGTGGCGGTACGGTCGAAGATTGCGTATCGACGGATCATCCACCACGAGCTGCCGGGAGCGCGATCGCCATGCACGCCAGCAGTGTCATCCATCACCGCCTGGACCTCGACGGTATCGAGGTGTTCTACCGGGCCGCCGGGCCGCAAGGCGCGCCCGTGGTGCTGCTGCCCCACGGCTATCCTTGCTCGTCCTATGAGTTCAGGGCTTACATGCCGCTGCTTGCCGACCGCTGGCGGCTGGTCGCGCCGGACTTCCCGGGCTGCGGCTACAGCGCGACCCCGGAAGGATTCTCCTACGACTTCGACGGTTACGCCGACTTCCTCGCACGCTTTATCCAGCGCCTGGGCATCGAGCGTTTCGCGCTTTACCTGCACGACTTCGGCTCGCAGATCGGCCTGCGCCTGGCGATTGCCGAGCCGCAGCGCATCGCCGCGTTGATCCTGCAGAATGGTGATATCTACGAAGATCAGCTAGGCCCGAAATATGCCGCGCTGCAGCAGTTCTTCGCCAATCCGACGCCGCAGGCCCGCGCAGGGCTGGCGGAGGCCGTCAGCCTGAAAGGGTTCGAGGAAGAATTCCTCAACGAGGTGGATCCCGCGACGGCATTGCGCATCCCGCCCGACCTCTGGCACCTGCACTGGGCGCTGATGACGCCTCGTCGCCACGAAATCGCAACGCAAGTGATCGCGGGGCTCAAGGACAACCTTGCCTGGTTTCCCCGCTACCAGGCCTATCTGCGCGAGCATCAGCCGCCCACCCTGATCGTCTGGGGTCCTCGCGACGGTTATATGCCGCAGGGCTCGGCGAAAGCCTACCTGCGTGACCTGCCGGACGCCGAGCTGCATCTGTTCGACGACGGCGGCCACTGGCTCCTGGAAACCCATCTGGAGCAGGTCGCCCAGCTGTCCAGAGACTTCCTGGGGCGGGTGCATAGCCAGCCGTGACCTTGTTGGCAGTGATGTCGATGCACCTTCCTTGGCGGCTAGCGGATGGCGATACACCCGGGTCAATCACGGCGCCTGCCCCATCCGCCCCCCGCAACGCGCCGGATGGTGTCGACGGAAGCAATCTCCGCGAGATCCTACGGCGCGGATTCTTGCCGACCAGCGCTTTTGTCGCGCTTCGGCTTTTGTCGGCTTTCGGCCTTTTAGGTTTAGAATGCCGGCACATTCTTCCGGTGACAGTGACATGACCGATCCCCGCAAAGAGCGTGACGCAGAGCCCACCACCCACTTCGGCTACAAGAACGTGCCGGAGAGCGAAAAAGCGCAGAAGGTGGCCGAGGTGTTTCATTCTGTGGCCGCCAAGTACGACCTGATGAACGACCTGATGTCCGCCGGCGTGCATCGCCTCTGGAAGCGTTTCACCATCGAGCTGTCCGGCGTACGCCACGGCAACCGCGTGCTGGACATCGCCGGCGGTACCGGCGACCTGACGCGTCAGTTCTCGCGCATCGTCGGGCCGACCGGCGAAGTGGTGCTGGCCGACATCAATGCCTCGATGCTCAAGGTCGGCCGTGACCGGCTGCTCGACAAGGGCGTGGCGGGCAACGTGAAGTTCGTCCAGGCCGATGCCGAGAAGCTGCCCTTCCCGGATAACCATTTCGACGTGGTGACCATCGCCTTCGGCCTGCGCAACGTGACGCACAAGGAAGACGCCATCGCCTCCATGCTGCGCGTGCTCAAGCCCGGCGGCCGGTTGCTGGTGCTGGAGTTTTCCAAGCCGACCAACCCGATGCTCTCCAAGGCCTACGATGCTTATTCGTTCAGCCTGCTGCCAATGATGGGCAAGCTGATCACCAACGATTCCGAGAGCTACCGTTACCTCGCCGAGTCGATCCGTATGCATCCGGACCAGGAAACCCTGAAGGGCATGATGGCCGACGCCGGTTTCGAGCGCGTCACCTACCACAACATGACCGGCGGCATCGTCGCCCTGCATCGCGGCATCAAGCCCTGATGCTGCGCGCAGCCCTCCTGGCCGGCGCCGAGCGCGGGATAAACCGCGTGCTGCGCCTGGATCCGACGGCGTTGCCACGCTTGGCCAAACTCAGCGGGCAGATCATCGAAGTCGACTGTATCGCGCCTGACTGGCGGCTGTTCATCCTCGCCGATGCCGAAGGGCTGAGACTCGCCGAAGACTGGGGCATCGAGCCGGACTGCCGCTTGCGTGCCTCGGCCGCGAGCCTGATGCGCCTGGCCACCAGCCGCAACAAGACCGCCATCCTGCACGGGCCGGACGTCGAGATCGAAGGTGACAGCGCGCCGTTGATGAATCTCGCCGACGTATTGCAGGACCTGGAGCTGGACTGGGAGTACGAAGTCTCGCGCTGGCTTGGACCGGTCGCTGCTCAGCTGCTCGGCAGCGGTGTCCGTGGCCAGGCCGCCTGGGCACGGCAGAGCGCGCACAGCCTGCGCCAGGACCTGGCGGACTACCTCAGCGAAGAATCACGGGCCCTGGTCGGCATCGCCGAGGCCGAAACACGCTTCGTCGAACTCGATCGTCTCAAGCTCGACCTCGACCGACTCGAAGCCCGAGTCGAACGGCTCAACCAATCTTTGAAACCAGACCAACCCGAATGAAGCTGTTCGCCGCCGCCCGCCGCCTGTTTCGCATCTTGCTGGTGGTGATCCGCTACCGCCTGGATGACATCATCCTCGATCTGCCGATGCCCTGGTGGCTGCGTGCGACCAGCTACCTGCTGCCCTGGCGCTGGCTGCCACGCCGGCGTACCGTGCTGTCCCGTGGCGCGCGCCTGCGCCTGGCCCTGGAAGGCCTCGGCCCGATCTTCATCAAGTTCGGCCAGATCCTCTCGACGCGACGCGACCTGCTGCCGCCAGATATCGCCGAGGAACTGGCGATGCTCCAGGACCGCGTACCGCCCTTCGACTCGGCCGTCGCCACGGCCTTGATCGAGCGCCAGCTGGGTGCACCGGTGGGGCAGATCTTCGCCCGCTTTGACAGCAAGCCGCTGGCGTCCGCCTCGGTGGCCCAGGTCCACGCCGCCAGGCTGCGCAGCGGCGAAGAGGTGGTGGTCAAGGTGGTGCGACCCAACCTGCGCCCGGTGATCAGCCAGGACATCGCCTGGCTGTTCCTGCTGGCCAAGACCGCCCAGCGCGCGTCCACCGAAGCCCGCCGGCTGCACCTGGTGGAAGTAGTCGAGGACTACGCCAAGACCATCTATGACGAGCTCGACCTGCTGCGCGAAGCCGCCAACGCCAGCCAGCTCAAGCGCAACTTCCAAGATTCGCCGCTGCTCTACGTGCCCCAGGTCCATTGGGATTACTGCCGGCCCCAGGTGCTAGTGATGGAACGCATCTACGGCGTGCCGGTGACCGACATGGCGCGGCTGGCCGAACAGCGCACCGACATGAAACAGCTGGCCGAGCGTGGCGTGGAGATTTTCTTCACCCAGGTCTTTCGCGACAGCTTCTTCCATGCCGACATGCACCCCGGCAACATTTTCGTCAGTACCCATCAACCCTGGAATCCGCAGTACATCGCCGTAGATTTCGGCATCGTCGGCAGCCTGACGCCCGAAGACCAGGACTACTTGGCGCGCAACCTGATGGCCTTTTTCAGGCGCGACTACCGCAAGGTTGCGCAACTGCACATCGACTCGGGCTGGGTGCCGGCGGAAACCAAGGTGAACGAGTTCGAGGCGGCGATTCGCACCGTCTGCGAGCCGATCTTCGAGAAGCCACTGAAGGACATTTCCTTCGGCCAGTTGCTGGTGCGCCTGTTCCAGGTCGCGCGGCGCTTCAACATGGAGGTCCAGCCTCAATTGGTGCTGCTGCAGAAGACGCTGCTCAACATCGAGGGGCTCGGCCGAGAACTGTATCCCGAGCTCGATCTCTGGGCCACCGGACAGCCTTACTTGGAGCGCTGGATGCGCGAGCGCATGAGCCCCAAGCAGTTGCTGAAGAACGCTCAGGCGCAGATCGAGCAGCTGCCGCACCTGGCCGGCATGACCCGCGAGCTGCTCGAACGCATGTCCAACCCCCACGCGAACAACCCGCCGCCGCCGTGGCACGAGCATCATCGGAACTGGCCGTTGCGCCTCGTCGGTGCCGTGCTGCTGGGTGGCGGTGCCACCCTGGCCGCCACGGCCGACAGTATTACCGCCGTCACCACCTGGCCGGCCTGGGTGATGCTGAGCGCCGGCATCTACATCGTGGTGCGCCGATAGCCAGCAGTCGGTGAGGCTGGCACACTTGGCGCATTGAGCGGAGAATTCGATGAACTGGCTGGACGACATACACTGGAACGAAGACGGCCTGGTACCGGCCATCGCCCAGGACCATCGGACCGGGCGCATCCTGATGATGGCCTGGATGAATCGCGAAGCACTGGCCCTGACCGCAGCGGAACACCGCGCCATCTACTGGTCACGTTCGCGTGGCAAGCTGTGGCGCAAGGGCGAGGAGTCCGGCCATGTGCAGAAGCTGCATGAGTTGCGCCTGGACTGTGACGCCGACGTGATCGTGCTGATGGTCGAGCAGGTGGGCGGCATCGCCTGCCATACCGGCCGCGAAAGCTGCTTCTACCGGGTCTTCGAGAACGACGAATGGAAAACCGTCGAGCCGGTCCTCAAGGACCCGGGCGCGATCTATGCGGAGCACACACATGAGTGACACCTTCGCCCGTCTGGCCGAGGTGCTGGAAGCCCGCAAGGGCGCCGCTGCGGACAGCTCCTATGTGGCCAGCCTGTATCACAAGGGCCTGAACAAGATCCTCGAGAAAGTCGGCGAGGAGTCGGTGGAAACCATCCTGGCCGCCAAGGACGCCGCCGTCAGTGGCGACGCCAGCGATCTGATCTACGAAACCGCCGACCTGTGGTTTCATAGTCTGGTGATGCTGGCCGCACTTGACCAGCACCCGCAGGCGGTACTGGACGAACTGGACCGACGTTTCGGCCTCTCCGGGCACGCGGAAAAAGCCGCGCGCCCACAATCCTGACATTCAACTGGAGTAACGCAGCATGGGTTTTGGTGGAATCAGCGTCTGGCAACTCCTGATCATTCTGCTCATCGTGGTCATGCTCTTCGGTACCAAGCGCCTCAAGGGCCTGGGCTCTGACCTTGGCGATGCGATCAAGGGCTTCCGCAAGTCCATGGGCACCGATGAGGAAAAGCCCAGCGTCGAAGAGAAGCAGAATCACACCATCGATGCCGAGGCCCGCAAGGTCGAAGATCCAACGAAGAAGAACTGAGGCGCCATGTTCGATATCGGCTTCACTGAACTGCTGCTGATCGGCCTGGTCGCGCTGTTCGTGCTCGGCCCGGAACGCTTGCCGGGTGCCGTACGCACTGCCGGGCTTTGGATCGGCCGGGCCAAGCGCAGCTTTGCCAACATCAAGTCCGAGGTCGAGCGCGAAATTGGCGCCGACGAGATTCGCCGTCAGCTGCATAACGAGCGCATCCTCGACCTCGAGCGGGAAATGAAGCAGAGCATCATGCCCAGCTCACCGACCGCCAGCGGCAGCGCCTCTCCGCAGTCCGCCACGCCTGCACCGGAGGCGGGCACGCTCGATGTGCCGGCGCCCAGCGAAGCCAAACCCGCCGAAACGGCCCCCGTACCCCGCCCGGACAGACCCGCTGAGCCATGAGCAATAACTCCATCGATGATCAGGAAATGCCGCTGGTTGCCCACCTGACGGAACTGCGCAAGCGCCTGCTGCGCTGCGTGGTGGCGATCCTGTTGCTGTTCGGCGGGCTGTTCTATTTCTCCCAGCAGATCTATGCGCTGGTGGCAGCCCCGCTGCGCGCCTATCTGCCGGAAGGTGCCACGATGATCGCCACTGGAGTGGCCTCGCCATTCCTGACGCCGTTCAAGCTGACCATGATGGTGGCGCTGTTCCTGTCGATGCCGGTGATCCTGCATCAGATCTGGAGCTTCATCGCACCGGGGTTGTACAAGCATGAAAAGCGGGTGGCGGTGCCGCTGCTGATCTCCAGCATCTTCCTGTTCTACGGCGGCATGGCCTTCGCCTACTTCGTGGTGTTCCCGATCATGTTCGGTTTCTTTGCCAGCGTGACGCCCGAAGGCGTGGCGATGATGACCGACATCGGCCAGTACCTCGATTTCGTCCTGACGCTGTTTTTCGCCTTCGGTGTGGCCTTCGAGATCCCGGTGGCGACCTTCCTGTTGATCTGGGTGGGCATCGTCGACGTCGCCACGCTGCGCAAGAGTCGGCCCTATGTGGTGGTTGGTTGTTTCGTGGTTGGCATGGTCCTTACCCCGCCAGACGTGTTTTCCCAGGCACTGTTGGCCGTGCCGATGTGGCTGCTGTTCGAAGCCGGACTGATCTGCGGCAGCATGGTCAAGAAGCGCGAAGAGGAATTCCGCGGGGATGCTGACGACAGCCAGGTGCATAGCGGTGACCAGCCACCCGCGCCCCGCCCGTGAATCTGTTGCTGCTGGAGGCGGCCGATTTTGTGGCCGCCAACCGCGTGGTCCTGCGTGA
The DNA here is from genome assembly GCF_000952685.1 of Stutzerimonas stutzeri. Lineage (GTDB taxonomy): Bacteria > Pseudomonadota > Gammaproteobacteria > Pseudomonadales > Pseudomonadaceae > Stutzerimonas > Stutzerimonas stutzeri_E. The sequence continues at coordinate 102,580 of NZ_JYHV01000004.1, read as the reverse complement.
TCGCCGCCTCAAACACATCCAGGACGTGCACCGTGCCGTGGCGGGCGAAAGCCTGCGTGTCGGCCTGCTAGGCGGTGAGATGGGCCAGGGTCGGCTGCTGCGACTGAGCACCGACGAAGCCGAGCTGGACGTCGAGCTGAACCAACCACCTCCGGCCAAGCTGCCGGTCACCCTGCTGCTGGCGCTGCCCCGGCCGAAGATGCTCCGCCGAGTGCTGCAGACCGTCGCTTGCATGGGCGTGCCACGACTGGTGCTGCTCAACAGTTACCGGGTGGAAAAGAGCTTCTGGCAGACTCCGTTCCTCGAACCGGCGGCGATTCGCGAACAACTGCTGCTCGGTCTGGAACAGGCACGTGACACAGTGCTGCCCGAGGTAAGCATCGAGAAGCGCTTCAAACCCTTCGTCGAAGATCGTCTGCCGCAGCTGGCCGCTGGCACTCGCGGGCTGGTCGGTCATCCAGGCGACTATCCGGACTGTCCGCGCGCCATCTCCGACTCGGTGACGCTGGCGATCGGACCGGAAGGTGGCTGGATTCCTTACGAAGTCGACAAACTCACCGAGGCAGGGCTACAGCCGGTCCAACTGGGCGAGCGAATCCTGCGCGTGGAAACCGCCGTCAGCGCGTTGCTGGCGCGTCTGTTCTGATCGCGGCCCGGCACTTCAGACCGGCTGCCACCATGCGACCGATGAACGTAATGCACCCATCTGGAACATGCAGGTCAGAGCTACTGAACCCCAAGACAGCGGCAACTGCCATGCGACCTTTGACCATTGATCTTCACCGCCTGGAATACGCGCTGGACAGCCGCGACGCCAGCGAGCATTACCTCGATCTGGAGTCCGGCCAAATCCTCGCAGTGTTTCCGGGCGAAACCGTGCCGGGCGCGGACGAGAAATACGACGTACAGGAAGATCGGTTTCTGCATATCGAGCCGCTCGGGCTCGCGCAATCGATCGCCATGCGTGAAGCGTTCCTGTTCACCCAGCACGATCCCAACGCCCATGCCGTGCTGAGCCATGCCTTGCAGGGTCGCAAGCCGTTGCGAACCTTCGATTTCAAGCTGGAAGACTTCCCCGAGGTTCGCCAGGCCTGGCTGGATTACCAGACCGTACAGCTGCGCGAGTATGCGATGACCTGGCTGCATGAGAACGGCCTGGAGCCGTCGAAGCGCTGAGCCACCGCGGCGGGGCGTCTCAGCTTTCCAGCAGAAAAGTCACCGGCCCATCGTTCTGCAGGTGGACCTGCATCTCGGCGCCGAAACGGCCGCCGGCGACCTGCGAATGCTGCCGGCGCGCCTGGGCGAGCAGGTATTCGTAGAGCTCTTCGCCGAGGGAGGGCGGCGCTGCGCTGGAAAAGCTGGGCCGCAGACCGCTGCGCGTATCGGCCGCCAGGGTGAACTGTGAAACCAGCAGCAGGCCGCCACCGATGTCGCTCAAGGAGCGATTCATCTTGCCTTGCTCATCGCTGAATACCCGGTAACGCAGCAGTTTGTGCAACAACTTGTCGGCCCGGGCACGGTCGTCTTCACGCTCAACACCGACCAGCGCCAGCAACCCCTGATCGATGCTGCCGACCACCTCGCCCGCCACCTCGACCCGCGCATGCCGCACGCGCTGGATCAGTCCCTTCATCAGGCCTCCTCGGGGGGAAGGTGGAGCAATCGCTGGGCGATGTCAGTGGCGGCTCGGACCAATGCATCACAGGTGCCTGATTCCGACGCCGAGTGGCCCGCCTCTCGGATGATTTGCAGCTCGCTGTTGGGCCACGCCTCGTGCAGTTCCCACGCGTTTTCCAGCGGGCAAATGACATCATAGCGCCCATGTACGATGATGCCTGGCAGGTGAGCGATCTTGTGCATATCACGCAGCAGTTGGTCGGGCTCGAGAAAGGCGTTGTTGACGAAGTAGTGGCATTCGATGCGCGCCATCGCCAGCGCCCGATGAGTGTCGGAGAAGCGATCGACCACCTGGGTGTTGGGGCGCAGTGTGGCGGTGCGGCCCTCCCAGCAGGACCAGGCCTTGGCCGCGTGCATTTGGGCGATCTGATCGGTGCCCGTCAGGCGCTTGTAATAGGCCTGCATCAGATCCCCACGCTCTTCCGGCGGAATCGGAGCGAGGAAATCCTGCCAGTAATCGGGGAACAGGCGGCTGGCGCCCTCCTGATAGAACCAGGAAAACTCCTTCGGACGACAGAGAAATATCCCGCGCAGAATCAACGCATGTACATGCTCGGGATAGGCCTGAGCGTAGGCCAGGGACAGTGTCGACCCCCAGGAACCGCCAAACAGTACCCATTTATCGACACCGAGGGATTCACGAATGCGCTCCATATCGGCGATAAGGTGAGCGGTGGTGTTGTTTTCCAAGCTGGCGTGGGGGGTGGAGCGACCACAACCACGCTGGTCGAAGGTAATGATGCGGTACAGGTTGGGATCGAAAAAGCGCCGGCTTAGCGCATCACAACCGCCGCCTGGGCCACCATGCACGAACAGCACGGGCAGCCCCTCCGGTGATCCACTCTCGTCGACGTAAAGCACATGCGGTGATTCGACCGCCAGCTCGTGCCGGGCGTAGGGTTTGATCTCCGGGTACAAGGTCTGCATGGCACACTCCATAGTCGTGGCGCGGGCTCAACGGCCCGCCTGACGTTTCCGGCATCATAACGAGGTTCGAGAGGTTCGGCATGCCCCTATGGAAATTAGCCGCAACTGCCGTGGCACTGGTGCTGCTGGCCGGTTGTGGTCGCGATGATCCGCAAGCCGCGCTGAATATCGCCGCGCAGTCACTGCAGGACAGTATCGAGAACAAGGACGCCGGCGAACTGATCGCGCGGATTCATCCTGAGTTCAGCGCCAATCAGCACCTCGATCGAGACTGGGTGCGGCGCACGGCCGGCTTGATGTTCCTACGTCATGAAAATGTGCGGGTAATTGCGCTCAACCGCCATAGCTGGATCGACCCAAACTATTCGAACAAGGGCTACAGCGAGGCACAGGTGGCGCTAACCGGTGCCGAGCGCTGGCTTCCCCAACGCGTCGGTCACTATCAAGTCAGACTCGAGTGGTGGCGGGAGGACGGCGAGTGGCTGTTGGCACGGCTGCACTGGGAATAATGGCAACTCGCTTGCCAGAGCGAGAGCGGCGCCGCTCAGCGGGCCCGACGCCCAGGGGGTCAAGACTTGCCGCGCCAGATCAGCCCACTGACGTCGTAGCCGCGCCTACGGGCTTCATCGAGCAGCCTGTCGCGCATCGCCGAGTCGACTTCCGGCTCCCGTGACAGCAGCCAGAGGTAGTCGCGATCCGGACTCCCCACCAGCGCCACGCGATAGTCATCGTCGAGGTAAAGAATCCAGTAATCGCCCTTGGTTAGCCCCGGGAAGAGATTGCTGAACCAGTTGTCGAAACGAACCCAGAGCTTATCGGTGTGTCCTGGTTGCTGAGGTGCCGCCTCGCCCTGAGCCTGTTGCCATTCGCCATCAGCGGTTTCACAGCGGTTGGTCACCGCCACGCGGCCATCGTCCCGTAGCTCGTAATGGGCCTCGGACCGCACGCAGTTACGCTGGAAGAACATCGGCAGACGCGCCAGTTCATACCAGGTCCCCTGATAGCGCTGGAGGTCGACTTGCCCGGTCGTTTCGGGCGTTTCACGCGCATCCTGACGTACGCAGCCTATGATCGACAAGACACAGCACAGGGTCACGACGAGACGCATAGAGGGTCCTATTTCAGGCCTTGGCCGGAGAACATCATCACCTTGTCGCCGGCGAACTGAATACTGATGAAACTGTTCTTCTGGCCCCAGGTGCAACTGGACATGCCCAGCGCACCAGCGCATTCGCCCGGCTTACCCAACAACTCTTCGACCTCCGAGCGGGGCATGCCGGCTTTCAGCTTGGCGAAGTTCTCTTGAGTGATCGGGCTACAGGCAGCCACCAGCACAACGGCGACGATTAATGATAGATAACGCAACGACATGGCAGATTTCCTTGGGTCGGTCGGTGGCTGGCCCTGCTTGGCCACGCCGGTCAAATTAACGATTCGGAGCGGGTCGTAAGGCGGCGCGTGCATCGCCTAGAAGCGGGATCCAGGCTTGGTCAGGAATACCTGCTCGGCCTCGGTGGTTTCCCGGCCGAGCACTTCATTGCGATGGGGAAAGCGGCCGAATCTGGAAATCACATCGCGATGGCGCACTGCATAGTCGAGGAAATCGGCAAACAGCGCCTGGTCTTCGGTCCCGACGAGGCCGTGGAGCATCTGGAACTGCGCGACGGCCTGATCCTGTACCCGAAGATCCTCCGCATGCTCGAGCACCAAATAAATGAACACGCGCTGAATCGGGGCGAGCAGCACATCGCCGCCATGGGCCATGCCGTCGCGCACCAGCTGCAGGGCGCGCTCATCCCCGGCGAATGCCTGCGGTGTCCCGCGATAGATCATGCGGGGCAGTTGGTCGAGCAACAGCACCAGCGCCAACCAGCCATGGGGCGACTCAGCCCAGTCGGTCAGCTCGCCAGCCAGCGCCCGGTCGACCAACTCACCGAAGCGGGCTCGGGCTTCGGCGTCCTGCTCGGGCTTGTAGCCGAACCACAAGCCATTTTTTTGTTCAGAAATTTCACTGACGGTGACGCCCTCGCCGAACCACCAGTTCAGCAATTCCAGCCAGGGCATCCGCTGCATCGGTTAGCCCTGATGGTAGCCGGTGATGCGTTCGACTTCTTCCTTAGAACCCAGGAAGACCGGCACGCGCTGATGCAACGATTCGGGCTGGACATCGAGGATACGCTGAGTGCCTGTCGTTGCCGCGCCGCCGGCCTGCTCGATGATGAAGGACATCGGGTTGGCTTCGTACATCAATCGCAGCTTGCCGGCCTTGCCTGGCTCGCGTGCATCCTTGGGATACATGAACATGCCACCGCGGGTCAGGATGCGATGCACGTCAGCCACCATCGAAGCGATCCAGCGCATGTTGTAATTCTTGTTCAACGGGCCTTCGGCACCAGCCAGAAGTTCGCTGACGTAGCGCTGCACCGGTGCTTCCCAGTGGCGTTGGTTGGACATGTTGATCGCGAACTCGGCGGTGCTTTCCGGTACACGGATGTTTTCATGGGTGAGCACGAAGCTGCCCAGCTCGCGGTCCAGGGTGAAGCCCATCACGCCGTTGCCCAAGGTGAGCATCAGCATGGTCTGCGGACCATAGATGGCGTAACCCGCCGCGACCTGCTTGGTGCCCGGCTGAAGGAAGGCTTCTTCGCCCAGCGCATCGTTCTGGCTGAAGCATTCACCGGGGCAGCGCAGCACCGAGAAAATGGTGCCGACCGAGACGTTGACATCGATGTTGCTGGAACCGTCCAGTGGATCGAAGACCAGCAGATAAGCACCCTTCGGGTACTTGCCGGGAATCTGGTAGGCGTTGTCCATTTCCTCCGACGCCATGCCGGCCAGGTGGCCACCCCACTCGTTGGCTTCGAGCAAGATTTCGTTGGACAGCACGTCGAGCTTCTTCTGCACTTCGCCCTGAATGTTCTCGGTTTCGGTCGAACCGAGTACGCCGCCCAATGCGCCCTTGGAAACGGCGTGGCTGATTTCCTTGCACGCTCGGGCCACTACCTCGATAAGGAAACGCAGATCGGCAGGAGTATTGTTGCTGCGGGTCTGCTCGATCAGGTAGCGACTCAGGGTTACGCGTGACATGAAAATGACTCCGGAGGATGGAAAAACCCGCGCAGTTTAGCAGGCCAGGGGGAAACTAACCCTCCCTCAGACCCACCCAGGGGCGGCAGAGTTCAGCGCAGCGGCAAAGTGCCTGCAGCGTTCATCAAGCAGCCGCTCTGGCGGGCGCTTTGCTCCCCTGACGAGCCGGGCGCCTGCAGTGCGCGTAGGACTGCTGCAGACGATCGCCCCGCTTCGCTCAGAGCACCTTCCAGATTTCCTCGGCGTATTCGCGGATGGTCCGGTCGGACGAAAACCAGCCCGTGCGCGCCGTATTCAGCACAGCCGAACGCCACCAGCTATCAGCGTCGCGCCAGCGTGTTTCGACGTCCAACTGCGCCTTCCAGTAAGCCTCGAAATCGGCACAGACCATGAAGGTGTCATGCCATTTGAGGCCATCGATCAGCGCTGTGTAACGGGCCGGATCATCGGCTGAGAAGGCACCGTTGCGAATCGCCATCAGTACCTCATTGAGCCGCGGAGAGTCGATGATGATGGCTTCGGCGTTGTATTCGTTGGCTTGCTTGCGTGCCTCGACCTCCTCGGCGGTCATGCCGAAGATGAACATGTGCTCGGCACCGATCTGCTCGCACATCTCGACGTTGGCTCCATCGAGCGTGCCGATGGTCAGCGCGCCATTGAGGGCGAACTTCATGTTGCTGGTGCCCGAGGCCTCGAGTCCCGCAGTGGAAATCTGCTCGGACAGGTCGGCGGCGGGAATGATGCGCTCGGCCAGGCTGACGTTGTAGTTGGGTAGGAACACCACCTTGAGCAGGCCGCGCACTGTCGGGTCATCATTGATGGTCCGAGCAATGTCGTTGGTCAGTTTGATGATCAGCTTGGCCGTGTGGTAACTGGCGGCTGCCTTGCCGGCGAAGATCTTCACACGTGGCACCCAGCTGCCGCCCGGGTCGGAGCGAATTGCCTGATACAGCGCCACGGTATGCAGCAAATTGAGCAGCTGCCGCTTGTATTCGTGGATGCGTTTGACATGAACATCGAACAGCGCATTCGGATCGACACTGATACCCAGCCGCTCCTGAATCATCCGCGCCAGCAGCTGCTTGTTGCCAAGCCGCTGGGCAGCGAACCGCGCCCGGAAGTCCGGTTGGTCGGCGAAGGGCTCCAGTTTCCGCAACATTGTTTCTGGCGCGTCGAGCAGCTCCTCACCGATGTGGTCGACTAGCAACCGGGTCAGCTGCGGATTGGACTGGTAAAGCCAGCGACGGAAGGTGATCCCGTTGGTCTTGTTGCTGATGCGTTTCGGGTACAGCGAATGCAGATCGGTGAATACCGTCTCGCGCATCAGTCCGGTGTGCAGCGCCGAGACGCCGTTGATGCAATGCGAACCGAGGAATGCCAGGTTGCCCATGCGCACCCGCCGACCGTGCCCTTCCTCGATCAGCGATACCGAGCGCAGCAGGTCGAGGTCATGCACGCCCCGCTCCCGCAAGGCATCGAGATGCTGCGCATTGATCAGGTAGATGATCTGCATGTGACGCGGCAGCAGGCGCTCCATCAGCCCCACCGGCCAGGTTTCCAATGCCTCCGGCAGCAGGGTGTGGTTGGTATAGGACAGCGTACCGACGGTCAGCTCCCACGCCTTGCGCCAGGGTATGTCGTGCACGTCGACCAATAGCCGCATCAGCTCCGCCACGGCGATAGCGGGATGCGTGTCGTTGAGCTGGATGGCAGCGAATTCCGGCAGGTTCAGTAGCGTACCGCGTTGGTCCAGGTGACGCCGTATCAGGTCCTGCAACGAGGCAGCGACGAAGAAGTACTCCTGACGCAGGCGCAGCTCCTGACCGGCTTCGGTGCTGTCGGCGGGATACAGCACTCGCGAGATACTTTCGGCACGGGCTTCCTCGGCGACAGCCCCGATATGGTCACCGGCGTTGAAGCGCTCCAGATGGAAATCCGCCTCGGCGCGGGCCCGCCACAATCGCAGCGTATTGACGCTCGCCCCGCGCCAGCCGACTACCGGCGTGTCATAGGCGATGGCGCGCACGCCTTCGGCCCAGTGCCAGAAATGCTTGGGCTGGTCCGGCCCGGTAGCGTCGTGCGGCATGGCCGTGACACTGCCACCAAAGCCGATCAGATAGCTCACTTCGGGGCGTTCGAATTCCCAGGGGTTGCCGAAATTCAGCCAGGTTTCGGTCTGCTCGTGCTGCCAGCCGTCGACGATGGCCTGGCGGAACAGCCCATGATCGTAACGAATCCCATAACCATGCGCCGCGATGCCCAGCGTCGCCATGCTTTCCATGAAGCAGGCCGCCAGCCTTCCCAAACCGCCATTGCCCAACGCAGCATCCGGCTCAGCCAGGCGGATGCGCTCGAAATCCACATCCACGCCAGCCAGCGCCTCGCGAGCCACGTCCAGCAACCCGAGGTTGCTCAGGCTGTCAGTGAGCAGCCGGCCGATCAGAAATTCCAGCGAGAGGTAATACACCCGCTTCTTGCCTTCGCGATATCCCTGGCGCGTACGATCCATCCACTGATCGATCATACGGTCGCGAGTGGCGAGTGCGACTGCCTCGAACCAGTCATGGTTGGAGGCGTGTTCTGGATCCTTGCCGATCGAGTAGGTCAGCTTGCTGATGATCGCGTTGCGAAAGGTAGCTACGTCATCGGCATTGGGAGCAGTCGATTCTTGCGACATGGACAGACCTCGTGAAGCTGGGAATAGGGGATGAGGGTTCTTGGCGGCACCGACTCACCGCTACAAAGGGCAATACAGACAGGTTTGCAGGTTTCAACTGAACCTGCGCGACCGTCTGTCCGGCGTTCGACTCGTCGGAATCGCTGGAAATTCCACCGTGGGCCGTTATCATCGCGCGCCGCCATTACCGATACCGCCGCATTGAAGACCCGACTGATCGCTTCCGCCGACCCCGACCGCCTGGAAACCTGGGCCCGCTACAGCAACGGATTGTGCCGCGATTGCCAGGCCACGTGCTGCACGCTGCCGGTCGAGGTGCGCATCGATGACCTGATCCGCCTGGAATTGGTCGATGCCTTCGAGCGTGACGAGCCGCCGAAAAACGTCGCCAAGCGCCTGAGCAAAGCCGGCATCGTCGAGCACTTCAATCAGAAGCATGGCATTTTCACCCTGACGCGGCTGGCCAACGGTGATTGTCTCTACCTCGATCGCAAGACACGCTTATGCACGGTCTATGCCAAGCGCCCGGACACCTGCCGCAACCATCCCAGGATGTGCCCGCGCCCCGGCTACTGCGCCTACCAGCAGAAAACCGCCGCTCGCTGAAGCAGGCTACCTACGCACCTCCTCCGACCGTCGAGTGGCGCCTGGAAACCGGGAAAAAAGCGCATGTGGAAACTGGCAATCTCGTGACTCAGCAGTCATGCTTGACGTCTGCCTGTATCTGCAAACGTTTAGGAATCCACCCGGCATGAGCCGCGATAGCCGCTACCTGGAAGCCATTCTGCATCACGACATCCCACTGACCCGGGCGATGGGCCTGCGTGTCGAGCAATGGGAAAATCACGAGCTGCGCCTGAAGGTCCCGCTGCAAGCGAACATCAACCACAAGAGCAGCATGTTCGGCGGCAGCCTGTATTGTGCGTCGGTGCTGGCTGGCTGGGGCTGGTTGCATCTGCGCCTGCGCGAGGCAGGGATCGAGGACGGCCACATCGTCATTCATGAGGGTCAGATCGACTATCCGCTCCCGGTTGTAGACGACGCCACCGCGATCTGCTCCGCACCGGACGACGAGGCCTGGAATCGCTTCGAAACCATCTATCGTCGACGTGGCCGCTCTCGTCTCACGCTGACCAGCCGGATCCTCGCCGCCGACGGCCGCGACGCCGTGCGTTTTACCGGCCAGTTCGTCCTGCACAAGTAGCACCCCCACCGCGATCCGCTCCAAATCGGTGCGCCGACTTTCCGTGCGGCGCACCGCCAGCGTGTCGAGCCAGACGGCACCGTCCACTCCGCAGCCCTTACGTACCGCGTCCCGCATCCTTCGCCTGTTTCAACTCGCCTCGACGGCCGTCGAGAGGCGCATGGCGGAGCGTTTCGATTTGGTTCACGTCGAGAGGCCTCCGCGCTAGCAACGCAGACATCGCGCGACTACCCTTGGCGGGCCAACAATAAAAACAGCGTCAAGGAAGCCGATACTATGGGCCATCTTCATAAATTCATCCTATTGCTCGCTGTTCTGCTCGCCGGAACGGGCGTTGCCCATGCTGAACTGCCAAGCAACTATAAAATCATCCTGCAGACCGATAACTTCCCGCCGTTCAACATGGGGCCGAACCACAAGAGTTTTGCCCGTGGCGACGAAGTCGAGGGCATCAGCACGGACACCGTGCGGGAAATCTTCAAGCGCGCCGGGATTGCCTACAGCCTGACGCTACGTTCGCCCTGGGACCGTATTTACACCCAGACCCTGAGCGACACCGGTCATGGGCTGTTCTCGGTTACCCGCACACCGCAGAACCAGTCGCAATTCAAATGGGTCGGACCGCTCGCCCGCTACGAGAGCGTTCTGCTCGCCGCGCCGGGTGCGGCGATATCGTTGACGGATCTGAGCCAGGCCAAGCACTACGAAATCGGCGCCGAGAAAAGCAGCGGCGTCAGCCAGCTGCTGACGAGCCAGGGTTTTCAGCCAATCGACAGCCTGAGCGAGGAAGAGAACCTGCGCAAATTGCTCAGCGGACGCATCGACCTCTGGGCGACAGCCGATCCGGTCTGGCGCTACCAAGCTAAACAGCACGGCGCGGAAGGCTTACAGCAGGTACTGAGTTTCCAACCGACCGATCTCTATCTGGCGCTGAACAAGGACACCCCGGACGAAGCGGTAAGTCGTCTGCAACAGGCGCTGAATGAGGTCATCAGCGAAGGATATGCCGGCTGCAGCAAGACGCCGGACCTCTGCTACCTGATCCGCGACCGCAAGGCGCCCTAAGGCGCCTTGGGTCGAAAGTCGTCAAACGTAGCGTGACTTGGGCGTGGCCATCGGCAGCGGGCCATCGCCAATCAGGCGAAACTCACCGCGCGACGCATCGTAGGCACGAATCTCGCTGGTGCCGATGTTGTACACCCAGCCATGAATGAACAACTCACCACTGGCTAGCCGCGCCGCAACCGACGGATGAGTGCGCAGGTGATCGAGCTGAGCCAGTACGTTCTCCTCGATCAGCACCCCCAGGGTATTGTGGTCAGCGCAACCACAGTTGGCCTCCACCACCGTGCGAGCCACCTCGGCATGCCGCAGCCAGGTTCTTACGGTGGGCATTTTGTCCAGACTGGACGGGTTCAGCACCGCTTTCATTGCGCCACAGTCTGAGTGACCGCAGACGATGATGTGATGGACCCCGAGGGCCATCACGGCAAACTCAATGGCGGTCGATACGCCCCCGTTCATGACTCCGTAAGGCGGCACGATATTACCGACGTTGCGTGTAACGAACAGATCGCCTGGCGAGCTTTGAGTGATCAGCTCCGGCAGGACGCGCGAGTCGGCGCAGGTAATGAACATCGCACGCGGCGTCTGTTCGTTGGCCAGCTTGCTGAACAGCTCGCGCTGCTGCGGATAGATATCTTCGCGGAACTGCATGACCCCCGCGATCAGGTTATCGAGCGCCTCCTGCGCCGTTTCGGTCGTCTTGTCTTCGAGACTCATGGCAATCTCTCTTTATGGTTTGGTTGGATACGACGTTGCACGCTCAAGGCCAGACACCGCGAAGGTGTGACAGACCGTAACGAAAGCCGGGAAGCCATCTCCCGGCTCGATGGAACAGATATCGAGGCGCCTCAAAAGATAGACCAGCCGATGCGCTGCGATAGTTTCTCCAGTGCCGCCATTCCGATCAGCGAGTTGCCGGCCTGGTTCAGCTCCGGCGACCAGACGCAGACGGTGAAACGGCCCGGCACCACCGCGACAATTCCTCCACCGACACCGCTTTTACCAGGCAGGCCGACGCGGTAGGCGAAATTGCCAGCCTCGTCGTAAAGCCCGCTGGTAGCCATGATGGCGTTGACCTGTTTGACCTGCCGTGGGCTCAGCACTGGGGCGCCGCCCTCTGGGCAAGCGCCATCGCGGGCGAGGAAGGCGAACGCTCGCGCCAGGTCGACGCAGCTCATGCGCAACGCGCAATGATGAAAATAGCTGCGTAGCACCGCCTCGACATCGTTGTGGAAGTTGCCGAACGCCTGCATCAGGTAGGCCATCGCCGCGTTGCGTGCTCGGTGTTGATATTCCGAATCGGCGACTTTCGTATCGGAGATGATCAAGGGGTTTCCCGACAGATGCCGAACGAAATCACGCATGGATAGCGCCGGCACGGCGAAGCGTGACTGGTTGATATCGCAGATCACCAGCGCGCCGGCGTTGATGAAGGGGTTCCGGGGACGGCCACGCTCGAATTCCAGCTGCACCAGCGAGTTGAACGGCTGGCCGGACGGCTCGTGGCCCAGCCGCTCCCACAGCGACTCGCCACCATGCTGAATCGCCTGAACCAGGCTGAATACCTTGGAAATGCTCTGGATCGAAAACGGTGTCTTGGCATCCCCGGCATGGAAGAGCTCGCCGGACGCGCTGCAAACGGCGATACCCAATTGATTGGCCGGCACGTCCGCCAGTGCGGGAATATAGTCCGCTACCTTGCCCTGACCGAGCAGCGGACGGACTTCATCGAGGATTTCGCTCAACAGGCTTTGCATATAGGCCCTATGGGTGGAGAAAGTCGCGGCACGCCAGTGCATTGCCGCGCCGGCCAATTGCGCCGTAGGCTACAGACGCCAGGCAGACGGTGATCATCACAGTCCATCCCAGCCCCTGCCGTAGGCCTTCCAGTGTCCCGATCAGCACCAGACGGAACCCTCTCATGTCGTCTATCCAGATCCGCCCCGTAACGCCCGATGATCACGACGCCTGGCTGGCGCTCTGGCTGGGCTACCTGAGCTTCTACCAAACCGAGCTGCCCGCTGAGACCAGCGCCAACACCTGGCAACGCTTCCTCGACCCCACCGAACCCACCCACGCCGCACTGGCCTGGCAGGATGGAAAAGCGCTCGGTCTGGTGCAGTGGATCTTTCACCGCTCCAACTGGACGGTCGAAGACAGCTGTTATCTGCAAGATCTGTTCGTAAGCCCGGAACTGCGCGGCACCGGCGTTGGACGTCGATTGATCGAGCACGTCTACGCCGAGGCCCGCGCCGCTGGCAGCTCGAAAGTGCACTGGCTGACTCATGAGAGCAACCACACCGGGATGCAACTTTACGAGCGCATCGCCGAGCGTTCCGGCTTCCTGCAGTACCGTCATGCGCTTTGACCAAGGAAGCCAAACCAGCCTAGCCCTTCCAAACACACCTCCATAGCAAGGCCGGGGTCCAGCGCAGCAGCGCTACATCGACCCCTCGGCGGTTGAGACAACCGCTCGACCACGGTTTTGCGACTGCGCCGTTCAGCGCCACAGTTTCGCCATCTTCCGTGCGCGGGGGTATAGTGCCGCCCGCTTTACAGGGCGCGGTATGTGCCCTGGGCATCACCACAAGGAACGAATCGATATGATGTTGAAACGAGCGGCGAGCCTGTTGGCACTTGCTATCTTCCTCAGCGGTTGCTCCACCGCGACCTATTTCAAGCTGCCGGAACACAGCCAGGTGTCCGTCTATGAGCGACCGCAGCAATACTCCCAGGGCCTGGTCAAGACCCGTCCGTTCTTCTGGACCGCCGCTGGCGGCATTCCCTACAAGCTCAGCAATGATCAAGGCGAACTGCTGCAGCAAGGCAAACTGCGTGCGCGCTTTCGCGTTGCGTCGATCTTCTGGCCACCCGGCGGCATCATCTATTGGCCGATGGGCTTCGGTCAGCGCTGCTATGACCTGACCGGCGCCGAACCGCTGACCTGCACCCAAGGCGATCTGATGGAACTGCGCAAGCAAACCCGCCTGAAGCGCTGAGTTGCCCTACACCGCGCTCTGCTTGATCAGAACAGCATCGACGATCCGGTGCATCGCCGGTTGCTCTCGGATCGCTCGATGATCAGCAGACCGCGAACAAAAAAGGGGAGCCTTGCGGCTCCCTAAGGGACATCTGTCAGGCCTCGATCTCTATCAGCAGATCGCCGGGGGTCACCCGGTCGCCCTTGGCCACGTGTACCGCCTTCACCGTGCCGGCGATGGGCGCCTGGATTTCGGTTTCCATCTTCATCGCCTCGCTGATCAGCACCGGTTGTCCGGCCCTGACCACGTCGCCTTCCTTGACCAGCACATCGACCACATTGCCCGGCATGCTGGTGCTCACGTCGCCAGGCGCGCTGGCTTGCTTGCGTTTGCTGCCGCCTTCGCCGACGAAGTTGTTCAGCGGTTCGAACACCACTTCCTCCGGCATGCCGTCGATGGACAGGAAGAAGTGCCGCTTGCCTTCACCTTTGACGCCGACACCGGTGATGTCGACCCGGTAGGTCTCGCCGTGCACGTCGATGACGAACTCGGTCGGTACACCCTCGCCACCGGCGGCACTCACGGCACTACCGTCTGGAATCGGCAGCAACACTTCCGGTTGCAGGGTGCCGGCCTCGCGCTCCTCGAGGAACTTGCGGCCGATGTCGGGGAACATGGCGTAGGTCAGCACGTCCTCTTCGCTGTGGGCCAGCGCACCGATCTCCTGGCGCAGCTTGTCCAGCTCCGGCTTGATCAGGTCGGCCGGACGTACTTCGATGATCTCCTCACCGCCGATGGCCTGGCGCTGCAGCTGGGCGTCGATGGTGCCCGGCGCCTTGCCGTAGCGACCTTGCAGGTAGAGCTTCACCTCGTTGGTGATGGTCTTGTAGCGCTCGCCGGCGAGCACGTTGAAGAACGCCTGGGTGCCGACGATCTGCGAAGTCGGGGTCACCAGCGGCGGGTAGCCCAGGTCCTTGCGCACGCGGGGGATTTCGGCGAGCACTTCGTCCATGCGGTTGAGCGCGCCCTGCTCCTTGAGCTGGTTGGCCAGGTTGGAAATCATCCCACCGGGCACCTGGTTGACCTGCACCCGGGTATCGACACCGGTGAAATCGCTTTCGAACTGGTGGTACTTCTTGCGCACCGCATAGAAGTACAGGCCGATCTCCTGGATCAGTTCCAGGTCAAGGCCGGTGTCATAGGGCGTGCCGCGCAGGGCTGCGACCATCGACTCGGTGCCCGGGTGGCTGGTGCCCCAGGCGAAGCTGGAAATCGCCGTGTCGATGTGGTCGGCGCCGTTCTCGATGGCCTTGAGCTGGCACATGCTGGCGACACCGGCGGTGTCATGGGAGTGGATGAACACCGGCAGGTCGACCTCGGCCTTCAGCGCGCGCACCAGATCTCCGGTGGCGAACGGCGTCAGCAGGCCGGCCATGTCCTTGATGGCGATGGAGTCGACGCCCATGTCGCGCATCGCCCGACCCTGCTCGACGAACAACTCGACGGTGTGTACGGGGCTGGTGGTGTAGGCAATGGTGCCCTGGGCGTGCTTGCCAGTCTTCTTTACCGCACGAATCGCGGTTTCCAGGTTCCGTACATCGTTCATTGCATCGAAGATACGGAACACATCGATGCCGTTCTCCGCCGCCTTGGCACAGAAGGCCTCAACCACATCGTCGGCGTAGTGGCGGTAACCGAGCAGGTTCTGCCCGCGCAGCAGCATTTGCAGACGCGTGTTGGGCAGCGCCGCCTTGAGCTGACGCAGGCGCTCCCACGGGTCCTCCTTGAGGAAGCGCACACAGGCGTCGAACGTCGCGCCGCCCCAGACTTCCAGCGACCAGTAGCCGACGCGGTCGAGCTTGTCGCAGATCGGCAGCATGTCTTCGGTGCGCATGCGGGTGGCGATCAGCGACTGGTGGGCGTCACGCAGGATGGTGTCGGTAACGGTGATTTTCTTCTGAGCAGTCATGGTTCGTTCCTCACAGGCCTGCGTGGGCGGCGATGGCGGCGGCGATGGCCAGGGCCAGTTCGCCCGGCTTGCGTTTGATCGAGTAGTTCAGCAATTCCGGATGGTTATCGACGAAGCTGGTGTTGAACTGCCCGCTGCGGAAATCCGGGTTTTCCAGAATTTTCTGGTAGTAGCTGGCGGTGGTCTTCACGCCCTGTACACGCATGTCATCCAGCGCACGCGAGCCGCGCGCCAGCGCCTCTTCCCAGGTCAGCGCCCAGACGATCAGCTTCAGACACATGGAGTCGTAATACGGCGGAATGGTGTAACCGGTATAGATCGCCGTGTCGGTGCGCACGCCTGGCCCGCCGGGAGCGTAGTAGCGAGTGATCTTGCCGAAGCAGGGCAGGAAGTTGTTGCGCGGCTCCTCCGCATTGATGCGGAACTGCAGGGCGAAACCGCGGTACTGGATGTCTTCCTGCTTGACCGAAAGCGGCAGACCGGAGGCGATGCGGATCTGCTCACGGACGATGTCGATGCCGGTGATTTCCTCGGTGATGGTGTGCTCCACCTGCACCCGGGTGTTCATCTCCATGAAATACACCTCGCCGTCGGCGAGCAGGAACTCCACGGTGCCGGCGTTCTCATAGCCCACCGCCTTGGCCGCGCGCACCGCCAGGTCGCCGATATAGGCACGCTGTTCGGGCGTGAGCTGTGGGCTCGGTGCGATCTCGATAAGCTTCTGGTTACGTCGCTGGATCGAGCAGTCGCGCTCGAACAGGTGCACGGTATTGCCGAACGAATCAGCCAGCACCTGAGCCTCGATGTGTTTGGGCTCAACGATGCACTTTTCCAGGAACACGTCCGCCGAACCGAACGCTTTGGTCGCCTCGGAGATCACCCGTGGGTAGGCCTGCTCAAGCTCCTCGCGCGAATTGCAGCGACGGATACCGCGACCGCCGCCACCGGAGGTGGCTTTGAGCATGACCGGATAGCCGATGCGTTCGGCCTCGCTCAGTGCCTCACGGACATCCGCCACGTTACCTTCGGTGCCCGGGGTGACCGGCACGCCGGCCTTGATCATGCTTCGGCGCGCCTCGGTCTTGTCGCCCATACGGCGAATCACTTCGGCGCTGGGGCCGACGAAGCGGATGCCGCGCTCGGCGCAGATTTCCGCCAGCTCAGCGTTTTCCGACAGAAAACCATAGCCCGGATGCAAGGCGTCGCAGCCGGTTTCCACAGCCAGGTTGACCAGCTTGCGCGGGTTCAGGTAACCCGCCAGCGGATCTTCGCCAATGAAATAGGCCTCGTCGGCACGTTTGACGTGCAACGCGTGGCGATCGGGTTCGGCAAACACCGCCACCGAGCGCACTCCCATTTCTGCGCAAGCCCGCACGATGCGGACGGCAATTTCCCCGCGGTTGGCGATCAGCAGCTTCTTGATCACGCTTCGTCCCTCGGATCAGTGAGCAGGCGGTCCCGTGTCGGACCGTGTGATTACGCCGCTTCAGGCGATGTGTTTTACCCTACCCTTTGCGCAGCAATTACCGAAAATGAATAATTGTTTGGTCAGGCATAAGCTTTGACTTATACAACTGTGCCGAACGTCCTTCATTCGCAACCGATATCCGCAGACGAGAACCGCTAGAGGCCCCATGAGAAAGTCACTGATGCGCATGACCCTGCGCCAGCTACGCGTGTTCCGAGCGGTGTGCGACAACCACTCCTACAGCCGTGCAGCCGAGCAGATGGCCCTGACCCAGCCAGCCGTCAGCCTGCAGATTCGCCAGCTGGAAGAACTGCTGGGCCAACCGCTCTTCGAGTATTCGGGCAAGAAGCTCTATCTGACCGAGGCCGCCGAAGCGCTCAGGCGCACCAGCGAAGATATATTCGGCAGGTTGGAAAGCCTCGACATGCAGCTGTCGACGTTACAGGGCTCATTGCAGGGCCAGCTGAAACTGGCGGTGGAATCGAGCGCCATGTACTTCGCACCTCACCTGTTCGCCTCGTTTCGTCAATTGCACCCTGAGGTCAGCCTGCAGTTGGTGGTGGTCAACCACGCCGAGGCGATTCATCGATTGAGCGCCAACCGCGACGACCTGCTGCTCATCTCCCAGGTGCCGGCGGATATGGATCTCGAATTCCTGCCCTTCCTGGACAACGCCATCATTGCCGTCGCGCCAGCAGGCCATCCGCTGTGCAGCAAAGCGGCGCTGACATTGCAGGACCTTACCGTTTGGCCATTGCTGATCCGTGAGTCCGGCTCCGGCACCCGCCGAGCCACCGAGCGTTATTGCGACCAGAAACGCGCTCATTTCGCCCAGACCATGGAGCTCGGCTCACTGGAGGCGCAGCGTGAAGCCGTACTAGCCGGGCTCGGCTTGGCGCTGCTGCCAAGACATGCGGTACTCCGTGAACTGAAGGCCGGCGTGCTCTGCGAGCTACCCGTCGAAGAGTTGCCGTTGATGCGCAGCTGGTGCCTGGTGCACCCGCGCGGAAAATACCTGTCACCCGTGGCGCAAACCTTCTTCGCCTTCGCTCGTACCGAACGGCAGCGGATCAACGCACTGGAACGTCAGTTCAGCGCAGGCAACCCATAATGCATTCGAGAGGCCGCTGGCGGCGCCCGGCCCTTTATCGGAAAACGTGAAGCGGATTTGCGTATACGATATTCTCCGCTCATCCCCCGTCATCCAGAGTTCATTGCTGTGCCGCTCAATTCCTTCAACGCACCGAACCTCGGTATCGTCCCCTCGGCTTCCGAAGTGATTGCCAAGCACCTGCGCGAGGCGATTATCAGCGGCCAGTTCGCCGAGGGCGAGCCGGTGCGTCAGGATGATGTGGCGCGCCTGTTCAATGTCAGCAAGATCCCGGTGCGCGAAGCGCTCAAACGTCTGGAAGCCGAAGGGTTGGTGTCGTTCCAGCGCAACAAGGGCGCGGTCGTGACCGTGCTCACCGAGCCGGAACTCGCGCAGATATTCGAAGTGCGAGTGCTGATGGAGACCCAGATCATCCGCCTCGCCGTGCCGAACATGAACGACGCCACCTTTGCCGAAGCCGAGTCGATCTGTGCCGAATTCGTGCATGAAGACAACGCCGCGCGCTGGGCCGAATTGAATTGGGCCTTTCATGCCTGCCTCTACGGGCCGGCGCAGCGCCCGTTCATGATGCAGTTGATCCGCTCCATCCATGACAAGGTCGAGCGCTACCTGCGGGTACAGATGAGCATTCATGAAGGCAAACACGGCGCCGACCTGGAACATCGCGAAATCCTCCGTGCCTGTCGCAGCGGTGATGTAGACCTGTGTGCGGAACTGATCGAACGTCACATCATCGGTGTGTGTCGGGCGTTGTTCGAGCATCTGCCTCATGGCCACCGCTGGACCGGTATCGAAACACCCGTCTGGCCTGTGCCGATTTCGTCATCCACGCAGGCGAAAACGTTCAAGCCGTAAGCAGGCCGCCGATGGATGCTTGTCACTCATTCCCCATACAGGCAGGGCGGCTATGAAGCGCATTCAGGTTCTCGACAGCCACACCGGTGGCGAACCGACTCGGCTGGTCATCGATGGTTTTCCTGAGCTCGGGGCTGGCAGCATGGCCGAGCGTCGTCGAGTGCTTGCCGAACAGCATGATCACTGGCGTGCGGCAACCATGCTCGAACCCCGTGGCAACGACGTGTTGGTCGGCGCACTGCTTTGCGAGCCAGTAGACCCAACGGCCTGCGCCGGCGTGATCTTCTTCAACAACAGCGGCTACCTGGGCATGTGCGGCCACGGCACCATCGGCCTGGTGGTGTCGCTGGCGCATCTAGGACGCATCCAGCCCGGCGTTCACCGCATCGAGACGCCGGTGGGTACGGTGCAGGCGACCCTGCATGAAGACCGATCGGTGAGCGTGCGCAACGTCCCCGCCTATCGCTACCGCAAGGCCGTAAGCGTCGAGGTGCCAGGCCTCGGCACGGTGACCGGCGATATCGCCTGGGGTGGTAACTGGTTCTTCCTCATCGCCGAGCACGACCAACGCATCGCCGGCGACAACATCGAGGCGCTCACGGCCTATACTTGGGCGGTGCGCCAGGCCCTGGAAGCACAGGGCGTACGTGGCGAAGACGGCGGCGAAATCGACCATATCGAGCTGTTTGCCGAGCCCGACGAGGCGAGTAGCCAGCCGGGCGTTTCACCGGCAAGCGACGACCGCTCGAGCGCGGCAGCTTCGCCGCAAGCCGACAGTCGTAACTTCGTCCTGTGCCCCGGCAAGGCCTATGACCGTTCGCCCTGCGGTACGGGCACCAGCGCCAAGCTGGCGTGTCTCGCGGCGGACGGCAAGCTGCAACCCGGCGAAACCTGGCGCCAGGCCAGCGTCATCGGCAGCGAATTCACGGCCAGTTACGAGTCGGACGGCGAGCGTATCGTGCCGACCATCCGCGGCCGCGCGCACCTGAGCGCCGAAGCCACCTTGCTGATCGAGGACGACGACCCCTTCGCCTGGGGCATTCATCCGTGAATGCGGATGTGATCATCATTGGCGCCGGCATCATCGGCGCCGCCTGCGCCCACGAACTGGCCGCCAACGGCCTCGATGTGCTGCTATTGGACGCCCAGCGCAGCGGCGCGACGGCGGCCGGCATGGGCCATCTGGTGGTGCTGGATGACAACCCGGCCGAGTTGGCGCTGAGTGACTTTTCGATCCAGCGTTGGCGGGAGTTGGGCCGGGTGATGGACGAAAGCTGCGGCTATCGCAACAACGGTACCCTCTGGCTCGCCGCCAGCGATGACGAAATGGCGGTAGCCGAACACAAACTCAAGACCTTGTCGGAACAGGGCATGAGCTGCGAATTGTTGGGCGGCGCAGCGCTCCGAGCAGCCGAACCCGAACTGCACAGTGGGCTGCATGGCGCCTTGAAAGTCAGCGGCGACGGCATTCTCTATGCGCCCAACGCGGCGCGCTGGCTGATCGCGCAGGGCGGCAAGCGCATCGTTCAGCGGCGGGCGTGCGTGACGGGCCTACAGGGCCAACAGGTCGAGCTGAGCGACGGCAGCCTCCTGCACGCACAGGCAGTGGTGCTGGCCAACGGGATTGACGCGACCGAACTCTGCCCAGAGCTGCCGATCCAGCCGAAGAAAGGCCACCTGCTGATCACCGACCGCTACCCCGGCAAGGTCAGTCACACGCTGGTCGAACTGGGCTATGTCACCAGCGCCCACAACGCCCAAGGGCCATCAGTGGCCTGCAACATTCAGCCGCGCCCGACCGGGCAATTGTTCATCGGCTCTTCGCGGCAGTTCGGCACCCGCGATCCGGAGATCGACAGCTGGATGCTGGCGCGAATGCTCAAGCGCGCCGTCGACTTCATGCCCGGCCTGGCCCGGTTGAACGCCATTCGCAGCTGGACCGGTTTTCGCGCGGCGAGCCCGGATGGCTTGCCGCTGGTGGGTGAGCATCCGCAGCAGCCGGGCCTGTGGCTGGCTGTCGGCCATGAGGGGCTGGGTGTGACCACGGCACCCGGCACGGCCGAATTGCTGGTCGCACAGTTGCTGGGCAGACAGCCCGCACTGGCCATCGAGCCCTACAGCCCAGCGCGCTTTCATCAGTCATCAGACAGGCCATCGACATCTGCCACTGCCGCCTGGAGGCCTGGGTCATGATTGAAATCACGCTCGACGGTCGCGTGCTGCAGGTCGCACCCGGCACCACGGTGGCCGCGGCGCTGTATCTGGGCGGCGACGGTAGCAGCCGCACCTCGGTATCCGGCGAACGCCGCGCGCCGCTGTGCGGCATGGGCATCTGTCAGGAATGTCGGGTCAGTATCGACGGCCAGCGCCGACTGGCCTGCCAGACGCCCTGTCTCGCTGGCATGAATGTGGAAACCCGTCCATGAAATCGCATTACGACATTCTCATTGTCGGCGCCGGCCCTGCCGGAATGTCCGCCGCCCTGGCCGCCGCGCCCAGCGGCGCGAGTGTCGCGATCCTCGACGACAATCCCGTCCCGGGCGGACAGATCTGGCGTGACGGGCCGCAGGCCCAGTTGCCCGCCATGGCTCGGCAGCAGCGACAGGCGTTGGCGGACGCCGCGAATATCGAGCTGTGCAATGGCGTACGGGTGATCGCGGCACCCGGCGACAAACGATTGCTCCTCGAAGATGCGCAACAGGGACATCTCGTCAGCTACGACAAATTGATCCTCTGCACCGGCGCGCGCGAGCTGCTGCTGCCTTTTCCCGGCTGGACGTTGCCCGGCGTGACCGGCGCCGGTGGGCTGCAGGCGCTGATCAAGGGTGGCATGCCAGTGACCACTCAACGCCTGGTGATCGCCGGCAGCGGTCCGCTCCTGCTGGCCAGCGCGGCCACCGCCAAACGTGCCGGCGCGCACTTGCTGCGCATTGCCGAGCAGGCGCCACTGACGGCACTCGCCGGTTTCGTCGCTCGTTTACCACGCTGGCCAGGTAAGGCCCTGCAGGCAATCACGTTGAGCGATGCGCACTATCGCAGTAGCACGCAGGTGCTGGCGGCACTGGGCACCGAGCGCCTGGAAGCGGTACGCCTGAGCCAAAACGGCAAAGTTTCGGAAATCGCCTGCGACCGTCTGGCCTGTGGCTTCGGCCTGATCCCTAACACCGAGCTCGGTCAGGTACTAGGTTGTGCCCTCGCCGAGCGCTCCCTTCGAGTCGACGCCTATCAGGCTACGAGCCTGGCGGATCATTTCGCAGCCGGCGAATGCACCGGCTTCGGCGGCAGCGAACTGGCGCTGGTCGAGGGCAGCATCGCCGGCTACACCGCTATCGGAGATCTCGGGCGGGCCAAGGCGAGATTCGCCGAGCGACAACGCTGGCAGGCCTTTGCCGAGTTGCTGGGGCAAACCTTCCGGCTGAACGAGCGGCTGAAGACGCTGGCCGCTCCCGACACGCTGGTATGCCGCTGCGAGGACGTGCCCTACTCGGCGATGGCCAGCCACGGCAGTTGGGTCGAGGCCAAGCTGGAGAGTCGGTGCGGCATGGGCGCCTGCCAAGGGCGCATCTGCGGTGCAGCCAGCGACTTCCTGTTCGGCTGGCAGCCGCCAAAACCGCGCCAGCCGATCAGTCCGGCGCGCATCGGTACGCTCATGGCCCTGGCCGAAGGCGAACAGACGGACCCGCACCAGACACAGTCCTGAGCCATGCCTACCATTCGCCGGTTGTCGATCGTATCCTCGGGCTTCCCCTGCTCGTAGCGCGCCCGATGCACTCCCTGCTTTCGACCGACACACCCGCGGATCTGCCCACATTGCTGGCCAGCCTGAAGCTGATCGCACCCTTGCTTGACGCCATGCCCGAGGTGGTGTTTTTCATCAAGGACACCGACGCTCGCTACAGCCTGGCCAACCGCACGCTGGCCGAACGCTGCGGGCATCGCGAGCCGAATGCGCTGCTGGGCCTGACCGCCGAGCAGGTTTTCCCCTCCGGCTTCGGTGCTCAATACACCAACCAGGACCGCCGTGTGCTCAGCCAGGGGCTGCGCCTGCAGGATCAACTGGAGCTGCACCTTTACCCGGGCCGGCAGCCGGGCTGGTGCATGACACACAAACTGGCACTACGCGATCCCGACGGCACGATCATCGGTATGGCCGGGGTGTCCATCGACCTTCAGGCGCCTGAGGCCAACAACCCCGCCTACCTCAAGCTCGCCGCAGTGGACGCCCATATCCGTGCAAACCATTTCCGCCCCATCAGGCTGTCGGAGCTGACCACCATCGCCGGACTATCGGTCGCGCAGCTGGAGCGAATGTGCAAACGGATATTCCGCCTCACCCCTCGGCAGATGATCCACAAGGCCCGGCTGGACGCCGCAACCGAGCTGCTTAGCGGAGCGCTGCCCATCACCGAGATAGCCCTGCGTTGCGGTTATACCGATCACAGCGCTTTCAGCCGCCAGTTCCGTGCGCTGACCGGCCTGTCCCCCAGCGCCTATCGAGACGCACTCCCGACCAACCATCGGGCAACTTGGTAACGCGCTGCTCCCATTTGTAGCAGACGAGCCCAGCGTGCATCGTGTCCGCGCAGAATCCGACGAACGGTCGCTTCGCTCCCATGGCTCGAGGCACCCCAGAGCTTTCGGCTCTAGATCGCGCCTTACGGCAAGACTACTGGCTACTTGGTCAGCCCGCCGGTCGCGCTTGGATCGACCGGCACGGCTATTGCTCTGCGGATAACGTATACGAAATCTCGAAACAGCTGCTTGAATCAACTGGACGATCAACCGCATCGACGAGGACTGTATGAAGAAAACCCTAGTTGTGGCCGTTAGCGCTCTGCTTGCCGCCTCCATAACCTCCATTGCCCAGGCCGACAAGCTCGACGACATCATCGGCTCGGGCAAACTGCGCTGCGCCGTTACCCTCGACTTCCCACCCATGGGCTTTCGCGATGAAGGCAACAAGCCCGCTGGCTTCGACGTCGACTATTGCAACGACCTGGCTAAGGTCCTCGGAGTCGATGCGGAAGTGGTTGAAACACCCTTCCCCGATCGAATCCCGGCGCTGGTCTCGGGCCGCGCGGACGTGATCGTCGCCTCCACCTCGGACACCCTGGAGCGCGCCAAGACGGTCGGCATGAGCATTCCGTACTTCGCCTTCAACATGGTGGTGCTGACCCGCGAAGAGACGGGCATCAACGACTACGACGACCTCAAGGGTCGCCCGGTCGGTAACACCAGCGGCACCTTCGAAGCCATCGCGCTGGAGAAGGATGTGAAGAGTTGGGGCGAAGGCAGCTTCCGCGCCTACCAGTCGCAGAACGACACCATTCTCGCGGTCGCGCAGGGCCATGTGGACGCCACGGTGGTCACCAATACCGTCGCCGCTTCCACCATCAAATCGGGCAAATACAAGGGTCTGAAGATCGCCGGTGACGCCCCCTACGTCATCGACTACGTATCGCTGGCCGCCAAGCGCAGCGAGTATGGCCTGGTCAATTACCTGAATCTGTTCGTCAATCAGCAAGTGCGCTCCGGGCGCTATGCCGAGCTATACGAAAAGTGGGTCGGCGGCAAACCGGTGGATCTGACCGTGCCGGGCGTCTACTACTGATCGGCGGATAACGATGCTTCGTCGCGACGCGCTCATCCAACAGCCTGCGCTCAATTTCCGGGGGCGCAGCCTGGTGTCGGGCAGTGCCCAGGCAGCCTGTCTGCATGCGGAGGTGGGCCTGAGTTTCTGGGGCGGCGTTGATCCGTTGAGTGGCGAAGTGATCGACCGTCACCACCCGCTCAACGGTCAGGTCATCGCCGGCCAGGTGTTGGCGATTCCCAGCGGGCGTGGGTCCTGCACCGGCAGCAGTGTCCTGCTGGAGCTCATCCTCAACGGTCATGCACCGGCCGCGCTGGTCTTCGCCGAAGCAGAGGAAATTCTCACCCTCGGCGTACTGGTGGCGCAGCAACTGTTCGACCGTTCGCTTCCGGTGGTGAGCATCGGTTCGCAAGCCTTCGCGGCGCTGCGCGACGCCCGCTACCTGCGCATCGAAAACGGCCGGGTGGAGGGCTTCGCCGAGCTGCCAAAAGATGAATGGACCGCTTCGACGGCTCCCGAATACCCCTTACCGGCAAGCATTACCTTGAACGCGCAGGACCAGGCCATGCTCGCCGGTGAGCATGGCAAGGCCACTCAGGCGGCCATGCAAATCCTGTTGCGCATGGCCGAACTCCAAGGCGCGCGGGAGCTGGTGGATATCACCCAGGCGCATATCGACGGCTGCATCTATACCGGGCCGGCGAGTCTCAGGTTCGCACGGCAGCTGGCCGACTGGGGCGGGCAGGTGAAGGTCCCGACCACCCTCAATTCGATCTCTGTGGATCAGCGCCACTGGCGACAGATGGGCGTCGCCGCCACGTTCGGCGAGCCGGCCAGCCAGTTGGCCGACGCCTATGTCGAAATGGGCGCCAGCGCCAGTTTCACCTGCGCGCCCTATCTGCTCGACAGCGCGCCAAGCGCCGGTGAGCAGGTCGTCTGGGCGGAATCCAATGCCGTGGTGTATGCCAATAGCGTGCTGGGTGCGCGCACGTTGAAGTACCCCGACTTCCTGGATATCTGCATCGCCCTGACCGGCCGCGCGCCGCTGACGGGCTGCCACCTGGCCGATCAGCGCCACGCCACACTGCGTATCGACCTGCCTGCGCTGCAGGATCTGGATGACGCCTTCTACCCGCTGCTGGGCTATCACCTCGGCCTGCTCTGCGGCAGCGACATCCCTGTGATCTGCGGGCTCGAACAACGCGAACCGACGCTCGACGACCTCAAGGCCTTTGGCGCTGCCTTCGCCACCACCTCGGCGGCGCCGATGTTTCATATCGTTGGCGTTACACCGGAAGCGCCATCGGCCGAGGCTGCCCTGGGCGGCCAAGCGCCAGATCGCATCCTGTCGGTCCAACGTGCCGATCTGCTGGCC
Source organism: Stutzerimonas stutzeri (assembly GCF_000952685.1). GTDB lineage: Bacteria > Pseudomonadota > Gammaproteobacteria > Pseudomonadales > Pseudomonadaceae > Stutzerimonas > Stutzerimonas stutzeri_E. The sequence continues at coordinate 76,594 of NZ_JYHV01000004.1, read as the reverse complement.
AGCTGGCGCGAACTGGACAGCGGTGAATTTGCAGATATCGAGTTGATTAGCCTGGGCAATCCGCATTTCTCGTTGAGCGAATTCGCCCGCCTTGCACAGCTGTGCGAAGGCCGGGTGAAACACACCGATGTGGCCGTACTGGTCACCTGCGGTCGTGAGATCCAGCGACAAGCCAGCGAAGCCGGATACCTGCAGACGCTAGAGCGCTTCGGTGTGCAGATCATTACCGACACCTGCTGGTGCATGCTCGAAGAACCGGTCGTGCCGCTGACGGCGCGCACCCTGATGACCAACTCTGGCAAATACGCCCATTACGCACCCGGTCTGGTTGGCCGGCAGGTGCGCTTCGGCAGCCTGGCCGAATGCGTCGATACCGCCTGCAGCGGCCAAACCAGTGGTCGCCTGCCGCGCTGGCTTACCGCTGCCGACATCGAAGGAGTGCACTGAGCGATGTTCGACTACACCTTCCATTGGCGGCCCGCCTTCCGCGCCCTGCCGGATATGCTCGCCGGCGCGGTGGTCACCTTCGAGACCGCCGCGCTGTCGATGATCTTCGGCGTGCTCATCGCACTGGTGCTGACCGCCATGCGCGAGACCCGCAACCCGCTGCTCAAAGGCGTTGGCAGCGCCTGGGTCTCGGTGGCACGCAACACGCCATCGCTGTTCCAGATCTACGCGCTGTATTTCGGCCTCGGCGCCTTCGGTTGGCACATCAGCTCCTGGGCGGCGCTGCTTGCCGGCATCACCTTCAACAACGCCGGTTACCTGGCGGAAAACTTCCGCGGCGGCCTGAAAGCAGTGCCGGATACGCAGATGCGCGCCGCGCGATCGCTGGGCATGAGTGCGTTCCAGGCGTACCGGCTGATCGTCATTCCTCAATTGCTGCGCATCGTCTTCCACCCGCTCTCCAACCAGATGGTCTGGGCCGTGCTGATGACCTCGCTGGGCGTGATCGTCGGCTTGAACAACGACCTCACCGGCGTGACCCAGGACTACAACGTCAAGACCTTCCGCACCTTCGAATATTTCGCCCTGGCCGCCGTGATCTATTACCTGATCGCCAAGCTGATCGTAGGGGTGGCCCGGCTGATGGCCTGGCGGCTGTTCCGCTACTGAGGATCCGAGCATGTTTGATACCAGCCTGACCTCAACCGATCTGCTGTTCCTGCTCAAGGGCGCCGGTGTGACCTTGATGCTGACCTTCTGGGCGATGCTGCTGGGCACCATTGCCGGCATCGTCTTCGGCGTGATTCGCGCGCTGTTTCCCCGGGCAAGTCTGCCGCTGGCCTGGTTCCTGGACATCTTTCGCAGCGTGCCGCTTCTGATCCAGTTCGTCCTGTTCAACGCCCTGAAAAGCATCGTCGGGCTGGACTGGAGCGCCTTCACCGTCGGCTGCGTGGTGCTGGGAATCTACGCCGCGGCTTTTTTCACCGAAGTGGTGCGCGGCGGCGTGCTGGCGGTGCCGGGCAGCTTGCGTCTGGCCAGTCGCTCGCTGGGCCTGACCTATTGGCAGGACCTGCGCTATATCGTCTTGCCGGTCGCGACCCGCGTCGCCTTTCCAGGCTGGGTCAATCTGGTGCTGTCGGTAATGAAGGACACCGCGCTGGTGATGTGGATCGGCATCATCGAGCTGCTACGCGCCTCGCAGACCATTGTCACGCGCATTCAGGAGCCGCTGCTGGTGCTCTGCATCGCGGGACTCATCTACTACGTCATGAGCCTGGTGGTCGCTCGCCTGGGCGCCCGGCTGGAAAAAAGGTGGCAGCAATGATTGAGATCGAAAAGGTGCACAAGTCCTTCGGCGAGCTCGAAGTGATCAAGGGCGTCGACCTGACCGTCAACAAGGGTGAGGTGGTCTCGATCATTGGTGGCTCGGGCTCGGGCAAGTCGACCCTGCTGATGTGCATCAACGGGCTGGAATCGATCAAGAGCGGTTCGATCCGTGTCGATGGCACCGAAGTGCACGCCAAGGGCACCGACATCAACAAGCTGCGGCAGAAGATCGGCATCGTTTTCCAGCAATGGAACGCCTTCCCGCATCTGACGGTGCTGGAAAACGTGATGCTGGCGCCACGCAAGGTACTCGGCAAAAGCCGCGCCGAAGCCGAAGAACTGGCGGTCAAGCAACTCACCCATGTCGGCTTGGCGGACAAGCTGAAGGTATTCCCCAGCAAGCTGTCCGGCGGCCAACAGCAACGCATGGCCATCGCCCGCGCACTGGCCATGTCGCCTGATTACATGCTGTTCGACGAGGCCACTTCGGCCCTGGATCCACAGCTTGTTGGCGAGGTGCTCGACACTATGCGCCTGCTCGCTGAAGACGGCATGACCATGGTGCTGGTAACCCATGAGATGGGCTTTGCTCGCGAGGTGTCCGATCGGGTCGCGTTCTTCCGTGATGGCCTGGTGCACGAGATCGGCCCGCCCGATCAGGTCATCAGCAACCCGCAGAAGCCGGAAACCGCGGCTTTCCTGAAGTCGGTGATTTAGGGGAGATCGCATGCGTTCGAGCAAGGTCATACACGTCGTCAGTTGCCACGCCGAGGGTGAAGTCGGTGACGTCATCATCGGCGGCGTCGCCCCGCCACCGGGCGACACGCTGTGGGAGCAGTCCCGCTGGATCGCTCGTGACGAAACCCTGCGCAACTTCATGCTCAACGAGCCGCGCGGCGGGGTGTTCCGTCACGTCAATCTGCTGGTCCCGCCAAAGAACCCGCGCGCGCAGATGGGCTGGATCATCATGGAGCCGGCCGACACACCTCCGATGTCCGGCTCCAACTCACTGTGTGTCGCCACGGTACTGCTGGACAGCGGCATCCTGCCGATGACCGAGCCGGAAACACGGCTGACGCTCGAAGCGCCGGGCGGGCTGATCGACGTGGTCGCCCAGTGCCGTAACGGCAAGGTCGAGCGGGTCGAGGTGCGGAACGTGCCTTCCTTCGCCGACAAGCTCGACGCCATGCTCGAAGTCGAAGGCCTCGGCACGCTCAAGGTCGACACAGCCTATGGCGGTGACAGTTTCGTGATCGCCGACGCTCAGGCGCTGGGCTTCAGCATCCGTCCCGACGAGGCGGCCGATCTGGTCGCCACGGGGTTGAAGATCACCCGCGCGGCCAACGAGCAGCTCGGTTTCGTCCACCCGAGCAACCCGGATTGGGCGCATATCTCTTTCTGCCAGCTGGCCGCCCCGGTGGTCCGCGAGCAAGGCGTGGCCACCGGTGCAAACGCCGTGGTCATCCAGCCGGGCAAGATCGACCGCTCGCCGACCGGCACCGGTTGTTCGGCGCGCATGGCGGTGCTGCATGCCAAGGAACAGCTGGCCGTGGGCGAGCCCTTCATCGGACGCTCGATCCTCGGTTCGGAGTTCCATTGCCGCATCGATTCGCTGACCGAGCTGGCCGGCCAGCCAGCGATCTATCCGTGCATCTCGGGACGTGCCTGGATCACCGGCACGCACCAACACATGCTCGACCCGGACGACCCTTGGCCGGAAGGCTATCGGCTCTCCGACACCTGGCCGGGAGCCAAACAGCAGTAGAACAGACGCCCGTCCTTCGGGCGCGACGGAGCAGGGATGCCTTCTTTACACGAAGCACAACGTATACGAAATACCATAAGACGGGAGACAAACATGAGCAAACGAGTCAACTGGAGCGGGGTCTTCCCCGCCGTTACCACGCAATTTAACGATGACTTTTCCATCAACCTTGAACAAACCCACAAGGTCATCTCCAACGTCATCCGTGACGGCGTGTCAGGGCTGGTGGTCTGCGGCTCGGTAGGCGAGAACACCTCGCTGAGCACAGAAGAAAAGATCGCCGTCACCGAGGTCGCCGTGGACGCCTCCAAAGGCCGCGTGCCGGTAATTTGCGGCGTGGCCGAATTCACCAGCGTGCAAGCGGCGAAGGTCGCCAATGCGGTGAAGCGGGTCGGCGTCGACGGCGTGATGCTGATGCCGGCGCTGGTCTACGGCTCCAAGCCGTTCGAGACCGCCGAGCACTACCGCTACGTGGCGAAGAATGCCGATGTGCCGCTGATGGTCTACAACAACCCGCCGATCTACAAAAACGACGTCACGCCGGACATCCTCATCTCGCTGTCCGACTGCGACAACGTGGTCTGCTTCAAGGACTCCTCGGGCGACACCCGCCGCTTCATCGATGTGCGCAACGAAGTCGGCGACCGCTTCGTGCTGTTCGCCGGCCTCGATGACGTGGTGCTGGAAAGCATCGCCGTGGGCGCCGAGGGCTGGGTGTCGGGCATGTCGAACGTGTTCCCCAAGGAAGGCGAAACCATTTTCCGACTGGCCAAAGCCGGCCGTTTCGCCGAGGCCATGCCGATCTACGAATGGCTGATGCCGATCCTCCATCTCGACGCCCGTGCCGACCTGGTGCAATGCATCAAGCTCTGCGAAGCCATCGCCGGCCGCGGCAGTGCCCTGACTCGCCCACCACGCCTGGCCCTACCCGATGCTGACCGTCAGTACGTCGAACAGATCATGGCCAAAGCCATGGCCAATCGTCCGACGCTGCCCGACGTAGGCCTGTGAGCCGTTCCGCCCCTGCCGCAACCTGCCTGTGCCGCGCCTGCGGCCAGGCCCCTGACTCGCCATGAGAGGTTTCGCCATGCAACTGAAAAAAGCCCATCTGTTCGCCGTCTTCGGCCTGGCCCTGGCGTGCGCCGGCACCCAGGCCGCCGAGACTTACACGGTGCCAACTTCGGTGCCGGAAGGCAGTTTCTTCTTCGAGAATTTCCTGGTGCGCTTCGCCAAGAACGCTGACCTGCTGACCGATGGCGAGGTGAAGATCCGCCCGGTCGGCGCCGGGGTGATCGTCCCGGCGCTGCAGGTCTTCGAATCGGTACAGAACGGCGTACTCAAGGCTGGGCACTCCACCTCCACTTACCTGGTCAATCAGGACCCGTTGAACAACGTGTTCGCCAGCTACCCGGGCGGCATGTCCGGCGAAGAGACGCTGTCCTGGCTGTACGAGGGCAATGGCTTGAAATACCTGCAGGAATACCGTGAGAAGGAGATGGGCCTGCACTCGATGGTGGTCGGCGTCGGCAGCACCGAGATCCTTGCCCACTCGAACAAGAAGATTCAAAGCCTGGAAGATTTCAAGGGCGTGAAGTACCGCACTGCCGGCGCCTGGGCCGAAGTGGTCAAGCAGGTCGGCGCCTCGCCAACGGTGGTGCCGCCAGGCGAGATCTACACGCTGCTGCAACGCAAGGGCGTGGACGCCATTGAGTGGGCAACGCCGGGCGCCAACCTCACCGAGGGCTTTCACGAGGTCGCGCCCTACATTCTCACGCCGGGCGTGCACCAGCCGTCGTTCGTCTGGGAATTTTTCATGACCACCAAGAGCTGGGACTCGCTGGACAAGGACACCCAGGCCAAGCTCGAAGCGGCGGCCAAGCTGACCACGATGCAGAGCTACTTTCACTTCCTCGACGCCGACATGAAAGCCATGCAGACCTACAAGGACGCCGGCATCGAGATCCTCCGGCTGGATCCGGCAGCGATTGAGGATCTGGCCAAGCGCGGCAATGACCTGGTCACCTCACAGATCGAGGCACGCGCCGCAGGGAAGACTGACGCCAAGGCGATCCTCAAGGACTACCAGGACTACATGAAGCGCTGGTCGGACAACTCGTCCTACCTGTACCGTCACTGAGCAACGCCGCCGGCCGCCCAGTGGCGGCCGGCCTGGAGGTTCAATGAAGCGCAATTGTTTCGACTGGCCGGGCACCGCCCTGCTCTGGGTCGCGGCGGCCATGGCGCTGTTACTGGTGCTGGCGATGATCTTCGAAGTGTTCTCGCGTTACGTGCTGAACGCGCCGACGCTCTGGGCCTTCGACATCTCCTACATGCTCAATGGCGCCATGTTCATTCTCGGCTGCGCCTATGCGCTGAAGATCGACGCCCACGTGCGCATCGACTTTCTCGCCTCGCGGCTCAAGCCGGCCGTGCAGCGCTGGATCAACGGCCTGTTCTACCTGCTGTTGTTCGCCCCCATTCTTGGCGCCCTGACCTGGACGGCCGGCAAACGCACCTGGCACGCCTTCGTCACCGGCGAGGTCGAACACGTCAGCCCCTGGGCACCGCTGATCTGGCCGTTCTACAGCGCTCTGGCCATCGGCCTGGCTGCACTGACCCTGCAGGTGCTGGTCGACGCCTACCGCTACTTCACCGACCAGAAGCAGCCCAGCGGGGGAATGCCCGAATGATGGATTTCATCCCGCTGTTGATGTTCGCGATGCTGTTCGTCTTCATCTTTCTCGGCATTCCGGTTTCGTTTTCGCTGATCACCGTGTCAGCTCTGTTCGGCATGCTGCTGTTCGGCGAAAACATCTTCCAGCAGATGTTCGGCTCGCTGCTGCAGGCCTCGACCAACTTTTCGCTCTCCGCGATCCCGTTGTTCGTGCTGATGGGTGCAATCCTCGAGCGCAGCGGCCTGGCCCGGCGGCTGTACGAGGCGCTGCAGCTCTGGCTCGGCGGCTTTTCCGGTGGCCTGGCGATGTCGACCATGTTGATGTGCGGCATCTTCGCCGCCAGCTCGGGGATCGTCGGCGCAGTTGAAATCGTCGTCGGCATGATGGCCATCCCGGCCATGAGCAAATACCACTACGACCGCTCGCTGATCGCCGGCACCATCTGCGCAGGCGGCTCGCTTGGCACCATTATCCCGCCATCGGTGATCGTCGTGGTGTACGCCTCGATGGCGCAGCTATCGATCGGCCAGCTGTTCGCCGCGACACTGATTCCTGGTGTGCTGATGCTGGCGTTGTTCCTGCTCTACATCGGCGTGCGCTGCTGGATCACACCTTCGCTGGCCCCCGCCGTGCCGGCGATGCAGGCCACGCCGCTGATGGAAAAGCTGGCGATCACGCTCAAGGCGCTGATTCCGCCGTTCCTGCTGATCTTCGCCGTGCTCGGCTCGATGCTTGCCGGGATCGCCTCGCCCACCGAATCCGCCGCGGTCGGTGCGTTCGGTGCGGCCTTGCTGGCGCTGTGCTTTCGCGAATTGAGCGTGGCCCGGCTGATCGAGGCGTTGGTCTCAACCATCACCATCACAGCCATGATCATGCTGATCGTTACCGGCGGCACCATGTTCACCGCGATCTTCGCCGCCAGCGGCGGTGGCTGGATGCTCGCCGATTTCATGGGCGCGATGGACCTGAGCCCTTATTGGCTGATCCTGGCGCTGATGGCCATCGTGCTGATCGCCGGCATGGTGCTGGACTGGATTTCGATCGTGCTGATTTTCGTACCGATCTTCATGCCGTTGGTGAAGCTGGCAGGGATCGATCCGATCTGGTTCGCGGTGATGTTCATGGTAGTGGTGCAAACGGCCTACCTGACGCCGCCGCTGGCTCCGTCGATCTTCTACCTGCGTTCGATCGCGCCGCCGGATATGAGCTACGGTCACATGTACAAGGGCGTTCTGCCGTTCATCGCCATTCAGCTGCTGCTGTTCCTGATCATCCTCGCCGTACCGGGCATCGCCACCTGGCTGCCGAGGCAACTGTTCTGAACCGCTACCCCTTGGGATTCATTTAGAGGAGAAATGCATGGCCCGCTTAACCCTGGATGAAGTACGCGATCTGGCGCAGCGCATCCTGCGCCAGCACGGGTTCGCCGAAGCCTATGTCGAGGCCATCGCCGAAAGCATGGTCGCGGCGGAACGCGACGAGTGCAAATCCCATGGCATCTATCGCCTGCTGGGCTGCATCGCGACGCTGAAAGCCGGCAAGGTAGTTCCCGATGCGGTACCCGAGGTCGTCGATCACGCGCCGTCCGTGGTGCGTGTGGACGCCAGGGGCGGCTTCGCCCAGGTGCCGTTCCAAGCCGGCTTGCCCCTGCTGCTCGACAAGGCGCGGCAACAGGGCATCGCTTTGCTGGCCATCAACCACTGCGTGCATTTCTCGGCGCTCTGGTCGGAAATGGAGACGCTGACCGCAGCCGGGCTGGTGGCCCTGGCCTGTACACCGAGCCACGCCTGGGTCGCGCCTGCCGGTGGCAGCCGACCGGTATTCGGCACCAATCCGATCGCTTTCGGTTGGCCACGCGCCGGAAAGCTACCGTTCATCTTCGACTTCGCCACCAGCGCCGTGGCGCGCGGCGAGATCGAGCTGCATCGCCGCGCTGACAATCCGATCCCCGAGGGTTGGGGAATAGACGCCCAAGGCAACCCCACCACCGACGCCGCACAGGCACTCAACGGCGCCATGCTGACCTTCGGTGGCCACAAGGGCTCGGCCCTGGCGGCTATGGTCGAGCTGCTCGCCGGTCCGCTGATCGGCGACATGACCAGCCAGGAATCGCTGACCTACGATGCCGGCACCAAATCGGCGCCCTATGGCGGTGAGCTGATCATCGTCATCGACCCCAAGCGAATCCTCGGCGATGCCGCTGATGAGCACCTGGCGCGTGCCGAGACGATGTTCGAGTCCATTCAAGGCCAGGGCGCCCGACTGCCGTCACAGCGGCGCTATGAGGCCCGCGAGCGGACGCTGCGCGATGGCGTGGACATACCCGACGCGCTGCACGCCGACCTCATGGCGTTACTGGAACAACCCGCATAAGCCGGCGCGGGCCACACCGGCGCTCAGGCCGGTGTGGCGCTCACTAGCGGCACTCTGCCGAGGACGACAGCTGCGGACCGGCAATCATCAGGTCGGGAAACTCCATCAGTTGCGCCTGCAGCTGGCGTTGCTCGTCATAGCTTTCGATGGCGCGGCGAAAATGCATGCGACGCTCGTCTTGCTGCTTGCGGCGGGCACGGGCGTCGAGGTTGACGTAGGTTTCGCGGTGCTGGGCCATGCGGGTCTCCCGAGAAAGGTGCTGGGAGGCTCAGCATCGGCGCCATGGGTGACGCTATAAGGTCAGGCTGATGACACTGCGATGACGACCGGTGCGGCGCCAGCCACTCAATCTTCGTGAGGTTTCACCGACTTGGGCGACAGACGCAGGCTGCGCAGGCTGCGCTTGACGCTCTTCAGGTGGTTCACCAAGCTCGGCCCACGGGCCATGGCGACGCCCATCGCCAGCACGTCGATGACTACCAGATGGGCGATGCGTGAGGTCAGCGGCGTGTAGATTTCGGTGTCTTCCTGGACGTCGATGGCCAGGTTGATGGTGGCGAGTTCGGCCAGCGGTGTCTGGCTCGGACAGAGCGTGATCAGCGTGGCGCCGGACTCGCGCACCACATTGGCGGTGATTAGCAGGTCCTTGGAGCGCCCCGACTGGGAAATGCAGATCGCCACGTCGGTGGGCTTCAAGGTGACAGCCGACATCGCCTGCATGTGCGGATCGGAATAGGCCGCCGCGCTGAGCAGCAGGCGAAAGAACTTGTGCTGGGCATCGGTGGCCACCGCGCCGGACGCGCCGAAACCGTAGAACTCCACCCGCTCCGCTTTGGCCATGGCGGCGACCGCACGCTCCAACGCATCGGAGTCGAGCTTTTCGCGCACTTCCATCAGCGTATGCAAGGTGGTGTCGAAGATTTTCAGCGCGAAGTCAGTGACCGAATCATTCTCACTGATGGCGAACTGGCCGAAGCTGGCGCCGGCAGCGAGGCTCTGCGCCAGTTTCAGCTTCAGATCCTGGAAACCCAGGCAACCAATGGCGCGGCAGAAACGCACAATGGTCGGCTCGCTGACCCCCACCACATGGGCCAGGTCGGCCATCGAGCTGTGCATCACGGCGGCTGGATCGAGGAGCACATGGTCGGCCACCTTCAGCTCCGACTTGCGTAGCGAACTTCTCGATTGAGCGATGTGTTGCAGCAGGTTCACGTTCCGGACTCGCTATGATCAATACCTGGCAAGAGGGGCCGAACGCTGCGGGTGCGCTCGCATCCATTCTTGCCGGCTGGGTGTAGTGGGCTTGTAGTTATACTACAAGCCTTGCAGCATCGCCCACCTTTGAGTCTGTCCACCTTCTAGGAGTGACGCTGTGTCTATTTCCTGCGACATGCTGGTATTTGGCGGTACCGGCGATCTGGCGCTACACAAACTCATCCCTGCGCTCTACCACCTGCACCGTGAAAAGCGATTGCACGACGACGTGCGCATCCTCGCGATCTCCCGTCAGGACATCGACCGCAACACCTATCTGAGCCTGGCCGAGCGTCATTGCCGCGCGGAAATCGCACGCACCGATTTCGAGGCCGACGTCTGGCAAGCGTTCAGCCGACGGCTCGACTACTTCGCCATGGACGCGTCCCAGCGAGGCGAATTCATCGGCCTCGCGCATCACCTCGGTCAAGCCGAGGGACGCGTGCGGGTGCATTACCTGGCCACCGCACCAAGGCTGTTCGAGCCCATTGCCTCCAATCTGGAAAGCGCAGGTCTTGCCGGGGAAGACGCGCGCATCGTGTTGGAAAAGCCAATCGGTCATTCGCTGGATTCCGCGCTGGAAATCAACGAGGCGATCGGCGCGGTGTTTCCCGAATCGCGGATCTACCGGATCGATCATTATCTGGGCAAGGAAACCGTACAGAACCTTATGGCGCTGCGCTTCGCCAACGCGTTGTTCGAGCCGATCTGGCGCAGCGGCCATATCGACCATGTGCAGATCACCGTGGCCGAAACTCTCGGCGTCGAGAACCGCGGCAGCTACTACGACCACGCCGGCGCCATGCGCGACATGCTGCAGAATCATCTGCTACAGCTGCTCTGCCTGGTTGCGATGGAGGCGCCGGTGCGGTTCGATGCCAAGTCGATACGTGGCGAGAAGGTAAAGATTCTCGAAGCCCTCAAGCCGATCACCAGCGACGACGTGCAGGACAAGACCGTGCGCGGGCAATACGGCGCCGGACGCATCGGCGGCCACGATGTGCAGGCCTATTACTTCGAAAACGATGTCGACAACGACAGCGACACCGAGACCTTCGTCGCGGTGAAGGCCGAGATCGACAACTGGCGCTGGGCCGGCGTGCCCTTCTATCTACGCACCGGCAAACGCATGGCGCGCAAGCGCTCGGAGATCATCATCACCTTCAAGCAGGTTCCGCACATGCTCTTTACCAAGGGCGAGGTGAACCGCCTGGTGATCAGCCTGCAACCCGAAGAAAGCATCAGCCTGCAGGTGATGGCCAAGGCACCAGGCAAGGGCATGCAACTGGAGCCCGTCGAGCTGGACCTCAACCTCGCCAATGCCTTCAGCAAGACCCGCCGCTGGGAGGCTTACGAGCGGCTGCTGCTGGATGTCATCGAAGGCGACTCGACGCTGTTCATGCGCCGCGACGAAGTGGAAGCCGCCTGGAATTGGGTCGATCCGATCCTGCGTGGCTGGCACAGCCACTACCGCAAACCGAGGCCCTATCCGGCCGGCACCGACGGCCCGGACCAGGCGCACCAGTTGATCGAGCACCAAGGCCGGCAGTGGTGGCGTTGAGGCACCTTTCCGGGCGCGCCATCAGCGGCGCCCGGAACAGTTGCAGCACGCGGCACAGAGCGGCTTGCGGCTTATCGAGATAACTAACTCAGCCGCCGCCCATCAACTACCAGAACAACTTGATCGAACCCGCTCAATTCAATTCGCCACAAAAATTTCATTGAACGCGACGAAGTCGTCAATCTTCCCGGAACATATCGCCGATATTCGCGCTGAATATCTCTGGGCGAACACGATAGTGCAGCGGCCGAATCTCGAGCGTTTCGCAGCGCAACTTCCGTTACATCTCTTCCGGCCTGCATCGGTGCCAGACGGCGGCACCAGCGGCGGCATGGATTTTCGCTACAGCCCTTGATTTCGCTGGCTTACACGGAAACTCTCGGCGGCCGCAGGATACCCACTGAAAGCAGGCCAGCGGGGCCCGAAATGCACGTTGATTCTTCAGCTCAACTCACAGAAGATATCTGCCGTGATATTTAGCCGAATTCGGCTCGCACTCCTCGGCCTCGTCAAAAAGTTCAGATTGCTCGATAAGCGGCGAACTTCCGCCATATCAACGACGAATCCAGGCCAATGAAAGGCAGCTCGGGTTGAGATTAAATTTTTGATGTGTTTATTCTAATAAAGGATTCAATCAACAACCCCAAAGGATTTGTTTTGAGTGTTCCTACCGTAACGCTCCGTCGCCCAACCGACGGCGACGGTTCTGCCCTCCATGATCTGGTAGCACGCTGCCAGCCTCTGGATACCAACTCGGTGTACTGCAACCTGCTGCAGTGTTCCGACTTCGCCGACACCTCCATCGCGGCCGAAAACGCAAACGGCCAGTTGGTAGGTTTCATTTCCGGTTATCGCCCTCCCGCTCGCCCCGACACGCTGTTCGTCTGGCAAGTCGCGGTAGACGCTTCGATGCGGGGCCAGGGTCTGGCACTGCGCATGCTGATGGCCCTGGTCACTCGGGTCGCCAGAGAACAGGGCGTCCGTCACCTGGAAACGACCATCTCGCCTGACAACGGCGCCTCGCAGGCGTTGTTCAAGAAGGCTTTCGCTCAACTGGAGACCGACTACAGCACTCGCACGCTGTTCTCTCGGGCCAAGCACTTCGCCGGGCAACACGAAGACGAAGAGCTTTATCGGGCGGGTCCGTTCGACGCCACCGACTCCAGACAACGAATCAAAGGAAACCCTATGCAAACGTTCGAACTGCACGAATCCGGTGTCCGTAGTTATTGCCGCTCCTTCCCCGTGGTCTTCAAGCAGGCCCGCGGCGCAGAACTGATCACCCGTGAAGGCAAGCACTACATCGACTTCCTCGCCGGAGCCGGCACGCTCAACTACGGCCATAACCATCCGGTACTGAAGCAGGCGCTGCTCGATTACATCGCCGCCGATGGCATCACCCACGGCCTGGACATGTATTCCGATGCGAAGGAGCGCTTCCTGTCGACCTTCGATCGGCTGATCCTCAAGCCGCGCAACATGGACTACGTCATGCAGTTCACCGGCCCGACCGGCACCAACGCGGTCGAGGCCGCGCTGAAGCTGGCGCGCAAGGTGACCGGCCGCAACAACGTGATCAGCTTCACCAACGGCTTCCACGGTTGCAGCATCGGCGCCCTCGCGGCGACCGGCAACAAGCATCACCGTGGCGCTGCCGGCGTTCCGCTGACCGACGTCAGCCGCATGCCGTACGCCAATTACTTCGGCGAGAAGGTCAACACCATCGGCATGATGGACAAGCTGCTTACAGACCCTTCCAGCGGCATCGACAAACCCGCCGCGGTGATCGTCGAAGTGGTCCAGGGCGAAGGCGGCCTCAACGCCGCGTCGGCCGAGTGGATCCGCAAGCTGGAAAAACTCTGCCGCAAGCACGAGATGCTGCTGATCATCGACGACATCCAGGCCGGCTGCGGGCGTACCGGTAGCTTCTTCAGCTTCGAAGAGATGGGCATCAAGCCGGACATGATCACGCTGTCCAAGTCCCTTTCGGGCTTCGGTCTGCCGTTCGCCATGGTGCTGCTGCGCAAGGAGCTGGACCAGTGGAAGCCGGGCGAGCACAACGGCACCTTCCGCGGCAACAACCACGCCTTCGTTACCGCTGCTGCGGCCATCGAGCACTTCTGGAGCGATGACCAGTTCGCCAAGAGCGTTCAGGCCAAGGGCAAGCGCATCGCCGATGGCATGCACAAGATCGTCCGCCGTTACGGCCCTGATTCGCTGTTCGTCAAAGGCCGCGGCATGATGATCGGCATCAGCTGCCCGGACGGCGAAACCGCCGCCGCCATCTGCCGCCACGCTTTCGAAAACGGCCTGGTGATCGAAACCAGCGGCGCCCACAGCGAAGTGGTCAAGTGCCTCTGCCCGCTGATCATCAGCGAAGAGCAGATCGACAAGGCCATGAGCATTCTGGACAAGGCGTTTGCCGCCGTGATGTCCGAACAGGACAACAATCAGGCTGCCTCTTAAGGAATCGAAAATATGATCGTACGTACCCTGGCTGACTGCGAGCAGTCCAACCGCAAGATCAAGACCGAGACTTGGGACAGCACCCGCATGTTGCTCAAGGATGACAAGATGGGCTTCTCGTTCCACATCACCACCATCTATGCCAACACCGAAACGCATATCCACTACCAGAACCATCTGGAGTCGGTGTATTGCATCAGCGGTAACGGTGAGGTCGAAACCATCGCCGACGGCAAGATCTACAAGATCGAGCCCGGCACCCTGTACATCCTCGACAAGCACGACGAGCACCTACTGCGCGGCGGCAGCGAGGACATGAAGATGGCCTGCGTGTTCAACCCGCCACTCAATGGCAAGGAAGTACACGACGAGAGCGGTGTCTATCCGCTTGAGGCCGAAACCGTTTGAGCGGGCAGCGGGGCGGGCTGAGCCCGCCCCGCTGCCTCCCGAAGGCATCGAAAGGAGAGCTAACGTGAACCCCGCACAAGCCGACCTGTACCCTTCACGCCAGCAAGACGAGCCCAGCTGGCAGGAGCGTCTGGATCCGGTTGTCTACCGCAACGACCTGGCCAATGCGCCCCTCTCGCCGGAGCAGATCGAGCGCTACGAGCGTGACGGCTATCTGGTCGTCCCCAATCTGTTCAGCGCTGAAGAAGTCGCAGTCTTTCGCGAAGAACTCGAACGCATGCGTCTGGACCCGGCGGTCGCCGAGTCCGGCAAGACCATCAAGGAACCCGACAGCGGCGCGATTCGCTCGGTGTTCGCCATCCACAAGGACAACCCGCTGTTCGCCCGGATCGCCGCAGACGAGCGCACGGCCGGCATCGCCAGTTTCATTCTTGGCGGTGACCTTTATGTCCACCAGTCGCGGATGAACTTCAAGCCGGGCTTCACCGGTAAGGAGTTCTACTGGCATTCGGATTTCGAGACCTGGCACATCGAAGACGGCCTGCCGCGCATGCGCACGCTGAGCTGCTCGATCCTGCTGACCGACAACGAGCCGCACAACGGTCCGCTGATGCTGGTACCGGGATCGCACAAGCACTACATCCGCTGTGTTGGCGCGACGCCGGAGAACCACTACGAGAAGTCGCTGCGCAAGCAGGAGTTCGGTGTACCGGACCACGACAGCCTGACCCGTCTCGCGGACCGTTATGGCATCGACACCGCCACCGGCCCGGCAGGCAGCGTAGTGTTCTTCGACTGCAACACCATGCACGGCTCGAACAGCAACATCACACCCAGTGCGCGCAGCAATCTGTTCTACGTCTACAACCACGTGGATAATGCCGCGCAGGCCCCGTTCTGTGGGCTTTCGCCCCGTCCGGAGTTTGTCGCCGAACGCGAGCGTTTCGAGCCGTTGCACATCCAGAAACAGAAGTATCTCTGACATCCAGGCGGTTAGAAACGTCAGCGAGGCAGCCAAGACAAGGCAGGAATCGCTGAGAAAAGGACCGGGCTCGCGCTCGGGTTTAGAGCTGTAAATGGACATTTCGAAGCGATTCCTAACGCCGTATTGGCGCGGCCGGCTAGGCAACGCAGGTAGTTTTTAACGGCTGGATCTCATCAGGCCCGACTATGGGTCTGATCTTTGTTGGCGGCCAGATGGCGGCCCAGGGATGAAAATTCACCCCCAAGACGGGAAGTTGAATCGATGCATACCGTAGAAAAAATCGGCGGCACATCCATGAGCCGCTTCGACGAGCTGCTGAACAATATCTTCATCGGCGGGCGCGAAGGCGATGCGCTCTATCAGCGCGTCTTCGTCGTCTCGGCCTACAGCGGCATGACCAATCTGCTGCTGGAACACAAGAAAACCGGCGAGCCGGGTGTCTACCAACGCTTCGCCGATGCTCGCAGCGAAGGGGCCTGGCTCGACGCGCTGGAAACCATCCGCGAGCGCATGGTCGGCAAGAACGCCGAACTGTTCGCCAGCGAATTCGAGCTGCGTGCCGCCAACCAGTTCATCAACTCGCGCATCGACGATGCCCGCGAATGCATGAGCAGCCTGCAGCGCCTGTGCGCCTATGGTCATTTCCAGCTCGACGAGCATCTGATGAAGGTCCGCGAGATGCTCGCCTCCCTCGGCGAAGCGCACTCAGCCTTCAATTCTGTATTGGCGCTCAAGCACCGCGGCGTCAACGCCAAGATGGTCGATCTGACCGGCTGGCATCGCGATGCACCGCTGCCGTTCGAAGAGATGGTGCGCCACAGCTTCGCCGAGGTGGACCTGTCTCGCGAACTGGTAGTCGCCACCGGCTATACGCACTGCAGCGAAGGGCTGATGAACACCTTCGATCGCGGCTACAGCGAGATCACCTTTGCGCAGATAGCCGCCGCTACCGGAGCCCGCGAGGCGATCATCCACAAGGAATTCCACCTCTCCAGTGCTGACCCGAATCTGGTCGGTGCCGACAAGGTGGTCACCATCGGCCGCACCAACTACGACGTGGCCGACCAGTTGTCGAACCTGGGCATGGAGGCGATCCATCCGCGTGCGGCCAAGACGCTGCGCCGTGCTGGGATCGAACTGCGCATCAAGAATGCCTTCGAGCCGGAACACGCCGGCACCCTCATCAGCCAGGACTACAAGAGCGAGCGGCCCTGCGTCGAGATCATCGCCGGGCGCAAGGATGTCTTCGGCATCGAGGTGTTCGACCAGGACATGCTCGGTGACATCGGCTACGACATCGAGATCAGCAAGCTGCTCAAGCAGCTGCGTCTCTACGTGGTCAACAAGGACTCGGATGCCAACAGCATCACCTACTACGCATCGGGCTCGCGCAAGCTGATCAACCGCGCCGCACGGCTGATCGAGGAAAAGTACCCGGCTGCTGAGGTTACGGTACACAACGTTGCCATCGTCTCGGCGATCGGTTCCGACCTCAAGGTCAAGGGCATCCTCGCCAAAACCGTCGCGGCCCTGGCCGGTGCCGGCATCAGCATCCAGGCGGTGCACCAGTCGATTCGTCAGGTGGAGATGCAGTGCGTGGTCAACGAGGAAGACTACGACGACGCGGTCGCTGCGCTGCACCGCGCACTGATCGAGCCGGAAAACCACGGCGACGTGATCGCCGCTGCATAGCGCACCGCGACAGCACGCCACGAACCGCCGGACCCGGCTCTGCTAGGTCCGGCGGTTTGCTGTCTGCCAGTCGAGCGCGTCGGACATTGCGCGGCGCCGATACCAAGCGGCGAAGAACACCAGTGCCAACAGCAACTCGGCCAGGTCGCCGCCGTAATACATCAGCTGGGCAGCGGCCTCGATCTGCGCCAGATCGTGTGCCGAGTCACGTGGAAAGCCGTAGGCGTACATCAACTTGCCGAGCACGGCATGAGCGGCGATGGCAACGAACAGCACCCCTAACCGCAGCCACATACCAGGCCGATGGGGCGCGGGATCCGGCCCGGCAATCGACCAGCTGAACAGGTAGCCGGCCAGGACGAAATGCAGCTGCAGCCAGACATGCAGCAGTGGCTGATTGAAGCTCAGCTGATACAGCGGCGTCAGATACAGCACATAGAGCCCGCCGATATCCAATAGCAGCGCCGTAACCGGATGGCTCATGCAGCGCACCAACGGGCTACCCGCGATATCGGTGAGGCGCCGTGCGGTGACCACCGGCACGCTACGCAACAATAGCGTACCGGGCGCACCGAGCATCAACGCGAGGGGTGCGAACATGCCCAGCAACAGGTGTTGAGCCATGTGCCCGCGTAGGTCGGCATGGCCCCATTCGACCATGGGTGGCGACAATGCCAGCACCAGCAAACCACAGCCAAACGAAAAACTTACCAGCCGCCAGCAGTGCCAGGCCTTGCGACGTCTGCGCTGCGCACGCACACCGAGCACATAGGCGAACCACAGGCTCAGGGTGAGTAAGACCAGCAGGAAGGTTCCGGCCAGCGTCAGCAGATGGGCCTGGTGAGACATCGCCTATCCGCCCCGCAGTGGCACGGCTCGGCCGGGCCCGAGCTGTCGCGAGATGATGAAGCCAATCACCAGAAGCACGACACCGAAGCCGTTCCAGGCCAGGTCATAGAGCCAGAGCTCATCGACATAACGCACCTGATGCAGGCGCAACAGCTTGTGGTTGACGATGCCGTCGAACAGCTGAAACCCGCCGGCACCGAACAACAGCCCGGCCCATGCGGCCCGCTGCGACACGGATCGCTGACGGCTCAGGCGCATGAACAGATAGGCGCCTGCCGCCAGCATGAGCAACTCGGCGGCGTGAAGCAGCCCATCGGATAGCAGCGCGATGGCGAGCGTGGATCGGTCGAAGAAATGGTGCCAGGCAAGAAGTTGATGAAAGACGATCTCGTCGACCGCCGCCATCAAACCGATCCCGCAGAAGATCGTCGAGATCAGGCTACCTCTGGCATCGACGGGGGTGTCGCTCACGATGGCCTCCGGGAGTTGACGGTTGGTTTGCATGCAACTCGGTACGCTCGATCAAGCCCTTTAGTGAGTGACTGGGGGCGGCTACAGGAGTTCGCCACTCACTTGATCCAACCGGGCGAAACGCAGCTGCCGGTTCAGTAGAATCCACCTACTTTTCTTGTTGATATACCGAGCCACCGCACCATGACCCAGCCCGAACTGCTGTCGCCTGCCGGCACCCTCAAATCCATGCGTTACGCCTTCGCCTACGGTGCCGATGCCGTCTATGCCGGCCAACCGCGCTACAGCCTGCGCGTGCGCAACAACGAGTTCGACCACGCCAATCTGCGCCTGGGCATCGAGGAGGCCCATTCCCAAGGCAAGCAGTTCTACGTGGTGGTCAACATCGCTCCGCACAACGCCAAGCTGAAAACGTTCATCAAGGATTTGGAGCCGGTGATCGCCATGGGCCCGGATGCGCTGATCATGTCCGACCCCGGCCTGATCATGCTGGTCCGCCAGAACTTTCCGGAGATGACCATTCACCTCTCGGTGCAGGCTAACGCGGTGAACTGGGCGAGCGTCGAGTTCTGGCGCCAGCAGGGCCTGACCCGCGCCATCCTCTCGCGCGAGTTGTCGCTGGAAGAGATCGGCAAGATTCGCGAAAAGGTGCCGGGCATGGAGCTGGAGGTCTTCGTCCACGGCGCGCTGTGCATGGCCTATTCTGGACGCTGCCTCCTCTCGGGCTACATCAACAAACGCGATCCCAACCAAGGCTCCTGCACCAACGCCTGCCGCTGGCAGTACAAGGCACACGAGGGCAAGGAAGACGAGCTGGGCAACATCGTCCAGCAGTACCAGCCGATCCCGGTGCAGCAGCTCGGCGCAGGCGGCATCCAGCCGACCTTGGGCGCTGGCGCGCCGACCGATCAGGTGTTCCTGCTCGAAGACAGCAGCCGCCCCGGCGAGTTGATGGAGGCCTTCGAAGACGAGCACGGCACCTACATCATGAACTCCAAGGATCTGCGCGCCGTGCAGCACGTCGAGCGACTGGTGCAGATGGGCGTGCATTCGCTGAAGATCGAAGGTCGCACCAAGTCCCACTACTACGTCGCGCGCACCGCGCAGGTCTACCGCAAGGCCATCGACGACGCGGTGGCCGGACGGCCATTCGACAAGTCGCTGATGGACACCCTGGAGTCCCTGGCCCACCGCGGCTACACCGAGGGCTTTCTGCGCCGTCACGTGCATGATGAATACCAGAACTACGAACGTGGCTTCTCGCTTTCCGATCGCCAGCAGTTCGTTGGCGAGTTGACCGGCGAACGGCGCAACGGGCTCGCCGAGGTCATCGTCAAGAACCGCTTCGCCGTCGGCGACCGCCTGGAGTTGATGACTCCGCAGGGCAATCTGAACCTCCGCCTGGAAGCGCTGGAAAACAAGCGGGGTGAGCGCGCCGAGGTGGCACCTGGAGACGGCCATGTGCTCTATCTACCCGTACCGGAAAGCGTCGACCTGCAGCATGCGCTGCTGATGCGTGAGCTGGACGGCGACACGACTCGCGGCTAATCGGGAAGACGCGGTTTATGGACCGTTGGCTGCCGCAGGATGGGCGTTCACCCACGCTTTTCGTTGAGTAGCCCAATCGCTGTGAGATCGAAGCGGAACGCCGCCCGGCCGCCCGACCAGACTGAGAGCGGTCTCGCTTCCAGCTTTTTTTTTCAAGCCAGCAGTTTGACGAACTCGCCAGCCGGAACCGGCCGACTGATCAG
The DNA here is from genome assembly GCF_000952685.1 of Stutzerimonas stutzeri. Classification (GTDB taxonomy): domain Bacteria; phylum Pseudomonadota; class Gammaproteobacteria; order Pseudomonadales; family Pseudomonadaceae; genus Stutzerimonas; species Stutzerimonas stutzeri_E. The sequence goes on along the minus strand of NZ_JYHV01000004.1, from coordinate 56,571 downwards.
GTAGCCCTGGACTTCGTCGCACTGATGCGCCTTGAGAAAGTCCATCTGCTCCTGGGTTTCCACACCCTCGGCCACCACCTTCAGTTCCAGGCTATGAACCATGGCGATGATGGCGCGGACGATAGCGGAGTCTTCGCCAAACTGATCGAGCTCCGAGATGAACGACCGGTCGATCTTGACGAAGTCCACCGGGAAGCGCTTCAGGTAGCTGAGCGAGGAGTAGCCAGTACCGAAATCGTCGATCGCCAGTTTCACGCCCAGTGCGCGCAGCTGATGACTGATGCTGACGGCATTGTCGACGTCATCGAGCAACTGGCTTTCGGTCAGTTCCAGTTCCAGCCGGTCCGCCGGCAGGCCGGTCTCCTCCAGCACCTGACGCACCAGACTGACCAGATTCCCCTGGCGCAGCTGTTTGACCGAAAGGTTTACCGAGACCCGGATCGCCGCCAGTCCATCCAGCTGCCATTGCCGGGCTTGCCGGCAGGCCTCACGCAGGACGAACTCGCCCAACGGGATGATCAGGCCGGTCTCTTCAGCCAGCGGGATGAAGGAACCCGGCGCCATCAAGCCCTGCTGTGGATGCCGCCAACGCACCAGCGCCTCGGCAGCGTCAAGGCGATCATCCACCACGTCCAACCGCGGCTGGTAGAAGACTTCCAGCTGCCCCTCGTCGAGCGCGCGACGTAACTGATTTTCCAGCTGCAGGTTTTCCAGACTGGAGGTCTGCAAGCGCTCGGTGAAGAACTGCAGCGTGTTGCCGCCCAGGTGTTTGGCATGCTGCATCGCCATGTTCGCCTGTAGCAGCAGCGAGGTAGCTTCGCGAGCATTGTCGGGCATCAAGCTGACGCCGACGGACGCACTGACCACCAGCTCCTGGCCATCGACAAGCACCGGCTTGCTGATGCGCGACAGCAATCGGCTGCCGCTGTGCGCCAAAGTCGACAGGCTGCCATAGCCCTCGAGCACGACCACGAACTCATCGCCAGACAGCCGCGCGATGGTGTCAGCATCGGAGAAGGTGTGCGACAAGCGGCGGGACACTTCGCGCAGTAGCTGATCAGCCGCTTCGTGCCCCAGGCTCTGGTTGAGCAGCTTGAAACGGTCGAGGTCGATGTAGAGCACCGCCAGGCCGCGATTGCTGTTGCGCGCACGCTCGCAGGCTGCGTGCAGACGGGCCTTGAGCATGCCGCGATTGGCCAGTCCGGTGAGTTCGTCGAAGTGCGTCAGATAGCGCAGACGCTCCTCTACCTGCCGTCGGACGCCGATGTCCGAAACGAATGCCACCACGTTGCTGATGCGGCCTCGGCTATCACGAACCACCTGCAGCTGGGCCCATTGCGGATAGACCTCGCCGTTCTTGCGGGTCTCGATCAACTCGCCCTGCCAGCATCCGTCCTGCTCCAGCGACTCGCGAATTGACGCGTACTGCTGACGGCTGTCCTCTGAACTGGCCAAGCGGGCGACGCTGCGCCCGATGAGCTCCTCACGCGTGTAACCGGACAACGCACAGCAGGCATTATTGACTGCCAGCACGCGGAACTCGGCATCCATGATTGCCATGCCCTCGCTCGCCGCCTCGAATACGGCAGCTGCCAGACGCTGTTGCTCAGCCTGCCGATGGGTTTCGCTGACATCCCGACGGGTGCCGATCATTCGCACCGCACGCCCCTTGGCGTCGCGTTCAATGACCCGACCGCGATCCTCCATCCACAGGCAGCTACCGTCCGGCCGCAGCGCCCGGTACTGAACCCTGTACAGCTCGGTTTCGCCCTTGAAGTGGGCAATGATTTCCTTGCGTACCCGCGGCAGGTCTTCGGGGTGAATCTCCGGCCGTTGCGGGTCAATCCGCCGCGCCGAATCGTTCTGGCCGATGCCGAACACCACTTCCATGCGCGAATGGTGCACCTCGCCCTGTTCGATATTCCAATCCCACAGTCCCAGCTCGCTAGCTTCGAGCGCCAGGGTCAGTCGCGCCTCGCTTTCACGCAGCTCAGCGGTGCGCTCGGCCACGCGTTGCTCAAGCCCGTCATAGGCTTCGCGCAATTGATCTTCGGCGTGTCGGCGCTGTTCTACTTCGCGCGCCAGCTCACCGTTCAGCTGGGTCGCTTCGCCGCGAATGTGTTGAAGGCGCGCGATCAGCAGTTGGTTTTGGCAGCGCTGACGCAGGCTCGCCGTCTGCAGGCGATTGGTCTGCCAAGCGATCATGCTCAGCATTGCCAGCACGATGACGGTCAGCACGCCCCAGCCCTGGCGCAGCGCCTGGCCACTACTCAGTAATACAAACGCGGCGGGCAGCAGGCTGGGGATGGTGAAAACCAGAAAGGCACGCAATGAAACGCCACTCGCGACGCTAGCGGCGATGATGACCGAGCCGACCGCACCATACAGTAGGGTCTGTTGAAGGAAATCGTCGTTGGGAATCAGTGCCACGATCGCGTAGCAGAGCGTGACCGCCGTAAAGGCACTGCCGAGCAAGAAATGTTGCCGCCATTGCGGACGCTGTTGATCGTCCGCCTCGGCCTTATCGAACGCGTACGCCTGATGCAATCGCAGCAACGCTAGCAACAGCGTCCAACCCGACCATAGCACCAGCTCCAGCGGCGGCGCCTCGTTCCACAGCAGCCCAGCGAAGGCCAGGCTGGCGAAAATCATCAACAACAGCGAGGCCCGGGAGCCCTGATAAAGCAGTCGCGTACGCTCAGTCCGTTGATCGAGGTCAGCGAGGTCGAGTACGGCCTGATTCTCCTTGGCCAGTGACACCGTTGGGGTTGATTGAGCGGAATCGATCATCATGCCGTCTTGTAATAGGGTGTCTGTAAGGGCGTCAAGGCGCTGCAGTCACCGACCGATGATGGCATGTTGCTAGTCCCTGCAATAGCCCGTTCCGACCAATGAACGAGAACCGCCGCTCACCTCGGCTTGAGAAAACGCAAAAACGAGGCAGACCGAATCCGAACCACCCCGCGCAAACCCACCCGCAGCCAACGCTCAAACGATCGTACCTCCGCGCCCGTCCGTTGCGCGAGCCAGCCGGGTCGGTTTACGGCTAGAATGCGCCGATGCATGACGATCTCTCCCTCCTCCTGAACTCCCTCAACGATGCCCAGCGCCAGGCCGTGGCCGCGCCGCTGGGTCGTCAACTGGTCCTCGCCGGTGCCGGCTCGGGTAAAACCCGCGTACTGGTGCACCGCATCGCCTGGCTACACCAGGTCGAACGGGCATCATTGCACTCGATCCTTTCGGTGACCTTTACCAACAAGGCCGCCGCCGAGATGCGCCAGCGCATCGAGCAGCTGATGAAGGTCAACCCACAAGGCATGTGGGTCGGTACCTTCCACGGGCTTGCACACCGTCTGCTGCGCGCGCATTGGCAGGAAGCGAAGCTGGCGCAGAACTTCCAGATCCTCGACTCCGACGACCAACAGCGCCTGGTCAAGCGAGTGATCCGCGAACTCGGCCTCGATGAACAACGCTGGCCGGCGCGCCAGGCCCAGTGGTGGATCAACGGGCAGAAGGACGAAGGCCTGCGGCCCAAGCACATCCAGCCCAGCGGCGACCTGTTCCTGGCCACCATGCTGAGCATCTACCAAGCTTACGAAGAGGCCTGTGCCCGCGCCGGCGTAATCGACTTCTCCGAGCTGCTGCTGCGCGCACTGGACCTGTGGCGGGACAATCCGGGGCTGCTCGACCACTATCAGCGGCGCTTCCGCCATATCCTGGTGGACGAGTTCCAGGACACCAATGCCGTGCAATACGCCTGGCTGCGCCTGCTGGCCAAGGGCGGCGAGAGCCTGATGGTGGTGGGCGACGATGACCAATCGATCTATGGCTGGCGCGGCGCGCGGGTGGAAAATCTGCACCAGTTCAGCGAAGACTTCCCGGATGCCGAAACCATCCGCCTGGAGCAGAACTACCGCTCCACCGCTTGTATCCTCAAGGCGGCCAACGCGCTGATCGCCAACAACCAGGGCCGCCTCGGCAAGGAACTCTGGACCGAGGGCTGCGAAGGCGAGCCGATCAGCCTCTACGCCGCCTTCAACGAGCACGACGAAGCGCGCTACGTGGTGGAAAGCATCGAGAGTGCGATCCGCAAGGAAGGTCTGGCACGTAGCGAGATCGCCATTCTCTACCGCTCCAATGCGCAGTCGCGGGTGCTCGAAGAAGCCCTGCTGCGCGAGCGAATCCCCTACCGGATCTATGGCGGCCAGCGCTTCTTCGAGCGTGCCGAGATCAAGAACGCCATGGCCTACCTGCGGCTGATCCAGACGCGCGACAACGACGCAGCGCTGGAGCGAGTGATCAACGTGCCGGCGCGTGGCATCGGTGAGAAGACCGTCGAAGCCCTGCGCCAGTTGGCCCGCCAGCAAAGCACCTCGATGTGGGCCGCGCTGCACCAGGCGGTCGGTACCAAAGTAGTCTCGGGCCGTGCGGCCAGCGCGCTGAACGGCTTCGTCGAACTGATCGACACCCTTGCCCTGAAGGTGGAGGGCATGCAGCTGCACAACATGGCGCAGCTGGTCATCGAACAATCCGGACTGCTCGCCTATCACCGTGACGAGAAAGGCGAAAAAGCCCAGGCACGGGTGGAGAACCTCGAGGAACTGGTTTCCGCCGCGCGTGCCTTCGACAACTACAGCGAAGACGAAGAGGACGAGCAGACGCCACTGGCCGCCTTCCTCGATCACGCCTCGCTGGAAGCCGGCGAGCAGCAGGCCGGCGATCACGAAGACAGCGTGCAGTTGATGACGCTGCATAGCGCCAAGGGACTGGAGTTCCCGCTGGTGTTCCTGGTTGGCATGGAAGAAGGGCTGTTTCCGCACAAGATGAGCCTGGAAGAACCCGGCCGTCTGGAAGAAGAACGCCGGCTGGCCTATGTCGGCATCACCCGCGCCATGCAGCAACTGATCATCACCTATGCTGAAACCCGGCGCTTGTACGGCAGCGAGACCTATAACAAGGTCTCGCGTTTCGTCCGCGAGCTGCCACCTGCACTGGTCAGCGAAGTGCGCCTGAGCAATACCGTCAGCCGCAGCTTCAACACCCGCGGCATGAGCGGTGGTTCGTTATTCGACGGCGCCAACGTGCCGGAAACCCCGTTCAACCTCGGTCAGCGTGTCCGCCATTCGCTGTTCGGCGAAGGCACCATCCTCAATTTCGAAGGTTCCGGCGCTCAGGCACGCGTCCAGGTGAATTTCGAAGACGAAGGAAGCAAGTGGTTGATGCTCAGTTATGCCAAACTGGAAGCGCTATGACGTATACGTCAACCTGTACCCATACTAATAAAATCGCCAAAGGAAATACCCATTCATGAAACGCCGTCACTTGTTTGGTGTTGCCGCAGCCTTGCTTGCTTCGCTCAGCCTTGCCGGCTGTAAAGACGAAAAGAAGGTCGAGCCCACCCCCGAGCCGAAGGCCACTGCCGCCAGCGAAGCGCCGCAGATCTTCAATTGGAAGATGGTCACCGCCTGGCCGAAGAACTATCCGGGCCTGGGCACCGCCGCCCAGCGCCTGGCTGACCGGGTCAACGCGATGAGCGATGGCCGGCTGACCATCAAGGTCTATGCCGCCGGCGAGCTGGTTCCGGCCTTGGAAGTGTTCGACGCCGTCTCCCGCGGCACTGCCGAAATGGGTCATGGCGCGGCCTACTACTGGAAGGGCAAGGTGCCAACGGCGCAGTTCTTCACCTCGGTACCCTTCGGCCTGTCGACCAGCGAAATGAATGCCTGGCTGACCCGAGGCGGCGGCCAGGCATTCTGGGATGAAGCCTATGCCCCCTACGGCGTCAAACCCATGGTGGTGGGCAATACCGGCATGCAAATGGGCGGCTGGTTCAACAAGGAAATCAACTCGCTCGACGACCTCAAGGGCCTGAAGATCCGCACGCCCGGCCTGGGCGGTGAAGTACTGAGCCGACTCGGCGCGACCACCGTCAACATGCCGGGCGGTGAGGTCTTTACCGCACTGCAGACGGGTGCGATCGATGCCACCGACTGGGTCAGTCCGTATAACGATCTCGCCTTTGGCCTGCACAAGGCTGCCAAGTACTACTACTACCCCGGCTGGCAGGAGCCACAGGCCGTGCTGGAGCTGCTGGTCAACCAGAAGGCCCTCGACAGCCTGCCGGACGACCTGCGCGCGATCCTCACCGAAGCCGCTCTTGCCGCCAGCCGCGACATGATCGACGACTACGTCTACAACAACGCCCTGGCGCTCGAACAGCTCAAGCAACAAGGCGCGCAGCTCAAGCGCTTCCCCGATGAGGTACTGACTGCCATGCGCGAGCAGGCAGATGTGGTTCTCGGCGAGCTGGCCGCGCAAAGCGAGCTGAACGGCCGTATCTGGGCGTCGATGAAGGCATTCCAGGACCAGGTCAAACCGATGCACGAGATCTCCGAGAAAGAACTGTACAACTGGCGCTGAGCCAGGCGACTGCTGCGCTTGTCGAGGTCGGCAAGCGCAGCGAAGCAAAAGCCCGAAACACTCTGCAACTGGCGCGCCCGAACCGAGGCGTGCACCATCTGCTCCGTACCTTCGTCCAACCAGGAATACCAAATGCAACGTGTGCTCAGCATTTTCATGGCGCTGTGTATCGGCCTGACCCTCAGCCTCGACGTCCACGCCAAGCGTTTCGGCGGCGGCAAGAGCTTCGGCTCGGCGCCTAGCCATCAAACCCGACAGGCGCCTCAGCAGACCCAGGCCGCGCCGACTCAGGCAGGCAAGACACCCGCTGCTGCCAGCGGTGCGTCGCGCTGGCTCGGCCCGTTGGCCGGTCTCGCCGCTGGTGGCCTGCTGGCCTCCATGTTCATGGGAGACGGCTTCGAAGGCATCCAGTTCATGGATATCCTGATTTTCGGCGGCATCGCCTTCCTACTGTTCCGCTTCCTCGCCGCCCGCCGTCGCCAGCAGCAACCGGCCATGGCCGGTCACGCACCGATGCAGCGCGAGATGCCTGCGCAACCGTCGATCTTCGGCAGCAGCGCCGCGCCGGCCGCAGCGCCGGTGATCAACGCTCCCGCCTGGTTCAACGAGCAGAGCTTCGTGGCGGCGGCTCGCGAGCATTTCATGTCGCTGCAGCAGCACTGGGACGCCAACGAAATGGACAAGATCGCCGAATTCGTCACGCCCCAGCTGCATGAGTTCCTCCAGCGCGAGCGTGCCGAGCTTGGCGACGCCTACCAGTCCACCTACATCGACGATCTGCAAATCCAGCTCGACGGCGTGGACGACCAGGCCGACAAGACCATCGCCACCCTGACTTTCGTCGGCGTATCGAAGAATTCGCGCTTCGACCAGGGCGAGCCCTTCAGCGAAAGCTGGCGCATGGAACGTGCACAAGGCGAGAACCAGCCATGGCTGGTCGCGGGTATCCGCCAGAACGCCTGACCCGCGCAGCGGTCACTCACAAACCCGGGCTAGCCCGGGTTTGTCGTTTCTGCGACTCGCGGTTTACTGCTTGATTCGGTATGACGACCGAAGCCCGGCGGCAGCGAGCGGCAAAAGGGCTCGCTGGATTCATCCCCAGCGTTTAACAAACGGGACGCTCCATCCAGCAACATGGCGCATGGGTTAGACAGGATCGTTGCACAGTTAAACTTACCGAATTCGCTCATCTGCTTTGAAACAGGCCGATGCAACTTCCCGGCGGGCTGAGCTGAACCCTGCGAAGAATTAAGCGTCTATTCAGATCGCGAAGTAGAAAAAGAATGGAGTCCTGCGTGCCAGGCAACCTCGCAACAGGGTTCAGCGCCGTCGGCACGACTCGCGCACCCACTGCCCTTTCCTCACCGAATCGCAATCCGGGTCCTCAGCTATGAGCAGTGTTCGTCTGCCTTCGGTCGACCGTTTGCTGCGCGCACCCGCTTGCGAGCCGTTACACCAGCGCTACGGCCGCGAAGCGCTGCTCGGCACCCTGCGCGACCTGCTCGACGAGCTGCGTGAACCGGCTCGCCAGGGCCAGCTCGCCGCGCTGGAGCTGTCCGAAGCAGTGCTCGCCGGTCGTGCCGGTGAGCGCCTGGCCAACCAGCATCGCAGCCGCGTACGCCGTGTGTTCAACCTGACCGGCACCGTACTGCACACCAACCTTGGCCGCGCCCTGTTACCGGACGAAGCCATCGAGGCGATTACCCTGGCGGCGCGCTATCCACTGAATCTGGAGTTCGATTTGGCCAGCGGAAAGCGCGGCGACCGCGACGACCTGATCGAAGGGCTGATCCGCGAGCTCACCGGCGCCGAAGCCGTCACGGTGGTGAACAACAATGCCGCTGCCGTGCTGCTAGCGCTGAACAGCCTTGGCGCGCGCAAGGAAGGGATCATTTCCCGCGGAGAGCTGATCGAGATCGGTGGCGCCTTTCGCATTCCTGACATCATGGCCCGCGCCGGCGTGAAGCTGCACGAAGTGGGCACCACCAACCGCACCCACGCCAAGGATTACGAGGCCGCGATCAACCCGCGCAGCGGCCTGCTGATGCGCGTGCACACCAGCAACTACAGCGTGCAAGGCTTCACAAGCAGCGTCGCCACGGCCGAACTGGCCGCCATCGCGCGCGCCCATGGCCTGCCGCTGCTCGAAGACCTGGGCAGCGGCAGCCTGGTCGACCTGTCGCGCTGGGGATTGCCGAAAGAGCCCACCGTGCAGGAAGCCTTGCGCGACGGCGCTGACATCGTCACCTTCAGCGGCGACAAGCTGCTCGGTGGTCCACAGGCGGGGCTGATTGTCGGCAGCCGCGAGCTGATCGGCAAGATCAAGAAGAATCCACTCAAGCGCGCCCTGCGTGTCGACAAGCTGACCCTGGCGGCGCTCGAAGCAGTGCTCAACCTCTACCGCGACCCCGATCGCCTTGGTGAGCGCCTGACCAGCCTGCGCCTGCTGAGCCGCCCACAGGCAGACATCCGCACACAGGCCGAACGGCTCGCGCCGGCGTTGACGACTGCGCTTGGCGAACACTGGCAGGTCGCCGTGAGCGATGCGCTGGGCATGATCGGCAGCGGCGCACAGCCGGTAGCACGCCTGCCGAGCGCTGCGCTGTGCATCCGCCCGCAGCAGCCCAGGCGCCTACGCGGCCGTAGCCTGCGCCAGCTCGAAGAGGCGTTGCGCTGCCTGCCAATCCCGATTCTGGGCCGAGTTGCCGACGACGCACTCTGGCTCGACCTGCGCCAGCTGGACGACGAGCCGGCCCTGCTTGAGCAGCTGCCCCACCTGCAACGGGAACTGGCGTCATGATCATCGGCACAGCCGGTCATATCGACCATGGCAAGACGGCCTTGCTCAAGGCGCTCACCGGCCAGCAGGGCGACCGTCGTCGCGAAGAGCGTCAGCGCGGCATCACCATCGACCTTGGCTACTTGTACGCGTCCCTCGGCGAGGCGGACCTCACCGGATTCATCGACGTGCCCGGCCACGAGCGCTTCGTGCACAACATGTTGGCCGGAGCCTGCGGCATCGATTGCGTGTTGCTGGTAGTGGCGGCCGACGACGGCGTGATGCCACAGACCCGCGAACATCTGGCCATCATAGAGCTGCTGGGCATTCGCTGCGCCCTGGTCGCGCTGACCAAGATCGATCGGGTCGAAGCACCTCGCATCGCCCAAGTGAGCGCTCAGATCGAATCGCTGCTGCAACCCGGGCCGCTGGCTGGAGCGCCAGTCTTCCCAGTCTCCAGCATCACCGGCGAGGGCATCGACGCGCTTCGTTCGGCACTGGTAGAACAGGCCGCCGCAGTACGCGCGCGCCGCGAAGACGGCCATTTCCGTCTGGCCATCGACCGTGCCTTCAGCGTCACCGGCACCGGTGTGGTGGTCACCGGTACGGCTTTCGCCGGACACGTCAGCGTCGGTGACGAGCTGTCTCTTAGTCCGGCCGGGCGCACGGTTCGGGTGCGCGGGTTACATGCCCAGAATCAGGTCTGCGAGCAGGCGCGAGCGGGCCAGCGCGTAGCCCTGAACCTCGCCGGCGACCGTCTAGCCGTAGAGCAGATCAGCCGCGGCGACTGGCTGGTGACGCCCGAACTGCAGGCCGCGACCCGACGCCTCGACATCGAATTCAGCCTGTTGCCCAGCGAAACCCGTGACCTGCGTCATTGGACGCCGGTACACATTCACCTCGGCGCGCAGGATGTTACCGGCCGCATCGCGCTGCTGGAAGGCGAATGCCTAGCGCCCGGCGGTCACGTTCATGCGCAATTACTGCTCGATGCGCCGGCGCATGCCGTGCACGGCGATCGCGTGGTACTGCGCGACCAGTCCGCCCAGCGAACCCTGGGCGGCGGACGGGTGCTCGATCCCTTCGCCCCGCCACGCAACCGACATCGTCATGCACGCCTGGCCGTGCTGCGCGCGCTGAGCGGCGACACACTCGAAGATATCCTCCCGGCCTTACTGCCGAGCGCCCTCAATGGCCTGGAGCCGGCCCTGCTGGAGCGTCAGTTCAATCGGCCACGGCATACCTGGCGCCTACCCGACGAAGCGCTGGAAATCTCCACTCGGCTGGGCCCGCGGCTATTCGAGCGCGGCACCTGGGACTACCTCGGGCAAAGCCTGGCAGCCTCCCTGCAGCGCTTCCATGAAAGCCAACCGGACGAACTCGGCCCGGATCGCGACCGTCTTCGCCGTTACGCCTTGCCCCAGCTGGAGCGAGCTATTTATCTCGCCGTGCTGGACCAGGCACTGGCAGCCGGCATGATCGAAGCCAGCGGTCCCTGGCTGCACCTGCCCGGGCACCGAATACACCTGAATGAAGAAGAAGAAGTCCTCAAGGCCCGACTATGGCCATTGCTCGAAGCGGCCCGCTTCAACCCGCCTTGGGTGCGCGACCTGGCCAGCGCACTGGACGTCGAAGAGGAGCGGGTTCGTCATCTGCTGCGCAAACTGTCGCGCATCGGCGAGCTGCAACAGGTCGTCAAGGACCTCTTCTATCCCGACGCGACCATTCGCCAGCTGGCCAACCAGGTATTGGAGATGGAACGCCAATCTGGAGTAATCCGCGCCGCCGCCTTCCGCGACCAGGTCCAGCTAGGCCGCAAACGCAGCATCCAGCTGCTCGAACACTTCGACCGCATCGGCCTCACCCGCCGCTTCGGCAACGAACGCAAGGTGCGACGCGACAGCGCCTTGGCCTCGGACGCCGAGCTCAGGTAGGCTGCCAACTCACTCCAACCCTGCCCACCCGGGCACGCGTTGGAAGGCAATCGCACCCGGTGGTGCGGCCGGGCTTCAAACCCGGTTGGGGGCGGCAGCCGTCCCCGGGTGGGTTCGACTCCCACTGCCTTCCGCCAATTCCCGCTCTGAAAGCCCCAGGCTATGCGGCCTCCAGCTACTCGACCGGAGCGGCCTTGCCTTGGATGTCGAAGAAGTGTCGAAAATTGGCGACTTCCCTTACTGGCAAGAGCATCATGCGCCTAGATATCACTTTGATATCACGCTGACATGCCAGCAAGACGGAGCACCAAAAATGAAGAAGATTTCTGCCGTGATCATCGCTGCTTTGATTGCAGTAACCTCCGCGTCCGCGTTCGCCCACAGTGGCGGTACAGACTCCAAAGGTTGCCATCGCAATCACAAGACCGGCGACTACCACTGCCACTAAGCATTGATGCTTGTGCCCCGTCTTGGCGGGGTTCTAGGTTCTGTCGCAGGTTTGCCCAACGTAGAAGTGTCGAAAACCCCGAATGGGTCCGAGCGTGATGACGTCCTTCAGGTAGTCCGGTGCCAAGTGCGCGTAGCGCATGGTCATGTTCAGCGAGGCGTGGCCCAGGACCTTTTGCAGGGTCAGGATGTTGCCGCCTTAGCCAATCCCAGTGATCGAAGCGGACGGCTTGAATTACTGTTAGGCAACTATCTACCCCCTGGAAATAACCAAGGAAGGAAGCTCCGCAAGCAAATTTTCCCTGAACCTTGGTGATGTTGCCCAAGCGGCAAGCAACAAAGTCATGGCTAAAATCACCAAGATTATCTGCAGCACTACCGGCACTTCACGATTTGATAAATAGCTAACAGGTACAGGCAAAAACAAAACTACAGCTAGTGCGCTCATTATTAATTGTCCCGCTCTGTCAACTGTCATTTAAATATCCAAACCTAGCGATGTTAAGGGTGAAGATTATCCCCGACCCAGCAAACGAAGTGAGCGATATGAGCGAACCGTTATGCATTGTATAACTGGTGCCCTTTAGTTTTGACCAGACTCGCAACTGGAGGTCGCTCTTCCGAAGACCATTCCGGCAACGAACCTGTGAGAACTACAGCACTTACTATGCCGCCTAACTCTACAAAGCGTTTGGCAACTTCAAGTCGTCTAGACTGAAGTCGCTCTAGGTAAGGGTAAAGGTTCTGGTGCTCAGAGCTGAGATTAGCACGCATCTCGTATGCCAATAACCCTCGCAGCATGGCATTCAGTTTATCTTTTCCTAAAGGCGCAAGATCACCTATTAACAAGCGCTCAGGTGTCTCAGTGATTACAGCCTCAAGGTGAAACTCGAGTTTCATGCTAGTGCCTAAAGATTAAGCTACAGGCGAGCAAAAGCGTAGCCATTGCCAGTCTAGTGAGCGAAGCGAACAATTTGAACTAACTGCTAGTCACGACACGAGCCTATTCAAGGAAATCAACAGGGACAGCCTTCATATACTCCTTCGCTCTGCTGATAAGCACCGTCCATTCTGCTTGAGGCCTTTTAGTGACGCCGTTTTCGGCCAAGGAGTTTTCAAGCAAGTCCGCTAAACCCCAATGGCTCTGCGTTCTTCTTCTGAAAGATCTTTGTGAGAATGCAAGTCTGAGAATTTATCAGACAAGACCTCCCAGGCAAGAAGCAGGTGGCCGAGGGTTATTTTTAATGGATGTTTCTTTGGAGAAATCTTCAGCTTCCATTTTGACGATTCCTTGATTAGGAACATAACGATTAGCTAACAGGCAGACAAAAGCGAAGCTTTTGGCTGTCCAGCGGGCGAAGTGAGCGATTGTTGAGCGCATTGTTAGGTATTGCCTGATTTTCATGCCTTGTAAAAAACAAATAAGCCGACTGCTATTATTGTTATTGCGGCAAGCATGCTAGTTTCTGGGTTTGTTGGTGCGGAGTTAAGAATCCTGCTTGATATTATTGTGGATCCATTTCCTTGGATTGCCTTTGTCAAGATATAGGAGCCTGACAAGAGTAATGCTCCTGCAATCATTATCAGGCCTGTATCTTTTCGCTGTGCCATCGAAGATACCTAACTATAATTAGACACTAACTGGTGTATAAGACGCCGAATTGGCTTGGTGTATAAAAACCCGTCCGATTCTCTTCCTAGGCCCTCGTTCCGGTCTTCTCAGGAAGGAAGGATGTTTATACACCAGCTTCGAGAAGCCTGAAATTGTACCCAATCCATAGGTTGCACCGCGTGCGACCTTGAGCACCCTTTTCATCCTTGCCGTGTCGATAAAGTGTCGAAATCACTGCCGTCTAGAGTGGAACAAAGCGGGCATGCGCAAGCGGTAGGCCTAGCAAAGCCGAAGATTGCCAGTCACTGGTGGCCCAAAAAAACGAGTTCGACTCCACTGCCTTCCGCCATTTCGTCCTGGCTCCCAAGCGCTTCCCTCGCCTTGTATCCGGAACCTGCATACGCCAGCGCTTGATCACGGCGCCAGCCCTTTCCTGCGCCCTGCCAGCAAATATTCAATCGGACTGATAGACAAAAGCCATCGGCCGATCGAGCGCAAGCGTGAAAAAGCTGGTCTAGGATTCCATGCACGTGACATTCAGGAGATCGAGTATGTTGGCCGCATTACTTCCGACCTTGAAGGAGCTGGAACTTCCGTTGCGCCTGAAGCTTTGGGATGGCAACGAGATCGACATAGGCCCGGCCCCTTCCGTAACGCTGGAGATCAAGGACCCCAGCCTCGTGCCGCAACTCGCACATCCCAGCCTCGACTTGCTCGGCGGTGCCTATGTGGAGGGTCAGATCGACCTGCACGGGCCGCTGGACGAAATCATTCGCATCGGCGATGAAATCACCAGCGCCCTGGGTGAAGAGCACTCCGCGCTGCCGACTCGCGAGGCGCATGACAAGGCCACCGACGCCGAGGCCATTTCCTATCACTACGACCTGTCCAACGAGTTCTATCAACTCTGGCTCGACCGCGACATGGTCTATTCCTGTGCCTACTTCGAGACCGGCACGGAAGATCTCGATCAGGCGCAGCAGGCCAAGCTGCGGCACTTGTGCCGCAAGTTACGGCTGAAACCGGGTGATCGCCTGCTCGATGTCGGCTGCGGCTGGGGTGGGTTGGCGCGCTTCGCGGCGCGTGAATTCGGTGCCCAGGTATTCGGCATCACGCTCAGCCGCGAGCAGCTCAAGCTCGGCCGCGAGCGCGTCACCGCCGAGGGGCTCGAGGGGCAGGTGACGCTCGAGCTGATGGATTACCGCGATCTGCCCCGGGATGGCCAGTTCGACAAGGTGGTGAGTGTGGGCATGTTCGAGCACGTGGGGCACGCCAATATGCCGCTGTACTGCAAGCAGCTGTCGGATGTGGTGCGCCCGGGCGGGCTGGTACTCAACCACGGCATCACTTCGCGGCATCTCGACGGCCGGCCAGTGGCTCACGGCGCGGGCGAGTTCATTGACCGCTACGTGTTCCCCCATGGCGAGCTACCTCACCTGGTTAAGATCGGCGCCTGCATCAGCGAATCGGGGCTGGAAATCGTCGACGTGGAGAGTCTGCGCCTGCACTACGCGCGCACGTTGCAGTTCTGGAGCGAACGCTTGGAGAAGAATCTGGCCGAAGCCCAGCGGATGGTGCCAGAGCGGGCGCTGCGCATCTGGCGGGTCTATCTCGCGGGCTGTGCCTATGGCTTCCGCCGCAACTGGATCAACCTGCACCAGATTCTGGCGAGCAAGCCCTTGCCGGATGGTTCCCATGAACTGCCTTGGTCGCGGGCGGACCTGTATCGCTAGGCGAGCGAGCCGTAGAGGGCGAATGAGCCCCAAGCCCATTCGGCGCGGGGTCGCGCCTCCCACGGAGATTCGAGTGGTGCCTGGAGGTGCTGTGGGAGCCCCGACCTCGGGGCGAAGCGGTTTCTCCACTGCATACAACCACTGCGGTTAAAACCGTTGAGCTGGGCGGCGGGGCTCATTCGGCGCGGGGTCGCGCCTCCCACGGAGCTTCATGGGGCGCTTGGGGCTGCTGTGGGACCGCCCCCGGGGCGAAGCGGTCCCTACTGACCAGCCCGCCCGCGGGTCGCCTCTATCAGCGCAGCAACAGCAGCGGTGTGGTGGTCGAGCGGATCATTTGGGTGGTGGTGCTGCCGACGAGGAACTGGCGAATCCGCGAGTGACCATAGGCGCCCATCACCAGCAGGCCGACCTGATACTCGGCCTGGTAGGCATGCAGCACCGGCTCGACTTCCCCGGCGCGGATGGCGATGTGCACCTCAAATCCCGCCGCAGCCAGCGAATCGCGGGCGGATTCGAGCAGCGCACGGCTATCAGTGGTGTCATCGCCGACCATCACCAGATGAATCGGAATCCCCTTGAACAGCGGGCTTGAGGCGAGCATCTCGACGCCCTTGCGGGTGGTGGCGCTGCCGTCGAAGGCCAGCATGACGCTCGTGGGCACACTGAAGTCGGCCGGGGTCACCAGAATGGGCCGGTGCAGAGTGCGGATCACGCTTTCGAGCTGGCTGCCGATCAGTTGCAGGTCGCTGCCGCTGTCTTCGCCCTGCTTGCCGATCACCAGCAGCCGGATATCCGGTTCAAGGTCGTGCAACGTTTCGACCAGATCGCCGTGGCGTTGGCGCACGTCCGGTTGCTCGACACCCGCGGTAATCACACGCTGCCGGGCAGCGTCGAGCATCATTCGTCCTTCTTCGAGCGCCAGCTTGCTGCGCTTCTCATCCAGCGCGGCCAGTTCCTCGAGCAAGTATTCACGGCTGCCAAGGCCGATGATGCCGCTGAGGTTGCCGGTCGCCGGGTACTGCTGCTGGTCGAGCACGTGCAGCAGGGTCAGTGGCGCATCCAGCTGCCGACTGGCCCATGCCGCGCAATCGCACACGGCTGACGCTTGCGGTGAACCGTCAATGCAAGCCATAACCTGGTTCATGTCGTTCTCCCTGTCAGTGGCCCATGAGGCTGTCGATAGCATTGGGTTTATCGTGCACCCCGAAGCGGTCGACGATCGTCGCGCTCGCCTCATTCAGACCCAGCACCTGGACTTCGGTGCCCTCACGACGGAACTTGAGCACCACCTTGTCCAGTGCGGTTACGGCGGTGATGTCCCAGAAGTGCGCCTGACTGAGGTCGATAGTGACCCGTGAAAGCGCTTCTTTGAAATCGAAGGCGGCGGTGAACTTGTCCGAGGAGCTGAAGAACACCTGCCCGATCACCCGATAGGTTCGACCACTGCCGTCGCCATCCAGCTCCGAGCGGATGTCGAGGTAATGGCCGACCTTGTTGGCGAAGAACATCGCCGCCAGCAGCACACCCGCCAGCACGCCGTAGGCCAGGTTATGAGTCAAGACCACGACCGCCACCGTGACCACCATCACGATGTTGGTCGAGAGCGGATAACGCTTGAGGTTGCGCAGCGAATCCCAGCTGAAGGTGCCGATGGACACCATGATCATCACCGCCACCAGCGCGGCCATAGGGATCTGGCCGACCCAGTCACTGAGAAACACCACCATCAGCAGCAGCACGAGGCCAGCGATCAGCGTCGACAGACGAGTGCGACCGCCCGATTTCACGTTGATCACCGACTGACCGATCATCGCGCAACCGGCCATGCCGCCGAACAGGCTGGAGACGATGTTGGCGACCCCCTGCCCTTTGCACTCGCGGTTCTTGTCGCTGCCGGTATCGGTCAGGTCATCGACGATGGTGGCGGTCATCAGCGACTCCAGCAGACCGACCACGGCCAGCGCGGCGGAGTACGGGAAGATGATTTGCAGGGTTTCGAATGTCAGCGGGACTTCCGGCCAGAGGAAAACAGGCAGCGTATCGGGCAGATCGCCCATGTCGCCGACAGTGCGGATGTCCAACCCCAGGTACATGGCCACTGCGGTCAACGTGAGGATGCACACCAGGGGTGAGGGGATGACCTTGCCCACCTTCGGCACATAGGGGAACAGGTAAATGATGCCGAGGCCGGCGGCGGTCATGGCATAGACGTGCCAGGTGACGTTCGTCAGTTCCGGCAGCTGCGCCATGAAGATCAGGATCGCCAGGGCATTGACGAAGCCGGTGACCACCGAGCGCGAGACGAAGCGCATCAGCGAGCCGAGCCGCAGGTAGCCAGCGCCGATCTGCAGTACCCCGCAGAGCAGGGATGCGGCCAGCAGGTATTGCAGGCCATGCTCGCGCACCAGCGTCACCATCAGCAGCGCCATGGCACCGGTCGCAGCGGAGATCATGCCGGGGCGACCGCCGGCGAAGGCGATCACTACCGCGATGCAGAATGACGCATAGAGACCGACCCGCGGGTCGACGCCGGCGATGATCGAAAAGGCGATCGCTTCAGGGATCAGCGCCAGGGCGACGACGAGACCGGAAAGCACGTCGCCACGAATATTGCAGAACCAGTTTTGCTTGATCGAATGGAGCATCGGAATTTCCAGAGCAAAGGCATCGCCGCCAGACCGGGTATGGCAAGCAAGGCTGAAACGAGACCAGTTTTCAAATTCGAGTATGGGTGCGATCCACGCACACGAGGTGTGGGCGCACGGCAGAACGCGACCCCGCTATGACAGGCGGTCGCAGCCAGGCAGAGGGACGTTGCGCTAAGGCGGACTAGGCAGCCAGGTCATGGAATCAACCATTTCATACGAGTCTTGGCGCTGGAAGGCGCCGAAAGGGTCGGCAAGCATACCGAAACCCGCCCGTCACCGCGACCGCGCCTGACCATCGATAGCCGCTAGCTGACTCGGCAAACCACCCTGCAGGCACTTTGGCTTACCATGCGAAATCCCCACAGCGAGCCCGCCATGCCTGTCCACTCCAGCCGTCACCACGTTGCCCTGATCGTCTTGTTGATCCTCGTCGGCTTGCTGCTCAGCATGTATTGGGCCGGGCAGATTGCCGAGCGTCGCGCCTGGGCCGAGCGCAGCCAGGAGGCACGTGGGCAGCTGGAGTTGTACGCACAGGCGATCCACACCCAGGTCGAGCGCTTTCGCTCGGTGCCGGCATTGCTTGCACTGGACAGCGATATCCAAGAGCTGTTGAACAACCCTGGCGATCAGGCCCTGCGGGAGCTGTTGAACCAGCGCCTGGAGCAACAGAACGAGGCGGCAGGCTCCTCGGTGCTTTATCTGCTCGATCGCCGCGGCGAAACCCTCGCCGCCAGCAACTGGCGCGACTGGACCAGCTTCGTCGGCAACAACTACGCCTTCCGCCCCTATTTTCTCGATGCGCTGAAAAACGACTCCGGGCGTTACTTCGCTGTCGGCGTGACCACCGGCATCCCCGGCTACTTCCTGTCCAGTTCGGTGAAGAACAGCGCCGGCGAGGTGATCGGCGTGCTGGTGGTCAAGCTCGAATTGGAGGACATGCAGCGCGAGTGGGTCGGGCAGTCGGGCATTCTGCTGATTGCCGACTCGCTGGATATCGTCATCCTTACCAACCGCCCCGCCTGGCGTTTCCGCTACCTGCGCCCGCTCGACGAAACGGTACGCGCGCAGCTGGTCGCCGCGCGCCGCTATGCCGAGCAGAACCTGCAACCCTTACCCAACCACAGCCTGCAACGCATCGCCGCAGACAGCGAACGGCGCCAGGTGGACGGCCCGGACGGTCGCCGCAACTACCTCTGGCAGCGCCTGCAGCTGCCCGAAGAAAACTGGACGCTGCACCTGTTGCAGGAACCGCAACTGATCGCCGCCAACGTGCGCAGCTATCGCCTGGCCGCGGCCGGCGTGTGGATGACTCTGGCATTCCTGCTGCTTTACCTGGCCCAGCGACGCAAGACCCGGCGCGTCGAGCAGCGCAGCCGCAGCGAGCTGGAGCACCTGGTGGAGGCGCGCACGCGAGAGCTGCGCACCGCCCAGGATGAACTGGTACATGCCGCACGCATGGCGGCGCTGGGGCAGATGTCCGCCGCCCTCGCCCACGAAATCAACCAGCCGCTGACCGCCCTGCGCATGCAGCTGGCCAGCCAGCGATTGCTGCTCGACAACGGCCGCACCGACGCAGTGCGCGAAGGCATCGGCCAAGTTGAGGGCCTGCTCGAGCGAATGGCCGCACTGACCAGTCATCTGAAGACCTTCGCGCGTAAGAGTCCCGCCGGTCTGCGTCAACGGCTGAGCCTGGCCGAGGTGCTGGAACAGGCTCTGCAACTGCTCGGCCCGCGCATCCGCAACGATAGCGTCGAGGTCCTGCGTCAGGTGCCGGCCGATGCCTGGGTCAGTGGCGATGGCATTCGTCTGGAACAGGTGTTGATCAATCTGCTGACCAATGCGCTCGACGCCATGCAGGGTAGCCAGGTCCGCCAGCTGCGCATCGAGGGTCACCGCGACCGGCAGGGCTGGACGCTGAGCGTCGCCGACAGCGGCGGCGGCATCGCCAGTGAGCATCTGGACCAGGTCTTCGAGCCCTTCTTCACCACCAAGCCTGTCGGCCAGGGGCTGGGCCTGGGGTTGGCGGTTTCCTACGGCATCGTGCGCGATCTCGGCGGCAACCTGGAAGCACACAACGATGCGCTCGGCGCCGTCTTCGTCCTGCACCTGCCGGCAGCCGAACAGGCCGCCGCCGAGTAGACTGGCAACTCGCAAGAGGAGTGAGACATGAGCGGTCAGGTCATCTTCATCGACGACGAAGCGGCGATCCGTCAGGCCGTGCAGCAATGGCTGGAACTGTCTGGCTTCAGCGTGCGCACCTGCGCCAGCGCCGAGCAAGCGCTGGCGTCGATCAACCGTGACTTCCCCGGCGTACTGATCAGTGACGTGCGCATGCCCGACCTGGACGGCCTCGGCCTGCTGGAGCGGTTGGTGGCGCTGGATCCGGAGCTGCCGGTGATCATGGTCACCGGCCATGGCGACGTACCGATGGCGGTCCAAGCGCTGCGCCAGGGCGCCTACGATTTCATTGAAAAACCCTTCACCCCGGAACGTCTGCTCGACAGCGTGCGCCGCGCCCAGGATAAGCGCCGGCTGGTCTGCGAGAACCGTCAGCTGCGCGAGCAGTTCACCCGCAAGGGCCGTATCGAATCCATGCTGCTGGGCGTTTCGCGGGGCATGGAGCACCTCCGGCGCCAAGTGTTGGAACTGGCCGGCACCAACGTCAACGTGCTGATTCGCGGCGACACCGGCAGCGGCAAAGAGCAGGTAGCGCGTTGCCTGCACGACTTCAGCCCGCGAGCACGCAACCCCTTCGTGGCGCTGAATTGCGCGGCCATCCCGGAAACCATCTTCGAAAGCGAGCTGTTCGGCCATGAGAGCGGCGCCTTCACCGGCGCCCAGGGCAAGCGCATCGGCCGGATCGAGCATGCCCACGGCGGTACCCTGTTTCTCGATGAGATCGAAAGCATGCCGCTGGCCCAGCAGGTCAAGCTGCTGCGGGTGCTGCAGGAAAAGACCCTGGAGCGGCTCGGTTCCAACCGCAGCATCGAGGTCGACCTGCGGGTAATCAGCGCGGCCAAGCCGGACCTGCTCGAAGAAGTGCGTGGCGGGCGCTTCCGCGAGGATCTGCTGTATCGCCTGAATGTCGCCGAGCTGCACATCCCGCCGCTGCGTGATCGTCGCGAAGACATCCCGCTACTGTTCGACCATTTCGCCAGTCAGGCAGCCCAGCGTCATGGCCGCGACCCGGTGCCGGCCAGTCCAGGCGAGCTGGCGCAACTGCTCAGCCATGATTGGCCGGGCAACGTGCGCGAGCTGATCAACGCCGCCGAGCGCCATGCGCTGGGTCTGACACCACCCTCGTCCGCGAACGCCAGCGTCCCGGCCGCGGGCGCCGGTACATCGTTGGCCGAACAGATGGAAGCCTTCGAAGCGCAATGCCTACACAGCGCCCTGCAGCAACACAAAGGCAACATCGCCGAGGTGATGAATCAGCTGCAGCTGCCACGCCGCACCCTCAACGAAAAGATGCAACGTCACGGCCTCAGTCGTAGCGATTACCTGCCGACGGGCAGCGCCGACAGCTGATCATGGCCGGGCGGCGCTCCGAGTCTCGATGCCGGTTTTTGTAGGGTGGGCTTCAGCCCACCAGAGTTCGGTGACAAGGCACGGGCGAAACATGAATGAGGCAGTTCCGGCAAGCAAGCGGTGGGCTGAAGCGGAACACCACCCGGCCCACCCTACAGGACTGCATTCGCCGCGGGGCGCGCCTCCCACACAAGCAGGGGCCGTGCGCCGGCCGCTTTCGTGGGAGGCCCGACCCGGGGCGAGGCTTTTGGAGGGCGGCGGCCCGGACATTCATCGCAGGGCGATGCTTTTAGGTGGCGGCGGGCGTTAGCCTACTGCGACTGGCCGGATCCAAGCTCATCCAGGCGCTGCTGCAGAAACCGCCGCTCCGGCTCCAGTTGCGCCAACTGCAACGCGTCCCGATAGGCGCTCCGCGCATCATCCAGGCGACCGAGGCGGCGGCAAAAATCGGCACGGGCCGAGTGCAGCAGGTGATAGTCCTGAAGCTGCCCGCGGGCCAGCAGGTCGTCGATCAGCCTCAGGCCAGTTTCGGGCCCTTCGCGCATGGCGACTGCCACCGCGCGGTTCAATTCGATCACCGGCGAAGGGCAGACGCGCAACAACACGTCGTAGAGCCCGACGATCTGCGCCCAGTCGGTCTGCGCCGCGCTTGGCGCATCGGCATGCACGGCGACGATCGCAGCTTGCAAGGTATAGGGGCCGAAACGCCGCGAGGCCAGCGCGCGTTGCACCAGCGCCGAGCCCTCTTCGATCTGAGCCCGGTCCCACAGGCTGCGATCCTGATCGTCGAGGCGCACCAGTTCACCCGCCTCATCGGTGCGCGCGGCGCGGCGCGAGTCATGCAGCAGCATCAGCGCGAGCAGGCCCATCAGCTCCGGGTCCGGCAGCAGCTCGAGCAACAATCGGCCCAGCCGGATCGCCTCGGCACTCAGGCTGGCACGGGTCAGCTCGGCACCGCTTGAGGCCGAATAGCCCTCGTTGAACACCAGGTAGATCACCCTCAACACGTTATCCAGGCGCGCCGGCAATTCCTCGCGCGAAGGCACACGATAAGGAATCGCGGCATCACGAATCTTCTGCTTGGCGCGCACGATGCGCTGGGCGATGGTGCTGGGCGAGGCGAGAAAGGCGCGGGCGATTTCCTCGGTCTTCAGGTCGCAGACCTCGCGCAGGGTCAGCGCCACCTGTGCATCGTCAGGCAAGGCCGGGTGGCAGCAGGTGAAGACCAGCCGCAGGCGATCGTCCTCCAGCATGTCGTGATCCCAGTCCGGCTCCTCTGCGGCGTCCAGCTGATCGGCCAACAGGTTCAGCGAGGCATTGAAGCGTGCCCGCCGACGCAGGCCGTCGATGGCCTTGAAGCGCCCGGCCGATACCAGCCAAGCGCGCGGGTTGGCCGGGATGCCGTCACGAGGCCACTGCTGCACAGCGGCGAAAAAGGCGTCGTGCAACGCCTCCTCGGCCAGGTCGAAGTCGCCCAGCAGACGGATCAGGGTCGCCAGCACACGTCGCGACTCGTTGCGGTAGATAGCCTCGACAGCCCGCTGGGTTGCCGCTTCACCGTCCGACATGGCCGTCACGCAAACGCGTCCGGGTGCATCAACGGTCAGGCAGCTGGCGCAGCGGACGCACTTCGATACTGCCCAGCGTGGCCGGTGGAATCTTCGCCGCCAGCTGTACCGCCTCGTCGAAATCCGCCGCTTCTAGCAGATAGAAGCCGGCCAGCTGCTCGCGGGTTTCGGCGAATGGGCCGTCGACCACCGAGACCGCGCCTTCGCGTACGCGCACGGTTTTGGCGGTGCGTACCGACTGCAGCGGCTCGCCAGCGACGAAGTGGCCACTTTGGTGCAGGCGTTCACTGTTGGCCATGCACTGGTCGACCAGCGCAGCCCACTGCTCGTCGGTCATGGCATCCACACGCTTTTCGTCGTAGTAGACGAGGCAAAGGTATTTCATGCTGTTCTCCATCACATCATGCAGACCGACAACATTAGCAGCTGGCGGCGAAAGAACGAGGGCTTCTCGACGCAACAGCTGCACGAGATGAGTCGCTGTTCAACTCAGGGTTTGACGTCGAAGCAAGCCTGACCAGTGGCCATGTCGAATGGCATCGAGAAATGCTCGTGCACGACCTTCCAGTCGCCGCCCTGCCGGCGCCAGCAGCGAGTGCCACGCATCCAGGCCGTCTGCATCTCGCCTTTCTCGTTGGTGCCGCCACAGTGGTTCAGCGAATAGCTGAAAGCGAGGTCGCCGTTGGCAACGACATCGACGTCGCCGATCTTGAAGAAGCCTTCGCCCTGGCAGAAGTCGAAGCAGCGCTGCCAGTGGGCGCGATAGGCTTCGGCGCCCTTGAACTGCAGTTCGCCGACCGCATCGAAGGCCACGACGTCGGACGCATACTGGGCCATGATCCGATCCAGATCCTTGCTGCCAACCAGCTGTTCGAACTCGGCCATCAGTTCACGGATGCGGGTTTCGCCGTTCTGAATATCGCTTGCAGTGTTCATTTTCGTTTCCTCTTGGTGGGATGGACCTGGGTGATGACGGTAAAGCGCTTTGGTTGCGATTGAACAAGGGTCATGGCGGCGAGCGCGAATGCAATGCCCGCACTTCGGCGCACCCCAGACGTACGGGCGGAATGCGCGAAGCCAGCAGAATGGCGTCGTTGAGATCGGTCGCCTCGAACAGGTAGATGGCTGTGGGCTGTTCGCGCCCTTCGGCGATCGGGCCATCGTGCAGCGATACCTGATCGCCTTGTACGCGCAGGGTGGTGGTACTGAGCGCCGACTGCAGCGCTTCGCCAACGATCAATCGGCCGCTGCGCAGCAGGCCTTCGCGGTAGTCCCGACACTCGGCCTCCAGCGCCGCC
The DNA here is from genome assembly GCF_000952685.1 of Stutzerimonas stutzeri. GTDB lineage: Bacteria > Pseudomonadota > Gammaproteobacteria > Pseudomonadales > Pseudomonadaceae > Stutzerimonas > Stutzerimonas stutzeri_E. The sequence goes on along the minus strand of NZ_JYHV01000004.1, from coordinate 32,604 downwards.
CGAGCATTGACGGACATTGCCGCCAGCGCGGTTTCATCCAGATAAACCAGGCATAAATAACGCATCGCCATACCCTCGCCTGCGCCTGTCTTTAACTCCTAGTCGCACGGGGAACGACGAAATCGACAGCGTCAGGCGAGCGGTAGCAAATTTTTTTCGTGTGACGCGCTCAAAGCGATTCCAGGCTTCAATCATTCAGCGATACAGGAGCGACCCATGCGCCGTTCATCGCGGGGTTCATCACCCATACGCCTCGGCATCGCCGCGGCGCTTCTGACGTTCAGTCTCACGGGAGCGGCAGCACCCATGTACCAGTTTCTCGTCGGTAGCTATACCAGCGAAGGTGACAGCGAAGGCATCTACCGCATGCAGTTCGACGCCGAGCGCGGCCAGATCGAAGCGCAACCGCTGCAGGTGGTGCGCAGTCACAATCCGTCCTGGCTGGCGCTGGACCTGAACCGCAACCGGCTCTATGCGGCCAACGAGAACGGCCCGGGACATCCCGACCCGGTGGGCCGGGTGAGCGCCTTCATCATGGCGCCGAACAGCGGCAAGCTATCGCCGCTGGCCCAGCAGCTGACCCTCGGCGACGAGCCGACGCATCTGAGCCTCAGCCGCGACGGGCGCTACCTGTTCGTCTCTAATTACGGCTCCAGCGCCAACCCCGGCGGCAACCTGGCCGTGATGCCGACGGCCAAGGACGGGACACTCATGCCGGTCACCCAGATTGCCGCGCATCAGGCCAGCGAAGTGCACCCCGAGCGCCAACAGTCAGCGCATGTGCATTCGGCGGTGATGTCGCCGGACGGCAAGACCCTGTTCGTCAGCGATTTGGGCGCCGACAGGATCTTCGTCTACCGCTACGACCCGGCCAATGCAGAACGGCCACTGTCGCCGGCTGATCCGGCATTCATCGCCCTGCCGGAGGGCAGCGGCCCGCGCCATCTGGTGTTCAGCCCGGACGGCCTGCAGGCTTACGCCACGCTGGAACTCAGCGCTCAGGTGGCTCGCTTCGATCATGTCGATGGTGGCCTGGTGCAGCGGCAATTGGTCGACCTGGCAGCTGGTGATGCTCCCAAGCTGCATTCGCCGGGCGCCATCCATCCTTCAACAGACGGACGCTTCCTGTACGTGAGCGACCGGGCCGAGAAGAACCGCATCATGGTCTATGCCATCGAGGAGAACGCCAACCTGCGTGAGATTCAGGCGCGTTCCAGCGAAGGCCGCGAGCCGCGCGAGTTCGCCATCGACCCGAGCGGTCGATTCATGATCATTGCCAATCAGAAGAGCGACGCCCTGGTGGTGCTGCAGCGCGACCCCGACAGCGGCAGGCTGGGCGATACCCTGCAGACGCTGCCGATGGGCCGCCCCTCGGATGTGAAGTTCATCGATCGCAGCAGGCTTTAAGCAACGCGGGTTCGGCGCGGGGTCGATCAGGAGAGCAGGCTGACCACCGCGAAGCGGCCAATGGTGGCTTGGGCCACCACCGTCTGGGTGACGGCGGCGTAGCTGGAGGGGCTGCGCTGCATCAGATTGAATACCGAACGAGAGAAGTCCAAGGCCCACTGTTTTTCGTCGGCATGCGCCTGGCGCGCCAGGAACTCACGAATTTCCTGCTGACGGAGGCTCAGCTGTTCGCGTAGTGCGGTGACCTTGTCGAGCCCGGCGACCACCGAGTCGAGCAGCCGACGGAGTTCGCGAAAGGACCCCAACTGCAGCTCTTCGGGAAAGCTCAGCAGCTGCTCTTCCTGGCTCTGCACGCGCGTGGACTTGCCCTTGTCAAATAGCTTGCCCTCGCCCTGCACGGCCAGTTGATCCTTGAGCTTGTGCCAATCGTCTTCACGAGCGGAGAACTTCAGATCGCCGTGCTGATCCAGCTCGGCGCGGATGCCGGCCTGACCCAGGCTGCCATTGAAGCGCCGCAGAATCTGCTCATCGCTCATCTCGTCGTCGAGCACCACCGCCACCGGTTCGGCCAACTGACGGCCGCCGCTGAACAGCAATGTTTCGCGGCCGGATTGGCGAATCTTCTCCAGCGATTCCAGCCCCTGCAGACTGAAGCGGCTGCGCACCGGCTCGGTCAGCCGCAGCTTGAGCGTGGCGTCGAGGGAGTTGCCGGAGCGCTGGCTGCGCTCCTTGAGCAAGTCGCCGACTTGCTGCACCGCCTGGCGGATGCTTTCTTCACCGTTCGGCTGCGGCGAACTGATCTGGCGACTGAGGTTGAGCTTGAGTTGCGACAGGCGCGTCTGCAGGTCGCCCAGATAGCTGTCGGCCGACTGCATCGACGACAGTTGTTGATTGAGCTGCAGGCTGAAGCTGGTGCTCTTGCTGGTAGTCGTCTCGGTGTGCGGCGCATCAGACGGCACACCGGCGCGCAGCGGCGCGGGCGCATCGCGCAGCAACGCCTCGCGGCGCTCCTGCGGGTTGATTGCGGAAACAGCCGGGAGCTGCTTGCCAATCTTCATTCACGCTACCTCGGTCAGAGCATGCCGAACAGCGACAGCCCGTTGATCTTCAAATAAGTCTTCTGCGTCGCCTGCAGCGACAGCTGATAGTTGTTCAGGTCGATGCTGGCCGTCGCGTAATCGAGCTGCGAAAGCTCGCCCTCGATCTTCTTGTTTACCAGCGAGACGTCCTCGTTGCTGCTCGACAGCAGGGTCAGGGTGTTCTGCCGCCCGCCCAGCTCGGTGACCGCGCCGAGCAGGTCGCCATGGGTGGCGTCGAGACTGTTCAACGTAGCGGTAACCGATGCCTGAACCGCGGGATCGGTTGCGTCCAGCGCCGGGTCGGCGAGCATTTTCACCAGCGCATTGAGATCGTTGAGCATGCCCACGCCAGCGCCGAACACCTGCGCGGCGGTGACATTCTCATCGACCAGCACGCCATTGGCGACTGCCGCCTGGCGGTATTGGTCGTTGCCGGTCAGGGTGTAGGTCTCGGTCGCCGCGTCGAAGGTGATCGCCGGGCGATCGCTGAGCGTGCCGGAGAACAGGTAGCGGCCCTCTTCGTCACGCACGTTGGCGAAGCTGAGAATGGTCTTCTCCAGGCTCTGCAGCTCATTGGCGATCGCCGCCAGGTCATCGCTGGTGTTGCTGCCGTTGGCCGCCCACAACAGCATGTCGCGCACGTTGAGCATGGTGTCCGAGGCGGACTTGAGGTTGGCCTCCTGCTTGGAGAGGTTGCCCGAGACGTTGGCAATGTTGGTGCGGTACTGCGTTAGCGTCGCTTCCTCGCGCTGGATGCGCAGTACGCGCACGGCGGAGATCGGGTCATCCGAGGGCAGCAGCATGCGCTCGCCGGTGGCCATCTGCTGCATGAGCTTGCCGAGCTTCTCGGAGCTGGTATTCAGCGAGCCGTGCATCATGGCTGTGATCTGGGCGTTGGAGATACGCATGGTGTCTTTCTCGTCAGTCGAGCCGGCGGGGGCCGGCTCAGAACATCGCCAGTACGGCGTTGAACAGATCGTTGGAGGTGCTGATCACCTTCATGTTGGCCTGGTAGGCCTGCTCGTAGGCCATCAGGTTGACCGCCTCTTCATCCAGGTTCACCGCACTGACGCTGTCGCGCTGGGCTTGCGCCTGATCGGCGACGGTGCTGGCAGCGCTGAGGTCCGCCTGGTTCTGCCGGCTGGCGCTGGCGACACGGCCAACCAGGCCGGCATAGGCATCGTTGAGCGGTACGGTGTTGCCCGCAACGTTGATGCCTCGCGATTTCAAATCGAGCAGCGCAAGCAGGTTCTTGTTGTTTCCCACTTCGCCCGGCACCGAGGAGAACGCCAGCTCGGCAGCCGCCAGTGGGTTGACCTCAAGCATGCCGCTGGTGCTGCCGGGGTTGTGGACGAACAGTGGCTGGCCGGGGTTGCCGTTGAGGTCGAAGCCACCGCCGAGGGTGTCGTTGACCATCGTCGCCAGCGCCGACGCCATGTCGTGCAGATCCTGCTGGGCCGGGCGCAGAGCGCCGTATTCCATGTCGTACAGCGCGCCGAGCGAGCCGCCGAGGCCCTTCTGATTCAGCGGGAAGGTGGTATTGGCGAAGACCAGGGCCATCTCCTGTTCGCCCGCGAGGTTATCGCTGACCTTCATCTGTCCGGCCGTGGTGCCGGCCACCAGTGGTTGGCCATTGACCAGCGACACGCTGAGGGTGCCATCCGACGCTTCCTGCACGCGGAGGCCGGCGTACTGGCTGAGGTCCTTGACCAGATTCTCGCGGTAGTCGCGCAGGGTCGAGGTGTCGCGTCCGGACGACTCCATCTCGCGAATCTGCGCGTTGAGCTCGGCGATATTGCCGGACAACCCGTTGATCTCGCTGGTCATCGCCACACGCTGGCCCTGCAGTGCGTTGAGCTGAATGCCGATGTTGCTGTTCAGGCCGTTGAAGCGCTGTGCCAGTTGCTTGGACTCGCCGATGATCTGCTGGCGCAGGGCGATGGACTCAGGGGTGGAGCTGGCTTCACTGAGCGCGGCGAAGAAATTGTCCAGGCCGACGCTGACACTGGAGCCTTCACTGTCGATCAGGCCTTCGAGCGCGGTCAGGTACTGCTGATTGGTATTGAAGTAGTTCTTGTCGGTGCCGGCGCGCCAGAGCTGCTGGTTCTGGAAATCGTTGGACAGGCGACGGATGCTGCTGACCTGAACGCCGCCGCCGACACTGACCGAGCCCTGGCCGCCGAGCGAATGCAGGTCTGGCCTCAAGCGGCTGAAGCCCGGCGTGTTGACGTTGGCAATGTTTTGCCCGGTCGCCGAGAGAGCGATCTGCGAGGCGCGAACGCCGCTGTAGCCAATTTGACCCAAAATACTCACGACACGACTTCCTTCGGCTCGATCCGGATCGGTTGCGCGAACGCCACGGACAGATGGCCGCCGCCGACAACACGATGGTGCTGAGTGGATAGAGCGACCGCATCGGCAGCGGAATTAAGTGTCGGCGGCAGAGGATCGCTCAGCGGCTGGATCTGCGCCCGCGGCTCGACCGGCTTCGATGCTTCAGCACGCAGGTCGTTAAGGATATTGCGGGTGTAGTTACGGGTTTCCGAGTAGGGGATTTTTTGTACCCAGGCCCCGGTGCCGACTTCACCCTTGCGCGGGTCGCCGTGGATCTTGAGCCACTCGTCGACCTTGCCAGGGCCAGCGTTATAGGCGGCCAGCGCCAAGGCCTGATGCCCATCGTAGCGGTCGAGCATCTTGTTCAGGTAGGCGCTGCCCAGGCGTTTGTTGTACTCGGCATCGCTGGTCAGCCGCGCCTCGCTGAACGGCAGACCCAATTCGGCCGCCATGTCCCGTGCGGTGCCGGGCATCAGCTGCATCAGGCCTCGCGCGCCCTTGGGTGAGACCGCCGCGATGTTGCCGCTGGACTCATGCTTGATGACGCTGTCGACCAGCGATTTGAAGCCCGCCTTGCCGCTTTCCCAGGCGCTGTCCAACGCATCGACGCCGCGTTGCCAGGTGCCACGCAGCGCATGCAAGCCGCCGCTCTGCAAGCCGCTGCCAACCTGACCGGCCAAGGCAGTCGGTGCCTGCGCGGTGCCGGCCTCGCCGCCGAGCTGCTGCACCAGCATGTCGGCGATGCCGGTCTGGCGCTTGCCGGCCAGGGTGTCGGCCAGCACTTCGTCATAGAAGTCGCGCATGGTGTCCAGCTCACGGCTGCGCATGGGATTACCCGCGCCGAGCACGTCGCCAGCCTTACGCATCTGTTTGAGGATCTGCTGCAGGAACATCGCCTCGAACTGCTCGGCGACGACTTCCAGCTGCTGCCGCCGCGCCGCGGTCGGGCCGTCGGCGCGATTGCGCAGCGTATTGAGGTGCTGGGGTAGGGAAACGATGCTCATGGTCGTCTTGGAACCTGTTCAAAATCTACTGCGCGTCGGGCCTGCTGGGTTACAACCGCTGGCTCGCCAACCCGGTCTTACATCACGATCAATTCAGCGTTCAGTGCGCCGGCGCGTTCCAGCGACTGCAAAATGCTCATCACGTCGTCGGGCGTGGCGCCGAGACTGTTGATGGTGTTGATGATACTTTCCAGGCTGGCGCCTTCGGCCCACTTGAACATGGCCTTGCGGTCCTGCTCGATGGCCACGTCCGATTGCGGCGTGACGACCGTCTCGCCACGGCCGAAGGCGTTCGGCTGGCTGACCTGCGGCCGCTCGCTAATGGTCACGGTCAGGCTGCCATGGGCCACCGCGGCGGCCTTCACCCGTACGCCCTGGCCGACCACGACGGTGCCGGTGCGGCTGTTGAACACCACCTTCGGCCGGGTGCGGCCTTCTTCCACTTCCAGGCGCTCGAGCATGGCCATGAAGCTCATGCGCTGGGTACTGGTAACCGGCGCGCGGATGGATATCTTGGTGGCATTGAGCGCGGTGGCGGTGCCCTTGCCGAAGTAGGCGTCGACCGCATCGACCACCCGGGTGACGGTCTGGAAACTGGGCTGACGCACGTTGAGCATCACATCTGGGCGCTCGGTGAAGTCGCTCGGGATCATCCGCTCGATGGTCGCGCCGTTAGGGATCAGGCCGCTGTTCGACGTGTTGATTGCCACCTTGGAGCCGCTCGCGCCTTCGGCGTTGACGCCGCCGACGATGACCGCGCCCTGAGCCAATGCATAGATCTCGCCGTCGACGCCCTGCAGGGGGGTCATCAGCAGCTGGCCGCCGCGCAGGCTTTTGGCGTCGCCCAGCGAGGAGACGGTGACGTCTACGCTCTGCCCGGCCGAATAGGAAGGCGGCACCGTGGCGGTAATGGTCACCGCGGCGACGTTCTTCAGCTTCGGATCAACGTTCGGCGGCAGGTTCACACCGAACTGCTTGATCATGTTGGTCACCGACTGGCTAGTGAACTTCACCTGGTTCTTGTCGCCGGTGCCGTCGAGGCCGACCACCAGGCCGTAGCCGATCAGCTGGTTACCGCGGATGCCTTCGACATCCACCAGGTCCATCAGCGGCACGGCATGCACCGGCAGTTGCCAGCACAGCGCAACGGCGACAAAAAACAGCTTCACGGATCGCATCGGGCTAGTCATTCCAGGGCAGCTCGCTTAAAGAGGGAACAGCGGCGACGCGAAGAAGCGCGTCAGCCAGCCAGCCGAATTGCTGTCGTTGAGCACACCGCGCCCGGCATAGGAAATCTTGGCGTTGGCCACGCTTTGCGAGGACACCTGGTTGTAGCGGTTGATGTCGTCGATACGCACCAGCCCGGTGAGGCGGATGTACTCGTCACCCTGGTTCAGCCGCAGGGCCTTTTCGCCCTTGATCTGCAAGGTGCCGTTGGGCAGCACGCGATGAACGCTGACGGCGATCGAGCCACGCAGGGTGTTCTGCTGCGAACTCTTGGCCGAACCTTTGAACTCGCGCTCGCCGGAGGCCGATGATTCGACGTCCGGGTAGGCCTTGCCGAGCACGGTGGGAATGCCGATACCGACGCTCGATTCCTTACCGAAGCTGGTACCGGCGCTCTTGCTCGATTGAGTGGATTCGTCCAGTACCACGGTGAGGATGTCGCCGACCCGTACCGCGCGCTTGTCGCTGATCAGCGAACCGCTGTAGCCGGAGCGGAACAGGCCGCCGCCAGTGGTCGGCGGCAGGCTGTAGTCCAGCTCCAGCGGCTCGTACTCGGTTGACGGCTCGTCCGGCAGCATTTCGTTGAAGCTGGCGCAGCCGCCGAGCAGGGTCAGGGCGACGAGCAGGATGGGGGTACGCATCATCGATCTCAGACGGTCTGGTTGAGGAACTGCTGCATGCCGCTGGCAGCGTCGAGCACCTTGGCGTTGGCCTCGTAGGCGCGCTGAATGGCGATCATCGCCACCATGGCCTCGACCACCTGCACATTCGAGCCTTCCAGTACGCCCTGCTTGAGCTGGCCGAGGCCCTCTTCACCCGGCACGCCTTCGACGGCTTCACCGCTGGCGACCGTTTCGCGATAGAGGTTGCCGCCCAGCGCTTCCAGGCCGCCCGGGTTAGTGAAGTTGACCAAGGTGATCTGCCCGAGCTCGGACGGCAGGGTGTCGCCGGCCAATACCGCGGTGACGATGCCATCGGCGCCGACGGTAAAGCCGGTGCTGCCCTGCGGCACTTCAATGGCCGGCGTCAGCGGCAAGCCCTGGGCATTGACCATCACGCCTTCGGCGTTGAGCTGGAACTGGCCGTTCTCGGTGTAGAGAATGTCGCCGTTGGGCGATTCGACCTGGAAGAAGCCACGCCCGACGATCGCCAGATCCATCGGCTGGCCGGTGGTCTGGATGCTGCCCTCGGTGAAGACCTTCTGCGTGCCGGCGACGCGCACGCCGCTGCCCAGCTGGATCCCGGAAGGCACGGTATTGATCTCGTCAGCCTGTGCGCCGGGCTGCTTCTCGATGCTGTAGAACAGGTCCTCGAAGACCGCGCGGTCGCTCTTGAAGCCGTTGGTGTTGACGTTGGCCAGATTGTTGGCGACGGTCGCCATGGCGGTGTCCTGGGCGGCCAGACCGGTCTTGCTGACCCAAAGTGCGGAATTCATGCGTTATCTCCCGATCAGCTGCCGCGGATCATTCGGTTACCGGCGTCGGAAAGGTCCTCGGCGGCTTTCATCATCTTTACCTGGGTTTCGAACAGGCGATTCAGGCTCATGGTCGAGGCCAACTCGTCGATCGCCGAGACGTTGCTCGACTCGAGAAAGCCGCTCGCCAGGCGCACGTCTTCGCTGGGTGCAGCGGGTTCGCCGTTACGAGTCACCAGCAAGCCGGCCTCGTTCTTCATCAGATCTGCCGCTGCCACGTCGACCAGGCGGATGCGGTCCACTTCGGCCATCATCCAGTCGCCGGGCGCCATGATCGAGACGGTGCCGTCGTTGCCAATTTCGACGCGGTCATGCTCGGGCAGCTCGATCGGTCCACCCTCGCCCATCACGGCGCGGCCGTTGAGGGTCAGACGGCCTTCGGCGTCGATCTGCATGCTGCCCTGGCGGGTGTAGGCCTCACCTTCGCCGTCCTGCAGGACGATCAGGCCGGCGCCCTTGACGGCGAAATCCAGCTCACGCCCGGTGGCCATCAGCGGGCCGGCAGCCATGCTGACGCCGTTGTTCTCGACCACCGCCATGTGCCGGCTATCGTAGCCGTAGCCCTCGACCGCCACCGCCTGGGCGCGCTCGAGGTCGGCGCGAAAGCCCGGGGTGTTGGCGTTGGCGAGGTTGTTCGAGCGCACCTGCAGCGACATCATCGTGCGGCTGGCAGCGGTCATCGCCGTGTATCCCAAACGATCCATGAATCAGCCTCAGAGCGCGTTGAACAGAACCTGGGTCAGTTCCTTGTTGGTGGAAATGACCTGGGTGTTTGCCTGGTAGTTACGCTGGCCTTCCATCAGGCCCACCAGTTGCTGAGTGAGGTCGACGTTGGAGCTTTCCAGCGCTCCGCTGGCCAGGTTGCCGTACTGGCCGACACCGGGCGCACCGAGCATGGCCGCACCGGAAGCGGCGGTTTCGGTCCAGGCGGTGCCGCTGATGTTCTTCAGACCCTCGGGGTTGACGAAGGTGGCCAGCACGACCTGGCCCTGCAGCAGACGCTCACCATTGGAGTAGGTGGCGTAAACCTTGCCGTCCTTCTCCACGCTCATGCCGGTCTGCTCACCCGCGGCGTAGCCGCTGGCGCGGTTGCTGGTGACGTTGAACTCCGACCCGTACTGGCTGGTGCCGGTGTAATCGAGTGCGATGTTCAGTGGCGCGACGCCACCCCCCAGCGGCGCGGTCAGACCGACGATTCCGATCGGAGTCGCCAACGAGCCGCTGGTGTCGAAGGTCAGCGCCTGCGGGCCAGCCAGCGCGGTGCCGTCGACGTAATAGTGGGCATTCCAGCTGTTGTCGGTGGTCTTGGCGAAGTACTGGGTCAGGGTGTGTTCCTTGCCCTGAGAGTCGAACACCTTGGTCGTGTAGGTGGAGTTGTAGCTGTCGGCCACCAGCGGATCGAACGCCACAGCGGGCACGTCCTGATTGGCATCGAGGTTGGCGACGAAGCTCAGCTCGTCGGTGGCCTTGGCCGGCAATCCGCCCGTCTTCATCTGCAGGTCGCTGATCACGCCGGTCTGCAGATTGCCGGTCGCATCGGTCGGGTAACCCTGCAGGCGCTGGCCCAGGCTGTTGGTCAGGTAGCTGTTCTTGTCGGTACCGAACATGCCGGCGCGGGTGTACGCAACGTCGCCGTTGCTGGCGCGTGTGACGAAGAAGCCGCCGCCGGAGATCGCCAGATCCAGGTCACGGTTGGTGGTGGTCAGCGCGCCGCCCTGGCTGATGCTCTGAGTCGTGCCGATCACCTCGACGCCCATGGCCTGGCTTTCGGCATAGAGACTGCCGAAGTCGGTGCGCGAGGACTTGAAGCCGACGGTGCCGGAGTTGGCGATGTTGTTACCGATGGTATTGAGTTGTTCGTTGACGGCGGACAGGCCGGTCAGGGCGATATTGAAGCTCATGGGCTGATCTCGATATGTAAAAGGAAGTGAAGACTGGCGAGCACCGAAGCTCAGCCGCCGAGCAGCCCGGCATCGGCCTGGGCGAATTCGAGGATGTTGTAGAAGGGCACCGAACCGACGCCCTGCACCTGAAGCACTGGCCCCTCGGCGCTAACGCGCACGTTGGAGACCTGACCGGCGACTTCCACCTGCGGGAACTCACCGTTCTCCGATTCGATGCTGACGCTGTATTTGCCGTCGCGCAGGCCATGCTTGGCCGGGTCGATTACGAAGGGCACCTTGCCGGCCGACTGCGCGCCTAGTTCGATACGGGTCTGAGTGCCGTTGGAATTGGTCAACACAACGGCGGTGCGGGTCGAGGCGTGGCTCAGATCGAAGCCGCCGCTGACGACCTGACCGCTCAGCTCCACCGACTCGACGGCCACGCTCACCTGCTGACCAACCAGGCCGGCAGCCGTGAGCGTCTGCAGGTTGTCGGTCAGCACGAGGTTGTTCTGCGCCAGGGTCGCCAGGTTTTCCATGCTCTTGACCTGCGACATCGCCGAGAACTGATTGAGGAACTCGGTGCTGTCGACCGGCTTGGTCGGATCCTGGTACTTGATCTGCGCGACCATCAAGCTGATGAAGTTGTTCTCCATCTGGGTGGCGTCGCTGACGTTCACTGCCTGCTTCGGCAGATCGTTGCTGGCGCTACCGGACAAGCCGCTGCCCTGGAGATTATTGGTCACCGCCATCAGGACTCTCCCAGCCGTAGCAGGCTCTGCTGCATGCTCTTCACGCGATTAAGTACCTCGACACCTGTCTCGAAGCTGCGCGTGGCCGACATCATGTCGGTCATCTCTTCGATCTCGTTGATGTCGGGGTAATAGACGTAGCCATCGCCATCGGCCAGCGGATTGCCCGGCTCGTAACGACGCTTGGGCTCGGCGCCGGAGGTGACCACGTCGAGCACTTGCACGTGGGCGCCACCGAGGCCGACGCCACGGGTCAGCGAGTTGTTTTCATAGACGGCCGCGAACATCGGCTTGCGCGCCTGGTAGACGTCGGCGGCGTTGTTGGCCGCCGAATCGGTGTTGGCCAGGTTGCTCGCCACGGTGTTGAGGCGCACGGTCTGTGCGTTCATGGCCGAGCCGGCGATGCGGTAGATGGAATCGAATGACATGGCTTCAACGTCCCTCGATGGCTTGCTTCAAGCCACGAAATTTCATCGTGATGAAGGTCAGACTGGTCTGGAAATCCATGGAGTTGCGCGAGAACTGCGCCTGCTCGGTGGACAGCTCGACGGTGTTGCCGTCCTGCGAAGCCTGGTCCGGAATGCGGTACAGCAGACGCGGATCGGTACTGGCGAGGCTGGCGCGAGGCGAGATGCTGCTGTCCAGCCGCTGCATTTCCTTGCTGAAATCGATGTCCCGCGCCTGGAAGCCCGGCGTGTCCTCGTTGGCCAGGTTCGCCGCGAGAATTTCGCTGCGCTGCATGCGCAACCCCAGGGCGCGCTCGTGAACGCCCAGCGCTTCATCAATCCGTATACTCATTCACCCATACCTTTTCAGCACGAGCGGGCCGAACGACAGCCCGCAGCTTTCGAGATCTTTTGCAGTAACCATGCCGAACCGATAGATGCAGGTAAGTCCTTGTTTAATATCGATAAAACTAAAGAATCAGTTCAACCTTCCGGACCTTTGCTTCCGCATCGAGAGCCTTCGCGGAAGGGAAGCGGAAAAGGGCCTTCCGCCTGTTGGGCCATCACGCTGCTGGTCATGAGCGCGAGCTTCCAGGCACACGCGGACGCGACCGCTCAGATACGCCAGGCGGTGGAGAACCACTTGCGCGCCATGCTCGAGCAGCAGGCTGAGCGCCAAGGCTGGCAGGGTATGCAGCTGCGTTATGAAACCAGCCTGCCAGGCTCCGCCCACCACCATCCCCCCTGCGGCAACAGCTTGCGGGTACGCGCCACGGGCGATGCGCCCTCGGCCATGGAGCGGCAGCAACTGGAGATCCGTTGCGCGGACACCCCCGGCTGGTCGCTGAGTGCCACTGCCCAAGCCCATGTATTCCTGCCTGCCGTGCACGCCGCAGCCATCATCGACCGGGGCCAGACCATCCGTGATAGCGACCTCAAGCTCGAGCGCATCAACATCGCCAAGGCCCGGCGCGGGTTCTATAACCGCCTGAGCGAGGTGGTCGGCCTGGCCGCCAAACGTCGCGTTCGCGCCGGTCAGACCATCACCCCCGCGTTGCTGGAGCAGGCCATGGCAGTCAAACGCGGGGAGCCGGTGAAAATCGTCGCCAGCAACGACGGGATCGAAGCCTCAACGTCCGGCGAAGCCCTGGGCGATGGTCAGCCTGGCGAGGTGATCCGCGTGCGCAACACACGCAGCGGCAAGGTGATCGATGCGAAGGTATTGGAAGCTGGGGTAGTGAGCAGTACGTTTTAGCGGCTGGAGTCGCGCCGTATCAGGCTTCGAAGCGCAACTAAAAATTTTTGACGTCAGGATTTAATCCTTCGCCAGGGGCTGTCGCCTTACCTTTTCAGCAGGCAGTCAAGCCAGCTCCTAACAGCCCAATCGCACGAAGGATGATCATCATGGCTCTGTCCATTCACACCAACTACTCCGCTCTGACCACCAACACCGCGCTGAACAAGTCCAACAACGCCCTGGCCACCAACCAGCAGCGTCTGGGCACCGGCCTGCGCATCAACTCCGCCGCGGACGACGCCGCCGGTCTGCAGATCGCCACCCGCCTGAACGCACAGAGCCGCGGCATGGGTGTCGCCATGCGTAACGTTGGCGATGCGGTATCCATGCTGCAAACCGCGGAAGGCGCATTCAGCGAAACCACCGACATTCTGCAGCGCATGAAGGACCTGTCGACCCAAGCCGCGAACGATACCAACACTGCTGACGACCGTACTTCGCTGCAGGCCGAGTTCGACGAGCTGGGCAAGGAACTGACCAACATCTTCAACAACACCAAGTACGCTGGCGAAGCGCTGTTCACCGGTAAGCTGGCTGCCGCAGTCAACTTCCAGATCGGTGCGAGCGCAGCAGAAACCCTGGCGCTCGACGTCTCTGCCGACATGGGCACCCTGGAAACCACGCTGACGACCGACGTTCAGGCCCTGACCCTGGACTCCGCCGCCAACGCCGGCGCCGCTATCACCGCGCTGGAAACCGCTCTGGACGACGTAGGTTCGATGCGCGCCCAGTTCGGCGCCAACATCAACCGCCTGAACCACACCAGCAACAACCTGGCGAACATGAAGGACAACACTGAAATGGCCAAAGGCCGGATCATGGACGCCGACTTCGCCATCGAAAGCGCCAACATGAGCAAGAACTCCATGCTCATGCAGTCGGGCATCTCCATGCTCAAGCAAGCTGGCCAGATGCCAGGCATGGTCATGGGCCTGCTGGGCTAAGCGGCACGCAGCACCGCCGGTCGCAACGACCGGCACAGAAAAAGCCCCGACTGGTTCGGGGCTTTTTGCTTTCCGGCGTTCTCGCTAAAGGCTACCCGACCAATGGTGGTCATCAGCACGTGACCCCAAAAACACAAGATATGTCTGATTAATCCCACTTATTCCGCTATGCACGGCATATATGCCGTTTCTCAACGCTCTCGACATTAAGGGTTCGGAGCGTCCGTTCAGCGATTTCCTGTAATGACCGGCTTGTAGTATCAAAAAAACGGCGCCAATATGCCGCCGCTCTATTTGCCAACCTCATCACAGCTAAATTTCTTTTCCTAACCAGGCGCTCATGACTTCATCTCTGACCCCTACGGCCACCGATGCCCTCGCCTGCCCCCTGTTGCAAACCGGCCGGGCCGATTGCTCGGCTCGTTTCGATCGATCGCTCTATCAGCTCGTACTGAGCCAAGAGGAAAACGAAAACACGCTCGACCTCGGCTTTTCCGGTAGCCGGGTGCTGGAGCGCCTGTTGCAGGCGCCCGGTGAGGTGGTCTCCCGCGAAGAGCTGATGAATTACGCCTGGGAAGGTCGGGTCGTCGGCCAGGGCAGCCTCAATCAGCAAATCTATACGCTGCGCCAGGCACTGTTCGATAGCCGCAACCAGATCATTCAGACGCTGCCGCGGCGCGGCTATCTGTTCAACCCGCAATACGTGATGGTCGAAAAGACAGCCTTGGCAGCCAGCCCCGCCGCTGTAACCGGATCTTTGCCTGCAGAGCCGCTGCCTGAAAGGGCGACCAGTGCCTTAGTCGAACTGCCGGCCCCCAGCGCCGCGGCGGTTGCGAGCCCGTCCAAACAGAACCAGGGCTACCGCTCGTGGCAGACCGCGGCGCTCGCCAGCACCGGCATGCTGATGCTGCTGGCACTGGCGACCTTGGGTTTCCGCCTGGCCAGCACGCCGGCGCCATCCTTTACGCAGACCTTGGATATGAACGGTTTCGAGGTGCTTTACGTGGAAAAGAGCCAGCGTTTGCTCGATTCGCTGGTCAATGAAACACGCCTGCTGGTCCATACGATGAGCGGCATGACGGCCGAACCGGCCCGGCTGATCGTCAACATGTCTCCCGGGTTTTATGAGATCCGTTGCCTGCAAGACGACGGCCGGGTCAATTGGCTGAAGGTTCACAAGAGCCAGATTCAGACGATCCCCAGCGACCATCTACAAGGATGCCTGCGATGAGCAGCCAGAACGAAACCGGCGCTGTAGGCCGGCGCCTATTGCGCGTGATGGCCCCTTCGGCGTTACTGCTGTGGGCGTTTGTAGCAATGGGCACCAATGGCAGTACATCGTCCAGTTTCGATGGCCGCTACAGTTCAAGCGGCTACGTTCTGCTGCGCGACGGCACGACCCGGCAAGTCAGCCAAAGCCTGGTCTTCAACAAGGGCCGGTTTTATTCACTCACGCGCAACTCCCCGGCGATTGTCGAGGCGTCCGGTCGCCTGGAAACGGATCTGCTCGGACGGGCTTCGTTGATCGTTGAAGAGGGCCAGGTTCACGGCCTGGGCCCCCAGGATCGGCTCGATGATGAGCTGATGTTCAATCTGTTCTATGGTGCCCACAAGGGCGCACGGATCAGCCTCGAGCAGGTTGGCGCCTGCCTCTATGGCGTCGAGACTCAGCAGGTCTACTGTTCGGACGACCATCCAGATCGCGGCTGACCCAACGTTTCGACCCGGATAACGCCTAACCCAGAGGGACCATCCAGTCGGCGACCGCCGGCTGAATCGATACGGTCGAGCCCGCCAAACAGCCCGCGCTAGGAACCCTCACCGCTGTAGCTCGCGCCGCGCTCGGAAAAGCGAACCTGGCCGTAACTGTCGCCGAACAGCTCCTTGTACAGAGCCTCGGCCGAGGCGGTGAGCAAGAGGATTTCCACGCGGCGGTTGGCGCCGTTCAGTGGGTCCTCTGGATGCAGCGGCATGACGGCCGCCTGCGCGGTCACCTGCAATACGGAGCGCTCAGCCAAGCCGGCGTCGACCAGGGCGTTGCGGGCGCGTAGCGCGCGGTCACCGGACAGATTCCAGTTGTCGTAACCATTTTTCTGCCGGTACGGCGTGGCGTCGGTGTGGCCGCTGATGATCAGCTTGTTGTCGACCTTCGCCAGTACACCGGCAAGCACGCCCAGCAGCTTCTGGAAATGTGGATTCAAGGTCGCGCTGCCACGCTGAAACATGAAGCGCTGCTGGTCGTCCTTGATCAGAATGCGCAGCCCCTGCGGGACCACATCGACCTCCAGATTGGCCAACGCATCGACTTCATTGGCCACTTCGCGCATCAGCTCGGCGAGCTTTTTCAGTTCTGCGGTCGAGCCGTAGTTGTGGCTGCCGTCCTGTTCGCGCGCCGACTCACTGCGGTCCTTCTGCTCCACTGGCAGCGGGCGCACCGGCAGCCCGTCGAGCTCCAGCGGCGAGGTGCTGGTGCCGTCGAAGATGCCGGCCCCGCCTTCAACCAGCGGATTGCTCTCCATCTCGCCAAAGGATGGGTTGGTCTGATTCATCTGCGGCTGGATGATCCACAGCACCATGAACAGGGCCATCATCGCCAGGGTAAAGTCCGCAAAGGCGACCTTCCAGGCGCCACCATGCTCGTCACCGTGGCCTTTCTTGCTACGCCGTTTGATGATGATTTCGTGGTCGCCGCCGCCTTTGTTCTTGTCCCGGCTCCTCATGCGGCGTCCCTATCTTCCTCATACTGGGTCACCCAGTTTTCCAGCTGACGGAAGGCCGGCTTGACGTCCTGCTCGATCAACTTGCGGCCGGCGTCCACTGCCAACAGCGTAGGCTTGCCGGCGACGTGGGCGACCAGCGTGGTGCGCACGCATTCCAAGGCCGACAGTTCGGTCTTGATGCGCTGACTCATGGCATTGGACAGCGGGTCCATCAGGCAGTAGCAGAAGAAGATGCCGAGGAACGTGCCCACCAGCGCCGCCGCTACATGGGCGCCGATTTCCGCGACGCTGCCACCGATGCTGCCCATGGTGATGATGATGCCCATGATCGCCGCAAGAATGCCGAAGCCGGGCATGGCCTCACCGATCTTGTGCAGCGAGCGCGCCGGCTGCAGCAGGGCGTGCTCCATGGCTTCAAGTTCCTGCTCGAGAAAGCCTTCCAGCTCGTGCGCGCTGATCTTGCCCATGGCCATCAGGCGGAAGTTGTCGGCGATGAAAGCCATCAGGTTCTTTTCCTGGAGAATCAGCGGGTAGCGCACGAACAGGTCGCTCTGCTCCGGTTCCTCGATATGCGAGTCGAGCACCTTGAGGCCACCGACATCGACCATCTCCAGCAGCTCATACAGCAGCATCAGCAGTTGGCGCTGAAACTCCTCGCCACGGCGCTTGTAGGCAAATACGCCCTTGATCTGATGCAGCATCTCGATCAGCACTTCCTTGGGGTTGCCAACCACGAGACTGCCCAACGCGGCACCCAGGATGATGACCACCTCGGCCGGTTGCCAGAGCATGCTCATGTCACCGTGCGCCATGGCGTATCCGCCCAGCACACAGCCGATGATGATGAAGGCGCCTAATACTTTCTGCATGACGTTACTGACTCTTCTCTGTTAGGAAGCGACAAGCCTTGCCGATCGCCTGTTTACTCAGCTGACAAACCCGGGCGTCGCTGACTTCCAGCACCAGGGCAATTTCCTTCAGGCTCAACTCATGCTGGTAATACAGCGTCAGCACCAGCCGCTCGCGCTCGTCCAGCCGGGCCAGCGCCTGCGCCAGCACCCGTTCCTTGATCAAGCGCTCCTCGAACAACTCCGTGGTGTCGGGGAAATGCTCGTGTCCGCTCTGCAGCAGCTCGTCGAGGCTTTCTATCGCCTCGGACGAGTCTGCCCAGAGGAAATCCTGATAGTCCTTCTCGGCGAGGCCCGTGTACGCCTTGATCTCCTCGTCGCTGGGTTCGTGGCCCAGTTGACGGGACAGGTCGCGAATCGCGTCGCGAATCTTGTGCGCCTGCTGGCGAACCTGGCGCGGACGCCAGTCCTGGCGACGCAGCTCGTCGAGAATCGCGCCGCGGATGCGCAGCGAGGCGAACTTGCCGAACTGCTCGTCCGGCTCGCCGTAGCGCCGTAACCCCTCGAGCAGCCCCATCAAGCCGATCTGCTCCATATCCTCACGGTCGAGCACCTGGTTGGCCTGCAGCGACAACTGCCGGACGATGCGCTTGACCAGCGGCAGATACTGCATAAGCCAGCGCTGTTCGGCGGCCGGTGCGAACACCGAGGGGCCGGCCGGCGTAGCGCCGTAATAGTCGACGGGGCAAATGGCACTCATGGCGGGGCCTTTACTGCACGATCAGCTTGTTGACCAGCACGTGCTTGAACGGCACTGCTGCGTTCTTGCTGGCAAAGTCGGCGAACAGGGCCGTTTCTAGACGCTCCTGTAACTCACCGATCTTCAGCCCGCGTAACTCATCGAAGGGCAGGGACGACAGGTAGCCCACCACCGAGTTGCGCACGATGGGCTCGGCTTGCTCGAATTTCGGCGGCTCGTCCGATGCGTCTGCCTGCAACGCCAGGTCCAGCACGAAGTAGTGCTCGCGACCGTCGCCACGCACGCTGACGATGACTTTCTGCACCGGGAAGAACACGTATTCCGAGGGCTCGACAGATTCAACCACGGCGGTTTCCTCGGAAACCGTACCTTCGATGCCAGGCTTGAGCAGCCAGTAGCTGACACCAACGCCACCGGCAACGGTCAGAACGTTGAGCAGCAGCATCAGCAGGACGAGACGGGGGGTCGACATAACACACTCACAGTTGGCTAATTGGGTTGAATCGGGTCAAACGGTGATCAATACGTCACGGGCGCGGCCGTTCTCGCGGCGCTGTTCCTGCTCCGCCGGCCGGGCTGCCAGCGGCGGCTCCTCACCGGGCAACGTTGCCCGCTGATCGCGTCGGCCCTGCTGACCGCCGCTGTCGGCACCCACCTGCACGTTGACCTGTACGAAGTGCTGACCGACCAGCTCCTGGCGCAGGCGATCGCTGGTCTGCTGCAGCAGCCTCGCCACGTCGGCGTTCGCCGCGCTCAGCTGCACGTTCAGCCGGCCCGACTCGTGGCTGAGCAGGATTTCCATGCTGCCCAGCTCCGGCGGGTCGAGGCGGATGGTGGCGCTCTGAATCTTCTGCTGGATCTGCAAATCGACGTTTTCACGCAGGGCGTGCAACATCTGCTCGCCCCACTTGGCTTCCGGCGCCTGCAGCTTCAGCCCACGATCAGCGCCTTGCACCAGCGGCGCCTGGCCCCGCTCGATGGCCCCGGCAAGCGGTTCCCCGGCGTCCAGGGACTCGGTCGCATTCAGCAGCGGTTCCAATGATGCCGTCGGCAAGACATCGGTCAGCGCTGGCGTCGACAGGCCTGGCGCCATCTCGGCGGCAGGCTTCGGCATGGGCGACGCGGTCAGGCTCGCCCCGCTGGTCTTGCCGTGAAAGCCGCCCAGTAGGTCCAGCGGGTCGGCCGTCAACGCTTGATCGGCCTCGGACTCCTGCTCACCAAGAGGCGAAGATCCGGGTATCCAGGCCAGCAGCTCATCGATCAAGGGCGCGGCAGCCTCCACCGAAGCCGGCGCGACCGGCTCGGGCACCGCCTCCAGTTGCGCCGCGTCGCGCGCCTGGATCTCGGCGAGTTGCTGGTCGATCATGCTCAGCAACCACTGTTCGGGGGTCAGCTCTCGCGCCGCTTCGGCGCCTTGAGCCGCATCGCCACCCAACCGCAGCACCTGCCCCTGCTCGGTCGGCAGCGCCGCCGGTGCATCAGGCATCCAGACCGCAGGCGGCTCGGTCGAACGCGCCTCGGTTTCACGAGAGGCCAGTCGCATGCGCTCACCGAAAGCATGGACGGCGCGCTCCGTCACCTGGCGCCCTTCGACGGGCTTGCCGCCCTGGCTCACGCGGGCGGGCGTCGGCATGGCCGACCCGGCACTCTCGGCAGCCGCGCGTGCGGTTGGAATCGACTGGATCATCCCCGGTCTCCGGCTTGGAACATATCGATACGCTGGTAAGCGGCACGCCCCTCGGCGTACTCCAGATGGTTCAGCAGCAACAGGCGCAGGCGTTCGCATTCGTCGGCGCAGGCTTGCAGACCTTCGCCATGCAGCTGCTTGAGGCGGCTTTTCGCCAATCGTGTGGGCTCGTCCTGCTCCAGCCGACCGGCCAGCGCTTCGAGGCACTGGCGGATCGCGGCATCGGTCGTCGCAACCGCTGTCCAGTCATTGGCCTGCAACGCCTGTTGCAGCTGCCCATGCAGCGCCATCAGGCGTTCGCTGTCATTTACGGGCGGCACTGACGCCCTCCCAGCCTTCACGCAGGATGCCAAGCAGATTGATCACCTCATCCAGACCTTCCAGCGACAGCGTTACGCTGACGTCGGAGAGCCGGTAGATGCAGTATTCGTAGAGCCGCGCCAGGCCCTGCACGACCTCTCCGCCGCCCTCTTCGTCGAGCGCGCCGTTGAGGCCGTTAAGGATGTTCATGCACTTCTCCAGGGAAATGCCCTTCTGCTGATAGCGCTTGTGCTCGATGTGTCCACGGGCGCGAGCCAGTTCGTCGAGCAGGCCGTCCATCAGCACCAGCACCAGCTCGTAAGGCGATGCGGAGGCCGCGCGGGCTTCGAGGTCTACTGCGCGGTAGCTGTCGTAACTGTCGTTTTGGAGATAAGGATTCATCCGAACAATCCGTAGGTCTGTTCCATGCTCTGCATGGTTTGCATCATGGAAGTGAACTGTCTGAGGTAGCGGCTGTAGTGGTTGTCGTACTGCTGCTGAAGATTGTCGAACTGCTCATCGATGCGGCGCAGGCTCATGTCCAGCGTGTCCATGCGGTTTTTCAGCATGCCGTTGGTGCTGCTGGTGTAGCTGGCGACGGTCTTGTCGATGCTGTCGAGCAGGTTGTCCTTGCCGGTGAACAGTGCCTCGAAACCTTCCGGATCGTTGGCGACTGCGGCCTCGAAACGCGTGGCGTCAATGCTCAGCTTGCCGTTGCGATCGGCGCTGATGCCGAACTCGACCAGACTCTTGCCGCCGAAGTCGGTACGCAGCAGGCCATTCAGGCGACTCTCGATGGAGCGCACGCTGGAATCGCCGGCCAGGGCGCCACGGGCGCTGCTGTCGCTACCGCTGGCGGTCAGCGAATCGAAGCTTGTCATCAGGCTGTTGAAGGCATCGATGAAGTTCTGCGCCTTGGCCTTGGTCCCAGCCTTGTCCTGACCGACGGTGACGGTCAATGGTGCATCGCCCGCCGCATGCACTTTGCTGACGGTCATGCTGACGCCGTCGATGACGTCGGTGAAAGTATTGCTGGCACTGGTGAGCTCGATGCCGCCGGCGCCGTAGCTGCCGCCCAGGCGAATCAGGGCATCCTGCGCTGTGGACAGCGTGGTAGTGGTGGCTGCCGCATTGCCGGCTACATCCAGGGTGAAGCCGTTGGCCGCACCGCTTTTCTCGCTGGTCACCACCAGATTGACCGCGCCGTTGCTGCGCACCAATGTGGCCTGGGCGCCTAGCCCTGCCGCGTTGATGGCCTTGGCCGCGTCATCGAGGGTGGCGTAGCTGCTCAGATCGAAAGCCTGAGCATTGAGCGTGAGGGTGCCGCTCAGGCTGCCGTCGACCAGCCCCTGCACCGCCACCTGCTGCTTGCCGGCCAGGCGCTCGACATAAAAATCATAGGTACCGGCCGTCGCGGTAGTGCCCACGGTGGCCGTGGCGAAACCCTCCTGGCTGAAGGTCGCGCTGTTGGTCAGCATGCTCGACGTACGGCTGTTGAGCTTGGTCATCGCCGACTTGAAGGTGGTCAGCGAGGTACGCAGCGAGCTCAACGCATCGCGCTGCGCCTTGTAGCGCGTTTCGTTGCGGTTAAGCCGATCCAACGAAGACTGAACTTCGTAGGTCGCCAACTGCGTCGACATCTGCTGTACGTAATCGGAATCTATAGCCATCACCATCCCCTCTTGATGCTTGCAGAGCAGATTGCATGCCAGGTCTCAAGCCCCCGTGATACGGGCATCTCAGCCAATGGCATGCAGAAAAGGAACTTCCGCAACGCGGCAGGACGAGGAAACGGGGAAGTACCGTTTCCGCCTACTGCTAGGGCGGAACATCTGTCTGTAAAGGCGACGGTGGGGATGGTTTTGTTAAGAACCAATCCGAGCGACACGACCCGGTGCCGTCTTACCGGTCGGGTGGTTGGTTAGCGCAGGATCGAAGGTAGCCGTAGGGCGGATGCGCTTTTCACAGCCGCTGTTTTGCTGGCGGAAACGCGGCGCGGTCTGCGCTACGACTTCTGCGAGACGAGGTGGGCCACGGCGCTGAGTAGCTTGCGCCTCAGTAGGCCTGAGGCGAATAGAGCCGGGCATCCTGACTGCCGACAAGCAGCTGCTGCAGGATATCGTGGTGCATGGCGAGCAGCTTGCCGTTGTGCTCGTTGAATTGCTGGCACTGCACAGCGAGGTCGCCGACCTGCCGCCAATGCCGCTGCAAGGATTCACCCCGCTCGCCCGTGCAGCTGGACAACAGGCGACGCATGCCGACGCCCGAGGTTTCCAGACGGAAGGCGGCCAGCACCTTGCTGCGACGTTGAGCACGCGCAGCAATGGCCTCGACGCGGACGGTGATTTGCAGATTGATCCGATTGATCTCCAGGACATCGCGTTCCAGCAGACGTCCGTAGAGCTCCTGCATCAGCTCACGCAAGGCGAGGTAATCGCCGCAATCTTGCTGCAGATCGTCATCGACGACGGCCAGCAGCTTCTCGCGCTGGCTCACGCATCGTTACCGCGGTGATAGCTGAGCATGCTGCTGGCCAGCTCACCCACGTCAGTGGATATCTCGCCGCGCTGCAACGCTTGCTTGATGGCCGCTACCCGGTCCAGATCGACCTCGGGCATGGCGCGCAGCGCGTCGTGCATCTGCTCCAGCGGCAGACTTTCGGCCTGACGTGCGGCCGGCTGCGCGGCGGGGCGAACACCGGCCGGACGCGCCGGGGCGGTCTCGGTGGGGATTGCAATGGCGGGCTTGAATTGCCGGCTGATTTCCATGATCTCGTTCCAACTCGGTGGTTACTGCCAAACAAGCGACCGCTCGGGCGAAAACCTTAAATCTTTTTTTCAGCGGCTGACGGAAGCGCTCTGATCAGGTGCCGCTGTTCGAGGTCTCCTGTCGCACCGCCGGGCGCCCTAGGCAATCTGGTTACGCCACCAGGACTGCGCGGCGAGGCCATCCTGAATCTTCTGCTCCTGCGACATCAGCAAGTGCTGCCACTGCTGCATCTTGGCGTCGATGACATGCTCGACCACCTTCTCGCTGCGCATGGCCTGCAACAACTCCTGCTGGATTCGCGCCAGCGCCTGCTCGGCCACCGCCAGTTCGCGCCGTTGCAGTTCGACCATTTTGTACAGCGTGGCCTTGTAGCGCTGCTGATTGTCGCGCTGCAGTGGGGTGCTCATCGGCACGCTGAAACCGCACAGGCGGCTGAGGCCGGTGATGTTGTTGCGATAGCGCTGACAGAGGTTCTGCTGGTACTGAACCTGCCCGAGCATCTGCTTGACCCGGTTACCGCGCAGGCTGGCCAGGCGCGTGAGCGTTTCGATCTGCTGTTTCATGGCTTCCGGATGATGCTCTGCAGGATGGTGAGACTGGTTTCCAGCTCCGCCGCTTCGCCCACTTCCTGGCGCAGGAAGCGCTCGATGGTGGGC
The DNA here is from genome assembly GCF_000952685.1 of Stutzerimonas stutzeri. Taxonomy (GTDB): domain Bacteria; phylum Pseudomonadota; class Gammaproteobacteria; order Pseudomonadales; family Pseudomonadaceae; genus Stutzerimonas; species Stutzerimonas stutzeri_E. The sequence goes on along the minus strand of NZ_JYHV01000004.1, from coordinate 9,017 downwards.
GCCAGCTGCACGGCGCGGTCGGTCTTGATATCGGCACCCGGGCTGTAGCCACCGAGCGGGATCAGGTCCTTGATCTTCTCGTAGGTGCTGTAGAACTCTTTGAGCTGGCGCGCCGCGCCGAGGTGCGGTGGCTGGCCGACCTGGCTCATGCAGCGGCTGACCGAGGCGCAAATGTCGATGGCCGGGTAATGGCCGGCATCGGCCAGGCGCCGCGACAGCACGATATGGCCGTCGAGAATCGCCCGCGCGCAATCGACGATCGGGTCCTGCTGGTCGTCGCCTTCGGCGAGCACCGTATACAGCGCGCTGAGGCTGCCATTGTCGTTGGCGCCGTTGCCGGCGCTCTCCACCAGCTCCGGCAGCATGCCGAACACCGACGGCGGATAACCCTTGGTCGCTGGCGGCTCACCCAACGCCAGGGCGATTTCGCGCTGGGCCATGGCGTAGCGGGTCAGCGAGTCCACCAGCAACAACACATCGTTGCCCTGATCGCGAAAATAAGCGGCGATGCTGTGGCACAGCTCGGTGGCCTTGAGGCGCATCAACGGCGATTCGTTGGCCGGCGCCACCACCACCACGGCCTTTTTCAGGCCCTCCTCGCCCAGCGAATGCAGCAAAAACTCCTGCACCTCGCGCCCACGCTCGCCAATCAGCCCGACCACCACCACATCGGCTTTGGTCTGCCGGGTGATCATGCCCAGCAGCACGCTCTTGCCGACACCGGAGCCTGCGAACAGCCCGACGCGCTGGCCCTTGCCGAGCGTGAGCATGGAATTGATCGCCCGCACGCCGACGTCCAGCGGTTCGCTCACTGGCTTGCGCTTGAGGGGATTGACCGAGGGCAGCTCGGTGGGCAGGGGATCGCGCCCGCTGAGCTTGCCCATTTCGTCCAGCGGCTCGCCGAGGCCGTTGACTACGCGCCCCAACCAGGAGTCATCGATGTGCAGCTTGGCGTCGTCCGGAGCGGGGAACACCCGCGAGCCAGCGGTCAGGCCCACCGGCTTCTTGAACGGCATCAAATAGGTGATATCGCGGTTGAAGCCCACCACCTGCGCTTCGAGCATGCTGCCATCACCCTGCTCGACGAAGCAGCGCTGGCCGGTCATGCGCTGGCAGCCAAGGCTTTCCAGCAACATGCCGGAAACGCGCACCAGCCGGCCGCTGACCTTGGCCAGCTGCACCGTATCCAGCGAGCGCAATGCCTCGTCGAGCCGGAAGCTCTCGCGCAGGGACATATCAGCCCTCTGCCCTGATGTGTTCGGCCAGCGTATCCATGCACGAATCCAGACGCTGCTGACAGCCGATGTCGGCTTCCGATTCGGCGGTGATCACACGGCATTCGCCGAGGGCGAGTTTGTCGTCCGGCACCAAACGCCATGCAGCGGCGCGTTCCGGCGCCAACTCCTTGATCCGGTTGCATTCTTCGGGGTTGAGCAGGATGCGCACATCGTCCTGATCGCCGGGCATGGCTGCCAGGGCATCCTCGGCCAGCGACAGCAATTGCGTCGGATGCAGGGTCAGCTCGCAGCGGATCACCTGCTTGGAGACCTTCTGCACCAGCTCGAGCAGCTGCTCACGACGCGCTTGTTCAAATTCCTGCCGAAAGCGCTCGAAGCGCTCGACCAGATCGTCCATCGGCCGGGCCGCCTGGTCGAAAGCCTGGCGACCCAGGGCGCGGCCCTCTTCTCGGCCGATCGCCTTGCCATCCTCCACCCCACGCTCGAAGCCTTCACGGTGACCGGCTTCACGGCCCTGCTCCAGACCCTGTTCGTAACCCTTGTCGATGCCTTCCTGAAAGCCATCGGCAACAGCGCGCTGCAGCGCGGCCGGGTCGCCGGCAACACTGTCCGCCAGCTCTGCCGCGGTTCTGACCCGTGGCGGAAAGCGGAACGGGCGCCAGGAGCGGCCTTCGCCCTTGATGATCTTGATGCTCATCGGCGCTTACTCGACCGTCTGTTCGCGGAACAACTGAACCTGCAGGTCGCCATCGGTAGACATCTCGCGGACCACCGCCATGATGTCCTTGCGCACCTGCTCGACCCGCGACAGCGGCACCGGGCCCTGGCGACGGTTGATCGATTCCATCTGCTGCGCCTGACGCTTGGGCATCGCGCCCTGAATCGCGCGGACCAGCTCCGGCTCGGCGCCCTTGAGGGCGACCACCCATTCTTCCAGCGGAATCACTTCCAGCAAGGTCTGCAGCACATCCTGGTTCTGCCGGGAGAGAATGAAGAAGTCATACATCTCGTCTTCGATCTTGCTCACCAGCTCTTCGTTGTGGGCGCGCAGCAATTCGAACATCTGGTCACGATTGCCCTTGAAGCGGTTCATGATGTCCGCCGCCTGCTTCACGCCGCGCACCTGTGAGCCCTGGTTCGACAGCACCTGCAGGCTGCGATCGATGAGCTGCTCGAGCTCGGCGATGACGTCGCTGTTGACCTCGTTGAGGTTGGCGATGCGATAGAGCAACTCGTCCTGGCGCTCAGCCGGCATGCACTCGAGCACGTCGGTGGCCATGCCCGGCGGCAGGAACGCGAGGAACACGGCCTGCATCTGCGCGTGCTCCTTGGCGATCAGCGCCGCGAACTGCTTCGGATCGAGCCATTCCATTTTGGCCATCTTGGCGCGGATCTCCTCGCCATAGATCGAATCGAGCAGCGAGCGGGTGATGTCGCCACCCAGCGCCTTGCCGAGCATGCCTGACAAGTAGGTACGCGACGCGCCCTTGATGCTGCTCTGCTCCTTGTAATCGTCGAAGAAGCGGCTGATCACGTCGGACACCATCGGCTGCTTGACGTTGGACAGGCGCGCCATGGCCTGGCTGATGCTGATGATTTCCTCGCGGGAGAAGTTGCGCAGGATGCCGGCGGAGATGTCATCGCCCATGCTCAGCATGAGGATGGCCGCCTGGTCCAGCGAGCTCACCGAGCGCAGCTGTACCGGACGCGGTTTGATCTCCTTGCTCGAGCCGGTAGCCGACTCAGCTGGCTGGGTTGAGTTCTCTTTCATTGCGGCCTATCCAGTGCTTGATGACTTCCGAAACACGCTCCGGGTCGTTCTTGGCGAGCATTTGCAGGTGCTCGATCTGTAGCTCCAGGCCCGAACCGGGCGCTGGCAGGCGAATCTCGGACAGCGGGTTGAGCTCGCCGAATACGTGTACGCCGTCGCCACTGGATTTTGGGCTGGCCAGGGCCGCACGCGACTCGGTCTCGATCGGCAGCGGTCCCGCCATCCCCGCCAGGGTGCCCTCCAGAGCAGCCGGATCGGCCTCAGCGGGCGCACTGCGCTGGGTCAGGCTGCGCACGGCGGGACGCACCACGATCAACAACAGCAGCAGCGCGATCAGGCCGGCCACGCCCAGCTTGGCCAAGGCGTGCACCTGGTTGTTTTCCCACCAGGGCACCTCTTCAGTGACGGTTTCCACGCTGGCGAAGGGCAGGACGCTGAGGGTCAGTAGATCGCCTCGATCCTGCTTGAAGCCCACCGCGCTGCGGACCATGGCTTCCAGCTCGGCGCGCGCCTCGTCGCTCCAGCCGCCTTCGGGCGCGGCATCGGCGTTGAGCACCACCGCCACGCTCTGCTGGCGCAGGGCGAAACCGGCGTGCTTCACATGCACCACGCTTTGGTCATAGTCCAACTGGCGAGTGGATTCTTCACGCAAGGAGGTGGCACCCTTGGTTTCGCCCTTGGCCGGCGCCGGTTCCTCGCCTTCCTTCGGCGGGGCGACGGGACGGTTGGCCAGCGAGCCGGGAATGCCCAGCGCCAGCTGATCCAGCGCGCTTTCGTTGCTCAGCACTTCGCGACGCAGGCGTGGGGTTTCGCCATAGGACTGGAAGGTTTCCTCCTTCTGGCTGAAGTCGATATCAGCGGCGACGCTGATGCGGTAGTTGCCGCTGCCCAGCACCGGCGCCAGCACCTGCTCGATGTTGGCCACAGCCTTCTGCTGGTAATCCTCCACAGCGCCCCAGTTCTGCGCCGGCCCACCGCCGACATTCAGACCGCGCGACAGCAGCGCGCCGTACTGATCGACCACGCCAACATTTTCGGGCTTGAGGTTGGGCACGCTGCCAGCCACCAGATTGACGATCGCGCCAACCTGATCGGCGCCCAGCTTGTAACCGGGCTCCAGTTGGAGCATCACCGAGGCCTTGGTCGGCGCGCGTTTACTGACCACGAAGGAGCTGTTCTCCTCCTGCGCCAGGTGCACGCGGGCATGTTGAACGCCCTTGAGCGACATCACGGTGCGTGCCAGTTCGCCTTCCAGGCTGCGCTTGAGACGCACGTCCTGGACGAACTGGCTGGTGCCCAGCGGCTCCTCCTTGTCGAACAGCTCGTAACCGGCCGGCATCGCCACCTTCACGCCCTTGGCGGCGAGCAGCATGCGCGCTCGGGACAGCTGGTCCTCACGCACCAGGATCTGCCCGCTCTGCGGGTGGATGCGGTATTGCACGGCCTCGGCATCGAGCACTTGCATCACCTCGGCTACCGGGAAAGCCTCACCGGCGCCATGCAGCGGCCGGAACGAGCCGTTGTCACGCCACAGGTAAAAGGCCACGGCGACAGCCAGCGCGGCGGCGATCACCGCCATGCCGGCGAGCGTTACCCGCGGGTCGAGCTGGAGGCCGCCAGCCGGCAGCTTGCTTTTGATTTTCTGCAGCACGTCTTAGCTCTCACGCCGGATCAAAGCGGCATTCTCATGACGTCGTCGAACGCCGTGGTCAGTTTGTTGCGCACCTGCAGCAACGCGGAAAACGACACACTGGCCTTTTGGCTGTCGAGCATGGCGCCCACCAGGTCGTCGCTCTTGCCGCTGTCCACCGCAGCCATGGCCGCTCCGGCCTGATGCTGCTGGGCATCGACCGAACGCATCGCCGCCATGAACAGGCCACCGGCATCCGGCGCCGCCTGCTCGGCCGGCTTGATGACGGTGCCACTGGCGACGCCTTGCAGCTGCTGCATGCGGCCCAGCAAATCCTGCTGCACCTGAGTGATTGAACTCATCGCTGGCTCTCCCCTTGCCTTGTCTAAATCAGAAATCCAGCTCGATGCCCTGCTCGCGCATGGCATTGAGGCGGTAGCGCAAGGCACGCGAGGTCATCCCGAGGCTGGCCGCCGCCTTGGTCTTGTGCCCGTCGAACTTGCGAATGGTGTCGATCACATGCTGGTACTCGGCCCACTTGCCGCTGGCGCGTAGGGCAGCCTTTCCGGTTTCGAGCGTGGGCAGCGGCAACCGCTCGGTGCGTACTTCGACTTGCGAAGGGGCTGCCAGGCCGAGATCCTGCGGCTGGATGAACAGACCGTTGCGCAACACCAGGGCGCGCTGCACGGTGTTCTCCAGCTCGCGGGCATTGCCCGGCCAGTCGTGCCGCAGCAGGGCGCGGCAGGCATCGCTGGTGAACAGTTCTTCGTCGGCTTCCTGCGGCGCGTACTTGGCCACGAAACGGCGAGCCAGCGGCAGCACGTCTTCCTTTCGCTCACGCAGCGGGCTGATGTGCAGCGGCAGCACGTCGAGGCGGAACATCAGGTCGGCACGGAATCGCCCCTCCGCGACTTCCACCTGCAGATCGCGGTTGGTGGCGGCGATGATGCGCACGTTGAGCTCGATTTCCTTGCGCCCGCCGAGGCGCTCCACGCGCTGTTCCTGCAGTACGCGAAGCAGCTTGGCTTGCAGCCCCAGGGGCAGTTCGCCGATCTCATCGAGCAGCAGCGTGCCGCCGTTGGCCAGTTCGAATTTCCCCGGCTGGGCCGTCACCGCGCCAGTGAAGGCGCCCTTCTCATGGCCGAACAGTATCGATTCGAGCATCTGCTCCGGAATCGCTGCGCAGTTGACTGCAATGAAAGGTGCATCCGCACTGGCCGAGAAGCGATGGATATAACGCGCCATCAGCTCCTTACCGGTGCCGGTTTCACCGGTGATCAGAATCGGCGCCCGGGTCAGCGACACACGCTGTGCCATGGCCAGCAGACGGCGGCCAGCCTGGGAACAGGAGACGAAACTCTCCTGGGCCGTATCGGCGAATTCCTGGCGGCGCAGCAATGCGCTTAACTGGCTTGCGCTGAATGGCGACAACAAGTAATCGACACAGCCCAGTTCAAGTAAGGCTGCGGCCTTTTCCTGGTCGGCGTACTGCACGACGGGAATAACGCTGATGGCGCGTCCACGACGAATCAGTGAATCGACCTGCGTATATAAGGCCGGCTGTTGTATGCCGCTGATTATGATGAAAACCAGCGATGTGCCCTTCAAAGCGGCGTTATCCAGATCATTCAGATCGGCGTGTGAAAATACTGCGCAGCCTTCCTTTCGCAAGCCCGCTTCAAGGAACTCGCAACCCGCCTCTGCGGGATTGCCGACAATGAGAATTTTCTTGCGCGCCGGCGCTGGAGCGAATAGCTCATCGCGGGAGTAGTTCATTGCATGACTGACACTATTCAATGTGACCACCTTGGCGCTGTTACGCCTGTTGCTCGAGCACAACGCCGGATTCGCTGAAAAATTTATTTAAGTCTTCTGGAACTTTCGTCGCCTTGTCTGTCCAACTCGCCGAACGAGACAGGTAACTGCAGCCGACCGCTCCGAAACAATTGCGCGCACGCTAACAAGCCCGCCCGGAACCGCCCAATCAGTTCCGCTAAAATTAAATCAATTGCTCACAGCTGATCTCAAAAAAGATCAATTGATACCTATTGATTTAATTCTTCCTCGCGCCCAAGCCTAGACTGGCGGCACGCTAGAGCTGTGCCCGTCATCTCAGGCACCGCAAACCCGCCCTGGCCAAACATTCTTCTGCTTTTACCCGCGCGACAGGCCATCGCCTGCCGTGCAAGAACCAGGAAATACCGTTCACAACATGTCTGGCAATTCAAAAGTCCACCATGGCGTGCCCGCCCAAAGCCTGACTGTTTTGAAACCGCAGAAGCTTGGCCGGCATCACCACAAGATTCCTCAGTTCATCAAGGAAACCACCAACAAGAACCCACGCTTGATGGGTGACTACTTCTTGCGCAATTACCGGATCAGCCTCGAATTGAGCAAGGTGGATGTTCAAGAGCCGGCAAACAAAGCACCGGAATGCATCTATCGCTCGCCGATGGGAAAGGTCGGGTTTTCAATTGATCGGGCACTCCTCACCGAGGCACTCGAATGCTATTACGGCGGAACAATAGTGCCGAGTCAGGAAGCACCGCCGATCAGCACTTCAGAACAACGGATGCGTGATCGACTGGGCTTGGATCTGACTTATATTTTTGCGCGCTCGATATTGTCCGGCGAAACATTCGGTGAACTTGAGCGCTATGAAAACGATTACGAAGAAACCACCTGGGAATATGTCGCTGAGTTCGAATACATCAGCCACCTGACCAATAGCCGTTCATCGATTTTCATTTATCTAGACACCGATCTGGTCGATGAACTCACCAGTCACCTGGCCGGCCCGTTGCCTGCTCGGCTGACCGGCAATCCGCTCGATCACATCAAGCACCTGCCGGTACGCCTCGATTGTGTGGTCGCCTCGGTACAAATGCCGCTGTCGCAAGTGCTTGCCCTGCAGCTCAACGACATCCTCATGGTGCGCCCGCTGGACCGCTACGAAGTGCGCATCAACCAGCAGAAGCTTTTCCGGGGGACTGTCTTCGAAGAAGACGGCGCCCTGTTCCTCACTTCACTTGAAAGCGTGAAATCCCAATGACCGGTCAACTGTCCGACAACGAATTCGAGAACCTGATCAACGAGGGCGACCTGAGCCTCGACGGTATCGACGAGCCAGCCGCTGCGCCCGCTCCCCAGCTCCAGGCGCCGCGTCAGGACCTGAGCTTCTTCGGCAAGATCCCGGTGAACGTCACCTTGGAAGTGGCCTCGGCTGAGATTTCGCTGAAAGAACTGATGGAGTGCGACACCAGCAGCGTCATCGTCCTCGACAAGGTCGCCGGCGAGCCGCTGGACGTGAAGGTCAACGGCACCCTGTTCGCCAAAGCAGAAGTGGTGGTGATGAACGGCAGTTACGGCCTGCGCATCGTCGAACTGTCCGGCGTCGGCCTGGATGCGCTGACGCAATGAAGCTGCGCCGCGGGCTGTTGCTGCTGTGCCTGCTGCTGGCCAGCCTGTTCCCGCTGGCCGCGCAGGCTGCCGGCGGCGAAATCACGCTGTTCAACCTGAACGATACCGAGAACGGTCAGGCATTCAGCATAAAGCTGCAGATCCTGATCATCATGACGCTGCTGGGCTTCCTGCCGGCGATGCTGATGATGATGACCTGCTTCACCCGCTTCATCATCGTGTTGGCCATCCTGCGCCAGGCCATCGGCCTGCAACAGAGCCCACCCAACCAGGTCCTGATCGGCATCGCGCTGATCGTTACCCTGCTGGTGATGCGCCCTGTGTGGCAGGAAATTCATAGCGCCGCGTTCGAGCCGTTTCAGAACGACGAGATCAGCCTGGAGCAGGCGCTGGAGGTGTCCAAAACCAGCCTCTCGGCGTTCATGCTGGCGCAGACCAACAAGACCTCGCTGGAGACCATGGTGTCGCTGGCCGGCGAAGAAGTGCCGGAGAATCTCGAAGAACTGGACTTCTCCCTGCTGCTGCCGGCGTTCGTGCTGAGCGAGTTGAAGACGGCCTTTCAGCTCGGCTTCATGATTTTCGTGCCGTTTCTGGTGATCGACCTGGTGGTGGCCAGTGTGCTGATGGCGATGGGCATGATGATGCTGTCGCCAATGATGATTTCGCTGCCGTTCAAGTTGATGGTGTTTGTGTTGGTGGATGGCTGGGCGTTGTTGATGGGGACGCTGACCACCAGTGTTCAGCCGTTTTAGGGGGCGCCGTGATGAGTCATCGTTCCCTCTATGCCTCAGCCGCTGAGCGGTCTATCGCTTTTCGTAGGAGCGAGCTTGCTCGCGATCAGGGGACGATACGGCCATCTTCGTATAGCCCGGCTCCGTCGTCGCTTCGCACCGTAGGTTTCGCCCTGCTGGGCGACTCACTTTTTTCAGTTGCCAAAAAAGTAAGCAAAAACGCTTGC
>NZ_JYHV01000020.1:111500-186727 GCF_000952685.1 Stutzerimonas stutzeri | reverse complement strand
AAGCCAAAAGCTTCGCCCCGGGTCGGGGCTCCTACAGGACAGAAAAAAGCGTTTTCCCGTAGCGAGTACAGGTTGTCACCTTAACGGCAGGGGGGTTGCCTTAGGACGTGGCTCCCACTGGCCCTGGATTTGCGCCAGCCGCTCGAGTTCTTCGTTGACGGCGCGGCGGTCGCGCGGGTTATCGACTTTTGCGTCGGCCTCGTCGCGCAGGGCCTGAATTTCCTCATATAGGGCGTCGAGGTGCGCCTCGTTCGGGGCGCCGTGCAAGGCATTCTTCAGGCATCGCAGCAGCGTGATCAGTACTTGCGGATCATGGCCGGCATAGATGCGGATCGGTGCTATCACGTTCTGCAGCATGCGCTGCATATCCGGTTGCGGGTAGAAGAGACGGGGTCGGCTGTTGTCGACGCAGCCGATGTCGTAAGGCGGCATGCCGCTGAGCCTTTTCAGCAGTACGCCGATCAGATTGACTGCCCGCATCGCTGTGCCGGGGTCGTTGATGGCTGGACTGATGGCCTTTACCGCTATTTCCGAGATCTGGCGCATGCCGTAGGAAACGTTGGCGCTGGCGAATTCCTTGTCATGGAAATCGAAGCAATCCAGTACGTCGGCTGCATCGTCCTCGCTCAGTGGCTCGCTGAACTTGATCAACGGATGACCGTCGACGAGGAAGAATCCGGGCTCTACCTGGATCACGGCCAACGAGTCGTACTTGCGCAGTATCTTCCCCAGTTGGCGTTCATTCACTTCGCGCAGGTACCCTGGCCGAGCGGCAGGCAGGCACCACCAGTCGGTTGCGTCCGGGATCTCGGTGACGTCAGCGATCCGCTGCCTGCGCTTGTTCAGGTTGGTTGAAGCTTCGCTGTAGAGCTGACTGACGATCCAGTCGACTTGGATCGACTGTGACACTGAACGAATGAACGCAACGAACAACGCCATGCATAGCATGCCGAATAGCAGCGCCAACGGCAGAGCAAGCGTTGGGACGCTGGCCGGTTCGTTCTTGTTCAGGGTGCCGATCATCAGCAGGAAATAGACGATGCTGCCCAGGTAGATTCCGAGAATCACCTGATTGCGCGTGTCGCTGATCAGGCCAGGCAGCACGCGTGGTGACAGGCGGGACGCCGCGCCGTTGAGCACAACCATCACCATGGAGAAGCTGAACACGGTAAGGGAGATGACACCTGTGATCAGTGTTCCGAGAATTTCACGGCTGTTATCGGCATCTACCAGTCCTGGCGCCAGATCGTCGCGCAAGGCTGTAGCGAGGGGAGTCGACTCGAATGCCCATACCACAACGGCGACGACGACGTATAAGGCGGGAATCAGCACCGGGTAGAAGGCAATGCTTTCCCTGATGCGTTTCGTGACACGGAAGAATACGTTCGCTGGATCTGACATCCTCGAATACCGACATGGCAGGCTCGGCCCTGGCATCTCTATGACCACAAAGGGGAGAGGAAGTACGCCTTGGTCGAAGCGTCTATGCTCTACGGAGAACAACGCTTTTTTCGACGGCTAACGCCAGCGGAACGCTTCGACCCCGTATAGCTCGAACGTGAAGTCTTCCAGGCGCTTGGTTTGATTTGTATGGTTCGCCTGTGAAGCACGCTTAGTCGAAACGATAACAAGACCAACGAGTGAGGAGTTTGCCCATGAGTGCTGCGTCCCTGTATCCCGTGAAACCGGAAGTTGCGGCTCGGTCGCTGACCGATGAGGCCGCCTATAAAGCCCTGTATCAACAGTCGGTGGTCAACCCTGACGGCTTCTGGCGCGAGCAAGCAGAGCGCATTGACTGGATCAAGCCTTTTACGCGGGTCAAGCAGACCTCCTTCGACGATCACCACGTTGATATTCGCTGGTTTGCCGATGGCACGCTGAACGTTTCGGCCAACTGCCTGGACCGTCACCTCGAAACGCGGGGTGACGAGGTCGCGATCATCTGGGAAGGAGACGATCCGTCCGAGCACCGCCACATTACTTATCGCGAGCTGCATCACGAAGTGAGCAAGTTCGCCAATGCGTTGCGTGGGCAGGACGTACATCGGGGTGACGTGGTCACGATCTACATGCCGATGATCCCGGAGGTTGCGGTGGCGATGCTGGCGTGTGCACGCATCGGCGCGATTCATTCGGTGGTGTTCGGTGGTTTCTCGCCCGAGGCCCTGGCCGGCCGAATAATCGATGGCAGTTCGAAAGTGGTGATCACTGCCGATGAAGGGTTGCGCGGCGGAAAGAAGATTCCGCTGAAGTCTAACGTCGACGAAGCGCTGACCAACCCGCAAACCAGTTGCGTACAGAAAATCATCGTGGTGCGCCGCACAGGTGGCGACATCAGATGGCACTCGCATCGTGATATCTGGTACGACGATCTGATGCGAGTGGCCGGCGATGTGTGCGCGCCGAAAGAAATGGGCGCCGAGGAGCCACTGTTCATCCTTTACACCTCCGGCTCCACCGGCAAACCCAAGGGCGTGATGCACACCACGGGCGGTTATCTGCTCTATGCGGCCCTGACCCATGAACGAGTCTTCGACTATCGGCCTGGTGAGATTTACTGGTGTACCGCCGACGTCGGTTGGATTACCGGGCACAGCTACATCATCTACGGACCGTTGGCCAACGGCGCGACCACGCTGATGTTCGAAGGCGTACCCAATTATCCGGACGTCAAGCGGGTCGGTCAGATCGTCGACAAGCACAAGGTGAATATCCTTTATACCGCGCCCACGGCGATCCGCTCGATGATGGCCGAGGGGAGTGCGGCAATGGAAGGCGCTGACGGGTCGAGCCTGCGCCTGCTCGGTTCAGTGGGCGAGCCGATCAATCCCGAGGCCTGGCACTGGTATTACGAGACGGTTGGCAAATCACGTTGTCCAATCGTCGACACCTGGTGGCAGACCGAGACGGGTGGCATTCTCATCAGCCCATTGCCCGGTGCCACCGCGTTGAAACCGGGTTCCGCGACGCGGCCATTCTTCGGCGTGGTGCCCGGCCTGGTGGACAATCTCGGTAACCTGCTGGAAGGCGCCACCGAGGGCAATCTGGTCATCCTCGATTCCTGGCCGGGGCAGATGCGCAGCATCTATCGCGACCACGATCGCTTCGTCGATACCTATTTCAAGACCTTCCGCGGCATGTATTTCACCGGTGACGGCGCCCGCCGGGACGAGGATGGCTACTACTGGATCACCGGTCGGGTGGACGACGTACTGAACGTTTCCGGCCACCGCATGGGCACGGCGGAAATCGAAAGCGCCATGGTGGCGCACCGCAAGGTGGCCGAAGCGGCGGTGGTGGGTGTGCCGCATCCTCTCAAGGGCCAAGGAATCTACGTCTACGTGACGCTGCTGGCGGGCGAGGAACCGTCCGATCAGTTGCGCCAGGAGCTGCAGCAGTGGGTACGCAAGGAGATCGGGCCGATCGCCGTGCCGGACGTGATCCAATGGGCGCCGGGCTTACCGAAGACGCGTTCGGGCAAGATCATGCGGCGTATCCTGCGCAAGATCGCCACCGATGAGTACGACGCCCTGGGTGATATTTCGACGCTGGCCGATCCGGGTGTGGTGCCGCAGTTGATCGAAACCCACAAGCAGATGCGTCTGCGCTGAGTTGAGCGACGAGGCCGGCCACTGCGCTGGCCTCGTCGTTTTTCCTCAGGCGTTCGGAAGCGCGCGTTCGGCTTCCTGGTTGGCGGCCGGTTTTTCCTTCGGGACACCGGCAACCGTCAGCTCCGGGAAGCTGCCGCCGATGAACTCGACACTGCGGGTCGGGAAGGCGAATTGCACACCCATCTCGCGGATGCCGTCGAGCAACTGCAGATTGATTTCCTGCTGGGTGTCCATGTATGCGTTGTAGTCGGACACCTGCATGATGTAGACAACTTCGAACGTGAGCTGGCTGTCGTCGAAGGCAAGGAAATGCGCACGGTCGAACTTGGCGTTGTCCAGCCCGTCGATGATTCGCCTCACCAATGCGGAAACCTCACGAACCTTGTCCGACGGCGTGTTGTAAGTAATGCCGAACTTGAAGACGATGCGCCGTGTGTTCATGCGCTTGTAGTTGTGCAGGATCTGCTTGAGGAGATCTGCGTTGGCGCAGACGATCTGCTCGCCGCTCAGCGCGCGGATGCGTGTGGTCTTCAGACCGATGTGTTCGATGTTGCCGGCAACGCTGCCAAACACGACGAAATCGCCGATCTCGAAGGGCTTGTCCACCCCGATGGACAGGGACGCGAAGATGTCGCTGAGCAGCGTCTGGACCGCCAGGGCGATGGCGATACCGCCAACGCCAAGGCTGGCGACCATGGCGGTGATGTCCACGCCCAGGTTGGCCAGTATCGACAGCAGCATCATGGTCCAAATGACGATGCGGATCATGATGCCGATGATCGTCGTGGTAACCGGGTTTCGCGCTTTGCCGTCGCGAGTCAGGCTTTCCATCCATAGACGAACGGCGGTATCCATCCACAATGCAATCTGAAAGGCGAGGGCGATGAACCAACCATGGGACATCGCCGACTCCCAGCGATCTGGCAGTTCGACAACCTTCAATGCGATCAACAGCGAAAGAGCGATCAGCAGCAAATGGCTGGTGCGGCTGAGCATTTCCGCCGCAATGGTGACGAAGCCGCTCTTGGATCCTTTGCTCATCTTTCGCAGGCGGTTGGTAATGATCCGCAGAACTGCCTGCAGAATGAGGTAGCTGACAATCGTGACGCCAGCGATTATGGCGATGTTGATCCAAAGCCTTTCGTTCAGCATCACATCCCAATTCATCAGTTCGAATCCTCCAAATATGCGCGACCAGGCGCTGAGCAGTGGCTCCTTTTTCAGTAGCCACTGCTGCGCATTAGTTCCGCGATAAACGAAGAGAAGGCGTATGGATGGGATGGTGCGGTGGAGCGGTGCAGTAATCGTGGAAGCGATGCGGCGACGTCAGCGCGGCGGCACGACTGCTTTCAAGTCCTGGTAACCGCCGGCATTGATGACCTGGCTGTAGCCCAGTTCACGAAGCAGATCTTGCGCCGCGGATGATCGACGACCGCTGCGGCAGTAGAGAACGACCGGGGCGTCTTTGTCGGGTGCGACACTGGCGATGCGCTCGGCAAGCTCTTGGGTCTCGATTCGCGTTGCGCCAGGGAGCGCACCTTCGGCGTATTCCTGGGCGGTTCGAACGTCAATCAGGACGCTGTCGGCGCGCTGCAGTGCCGCCAGGGCGTTGGGCTGATCGACCTCGCCGCCGACCGCCGCTGTGGCTAAAGCCATCAATAGCAGGGATACGCGATACATAAGCGTTCCTATGTCGTCTGTTTCTGGCGATCAACTGATAAGGCGAGTCAGATTGGGCAGGATCAGAATGACCGCTGTGGCGAACAAGATCATGGTGGCCTGCCTGACTTTCTTGTGCTTGAACATGGTAGCGGCCTTTTAATGGGTCTACGCGTGAACGCTGTCGGTTTGAATGGCCGTTGCGTCTTGCGGGTTACAGCTGCGCCTTTCATCGAAACGACGTAGCGGGATATGCATTGGCCGAGACACAGAGGTCTGGTCCGCTTTCCAGACGTGCTCTGACCTAAGTCCTTCTACTGACCTAAATGTCAGGTTAATCCAAGCAATATACGGACCAGGAAAAGCGAAGGCGTGGATAGAGGACGCCTCTCTCAGACGGAGCTGCGTTTTCCTGGTGATCTGCTTCGTCGCGCCGAGAACTTCTCGCTGGGACGACTCGATGCCCGTCCCGAATCATTCTGGATTTAGATTCAGGCGCTGTGGAAGGCTCGGCTTCTGGCGACGCGCCTGATTTGCTGGCGCTTGGGCCGGTGTGATGTTTGTCCACGGATAATCCTGGCTTCCTGTACCGCTCGTCAGAGAGGCCCCACAGCGGAACCGGGCGGGTGGACAATCGGCAGTGCCGTGATCGCCCTCAATCAAATGATGGAGCGAATGGAAACGTTGTCATCCAAGGCGGCATTTGCGGCGTGTGGAATCGGAACATCCGAGTGGTAACGGAATCAAGGGCAGCGCGTTCTGCTAGCCAAGGCTGCGGTACGCAAGGCCAAGCATCTATATGGTGTGCTCTGGAGTGGTATTCCTGGAGACAGAAACGACAAAGCCCCGATCATCGGGGCTTTGTGTTCGATCTGGCGGTGAGGGTGGGATTCGAACCCACGATACGATTTCTCGTATACACACTTTCCAGGCGTGCTCCTTCAACCGCTCGGACACCTCACCGGATCTCGACGGAGTTTGATGTCCGTCGAGGCGCGCTAATGTAGCCGAAGAGCTGGCGGATGGCAAAAAGTTTTTTAGTTTTTTCATGCGGTTAAGGCGCCGTTGGAAAACTGGCTTAGCGGCCGTGGCGATGAACCTATCGTTCCGTTAGGGTTCCAACGCCTAGGACTTCGGTGCCAGCTTCAGCGCAATCGAACTTAATGAATATGAAGAGCCGGGAAAGGCTTGATGAAGTTATTCAAAAGCAGGCGTAAGCGACCTGAGGTAGTGGAGGTCGCCACAAAGCGCCGTCTGCACGTCAGTCATCTGGAACTCGGCATGTACATTTGCGAGCTGGATCGGCCTTGGCGTCAGACGGATTTTCTATTCCAGGGCTTTCCTCTGCTCAAGCTCGAACATATCCAGGCGGTGCGCGAGCGCTGCGACTATGTGTTCGTTGACGACACCCGTCGAGTGCTGCTTGATCAGGGCCAGGTGGTCGTGCCCTCGGCGACGCCACTGCGCGTGAAGCGTACGATGCCCCGTGTCCCTCTCTCGCTTGAAGTCCACGAAGCGCGCGAAGCCTATCGCAGCAGCGAATTGGTATTGGATCAGGTACTGCTGGATGTCCAGCAGGGGCGGGCGATTGACACCAAGGCCTGCCAGGCGCTGGTCAAACGGAACCTGGAAAGCATGCTGCGCAACGAAAGTGCCATGCTTTGGCTGACGCGCTTGAAGTCACAGGACGTGTATACCAGCTTGCACTGCTTATCCGTTTCCATTCTGGCGATGGGCTTCGGTACCCACCTTGGGCTGCCTGATGAAAAGCTGGAAATACTGGGTATTGCCGGCCTGCTGCACGATGTCGGCAAGATGAAGATCGATCCTGCCATCCTCAATAAGCCAGGCAAGCTCACCCAGGAAGAGTTCGATCAGATCAAGCTCCATCCGGAATTCGGTTATCAGGCGCTGTGCAACCAGGATGACATTCCTGCCGTAGCGGTCCAGGCCGCGTATGGCCACCATGAGCGGTTGGATGGCAGGGGCTATCCGCAAGGGCTCGCGCAGTATCAGATCCCGTTTACGACACGGGTTATTACCATCGTCGATGCCTTCGATGCGATCACCAGCCATCGTGCCTACGACGATGCGCGACCGATCCAGGCCGCGTATGACGTGCTGCGCAGCGGTTCCGGCCAGCAATTCGACGAAGCCCTGGTGCACGAATTCATTCGCTGGCTTGGCGTCTTTCCGGTGGGCACGCTGGTTGAGCTGCACACGGGTGAAGTCGCGCTGGTGCTGGAAAAGCACCAGCATCTGCACTTGCGGCCCAAGGTGGTCGTTCTCCGGGATGCGGAGAAGAAGCCCTGTGAGCCGCGCTATCTTGATCTGTCCCAATTGACCGTCGATGCTGACGGAACGCCTTATCGGATCCGTAGCGGCATCTCCGATGGTTCCCACGGACTCTTTATCGCCGATCCGCAGCTACAGACGATTCTGCATCCCGAGCTGCTCGCAGTGCTCGAACTCGAGCCCGAGAAAGCTGACCACTGAGCCAGCGCTCCCTGCACCCGCGGCCCTGTTTCGCAAGATTCAGCTCTCAAATCATGACTTGCCGGTCAGTCACGGCGCTTTACCTGACGGGTTGCGCTGAGTAACTTCTGTGGACTTCTAACAAGGAATATTCGTCATGAGTGATCTGGTTTCCTACGAACTCGAAGACGGCATCGCCACGCTGGCTCTGAACAACGGCAAGGTCAATGCATTGTCTCCGGCTGTATTCGAGGCGCTCAATTCGGCATTCGATCGCGCCGAGCAGGACCGTGCCGTAGTGATTCTCACTGGTCAGCCGGGGATTCTGTCCGGCGGCTATGACCTCAAGGTGATGACTTCGAGCCCCGAAAACGCGATTGCCCTGGTATCCGTCGGTTCGACGTTCAGTCGACGGATGCTTGCTCATCCTTTCCCTATCATCGTTGCCTGTCCGGGCCATGCCATCGCCAAGGGCGCGTTTCTACTGCTCTCGGCCGACTACCGTATCGGCGTTGAAGGGGCGTTCAATATCGGCCTCAACGAGGTCCAGATCGGCATGACGATGCACCATTCGGGCATTGAGATCGCCCGGGATCGCCTGACCAAGCCCGCGTTCCAGCGCTCGGTAATCAATGGCGAGATCTTCAATCCGCAGGCGGCGCTGGATGCCGGCTTCCTTGACAAGGTCGTCCCGGCGGGCGAGCTGATGGTTGTTGCCAAAGCAACCGCTACGCAGTTGAAGAAAATCAACATGACGGCCCACAAGAACACCAAACTCAAGGCTCGCAAGGCCCTGCTCGAAACGCTGGATCGGGCCATCGAGCTGGACCGGCAGCACTCGGTCGTGTCCTGAAGAGAATTTTCGCCCGAGCGCCCATTCCTGGTGGGCCTGCGTTTAAACTGAGTGTGCAGCGCCCCGCCATGGCGGGGCGTTTTATTTCCTATTCGTGTCGCCTCGCAGGAGAGTCCTGATGTCCGCCCCGCACACCCCGGTAGAACGCGCTGATTTCGACCAGGTCATTGTTCCCACTTTCGCACCCGCCGCTTTCATTCCAGTACGCGGCCAGGGTTCGCGAGTATGGGACCAGAGCGGGCGAGAGCTGATCGACTTCACCGGCGGCATTGCCGTGAACGTACTCGGTCACGCTCATCCGGCACTGGTGGCGGCGCTGACCGAGCAGGCGGGCAAGCTCTGGCACATTTCCAATATCTTCACCAATGAGCCGGCGCTGCGTCTGGCTAAGAAGCTCACCGCCGCGACCTTTGCCGATCGGGCATTCTTCGCCAATTCCGGCGCTGAAGCCAACGAGGCGGCATTCAAGCTGGCGCGCCGCTATGCTCATGACAATTACGGTCCGGAGAAATGCGAAATCATCTCCGCTGTGAACAGCTTCCATGGCCGGACGCTGTTTACCGTGACCGTTGGTGGCCAGCCAAAATATTCCGATGGTTTTGGGCCGAAGATTCAGGGCATCAGTCACGTCCCCTATAACGATCTCGACGCGCTTGCCTCCGCCATTTCGGACAAGACCTGTGCCGTGGTGCTGGAGCCGATACAGGGCGAAAGCGGCGTTCTGCCTGCTGATCAGGCGTATCTTGAAGGCGCCCGCAAGTTGTGCGACCAGCACAACGCGCTGCTGATCTTCGATGAAGTTCAGACCGGAATGGGGCGTACCGGTGAGCTTTACGCTTACATGAATTACGGTGTCATCCCGGACATCCTGACCAACGCCAAAAGCCTGGGCGGCGGGTTTCCGATTGGTTTGATGCTGGCGACGGAAGACGTCGCCAAGCACTTCAGCGTCGGCACCCACGGCACCACTTATGGCGGCAATCCGCTGGCGTGCGCGGTGGCCGAAGCGGTAGTCGATATCGTCAATACGCCCGAAGTGCTGAGCGGAGTGAAGAGCCGGCACGAACGTTTCAAGCACGGGCTGCTGGAGATCGGTCAGCGTTACGGTCTGTTCAGCCAGGTGCGTGGCATGGGCATGCTGATTGGCTGCGTACTCGACGATGCATGGAAAGGGCGGGCGCGCGACATCTTCGATGCGGCCGAGCGAGAGGCCCTGATGATCCTGCAGGCCGGCCCCGATGTGATCCGCCTGGCACCGAGCCTGATCATCGAAGAGGCAGACATTGCCGAAGGCCTTGCGCGCTTCGAACGCGCTGCTGCAAAACTGACTCAGGCCTGAAACTCAGGCCTTCATCTTGGCAGGGCGATTCTGTCCTGCCTTTTCATTGAGAATCTGACATGAGCGATAGCCTGCAACTGATCCTGGAAGACGTAGACGGTACCCAGCTGGAGACATCCTGCACCCGTTTTGCCGTGGTGTGGCAGGGCCGGGAGGTCTGGATTCAACAAGTCGGCAATAACCAACTGATGATTGGCGTCGATGTCGAAGACGGCGACACCGAATACGCCAACCTGCTGCTACGTCCGCTGGCTACCAATCTGGTTAGCCTCGAGCTGGAAATGGAGCCGGTCGAGGCCGTCGAGGACGATCACGTTCATGGGCCGGACTGCAACCACGACCACTGATGACACCACCATGCTGGAACTTGGCCGGCTGCTGGAGCTGACGCTGGCCGGGCGCGACCCCGATCACAAGGTTCAGCTCACCGCTGTGGGCGCCAGGTTGCAGTGGCTGGGTGAGGGCGCCCTCGAAGTGACGCCCCCGCCTGGCCAGGATGCTGGTTTGGACCTGGTGCTGTCGGCCGGCGTGCATGGCTGTGAAGTTGTCCCGATCAGATTGCTCGATCGCCTGATACGAGCGATCGGAAGCGGCACGATCTACCCGCGTGCCCGACTGCTGTTGTTGTTTTGCAACCCGCCGGCGATGCGCCAGGGTGTGCGTCGGGTTGGCCAAGACCTGAATCGACTGTTCTGTGGCAAGCATGCGGGCGGCTCCAGTGTCGAGGCTCGTCGCGCTGCGCAGCTCGAAGCGCTGGTGGCGACATTTTTTCGTGCGCCGGGCCGTCGACGCTGGCATTACGACCTGCACTCGGCCATGCGCGCCTCGAACCTCCCGCAGTTCGCCATCTGCCCCTGGGTCGCCGGGCGTGAGGTTTCCCGCCAAAGCCTGATGCGCCTTCGCCACGCGGCGGTCGATGCGGTGCTGTTGCAGGAAACACCTTCCGGAACCTTCAGCGCCCATACTGCCACGCGTCACGCGGCCGAGGCCTTCACCCTGGAAATGGCCGAAGCGCCCGGTGGCGTCTGGCCTGGGTGTCTCGATGAATTTCTCCAGGCGGCTCACCGGTGGATCGAGGCCGCCGAGCCTGCGCACGCACCCCGCCCTCGACCCTTGGCGACGTTCCGGCTGGCGCGGGAAATCATCAAGCGCAGCGAGGGGTTCGTCCTGCGTTTGCCCGCTGACATAAAGAACTTCGCTCCGCTATCACCCGGCACGCTGCTGGCCGAGGACAATGATGGTGTGCGCTGGGTGGTCGAAGAACTGGGCGCTCGAATCCTGTTCCCGATGGCCGATGTGGCGATCGGCGAGCGCGCCGGCCTGATCGTCGTCCCCTGCGACTGAATCAGCGATTGCCTTGGCCGTTTGCGCGCTTTTGTAGGAGACCCGACCCCGGGGCGAAGCTTCTGGCTTTTTATGTGGGCAGGAAACCCGCATTCGCCGCGAGGGCGCGCCTCCCACAGAAAAACACAGCAAAAGCACAGCAAAAGCAGGTCGCGGCGGGGCGCGGGTGCTTCGGTCTGCTTTTAGCTTTTGATCTTGTAGGAGACCCGACCCCGGGGCGAAGCTTCTGACTTTTGGGTGGGCAGGAAACTCGCATTCGCCGCGAGGGCGCGCCTCCCACAGAAAAGCACAGCAAAAGCAGGTCGCCGCGGGGCGCAGGCGCTTCGGTCTGCTTTTAGCTTTTGATCTTGTAGGAGACCCGACCCCAGGTCGAAGCTTCTGGCTTTTGGGTGGGCAGGAAACCCGCATTCGCCGCGAGGGCGCGCCTCCCACAGAATAGCACACAAAAGCACAGCAAAAGCAGGTCGCCGCGGGGCGCGGGCGCTTCGGTCTGCTTTTAGCTTTTGATCTTGTAGGAGGCCCGACCCCGGGGCGAAGCTTTTGGCTTTTGGGTGGGCAGGAAACTCGCATTCGCCGCGAGGGCGCGCCTCCCACAAAAAAAAGCACAGCAAAAGCAGTCGCCGCGGGGCGCGCTTCCCACAAAAAGCAGAGCTGAGCTGGGGTTGTCTTAGATGCCGGTTGGTGGGTTGTTGAGCGAGTCGTTACCGGTCACTGTGGCAGTACCGGTGGCCGCCTGGGCGCTGGCTCTCAAACGCACATCGTCGGCGTCACTGCGCTCGAGTGGCATGCTTCGTGAGTTGCCTTCGGCCATCTTGGCATGCTCGCTGACTTCGCAGAGCACGCGTTTGGCTTCGCAGTGGCCGGTGAACCCGCGCGTCAGGGCCATGCCCCCCATCGCCAGCTGAATCAGCCCGCCTAAGCCGCCCCGGCCGAGGCCTTTGCCGACGAAGTACAGCCCGCCGATGATCGATGCGGCGCGCTCCCAGCCATGCACGTTCTGCGATGTCCTGTTCATGCCTGATCACTCCAAACAGTGGTATGAGAAGTGACCGCGGCACGCAGGCGCGGTTCCGGCCGCAAGTCGGCGGGCGGCATCCACGCCAATGAGGCAGTCCGCTTATCGATCAGCCATGCCGAAGACCTTGAGAACAAAGGCATACTCCAACGCAACATCCTTGAGCGCCTGATATCGACCGCTCATGCCGCCGTGTCCGGCACCGAATTCGGTCTTGAGCAGCAGCAGATTGTCGTCGGTCTTGGCGGCGCGCAGCTTGGCGACCCATTTGGCGGCTTCCCAGTACTGCACGCGGCTGTCGTTGTAGCCCGCTACCGCAAGAATGGCCGGGTAGGGCTGGTTGCGCACATTCTCGTACGGCGCGTATGCCTTGATGCGTGCATGGACTTCAGGCTGGTTCGGATCGCCCCATTCGTCGTACTCCGTCACCGTCAATGGCAGGTCGGCGTTGAGCATGGTGTTCAACACGTCGACGAAGGGCACTTCGGCGATGGCCGCGCCGAACAACTCCGGCCGCAGGTTGAGCACGGCACCGATCAGCAGGCCACCGGCACTGCCGCCGCTGACGGCGAGTCGAGCGGGCTCGGTGTAGCCCTCGGCAATCAGCTTCTCGGCACAGGCGATGAAGTCGCTGAAGGTATTGGGTTTGTGCTCCAGCTTGCCGGCGCGGTACCAGGCCTCGCCGAGGTCGCCGCCGCCGCGTACATGGGCAATGGCAAAGATGAAGCCACGATCGAGCAACGACAGCCGTGCATGGGAAAACCAAGGGTCCAAGCTGTGGCCGTAGGCGCCGTAGCCATAGAGATACAGCGGCGCGGGCTTGCCGAAGTGCTCGCGACGGCCAACCAGGCTGATCGGCACCTGGGTGCCGTCGGCAGCCGTTGCCCAGATGCGCCTGCTCTCATAGGCATCGGCGTCGAAGGGGCCTTCGACCGGCGTCTCCTTGAGGACTTTCTGCTCGCCATCGGCCAGGTTCAGCTGGCGAATCTGCGCTGGGCGGTTCAGGGCTTCGTAGCGCAGCCGGATCACCGGGCTGTCGAATTCGAGCGTGTTATGCACGTGCAGGCTGTAGGCCGCGTCGGGTAGCTGTAGCCGATAGGGCTCGCCAGCTGATGGGCGCACCTCGATGATCGGTAATCCGGCCTCGCGCAGGCTCAGCGTAATGGCGCCAGCGTTCAGACTGACATCTTCGAGCATCACCGCATCGCGATGACCGATCAGTTCCTGCCAGTGCTCGCGCTGCGGTGTGTCCTCCGGTGCCTGGTACAGCGCGAAATTGATGCCGGTCTGGTTGCTGCGTATCAGCCAGCGCCAATGTCCGTCGAGCAGGCCATGGTCGGGGAAGTACTCGTGATCCTCCTGGCGTGGCGCCAGGCAGATCCAATCGCCTTCAGGGTCATCGGCCGACAGCGCCCAGGCTTCGCTGGTGGTCTTGCTGTTGGAGAGGATGACCAACTGACGCTCGGAGCTGGCCCGGTAGCAATGCACGAAAAAACGCCCGTCCGGGTCGTGATAGACCTCGGTACGGCCGCTTTCGCCCAGACGATGGCGGTAGATCTTATGGGGGCGGTGGGTGTCGTCGAGCTCGCCGAAGAACAGCGTCTGGTGGTCGTTGGCCCAGGTCATGCTGCCGTCGCAATCCTCGAACGGCAGGGTAGTCACCTCGTTTGTGGTGAGGTCTTTAACGAACAGTTGGTAGATCTCGTCGCCTTGGGTATCAAGGCTGTAGGCCAGTTTGCTGTGATCCTGGCTAACGCTGAAGGCCCCCAGCGACAAGAACCCGCCAGCGGCCAGTTCATTGGGGTCGAGTAGCAGTTGCTCGGCGCTTTCATCCACTGTGAAAGAGCCATCTAACGGCCGCGGGCACCGGTAATGGCGCGGATATTCGTCGCCCGCAGTGGTGCGCTGGTAGTAGAGCCAGGGTCCCCAGGGTGATGGCAGCGACAGGTCTGTCTCGCGGATACGTCCTTTAATTTCTTGGAAGAGCGTCTCGCGCAGTTCGGCCTGATCGGCCAGTTGCCGGTCCAGATAAGCATTTTCCGATTTCAGGTAATCGAGCACCTCGGGGGCGTCACGGTTCTCCAGCCACTTGTAGGGATCCTGGCCTGTAGCGACGCGGGCGATGGGGGCAGACATGCATAACTCCTGAAACACGGCCGCGAGCTGACGCGGCTAACGAGGTTGGGGGCAGGCGCAGAGTGTACAAGGTGGCTCGTCAGTGTGTGACGGTACAGGGCGGTGTGGGTTCATCAGCTACTCGCCGGCAATCATCGGCGTGAATGGCTGTCGATGCATAAATCGAGACATCTCGAGCGGCAGCATCGCAGGGCTTGGCTAGGCTTATCGGTCTGATCACGAGTGAGCGCCACTGACTGATCGGCCAGCCGATTGACAATCGATCGCTTTTCCATGAAGGTGTGCTCACCCAAATCAAACGGGCGTATGAATCGAGCGTTTGCCACGCAAATGCCGTCAGCCCGGTTTATCGTGTCGGTGGGTGTCGTTTCACCGGATGTCGCTATATCAGTATCCGGTGACGGTCTTCGGGCCGATGACGTGCGACGCGTAACGTTCAGCTTCCATACCGTGGAGATCAGTTGATGATTTACGAAGGTAAAGCCATCACGGTTAAGGCTCTTGAGAGCGGCATCGTCGAATTGAATTTCGACCTCAAGGGTGAGTCCGTCAATAAGTTCAATCGCCTCACCCTCAACGACCTGCGCCAGGCCGTCGACGCCATCAAGGCCGACGCTTCGGTCAAGGGCGTCATCGTTACCAGCGGCAAGGACGTGTTCATCGTCGGCGCCGACATCACCGAGTTCGTCGACAACTTCAAGCTGTCCGACGAAGAGCTGGTAGCCGGCAACCTGGAAGCGAACAAGATCTTCAGCGATTTCGAAGACCTCGGCGTCCCGACCGTCGCAGCCATCAATGGGATCGCCCTCGGCGGTGGCTTCGAGATGTGCATGGCCGCTGACTATCGCGTCATGTCGACCGTCGCCAAGGTTGGCCTGCCGGAAGTCAAGCTGGGTATCTACCCGGGGTTTGGTGGCACCGTTCGTCTGCCGCGCCTGATCGGTGTGGATAACGCCGTCGAGTGGATTGCATCCGGTAAGGAAAACCGCGCCGAAGACGCGCTCAAGGTTCGCGCCGTGGATGCGGTCGTCGCTCCGGAGCAGCTGCAAGCTGCCGCCTTGGATCTGGTCAAACGCGCTATCTCCGGCGAGCTGGATTACAAGGCCAAGCGCCAGCCGAAGCTGGACAAGCTCAAGCTCAACGCCATCGAGCAGATGATGGCCTTCGAAACCTCCAAGGGTTTCGTTGCCGGTCAGGCTGGTCCGAATTACCCGGCGCCGGTCGAAGCGATCAAGACCATTCAGAAGGCTGCCAACTTTGGTCGCGACAAGGCCATCGAGGTCGAGGCTGCTGGCTTCGTCAAACTGGCCAAGACCTCGGTCGCGCAGAGCCTTGTCGGCCTGTTCCTGAGCGATCAAGAACTGAAGAAGAAAGCCAAGGCCTACGACAAGCAGGCCCGTGACGTGAAGCTGGCCGCCGTATTGGGTGCTGGCATTATGGGGGGTGGTATCGCCTATCAATCGGCCGTCAAGGGTACGCCGATCCTGATGAAGGATATCCGCGAGGAAGGTATCCAGATGGGCCTGGACGAGGCCTCCAAGCTGCTCGGCAAGCGTGTCGAAAAAGGCCGTCTGACCGCTGACAAGATGGCTCAGGCGCTCAACGCGATCCGCCCGACCATGTCCTACGGTGATTTCGACAACGTCGATATCGTCGTTGAAGCCGTGGTCGAGAACCCGAAGGTCAAACACGCCGTGCTGGCCGAGGTGGAAGGGCACGTTCGCGAAGACGCGATCATCGCTTCCAACACCTCTACGATTTCCATCAGCTACCTGGCCCAGGCGCTCAAGCGTCCGGAAAACTTCTGCGGCATGCACTTCTTCAACCCGGTACACATGATGCCGCTGGTGGAAGTGATTCGTGGTGAGAAGACCAGCGAAACCGCCATCGCCACCACCGTCGCCTACGCCAAGAAAATGGGCAAGAGCCCGGTCGTGGTCAACGATTGCCCGGGCTTCCTGGTCAACCGCGTGCTGTTCCCTTACTTCGGCGGCTTTGCCCGCGCCATCGCCCATGGTGTCGACTTCGTTCGTGCCGACAAGGTGATGGAGAAGTTCGGTTGGCCCATGGGGCCCGCCTATCTGATGGACGTCGTCGGCATGGACACCGGCCACCACGGCCGTGATGTTATGGCTGAGGGTTTCCCGGATCGCATGAAGGACGACACCAGGACCGCCGTTGACGTCATGTACGAAGCCAACCGCCTCGGCCAGAAGAACGGCAAGGGCTTCTATGCCTACGAGATGGATAAGAAGGGCAAGCCGAAGAAGGTGGTCGATCCCCAGGCTTACGAACTGCTCAAGCCTGTCGTCAGCGAGACCCGCGAGCTGTCCGACGAGGACATCATCAATTACATGATGATCCCGTTGTGCCTGGAAACCGTCCGCTGCCTGGAAGACAAGATCGTCGAAACTGCAGCCGAGGCCGATATGGGCCTGATCTACGGCATCGGCTTCCCACCCTTCCGTGGTGGCGCGTTGCGCTACATCGATTCGATCGGTGTCGCCGAGTTCGTGGCATTGGCCGACAAGTACGCCGACCTGGGCCCGCTGTATCACCCGACTGCGAAGCTGCGTGAGATGGCTGCCAGCGGCCAGAGCTTCTACGGTTAATTGAGGAAAGAATAGAATGAGCCTTAATCCGAGAGACGTCGTCATTGTCGACTTCGGCCGTACCCCGATGGGTCGTTCCAAGGGCGGCATGCACCGCAACACCCGCGCCGAGACCATGTCCGCGCACCTGATCGATGGCTTGTTGGCACGCAACCCGAAAATCGATCCGGCCGAAGTGGAAGATGTGATCTGGGGGTGCGTCAACCAGACCCTGGAGCAGGGCT
Organism: Stutzerimonas stutzeri; assembly: GCF_000952685.1. GTDB lineage: Bacteria > Pseudomonadota > Gammaproteobacteria > Pseudomonadales > Pseudomonadaceae > Stutzerimonas > Stutzerimonas stutzeri_E. The sequence continues at coordinate 169,459 of NZ_JYHV01000020.1, read as the reverse complement.
GGAACATTGCCCGCATGGCGTCGCTGCTGACCCGCATTCCGCACACCAGCGCCGCGCAGACCGTCAGTCGCCTGTGCGGCTCGTCGATGAGCGCGCTGCACACCGCCGCTCAGGCGATCATGACCGGTAACGGTGATGTCTTCGTCGTCGGTGGTGTCGAGCACATGGGCCACGTCGGCATGATGCATGGCGTCGATCCGAACCCGCAGCTGTCGCTGTATGCCGCCAAGGCGTCCGGCATGATGGGCCTGACCGCCGAAATGCTGGGCAAGATGCATGGCATCACCCGCGAGCAGCAGGACGCCTTCGGCGAGCGCTCGCATCGTCTGGCGCACAAGGCCACGGTTGAAGGGATGTTCAAGGACGAGATCATCCCGATGGAAGGTTACGACGAAAACGGTTTCCTCAAGGTCTTCGACTACGATGAAACCATTCGTCCGGAAACGACCCTCGAGAGCCTGGCGGCACTCAAGCCGGCGTTCAACCCCAAAGGCGGCACCGTGACGGCGGGTACTTCCTCGCAGATCACCGACGGCGCTTCCTGCATGATCGTGATGTCGGCGCAGCGTGCGCAGGACCTGGGCGTCCAGCCGATGGCTGTAATTCGCTCCATGGCCCTGGCCGGTGTCGATCCGGCGATCATGGGCTACGGTCCGGTGCCTGCGACTCAAAAGGCGCTCAAGCGTGCCGGTCTGACCATGGACGACATCGATTACGTCGAGCTCAACGAAGCCTTCGCTGCCCAGGCACTGCCTGTGCTGAAGGATCTGAAGCTGCTCGACAAGATGGAGCAGAAGGTCAACCTGCATGGCGGCGCCATCGCACTGGGGCATCCGTTCGGTTGCTCCGGAGCGCGTATTTCCGGCACCCTGTTGAACGTGATGAAGCAGAAGGGCGGTACCCTGGGCGTGTCCACGATGTGCATCGGTCTGGGCCAAGGTATCACCACGGTGTTCGAACGCGTCTAAGCTGTTCGGTGACACGGAAACCGGGGCCACGTGCCCCGGTTTTCATTTTGATGGGTACGCATTTTTTCAGAGGCAGCCGAGATGCAGGTCACGCCAGGCCGTTATCGTCACTACAAAGGCCCCGAATATCGGGTATACGCAGTTGCCCGCCATTCCGAAACAGAAGAGTCGGTGGTGTTCTATCAGGCGTTATATGGGGATTTCGGCCTTTGGGTGCGTCCGCTCTCGATGTTTACCGAAACGGTGGAGGTCGACGGCGAAACGCTTCCCCGTTTCGCCTTGATCGAGGCCGAACCCAGCCGTTTTTGAATGCTATCTCGGTGGGCGGGCTTAACCCTTGCGCTTGACCTCGACTCTGTCGCCACTATATATAGCGGTGCTTTCGGACCGCGTGAAAGCGATTTCACTCAGTTTTTGGCCGATAAAGCCTGCGCCGAGCAAGCCGCTTGCTGCGTGAACATGAAAGTTTTCCGGAGCAATTGAATGCTCTTTGCAGTCCCGTAAAAGGACTGCTTCGCTTCTCTCTGGCAGACTGAGCGTCATTTGCAGCGTTCGGCTACTGCCGGTTCATTATTTCTCAGTTCATCTTTCGATTCAGGAACTCTCCTCTCCATGGGTAAATCGCTGGTCATCGTGGAATCACCGGCCAAGGCCAAGACAATCAACAAGTATTTGGGCAACCAGTACGTGGTGAAGTCGAGTATCGGCCACATCCGCGACCTTCCCACCAGCGGCTCTGCCAACAAGGAGCCCGTCAAGCGCGGCAAGGCGGCGACTGCCGAAGCCCCTGCGCTGTCGCCGAAGGAGAAAGCCAAGCGTCAGCTGTTCGCCCGCATGGGGATCGACCCCGAGCACGGCTGGAAGGCCAAGTACGAAATCCTGCCAGGCAAGGAAAAGGTCATCGAGGAACTGCGCCGGCTGGCCAAGGAAGCCGACACCATCTATCTCGCGACCGACTTGGATAGAGAGGGGGAGGCCATTGCCTGGCACCTGCGTGAATCCATCGGTGGCGACGACAGTCGCTACAAGCGGGTAGTTTTCAACGAGATCACTAAGAAGGCGATCCAGGAGGCGTTTTCGAAACCGGGCGACCTGGATATCAACCGGGTCAACGCGCAACAGGCTCGACGCTTCCTCGATCGTGTCGTGGGCTACATGGTCTCGCCGCTGCTGTGGCAGAAGATCGCCCGCGGGCTCTCCGCTGGCCGTGTGCAGTCGGTTGCGGTAAAGCTGGTGGTCGAGCGCGAGCGCGAGATCCGCGCCTTCGTTCCGGAAGAGTATTGGGAAGTGCATGCCGACCTGGCGACCGCCGAGCAGGCGAAGGTGCGGTTCGAGGTCGCTCGCGAGAACGGCGAGGCGTTCAAGCCGCTGAACGAAAGCCATGCCATGGCCGCGCTGGAACAGCTCAAGGACGCCAGCTACAGCGTCGCCAAACGTGAAGACAAACCGACCAGCAGCAAACCCTCGGCGCCATTCATCACTTCCACGTTGCAGCAGGCGGCGAGCAATCGCCTTGGCTTTGGCGTGAAGAAAACCATGATGATGGCCCAGCGGCTCTACGAGGCGGGATACATCACCTACATGCGTACCGACTCGACCAACCTCTCGGCGGATGCCCTGAGCATGGTGCGCAGCTTCATCGAGGATGAATTCGGCAACAAATACCTGCCGGAGAAACCGAATTTCTACTCCAGCAAGGAAGGTGCGCAGGAAGCCCACGAGGCGATCCGCCCGTCCGACGTCAATCTGCGCCCGGCCCAGTTATCGGGCATGGAGCGCGATGCCGAGCGCCTCTACGACCTTATCTGGCGTCAGTTCGTGGCGTGCCAGATGCCACCTGCGCAGTACCTGTCTACCAGCGTGACCGTCACTGCGGGCAACTTCGAGTTGCGCGCCAAGGGCCGGATTCTCAAGTTTGACGGCTACACCAAGGTCATGCCGCAGCAGAGCAAGAGCGGTGAGGATGACGTGCTGCCCGAAATGAACAAGGGCGACGGGATGAAGCTGATCAAGCTCGATCCGAGCCAGCACTTCACCAAGCCGCCGGCACGCTACTCCGAAGCCAGCTTGGTCAAGGAAATGGAAAAGCGCGGTATCGGTCGGCCGTCCACCTACGCCGCCATCATTTCGACCATCCAGGACCGTGGCTACGTCTCGCTGCACAATCGGCGGTTCTACTCGGAGAAGATGGGCGACATCGTCACCGAACGCCTTTCGGAGAGTTTCAATAATTTGATGGACTATGGCTTCACCGCCGGTATGGAGGAAAACCTCGACGACGTCGCTCAGGGTGAGCGCGAGTGGAAGCATGTGCTTGACGAGTTCTACGGTGATTTCCGCAAGAAGCTCGATGTGGCCGAAGCCAGCGACAATGGCATGCGCGCCAATCTGCCGACTCTGACCGATATTCCATGCAAGGTCTGCGGCCGGCCGATGATGATTCGCACCGCCTCCACCGGCGTGTTCCTCGGCTGCTCCGGCTACAGCCTGCCGCCGAAAGAGCGTTGCAAGTCCACCGTCAACCTGATCCCTGGCGATGAAATCGCCGCCGACGATGAGGGCGAGTCAGAGTCCCGTGTGCTACTTGGCAAGCATCGCTGCCCGATCTGCACTACGGCCATGGACGCCTATCTCCTCGATGAGACCCATAAACTGCACATCTGCGGCAACAACCCGGATTGCAGCGGCTATGAGATCGAGGAAGGTCAGTACCGCATCAAGGGCTACGAGGGACCGAGCCTGGAGTGCGACAAGTGCGGCAGCGAAATGCAACTCAAGACAGGCCGTTTTGGCAAGTTCTTCGGCTGTACCAACGCTGAGTGCAAGAACACGCGCAAGCTGCTGAGAAGCGGCGAGGCGGCGCCGCCAAAGATGGACGCGGTGAAGATGCCAGAACTCAGGTGCGAAAAAGTCGACGATACCTACGTTCTGCGTGACGGTGCGTCCGGGTTGTTCCTCGCCGCCAGTCAGTTCCCAAAGAATCGGGAGACTCGTGCCCCGCTGGTGGTGGAGCTGATTCCGCACAAAGATGAGATCGATCCAAAGTATCACTTCCTATTGAGTGCACCGCAGAAGGACCCCGAAGGCCGTCCAGCCGTGATCCGCTTCAGCCGAAAGACCAAGGAGCAATACGTGCAGACCGAAGTCAACGGTAAACCGACTGGCTGGAAGGCATTCTACGATGGCAACAAGTGGAAGGTAGAAGACAAGAGCACCGGTAAATAAGCGACAGCGCCACGTTGAGCCGGGTACCCGGTCTCAACGTGCAGCGTTTCAACTGTTGGGAGGCCGTCGCCATGGCTCACGAGCTGTATACCCGTACCAATCAAAAAATCTACTTTGCCGGCCTCGCCCTCGAGAGTTGGCGACGGGCCGAAGAAAAAGGCGCGATGAACGCTCCGGGGCTGATCCAGGCGGAGCGAGAGGCCAGCCTGTTCCATCTGTACGGCGCGGTGCTTGGCCTTTGTCACGAGGTTGCAGGCTACTATCGTTTGCCAGATGCCAGTGCGCCGCGTGCGGAATTGCTGCTGTCACGTCCCTCGCAGGATTCTTCGCCGAGCCCCGAACTGGCTGAACTGATCGAGCTGGCTGACCACTCCGGGACTTGGCTTGCGCAGTTGTTGAACGCCCATGCGGCGTTGTTCGCGCCGCCACGCGCGCCGGCCAAGCCCAAGACCGACCCGACCATGCCGTTGATCGAGGCCGTCAGCGTAGGCGAAGAAATTCCAGCGCTGACGCGTGAAGAGGTGGAGTCCTGGCGACGCAGTCTGAAGGACCTGGCCTTGCGTTTTCGCGAATCGCTTACCGAATGGTAAGCGGGCAGGCGAGCGATCCTCGTGTCTCAGGTGTCACCTCACGCTCGGTGCTTGAATCGCAATACGAGGGCGATCCCACCCAGAATGGCAAGGCCCGCAGCCACCAATCTGCCCGTTAGGGATTCCCCCAGAAGCAGGCTTCCCGCCAAAGCGGTGAGAAGCGGCACGCTCAGTTGCACACTGGCCGCCTGGATGGCCGCCAGGCCCGGCAGGGCGGCATACCAGATGGCGTAGCCGATACCCGACGTAAGCCCGCCGGATAACAGCGCATAGACTACCCCGGCGCTGTTCCACTCGAGCCCATTGAGCGCCAGCAGGCCCAGTACGGCCATGATCGGAAGGCTGCGAATAAAGTTTCCGGCGGTGGCCGCCAGTGGATCAGGCGTTCCTTTTCCCAACAGCGAGTACGCCCCCCAGGCGACCCCTGCCAGGGCCATCAACAGCGAAGCTGACAACGACGGTGTGCTCGTACCAGGAAGCAGAAGCGCGACCAGTCCGCCCGCAGCCAACACTATCCCGACCGTTTGCAAACGATGCAGTCGCTCTCCTTTGAGCAGCCCCCAGACGATCATGCTCAGCTGAACCGCGCCGAACAGCAGCAGCGCGCCGGCACCGGCATCGAGGTGCAGATAGGCATAGGAAAACGCAGCGGCATAAGTGAAGAGCGCCAGGGCGCCGTACCAATTGCCGGCCACCCTCGACGGGCCTTTGCGCAGCCACAGCAACAGCCACAGCACCAGCGCTCCGGCAAACAGGCGCAGCGCGGTAAAACTGGCTGGATCGATCTGGCTGTCGCGTAGTGCCGCGCGGCAAAGTAACGAGTTGCCGGCAAAGGCGAGCATGGCCAGTGCTGTCAGCAGAAGGGTTCTGAAGGTCATCCTGAATTCCTTGGAGCCAGTGGGATGCCCTGACCGCTGGCATGGCTTGGTAAGGCATTATCCTACTGTGCCGTTGCGTAATGACGCACCTTCTTCGCCGAATACCAGCCTGACGCTATGCGGCGTATGTCCAAACGGAGAACGACCAGTGCTGTCTACAGGTCGGTCGGCTGTTACAATGCGCCGTTTCACGGGGAGCAGATTCATGCCAACGTCTTTTCTGGAAATCGTCGAGCTACCCGACGGGAGCATTGTGCTGCGTCGCGCTGAAGACGAAGGCGTACTGGTTACGTTGGACTTCTCTGACGATGCCAAGGTTTTTCTGCAAGGTCAGCATGTCGAAATTGCCAAGGCGATGTTCAACGTCGGCGTGCAGATGGCGGGGCGAGTATCGGAAGGAGAGCTCGAACGAGACGACGAAGAGGGGCCGCGCGTCCTGCATTAAGGATTGGATTGCCTGGTAGCCTTTGCGGCTAGGCAGATTTCGGCACGTCCGTGTGCTCGACGATTCGGGTGTCAATGACCCAAGCGAATGTTCAGGCTTTGCGCGTTGCCCTGAGTGGCCGCTACGCGTAGTTTCAGTCGGCTGGCCTTGTCGAGGCGCGGGAACCAGGTAATGACCGTATGGCTGCAGCCGGACGAGAGCGCCTTGCACGCCAACTCAAGAGAACCCTGGGTTTCGCGGGCCTGCAGCAGCAAGATGCGATCGCGATTAAGACCGGTTTCTCGAAGCCAGCTTTGCGAAAGCGACGCAGGAGGTGCGATCAGTGTCAGCCATCGTATATCGGCTGCCCCGCTGAGTTCGCGCAGGATCGGGGAAAGCAACAGGCGACAGTGATCGCCGCTTCCGCTCAGAGTCATTTCGCTCAGACAATCATCGGCAGGGTCCTTGGGCGCGGTAGCGACATCTTCGAATGGCGTCAGACGATGTGCGATCAGCCCCTCGAACAAGGTCAGTTGTGGTGGTTTGCTTGTGCTGAGTTGAGGGTGGTACTGCATGAGCCTCTCCTTTAGCGGCGAATCACGCCGACGCTTAAACCTTCAATAACCAGTTCCTGCTGTTCGAGATCCACTTCGATGGGCGCGAATTCCGGGTTTTCGGCTAATAACCAGACCTTGTCACCCTCGCGCTTGAAGCGCTTCACCGTGACTTCATCATCGATCCGAGCCACGACGACCTGACCGTTGCGTGCTTCCCGTGTGGTATGAACCGCAAGCAGGTCGCCATCGAATATGCCGATATCCTTCATGCTCATTCCGTGTACACGCAGTAGGTAATCGGCCTTGGGATGGAAAAATGAAGGATTGATCTGACAGGATTCTTCAACGTGTTGTTGCGCAAGAATTGGTGCACCGGCGGCAACCCGGCCAATGACGGGTAACCCGCTCTCTTCAGTAGTTGGTTCGAAGCCGGGAATACGTATTCCGCGCGAAGCGCCCGGCGTCATTTCGATAGCGCCTTTGCGAGACAAAGCCTTGAGATGTTCTTCAGCGGCATTGGGTGATTTGAAACCCAGCTCCTGAGCGATCTCCGCACGTGTCGGCGGATAGCCGTTGTCTTCCAGGCAGCGCTTGATGAAGGCGAGAATTTCCGACTGGCGTGGGGTCAGCTTGATCATGAGCGGTCTCTGTTCTTTTATACAGTGACTGGGATTATATACAGTGCTTGATGCTTGGCAATCTTTGTTTGGTTGAGGGCTGGGCCGGCTTGGTGCAAGCTTTGGCGGCCAAAAGAGTGTTCAGGCGCTTTCTTGGTTGACTTGGAACAGCTTGAAACGTAAGTTTCAAACGATTGTTTGTCAGGGGAGGGGGCATGGCGCAGTCTGAAACAGTGGAGCGTATTCTTGATGCAGCGGAACAACTGTTCGCTGAGAAAGGCTTCGCCGAGACTTCGTTGCGCCTGATCACCAGCAAGGCCGGGGTGAATCTGGCGGCGGTGAACTATCACTTCGGTTCGAAAAAGGCCCTTATCCAGGCGGTCTTCTCGCGTTTCCTCGGACCCTTCTGCATAAGCCTCGAGCGTGAACTGGATAGACGTGAAGCCGAGTCTGACCGAAAGGAAAATCTCGAGGAACTGCTGGAGATTCTGGTTGAACAGGCGCTCGCCGTAACGCCACGTAGCGGTGACGACCTGTCGATCTTCATGCGGCTGTTGGGCCTCTCCTTCAGTCAGAGCCAGGGCCACCTGCGTCGTTATCTTGAAGATATGTACGGCAAGGTGTTTCGTCGTTATATGTTGCGCGTGCATGAGGCCGCACCTTCGATTCCGCCGATCGAACTGTTTTGGCGCGTGCATTTCATGCTCGGCGCCGCAGCGTTCAGCATGTCGGGAATCAAGGCGCTGCGAGCCATCGCCGAGAACGATTTCGGCGCCAAAACTTCCATCGAGCAGGTCATGCGCATGATGGTCCCGTTTCTCGCGGCCGGTATGCGGGCCGATTCGGGCGTGGAGGATCCAAGCCTGGTACAGGCGCATCCGATCGCCCGGCGTAACGCGTTGGCGATGCCCGCGAAGGGTTAACGTGCATGCTCAAGGGGGGATCGGCTAAGCTTGCCGTCTATGCCCGATCTCGATTTTCTTCATATTTCCATTGCCGACCAGCTGCTCTACGGGTTTTCCAGTGGCAGGCTGTGTGTTCGGCTGCCCATCTCTACAGCGCGTAACGGTGCCGGTGAGCGCAACGGGTCCGGCTGCACGCCGCGTGGCCTGCACCGGGTACGCGCGCGTATCGGCGAGGGATTGCCGTGCGGGGCCGTTCTGCGTGGCCGCCGCTGGACCGGGGAAGTTTGGAATCAGCAACTACACGACCGCTTTCCTGGACGCGACTGGATCTTGAGCCGAATCCTCTGGCTCAGCGGGTGCGAGCCCGGATTCAACCGTATGGGTGCGGTCGACACCTTCCGTCGTTATATCTATTTGCATGGCACGCCTGATTCGGAGCCCATGGGCGTACCGCTTTCCCATGGCTGTATCAGGCTGCGTAATGCCGACTTGCTCGATCTTTTCCCTCGGGTGCCGGTTGGCTGTGCCGTACAGATAGGCGAAACGGCCTGTCCGGATTGGTCGAGCGCAACATTGAATTAAGGATCTGCTCACTATCATGCAAGGTTCATTGATGCTGGACATCGCCGGCATCTGGCTGACCGCAGAGGATCGCCAGTTGCTGCGTCAGCCGGAAGTAGGCGGGCTGATTCTGTTTGCCCGCAATATCGAACATCCTCGTCAGGTGCAGGAGCTTTGTCGGGCAATTCGAGCGGTACGGCCCGATATCTTGCTGGCCGTCGATCAGGAGGGCGGGCGCGTTCAGCGGTTGCGGCGCGACTTCATTCGTCTGCCAGCGATGCGCGAATTCGCGTCGCGTGGTGATGCGAAGGTCCTAGCAGACATCTGCGGTTGGGTAATGGCCACGGAAGTGCTGGCGGTTGGACTGGATTTCAGTTTCGCGCCGGTGCTCGATCTCGATCACCAGCGCAGCGCCGTGGTGGGTACCCGTGCGTTCGAAGGTGATCCACAGCGAGCCACCGAGCTCGCCGGGGCGTTCATCCAGGGGATGCATCGCGCCGGAATGGCCGCAACCGGCAAGCACTTCCCGGGCCATGGATGGGCTGAGGCCGATTCCCACGTGGCGATCCCCGTCGATGAACGGGGGCTGCAAGCGCTTCGCGAGCATGACCTGGTCCCGTTCCAGCGGCTGGCGAGCCAGCTCGATGCGGTGATGCCCGCGCACGTGATCTACCCGCAGGTGGATGACAAGCCGGCCGGTTTCTCCCAGCGATGGCTGCAGAGCATCTTGCGTACGGAGCTGGCCTTTCGCGGGGTGATCTTCAGCGATGACCTGTCGATGGCCGGTGCCCATGTCGCCGGCGATGCGGCGAGCCGGATCGAGGCGGCGTTGACGGCAGGCTGCGATATGGGCCTGGTATGCAACGACAGGGGAGCGGCCGAGTTGGCACTATCGGCGCTGCAGCGTCTCGGCGTGCAGCCATCACCGGCGTTGGCGACGATGCGCCGCCGCGCGGCGGGCTCGCTGGAATATAAGCAGGATCCGCGTTGGCATGCGTCCATCGCCACGCTCAAAGCAGCGGAACTGATCGCTTGACCAAGGAAACAATCATGACTGTCCACGCCATTATCGGCGGCACCGGCCTCACGGAGCTGCCCGGGCTCACCCTGGATGAAGCGGTGCCCATGGAAACACCCTACGGCTCACCGTCGGCCGACCTTCTTCGTGGCACATATGCGGGGCGAGAGGTGCTGTTTCTGGCTCGCCACGGCCATCCACACCGTATCCCGCCGCATCAGGTGAACTATCGCGCCAATCTGTGGGCCCTGAAACGCGCCGGGGCACAGGCGATCATTGCGGTGAATGCGGTTGGTGGCATTCATTCGACGATGGGTGCAGGCCACCTGTGCGTACCGCATCAACTGATCGATTACACCTATGGCCGCGAACACACCTTCTTCGAAGGCGACATCGAGCATGTCACCCATGTCGACTTTAGCTACCCCTACGATGAGTCATTGCGCCAGCGTCTGATCGCCGGTCTGGCAGCCGAGGGCTTTTTGTTCAGCAGCCATGGCGTTTATGGCTGCACTCAGGGGCCGAGGCTGGAGACCGTTGCCGAAATTGCCAGGATGGAGCGCGATGGCTGCGATATCGTCGGAATGACCGGTATGCCCGAAGCGGTTCTAGCCCGCGAGCTAGAGCTGCCGTATGCCTGCCTGGCCTTGGTAGTCAATCCGGCCGCCGGAAAAACGTCAGGCATCATCACCATGGCGGATATCGAGGCTGCGCTGGCGGAGGGAATCGTCAAAACCCGTGCCGTGCTGGCGCGCGCGCTGGCAGGCTAAAAAGGTACCGACACGAGGTGCGCAGCGCTTGCAGCACCGGAAGGCCGCAGCGATGGGAAGGGGGCTAGCGGTCTTCCAGTACCGCAATGAGAGCGGTCGCAAAGGCGTAGCAGGGACGCGATAAATTCGCCAAACAACCCCATTGCAGGCAATCTGCCGCTTGCTACACTTGGCCGTCCTTTGGAGTACCGGAATGCTTTGCCACGCACCTATAAGAAGAATATCGAGAGCAGTGGTTTTGCTGGGTTTGCTGTCAGGCCTTGCCGGTTGTTCGACCTGGTTCAGCAGTGATTTCCAAGACCCAGGTGTCCAGCTCACCGATGTCGAGATCATCAAGGCGAGGCTCCTCGAGCAGCAGTTCATGCTGCGTTTCCGCATCGACAACCCCAATGAGCAGAGTTTGCCTGTGCGCGGCCTCGTCTACACCGTCCACCTCAACGACATCGAGCTGGCGAGCGGTGAGTCCAGTGGCTGGACAACCGTCCCCGCGCATGGCTTCGAGTACTACGAAGTGCCGATCTATACCAACCTGTGGCGGCATATGAAGTACATCGTGCGATTGCTGGAAAAACCGGACCGTCCGATTGCCTATCGTCTGGAGGGCGAGCTGAAAACGGGCCTGATGCTCGGTCGACGCGTGCACATTGCAACCAATGGCGAGATAATCCCCGGCAACTTTATCCCGGAGTGAGCAACACCGATGAACCAAGACGCCCATGTGCACGGCCCCGATTGCAGCCACGATCACGATCACGACCATGCCCCCCATGTCCATGGACCGCATTGCAACCATAGCCACGACCCGGTTCGAAATCCGCTGAAGGATGTCGGCCGCAACGACCCGTGCCCGTGCGGAAGCCAGAAGAAATTCAAGAAGTGCCACGGAGCCTGATCCGCTCATGACGCCGCTCGCCATAACGTTGCTGGTTGCCGCTCTGCTGCTGATCGCGGCATTGGCTGGATACGCCTTGCATCTATGGCGCCGGGTTTGGCGAAGAGAGCGGCAGCTGGCCGATATGCAAGCGCAGCAGCATGCCGCGCTTGCGGCGGATCTGCGTGTGCTTGCCGGCAGCCTGCTCGACGAGCAGGTACCGCTGATCGAAGGCGCGATCCGGATCAAGGTGCTATTGGATAATTACGACTCGAATCTTGGCCAGGATCCGCGCTGCCAGGTTTTCCAAGTGCTGTTCGAGGCGACTGAAAAGGTGCCGACACACGCTGCCTGGAAGGCGCTGGACAAAGCCGAACGGCGCCGCCACGAAGCCAACTTCAGTGCGCTCGAATTACAACACAAGGCTGAGGCTCGCCGGTCCGCCCGCTGGTTGCTCGACGAAGTGTTGCCGAAGAACCGCGAAGCTGCCTGAGCGCGACGGCATCGCGCATCCACACCCATCTATCCTTCTGTTCCGTAGTGCCCTGTCTGTAAGGAGCCGTCGATGTCTTTGCGTCTGCCGTTCGTTCTGGTTCGCCTGACCTTGGGCGTTGCATTGGTAGCTGGCGGCCTCATTGGCTGTCAGTCTTATCTGGACAGCCGCTACAGCGATAGCCTGCCACCCGCGCATGGCGTCCAGGCCATCACTGGTTTGGACAAGAGCGTAAGCATCAGGCGCAATACGTTGGGCATGCCCTTGATCGAGACGGCGACATTCCACGATGCGCTGTTCGGTCTCGGATACGTGCATGCGACGGACCGTCTGAGTCAGATGGTTAACTTGCGGCTCATGGCCGAGGGACGTTTGGCGGAGATGGCTGGGCCTGGTGTGCTGGAGATCGACCGTTTCATGCGGGCGGTGAATCTTCGGCAAAGCGCTACCGTGCTGTATCGAGAAAGCTCGCCGCGGATGAAGCGGTTTTTCGAGGTCTATGCTCGCGGCGTCAATGCCTATCTGTTCCGCCATCGCGAAAAGCTGCCAATGGATCTGGCTGCCGCCGACTACACCCCGGAATACTGGAAGCCTGAAGATTCGGTGCTGATCTTCTGCCTGTTGAACTTCGGACTGGCGGTCAATCTGCAGGAAGAGATCGCGTCGTTGGTCATGGCTCAGCAGGTAGGCAGCGATAAGGTCGCTTGGCTGCTACCGACCTATCCCGACGAGCCGCTACCCTTCGATGAAGCCGACAAGCTGAAGGGGTTGAAGCTAGGCGGCGAGATACCAGGGCTCGCCGCGCTCGACAGCGCGGCCTCCGGGGTTGCTTCGTTGAACATGTTGGGGGTCGCCGCTTCCAACAACTGGGCGATATCCGGCAGCAACACCCGCAGCGGCAAGCCGCTGATGGCCAACGACACACACTTGCCGCTGTCGATGCCCTCGTACTGGAATTTCGTGCAGATCCGCTCGCCGAAATTCCAGGCCGCCGGGGTAACGATCGCAGGCGTGCCTGCGGTGATCGCGGGCTTCAACGGCAAGCTGGGCTGGGGCATGACCATGGTCATGGGCGATACCCAAGACCTGTTTCTGGAACAGGTGCGCCGCGAAGGCGGGCGATTGCTGTACCTCGCCGATGGCCGATGGATCCCGGCGCGCGAGCGCCACGAGACCTTCTTCATCAAGGGTGGGAGACCGATCCGTGAAACGATCTACGAAACCCGCAACGGCCCGCTGCTGAACAGCGTACTCGGCGAGCGCAAGCACCCGTTGCAACCGCTGCAACTGAGCAGTGGCTACGGGTTGGCGCTGAAAACGACGCAGTTCGAGGCTGACCAGTCGCTGGATGCGTTTTTTGACCTGACCCGCGCGCAGTCGGTGGATCAGGCTTTCGAAGCAACCCGCGAGATCCGCGCGGCCGCGCTCAATATCGTGTTTGCCGACGAGCAGAGCACGGGCTGGCAAGTGACCGGTCGCTACCCGAATCGCCGCGAAGGCCTGGGATTGTTGCCATCGCCGGGTTGGGATGGGCGTTACGACTGGGATGGCTTCGCCGATCCCATGTTGCATCCCTATGACCAGGACCCGCCGCAAGGCTGGCTGGCGACGGCCAATCAGCGCACCGTGCCCAAGGGCTACGGTATGCAGCTGTCCAACTCCTGGTATTACCCGGAGCGTGCCGAGCGCGTGGCCGAGCTGCTTGCGCAGGGCAAGCAGGACAGCCGCAGCGTGATGGCGATGCAGTACGATCAGACAACAACCTTCGCCGCCAAGCTGCAGGCCATGTTTCAGGCGCCAGGGATGGCGGAGCCGCTGAAAGCCGCCATCGATGCGCTCGCCGAACCGGAGCGGGGCAGGGCGCGCGTAGCGCTCTCGCGATTGCTGAGCTTCGATGGCAAGCTCGCCGCGGACTCTGCCGATGCGGCCCTTTATGAAAGCTTTCTGATGGAATCGGCGCGACAGACGTTTCTGGACGAGCTGGGGCCGGAAAGCAGTGCTCCATGGAACGCGCTGGTGGAAACCGCAAACGCCTCATACTCCGCGCAGGCTGATCATCTGCTGGGCCGCGATGACAGTCCGTTCTGGGATGACCGGAACACGCCACGCCGGGAAGACAAACCCGCAATCCTGGCGCGTTCACTCGCCGCCGCGTTCAGCCGCATGGAAGCCGCGCAGGGGGCTGATCGCGATGCCTGGCGTTGGGGAAAACTGCACACCTATACTTGGCGCACCGGCAGCACGCAGCTGGCACCTTACCTGCCGTCCAGCCAGCGCACCGGCATCAATGCGATCAGCGGCTATCTGGACCGCGGGCCATACGCGGCGGGCGGCGACCACAGCACCTTGAACGTATCGGCCTACCGCTGGGGCGATAACTTCGATACCTGGCTAATCCCGGCGATGCGCATCATCGTCGATTTCGGGCGCGACGAGCCGATGATCGGGCTCAACAGCTCCGGTCAATCCGGCAATCCGGCCAGCCCGCACTACGCCGACGGTATCGACGCCTGGTTGAAGGGCGGCTATATGAGCTTCCCGTTCAAGTCCGAGAATCTGGACAAGGTCTACGGCACCGAACGGTTGCTACTGACCCCGGCACGCCAGTAGCCTCGCGGCGCCTAGCGTTACACCCGCAGCACTTCCACTACCGTGATGGACGCCGGGTCCGGGTAATGCCAGCGCACCTCGACATCCCATAGCCGCGTCCCGTAGCGGCGCTCCGGTGTCGGCGTTTGATAGGCCGGTCGCGGATCTTGCGCCAGACACTGTTCGATCAGTGCCTGCAGGGGTTCGCCGAGCCGAAGCGCTTCGCAACGGGCTTGTTCCAGGCTCGTCTCCGTCCAGCGCACGGGGATGAGTTCCGGGGCATCGTTGGCCAGGCCATTGTGCGCGTCGTCGACGGCATCGGCGTAAGGAACGTAAGGCTTGATATCCAGCACTGGCGTGCCATCGAGCAGGTCGATCCCCGACAGATGAAGGCGGCCGGGTTCGATCCGCTCGAGCCTGACCACAGACTGGCCGATGCCGTTGGGGCGGTGCGTCGAGCGGGTCGCAAACACACCGACCATGCGGTTGCCGCCTAGGCGCGGCGGGCGGACCCGTAGACGGGGCTCGGCCTCGAGCGCCTGGTGGAACAGAAACAGCAGCCAGACATGACTGACCTGCTCAAGCCCTTCCAGCGCGTGCGCCTGATCGAACGGTGGATGCAGTTCCAGTATGCCTCGGGCCGCCGGTGCCAGCTGTGGCTGCCGCGGGATGGCGAATTTCTCCTTGAAACAGGAACGGACGACACCGATGGGCGTGACGGTATAGGGCATGTCGAGGCTGTGATGTGAAAACGTGGGCCGCCATCTTACCTGCTCCCGTGTCGGTGCACCGGCCATCGAGGCCGTATTCAGCCTTGGACGTCTGTGAATAGCCGCTCGGTGTCGCCAGCGGCGCGCGTTTGCAGCGCGTGGCGGGATCTATGGTCAGCCGTTTTTCGGACATAGACTATTTTTAAGGTGTCGCTGTCCTTCCCATCCATCATGGGGCGCCCCTGTGCCTCGCAGACGCTGACGTCCCGCTCAGCATTGCGTCTTTATCAGGCGATCATGACGTTCCCTTGCAACTATGCGCCCAGCCTGACGCCATTCATCGCGTTGCGATGTCATAAAAGCCAGAACAAGTTCAGGAGACAGAACTGATGAACGAGGCTGAGCTCTCACCCGGAAACACCAACGCATCTCACGACCGCATCAATCCCGTGGTTTTCTACAGCTCGGCAATCGCCATTGTGCTGTTCGCCATCTGGGCGATGTTCTTCAAGACGTCATCCCTTTCAGTCATAAACGCCGTTCTAGGCTGGATATCCAACACCTTCGGCTGGTTCTATTTTCTTGCCGTGCTGGTCTATCTCCTCTTCGTGGTAGTCATCGCCACCACCCGTTATGGCAAGATCCGGCTAGGGCCCGATCATTCAAAGCCTGAGTTCAACGTGATCACCTGGGCGGCAATGCTGTTCTCGGCGGGCATCGGCATAGACCTGCTGTTCTTTTGCATCGCCGAACCCATCACTCAGTTCCTCGAACCACCGGTGGGCGAGGGCAGCACCGTACAGGCAGCGCGCCATGCGCTGGAGCTGACCTTCCTTCACTGGGGGCTGTCCGGGTGGGGCGTCTATACGTTGGTGGGCATGTCCCTGGCCTATTTCAGCTTTCGCCAAGGCCTGCCGCTATCGATTCGCTCGTCGCTCTATCCGATTTTTGGCAAAGGCATATACGGCCCCATCGGACACACCGTGGACACAGCAGCGGTGCTGGGAACGGTGTTCGGCATCGCCACCAGCCTCGGCATTGGCATCATTCAGCTGAACTTCGGCCTGAACTACATTTTCGGCGTACCGGAGGGCACCTTCACCCAGGCGGTGCTGGTGGTGCTGATCGTGGTGTTCTCGGCGATCTCGGCCGCCACGGGGGTGGAGCGCGGGATCCGCCGACTGTCCGAGTTCAATATGCTGCTGGCGGTCCTGCTGTTGTTGTTCGTGCTGTTCGCCGGCAAGACGACCTTTCTGCTCAACGCGCTGGTGATGAACATTGGCGACTACTTTTCCAATTTCATCAGCTTGTCGTTCGATACCTACGCCTACGATCAGCCCACCGACTGGCTGAATGCCTGGACCGTGTTCTTCTGGGCCTGGTGGATCGCGTGGGGCCCCTTCGTCGGTCTGTTTCTGGCGCGCATCTCGCGTGGCCGGACCATTCGCGAGTTCGTCGTTGGCACCTTGCTGTTGCCGCTGGCTTTCATGATGGCCTGGATGTCGATCATGGGGAACAGCGCCATCGACATGGTCATGCATGGCGCTGTCGAGTTCGGCGCGCAGGCGGTCAGCAATCCGGGTTCGTCGATCTATCTGTTTCTCCAGAGCATGCCCTGGGCCGGCCTGACCACCGCGGTAGCGACCATTCTGGCGATCGTCTTCTTCGTCACTTCGGGCGATTCGGGTTCGCTGGTGCTGTCCAATTTCACCTCGATTCTCAAGGACGTGAACAGCGACGCACCGGTATGGATGCGCGTTCTGTGGGCAGCCATCATCGGTGTGTTGACCCTGGCGCTGCTGATCGCCGGTGGGCTGACGGCGTTGCAGGGGACCGTGGTGATCATGGGGCTGCCGTTCTCCATCGTCCTTCTGTTCATGATGGTGGGATTGTTCAAGGCCCTGCATGTCGAAGGTGTGATGGCGGACAGTTACCAGAAGAGCCTTTCCGGCCAGCTGTCCGGTCGGGCGACGCTGGAGCATGCGAACCTGAACTGGAGCCAGCGCCTTTCGCGCGCGATGAGCTTTCCCAGCCAGTCGCAGATCCGCCGCTATCTGAGGGAAGTGGGCAAGCCGGCGATGGAGGAGATACGTCAGGCGCTGGGTGAGAAGGGCGTGCCGGTGGACATCATCGAGGGCGAGAGGGGCAACGAGCATCTGATTCTCAACGTCAACCTGGGCAGTGAATTGGACTTCACCTACCAGATCTGGCCGGTACGCAGCGCGATGCCGTCGTTCGCCGTACGGACCCAGAGTAGCCGGGCGCACTACTACCGTCTCGAGGTGCACCTGCGGCAGGGGAGTCTCGGCTATGACCTGATGGGTTACTCCAAACGGCAACTGATCGAGGACATCCTCGACCACTACGAGCATCACATGCAGTTTCTGCATCTGCAGCGCGAGAAAGGCACGCTGGCCGACAGCGCATCCGAACCGGGCACCGCCCCAGGCGCCAGCTGATCACGGCGCGGCGAACGGCAGGTTCGCCGTGGCTCGCCGACACGGGCGACTCGGTCGCCCCAAACGGATTCGAGAGAGGTGAATATGGCTTGTTATCCACGGCAACGACTCTACATCGACGGAAACTATGTCGATCCCAGCGGCGGCGAGGTGTTCGAGAGCATCAACCCTGCCAACGGCGAAGTGCTCGCTGAAGTCGCTCAGGCGACCCGCAGCGATCTCGAACGTGCGGTGACCAGCGCCGAGAAAGGACAGAAGCTCTGGGCGGCGCTGACCGGCATGGAACGTTCGCGCATTCTGCGCAAGACGGTCGATCTGCTGCGCGAGCGCAACGACGAGCTGGCCCTGCTGGAGACCCTGGACACCGGCAAGCCTCTGATGGAAACCCGCAGCGTCGATATCGTTACCGGTGCCGACGTGCTCGAGTATTACGCCGGTCTCGCGCCAGCCATCGAGGGCGAACAGATTCCCCTGCGCGAAACCAGCTTCGTCTATACCCGACGCGAGCCCCTCGGCGTGGTGGCTGGGATCGGCGCCTGGAACTACCCGATCCAGATCGCCCTGTGGAAGGCCGCGCCCGCGTTGGCGGCCGGTAACGCGATGATCTTCAAACCCAGTGAGGTGACCTCGCTGAGCGCGCTCAAACTGGCCGAAATCTTTACCGAGGCGGGCCTGCCGGCCGGCGTGTTCAACGTGCTGACCGGCGCCGGTGCCGCAATCGGCGCCATGCTCACCGAGCATCCGCGCATCGCCAAGGTGTCCTTCACGGGCGGCGTGGCGACCGGCAAGAAGGTCATGGCCAGCGCTGCCAGCTCCTCGCTCAAGGACGTGACCATGGAACTGGGCGGTAAGTCGCCGCTGATCGTTTGTGACGATGCCGACCTCGACCGGGCGGCGGATATCGCCGTAATGGCTAATTTCTTCAGCGCTGGCCAGGTCTGCACCAATGGCACTCGGGTCTTCGTACCGCGTAAGCAGCTGGCCGAGTTCGAAGCCAAGCTGCTGGAGCGGGTCCAGCGGATCCGCATGGGCGATCCGCAGGACGAGCAGACCACCTTCGGCCCCATGGTCAGCTTCGGCCATATGCAGAGCGTGCTGGGCTACATCGCCAAGGGCAAGGCGCAGGGGGCCCGGCTGCTATGCGGTGGCGAGCGGGTGACCCACGGTGAGTTCGGCCGCGGCGCCTACATAGAACCGACCATCTTCAGCGACTGCACCGACGACATGATTATCGCCCGTGAAGAGATCTTCGGCCCGGTGCTGAGCCTGCTGGCCTATGACGACGAAGAAGAGGCGGTGTGTCGCGCCAACGACAGCGACTACGGCCTGGCTGCTGGTGTGGTGACGCGCGATCTGGCGCGCGCCCACCGCATCATTCACCAGATGGAAGCCGGTATCTGCTGGATCAATACCTGGGGCGAGTCGGCCGCGCAGATGCCGGTTGGCGGCTACAAGCAATCCGGCATCGGCCGCGAGAACGGCATTTCTTCCCTGGCGCATTACACCCGGCTGAAGTCGGTGCAAGTGGAGCTGGGCGATTTCGCCTCGGTGTTCTGAGCCGCACGAACGCGCCGGTCTGTATGAAGGAGGATTCATGGAATACGACTACATCATCATCGGCGCCGGCTCCGCCGGGAATGCACTGGCGGCGCGTCTGACCGAGGACGCTGACGTCGGCGTGCTGCTGCTGGAGGCCGGTGGCCCCGATTACCGTTTCGACTTCCGCACCCAGATGCCCGCCGCGCTGGCCTATCCGCTGCAGGGGACCCGTTACAACTGGGCATACAGGACCGATCCCGAACCGCACATGAACAACCGTCGTATGGATTGCGGCCGTGGCAAGGGGCTGGGTGGATCATCACTGATCAACGGCATGTGCTACATCCGCGGCAATGCGCTGGATTACGACAACTGGGCTCGTATGCCAGGGCTCGAGGATTGGACCTACCACGACTGCCTGCCATACTTCCGCAAGGCCGAAAGCCGCGATATCGGCCCCAACGATTACCACGGCGGTGACGGCCCCGTCAGCGTCACCACGCCCAAACCCGGCAACAACGTGTTGTTCCATGCCATGGTCGAGGCCGGCGTGCAGGCTGGCTACCCGAAGACCGACGATCTGAACGGCTATCAGCAAGAGGGCTTCGGCCCCATGGATCGCACGGTCACGCCCAATGGCCGTCGCGCCAGTACTGCGCGCGGCTATCTCGACCAGGCCAAGGAGCGACCGAACCTGACCATCGTCACCCATGCCGTAACCGACCGGGTGCTGTTCGAGAACACGCGGGCGGTTGGTGTGAAATACCTGCGCGGGCGGGAACAGCCGACCATTGTTCGCGCCCGCCGCGAGGTGCTGCTCTGTGGCGGCGCCATCGCCTCGCCGCAAATACTGCAGCGCTCCGGAGTCGGGCCGGCGGCGCTGCTGCGCGACCTGAACATCGGGATCGTCCAGGACCTGCCTGGAGTCGGCCAGAATCTGCAGGACCACCTGGAGATGTATCTACAGTACGAGTGCAAGCAGCCGGTCTCCCTTTACCCGGCACTGAAATGGTGGAATCAACCGGCGATCGGTGCCGAGTGGCTATTCCTCGGCTCAGGAATCGGTGCCAGCAATCAATTCGAGGCCGGTGGCTTCATTCGCAGCCGCGATGAGTTCGAGTGGCCGAATATCCAGTTCCACTTCCTGCCGGTCGCGGTCAACTACAACGGCAGCAATGCCCATGACGGTCACAGCTTCCAGGCGCACGTCGGCTCGATGCGCTCACCCAGCCGCGGGCGCGTTCAGATCCGTTCGATCGATCCACGGGTCGATCCGAGCATTCTGTTCAACTACATGTCCCACGAGCAGGACTGGCAGGAGTTTCGCGACAGCATCCGCCTGACCCGCGAGATCATCGCCCAGCCGGCGCTCGACCCGTATCGTGGCAAGGAGCTGAGCCCCGGTGCGCAAGCACAGAGCGACGCGGAGCTGGACGCCTTCGTTCGTGAACATGGCGAAACGGCCTATCACCCGTCCTGCTCCTGCAAGATGGGCACGGATGAGATGGCCGTGGTCGATGGGCAGGGCCGGGTGCATGGCGTGGAGGGCTTGCGGGTCGTCGACGCATCGATCATGCCGCAGATCATCACCGGCAACCTCAACGCCACCACCATCATGATCGCCGAAAAGATCGCCGATCGAATTCGCGGGCGACAACCGTTGCCTCGTAGCACCGCCGCCTATTACGTCGCCAATGGCGCGCCGGTGCGCCAGCCATCGCTGCGCAACTGAGGCGGCAACGAGAACACCTGGTTCGCCGTTTTCAGCGGCGAAAACGGCATTGATCCAACCGACCCGTTGCGACCGTCGGTGGCATGCCGGACTTCGGAGTCCTCGCCGTAAGCGGACGGCCAGCTCAGGCCGGTGATGGCTCGCGCCGATAGGCGTAGGTCTCGGCAAAGCGCGAGAGCATATAGGCACTGCAGGTGGTGTCCGGGTAGCGAGGAGGGTTGCCCGGCCCTTGGCAACCGGGCAGGCAGCTGATGACCGTGTCGGGATTCGGCTCGGCAAAGAACGGCATCGAATAGCGGTCCACTCCCAGTGGGCTGATCACCCGGTGCGGCGTGGACTTGTACCGGTCGTTGCTCCAGCGCGCCATCATGTCGCCGATGTTCACGACATAGGTTCCCTCGATGGGCGGTGCGTCGATCCACTCGCCGTGTACGTTCTGCACCTGCAGTCCGCCGGCCTGATCCTGGTAGAGCAAGGTGATGCAGCCGTAGTCGGTGTGGGCGCCTGCACCCTGCTGTTCGGGGGCGGTCGCGGTTTGCCGTGGTGGGTAATGAATCATGCGGAACACGCTGATGGGCTCGACGAAGCGCTGGTCGAAAAAGTCCCGGTCGATACCCAGCGCCGTGGCGATTGCGCGCAACAGCGTGCAGGCCAGCGCATGCATGTCCTGATAATGCTGTTCGAACAAGGATTCCCAGCCGTCGATGGTCGGATGTCGATTGGGGCCGCGCAGCGGCTTGCCGGCGAGCACCTCCGGGTGATCGGCTGGCATGTGGAAGCCCATGTCGAAGGTTTCTTTCAGATCGCTCGGCTTGCTCGGGTCGAGCTGCTCGGTGGCGATCGCTCCGTAGCCGCGGTGGTGCCGGCTTTTAGTGATGTCGATGGCGAGCTTTTCGGCTTCCGGCAGTGCGAAGAAGGATTGCGCACGTGCCTTCAGCTCACAGATGCGCGCCGCATCGATCGGATGGTTGCGAATGTAGAAGAAGCCCCAGTCACGGCAGGCGGCGTCGATCTGTTGGGCGATCTCGTTCCAGCCGTTTTCGTCTGTGGCGTAGAGCGGGGCGATATCGATGACGGGCAGTTGGTTCATTTCGGATCTCTCGGTCGCAGCCAGAGGCCAGAAGCTAGAAGCCCACGCGACTTCGCGCAGCATCTAGCGCCCGGCCTCAAGCGACAAGCTTGCTTATCGGCTACTTCGGCAACTCAGCGGTAATGCCTTGCACGTAGTAGTTCATCGACGCCAGATCTCCATTGCTGGCGGTCACCCCATCGGCGATGCGCACGGTACCTGACTGATCCTTGATCGGACCGGTGAAGGGGTGCAACGCCCCGCTGCGGATAGCGGCGATGATCTGTTCCGCTTCGGTCTTCACCTCCGCCGGCACCAGGTCGCTGATCGGCAGGCTGATGGTGTCTTCGGCCAGTCCACCCCAGAAGTCCTGCGGCTTCCAACTGCCATCGATCACGGCTTGTGCCGACTTGACGTAGTGCGGTCCCCAGTCGTTGACGATGGAAGTCAGTACCGCCTTCGGTCCGAAGTGAGCCATGTCCGAGGCATAGCCGACCGAATAGACGCCACGACGTTCGGCAGCCTGGATCGGCGCCGGGCTATCGGTGTGCTGGAAAACCACGTCGACCCCTTGGTCGATCAGCGCGTTGGCGGCATCGGCTTCCTTGCCCGGATCGAACCAGGAGCTCACCCACACCACCTTGATTTCGGTGCCGGGGTTGTACTTGTCCAGCGCCAGCTGGATGGCATTGATGTCGCGGATCACTTCGGGAATCGGGAACGAGGCGATATAGCCGACCTTCTTGGTCTTGGTCATCTTCGCCGCAAGGAACCCACCCACGTAGCGGCCCTCATAGGAACGAGACAGGTAAGTGCCGAGGTTCTTGTCCTGCTTGTAGCCGGTGGCGTGCTCGAAGGTGACCTTGGGGAACTGTTTCGCCACCTTGAGCGTCGGGTTCATATACCCGAAGGACGTGGTGAAGATCAGGTCGTAGCCGCCCTTGGCCATGTTGCGGATCACTCGCTCGGCGTCGGCGCCCTCGGCGACGTTCTCGACGAAGGTGGTTTCAACCTGATCGCCGAGCTCCTTTTCCAGATGCTGACGACCCATCTCGTGCTGGTAGGTCCAGCCGTGGTCGCCGATCGGGCCCACGTAGACGAAGCCGACTTTGAGCGGATCGGCTGCAACGGCGGAAAGGGCAGTGCTCAAACCAATCGCTGCGGTGAGGCCGCGGAACAGGGATTTCCGGGTGTTCTTCTGCATGGGTGTTGCTCCTGGTTGCATATTTTTTTGCGTGTCCGCTGTGAGGCTGCGGTTTGGTTTGCAAAAAACTGACCAACTGGACAGATACCCGCTGAGGTTCCCAATCCACCTCTCCGGCAGTTGCTGGCCGAGCCAATGGTGGATCCGGCTAGGTGCGACAGGCAGCGTTGCTGCCACAGTTTGGTGCATCAGAACGATAGACCACGGGAGATCTTTCATGCTGACGCTATTGCGAGAAGAGCGCTTCCTGCTCCTGGCCCTGTTGGCCGCCGTCGTCGCCTACGTGGTTGAGGGCAGCTTGCTCAGTGGTGGACGCGTCGTCGCTTTGACCGCCGTCGGCGCACTCGTGTTGATGATCGTGATGGCGTCGATACGGGTCGCACACCACGCCGAGATCCTCGCGGAAAAGGTCGGAGATCCCTACGGAACGATGATCCTTACGCTCTCCGCCGTGTTGGTCGAGGTGGTCATCCTGGGCATCATGATGACGCACCACCCGTCACCAACGCTGGTGCGTGACACCATTTACTCGGCGGTGATGCTCGATCTCAACGGTATTCTGGGCCTTGCCGCATTGATGGGTGGCCTTCGCCACGGCGAGCAGCCGTACAACGACGATTCGGCGCGTACCTACAGCGTGATGATTCTTACCGCCATGGGTGTGTCGATGGTGGTGCCGGAGTTCATTCCGCGTGAAGACTGGCGGCTGTACTCGGTGTTCACCATTGGCGCCATGCTGTTGTTGTACGGCCTGTTCTTGCGCATGCAGGTCGGTGCGCACAGCTACTTCTTCAGCTACAGCTATCCGGAAAAGCGACGGCGCAAAGGCGAAGTGGTGTCTGAGGCGACGACCAGCCGTGGCCGCTCGATCGGTCTGCTATGCGCCGGCATCGTAATCATCGGCGCGCTCGCCGAGGTGATGTCCCAGGCGCTCGATGTCGGGTTGGAAGGCAGTGGCGCGCCGCCTATGCTGGCCGCGCTGCTGGTCGCGGCCATTTCTGCCAGCCCGGAAATACTCACCGCCTTGCGAGCAGCGCTAGCTAATCGTATGCAGTCGGTGGTCAATATCGCGCTCGGCGCTTCGCTGTCCACGGTCATTCTCACGGTGCCGGTGATGGAAGCGTTGGCGTTGTATAGTGGACAGCCGTTTCAGATGGCGATGTCGCCGGTGCAGACGGTGATGATTTTCATCACCCTGATCGTGGCCGCGATCAACCTGAACGACGGCGAGACCAACGCGATCGAGGGCATGACCCACTTCGTGTTGTTCGCCACCTTCATCATGCTTTCGCTGATAGGGCTCTGACGCCCATCAGCCAGATGGACTTTCATGGACGTACATATCTACCTCGCCGGTCCCGGCGTGTTCCGCGCCGATGCACTCGAGCATGGCGAGCGACTCAAGGCGCTCTGCGCCGACTTCGGCTTCATTGGGCTGTACCCGCTGGACAAGCAGGTGCCGCGCCACATCGTCGGTGCGCGCGAGCAGGCTGCCTGGATCTACCAGGCCAATCTGGACCTGTTGGAGCAGGCCGATGCGGTGATCGCCGACCTCAACTTCTTCCGGGGCGGTGAGCCCGACAGCGGCACCAGCTTCGAAGTGGGTTATGCCGTGGCTCGTGGCAAGCCAGTGGTGGGATATCTGGACGGCGCGGGCAGCTATGCCCAGCGCCTGCAGCGCCAGTTGCCGCATCTGTGCGGACAGCCAGGCTTGGACTGCGACGGCTTACAACTGGAAGCCTTCGATCTGCCGGTGAATCTGATGCTGGCGGTGCCGGCCCGGTTGGTTGCGGGCGGCGCTCGCGAGGCGTTGTTATGCCTGGCTGACGAGCTGGCGGAGCGATCCTAGGCCCACTCGGTTTGCCAATGCGCCTCGAGTCGTCGGGCTAACGCGGAACACCGTCGCGCCCACCGGGCGGAGCGGGCTAGGGGCTTCAGCCCGACGAGTCTGCGCGAGGGTGGGCTTCAGTCCACCAGGGCGAGTGCCGGGCGGTCATCGGTCAATGACCTGCTTTCCACGGCTGGCCCAATGACACCGGTGCATACAGGCGAGTACGGATCGCGTCTCGCGACAGCAGCACCAGCACCATGATCGTTGCGACGTACGGCAGCATCGCCAGCAGATTACCGGGGATCGACAGGCCGAGCCCTTGGGCGACCAGGTGCAGAATGCTGGCCAAGCCGAACAGATAGGCGCCGAGCAGTACGCGACCCACTCGCCAGCTGGCGAACACAACAAGCGCCAAGGCGATCCAACCACGCCCGGCGGTCATGTTCTCCGCCCACATCGGCGTATAGGCGAGCGACAGGTAGCCGCCGGCCAGCCCGGCCATAGCGCCGCCGAACAGCACCGCCAGTACCCGCACGCGCAGCACCGGTAGGCCCATGGCGCTGGCGGCGTTGGGATTCTCGCCGACCGCCTGGATGATCAGACCCATACGGCTTTTCAGCAGCACCCAGGCGACCAGGGCGAAGAGTGCGAAGGACAGATAGACCAGCAGATCCTGGGCAAACAGCATGCGACCGATCAGCGGGATGTCGCTCAGGAAAGGAATGGCGATGGGTTCGAAGCCCGCTAGCGGCTTGCCGACCCAGCCGGCACCGATGAACGACGACAGGCCAACACCGAAGATGGTCAGCGCCAGCCCGGTCGCCACCTGGTTGGCGTTGAAACCCAGCGCCACCAGGGCGAACAGTTGCGAAAGCAGCATCCCGCCCAGGCAGGCAAAGACCACACCCAGCCAGAGGTTGCCGGTGGCGAACGCGGCAATGAAACCGGCCACTGCGCCGAACAGCATCATGCCTTCTTGACCGAGATTGAGCACGCCAGTCTTTTCGCAGACCAGCTCGCCGAGCGCCACCAGCAGCAGCGGTGTACCGGTGCGGATCATGGCGTAGAAGATATTGGTCAGTAGATCGATATCCATGGTGTTCCTTAGCGGGAAGCCAGAAGCGGGAAGCTGGAAGTAAAAGCGGCAACTGCATTGGCGGAGCGAGTCGCGGCGTTCATGGCTGCACCGCTGGCTGCAGGCTGCCAGCTTTCGGCTTCAGGTTTCGCCCGAGGCGCGGCCGATAGAAAATCAGTACATCGCACGCCAGCAGGAAGAACAGCACCATGCCCTGAAACAGCTGCGTGATCGATTGCGGCAGGTTGGCCGCCATCTGTGCGTTTTCGCCGCCGAGGTAGAGCAGTGCCATCAGCAGGCTGGCAAAGACGATGCCGAGTGGGTTGAGCCGGCCGAGAAACGCCACGGTGATGGCCGCATAGCCGTAACCAGGCGAAACCTGTGGTACCAGTTGACCGATCGGCCCGGTCACCTCGGCAACGCCGGCCAGGCCAGCCAGTGCGCCACTGATCAGCAGGGCGACCCAGACCAGGCGCCTCTCGCGAAAACCGACGAAACCGGCCGCGCGCTTGTCCAGTCCCAGCACCTTGATCTGGAAGCCGAGAAAGCTCTTTTGCAGCAGAACCCACACCACTACGAGCGCCAGCAGGGCGAAATAGAAACCGGCGTGCACGCGCAGCTCCTCGAACAGTTGCGGTAGGCGCGTGGCGTCGCCGAACATCGCCGACTCGGGAAAGTTGAAGCCTTGCGGATCCTTCAACGGCCCGTGCACGGCGAACAGCAACAGGTTCAAGGCGATGTAGTTGAGCATGATGCTGGTGAGGATTTCATTGGCATTGAACTGCGTGCGCAACCAGGCGCAGAGGCCGGCCCAGACGGCGCCGCCAAGCGTGCCGACGGCGAGCGTCAGGACCAGTGCCCAGCGAGAATCCCAATCGATGATGTGTACCGCCAGCGCGCTACCGGCGAGCGCGCCGATGAGCAGTTGCCCCTCGGCACCGATGTTCCAGATTCGTGCGTTGTAGACCACCGCCAGGCCCAGCGCACAAAGCAGGATCGGCAGCGCCTTGACCAACAGTTCGGAGACGCCGTAGAGATCGCTGACCGGATCGATCAGTAGCACGCGCAGGGTTTCCAGTGGCGGATGGCCGAGCGCGGCGAACAGCAGCGCGCCGCTGAGCAGAGTCAGCAACGCGGCCAGTAGCGGCGAAAGCCAGAGCATCGGTCGCGACTGCTGACCACGTGGTTCGAGGGATAACAGCATGCGAAGGCTCTCAGGCGGCGGTGGGCGTGGGTTGATCGAACTGGCCGGCCATCCAGCGGCCGACATCGGTTGTGGTGGTCTCGGCCGTCGCACGCAGCGCCGACAGGCGGCCATGGCTCAATGCCGCGATGCGGTCGCTGATCTGG
The DNA here is from genome assembly GCF_000952685.1 of Stutzerimonas stutzeri. GTDB lineage: Bacteria > Pseudomonadota > Gammaproteobacteria > Pseudomonadales > Pseudomonadaceae > Stutzerimonas > Stutzerimonas stutzeri_E. The sequence continues at coordinate 142,024 of NZ_JYHV01000020.1, read as the reverse complement.
AACAGCTCTTCCAGGTCTTCGGAAATCACCAGAATGGCGGCACCGGCGTCGCGCAGCTCGATCAGCTCACGATGAATCGCCGCGGCGGCGCCGACGTCCACGCCCCAGGTCGGGTGTGCCGCGACCAGCAGTTTCAGTTGCTGCAGGATCTCTCGGCCAAGAATGAACTTCTGCAAGTTGCCGCCGGACAGGCTGCGCGCCGGCGTATGGGTGCCGGGAGTCTTCACCGCGAAACGTTCGATGATGCGCCGAGCGAAGGCCTCGACCCGGTCATGACGGATCAGCCCGCCGCCGATCAGATCGTCCTGCTGGAAAGCAGTGAGCAGGGCGTTGTCGGACAGGCTCATGTCAGGCACGGCGCCATGCCCCAGGCGCTCGGCCGGGATGAAGGCCATACCGTGGCGACGGCGCGCGTCGGGACGCAGGTGCGCCACCGGCGCATCGAGAAAGCGAATGCGCGCACCCTGGCCGCGAGCCAGGCGCTGCTCGCCGCTGAGCAGCGCCAGTAGTTCGTCTTGGCCGTTGCCGGCGACTCCCGCGATGCCGACGATCTCGCCAGCGCGTACCTCCAGCATCAGATCCGCCAGCGATACGCCGAACGGGTCGACGTTATGCCAAGACAATCCCTCGACCCGCAGGAAAGGCGCACCGCCCCGGGCCTTGGGATATTCGGCTTCGAGCCCTTCGGCATCACCGACCATCAGGCGCGCCAGGTCCATGTCGGTGCACTCGGCTGGTACGCACTCGCCCGATACGCGTCCGGCACGCAGCACCGTTGCGCGCTCGCAAAGGGCGCGAACCTCGTTGAGCTTGTGACTGATGAACAGGATGCTGCAGCCTTCGGCAGCGAGCCGGCGCAGCACGACGAACAGATCGTCGGCCTCTTGCGGCGTGAGCACCGATGTCGGCTCATCGAGAATCAACAGCTTGATGTCCTGCATCAGGCAGCGAACGATTTCCACTCGTTGGCGTTCGCCGATCGACAGGCTGTGCACCAGCCGCTGCGGCTCCAACGGCATGCCGTAGCGTTGCGATACCTCGCGGATCTTCGGCTCCAGCTGCTTCGGCGTGCCGGCTTCGGCACCCATCGCCAGTGCAATGTTTTCGGCGACGTTGAGGGTTTCGAACAATGAAAAGTGCTGAAACACCATGCCGATGCCATACGCGCGCGCCTGTGCCGGGTCCCGCATGGTCACCGGCTGCCCTTCCCAACGAACCTCGCCGGCGTCCGCTTGTGTCACGCCGTAGATGATTTTCATCAGGGTGCTTTTACCAGCGCCGTTCTCGCCCAGCAGCGCGTGAATTTCGCCTGCTTGGATCGACAGGTCGATGCGGTCGTTGGCCAGGCAGCCAGGGTACCGTTTGGTGATGCCAGCCAGTTGCAGGCGTGCAGTATGGGATTCGGGCATATAGGCGTCCGCTGGATACTTCATGACCAGAGCACTAGCAAAAAACTGGCCAGGTAGTCAGGAAAATGCTGCGAAGCATGGATCAGCAGGCTGCGTGATTAAGCAACCACAGGACGAGGGTAGTCTGTGCTTCGCTTTGGTGCCTGTTCGTACGGAGTGCGGTGGTGCGCGCACCGTTTCTGGGCGGGACGACATTGGGCAGATGCCAAATCGGAGGTGAAGGCGCTACGCCTGTAGGCGTAGCGCCTTGGTGTTACTGCTCGGCCGGGTCCGGTACTTCACGCAGCGCCTGGGCCGCGTCAATGGCACGAGGAAAGCCCGCCGTGACGGTGGTCAGGTAGATCACCTCCTTCAGCTCGTCACGCGTGACCCCGTGGCGCAGTGCATAGCCCGCGTGGATTTTCAGGTACGGCAGGTTGCCCTGGGCGGCAAAGGCGGCAACGGCCGCCAGTTGCCGGGTGCGAGCGTCCAGAGCCGTACGGCCCCATACGTCGCCCAACGCGTAATCGGTGATGCCCTCGGCAAGAAACGGATAATCCCGTCGCAACGCCTCGAGTACTGGCTGACCGGCACCGCCGGACAGATGATCCATGACTTGCAAGCCACGTTCGCGCCGTTCGCTGCCAACTGTTTCTGGTGAAGCGAGCGCGAGCGGGCCGAAGATGCCTAACCAAGTGGCAAACATTAGCGTGCTATTTGCAATCCTCATCGCAGCGACCTCAGTAAGGGCTGGCTGTAGGGCGGACAATCAGTTCGCTGACATCGACGTCGGCAGGTTGATCGACGGCATAGGCGATGGCGCGGGCGATGGCCTCGGCCGGAATGGCGATGCGCCGGAAATCGTCCATGACCGCCCGGGCGTTGTTGTCCGAAATGCTCTCGGCCAGTTCCGATTCGGTCACGCCCGGCGAGACCAGGGTGACGCGGATGTCGCCGCCGACCTCCTGGCGCAACCCTTCGGAGATGGCACGTACCGCATATTTGGTCGCGCAGTACACCGCCGCGGTGGGGCTGACGGTGTAGGCGCCGATCGAAGCGATATTGATGAACTGGCCTGAGCGCTGGCGTTGCATCAGTGGCAGACCGGCGGCGATGCCATGCAGCACGCCGCGGATGTTCACATCGATCATCCGGTCCCATTCTTCGACCTTTAGCGCATCGAGCGATGACAGCGGCATGACCCCGGCGTTGTTGACGATCACGTCGACGCGGCCGAAGCGCTGTTCGGCGAAGTCGACGAAGGTCTGCACATCTTCGCGCCGGGTGACGTCCAGCGCCTTGCATGCGGCCACGCCGCCAGCCTCGTTGATGTCGGCTACAAGCCGTTCCAGGCGATCCAGGCGGCGAGCACCCAGCACGACGCTGGCGCCCTGCGCGGCCAACAGGCGCGCCGTTGCTTCGCCGATACCACTGCTGGCGCCGGTGATGAGTACGATTTTTCCGTTGATGTTCGACATGTGTCCTCCGCGGTTCATTAGGTGCCGGCGTCGGTGGCGCCGTCGAATGAATCTTGTCGCGGAGGGCGTTCGCTGCGTTATGTCGATCCTGCCGGGCGCTTGCCTGATGCTGGTGTGTGCGCTATCGGACGCCTTGGTACGGACCAGTCGCTTTCGCTTGCGGCCCATGGCCGATCATTCAGACGTTGGGAGGCCGGCCTCGGCGAACGGCTGTCATTGCGACATAGCGGCTTAGCCTGCAACGGCGGGACTGCGCGGCAACGTCAGGCTGGCGGTGTCAGGCCACAACCTTTGAGGATGACCCGGATCAGAGTGTCCGTGCCGCGCTCGAAATCATCCTTGGTCACCCGGCGCTGGCCGGTGATGCGGCGGATCTGGTCGGAGAAGTCCGCATAATGCTGGGTGCTGCTCCAGATCAGGAAGATCAGATGCATGGGGTCGACCGGGTCCATTTTGCCCGCGTCGCTCCAGGCCTGGAACACCGCAGCGCGGCCGCGGAACCACTCGCGGTAGTCTTCGTTGAAATGCTCCGACAGGCATTCACAGCCGCTGATGACCTCCATGGCGAAGATTTTCGAGGCCTGAGGCTGTCTACGCGAAAACTCCATCTTGGCGCGGATGTAGTGCGCCAGCGCGGTGGCCGGATCATCCTCGACGGTGAGGTTATCGAAAGCGTTGTCCCAAAGCTCGAGGATATGCCGCATCACCTCGACATAAAGTCCCAGCTTGTTGTTGAAGTAGTAGTGCAGATTGGCCTTGGGCAGCGCTGCACGCAAAGCGATCGCGTTCATGCTCGTGCCCTTGTAGCCATAGCGGGCGAATTCTTCCGCAGCCGCCGAGAGAATCAGTTCTTCGTTTTTCTGGCGAATCCGGCCGGTGCGTTTGCTGGCAACAGACGGCTGGGTGAGCGTTGCGTCGAAAGTATTCATAAGTCCGTTCCCTGTGGTGGCGGTATCAGCCCGATGCGCTTCCTAATGCTAGCGTAGGCGGCATCGGCTGATTTTCCTCGCGACAGCAGCAGATCGAGCAGATTTGTCGCAGTCGTTCAGGAGTCGGGGCTGCAAGAAACTGACCAGCCGCTTAGGTTTACCGGTGCGATTCGGGTTGTGTACCCGAAGGGCTCTGGCACGTCGCTTTTGACTCCCTTGTCTGCCGGCTGCACGGGCGTCCGACCCGCATTCGTGCACCAAAATGGGATCATGGGGCGAGGCTTGCCCTCTTTTGTAGCGCATCTGTCTCCGCTGTCGGCAAGGCCGGCTCGCAACGGACCGGCCGAAACTGCTTGTGCCGCCTCGTAGCAATGGCAGTCATCATCCGATAACGACCGCCATGGTCTCAGGCTATGTCAGATACGACTTCCAACCGAACGCCGAGGGGCGAAGCGCGTGGCCGTTCGTATCAGAAATGAGCCTTGACGATGAAGTTGGTGACGTTGTTGTCGGTATTGAAGGCACTGCTGTCCTCGATTCCATACTTGTTCGTCCAGTAGTCATATTCGATACCGACGTAGAGCTTGCCTGGCGTGTAATCGAGCGCCTTGCCGAGGTCGTACTTGACCTGCGGGTTGAAGTGGAAGTTTTTGGCCAGGTAGTCCCCCTTGGCCTTGGAGCCCGCGTCGTTGACGACCCAGTCGATAAAGCCATCGAACAGGATGTCTGACTTGCCCACCGGGAAGGTCATGGCCCAGGTCGGTGTGATCTGCCACTGGCCGCTCGGCGCGCCGGTGATACCGTCAGGCTTGCGGTAGTAGGTGTTGATTGAGAGCCGGTCGAAGCCGGGCACTTCCAGATCCACCGCTGGGCCGAGCAGATAGTTGCGATTGCGTCCTTCGCCGCGTTCGTAGGTGGCCGAGAGCAGCACGTCCGTGACCGGGCCGAAGGAGAGATCGGCGCCGGTGATCTTGCCCAGCGACAGGCGCGGGCTGAACTCACCGTAGTAGGTGTGGCCGTCGCTGCCGGAGATGCCGTTGTACCACTTGTTATCGACGAACAGGAACATATCCCCCCAAGTCCAACCGCTGGCATGTTCGAAGGTGATGGTCTGCTGGATATCGCCTTCTTTGCCGCCGGCACCGTCTACAGAGAAGTTCTTGCCGTAGAGATAGGTCAGGCTGTTGTTTTGCCACAGCATTGGCGCGGCGGCCGCCTGGCCTGCGAGCGTCAGGCTGCCCGCGAGCGCGGCGATGGTCAGAATGGACTTCATAGAGGAGAGCTCCTATTGCGTTATGTGGCTTGTTTTTCTTGGCCGGATGGTCAGATGTTGCTGCTTAAGCAAGACCTGCGCCAAGTATTATTTAACGATGGGGGCTCTTTGAATATCTTTTTATTTCAAGTACATAGTTTAGTTCATGAGGCGCTTGATCGATTTCTGCAAGCGCCTTTACCTAATGCCGCTCCATAAAAAACCTGACCGTACCGACAGTGCCCCAATTTGATGCGGGCAATTGGCCATCAGGGCCGAACTCAACGTGGCGCGACGTCAGGGCTGCCGCGGCGCCACCATTGCTCCTTAAGGTGGCCGATGATGATCGCTACCGGAGAAACGAAAAACCCCGCCGATTGGCGGGGTTCATTTGTCACCTCGAGCCCCGCCGGGGCGAGGTCTTTATGGGGTTTTGGCCGACTTTGATCAGATGGTCTCGGCCCACAGGTCGTACTCGTCGGCGTTGGTCACACGAACCCAGACCTTGTCGCCGGCCTGCAGCGGATGTTCGCTGTCGACGTAGACCATGCCGTCGATCTCCGGGGCATCGGCGTAGGAACGACCGATCGCACCATCTTCATCGACTTCGTCGATCAAAACTTCGATTTCCTGACCGACCTTGCGCTCCAGCCGCGCGGCGCTGATGGCCTGCTGGTGGGCCATGAAACGGTCCCAGCGGTCTTGCTTGATCTCATCCGGCACCGGCTCCAGGCCCAGCGCCTCGGCCGGTGCGCCCTCGACCGGGGAGTACTGGAAGCAGCCGACACGGTCCAACTGTGCTTCGGTGAGCCAGTCGAGCAGGTACTGAAAGTCCTCCTCGGTCTCGCCGGGGAAGCCGACGATGAAGGTCGAACGAATGGTCAGCTGCGGGCAGATCTCGCGCCACTTCTTGATGCGAGCCAGGGTCTTGTCCTCGAAGGCCGGGCGCTTCATGGCTTTCAGTACTTTCGGGCTGGCGTGCTGGAAGGGAATGTCGAGGTAGGGCAGCAGTTTGCCCTCGGCCATCAGTGGAATCACGTCGTCGACGTTCGGGTACGGGTAGACGTAATGCAGACGTACCCACACGCCCATGCTCGACAGCGCCTGGCAGAGCTCCAGCATGCGCGTCTTGACCGGCTGACCGTTCCAGAAGTCGGTCTTGTATTTCATGTCGACGCCGTAAGCGCTGGTGTCCTGGGAAATCACCAGGATCTCCTTGACGCCTGCCTTGACCAGACGCTCGGCTTCGCTCAGCACATCGCCCACCGGGCGGCTGACCAGCTTGCCGCGCATGGAGGGGATGATGCAGAAGCTGCAGGTGTGGTTGCAGCCTTCGGAAATCTTCAGATAGGCGTAATGGCGCGGGGTCAACTTGATGCCCTGCGGCGGAACCAGATCGATGAAGGGATCGTGGTCGATATTCGGCGGCACCACTTCATGCACGGCATTGACCACCTGCTCGTACTGCTGCGGACCGGTGACGGCCAGCACACTGGGATGCACGTTGCGGATGCTGTCTTCAGCCACGCCCATGCAGCCGGTGACGATCACCTTGCCGTTCTCGGCGATGGCCTCGCCGATGGCATCCAGCGATTCGGCCTTGGCGCTGTCGATGAAGCCGCAGGTGTTGACCACCACCACGTCGGCGTCCTGGTAGGTGGGCACGATCTGATAGCCCTCCATGCGCAGCTGAGTCAGGATGCGTTCGGAGTCCACCGTGGCTTTGGGGCAGCCCAGTGATACGAACCCGACTGTTGGCGTTTTGCTCATCGACAATGACCTCGGAACAGCGCATGAAAAAGGCGCGCGAGTATACAGAGCTGGATGTTTTTTAGCCATGTCGGTCGTCGTGCTCGGCCGGTGTGAGTCCACGCCGGCCGAGTAGGGTGTGCCCCTGTCGGCTAGCCGTCCCGGTTGGAATCTTCCGTTGGGTCCCGATCCAGTTCGGCGACCTCTGATCGATTGCGGCCCTGCTGCTTGGCCCGGTACAGCGCCCCGTCGGCCAGCTTGAGCACGCGATCGATTCCGTCGGCGTGTACCGGCCAGACGGCAATACCCAGAGAAATGGTGATGTGCCCCACCGGTGCAATCTGCTCCTGCTCGACACACTGGCGCAAGCGCTCGGCGACCCGTAGTGCGGATTCGATGCTGGTGTTTGGCAGCAGCATCAGAAACTCCTCGCCACCACTTCGGCACAGCGTGTCGGCGCCACGCGAGCAGGCGGTCATCAGCTGAGCGAGATGAAGAATGACCTGATCGCCAACGTCATGGCCGTAGTTGTCATTGATGCGCTTGAAGTGATCGATATCCAGAGCAATGACGGCGAACGAGTGGCCTTCGGCGCTTAACGCGTCCAGAGCCAGGGTAAGACCGCGGCGGTTGTGCAGGCCGGTCAGCGGGTCGGTCTGGGCATCGAGATTGAGCTTGCCGATGCGTTGGTGCAGCAGGCTGATGCCCAGCTTCAAGGCGCGCTTGAGCTGCGCGGCTTCGAAATACCAGGAGCGGATACGTTGGATTCTTTCCGCGCTGGTAGGGGCGTCCATTTCGCCGGCGCTTCTCGCCAACTGCCAGAGCGGGCGTGAAATCAGCGCTGACAACCACCAGACGCCGATAAACGTCAGCAGTGCGAGGGGCGCTGTTTGCCGCAGGATCTCGAGCATCAGATTGTCGAGTGGGTGCAGCGTCACCGCGGTCGGTCGTTGCGCGACGATGCCCCAGCGGGCGGTTGGAACCGCTGCAAAGCCGGCTAGCATGTCCTGCCCCTGGCTGTTGATGACCCGCTGGCTGCCCGACTCGCCGTGGATTACCCGATCGATGACTGGGTTTCCCTTCACGACGGTGCCTAACCGTTTGGGGTCTGGGTGGTACAGCAAGCGCCGGTTCTGATCAACGGCGTAGAGATAGGAGCCGTCCTGGTAGTAGTGCTCGCCAAGCATGCTGTTGAGTATGTTCGGCTCCTTGAGACTGATGACTCCGCCGATATAGCCGAGGTAAGTGCCTTCCTTGTCCACGATCGGATGCGAGATCAGGACCACCAGCGTACCGATCGCTGAAATGTAGGGGCTGCTGATCAGCGCTCTACGCTCTCGAAGCGCTTCGCGTGCACCGGGCGAATCCAACCGCTGACCGATCAGCCGCTCGGCATTACGCGACGTCGCGCGTATTACGCTCCAGGCATCGGTGACGACCACGGTATTGAAGCTGTTCGTCTGCAATCGTAGGCGTTCGGCCTCGCTAAGTAGCTTGCCGTTATCGTTGAACTGCCCGCCGAGGATACCCGCGCTGTATGCGAGCTGTTGCTGTACCGAATCGAAGAAGGTTTCTGTGCCGATTGCAAGCTTGAGTGCGTAGACCCGGTTGGCCTCGAGGGTACTGTCGATGAGTGAATCGCGCTGCACCTGATAGCTCGCATAAAAGCTGATGCTCAGCGTAATCAACCCGCTGAGGATGGCCAGCATTACGATCAGCCGTCGCAGGTCTACGCGAAACAGTGGGGCAAAAGGCATGGGGTCTGATTGTGGTAGGCAGGAAGGAATCGTGATGCATGGTAGGGCGTTTGACTACAGGGCTCCAGACTTGCAACGAAATCTGTGAGAGATGGGGCCTATCAAGCGAGGCAGACGCATTGGTCAGGGGGCTGGGCTGAGGTCTGTACGGCTGATACTCGCTCGCGCTCCGGGCAGATAGCGTTTCAATCGCAGCGCTGGAGACTCGATCAAATGCCAGGATAACGCCGCGATAGCGATACTCGCTGACAGGCTGATCGCCATGAACGCACCCAGTGGCAACTGCGGACTGAACCCGTGCATCAGCAGCTGTTGGATCGGAAAGCTGAAAATGTAGATACCGTAGGAAAAATCGCCATATTTGCCGAACCGGGACAATCGCGGGATGGGCAGGTGCGCCAGATAGATAGTCAGGTAAGGCAAGGTCAGGACGTGGACGAATAGCCACAATTCAGTCTGCGCGCTGAGCAGCGATACGGCCAGCAGCGTCAGCGCGATCTTCCAGTTCCACGGCACGCTGCGGCGAAACAGGTACAACGCCGAGCCCAGGAAGAAGAACATGCCCAGTCGGGTCGACTTGCGCAGAATGTCGCTTTCCAGGCCCAGGCTCGGTGCCAGCTGGAAATGGATCAGTATCAACGCGATAGGTACCACCAGCACTGCGATACGGCCGAATACACGGAGCAATCCCATCAGCAGCAAGGAAACGTACATCAGCACTTCGTAGGGCAACGTCCAGACGGAGCCGTTGACGGTTTCGGGAAAGGGATTGCCGGTAAACACCTCGGGCAGATGGAAATGCGTAATCAGCGCGATGTTGCCGAGGTAGCCCAAGGTCTGGCGGTTAAGAAAGTACTCCTCGAGTGACAGCTCGGTCGCCAGCGGCCCGACAATGAGCACGGTCAAAAGTACCGATACGCCCAACGCCGGGAAAATCCGCAGGGCGCGTTTCGCGGCGAAGTCCAGCGGACTGCGACTGTTGATCCATGATGCGGCGATCAAAAATCCGCTCATGACGAAGAACAGGTTCACGGCAATGTCAGCGGTATCCATGGATCCGGTAAACAGCCGTACCGGTTCGACTTCGCCGGCCCCCGACAGCCAATAGCAGTGGCCAAGGACCACTGCCGAAGCGGCAAAAAAACGCAAGAAGTCGAAGTTGTTCTGCTCGCGCTGAGTCGAAGCGATATCCATGGACAAGTCCTGGTGATCCGGGCGCCAGCACTGCTACAGGCAGGGCTCAACGCAACGGGAAAGTTTTGCTCATTCCCAGAACGCCGTTTTCGCCGTCATGGATGGCTTGTTCGATAAGCGCCAGGCGCTCACGGGTATTGCGCAGCCGGGCGATCAGGCGCAGCAGGGTGAGAAAGATCGCCCGATTGAGGCGATGCAACCGGGGGGAGGCGGCCCAGACGTTCTTGTCGAACCAGGCTTGATTGCGTGCGGTGTAATAGGCGCGGAAGTCCGAGTCACCGAGCAGAAAGGCTTCGTAGATATTACGTGTGTGCGCCTTGATGTTCCAAGACTGCTCAAGCTCGTCGATTACCGCATCGGTGAACAGGAACAATCGCCCCCCGCTTGCGGTGATGCGCCGGGTGTACTCAGTGTCGTCGACGTATAGCACCAAATCTTTCAACGGCAGGCCGATGCGCTGGTACAGACTGCAATGCGCGAGCATGCCGCCGTAGGGAGCGAAGGGCAGACTGATACTCGCCAGCCGCTTGCCGGGCCGTTTGGCCCAAGGAAGCCTACGCCAGATCTTGAAAGGTAACTGGGCGATGTGAAAGCCGAAATAGCTGGAGCGCGGCTGCAAGATATAGCGCGGCGGTACGCCTTGGGCGATGTCGGCCTGCTGTGTTGCCCGGTAGCCCAGTACTGCCACCCGATCCGGGCCGAGCAGGCTGCCCAGACGCGCGACCTCCCGATGCAGGATCGACACTGCGGCGGCCGTCGGGGCGTTATCGTCATCCATCATCCAGATGTAATCGGCGCCGCCGGCCAGCGCGGCTTCGAGCGCCACGGCATAGCCATTCGCCGAGCCGGTATTGTGTTGCAGCTGAATCAATCGGACCTTTCCCGGCCAGCGTTCTGACAATTGTTCCAGCGGTGCGAGCGCGGCGTTGCTCACGATGATCACTTCGTTAATCTCGACGAACGCCAGCGCGCGCTCGATCAGCTGCTGCAAATAAGCCAGCCGATCTCCATAGGTCACGGTCACCACGGAGGTTTTCGGAGTCATTGGGGGGCTCTGCATGAATCGGGGGGAACGATCGCCGCGTCAGAGGGCGCGGAAGGGCCGTCTGACGAGGCGCTTAGGGACAGCAGCGGGACGCGTGCGGTTCGAATTTCAGAGGTCGCTGGTCATTTTCATCCTCATCAGCGCAGTCGGATCGGCGTCGAGAATGTCGTTGTCTCGGTCTGCGGTAAAAAAAGCATGAAACACACTGATCAACCGACTGCCGCCAGGCATTCCCGGTAGTTCGGGTGCCTGGAATATTTCGGTATAGGAATATCCGTCGGCATAAATCAGCGATTGCCTGTTTTGGTCTTCACTGTCCATAGCGCCTCCAAAAGGTCGCAGGGTTAGAACGAGTAGCGGATGCTGTCGCCAGAGCGGATGTAATGGTTATCGGACAGCGGTTTCGCCAGGCGTACGGGGGACGGGGATACCGTTACGCGGCGACTGCTGTCATCGCAGGAGGGAACGCCCTGGCGAACACCATGATCGAAGGCGATTGCTGCGGGGTCACCGCTGGCGCAGCTATACGTGTCCCGCGCAAGACTGTCGTATCCCTGCGGATACAGCTTTGCTTTGGCACGTTCGGAAATTTGAGTGGCGACGGTCGTCCCGCAGATCAGCAGGGCGATGCTCAGTACGCACGTGGTGCGGATGCATTGGGTTGCAGTGTTCATCCTTGAAACCTCGCAATTGTAATGAGGTCTTGGTCAGGCTTGCTTCATTGGAACCGCGGCGGGGTAAACCGGCGTAACGCTTGCCGGAGTTACGGTCGTTCGGTGCAATAGCGCGTCCTGCCCTTGAAGCAACGAAACCTCTCGAACCCTAGTATCTACGAAAGCCCTGATCTCCTGCCTGAATCGTTCGGTTGAAAAACGCTCCGCGCTGGCTCGGCATGCATCAGGAAAGATGTGATGTGCTTCCGATTCGAATTCCGCGATCGCAGCGATCAGAGACTCGGGCGTCTGCTCGGGGTAGAACACCCCGGTCGGCTCCGGATGATCAATGCCCCGAACGGTTTCCAGTACTCCGCCTCGACCGTAGGCGATGACGGGCGTTCCGCACGCCTGGGCTTCGATCGGCGCGATACCGAAGTCTTCCTCCGCGGCGAAAACGAATGCGCGCGCGCGCTGCATGTAGTGCAGCAACACCGCGAAATTCTGATAACCCATCAGCGTCACGTTTGGCGTTGCGAGCTCCTTCGCTTTTTCCATCTCGGGCCCTGCGCCGATGACGATCAGCTTCTTGTCAGGCATCCGGGAAAACGCTTCGACGATCATTGGAATGCGCTTGTAGGGCACCATCCGTGAGGCCGTCAGATAGAAGTCTTCCTTGTTCGCATACAGCGTGAACTGACGGGTGTCGACGGGTGGATAGATGACGGTTGATTCGCGCCGATAACTCTTGTTGATGCGCCGGCCGATGAAATGCGAGTTGGCGATGAACTCGTCCACGCCGCTCGCAGTGCGCTGATCCCACATACGCATGTAGTGCAAAAGCATGCGTGCCAGCTTGGCCTTGAAACCATGGTCCAGGCTGGCCTCGTGCAGATACTGATGCTGAAGGTCCCAGGCGTAGCGGATCGGCGAATGCACGTAGCTGATGTGCAACTGGTTCGGTCCGGTGAGTACGCCCTTCGCCACGGCGTGACTACTGGAAATCACCAGGTCATAGGCCGACATGTCGAGCTGTTCGATGGCCAGCGGCATCAGGGGCAGGTACTTCTGATAGTGCGTCTTGGCCTTGGGAAGCTGCTGAATGAAGGTGGTGGTGGCGCGCTTGCCGCCGAGACTGCTGCGATCTTCATCGGAGAGGAAGTCGATCACGGCGAACAGGTCTGCTTCCGGCCAGGTCTCCAGCAGCCCGGCGAGCACCCGTTCGGCGCCGGCATAGGTCACCAGCCAGTCATGAACAATGGCGATTTTCATACGATAGCCTTTCAGGGATGAGGTGGCAGCGGGATCAATCGTCGAGCGTTCGGCGACTGGGGTATCGAAGTGCGGCGATGGGCATCTGTCGACGAGGGGGTCAATGCTTCGGCTGGCTGAACGGGAGTCGCTGTAGGCCTGCCTTATTGCCGTCGCGTACGTTGGTGAATGCCTGGTCGATCAGCCTGGAAACCTGTCGGGCCGATGAATTCCAGCAGTACCGTGCCACGTTCGCCTTGCCACGCCGCCGCAAATCCTGGCGCAAGGCTTCGTCGCGCAGGATCCGCTGCATGCAATCCGCGATGTCCTTGACCTTCAGCGGGTCGAAGTACAGGGCGCTGTCGCCCAGTACCTCCGGAATGGAGGCGGCACGTGCGGCGATGACCGGGCAGCCGCAGGCCTGCGCCTCGAGCGGGGGGATGCCGAAACCTTCGTAAACGGACGGGAACACGAAGGCTGTTGCGCCCTGGTAGGCCTCCACCAGTTCTTCATCGGTGAGCCGGCCGAGCATGCGGATTCGACGGCTGCCGACAACGTCGTGGAGGCTGCCGGAGAAGACTCGATTCGAGTCGCCAATGATGCGTAGCTCGACGTCCTCGAGCCCTTCCATTCGGAGGAACGCGGCAACCATCCTGGCGAAGTTCTTGTGCGCGCTATGAGAGGACACGGCCAGCAGGTAAGGCGCCGAGGCCCGGGGACATTGCTCTGCGCAGAAGGGCTGAAAGCGTGCATCCACTGCGTTGGGCACCACCCAGATGTGGCGCGCCGGATAGCCGTAGAAACGCGCTATTTCTTTCCGGGAAAATTCGCTCACGGTAATCAAGGCCTTGATTCGTTTGAGTAAGAGGGGGGTCAGGTTGCGATAGGTGGCCCGGAATGCTCTCGAGTAGCTTTCCGGATGCCTGACATAGGTGATGTCATGGTGGGTCGCGATCTGGTTGCCGTAGACCAGCGGGGCGGTATTGCAAAATGAGACCAGCGGCGGACTGCCATTGCGTACCAGCCACAGCGGGAGGTCCACCTGCTCCCAAAGATGTCCGCGGTGGCGGCCGATGCGAAGCACCTGCAGTTGCTCGGCACTGCCGTGCAGGCGGATATCCTGGGGGGCGACGAACACCAGATCGTCGCGTAGGGTTTTGAGTTGCAGGCTGATCTGCTCTGCGAAGCGCTGTACTCCCCGTATTTCCTGGGTCAGAAAGCGAGCATTGATCACAATCATCTGAAATTCCTCTTTTCAAAACGGTTTCCGAATCGAGATCTTCTGCTAGGGGCTGGTACGAGCCGCGGCGGACTTGCCGAGGCTGATGATTTTTGGAAACCCATTGAGCTCCACAGTGGCGGTACAGGTGCTCGCGTTGACCGGACAGGTCCACATCGTGTCGCCCAGGGTTCGGCCGTTTTCCGGGTGTGCGGTATCGATCAGTTCCAAAGGGCCGGTGACCTTGCCCGTGGATTCGATGCTGACAGCGCGGGCCTGGTCGGTGCTCCAGGCGGCCAGAAGTTGCTCGTCCGCGTTGCCGAAACGCATCAGAACGGTGTTATTCCCGGTTTTTTCGCGATGGCCAAGGAATTGGTAGTGCTGGACGATCGGGCCGACTGCCTCGAGCACCCGGTAGGCTGGCTTGAGGCTGTAGTCCTGACGGACCAAGCCGAAGTTGTGCTCTCGCTCGCGCTTGTCGGTCCCGTCGTTTCGGAAGTCGTACCACCACATGCCCCGCACGTTCGGCAGCGTCCTGACGAGCAGGAAACTGCGCGCCAGATAGGCAGCCTGCAGGTCTTCATCGATGCCGCAGGAACCCTGATAGGCCGGCCAGCTCATTTCCGTCAGGTACAGGGGCACCGGCTGACCGGCCGCACGGGACAGTTCCAGGTCGACCTCGGCAAGCCACTCGATCCAGGCTTCCGGGGTGTTCTTTCCCCGGCCGCGACAGTGGACGTACGGGTGCAACGAGAGGCCGTCGATCGATTGCATTACGCCATTTTCGATCAGGCGCAGGGCGAAACCCGACTCGATGCCCTTGGTGGTCACCGCGCCGGCCAACACCTTGGCGTCGGGATCGTGCTGGCGAATGATGCCTGCCGCATCGGCGATCAGCCGGGCATAGTCCTGAGTGAACTGAGGATCGCTCGGGTCCTCGACGTCCCACTCGTTCCAGACTTCGTAGTGCTTGACCCGCCCCCGAAACTGCTGGGCAACGAAGGCGACGTAGCGATTGAAGGCGGCGCGTACCGGTTCGCTGCGCGGCTTCTCTCCACCGCCGTGAAAACGATTGCCGTACCCCAGAATGAACAGGCTATCGAGCTCCTGCGCTTCGTTACCGGCGAGATAGCGATCCCAGTGCGGCTCCACCTTGAGCTGGTCGCGGTTACGCTCAAGAAACGCCCAATGCGCGTCGGTTCGTACCGACTCGATACCGGCGTCCCGTAACAATTGGTTGCCCTGGCTGCGGCTGTCGCGAAGATGCAGGTCATGCGAGCAGACGCCGACGATAAAGGGCTCTTCCGGCTCAACTGCCGAAGCCTGCAGTGCCAGGCCCGACACGGCTGAGACAAACACCAAACGGCACAAAAGAAGGCGGGTGCTCATGACTGGGCTTCCCAGGGTCTATGCGCATGCGGTTGCGCGGTAGCGATCGGGTGGTGTGGCCCTCGGTGCAGCACTTCCCGTGGCGTCAGGGCATGGGCGATCGCCATTCCGAGGAACAGGGTGGAGGTGGTCACCTCCAGGACGTCGGTCGCCCAGCCGATCAGGCAGGTACAGAAAACGATGCCCAGCAGGGCGTGACGGATGCGCGGGCCTCGGTCGTGCAGGCGCAGCATTAACGGAAACAGCAGCAGATATAGCAGGACGCCGAACACCCCTAGCATTCCCCAGAGATACAGCGCTGTGTTGTCGGCGATGCTCAGCAGCTCCAGCCAGGCCAGCGGAAAGGCCGCTGCGCTGCTGCCGACCGCACCGAACCCTGCGCCCCACCAGCCCCAGCCTTCGTTGGTGATCACGTCGATGAAGTTCGGCCAGCTGTTGATCAGACGGTCGTTGAAGGATGCAAGCAGACTGGCGCTGTAGGCTTCGCTCTGCGGAATGTTCAGCAACAGGCTGGCGATCGGCAACGCCATCCCCGTCAGCACCGCGATGAAAAATGCCGTAGCGCTGGGCATGCGGTAGCCGGCGAGGAACAGCATCATCAGGGTCAACAGGTAAGCCGCCGCGGTGGACTTGTTGGTGGTGAGGAAGATCGCGCCGAAGGCCAGCGGGTAAAGCAGCATTCGCAGCAGCCGCGAATGCAGGAACGCGGCCAGGTACAGGCTGTACAGCGCGATCATCACCGCCAGGTTGGTCGACATACGGGCAAAGCCGGCTAGGCGGTCGGTACTGCCAAAGGCCCAGGATTTGTTCGCGGTCAGCTCGACGTCACCCATCATGTAGCTATAGCCCTTCCATGGCACATTGGTGAACATGTCCAGCGCGATGCCGAACAGTGAGGCAACCAGGCACAGCCCGACCACCCATCCCAGCAGGGTGGCTCTGCTTTCCAGGTAGCCGCCGCAGAACAACCCGAACAGCAGCGGAATGTAGATGAACAGGCTGAAGCCGACGTTCATCAGCGCGGCCCCGTGCAGCAACGCCAACAAACCCGAGACTGCCAAGGCAAACAACACCAGCCACACCCCGGGCTTGTTTCGCGCACGCGGCAGTTCCAGCGCGACCGCCGCCAGGCACGCCAGCTTCGGCACGTAGAGCAGGGCGGAGATGCCAGCCATGTCCAGGTAATAGCGCAGCGCGCCGGCAAAGGTTTCGCTGATCAGCAGCGAGGCCGCGATCAAGGTCAGCAGGGTTGGCTTGTCAATCGCCAGCGGGCTCGACCTGGGGCGCGTGATGGTCAGCGAACTCGGGGTCATCGTGGGCTCTCCGGCCGTGTAGCGCGGTATGCAGGATCGACTGGTACTGATCGAGCATTCGCTCCATGTTCAAAAAAGGCGCGACGCTGGTACGCGCCTGCCGCGACAACCGCTGGCGCAGGCTGCTGTCCAGGTAGAGTTTGAGCATCGCCCGGCCAAGCGAGTCAGGATCGGCCGGTGTGCAGAGCAGGCCGTTGTGGTTGTCTTCGATGATTTCCCCTAGGCCGCCCATGCTCGTCGCGATGACGGGCAGGTGCTGGGCGCAAGCCTCGACCGCCACCAGGCCGAACGGCTCGGCCCATATGGACGGCACCACCAGCACATCGATGTTGCGCATGAAGGCGTTGGCATCCTGGTAGCCGACAAAACGGACCTTGGCCGGATCGGCCTTCGCCTTGAGCTGTGCCTCGTAGTCCAACTTGCCGCGCCCGGCGATTTCCAGGGTGGCGTCGATGGAAAGCTGCTGGAACTGCTCGATCAGCCAACCCACGCCCTTGTTTTCCGACAGCGTGCCGATATAGCCGAAACGCAGCAGCCCGCTGTGGCTGTGGCGCTCAGGAGGCGCACTGGCGCTCGGCACGATGCTGTTATGCACCACATGGCGGGTGGCTCGGCCGAAATAGCCTTGGGTGGTAAGTCGGTCCAGAACGAAACGGCTGACACCGATCACCGCGTCGACCTGAGCGGACGCTACGGTGTGATGCCGCCGAAAGGCCGAACAGAGCGTGCACTGCCGCTCGCAGCTGCGGCCTTTATTGAACATGGTGTCCTTGGGGCACAGCAGATAGAGGTCATGCAGCACTTGAACGATCGGCACGCCGGCGGCACTTATTTCGTCCCACGCCGAGATCGACCAGCCCGTCAGGTTGTGGCACATCACCAGGTCCGGCTGTTCGCATGCGATCACTTCGCGAACGTGCTGGCGCATGCTGCGGTTGTAACGATCCCGGTAATGCCAGCCAAGGCGACGCAACGAGCTGGGTCTGTTTTGGGTGAAATGCCAGTAAAGGTTGTGCAGGCCGGCGCGATAGATCCGTACGCCGTCTAACGTCTCCTTCTGAACGCCGGGCTCCGGTCCGGTGACCAGCACCGCCACATCATAGCCACGAACCTGCAGCCCTTCGGCCAGCTGGCGTACGACGATCTCCGCGCCTCCGCCCACATGGGGCTCATAGAGACTGTGCAGAAACAAGATCTTCATGGTTGCAGTTCCCGAATCAATCGACGCCGCAGCCAAGCGCGGCCCTGTGAGACACGCCGCAACCGCTGAGGTAGCGCGTTGGCACGCGCACTTTCTGTTCACGCTGCAACAGTTTCAGCAGGATCACCGAACGCTCCTGGCCATCGGCGCTGACGAAGATCGCCTCGAGATCGCTAAAGCTGCCGCCATGTAGTTGCACGCGCTCGCCGGGTTGGAACTGCGGCTTTTCGGCCGGCACCGCGAGGCGTTGACGCAGTTGTTCGATAAGTTCGTCCCTGACCGGCGTCGGCTCGCCTCCGAAGGACACCACCCGGGCGACGCCACGGGTCGAGCGAATGGGATACCAGTTGTCCAGTTGACGATCGAGGCGGATGAACAGGTAGCCCGGAAACAGCGCTTCTGGTGTCTTGCCGTTTCCGCTGGGCTTCTGCGGCCTGTAACACTCGAACGCCTGGCGCACCAGATGCTCTTCGGCGCGGGCCTCCTGGCGGGGTTTGGTTTGAATCAGGTACCAGTGCGGATTGCTGCCAAGTGCTGTCATGTGAAACCTGCCTTCCATAGGGGAGGTTGCCGATGTCCGTTTTGTCGAGGACGTTTATGCCTGCAGTGCCGTCTGTTGCTCGACCCCTTCGATCAGAGAAAAGCGTTTGAGCAGGGCCTGTGCATCTTTCTGGCTGTTGAACATCAACACGTCGATGATTGACAGTGAAGGCACGAACGGCTGGTTGAACTGCGGATAGCTGAGGTCGTCCATGCGCAGAAATCGCAACGACAGGCCGTGAGATCGGAAGAGGGCTGGACAGTAAAGCGCCACACCGCCGATTGGATTGATATAGAGCGCGGCACCCAGCTTCTTCGCGATGCCGATGACCCGCTCCTGCTTATCCATGCGAGCCGGCAGCCCCAGCTCGGAGCCGATACGGATCGGCGTCGTGATGTCCAGATAGGCACAGACGCAGCGGATCGAATGCTCGGTAAAACGGGCCAGATTGCGTTCCGGATGCGTCAGGATCTGGCGGATCAGCGGAACCACTTCAGCCTTGTACGGCGCGCGCGAATAGGCGAGTTCCAGTGTCCTCAGCAGTTTCTGGGCTTCGCGCGCGAAGTCATCGCACAGCCAACGCTGGTTGATCGGGTCGAACCCGCCGCCTTTGCGCAAGGGAAAGGTGATCAGCTGCGGCTGTCCGTTCACCAGTATCCGGTTACGGTTTATCCATGAACCTTTGACGTACTGGAGATCGTCACCCAACACGAAAACATCGCTGCGGGCGATCAGCTGAAAATAGCCCAGGTAGGGGAACAGGTAAGGTTGCATCATCGCGGCGGTTCCGAACACGGCGTCTCCCTCGCATGTGTCAGGCTTTTTGAGAATAGCTGTAATAACCGTAGGCGCCGGTTTCATAGGCGGTGCTCGAGGCCCTGCGCTTGACACCATTGAGAATGGCGCCTTTGAGCAATACCCCGTTCTGTGCCAGACGTCGCTTGGACGTCTCGACCTGGCTGGCTGTGCTCAGCCCGTAACGTGCGACCAGCAGACAGGTGCCGGCCAGCTGTGCGACCAGCACGGCATCGGTAACGGCCAATACCGGGGGCGTATCAATGATGACGAAGTCGTATTCCCGCTCCGCCTCTTTGAGCAACTTGGCGAAGTTGTCGTGCATCAGCAGCTCGGACGGGTTTGGAGCGGAAAAGCCGCTGGCGACGAAATGCAGGTTGGCCTGGTCGGTCTTGTTGGTCACCGCCGCGAGACGCAGTCCGCTGGCCAGCGCATCGGACAGGCCGTGGCGCGGCTCCTGACCGAACACGCCCGCGAGATAGCCGCGACGCATGTCGGCATCGATCAGCAACACTCGTTGGCCCGCCTGGGCGATAACCGACGCCAGGTTGCTGGAAACGAAAGACTTGCCCACCGAAGGTGTGGGGCTGGTGATCACCAGGGTTCGATTGCGGGCCTCGAGCATGGCGAACTTGAGGCTGGTGCGCAGGCTGCGCAGTGACTCGATGGCCAGGTCCGCCGGATCCGCTCCGCCTAGCAGCTTGCTTCGCCCATCGCGGATTTTCCTCAGGCGGTACAGGTGCTCCTGTTTCGCCGAGAAAGGCAGCGCGGCATACACCGGGATACCCAGGTGCTCGATCGTCTCGGGGCTTTCGATGCCGCGATAGAACACCTGGCGTATCAGAATCACTAGCGCTGACACAAGCAGCCCGACGAAGATGGCGATCAGCACCACCAGCGGCTTGATGGGCTTGGCCGGCTTCTCCACCACGGCGTAGGCACTGTCGATGATGCGCACATTGCCAATGGTGCCCGCGCGCAGAATGTCCTGTTCCTGAGCCTTGTCCAGCAGCAGTGTGTAGGTGCGAGTCGTGACCTGCATGTCGCGATTCAGGCGCAACAGTTCCTGCTGGGTCATCGGCAAGGTATCGATCTTGCTCATCAGCGCGTTCTTCTGCGCTTGCAGCTGAGCGATCTTGGTCATCAGCGTCTGATAGGTCGGGTGTTCCGGGGTAAAGAGCTGGTTGTACTCCGTACGCTTGAGATTGTGCTCGGAGATCTGCGACTCCAGCGCGACGATCTGGTCCAGCACACTCTTGGTCTCGATGCTGATGTCCACCGACTGGGCGCTGGTCTGATAGGCATTGAGGGCGGCTTCGGCCTTTTCCAATTCCTTGCGGACCAGCGGTACCTGCGAACGCAGAAACTCCAGGCGCTGCGCGGCTTCGGCGGAGCTGCGTTCGATGTTCTGGCGCACATAGAGCCGACTGATCTGATCGAGCACATGGTTGGCCTTGTCCGCGTCCGGGTCTTCCAGAGTGAGGTAGATGATTCCCGAGTCCTTGCCGGCTTCACCCACCTTCAACCGCTTCTGGTAGTCCAGCGCCGTGGTCTGCGGGCGGCTACGCACCACAAAGAACTCTGTCCCCGGGCGGGCCTTGAGTTCGGCGATCTGGACGCGGAAACCCTCGTGCCGCACGGCTTGGTTGATTTTGCCATTCAGCAGCAGTTGGTCGTCCTCGTCGTACAGGCTGAATGCACCTGCACTGCCGGCACGCAGCGTCAACTTTTCCCCCAGATAGGCTTCGGGTACGTCCAGCTGAAACACCACCAGCTTCTCTCCGCCCCAGGCGTAACTGTCCATGCCCAGCAGTGGCGTGGCGAGCTCGCCGTCCTTTTCTGGATCGTGCAGACGCGCCATGTAGCTGCCGAGGATCGGGAAATATTTGGGGCGGGCAGTGATGTAGAGCTTAAGAGCGTTAACCGTGCGTCCAAGGACCGAGCGCGACTTGATAAGCTCGATTTCAGTCACCGCCTGGGAAACCGAGTTGGGCCTGGGAATGGCTTCCGGAATGCCCGTTATCCCGGCCTTCTTCGGTTCGATCTGGATCATCGCGCTCGCCCGGTAAACGGGCGTGGCGACGATCGCATAGGCCACGCCAAGCAGGGCGAAGAGGGCGGTAATGGTGAAAATCAGTGCTTTGTGATCGAACGCCACGCGCAGGATGCGCGCCAGGTCGATGCGATTGTCTCCCTCGTATTCCAGCGAAGAGCGGGCCATGACAGTCATTGCGGATCCTTCCTTGAGTGTTGCGCTATCAGTGCGACAGAAGCCAGCCATGCCGGTCAGGCACCGGGCGTCAGTCTGCGTAACAGATTGATGCTGATGTTCTGGAATATCTGGCCCAGCGCCTGAAGCTTGCTGAGCGGCGATATCGATGCCAGTGCCTGGGAGAAGACCTGGATCATGAAATATTCGTAGAGCGACTGATCGCCGATCCGTTGGTAATAGCGGGCGAGGCTGTAATAGGCGTGCATGGACATCTGGATGCGTTGCTTGCTGCTGCGCATGGAGAAGATCCCGCCCTCATGCACGCGGTAGCCGGCGGGCTTGATTTCAGCGATGAACTTGCCCTTGCCATAGGCACCGAGCAGGGACCACCAGCAGATGTCCAGCACCTCGACACCGCGCAGCTCCGGCGGCAGTTCCTGCAGCAGATTGCGAAAGCATGCCGTCAGGGTGGAAACCGGTCGCGCCTGCATCAGCTGGCGAGCGGTGGCATCCCGGCGGAACTTGCCCTGCATGTGGGGACTGCGGACCACCCCCTGGGCGTTGAACATGAAGGCATCGTGGTACGTCATCACGTAGTCGCGATGCCGTTCGAGAAAGTCGACCTGGATCTGCAGTTTGCGCGGATCGGTCCAGTAGTCGTCCCCTTCGCAATAGGCGATATACCTGCCGTGCGCCTGCGCGAACAGCTGAGTGCTGACGGTAACCCCCTGGCGGTACTGGTTTTCTAGCTGATAGATCGGTTTGATCAGGCTCGGGTAGCGCGCGGCGTATTCACGGATGATCGCGGCGGTGGCGTCGGTCGAGGCGTCGTCATGGACGATCACTTCGAAGGGAAAATCCGTCTCCTGCAGGAGGAAGCCGTCCAGCGTTTCCCGTATGAACGGTGCATGGTTGTAGGCCAAGCAGACGATGCTCACCAGGGGGGCGAACCTATTACCCCAGGCGGCCATGAGCTCTTGTTCACGCTTTGGTTGAATATCCATTCAGACACTCGACTTTGTCATCAGTACGTAAAGCCGCAACACGACGGGCTTGGAGGTGAAAGCGACTAGCGTCAGGCAGATAAGACCGCTGACGGCCAATCCCAGGAAGATGTCGAAGCGGTTCTCGCTGGCTATCGCCGCGAACACGGGTTCGCCGATCACGAGACCCAGGCCGGTCATGGCGGTGATGCGTAGCAAATCCTGTAACCATTGGCGGTGCACGCCGGCGGCAAAGCGCTTGTGCACCATTGGCGGCCAGATCAGGAAGGTCAGCATGCGCAGCCCGAACCAGGCCAGCGCTGCGCCATACACGCCATGCTCGAGCGCGGCATACACCACCAGCGGAATGCTGAGCGTAGCGCTGATCAGGCTGAACCAGACGTGGAGGCGTAGCTGTCCGTGAGCGTATTGCAGATAGAACTGAAATGCGGTGACCGCCATGATCGCGCTGCCGAGTACGTACCAGGGCAGCACCAGACGGCTCCATTGCGCCGCCTCCTCATCGCCGGTCCAGGCGAAGATCAGCTCAGCGGAGTGGAAGGCGATGACGCCCGCTAACGGAAACAGGAAGCTGCAGACGAACCGGGTGGCATTCAGGTAGAGCGCCTGCATGTCGGCGATCCGACCTTCGGCGACGAGCATCGTCATGCGCGGCAGCAACGTCTGTACCAACGGGTTGGTGAGCGTCATGATTCCGGTCGACATGAGCGCCACCAGCGAGAAATAACCGTACTCCTTGAGCAGCAGCACGTTGGAAAGCAGCACCTTGTCCAGCTGCGTCAGAATGATCCATAGCACCGAAGTGAGCGACATGCCGGCGGCGAAGGGCAGCACCGGCTTGACCACAGCCCAGTCGAAGCCGGTCAGCAATCTGGGGTTGGGCATCAAGGTATAAGCCTTGGCCGCGAACAACAGCGTCTCGATCAGCGCGACCGCCGTCTGGAAGAGAAAGAAGTCCAGAGGGTCCTGGCTGATGCTGGCCACCAGAAACAGGCCGCCAAAGTAGCGCAAGGTGGCGATCAGGATATTCGCGCCGTTCAGCCATGCATGCAGTTCGAGCCCCTGCAAGCCACTTTTATAAAGGGTGGCGTACAGCTTCAGCCCGATCATCAGCCCCATCAGGCTGATGCAATGGACAATGGTGGCCGTGCTCAACTCCTGCGCTTGCAGCCATTGATGAGCGATCCAGCCGCTCGAAAAATGGATGGCCAATACCGTCAGCGATGCCAGCGGCAGGAAAATGATTTCGAACGAGCGCAGCAGCCGCCCCGGTTCGTAGCGCTGTGCCGCAGTGTTCTGCCTTCCGCGAAAATGGGCGATCTGACGCACCAGCGACGGTGACATACCCGCGTCCAGCAGCTGCAGCCAGGCTTGTAGCACCGCGAAGAAACCGATCAGGCCGTAGGCCTCCGCGCCCAGATGTCCGAGATAGAAAGGCAGAATGAGAATGCCGATGAGCAGAGCATATGCCTGCCCGGCGTAGCTCAAGCCGGTGTTGCGGATCATCGATAGCTTTCGATCGGACATGTAATCGGGCCGCCGAGAATGAATCAGTAGATGTTCTTGAGCTCGGAATCAGGCAAGCCGAAACGCTGCTCCATCAACCCAGTTGCGTTGACTTGTGGCCATAGACGCTCGGTTTGCCGCTGATCACGCCCCGTTGCGTCGCGTAGCAACGTCTGGACCACGGTGTTCTGGATATGCCGCGGCAAGCCGGGATAAATCGGCAGGCATAGCACTCGGCGACTTAAGGATCTCGACTGGATCTGCGGCGGTTGCGGTTGCAGATAGCCGAGAGTGTCCAGAGAGGGATAGAAATAGCGCCTGGGGTTGATGCCCTTGGCGTTCAGCGCCACGCGACAACGTAGCAGCTGGTCTTCGTTGGCCAGTGCAATCGGGAAATAGCTATGGTTGCGTAGGGAGTGTGGTTGCTGTTGCTGAAGATCGAAGTGGTCACTCAGGCGTTCTTCATAGAACCTGGCGATCTCTTCCCGTTGCTCGAGAATCATCGCCATGTCGTCGAGGATGCACAGGCCCATGGCGGCGGCAAATTCGTTGAGCTTGGCGTTGATGCCGATGCCGTCGATGATGTCGGTGTCGACAATGCCGAAATTGCACAACAAACGAATCTTGGCGGCCAATGCATCGTCATTGGTGACGATGGCCCCGCCTTCGATGGTGTGGAAAAGCTTGGTTGCATGAAAACTGAGCGTGCTGATATCACCCCAATTGAATACCGAGCGCTCCTTGTAGCGCACACTGAACGCGTGGGCGCCGTCATAGATCACCTTGAGGCGATGCCGTTCGGCGATCTGCGCGATGCCTTCCACATCACAGGGGTTGCCGAACACGTGCGTGGCGACGATCGCGCAGGTGTCGCGGTCGATCCTCGCTTCTATCGCCTGTGGATCCATGTTCCAGGTGGTCCTGTCGATGTCGGCGAATATCGGTCGGATACCTTCCCACTGCAGCGAACTGGTGGTGGCGACGAAGCTGAATGGGGTCGTGATGGCGCTGCCTGAGAGGTTCAATGCCCGATAGGCGATCTGCAGCGCCAGGGTGCCGTTGTTCGTGAGGATGATGTTTCGGACACCCAGATAGTCCCGCAGGCGATCTTCCAGCTCGGTGAGCAGCGGCCCGTGGTTGGTCAGCCAGCCGGACGCATAAATGCTGTCCACATAGCCGAGAAACTTGGCTTTGTTACCCAGATACGATTTGGTGACATGGATCATCGTGATGTCCTTATCGGTCGTCACATCGAGATCAGGAAGCGATAACTAACGGCGTCGGCCTGCTTCGGTCATGCGATTGGTTGTGTACCGAGGGCGGTTGCGCGCCGGGCGCGGCGTTGGTTCAGCTTGAGAATCAGGCGGGTCGTAAAGCTGCCAGCATGAGGGTCGCCATAGTGCAAGATGGCGGTTGCTCGGCGACTGGCAGGGTCGCAGGGCTCGTTTGCATGCAGCGTGCGGTAGCCCCAGAACAGATACAGATTGCCGGGAACCAGCTGCAGCCGTTCCGGCTTCAGTAGATGGTGGCGGATTGCCTTGGTTATCAGCTTTCGAGTCACTGCATTCTGCAACAGTGCTTTCTCAAACACGTTGAACAGCACATTCGAGCGCACGCCTCGAAGATTGGGAAAAATAATCAGATCACCGCGATCGACGCCGTTCTGAGGAATCTCGATGGGCAACAGTACCGTCACAAGACTTGCATCGTAATGAAAGCAATTGGATTCACGACGACCTGAATTTCCCTGCACACAGCGCAGCACTTTGAGAATCTCGTCGCTGTAGGCAGCTTTTCCAATGCCTGTCTGGTAGAGGCTCGCCAGTAGCTCCCGAAACTCCGGCGCAGCGCCTAGCTCGCCTATTAGAGAACTTTCTATCGCAGCTCCACCATGATGAGCGAAGTATTTACCATTATGTTTTTCGGCATCGATCCTGACATGTTGCTGTAACGACGATAGTTGTTCTGGTGTGAGGAAGTTTGCAATGCAGGAGCTCCCTTTCAAGTTCATTTCCTTGGCAATTAATTGTTTCGCTTCGATGTCGAGGCTGCGGAACTGGATATTCACAATGAACTCCGAATTGAAATACGGATGAGTCTAGGGGGATTGCCAGGAAGGAGCTTGTTAGATACCCAGGACGGAATGAAAACGTGTGCGGAAATAGCGAACGGTTAATAATCAATGCAATGGCGGGTTAAACGAATGATCTATAGAAAGCTGCCCAGTAAATTCTTTTTTTCATTGGGCAAAGCTACCGCCACTGCCGGGTTACGCCGTCATTCAAATTACTTCCTGAACGGTACCCTAACCCAGTGCTCGCCAGATACGGCGCGGGCTTTAGACAAAGCTACCGCACTCGGCTGGGATTCGAGAGAAGCTTTAAGGTACCGAATACTGTTAGCGCAGAACAGCGAATAAGCTGTAACGGGGATGCCATCCCTGCGCACTTCTTGGCTGCAATACCTGGTTTTTTTCTGGTTTGCGGCTCGGGAAACGTCCTGTCTCGTTTGTGTGATCTAGTTATCATTCAGAACCTGGCGTCAGTCAAGACAGAAACTTTATTTTTTTATGGATTAGCTGACCGCCTGTCGTAATCCATTGATAACAAATGACATGACAGTCGCGCTGGTAATCGCTAAATAAAAGTTTTTAAAGTCATACATCTTTGGGACTAAGCCGAACGATCTATGAATGTTTAGTTGGAATGTTGGCACAATTCGAGAGGCTGCCTAAGCGGCTTTTAACGAGCGGAGTGGCACGACTAGGCGGGCAGAGGCGGGGGTAAGAGCTAAGCAGCGCGTCTGGCAGACAGAAACGAAAAAGGCCACTCGCAAGAGTGGCCTTTTCGTATTTGGTTGCGGGAGCCGGATTTGAACCGACGACCTTCGGGTTATGAGCCCGACGAGCTACCAGACTGCTCCATCCCGCGTCTGTGAGGCGGCATTCTACAGGCTAAGGTGCCTCTGTCAACCTCAAGCTGAAAAGAAAGCTTTTTTATTCAGTTGCTTAGCTGTTTCGCTGGCATGACGGCTGCTTATCGCGCTGCGTTGCTCGGGACCTGCCTAAACGAAAAAAGGCCACTCGCAAGAGTGGCCTTTTTCGTATTTTGGTTGCGGGAGCCGGATTTGAACCGACGACCTTCGGGTTATGAGCCCGACGAGCTACCAGACTGCTCCATCCCGCGTCTGTGGAGCGGCATTCTACAGCTTTCAGTGGTGCTGTCACGGCTTAATTGGGCGAAAGCGTATTTTCTTCAAGCATTTAGCGAAACGTTGATGCCGGACTTCGCAGTCACGGCGCGAATTCGCCGCTCTTGTGACGCGTCGTGGCTGGGCCGGTGATGGTAGCGAGCGATTCGCAACATCCCCCAGAGCATGGCCAGTGCGGCGGCACTCCAGCCGACGACCATCAAAAGGATTACCAGTGCGGGTGCGATCATTGTTGGATTCCTTTCTAACCCGAGATCTACGGCTCTCGATAGGTCGGACCCCAGGTTCGGCTCAACGGTTCCGCTTGCCATTGGTCGGTGACGCTGACCGATAGCGCACGGCTGGTCTTTTGGATTGCCTAAAAAGAGTGTCGCGACTCAGTAGAAGGAGGGAGGTATGCGGACCTACTTGCTAATCGCGTTTGGATCCGTGGCCGGGCTCGCTGCAATGACAGGCGTTGCCGCTGCGCAGGTTGACCCAGCTGCAATCGAGCTGGCACAGAACACCGGCGCTGCTGATCGCAGCTTGGGTAACGGTTCCATGGGGCTGGGTGAGGGCATCGAGCGATTACCCGAACGTCGCGAAGCCGGGCGCGACGAACGTGAAGGCCCACCAAGCAAGGCCCACGGCGAATCAGGTCACGGCGACAACGATATCGATATGGAGCATCACCCTCGCCGGACCTTGGGCGATCAGGATGACGATTGATCGAACCGACGAAAGTGGAGAAGAGCATGCTGAATAAAGTTCTGTTGATGAGTGCTGGTTTGATGGTCGTCTCTGGCATCGCGCTGGCCGACGCGGATGGCGACCTGTCCAATCCGTCCACCACGGGGACCGATGCGATGGAGCAGCCATCGTCCGAGATCCGGGATCCTGCACAGAACCAGCGGGACGGTATGGTCGACCGTGACGGAGAGATGGACAGTGACTCCGAATTAGGCACGATGGGCACCGGGGCCACGGGCACAACTGGTGGTATGGGGGCAACGACAGGAACCGATACCATCGAAGACCGCGACGACGAAACGGACCCATAGGACGCCAGGCGGCGTCAGCCGGACCGTTCCTAAGTGCCCGCCGGCTCCGTACAATGCGGTGCTTTTCAGAGCGGACCGTTTTTGATGCAAATTGCTTTGGCGCCGATGGAAGGCCTGGTCGATGAAATCCTGCGCGATGTGCTGACCGGCATCGGCGGCGTCGACTGGTGCGTGACCGAATTCATTCGAGTGTCCGATCGTCTGCTACCTCCATCCAGTTTTCGCAAGCTTGCACCTGAGCTCGACAACGATGCGAAAACCCGTACCGGCACACCGCTGCGAGTGCAATTGCTGGGCTCCGATCCGCTTTGCCTGGCCGACAATGCCGCATTCGCCTGTACCCTCGGCGCGCCTGCCATCGACCTCAACTTCGGCTGTCCGGCCAAGACCGTGAACAAGTCTCGTGGCGGTGCCGTGCTGCTCAAGGAACCCGAATTGCTACATGCGATTCTGTCTGAGGTGCGCAAAGCGGTTCCGGCACATATTCCAGTCACTGCAAAGATGCGTTTGGGTTTCGATAGCCCGGATGGCGCGCTCGATTGCGCCCGGGCACTGGTCGACGGCGGCGCAGAGCAACTGGTGGTGCATGCGAGGACCAAGGTCGACGGCTATAAGCCGCCGGCGCATTGGGAATGGGTGGCCAGGGTTCGGGATGTGGTCGCGGTGCCAGTGTTTGCCAACGGCGATATCTGGTCGTTGGAGGATTGGCGCCGCTGTCGCGAAGTCAGCGGCGTCGAGGACATCATGTTGGGCCGCGGGCTGGTCTGTCGGCCGGATCTGGCGCGTCAGATCAGCGCGGCGAAGCGGGGTGTGACGGTCGAGCCGATGAGCTGGGATGACGTTCAGCCGCTGCTCGCTGACTTCTGGATGCAGGCACGGCGCAAGATCTCTCCACGCTACGCACCGGGTCGGCTCAAACAGTGGTTGTCCATGCTCACCCGCAGCTATCCACAAGCGGTTTCGCTGTTCGCCCAGCTGCGGCGCGAGAACGATTGCGAGCGACTCGACGCCCTGTTGGGGCTCGACAGCTCCGCGCCGGGTTTCGAAGTAGCCGTCTGAACTGGGCTTCCGGCGGTGGGGCTAGCGCCCACCGCTGATGTCCAGCAGCGCACCGCTGGCGTAGCTGGCCTTTTCGCTGGCGAGCCAGAGTATCGCTTCGGCCACCTCTTCAGCCTCGCCACCACGGCCCATGGGCACGCTGGACCGGACCCGCTCGACGCGTCCCGGCTCGCCACCGCTGGCGTGAATGTCGGTGTTGATCACGCCTGGTCGCACGGCGTTGACTCGAATGCCTTCGGCGGCCACCTCCTTGGCCAGACCAAGGGTCATGCTGTCGATTGCGCCCTTGGCTGCCGCATAATCAATGTATTCGTTTGGCGCGCCGAGCTTCGCTGCGATCGACGAGACATTGATGATGGCGCCGCCGTTGCCACCGTAGCGGGTGGACATGCGTTTCACAGCCTCACGCGCACAGAGAAAACTACCGGTCACATTGACCGAGAACACACGCATCAGTCGCGCCGCATCCATTTCATCCAGGCGCATCTGGCGCTCTAGCATGCCGGCGTTGTTGACCAGTACGTCGAGCCTGCCGAACTCATCATCGATTGCGGCGAACAGGTTCGCGATCTGCGCCTCGTCAGCCACGTCGGCGGCGATCGCGATGGCTCGCGTGCCGTTACGTTGAAGCTCTTCGAGTAGTTGCTGTGCGGCGTCCTGGCGGCGGTGGAAATTCAGACACAGCGAGTAACCTTCGCTCGCTGCAAGCCTGGCAGTAGCGGCACCTATCCCTCGGCTGGCACCCGTGATCAACATGACTTTGGACATTTAAAACTCCGACGAACGGTCTTGAAAAACAACGGGCGGTTCCTATCTAGGGCATTACAGGATGCCGAATTCGGGTCCTGTAGTAACCACTCGCTGAATATCAGGAGATAGCAAAATGACTAGTTTTTCGATGGCTCCATTGTTCCGCCAATCCATTGGCTTCGATCGTTTCAACGATCTGTTCGAGTCCGCATTGCGTAACGACGCTAGCAGCTCGTTTCCACCTTACAACGTGGAAAAGCACGGCGATGATCAGTACCGCATCATCGTAGCAGCCGCCGGATTCCAAGAATCCGATCTGGACCTGCAGGTTGAGCGTGGCGTGCTGACCATCAGTGGCGGCAAGCGCGAAAACGGAGGTGACAATGTTACCTACCTGCACCAGGGCATTGCTCAGCGCGCGTTCAAGCTCTCGTTCCGCCTCGCCGACCATATAGAGGTCAAGGGCGCCGCGCTCAACAACGGGCTGTTGAGCATCGAGCTCGAACGCGTCGTACCGGAAGAGGCCAAACCCAAGCGCATCCCGATCAACGGCGAACGCCTGGCGCTGGAAGAGGCCTGACCGCGAAAG
>NZ_JYHV01000020.1:0-111393 GCF_000952685.1 Stutzerimonas stutzeri | reverse complement strand
AGGTCGTCGGGTGCGATATCAGAAGCTCACTGAACTCGGCCAACGGCAATGGGCGACTGAACAGATAACCCTGATAAAGATAACAGCCTTGCAATTGCAGCAGGTCGAGCTGTGCCTGCTGTTCGACGCCTTCGGCAATCACTTCCAATTCCAGGCTCCTGGCCATCGCGACGATGGCACGGATGATCTCAGCGTCGTTGGGATCATCCAGCGCGTCTCGAACGAAGGACTGGTCGATCTTCAGTAGGTTCACCGGCAGGCGCTTCAGATAGGTAAGCGAGGAGTAGCCGGTACCGAAGTCGTCCATGGCGAAACTTACGCCATGCCGGCAAAGGCGACGCATCTTGGCGATGGTGTCGTCCAGATTGTGGATCACGATGCCTTCGGTGATTTCCAGCTTGATCATCTTGTGCGGAAGCCCGCTGGTCTTCAGCGCCTCGAGGATGCGCTCGACGAATTCGCTCTGCCGGAACTGGCGGGGGCTGATATTGACGCAAAGGCTGAAATGATCGGCATGTACGAGACCGCTGGCCAGTAGCGATGCACCGATTCGACAGGCTTCCTTTATGACCCAGTTGCCGACCTCGACAATCAAGCCGCTTTCTTCCAACACGTCGATGAACTGGGCGGGGGAGCGTGGGGTGTGCGCTGGCTGATGCCAACGTAGCAGGACTTCCGCGCCGATCACCGCACCGGAACGCGCGTTCACCTGGGGTTGCAGCTGTAGCTCGAATTCGTGACGCTGCAGCGCCAGCCGTAACTCGCTCTCCAGTTTCATGCGGGCAACGGCGGCTTCCTGCATC
The DNA here is from genome assembly GCF_000952685.1 of Stutzerimonas stutzeri. GTDB lineage: Bacteria > Pseudomonadota > Gammaproteobacteria > Pseudomonadales > Pseudomonadaceae > Stutzerimonas > Stutzerimonas stutzeri_E. The sequence goes on along the minus strand of NZ_JYHV01000020.1, from coordinate 110,590 downwards.
GTCGTGCGGAACAGCTGAATGGCATTGCGTCCGGCGTCCTTGGCTCGGTAGAGCGCGATGTCGGCGCGCTTCAGCAGATCGGCCGGCGTCTCGCCGTGATCAGGCATCAGGGCGATGCCAATGCTCGGCGTGACCTGCAGCCGATTACCCTCGAAAATCATGGGCTCGGCGAGCAGCGTGCGCAGTTTTTCGGCCACCTGGCGAACATGACGAGTCACCTCCGAGCGGCGACCGCTCAGCCCGGTCAATAACACGACGAATTCGTCGCCACCGAGGCGGGCGACCGTGTCTTCCTGACGGGTGCTGGCTTCGAGGCGAGCCGTGATCATCTTCAATACGGCATCGCCCACCGGATGCCCGAGTGAATCATTGATGTGTTTGAAGTGGTCAAGATCAAGAAACAGCAAGGCGCCGCGCAGATTGTGTCGTTTGTGCAGGGAAGTCTGCTGCGTCAGGCGATCCATCAGCATGGCGCGGTTGGGCAGATTGGTCAGCGGGTCGTGATACGCCAAGTGATGAATCTGCGCGTGGGCAGCCTTCAGCTGGCTGATGTCCCGTGCCGATAGCAATAGACAGGCGGTGTCGTTGAGTTCGATCGGTTCAATCGAGACCTCGATGTGTTTGGGGTTGCCGTAACGATCTTGTCCGATCATTTCCCAATTGGCCACGCGGCCGTCGCGATTGAGACGTTCGAGCAGCGCTTGGCGCTGCGTACCGGGCCAGACGCCCAGTTCGGTGGACGTGCGGCCGATCGCTTCCTCTGGACGGTAGCCGGAAAGGCGATGGAAGCCTTCGTTGACTTCGATGAAACGTCCCGTGCTGCGCTCGCTGATAATGATGGCGTCTGGGCTCGAATGAAACGCCATGGCGAATTTGGCCTCGCTGACCTTCAGCGCCGCCTCGGCCTGCTGGCGCTTGGTGATGTCGCGGAAGGTCGTGACGATGCACAGCCGTCGATCGATTCGGATGAAGCGGCTGGAGACCACGCAGGTGACGACATGGCCGTCCTTGGTGCGAAATTGCGCCTCGGCATTTTCCAGATGCTGGTCGCGAGTCAGCTGTTGGTAGAGCGCCTGTCGCTGTGCCTCGTCGCGCCAGATGCCTACTTCCGGGGCCGAGCGGCCGATGATGTCGCCGCCCTCCCAGCCGAATACGGCGGTGAAGCTCGGATTGACGTCGACGAAGACACCGTCGCGGATGCGCGAGAGCGCAATGGGGTCGGGGCTGCCTTGGAACAATGCAGAAAATTTCGCTTCGGATGCGGCAAGGTGCTGTTCACGCAGGACGCGTTCGGTGGCGTCGATGATGATGCCGACCATCCGCAGCGGCGCGCCGTGCTCGTCACGATACAGCTTTGCCGTGCTCTCCAGATGGCGGGCGGTGCCATCGGTGTGCTCCGCCTGATAGGTCGTCTGGTAGATTTGGCGTCGGCCTGCGAGCAGATCGCTGTATGCCTCGCGCATGGTCTGACGGTTTTTGGCCGCGACGGAGCGGAAAAACTCGCGGAATGCCCCATTGAAGGGACCGTCGACGATGCCGTGCAGCTCGGAGGCCCGGGTGGACGCATAGAGGCGATCGCTGGGAATGTGCCATTCCCAGTTGCCCAGCTCTGCCGATTCGAGTGTCAACTCGAGCCGCTCCTGGCTGTCTTCGAGGGCCTGGGCCTGAAGATGCTGATCGGTGATGTCGCGGATGATGCCGACTATCATCGAAGGTGGCGTGCCGCTGTCTTGCCGCTGCCCATCGATTTCCAGCCAGCGCACGCTGGCGTCCGGCCAACGCACCCGATGACGAAAGCTGAAGCGTGACTCGCCGCCCTTCAGTACCGAGCGGACAATGGCGTCGACATGAGGGCGGTCCTCCGCAGCGATGAGCGTTAGGTAATAATCGAGGCTAATTTCGACGAGCGGTTCGGTGAGCCCGAAAAGCAGGCCCGTACCGATTGACCAATGCACGATGCCGCATGACAAGTCCCAGGACCATACGCCGACTCCCGCACCGTCGAGCACCGATAGCAGGCGAGAGGCATCCTGCCAGGGGTTTTCCGCTTCATGTGCGGTAGCGTTCTGAAGCGGCTCAGGAGGAAGCATAAAAGGCCTCGATCGGAAGGATCAGGGAATCGCGGATCGGGCGATGACAGGCGATTCTCATGGGCGCTCTGACGATCTTGTTCTTGTGCCGCGAACTTATCCGTAGCTGATGGCAGAGTGCAAGTGCGGTTAGTCGGCATCCAACAGCGCCATGAAGGCTTTCGCCGCGTTCGACAGGGTGCGCTCGGTGTGGGTGATGTAGCCGAGTTGCCGTGACAGCTGAACGCCCGCCAGTGGCAAACGCACCACCTGATCATCGAGCATTGTGCGCGGCAGCACACTCCAGGCGATGCCGATGGACACCATCATTTTGATCGTCTCCATGTAATTGGTGCTCATCGCGATATTCGGGATGAGGCCTTCGCGCTCGAACAACCGTTGCGCAATATGGTGGGTAAAGGTATTGCCGCCCGGAAATACCGCCGGATAACCGGCAATGTCCGCCAGCGTGATCTCGCGTTTTTGTGCCAGGGGATGCTCGGGGGCCACCACGAAGTCGAGTGGATCATCCCAGACCTTGTGGGCGCGAACCGGAGCCGCCGTTTTGGGTGCCAGGGTGATCACCGCGAGTTCGGCGCGCCCGTGCAGGACTTCCTCATAGGCGATTTCCGAATCGAGAAAACGGATATCCAGATTCACGCGTGGGTGGGCGCGAGTGAAGGCCCTCAGCAAGGGCGGCAAACGGTGCAGACCGATGTGGTGGCTGGTCGCCAGACTCAGTCGCCCGCTGACGTCGCCGTTGAGGTTGGTCAGCGCGCGGCGGGTATCGTCCAGCACGTTGAGAATCTGATAGGCCCGTGGAAGCAGGGCTCTGCCTGCTTCAGTGAGACCGATCTCGCGTCCGAGACGATCGAACAGCCGTACGTTCAACTGTGATTCCAGCGCAGCCAGTCGTTTGCTCACGGCCGGTTGGGTCAGATGCAGGCGCTCGGCGGCCAGAGAAAAACTCCCCGTTTCGGCGATGGCGAGAAAGGCGTTGAGGTTGGCAAGGTCCATTGGTTGTCTCCCGGAAGGTCGGGTAAGGCGCGTTATTACTGGACTAGGAACAGCGTACCGCTATTCCTATATGGAATGCGTTAGATGAAAAATATGAATTTGAGTAATTCGACGCAACCCCCTAGCATCAACCCCATAAGCAAAAGGGCTTTAGCCCAACGCACTGATGAGGAAAGTCCGATGGCCGGCAAAACGCTCTACGACAAGCTCTGGGAAATGCACGAGGTCAAGCGCCGTGACGATGGCTCGTCCCTGATCTACATCGACCGTCATATCCTGCACGAAGTGACCTCACCGCAGGCATTCGAAGGGCTTCGCCTGGCAGGGCGCAAGCCATGGCGCATCGACGCCAATATCGCGACTCCCGATCACAACGTGCCGACCACCAAGGGCGAACGTCAGGGCGGCCTGGAAGCCATCGCCGACGAAGTCTCGCGTATCCAGGTACAAACGCTGGACGAAAACTGCGACGACTTCGGCATTCTCGAATTCAAGATGAACGATGTTCGCCAAGGCATCGTCCATGTCATCGGGCCGGAGCAGGGCGCGACGTTGCCGGGCATGACGGTCGTCTGTGGCGACTCGCATACCTCCACCCACGGTGCATTCGCCGCGCTGGCGCATGGGATCGGTACTTCCGAGGTCGAGCATGTACTCGCGACCCAGTGCCTGGTCGCCAAAAAGATGAAGAACATGCAGGTGCGCGTCGAAGGTAAGTTGCCTTTCGGCGTGACCGCCAAGGACATCGTCCTGGCGGTGATCGGCAAGATCGGCACCGCCGGAGGCAACGGCCATGCATTGGAGTTCGCCGGTAGCGCCATTCGCGAACTGTCGATGGAAGGGCGCATGACCATCTGCAACATGTCCATCGAGGCCGGCGCACGCGTAGGTATGGTGGCGGCGGACGAGAAGACGATCGCTTACGTCGAAGGTCGCCCATTCGCGCCTAAGGGCGCTGATTGGGACAATGCCGTCGAGCTCTGGAAGAGTTTGGTGTCCGACGACGACGCGGTATTCGACACGGTCGTCGAGCTGAATGCCGAAGAAATCAAACCGCAGGTCAGTTGGGGAACGTCGCCCGAGATGGTTCTGGCAGTCGACCAGCATGTGCCTGATCCGGCGGCCGAAGCTGATCCGGTCAAGCGCGATTCCATCACCCGAGCGCTGAAGTACATGGGCCTGCGTGCCAACCAGCCGATCACCGATATTCAACTCGACCGCGTCTTCATCGGCTCCTGCACCAACTCGCGTATCGAAGACCTGCGCGCCGCTGCCGAAGTGGCCAAGGGCCGCAAGGTGGCGGCTACGGTGAAGCAAGCGATGGTCGTGCCAGGTTCCGGGCTGGTCAAGCAACAGGCCGAGGCGGAAGGGCTCGACAAGATCTTTCTCGAAGCTGGCTTCGAGTGGCGTGAGCCCGGCTGTTCCATGTGTTTGGCGATGAACCCCGACAAGCTGGGCAGCGGCGAGCATTGCGCGTCCACTTCCAACCGCAATTTCGAAGGGCGGCAGGGCGCTGGCGGACGGACTCATCTGGTGAGCCCGGCGATGGCTGCCGCCGCCGCGGTGACCGGTCGTTTCGTCGATGTTCGTGATTTGATCCAGGCCTGAGGAGACCGACATGAAAGCATTCACCCAGCACACCGGTCTCGTCGCGCCACTCGATCGCGCCAACGTCGATACCGATCAGATCATTCCGAAGCAGTTTCTCAAGTCGATCAAGCGTACCGGTTTCGGTCAGAACCTGTTCGACGAGTGGCGCTATCTGGACGTGGGTCAGCCCAATCAGGATTGCTCGAGTCGTCCGGTAAACCAGGAATTCGTATTGAATTTTCCTCGTTACCAAAACGCCAGCGTTCTGCTCGCGCGTGAAAACTTCGGCTGTGGTTCGTCCCGTGAGCATGCACCCTGGGCGCTCGAAGAGTACGGCTTCCGCGCGATTATCGCGCCGAGCTTTGCCGACATTTTCTACAACAACAGTTTCAAGAACGGCCTGCTGCCGATCGTGCTGAAGGAAGAAGAGGTCGATGCGCTGTTCGAGCAGGCCGAGGCCACCGAGGGCTATCAGCTCACCGTGGATCTGGCGGCGCAGACGGTAACGCGCCCGGATGGCGTGCAGTACAGCTTCGAGGTCGACGCGTTTCGCAAGCACTGCCTGCTCAACGGTCTGGATGATATCGGCCTCACGTTGCAGGACGCAGATGCCATCAAGGCCTTCGAGATCCGGCATCAGCAAAGCCAGCCCTGGCTGTTCGGCGCGATCAAGTGAGAAGGTGACGATGAAGCGTTTTCATATCGCCCTGGCGGTGGATGACCTTGATGATTCAATTGCTGACTATAGCCGCCGGCTAGGTCAGTCGGCTGATGTGGTGGTTCCCGGCCGGTACGCAATGTGGCGGACCGATCAGCTGAACTTCTCCATCAACCAGCAGACTGGGCATGGCGGCCAGCTGCGCCATGTCGGCTTCGAGGACGATGGAGTGCAAGGCTTCTCCAGCGAGACGGACGTCAACGACCTGATTTGGGAGTCTTTTTCTGCCGACGAGCAGGATAGACGCATCAAAGCGATGTACGGTCAGCCGGTCTCCTCACAGATTCCAGGTGGTCGCGATGGCGACCGCCCCACTGAATAACTCGAGAAAACATGATGAGCAAACAGATTCTGATTCTTCCCGGCGACGGTATCGGACCGGAAATCATGGCCGAGGCGGTCAAGGTGCTGGAGCTGGCCAACGACAAGTTCCAGCTCGACTTCCAGCTCAGCTACGACGAGCTGGGCGGGGCCGCGGTCGATAAATACGGCGTGCCCCTGGCCGACGAGACCTTGGAGCGTGCCCGTGCTGCCGACGCCATCCTGCTCGGCGCGGTGGGCGGGCCAAAGTGGGACACCATCGATCCCGCCATCCGTCCTGAGCGCGGGCTGCTGAAAATCCGTTCGCAACTGGGTTTGTTCGGCAACCTGCGTCCTGCGCTGCTGTACCCGCAGCTGGCCGAGGCTTCCAGCCTGAAGCCGGAGATCGTTGCCGGGCTGGATATCCTTATCGTCCGTGAACTGACCGGCGGTATCTATTTCGGTCAGCCGCGCGAGAGCAAGGTGCTGGAAAACGGCGAGCGCATGGCCTTCGATACCCTGCCTTACAGCGAGAGCGAGATTCGCCGGATCGCCAGGGTCGGTTTCGACATGGCCCGCGTGCGTGGCAAGAAGCTCTGCTCGGTGGACAAGGCCAACGTCCTGGCGTCCAGCCAGCTGTGGCGCGCCGTGGTGGAAGAGGTTGCGAAGGACTACCCGGATGTCGAACTCAGCCATATGTACGTCGACAACGCAGCGATGCAGCTGGTGCGCGCACCGAAGCAGTTCGACGTGATCGTGACCGACAACATGTTCGGCGACATCCTGTCGGACGAAGCTTCCATGCTGACCGGCTCGATCGGCATGCTGCCGTCTGCTTCACTGGATTCGAACAACAAGGGCATGTACGAGCCCTGCCATGGCTCGGCCCCGGATATCGCAGGCCAGGGCATCGCCAACCCGTTGGCAACCATTCTTTCGGTTTCGATGATGCTGCGTTACAGCTTCAACCAAGTCGCGGCCGCGGACGCCATCGAGCAGGCCGTCAGCAATGTTCTCGACGAGGGGCTGCGTACAGGCGATATCTGGTCCGACGGCTGCAAGAAGGCCAATACTCAGGCAATGGGTGACGCAGTAGTCGCGGCGCTCGCGAAGTTGTAATCTCTCGGGTCCCATTGCACCGGCCGTTGACAGAGCTTGCGGGCGGCGGCTAGGCGGAAGACGCCGAGTGATGGCGAGGCGTTGCGGTGCCACGGCACGGCGCGCCCTCGCTTTCGAACCCGAAAGCGTATTTTGTTATCGACGGCCTGCCAGGCGGGCCATACATATATATAGGTAGTTGCGATGAAACGTGTAGGTCTGATCGGTTGGCGCGGTATGGTCGGTTCCGTGCTCATGCAGCGAATGCTGGAAGAGCGGGATTTCGACCTTATCGAGCCAGTGTTCTTCACCACCTCCAACGTAGGCGGTCAGGGCCCGTCGATCGGCAAGGACACCGCGCCGCTGAAGGACGCCTACAGCATCGATGAGCTGAAATCCCTCGATGTGATCCTCACCTGCCAGGGTGGCGACTACACCAGCGAAATATTCCCCAAGCTGCGCGAAGCGGGCTGGAAAGGCTACTGGATCGATGCGGCTTCGACGTTGCGCATGCAAGACGACGCGGTCATCGTGCTCGATCCGGTCAATCGCAAGGTCATCGACCATCAGCTTGACGCCGGCACCCTCAACTACATTGGCGGCAATTGCACCGTCAGCCTGATGCTGATGGGGCTTGGCGGCTTGTTCGAGCATGGGCTGGTCGACTGGATGAGCGCCATGACCTACCAGGCTGCCTCCGGTGCCGGCGCGCAGAACATGCGTGAGCTGATCAAGCAGATGGGCAGCATTAATGCCTCGGTTGCCAACGAGCTTGCAGACCCGGCCAGCGCAATCCTGGAAATCGATCGCAAGGTCGCCGAGTGTCAACGCTCCGAAGCTTTCCCCGTGGATAACTTCGGCGTTCCGCTTGCTGGTAGTTTGATTCCCTACATCGACAAAGAACTGCCGAACGGGCAGAGCCGGGAAGAATGGAAGGCTCAGGCGGAAACCAACAAGATTCTCGGTCGTTTCAAAAGCCCGATTCCAGTGGACGGTATCTGTGTACGCGTGGGCGCGATGCGCTGCCACAGCCAGGCGTTGACCATCAAGCTGAATAAAGACGTGCCCATCTCGGATATCGAGGGGCTGATCAGTCAGCATAATCCCTGGGTTAAGCTCGTCCCGAACCACCGTGACGCCAGTATGCAGGAGCTGAGTCCGACCTCAGTGACCGGTACCTTGAGTGTTCCCGTTGGCCGCCTTCGCAAGCTGAATATGGGCTCGCATTACCTGGGCGCGTTCACCGTTGGCGATCAGCTGCTCTGGGGTGCTGCCGAGCCGTTGCGCCGCATGCTGCGTATTCTTTTGGAGCGATAAGCCGAAAGAAAAGAAACACTAGAAGCGCCTCGGCACTGCCGCGGCGCTTTTTTTGTGTCGGAAGCTAAAGGTGCTGCGGTGTTTTTTGGGGAGGAACTCCGCGCGACGGTTCGTCGGGTTAAGCCTTAATGGTTCTGCGCGAGGGGCGGTATCGGCTACAGTGATGCCCTTTCGATTGCGGGCGTTTCCGCTGTGGCCGATCCAGTCATGGCTATCCTCGGACGGTAGAGCGTCGGGGTGCTCGGTTGGGCTGAATGGCTATGGCGAGCCTCTAGCGGCCGGGATGACTTGGCGGCGACATGTCTTGCTGAAGTGCGCGGGCTAATTTGTGGATTGTGTCTGATAACGTGCGAAAAGGCGCGGCAGGCAATGCCGCACGGTCTGGTGAGTTGTTGATAAAACACTATCTGTAAAAGATACTTACTGGAAATTCGAAGAACTATTCTAGCTAACGACGCTGTTTAGGCTTATCGCTGACGGGGGGAACCGCCACCTGGCGGGCGCGGGCAGTGACTATAAGACCCTCTCGAACATCCGAGAAAAGTTAAAAAACAAGGATTTACATAATGGTTCGGGTTCGCAATCTGGTACTGGCAATCGCGGCTGCTACCGCGCTGACTTCCGAAATGGCTTATGCGCTGGGGCTGGGAGAGGTCACGCTGAAGTCCGCGCTGAATCAACCGCTGGTGGCTGAAATCGAACTGCTGGACGCGAAAACTTTGGCGCCGGGTGAGGTGGTTCCGGTTCTGGCATCCGCTGAAGATTTCAATAGGGCGGGTGTAGACCGGCAGTATTTTCTGACGGACCTTACCTTTACCCCTGTATTGCGCCCTGACGGTAAAAGCATCATTCGGGTGTCGTCGACCAAGCCGGTTCGCGAACCCTACCTGAACTTTCTTATCGAAGTGCTCTGGCCCAGTGGCCGTCTCCTGCGTGAATACACCTTGCTGCTGGATCCGCCGCTGTACTCTCCGGAGATCGCTGCCGCCGTTGCACCTCAGCTACCGATTGCGACCCCGTCGTCCCGTCCCGTCTCGACTCCGCGGCCGGCAAGCCCGGCTGCTCCGGTATCCGCTAGCCCGTCCGCGCAGCCAAGTAACGAATACAAGGTCACGCCCAACGACACGCTTTGGGAAATTGCAGAGCGCGCGCGGCAGGGCGGCACCGTACATCAGACCATGCTGGCCATTCAGGACCTGAACCCGAACGCGTTCATTGGCGGCAATATCAATCGGATGAAGAATGGCCAAGTGCTGCGCTTGCCGAACGCCGAGCAGATTGGTAGCCGTTCGCAAGCTGAGGCTATTCAGCAGGTTGCGCAACAGAATGCCAGCTGGCGTCAGGCTGCTGGCTCGACTGTCGCGGGGGCGCGTCAGCTCGACGCCACGAAGCGCGGGTCGGCCGGGGCCGCACCTTCTCGCAGCGAGCAGGGCGATAGCTTGCGACTGGTTGCGCCGGAAGCAGGGAAGTCCACCACTGGCAGCGATGCCGGAACGGGGGGGGACGCGGCAGCATTGCGCGACAAACTTTCCGTTGCCGAGGAAAGCCTCGATTCCAGTCGTCGAGAGAACCTGGATCTCAAGGACCGTCTCAACGACCTACAGGGTCAGCTGGACAAACTGCAGCGCCTGATGCAACTCAAGGATGACCAGCTTGCCAAACTACAGGCTCAGTTGGCGACTGGAGGGGAGCCGGCAGCGGGCACCGAGGCGTCTGTAAATCCTCCGATCGACGAGATTGAGTCAAACACACCTGCTGCACCGGAAGCGACTGAAGTCGCGCCAGAGACAGAAACCGAGTCCGAGACTACTGCTGACGCTTCGGCGTCGCAGGTACCTCAGAACGAAGCAATAGCACCCCAGGAGCCGGCCGCTCAGCCGCCTGCGGCTCCTGTCGCGCCGGTTGCAGATGCTCAGGCGCCCGAAAGCGACAGCTACGTCGATGAACTGTTGGGAAATCCCGTACTGCTCGGTGTCTTGGGGGGCAGTGCGCTGCTGCTGTTGCTGGTCGGTTTGATGGCTTTGTCGCGCCGCAACGCCATGAAAGAAGCCGAGCTGCAGGAAAGTCTGCTGGCCGATGACGCGCCGGACGCGTTTTACGTAGCGCAGCATGACCTCGATTCGCCGGATGTCGAACCGGCCGATCGCAGCACTGAGGGTGCCGACGCGCATTCGGCGGACTCGCTTGCAGCGGCTAGCAACGATCCGCTTGCCGAAGCCGATATTTATATCGCCTATGGTCGTTTCAATCAGGCCGCGGACCTGCTGCAAAATGCATTGAACGATGAGCCGCAGCGCAGTGACCTGCGCCTCAAACTTATGGAAGTCTATGCCGAACTCGGCGATCGCGAGGGCTTCGCTCGGCAAGAGGCGGAACTTCGGGATATTGGCGGCTCTACCGCCGCTATAGAGCAGACCAAGGCCAGATACCCGGCAATGGCTGCTGCCGCGGGAGCAGGTATTGCGGCAGCCTCGGCGAGTACCAACGACTTCGACAGTTTCAGCCTGGACGATCTTGAGCTTGAACAGCCTGCGCCAGCCACAGATCAAAGCGCGGACAACAGTTTTGATTTGAGCCTGGACGATCTTGAGTTGGACGACGACCTGGCCGGTACGACCGCGCCGGCTAATCAGGCCACAGAGGAACTGGACGAGCTCAATTTCGACGAACTCAACCTCGACGCGACCCAAGAGCAGGGCGCAGACGACTTCTCTTTCGATCTGAACGAATCGTCCAAGTCGGATGAGGTTTCTCTTGAGGACGAGCTGGCCGGCTTCTCGCTCGATCTCGATGATCAGCCCGCCACTACCGATCGCAATGACGAATTGATGACCGGCCTCGAAGAGGAAGCGTCCAAGTCCGAGCCGCTCGAGCCGGCCGATGATTTTGATTTCGAACTTTCTGACTCCGCACAGCCGGCTGATATGCCTGAGGAGTTCGACCTATCGCTGGCTGACGAGGCTGCCGAAGAAACAACCTCTGCGCGCTTTAACTCAGAATTGGATGAGGTCGAGGCCGAGCTAGACGACCTCTCGCGACACGTTGAGCCGGTCGATCTTCCCGAGCAGCCAGCGGGTACGATCGCGCCCGTCGAGGCAGCATCGGACGCTTTGGACGATGATTTCGATTTCTTCTCAGATACTGATGAAACCACTACGAAGCTTGACCTTGCTCGCGCCTACATCGATATGGGTGATGCGGAAGGTGCTCGCGACATTCTCGATGAGGTTATGAGCGAGGGTAGCGATGCCCAGCAGCAAGAGGCGCGAGATATGCTCGCCAAACTAGCCTGACCATGACTGATGCAGTATCTGAAGCGGCAGCCCCATCGGCTGCCGCTGACGTTTTCAGAATCGCCCTCGGGGTTGAATACAAAGGTTCACGCTACCGCGGATTCCAACGACAGCGCGATGGTGTGCCGTCTGTTCAGCTCTCGCTGGAAAGTGCACTGAGTAAAGTTGCTGGTGGTCATCCGGTCGTGCTGAGTTGTGCGGGGCGTACCGACGCGCTCGTACATGCCTGCGGCCAGGTGGTGCATTTCGACACGCCAGTGAACCGCTCCATGCATGCTTGGATCATGGGTGCGAACATGAACCTGCCGGGCGATATCAGTGTCACCTGGGCCAAGGAGATGCCGAAAACCTTCGATGCGCGTTTCAGTGCCATGGCCCGTCGCTATCGCTATGTGATTTACAACGATCAGATCCGTCCCGCGCATCTTGCCGAAGAGGTGACCTGGAATCATCGCCCGCTGGATGTCGCGCTGATGCGCGAAGCGGCCAAGGCGTTTGTCGGGACCCACGATTTCAGCGCTTTTCGGGCGCGCCAGTGCCAGGCGAAATCGCCGATCAAAACGATTCATCATCTGGAGTTGCTTGAGTATGGGCGGCTCATCGTGATCGATGTCCGCGCCAATGCTTTTCTGCACCATATGGTGCGCAACTTCGCTGGTGTGCTGATGACTATCGGCGCGGGGGAACGGCCGGTGGAGTGGGCCAGGAAGGTGCTGGAGTCGCGGGTTAGGCGGACCGGTGGAGTGACGGCTCATCCTTATGGCCTGTATCTGGTTCAGGTGGATTATCCGGAGCAGTTCCAATTGCCTGAGCGCTATCTCGGGCCGCATTTTCTGTCTGGCTTGCCGGATGTCCGAAATCAACGAACCTAAGGTCAGGAAACCGGCAGGCGCAGAAGGGGCAGGAGCTGTCGTCCTGACGCCGACTGGCACAGCAATGCAGGTTGCAGCCTGTGGCGCTTTTGTTACCATCCAGCGTCTTTCTTCGCAGGTACCTGCCGTTGCCTATCGTTCGTAGCAAGATATGTGGAATTACCCGTATCGAGGACGCGCTTGTCGCTGCCGAAGCGGGAGCGGACGCTATCGGCCTGGTGTTCTATGCCAAGAGCCCGCGCGCGGTTGGCATCGAGCAGGCGCGTGCGATCATTGCCGCTTTGCCACCTTTTGTCACAACCGTAGGCTTGTTCGTCAATGCATCGCGTTGCGAGCTCAATGAAATACTCGATGCCGTGCCGCTGGATATGCTGCAATTTCATGGTGACGAAACACCGGCTGATTGCGAAGGCTTTCACCGCCCATGGTACAAGGCGCTCAGAGTCCAGCCGGGCGAAGACATTCGCGCGCAGGCCGTTCGTTATGCCGGGGCTAGCGCCATTTTGCTCGATACTTTCGTGGCAGGTGTTCCAGGTGGAACGGGCGAAGTGTTCGACTGGTCGCTGATTCCAGCAGATCTGCCCAAGCCGCTGATACTCGCTGGCGGACTATCCCCTCAGAACGTTCAACAGGCTGTGGCCGGAGTGCGCCCGTTCGCCGTCGATGTCAGTGGTGGAGTGGAGTCAAGCAAGGGCATCAAGGATGTCGAAAAGGTGCGTGAGTTCATTCGTCTGGTAAGGACGGCGATGTGACGAACCGATGGGCATTGCCGTCCAGTTACCATTCGCTGGATTGGCGGGCCCGCCATTGATACCCGCCTGTTAAGGGTGGCGGCTCAAGTTTCAGCGACAGCGCCCCCTCTGGGCTATCGCCTACGCGACGTGGTGAGCTCCAATGGAGACGGTCGCAACGATAAATTTCCGGTGCGTGCAGTTGTTACGCGCGGGACTGACAAGCTGTGGAGAATAAAAGCATGAGCAACTGGCTGGTAGACAAGCTGATCCCTTCGATCATGCGCTCGGAAACGCAGAAAAGCTCAGTGCCCGAAGGCCTGTGGCACAAATGCCCGTCATGCGAGGCGGTTCTATATCGTCCGGAGTTGGAGAAAACACTGGATGTCTGCCCGAAGTGTCAGCATCACATGCGTATCGACGCGCGTACGCGTCTGGACATCTTTCTTGACAACGAAGGACGCGAAGAGATCGCGGCCGACCTCGAGCCTGTTGATCGATTGAAGTTTCGCGATAGCAAAAAGTACAAGGACCGTCTCTCCGCTGCCCAGAAGCAGACGGGCGAAAAGGATGCACTGATTGCCATGCGCGGGACCTTGATGCGTATGCCGGTCGTGGCCTGTGCATTTGAGTTCTCCTTCATGGGAGGCTCCATGGGCGCTATTGTCGGAGAGCGCTTCGTTCGCGCCGCCAATGCCGCGCTTGAACAGCGTTGCCCTCTGGTCTGTTTTGCCGCGTCCGGCGGGGCCCGGATGCAGGAGGCACTGATCTCGCTTATGCAGATGGCCAAGACTTCTGCGGTGCTGGCACGGATGCGCGAAGAGGGGCTGCCGTTCATTTCCGTCCTTACCGATCCGGTTTATGGCGGCGTATCGGCGAGTCTGGCCATGCTGGGCGATGTGATCGTTGCCGAGCCCAAGGCATTGATCGGCTTCGCGGGGCCGCGCGTGATCGAGCAGACGGTGCGCGAAAAGCTCCCAGAAGGTTTCCAGCGCAGCGAGTTCCTGCTGGATCACGGCGCCATCGATCTGATCATCCCGCGCGCCGAGTTGCGTGCTCGTCTGTCGCGTTTGCTTGCTCAGCTGCAACAGCTGCCTACGCCAGCGGAGCCGGCTCTGGTGACGGCTAGCGCATGACCCGGCGGAGCCTGCAGGACTGGCTCGAGTATCTCGAGCAGCTGCACCCTACCGCCATTGATATGGGGCTCGATCGCTGCCGTGCGGTGGCGACAAGGCTTGGGCTGACACGCCCGGCTCCTCAGGTCGTTACGGTCACGGGTACAAATGGTAAAGGCTCGACCTGCGCCTTTATCGCCCAGATGTTGGCGGGGCAGGGCAAGACAGTGGGTGTTTACAGCTCACCGCATCTGTTGCGCTACAACGAGCGCGTTCGCCTTGGCGGCGTGGACGCCAGCGACGAAGCGCTTTGTGATGCCTTCGAGGCGGTTGAACAGGCCCGTGGCTCCGTTTCCCTGACCTATTTCGAGATGGGTACGCTCGCCGCCTTCTGGCTGTTCGAGCGTGAGGCACTGGATGCCGTAGTACTGGAGGTCGGACTTGGTGGCCGCCTCGATGCGGTGAACCTGGTCGATGCCGATGTGGCGGTGGTTACTAACGTCGGCCTGGATCATGCCGAGTGGCTAGGCTCTACGCGTGAGAGCGTGGCTTTCGAAAAGGCTGGCATATTTCGCTCTGCTAAACCCGCCGTATGCGGTGATTCCTCGCCGCCAGAGTCGATGCTGGAGTACGCGAATCAGTCTGCCGTGCCGTTGCTGGTACGTGGGCTCGATTTCGATCTGGTGAGAGAAGCCACCTGTTGGCACTGGTATGGCAAGGATGGGGCAGGTAACGCCCTGGAGCTGCGAAATCTGCCATTGCTCAGGTTGCCGCTGGAAAACGCAGCAGTTGCATTGCAGGCGTTTGCATTGCTCGAGCCGTCCTGGCGTCCTGCGCCGCTCATCCAAGCATTACGGGATACGCGTATTACCGGGCGTCTGGACCAGCGGACGATTCGCTGGAAGGGGCGAGAGTTAGTGATATTGCTCGACGTGGGGCACAACCCTCACGCGGCTGCCTATCTGGCTACGCAACTCCGGCAGCAGCCGAAATCCGGTCGCCGACTTGCAGTGTTCGGCTTACTAGCTGACAAGGATTTGTCAGGTGTGATCGACGAACTGCGCCCGGTCGTGGACAGCTGGGCGGTTGCGCCATTGGCGACGTCTCGCTCGCGCTCCGCAGCGGAGCTGAGTTCGTCATTGAAGGAACGGGGCGCGACCGTCACTATCTACCCCGGAATATCCCAAGCACTCGAGCAGCAGTGTGATCAGGCCGCGGAGGGGGATGAGATATTGCTGTTCGGATCTTTTTATTGCGTGGCTGAAGCGCTGACATGGCTTGAGCGATACGCAACGGGTGGAGGACATGCTCTTGGTGGATAGAGGTTTACTTCAGCGTATCGTCGGTGCGCTGGTGCTTGTTGCGCTAGCCGTGATATTCGTCCCGATGCTATTCAATCGTGATGATGCTGGCCGGCAGGTTGCCGTAGATGCGCCGCAAATGCCTGAGGCGCCCGCTGCGCCTGCGATCGAGACGCGACCTGTCGAGGTCCCGGAGCCGCAGATAGAGCCCTTCCCTGAAGAGTATGAAATTATCGACGAGGCACAGCCGACAACCGAGGCTGATGCGCCGGCGGCCCCCATTAGTCCAGCCCCTGTCGAGCCGCCGCCGGTGCCTCCGGTAGCGACTGAACCAGCAACCGTCAAAGCGCCGGCCTCCGTGCCGGCCGCGCCCGAAGAGAAACGACTGGATGCGGCGAACCTTCCGGTCAGCTGGTCGGTGCAACTGGCCAGTCTTTCCAGCCGCGAGAACGCCGACAAGCTGCAGAAAACGCTGCGGTCTCAGGGCTATAACGCCTATATACGCACCGCGGATGGAATGAATCGTGTTTTCGTCGGGCCTTTGGTGGAACGGGCGGAAGCCAATCGTTTGCGTGACCAGCTGCAGCGGCAGCAGAAACTGAACGGGTTCGTTGTGCGTTTCAAGCCTGAACAGGGCTGAAGTCGCTCTGCATCGGCCGTCGACAGGCTTACCTGCCGGTGGCTAGCCCGCTGCCGGCAAGAGCGAATTCGCGGTGCTTACTCCGTGGCGGGCGCTCTGCTAAAATACGCCGCCTTTCTTCTTTGCAGGAAACCCCGTGACGCTCACCTGGGTCGATTGGGCGTTTATCGCCGTTGTGGTCATCTCCAGTCTGATCAGCTTGAAGCGCGGTTTCGTTAAGGAAGCGCTTTCCCTGCTCACCTGGATCATTGCAGGTGTTGTCGCCTGGATGTTCGGTGGTGCGCTGTCGCACCATCTTGCAGAGTTCATCAGTACCCCATCCTTTCAAGTCATCGCGGCCTGCGTGATTCTGTTCGTTGTGACCTTGCTGGTAGGGGCGCTGATCAATTTCCTCATCGGTGAGCTGGTTCGGGTGACCGGACTGTCCGGCACGGATCGCTTTCTCGGAATGGTGTTTGGTGCGGCCCGAGGTGGACTGCTGATCGTAGTGCTGGTGGGGCTTCTCAGCCTTGCGCCTGTACAGCAGGACCCCTGGTGGCGCGAATCGACATTGCTGCCGCATTTTCTGTTGGTTGCCGATTGGTCAAAAAACCTGATTCTCGGGTTTGGAAGCCAATGGGTAGCCGGCTCGCTCGACGCTTCCGGTTGAGATGAGCATTCTTTACAACGGGCGTGCTGGAGGCTTTCAAGCCTGCGCCATGTCCGGATCAGCCTGTAATAACTGAGAGGTTCCTTGCATGTGTGGCATTGTCGGCATCGTCGGTAAGTCAAACGTCAATCAGGCGTTGTATGACGCGCTTACCGTACTGCAACACCGTGGGCAGGATGCAGCCGGAATCGTGACCAGCGACGGCGGCAAGCTGTTCCTGCGCAAGGACAACGGGTTGGTTCGCGACGTCTTTCAGCAGCGCCATATGCAGCGCCTGGTCGGTAACATGGGCATCGGCCATGTACGTTATCCGACTGCCGGCAGCTCCAGCTCGGCGGAGGCGCAGCCGTTCTATGTGAACTCGCCCTACGGCATCACCCTGGCGCACAACGGCAATTTGACCAACGTCGACCAGTTGACCAAAGAGATCTACGAGTCCGACCTGCGCCACGTGAACACTAACTCCGACTCGGAGGTGTTGCTCAACGTGTTCGCGCACGAGCTGGCCGTGCGTGGCAAGCTGCAACCCACCGAGGAAGACGTATTCGCCGCAGTGGCCAAGGTGCACGAGCGCTGCGTGGGTGGCTATGCGGTCGTGGCGATGGTGACCGGCTATGGCATCGTCGGTTTTCGTGATCCGCATGCCATTCGCCCGATCGTGTTCGGCCAGCGTCATACGGATCAAGGCGTCGAATACATGATCGCTTCCGAAAGCGTCGCACTGGACGTGCTGGGCTTCTCGCTGATCCGCGATCTGGCTCCGGGCGAGGCCGTCTACATCACTGCAGACGGAAAGTTGCACACTCGCCAGTGCGCACCGAATCCTCATTATGCGCCGTGCATTTTCGAGCACGTCTATCTGGCGCGTTCGGACTCCCTGATGGACGGCGTTTCGGTGTACAAGGCGCGTCTGCGGATGGGTGAGAAGCTCGCCGACAAGATTCTCCGTGAGCGCCCGGATCACGATATCGATGTGGTGATTCCGATTCCCGATACCAGCCGCACGGCAGCGTTGGAACTGGCCAATCGCCTGGGTGTAAAGTTCCGCGAAGGCTTCGTCAAGAACCGCTACATCGGTCGAACCTTCATCATGCCGGGCCAGGCCGCGCGCAAGAAGTCGGTACGCCAGAAGCTCAACGCCATCGACCTCGAATTCCGTGGCAAGAACGTCATGCTGGTGGACGACTCCATCGTTCGCGGTACCACTTGCAAGCAAATCATTCAGATGGCCCGCGAAGCGGGGGCGAAGAACGTCTATTTCTGTTCCGCCGCGCCTGCTGTTCGCTATCCGAACGTCTATGGCATCGACATGCCCAGCGCGCATGAACTCATCGCGCATAATCGCAGCACCGAAGAGGTCGCAGAGCTGATCGGCGCCGACTGGCTAATCTATCAGGATCTGCCTGACCTGATCGAAGCGGTCGGCGGCGGCAAGGTGAAGATAGAGAATTTCGATTGCGCTGTGTTCGACGGCAAATATGTGACCGGTGATATCGACGATGTCTATTTGCACAAGATCGAGCAGGCCCGCAACGACCTGAGCAAGAACAAGGGCGTTGCAGGCAGTGCAATCATCGACCTGTATAACAACTGATCGACAACCCGGCGGCTCGGCCGCCTCGGCTCAGGGTGAAAAGACTATGACAACTGACTGGGACGCTGGCCGTCTGGACAGTGACTTGTCCGACGCAGGCATGGATACATTGGCCGTTCGTGCGGGCCAGCATCGTTCGCCCGAGGGTGAGCACGGCGAGCCGTTGTTCTTCACCTCCAGCTACGTGTTCCGCAGTGCTGCAGACGCCGCTGCACGTTTTGCCGGTGAGGTGCCGGGGAATGTCTATTCGCGCTACACCAACCCTACTGTGCGAGCATTCGAAGAGCGCATCGCCGCCATGGAAGGCGCCGAGCAGGCCGTAGCGACCGCCTCCGGTATGGCCGCGATTCTGGCGACGGTTATGAGCCTATGCTCGGCTGGCGACCACGTGCTGGTTTCGCGGAGCGTGTTTGGTGCAACGGTCTCGCTGTTCGAAAAGTATCTTAAGCGCTTCGGTCTTCAGGTCGACTACGTTCCGCTCACGGACGTGGGTGTTTGGGAACCTGCATTCAAGCCCAATACCAAGCTGGTCTTCGTTGAATCGCCGTCGAACCCCTTGGCTGAACTGGTCGATATCGAGGCGTTGGCTGAGCTCTGCCACGCCAAGGGCGCCATGCTGGCCGTGGACAACTGCTTCTGCACACCGGTGCTGCAGCAGCCATTGGCGCTCGGTGCTGATATCGTCATTCATTCCGCAACCAAGTACATCGACGGGCAGGGACGCTGCCTGGGGGGCGTGGTTGCCGGGCGATCCGAGCAGATGAAAGAAGTGGTGGGTTTTCTGCGCACAGCTGGCCCGACGCTGAGCCCTTTCAATGCGTGGGTCTTCCTTAAGGGATTGGAGACCTTGCGGCTGCGCATGCAGGCCCACTGCGCCAATGCACAGGTGTTGGCCGAGTGGCTCGAACAACAGCCGGGCATTGAAAAGGTGTATTACGCCGGTCTGCCCAGCCACCCGCAACACGAGCTGGCCAAGCGTCAGCAGAAAGGCTTCGGAGCGGTGTTGAGTTTCGAGGTGGCGGGGGGTAAGGATAGTGCATGGCGTTTCATCGATGCGACCCGCCTGGTCTCTATCACCGCCAATCTGGGCGACAGTAAGACCACCATCACCCACCCGGGGACAACCACCCATGGCCGTCTTTCCCCTGAAGATCGCGCCACCGCTGGTATCCGCGATAGCCTGGTTCGCGTAGCGGTGGGCCTGGAAGACGTGGCAGATCTTAAGGCTGATCTCGCCCGAGGGTTGGCCGCGCTCTGATGTAGAGAACAGGCGCTCTGAAAAACCGTCTCGGATTGACGAACCCCGCTAATTGCGGGGTTTCGCTTTTAAGGACAGGCTAGTTAAAGGCGCCGGCGATCAGCATCAGCCGTCCCATCAATTGTCAGTGGTTTCGAAGTTGACCACGAAACCATCCAGACGCTGTTCCTCGGATAGCTGGTCGCGAAGCTGACTGGCTTCCTGACGCTGATCGACTGGACCGACGAAGACGCGATGGGTGCGGCCTGTCGTTCTTGTATAGGTATCGAAGCCTTCGGTCGCCAGCTTTTGCTCCAGTGTCGCGGCGCTATCGCGGTTCTGAAAACTGGCGACCTGTACGGCCCAGCCCGAACGTGTCGACGATGACCGCTCCTGAGGTTGTGCCTGTGGCGTGAAGGTTTGTGGCGCTCGTTGCGTTGCGGGGGCTTTAGGCACTTCGCGACGTTGTTCCGGCTCGTTGGATCGAAGGTCGATGGCTGGTGCCGGCTGGCCCTGACCGTCAAACAGTCGCTCCGGCGTGGCCGGAAGAATGCTTGGGCTGTCCGAGTCAGTTTCGATGACCCGGATGTCGCTGTACTTTTTACCGGAAAGTGCTGCCAGTCCTGCGCGATCACGAATGACTGTCGGTCGCAGGAAAACCATCAGGTTGCGCTTGACGTGGGTTTCCTGGGTGGAGCGAAACAGTCCACCGATCAGTGGAATGTCGCCAAGCAACGGGACTTTGGAGTTGGTCTGGGTCACATCGTCCTGAATCAGCCCGCCGAGGACAATCACCTGGCCGTCTTCGGCAAGAATAGTGCTCTTGATCGAACGCTTGTTGGTCACCAGGTCGACGGCCTGCGCTGACAGGCTTGCCGATGGAGCAATCGATGAGATTTCCTGCTCGATCTCCAGGCGCAGGGTTGCGCCGTCATTGATATGCGGCACGACTTTGAGCGTTACGCCGATATCCTCTCGCTCGATGGTCGTGAATGGGTTGTTGGCCCCGGACGAATCGGTCGTGTAGCTGCCAGTCTGAAAAGGAACGTTCTGCCCGACGAGGATTTCCGCTTCCTGGTTATCCAGTGTCAGCAGGCTTGGGGTCGATAGCAGGTTGCTCTTGCTGTTAGCGGAAAGTGCAGTGATCAAGGCGCCGAAGCTACGCGTGCCTAGTCCAATGATGGCGCCGTCGGGAAGTCTGTCAGGGATCTCATCCTCTCTCATCGCAGTTAGCACGCTGCCGACGGAAATGCCGGTATTGCCGAAATTGACTCCGCCGATGCCACCGGTGCCGCCGCGCGCATCCACGGCCCACTGCACGCCAAGCGCGTCGGTGATATCGCCGGAGACTTCGACGATGGCGGCTTCGACCATGACTTGGGCGCGTGGAATGTCCAGTTGGCGCACGATCGACTCGAGGGTGCCGATCAGCTCGGGCTCGGCGAGCATGACGAGAGCATTGAGGCTTTCGTCGGCACGGATGAGGATGTTCTGCTGCCGGCTGCTTTGAGCTTCGCCGTCGGCAGGGGCTGCGAGACCCTCGGAGATGTCTCCGAGGGTCTCGGCCAGGGCTTTCGCATCGTTGTGGCGCAGGCGGATAACTCGTGTGTTGGCCGAGCGGGTGCTTGGCGTATCGAGCGTCTTCGCCAGATTGGCGAGCTTCTGTCGCGCCTGCTCCGGCCCGGTAAAAATCAGCCGATTGGTGCGCGAGTCAGCGATGATCTGGGCACCTGCGGTATCGCGGGCTTCACCCCGGGCCAGCGTGTTGCGCAGCACTTCGGCGATATCCACGGCCCAGCCGTACTGCAGGTTCACCACGCTGTGGTCGTCGGTTTGAGCGCGGTCGAGCTGGCGGACCAGGTCCTCTATACGTGCGATGTTGGCGCTGCGATCGCTGATGATCAGCGCATTGGCAGAGCTGACGGCGGCGAGATGGCCATATTGGGGCACCAATGGGCGAATCAGCGGAATCAGTTCGGTAGCGGATGTGTGCTGGACCTGAATCACGCGGGTCTCCAGTAAATCACCACCGGTCGGGCCCCCTCCGGCCTCGGATTTCGCTTCGGCATTCGGCACGATTCGTGCGACTTCGCCCTGCGTGAGCACGCTGTAGCCATGTGTCGCCATGACCGAGAGGAATAGCTGATAGACCTCCGACAGCGAGAGCGTTGTCGACGACACCACGCTGACTTGGCCCTTTACGCGCGGATCGACGATAAAGGTCTGTCCGGTCAGTTGGCTGATCTGATCGACGAAGGCCCGGATATCGGCATCCTTGAGATTGATCGTCCAGCCGTCCTGTTGGGTTTCGCTCGGCTCGATTCCGGGGTCGGCCGCTAGCACAGGCAGAGGGGCGGCGAGCAGACCGGCGGCGAGCAAGGCAATGAGCGGGCGGGAGGAAAAAGGCAGCATCGGTCAGTTGTCTTCCGTGGGCTGTTCGTCGGAGGGCATGGTATCTGGCGGGCTGTTTGCCCCTTCCATCTGTTGGCGGAGCGCTTCCATCTGCTGCTGAAGCATCTCCGCTTGCGGGTCTGGTTGATTCATTTCTGCCGGTTCACTGTAGTCCGGCAGATTATCGGGTACGGCTGTCGCGGAGCGAACGCTGGGAAAATACAGACTTTCAACGCGCCCGCCGCGCAGTATTTCGACTCTGTCTGGATGAACGCTGTGCAGGCGCACCCCCGATTCCAGTTCTTGTTCGACCCGATACAGCTGCGGCGGCTGGCCGCTTAACTGGATGATTGCGGTGGAGCGAGCCGGATCAGCATGAACGAAACTGCCCAGCAAGGTTAGATCAGAACTCGATGCATCGGGGCTATAGCGTTGGCCTGCTGTTGTCGCTGGTGTGCCGAACAGGCTTTCCATGCGTTGCAGGTCCGGTACGACTCCAGCGGGCTGGTTGCTGTCCGTGGTGGCTGCTGCCGGCGCCTGGGTAAGCTGAAGCCATGTCCTTATCTGGCCGGCAAGGTAGAAGCCGAAGAGCACGACGATAGCTGCGCTGACGATTAGAGGCGCATGTTGGCGAAATTTCTGCAGTGCTGCGGGGGAAGCCAAACTAGGCACTCCGTGAAGCTAAGTGATGACGGCATGGTGGCTGGATCACGTAGGCAGTTGTGATATCTACGAACGGCCAGGCGTCCTGGCAGTCTAGACCGGGACCATGACAAGAAGCACCTGAGTATGCCAGTGCAACTGACTGTTTTTCAGGCAAAAGGTGCCCTATGGACGGCGATTCCTCTTCATGACCTCCCGTAGTCGGTATTTTTTAAGAAAATTACCTGGCACGCTGTTGACTTGATTGAAGTGGGTGCGTAAATTGCGCGCCTCGCAAGGCGATCAGCCGGTTGGTATCACGGTTGACTCTTACGATTCGGACGAAAGTCCGGCCGACGCGCAGCGGTAGTTCAGTCGGTTAGAATACCGGCCTGTCACGCCGGGGGTCGCGGGTTCGAGTCCCGTCCGCTGCGCCACATTTGCTTCCAAGTCCATTGAGCGACTGGAAGTCTCGCTAAAAGCGGCCTTATGGCCGCTTTTTTCGTTCTATATCGCCGCTTCCTGCACTCGTCTGGCGCGGGCAGATTTTTCGTCCCTTCTTACTTGATAACGGCGCAGCGCCGATCTTCGATCCGCTGGCTATCGGGGACGTTCCAATCTCGCTATTGCGAAGGCCTCCCGAGCCCCTTGAAGTGGCGCTGATCCAGTTCGCTCCGCTATACGCGGCGACCTGTCACAGCGACCCGAGCGCACCCTTGTGTTTTCCTGCTGTCATTAATGCGTGATGACATTAACAGGCCAGGGGCAAGCGGCTAACTGACGAGGGGTTTTTAATGTTCGGTCTGGAAGCTCTCGAGCTTGCGCGGATTCAATTCGCTTTCACCATTTCCTTCCACATCATCTTTCCGGCGATCACCATCGGACTGGCGAGCTTTCTGGCCGTGCTGGAAGGGCTGTGGTTGAAGACCAGGCGCCAGGTGTACCGCGACCTCTATCATTTCTGGCTGAAGATTTTTGCCGTTAATTTTGGCATGGGGGTGGTTTCCGGTATCGTCATGGCCTATCAGTTCGGCACCAACTGGAGCGCCTTCTCGGAGTTTGCCGGCAGCGTCACCGGGCCGTTGCTGGCGTACGAGGTGCTCACCGCGTTCTTCCTGGAGGCGGGGTTTCTCGGCGTCATGTTGTTCGGCTGGAATCGCGTCGGCCCCGGTCTGCACTTCTTCTCCACGCTGATGGTGGCCGTCGGCACACTGATTTCTACATTCTGGATTCTTGCCTCGAACAGCTGGATGCACACCCCTCAGGGCCACGAGATCATCGATGGCATCGTGGTGCCGGTGGACTGGTTCGCCATCGTGTTCAACCCCTCCTTTCCCTACCGGCTGACGCACATGGCGATTGCCGCGTTCCTCGCCACGGCGTTCATGGTGGGCGCCTCCGCGGCCTGGCATCTGTTGCGTGGGCGAGACAACCCTGCGGTCCGCAAGATGCTGTCCATGGCGATGTGGATGGCGTTGCTGGTGGCGCCGATCCAGGCATTGGTCGGTGACTTCCACGGCCTCAACACGCTGGAATACCAACCGGCAAAAATCGCCGCCATGGAAGGACATTGGGATAACTCCTCAGGCGAGCCAACGCCTCTGTTGCTGTTCGGCTGGCCTGACATGGAGCGTGAAGAGACGCGTTACAAGGTGGAGATTCCCTATCTGGGCAGCCTGATCCTCAAGCACAGCTTGACCGAGCCGATTCCGGCGCTGAAGGATTTTCCGCCAGAGGACAGACCCAACTCGACCATCGTGTTCTGGACGTTTCGCGTGATGGTCGCGCTGGGCTTTCTGATGATCTTCACCGGCTTGTGGAGCCTCCTGCTGCGACGAAGCGGTCGGCTGTACCAGTCACGTGCCTTTCTACGACTTGCGTTGTGCATGGGTCCCTCCGGAATCCTCGCGATTCTGGCCGGCTGGTTCACCACGGAAATCGGCCGCCAGCCTTGGGTGATTTATGGGCTGATGCGGACTGCAGACGCCGTTTCCAATCACGGCACCGAGCAGCTCGGCCTGACGCTGGCGATGTTCGTTCTGATCTACTTCGCGGTGTTCGGAATCGGTTTCGTCTATGTGTTGCGGCTGATTGCAAAGGGCCCCGTTACCAACGAGGGCAACGAGAAGGGCGCTGGTGGGCCCGGCGAGAAGCGGACGCCGATGCGACCGCTCTCGGCTGCCGACGAGGCGATTCCACACGAACACGGCGATCAACTGGGCGAGAGGAATTGAATATGGGTGTCGATCTTTCGCTGATCTGGGCCGTCATCATCATCTTCGGCATCATGATGTACGTGGTGATGGACGGCTTCGACCTGGGTATCGGGATCCTTTTCCCGTTCCTCGCCGACAGTTCCGAGCGCGACGTGGCGATGAATACCGTGGCGCCGATCTGGGATGGCAACGAAACCTGGTTGGTGCTGGGTGGCGCCGGGCTGTTCGCCGCGTTTCCGCTGGCCTATTCGGTGGTGCTTTCCGCGTTGTACCTGCCGATCATCTTCATGCTGATGGGCCTGATCTTCCGCGGCGTGGCCTTCGAATTCCGCTTCAAGGCGAGCGTCGCGCGCCAACATATCTGGGACAAGGCGTTCGTCGGTGGTTCATTGGCGGCGACCTTCTTCCAGGGCGTCGCGCTGGGCGCATTCATTCATGGGTTTCCGGTCGCCGATCGCGCCTATGCAGGGGGACCTCTGGATTGGTTGACGCCGTTCTCGGTGTTCTGCGGCGTGGCGCTGATTGCTGCCTATGCCTTGTTGGGCTGCACGTGGCTGATCATGAAAACCGAGGGTGAACTGCAGCGACGGATGCACGACATCGGCACGCCACTGGTCTGGGCGGTATTGGCGGTGACCGGCATCGTGAGTATATGGACGCCTTTAACACATCCGGACATCGCCGAGCGCTGGTTCAGCATGCCGAACCTGTTCCTCTTCATGCCGGTGCCCATCCTCGTGTTGCTGTGCACGTTCGGACTGCTGCGATCTATCGCGCGCTACGCCCACTACGCGCCGTTCCTGTTCACCCTGGCGCTTATATTCCTTGGCTACAGCGGCCTTGGCATCAGCCTCTGGCCGAACATCATCCCGCCATCGGTCAGCATCTGGGAGGCCGCCTCGCCACCGCAGAGCCAGGGTTTCACTCTGGTGGGGGCGCTGCTGATCATCCCTTTGATCCTGATGTACACCGCATGGAGCTATTACGTGTTCCGCGGCAAGGTCAGCGCAGAGGATGGCTATCACTAGTCGTCTCGTTATGGAGCCCACGATGCAGAAGAAGCCCGAAAGCAGTGCGCCAGGACCGAAGCCGTTATGGCAGCGCATGACCTGGCTCGTGCTGATTTGGTCTGCCAGTGTGCTGGCGCTCGGGGTGGTCGCCTGGCTGCTGCGTCAGTTCATGACAGCCGCTGGCCTGGCGACCCCATGAGTGCACCAAGAGGCTCTGCAACGGCGGTTGTAGCCATGTGCGGCGATTGGGCGCGTTGTGGCTGTGGAGAGGTTGGGCTATTCAGTCGTAAGTGCCAGCGTGGGGCGGTTCATGTTTTCGTCATGTCTCCGCGGTAGCTTGCTGGCATGGACTTTGTTAGCACCGGTAGCAGCTGTTGAAAAACGCAGGCGAGGCGTCTTGCCAACGCAATGGGATTTCGACGGTTTGGCAGACCCCAGCAAGAGGAGCGCTCCTATGGATGACTATCAGGACGAGATACTCGAATGGCACGCCGCAGAGCAGGACGGTCCTGAGCCGGCCGACGACGCCTTCGAGCTTTAAGACGGCCACTGGCGTTTCGCTGCAGCACGACGAAACGTCAGCGGATCAATCAGCGCGCCGCTGCGCGCGCCGATATTCCCCCGGTGTTTGTCCGCTCCAGCGTTTGAACGCGCGTTGAAAGGCTTCCGCCGAGGAAAATCCCAGTAGCCAGGCTATCTCGCCGAAAGCGGATTCGGTATCCCGTATGTAGGCCATTGCCAGGTCGCGTCGTGTGTCGTTGAGAATGGCCCGATAGCTGGTGCCTTCTTCCTCGAGCTTGCGACGCAGGGTCCAGGGTGGCAGCTGCAAGCGGCTGGCGATCTGCTGCAGATCGGGTTCTTGGCCCTTGAGCATCGGCCCTAGGAGTTGGGTGACCCGCTCGCGCAGGCTGCGGGTACGGGTGCGCTGCTCCAGCTCCGCCTCGCAGAGCTCCAACAGCTGGCGCCAGGTGCCAGGGCAATGTTCCGGGTTGCGCAAAGCCAGCGTGGCTCTGTCCAATCGCAGCTGATTGTGTTCGGCCGCGAACTCCACCGGTTTCGTGAAGAACGTCTCGTAGAAAGTTGCGTAGATGGGGCGCTCGAACTCGATGTGTACCGCCACGGGTACCAGCGGGGAAGCGGCCACCGTGCTCAGCTGAGTGATCCAGCTCGCCAATACCGTATCCACGACGAACCGGTTGTAGCTGTTGTAGGGGCTGATCGAATAGAACCGCAGCCAGGCTCCTTTGGCATCCTCATGGAACCCGGAGGCGCCGCGGTAGTTGGATGCATACAGCGGTTCATAGCGGATCAGCGCGCGGGCGGCTTCTCGAACGGTCGGCGCCTGGGTTGATGTCACCCCGACCAGACCAAGATGCCCGGCCTTGCGCAATCGTCCCATCTCCAGGCCCAGGCTCGGGTCGCCAGTCAATTGTATGGCGGCATGGCCGAGGCGCATGTAACGCGGGATCGAAAGCCGGGCACGCGGTTCCGAGAGGCGCGCGGGATCCAGCCCGTAAGCATCGAGCAGCGGTTGCGGATCGATCTGCTTTGCCAGCAGGGCGCTGCTCAGGCTATGCACGAAGCCAACCGAGAGATCACCCAGGCGCACTCGCTGCCGATTCATGGTCGGTCCGGTAGCCACAGGTTGGTCAGTTGCACCGGCTCGTTGTAGCGTTGGCGGACAGGGCGCCGCGGAGAGCCGACCAAGTTCCACGGCAAACCGAGGGTACGTACCTCCATGCGCGGCAGGGTGGTCTGTGGCGGGTTGCTGGCTGCGCAGGTAACCGGCGGATCATCGCGCGCGCCAGGCAGAGCGAGTAGATCGGCATCGGCTGGCGGTGATCGAGTGTATCCATCGCAGCCGATCAGCACCGCTAGACGTCCGGCGGGTGTCAGCAGCGCGGACGACGGTGCATCCGGGGCCTGACTATAGCGGCGTTCGTAGCGGCTGAGCCCCATCTTGTACTGCAGCGGTCCGATGGGTTCGCCGTCGGCGGCAAAACTCAGACTGACCTGGCGAAGCGGGCCATCGCCGATCTGCAGGCGTCCTTCCTCAAGGCGCGGCTCGGGGAGCACGATGGAACCTGCGACCAGCGTCACTCCGTAATCACGGGCAAGGCCGCCGAATATGCGCTGATAGTCATCGGCCATCTGCCGGCCCTTGATTTTCAGAACGGCCTCGGTGCGGTGGTCTTCACCCTCGTTATCGAGCAGCGCTCGAAGGTACGTCCATGGATTGCTCAGCGCCATCCAGTGCATGGCGTCGCGCAACGTGCGCGCCTGCTGCACTTCAGGTTTTTCTCCCAGGGCAAACAGCCCGGTGCCGACATGTTCCGGCAGCACGACGATAGTGCGCGAGTCCAGTAGGCCGGCATCGCGTGCCTGGTTGAGATAAGTGGTGAATTTCAGTTGCAGCCGTTCTCTGCTCTGGTAGTCAGCCGGCGTCAGGCGGGTTTCCACGCCGAGCAGATTGCCAGCAGGGCCTGGCTGCCCGTGGCTGTTGATCGGCAGGGTGCGCAGATCGGACAGCAGCGGGCCACTGCGCCGGTCGCGCGTCCAGTCCAGGTAGAAGCTGAGCGCGACGAGGACGAGTACCGTCAGGCCGAATAGTTTGCTGTAGGTGCGCATGACTGAGGTTGGTTAAACGTGTGGGAGGAGACTAGAGACATGCCCGATGATTGCCAAGTGTTTTTGCGCAATAGGGTCAGGCAGTTGTCAGTTTCGATCATTGAGCGAGGCGCAGCGCCTGTTTATCTTCACGACACAGTGACCGCGACCCCACGAGGCGTGGCATTCCTACCGTTGACCCTGGGCCGCTGTGACCGTGCCGCCTGATCGAGGAACGAACATGACCGCTTTTCCGCACCTGCTGGCTCCGCTGGATCTGGGCTTCACCACCTTGCGTAATCGCACGCTTATGGGCTCGATGCACACCGGTCTTGAGGAGATGCCCAACGGATTCGAGCGTATGGCTGCATTCTTTGCCGAACGCGCCCGTGGCGGCGTCGGCCTGATCGTTACCGGCGGGGTGGGGCCCAACGAAGAGGGTTCGGTGCGGGCCGGTGCCGCCAAACTGTCGACGGGCGAGGAGGCCGAAGAGCACAAGATCGTTACCCAGGCCGTGCATGAGGCAGGTGGCAAGATCTGCATGCAGATTCTTCATGCCGGGCGTTATGCCTACAGTCCACAGCTGGTCGCACCGAGCGCCATTCAGGCCCCGATCAACCCCTTCACGCCGCGTGAGTTGGATGAAGAGGGCATCGAAAAGCAGATTCGCGACTTCGTCAATTGCGCCAGCCTGGCGAAGCAGGCCGGCTATGACGGCGTCGAAATCATGGGGTCGGAAGGCTACTTCATCAACCAGTTCCTCGTCGCGCATACCAACCACCGCACCGACCGTTGGGGCGGCTGCTATGAAAATCGCATGCGTCTACCTGTGGAGATCGTGCGGCGTGTGAGAGAGGCCGTGGGGCCGGAGTTCATCATCATCTATCGCCTGTCGATGCTCGACCTGATGGAAGGCGGCAGTATCTGGGAGGAGGTGGTGCAGTTGGCCAAGGCCATCGAGCAGGCCGGCGCGACACTGATCAACACAGGCATCGGCTGGCACGAGGCGCGTATCCCGACCATCGCTACAAAGGTGCCGCGTGCGGCGTTCACCAAGGTGACCGCCAAGCTACGTGGCGAAGTCGGTATCCCTCTGGTGACTACCAACCGCATCAACACACCGGAAGTCGCCGAACAGGTGCTGGCTGAAGGCGATGCAGACATGGTGTCGATGGCACGACCCTTTCTGGCCGATCCGGATTTCGTCAACAAAGCGGCGGCCGATCGCAGCGATACCATCAATACCTGCATCGGTTGCAACCAGGCCTGCCTCGACCATACGTTCAGTGGCAAATTGACCACCTGCCTGGTCAATCCGCGCGCCTGCTACGAAACCGAGCTGAACTACATTCCTACCGCGTCAGTGAAGAAAATCGCGGTCGTTGGCGCCGGCCCGGCGGGGTTGTCGGCCGCGACCGTCGCCGCCGAGCGTGGCCATCAGGTGACCTTGTTCGACTCGGCCAGCGAGATCGGCGGCCAGTTCAACGTTGCCAAACGTGTACCAGGCAAGGAAGAGTTCTACGAAACCTTGCGTTACTTCAACAGCAAGCTCGAGAGCACCGGTGTCGATGTCCGCCTGGATACCCGCGTCAGTGCGGCGGACCTGCTGAACGGCGGCTATGACGAGATCATCCTCGCCACCGGTATCGCACCGCGCACACCGCAGATCCCAGGCATCGAGCATCGGATGGTGATGAGTTACCTCGACGCGATTCTGCAACGCAAACCCGTTGGGCAGCGCGTCGCGGTGATCGGCGCCGGCGGCATCGGCTTCGACGTTTCTGAATTCATCACCCATCAAGGTCAGTCGACCAGCTTGGACCGTGAAGCGTTCTGGAAGGAATGGGGCATAGACCTCGGGCTCGAGGCGCGTGGCGGCGTCGCCGGAATCCAGCCGGCACCGCACGCACCGGCTCGTCAGGTCTATCTTCTGCAGCGCAAGAAGTCCAAGGTCGGCAATGGTCTGGGCAAGACCACCGGCTGGATTCATCGCACTGGCCTGAAGAACAAGCAGGTGCAGATGATCAGCGCTGTGGAGTATCTCAAAGTGGACGATCAGGGCCTGCATATTCGTGTCGCCGACGGCGAGCCTCAGGCGTTGCCAGTGGATACCGTGATCGTTTGTGCAGGACAGGACCCACTGCGTGAGTTGCAGGCTGAGCTCGAGGCAGGGGGTGCCAAGGTGCACCTGATCGGTGGCGCGGACGTGGCCGCCGAACTCGATGCCAAGCGGGCCATCAACCAGGGCTCGCGTCTCGCGGCTGAACTCTGAGTATCCAGGCCCCGCTACGAGCGGGGCTTTTTTCTTGCGCAATAAAGGAGCTCCGCATGAATGCTTCCCTCGCGATGCAGCCCGCCGTTGCTGCGACTGTGCAGCGCTGGCATCGGATGATCGACGCCCAGGATCTCCAGCAACTACCGGAGCTGCTGCATCCGCGGGCGGTGTTCCGTTCGCCGATGGCTTTCAAACCCTACGAGAGCGCAGTGGCGGTCAATCTGATCCTCAATACCGTGGTAACGGTATTCGAAGACTTTGAATACCATCGCCAGTTGGTCAGTCCCGATGGCTTGAACGTCGTGCTGGAATTCAGCGCACGCGTCGGTGATCGACAGCTCAAGGGCATCGACATGATCCGTTTCGATGAATCTGGACTGATCACCGATTTTGAAGTCATGGTGCGTCCAATGAGCGGCCTGCAGGCGCTCGGCGAGGAGATGGGCAGGCGCCTGGCGCCTCAGCTTGCCGCGCTGACGCGGTGACGCGGTGATCGTCCACCTCCGATGCCGCCATAGTTTGCTGGTTGCACCTCGCTGCGAATAAGCATGCCGACTCGCTGCCAACCCAGTCACATCGCCCGCTGCGGTTTTTCCCCTAAACTTGCGCCAACCATGGGATGGCGGCGTCGGTGCGGTTGCTGTCTCGGAATTTCGCTGGCCGATCAAGCCGTTGAGGGTGCGAGCATGCAGATCAAACCGCAGACGGTCGAAGCCGTGCTGTTCTTCAACGATGACGGCGTCTGCAAGGAAATGCTCTATCCGGAATTCGAGGCGATGCTCGATGGGGTCGTGAGCATGCCCGAATTCGCCGATCAGCAGATGCGCGTCGCCTATGTACTGATCAACACCCGCTTGCAGGTTCGCGCGGCGGTGTTCTTCTATCTCGATTTCAACGAAGACGGTTCGGCTGACAGTGGCTGGAACATTCCGCTGCGCAATCTGGCCGAACGTACCGGGCGCGGGCCCGATCTGGGCGCGGGCCCCATTCGCCTGGCCTGCCGCAGTCAGTGCCCGGTCTCCTGGTACCAGATGCATCTCTGGGATCCGGAACTGACCCAGAGCAAGAATCACCTCGTCATGCTGCGCGATCGGGTCAGGCGCAACCAGCTTGGTCTTTTGGTCGAGGAAGAACAGCCTCAGACGGTACCGGCCGAGCGACTGCAGATGGTCGCCGAAGACACCTGGTACGCGGCTGATTCGGCCAAGCAAACCGCCACCCGACGGGCAGAGAAACTGGAACAGGAACAACGGCTGAAGGCCGCGCAACTGATCAAGCAGCAGCGTCTGCGCATCGCCAATCTTGAGCAGCAGCGCGAGGCCGATATCACCAGGTTGCGCGAACTGGCCGCACAGCAGCATGCCAAGCTGCAGGACGAGCTTGCCCAGTTGCGTCAGGAGCTGGTGCACAAAGAGCAGCTTGCCGCAGACCTGCGGGCACAGCTCAACGAACAGGCTGAAGGCTTTCAGAAAACCCGCGAAGAGATGAGCCGACAGCTCCGTGCGTTGGAACACAATAGCCGCGCCGAAGCGCAGGCTGCGCGTGCGCAGTTCGATGACGAACTACAGCGGCAAGTCGCAGCAGCCGTGGCTGAGTACAAGGAGCAAGTATCCATACGCGACGTCGAACTGGCCTACCGCAACGAACTGGATAGCCAGTTACAGGAAGAAATCGAGCAGCTCCAGAAGCAACGTGATGCGCTCATCGAGCAGAGCGGTGAGCGCTCCCTGGAACGTCTTTCAGCGCTTGGCGTGGCGTTCATGGCCTACCATCCCGGTGCCGGTCACCTGACTATTCCACTTTCTGATATGGCCGGTTATCAGCAAAACCCGCTCGCCTATGCTGCGGCTAAATGCGCGGTCTCCGAAGAACAGTACGGTCAGTGGGTTCAGCATTATCAGCAGCCCACCTGCATTGCCACGCTGTCCAGCGGAGAACGCTGCAATATGCCGTTGGACAAAGTGGAGTCGCCGGGGCGTTTCGTCATTGGACATTCCAACTGCTGTGCCAGGCATCGATCGCAGGACCGGCTACGCACGGGTAGCTGATGCACGTGCCTGCACTTTCAGCGTTTTCCCCAGAGGCTGTGCCTGCGCCGTTGCACACCGTCGACTTACCCTGGCTGCAGCGAGCGAACATACAGCTCGCCGTGTTGCGCCTGGACGTGATCGATCCCGAGTTGTCTGGAAACAAGTGGTTCAAACTCGTCCATCACCTGCACGCAGCCCAGGCGGCCGATGCGCCAGGACTGATCAGCCTCGGCGGTCCGCATTCCAACCATCTTCACGCGCTGGCCGCCGCGGCCAAGCGCTTCGGGCTTGCCAGCGTTGGCCTGTTGCGCGGGCATCCCCAGCGAACCGCGACAGTGGAGGATCTGCAGGGCTTCGGCATGCAGCTGCACTGGCTGGGTTACGCGGGCTACAGGGCGCGGCATCAGCCGGACTTCTTTGACGTCTGGCGCCAGCGTTACCCGGACTATCACTGCATACCTGAAGGTGGCGGTGGATTGGCGGGTGCCCTGGGTTGCGCGCCCTTGGTGCTCCGCGTACGGGAGCAGCTTGCCGCGCTTAGCTGGGACGACTACGACGGCTGGTGGTTGGCTGCTGGCACCGGAACGACGCTGGCCGGGTTGGTGATGGGTGAGGCGGAGCAGGGTAACCGATGGGTATATGGGGCGCTGGCGGGGCCACCGTCTCACGGCGTCACGCAAGAGGTCGGCCGACTGCTGGGTGAGGCCGGTGTCGTCTCCGCAAATTATCAGCTGATCGATGCGAGTCGCGGTGGTTTCGGCCAATTCGACGAGACTCTGGCTCGCTTCATGGTCGAAACCGAGCGGGCGGCCGAACTACCTCTGGAGCCGGTTTATACAGCTAAAGCGATGATGGCATTGCGCCTTTATGTGGAGCGCGGTTATTTTGCGACCGGCACGCGGCTCATCTTCGTGCACACCGGTGGCCTGCAGGGTCGACGGGCTGCCCAGGCACAGCTGGACGAGCTGCTGCGCTGAACTTCTGTACTTGGAATCCATGGATGAACAAGCCGTTACTCCCCGATCAGATACGCAGTCTGACTCCGCTCAATGCGCTCTCGCCTCGTCAGTTGCAATCGCTGCGTGACCAGTTGATCCCTCGCCCGCTGCTCGCCAACCAGTGGCTGTTCGATGGCGAGACCGAGCTCGGGTCGAGCTATTTCCTGCTGACCGGTTCGCTGTCCATGCAAGGCGCGGACGGCGTGGCTTGGCGAATGTTCGCTGGCTCTCCAGAAAGCTGCCATGTGTTCAGTGCCGGTAGCCGGCTGATTCAGGTACAGGCGCTGGAAGACTCCAGTGTGCTGGTAGTCGATAGCGCACTGTTGGATCGTTCATTAGCCTGGCATCAGAGCCATTCCGATCTGCTTCTCCAGCTGGCGACCACTGGTGAGCTGACCGAATGGCTCGAGGAACTGCTGGAAAATCCGTTGTTCGCCAAGGTGCCGGCGGAAAACGTGCGGAGCATGTTGGGCAAGCTCGAGGCAATCGAGTTGCCTGCCGGCCATGTGTTACTGCATGAAGGCGATGCCGGAGATTGCTGTTACTTCCTAAAAAGCGGCCGTGCGGAAGTGATGATCGGCTTTGATAGCGACGAGCAGGTAGTGGCTGAGTTGGGCGTCGGTGCCTGTGTCGGCGAAGAAGCCTTGCTGACCGAGAGCCCGCGCAACGCCACTGTGACCTTGCTCGAAGAGTCCTGTGTGCTGCGTCTGGCGCGGCAGGATTTCATTGCCCTGCTGAAGGCGCCAGTGGTAGCCGAGCTAGGGCTGGCGCAGGCCAACGAACTGGTCGCTCAAGGCGCGCAATGGCTGGATGTCCGACTGCTGGACGAATACCAGCGTGGCCATGCGCTGCAGGCGCTGAACATGCCGCTGCATCTGTTACGCCTGAAAGCGCGCCTGCTGAAGCAAGATCGGGTCTATCTGTGTTACTGCGACAGCGGCAAGCGTAGCGCCAGCGCGGTCTTTCTGCTGACCCAGCTGGGCTTCACCGCCTATCCGTTGCGCGACGGGCTCGATGCCCTGTCGGCGGAGGAGTATGCGGCCTTGCTGTGCGAGCAGGGCAGTGGCTATCTAGCGCGTTCCGGCGGGCGTACCGAGCGTAGCGGCTGATGATCGGAGTCAGGTTGCGCTTGCCGCCCATTAGAACAGCGCGGCAACCACCCAGCCGGCAATGCCACCGGCCAGCACCACCAGCCAGGGGGGCAGCTTCCAGGCCATCAGGGCGACCAGGGCGATCAGCGCCAGGGTAAAGTCGCCAGGGCCGAATATCGCGTTGGTCCAGACCGGGTTGTACAGTGCCGCCAGCAGCAGGCCGACCACCGCCGCGTTTACCCCAACCAACGCCGCCTGTACTTGGCGATTGGCGCGTAGCCGATCCCAAAAAGGGATCACACCGAATACCAGCAGAAACGAAGGAATGAATACCGCGACGAGGCATAAACCTGCGCTCACCAGACGGGTGCCTCCCTCGTTCATCGATCCACCGAGAAAGGCGGAAAAGGTGAACAGCGGCCCCGGTACTGCCTGGGCGGCTCCGTAGCCCGCGAGAAAGGTATCGTTGCTGACCCAGCCGTTGGGAACGACCTCGGCCTGTAGCAGTGGAAGCACCACATGACCACCGCCGAAGACCAGCGCGCCGGTGCGATAGAAGGTATCGAGCAATGCCAGCCATTGGTTGGTCGAGGCGAGTGCCAGAACGGGCAGCACGATTAGCAGGGCGAAGAATGCCAGTAGAAACAGGCTGGCTGCTGAGCGACCCGCAGAGATATGCAATGGAGTCGGCGGGGCTTTCATCGCCGGGCGAAACACCAACAATCCAAACACGCCTGCCAGCGCGATGACGCCGAGTTGTGCCCAAGCGTTGGGTAGGACCAATACCGCACAGGCCGCCAGCAGCGCGACGATCCTGCGCGCGCCATCGGTACACAGGTTCCGCGCCATGCCCCAGACTGCCTGAGCCACGACCGCTACCGCGACGATTTTCAGGCCATGCAGGAACCCTTCCGGAACGGCATCGCCCCAGTTAGCGATGCCGAGGGCGAACAATGTCAGCGCAATCGCCGAGGGCAGGGTAAAGCCGGCCCAGGCGGCGAGCGAGCCGCGGTAACCGCCACGTAACAGGCCGATGGCGATACCGACCTGGCTGCTGGCGGGGCCGGGGAGAAACTGGCAGAGCGCGACCAGATCGGCATACCGCGCCTCATCCAGCCAGTGGCGGCGGTTGACGAATTCTTCGCGGAAGTAGCCGAGATGGGCGACCGGACCGCCAAACGAGGTCAGCCCCAGGCGCAGGAACACCAAAAATATCGCCCAGGCGGTCGAACGCTGTCGGTGGTCTGAGGTAAGGGACATGGAAGCTTCTGCTGTTGGCGTGGACACGTCGGCTAGCCTGGCAGTATGCGATAGACGGATGACAGTTTGGCGGCAACGCCGCGTCAATCATCCTGGCCAGCTATCGGGTACCACGAACAGGCGCTCGCGCTCGACCCAGCGGCCGTCCGTCTCCTGCTCAAGGCGTGCCATGAGCCTCGCCTGCTTGCCGTTGACTTCGGCTATCCAGCGCTCGATTTCCTCGGCTGACCAAGACTGGCTGCCGTCCAGCTGTGCCGGTGCCAACCAGGCCTGACGGCGCAGCGGCTGCCAGCGTGTCGCGCCATCGGCCACTGTCGCGTTCACCCAATCGCTCTGCCGTAGCCAATGTCCATCGAGATGCAGCGGATGGGCCCCGGCCGGTGGCTCGCACCCGGACGACCACGGCTGAAACAGATAACCGCCAAGCCAGAGGGCACTGTCGATTTCGCTGCAGGTCAACTCGGCGAGAAGCGCCTTCGCAGCTGCGCTCGACGAGAGTTGCAGCTGATGCTCGCAGAGTCTTTGAAGTTTGATGTCCAGTCGGTCATGGCTGCCGGGCCCTAGCCAGTGATCGTGCCGACGGCGGTCACCTGCTTCCAGGCCCAGGTAGAATTTCACCGCCAACTCGACATGATGGACGCCTTCGGCGTCGTGCAGAATCAGATCCAGTTCGCCCAGCGTATGACCTCCCTGGCGGATCGGCAGATTGGCCACCAGCAGCTCGACGTCCGGCGCCTGACCCAGCGCGAACTGCCAGAGGCGCTCGTAATACAGGCCCAACCGGCGGATGCTGTGTTGTGCCAGCCACGCCTCGAGCACAGTCGGCTGGCCGTCGTGCGACAGCAGCCAGTCGGCAAGCTCGCCGGGGTGAGAGGCCCAGCGACTGGCTGCGAACGGGTGTCGCTGCGGGGCCGGCGTATCGCTCAGCAGGGGAGGCGACATCAGCACCCACGCGAGATCCCGCACCTGAGGGTGCAGCAATCGGGGCATCAATTCAGCAAGATAAGACGGGCTCATGCAACAAGCATAGCCGGGATGGTTTGCTGCCACTTCGAGCTTTCGCCCATAATCCCTGCGCCGCGTCGCAACGGGATTCCGGGCAGCGCGCGGCGTTGAACTCAATCGCGCCCGCGCGACACCAATCTAGTGCCTGTTACGCTTCGGCCGGCCTGCGCCCCGATGCACGCCCGCCCGTTACCAGCCACGCCTATCAGGGAGCTTCAATGGATCAGTTCCGCAATATCGGCATCATTGGCCGCCTGGGCAGTTCCCAGGTGCTGGATACCATTCGCCGGCTGAAGCGGTTCCTCGTAGAGCGCCATCTGCATGTCATTCTCGAGGAGAATATCGCCGAGGTGCTGCCGGGCCATGGCATGCAGACCTCGTCGCGGCAGAGGCTGGGCGAGTCCTGTGACCTGGTCATCGTGGTCGGAGGTGATGGCAGCCTGCTCGGTGCTGCACGGGCGATGGCCAGGCACCGTGTTCCGGTGCTGGGAATCAACCGTGGCAGCCTGGGTTTCCTCACCGATATTCGTCCCGACGATCTGGAAGAAAAGGTCGCCGAAGTGCTTAGTGGGCAGTACACCCTGGAGAACCGCTTCCTGCTCGAGGCCCAAGTGCGGCGCTTCGAAGAGTCCATCGGCGAGGGTGACGCGCTCAATGATGTGGTGCTGCATCCCGGCAAGTCGACGCGGATGATCGAATTCGAACTGTACATCGACGGCCAGTTCGTCTGTAGCCAAAAAGCCGACGGGCTGATCGTCGCCACGCCGACCGGCTCTACGGCTTATTCGCTGTCCGCCGGCGGGCCGATCATGCATCCGCGTCTGGATGCCATCGTCATCGTGCCGATGTATCCGCACACCTTGTCCAGCCGCCCGATTGTGGTGGATGGCAACAGCGAGCTGAAAATCGTGGTCTCACCGAACATGCAGATCTATCCGCAAGTATCGTGTGACGGCCAGAACCATTTCACCTGTGCGCCAGGCGATACCGTCACCGTGCGCAAGAAGCCGCAGAAGCTGCACCTGATTCACCCGCTTGACCACAACTATTACGAGGTGTGCCGTACCAAGCTTGGCTGGGGCAGTCGCCTTGGTGGAGGGGAATAGTGATTGTCGATCCGGAGCGCAGCTACGACCTCATCGGGGACGTGCACGGTTGCGCCCATACTCTGGAGCGTCTGCTCGAGCAGCTCGGTTACAGCCGGCACGGGGGCATCTGGCAGCACCCGCGGCGGCAAGTGATCTTCCTTGGTGACATCATCGACCGCGGCCCGCGCATCCGTGAGGCGCTGCACCTGGTGCACGACATGGTCGAGGCGGGGCAGGCCCACTGCATCATGGGCAATCACGAGTTCAATGCGCTGGGGTGGTACACACCGGCCCCGCCGGAGAGCGGCAAGACCTTCGTCCGCGAACATTCGCCCCGCTATGAGATGCTGCTGCAGCAGACCTTTCAGCAGTTCGAGGATTATCCGGAGGAATGGCGGGCGTTTCGCGAATGGCTCATGGAGCTGCCGCTATTTCTTCAGTGTGAGCGCTTCCGTGTGGTTCACGCCTGCTGGGATAACACGGTGATCGGCCAGTTGCGCCAGCGCCTGCAGCAAGGACGGGTCGATCCCGAGTTTCTGCGTGACGCTGCCTTTGCTGATGGGTTTGCCGCCAAGGCGCTGGATCGTCTGCTGCGTGGCACCGATATGCCACTGCCGGAAGGTCTGACGCTGACCAGCGCCGAGGGTTTTACCCGCAGTTTCTTCCGCACCAAATTCTGGGAAGAGAACCCAAAGACTTACGGCGATATCGTGTTTCAGCCCGACGGCCTGCCGGAGAAGGCGGCGCGCCTGCCGCTCAGCGAAAGCCAGAAGAGCCGCCTGTTCCTGTACGGTCCCGACGAGCCGCTGTTGTTCGTTGGGCATTACTGGCGTAGCGGCGAACCCGCTCCCATACGGCATAACCTGGCTTGCCTGGATTACAGCGCGGTGAAATACGGCAAGCTGGTAGCCTACCGACTAGACGATGAAACCCGACTCGACCCAGCGAAGTTCGTCTGGGTGAATGTGGAGCGCTGAATGATCGTCGTAGAGGCGTTGCGTCTGCCGTTGTCGGAAGATCTGAGTGGCTTCATTGCATTGCTGCGGCGTCTGCAGGTGCCCTGCCGGGTCTCGGAAGAGGCGGGCGAACAGGTGCTGAGGGTGCCGGCAGAAACGGCTGAGCAGGTCCGTGAGCTCTATCAGCGCTATCCGCAAGGGGATGGAACGGTCGTCGCCGAGCAGCCGCCGCGGCGGGGAGGTGGGTTCTTCGCCAGCCTACGGCGTAGCCCGCTGACAGCGATGATGTTACTGCTGACGTTGTTTGCGGCGGCCACCACCATGCTGGGCGAGAATTTCGAGACCATCCGCTGGTTCAGCTTCAGCGATTTTCGCATCGACGGCGAATACGCCTATTTCGCCACCCTCGAACAGACCCTGGCCGAAGGTCAATGGTGGCGGCTGATCACGCCGATCTTCGTGCACTTTGGCTTTCTACATCTGGCGATGAATTCCATGTGGTACTGGGAGCTCGGGCGGCGTATCGAATATCGACAGGGTGCATTGATGCTGTTGGGGTTGACCCTACTGTTCGGTGTTGTCTCCAACCTGTCGCAATATACGTTTGGCGGTCCCGGCATTTTCGGCGGGCTCTCCGGTGTGCTCTATGGATTGCTGGGGCATTGCTGGTTGTTTCAGAAACTGTCGCCGGGCGAGGCCTACCGACTGCCACCCGGTGTGGTGGTGCTGATGTTGATCTGGCTGGTGGTGTGTCTGAGCGGCGTGGTCGATGTGCTCAGTTTTGGCGCGCTGGCGATCGCCAACGCGGCCCATGTCGGTGGGCTGGCCGCCGGCTGCCTGACCGGTTTCCTCGGTGGGCTGCTATCGCGTCGCAGGGCGGCGGGCCGGCGCAACTGAAAGGCTGATCGGGTTTTCCCTAAAGCGGCGGCGCTCGGTAGAATGTCCGCTTGTTCTCCGGGAGCCGGCCATGTCGTCCTTTATCGAAGCCATCGAAAACATTACCCCCGAAATCTACGAAAACCTCAAAACCGCCGTCGAGCTGGGCAAGTGGAGCGACGGCCGCAAGCTGACGCCCGAGCAGAAGGAAACCTGTCTCGGCGCGATGATCGCCTGGGAAATGAAGAACCTCCCCGAAGAGCAGCGCACCGGCTACATGGGTGGCCAGGAGTGCGCCTCCAAGAGCAAGAACAAGGCGCCGATCGACACCAGTCTGTTCGCCCCGGCTTCTGGAACGCGACACTGATGCTTGAACTCGGACGCGGCGCCCTGAGCAAGATGTCGGTTCAGCTCGGCGCGCCGGCGCAGTACTCGTTCCGTCTCGATGAACACCGGGTGCCGGTCAACCCGCTGATCGGCAAGACCCTGCGGCTGGAATATCTCGGCGCCATTCATTGCAGCCATTGTGGACGCAAGACCAACAAGAGCTTCAGCCAGGGGTATTGCTATCCCTGCTTCAAGAAGCTGCCGCAGTGCGACATCTGCATCATGAGCCCGGAAAAATGCCACCACGACTTCGGCACCTGCCGCGATCCGCAGTGGGGCATGGATTTCTGCATGACCGACCATGTGGTGTACCTCGCCAACTCGTCGGGCATCAAGGTGGGCATCACCCGCGCCACGCAATTGCCGACGCGCTGGCTTGACCAGGGCGCGAGCCAGGCGCTGCCGATCATGCGCGTCGCGACCCGACAGCAGTCCGGCATGGTCGAAGACCTATTGCGCAGCCAGGTGGCCGATCGCACCAACTGGCGCGCGCTGCTCAAGGGCGATGCCGAGCCCAT
The DNA here is from genome assembly GCF_000952685.1 of Stutzerimonas stutzeri. GTDB lineage: Bacteria > Pseudomonadota > Gammaproteobacteria > Pseudomonadales > Pseudomonadaceae > Stutzerimonas > Stutzerimonas stutzeri_E. The sequence goes on along the minus strand of NZ_JYHV01000020.1, from coordinate 69,699 downwards.
CGACCTGATGGAGATTCGCGAGCAGATCTTCGATGCCTGTGCCGATGGCCTGCGAGATCTGCAGCAGCGTTATGGACTGCAAGCGATCCAGCCAATGGCGGATGCCGAGGTGCTGGAAATCCGCTACCCCGTCGAGGCCTATCCCACCAAGATTGTCAGTCTAGACTTGGAAAAGACCCCTGTCGTAGAAGGCACCCTGCGCGGTATCAAGGGTCAATACCTGATCCTCGACACAGGCGTGATCAACATTCGCAAGTTCACCGCTTACCAGGTGGCCGCAAGCTGCACGCCGTAAACCCAAGCTTGTAGGTGAATTCAGCTTCATCGATTCACCAAACGAACCATTCACTCGCAGCTTCAAGCTCGCAGCTTGAAGCTGCCTCGAAGAGGCCAACCCAATGCGCACCGAACAACCGAAAGTCATTCATCTCAAGGATTACCAGGCGCCTGAGTACCTGATCGATGAAACCCATTTGACCTTCGAGCTCTACGAGGACCGTACCCTGGTCCATGCGCAACTGGTAATGCGCCGCAACCCGGATGCGGGCGCTGAACTGCCGCGGCTCGAGCTGCACGGCCAGGATCTGGAGCTGCTCTCACTGTCGATCAATGACCGGCCACTTGGCCTTGGCGATTACGAGGTGGCTGGGGAATGCCTGACGCTGCAACCTGACGCGGCCAGCTTCACCCTCGACAGCAGCGTGGTAATCCACCCCGAGAGCAATACCGCGCTGGAAGGCCTCTACAAATCCGGCAGCATGTTCTGCACCCAGTGCGAGGCCGAGGGGTTCCGCAAGATCACCTATTACCTCGACCGTCCGGACGTGATGAGCAAGTTCACCACCACGGTCAGCGCCGAGAAACAGGCCTATCCAATCCTGCTGTCCAACGGTAACCCGCTCGCCAGTGGAGAAGAGGATGATGGTCGTCATTGGGTGACCTGGGAAGATCCGTTCAAAAAGCCTGCCTACCTGTTCGCCCTGGTGGCCGGCGATCTTTGGTGCGTCGAGGACAGCTTCACCACCATGAGCGGGCGCGACGTGGCGCTGCGCATCTATGTCGAGCCTGAGAACATCGACAAGTGCCAGCACGCCATGGACAGCCTGAAGAAGTCGATGAGGTGGGACGAAGAGGCCTACGGTCGCGAGTACGACCTGGACATCTTCATGATCGTTGCGGTCAACGACTTCAACATGGGTGCGATGGAGAACAAGGGCCTCAACATCTTCAACTCCAGCGCCGTGCTGGCGCGTGCCGAAACCGCTACCGACGCCGCTCACCAGCGGGTAGAAGCGATCGTCGCCCATGAATATTTCCACAACTGGTCGGGCAACCGCGTCACCTGTCGCGACTGGTTTCAGCTGTCGCTGAAGGAAGGCTTCACGGTTTTCCGTGATTCGCAATTCAGCGCCGACATGAATTCGCCGACCGTCAAGCGCGTCGAAGACGTCTCCTACTTGCGTACGCACCAGTTCGCCGAGGATGCCGGCCCGATGGCCCACTCGGTGCGCCCGGAGTCCTTCATCGAGATCTCCAACTTCTATACCCTGACCGTCTATGAGAAGGGCGCCGAAGTGGTGCGCATGATTCAGACACTGCTGGGCGAGGAGGGCTTTCGCAAGGGCAGCGACCTCTACTTCGAGCGGCATGACGGCCAGGCCGTTACCGTCGATGATTTCGTCAAAGCCATGGAAGATGCCAACGGCGCCGATCTGACGCAGTTCAAACGCTGGTACAGCCAGGCAGGCACACCGCGTCTGGCGGTCAGCGAGCAATACGATGACGCCAACAAGAGCTATACGCTGACCTTCCGTCAGAGCTGTCCGCCAACACCGGGGCAGAGCGAGAAGCTGGCGTTCGTGATTCCGGTTTCGCTGGGCCTGCTCGATAGCCAAGGCGCGGAAATTGCGCTACGCCTGCAGGGCGAAAGTGCGGCGGTCGGGACCACCCGCGTGCTCGCGGTCGACCAGCCCGAGCAGAGTTTCACATTCGTCGACGTTCCCGAGCAGCCGCTGCCCTCGTTGCTCCGTGGTTTCTCGGCACCGGTGAAGCTGGAGTTTCCCTACAGCCGTGATCAGCTGATGTTCCTCATGCAGCACGATTCCGACGGGTTCAACCGCTGGGAGGCGGGGCAGCAGCTGTCCGTGCAGGTACTGCAGGAGATGATCGGTCAGCACCAGCGCGGCGAAGCGCTGCACCTGGATCAGCGTCTGGTCGAGGCGCTGCGCAGCCTGCTGCAGGACGAGTCACTCGATCCCGCCATGGTTGCCGAAATGCTCTCGCTGCCCAGTGAAGCCTACCTCACCGAGATCAGCGAAGTGGCCGATGTCGATGCCATCCATGCGGCGCGTGAGTTCGCCCGAGAGCGCATCGCCACCGCGTTGTTCGATCTGCTCTGGAAGCGTTATCAAGCCAATCGTGAGGTCTCTCGGCAGACGCCTTACGTGGCCGAGGCTGGCCACTTCGCCCGTCGCGCGCTGCAGAACATCGCGCTGTCCTACCTTATGCTCAGCCGCAAGCCCGAGGTGGTCGCCGCCTGTGTCGAACAGTTCGACCAGGCGGACAACATGACCGAGCGTCTGACCGCATTGGCGGTGTTAGTCAATTCCGACTTCGCTGCCGAGCGCGACAAGGCGCTGGAAGCCTTCGCCGAGCACTTCAAGGATAACCCTCTGGTGATGGATCAGTGGTTCAGCGTGCAGGCCGGCAACACCCAGCCGGGCGGCCTGGAGCGCGTCCAGCAGCTGATGCAACATCCGGCGTTCACGCTGAAGAACCCGAACAAGGTTCGTGCGCTGATCGGGGCTTTCGCCAACCAGAACCTGGTCAACTTCCATCGGGAGGACGGTGCCGGCTATCACTTCCTCGCCGATCAGGTCATCGTGCTGAACACCCTCAATCCGCAAATCGCCTCGCGCCTTCTTGCGCCGCTGACCCGCTGGCGCAAGTACGATGCCAGTCGCCAAGGCCTGATGAAGGCCGAACTGGAGCGCATTCTAGCCTCGGGCGAATTGTCCAGCGATGTTTACGAGGTGGTCAGCAAGAGCCTTGCTTGACGCACTGACCGCGTGAGCCGGGCCAACGAAATGAGATGACCCGAAACGACAATCCCGCGCATCGTCGCGGGATTGTCGTTTTCGAAGTCCTGAAACCCTTCTTCGAAGCGGAACGCGTCGCGCGGCGAAGCCCCGTGCCATAAGGCATGCCTATCGGACAACATCAATCAGCCCGGCTTAACAAAACATAACGTCCAGACAATTGCCGGCGCTTTCGAAAGCCCTATAGCATGGCCCAGCCTGATATCAAATCAGGCCTTACCTAATAAGAATAAAGGGGGTATGTATGAGTGAGCCCGTCATGTGGCGCACCCAGTTCGGCCGTGCGACAGAAGCACTTCGCAAGCCGATGTTCAGCTCGTCGCTGGTGAGAACACTCTCGCTCTACAGTGTTGTGCTCTCCACTCTGGTACTGATCGCTGCACCGGCTCATGCACAAAGCGCCACGGAGCCCGGCACTCGCTATGCGATCGAATCGCAAAAAGCCGCATCCTCACTTCTTCTTGATATTGCCTATGCCGGCTCGCGTTTGGTGGCTGCAGGGGACCGGGGGCACATCCTTTATTCCGATGACGGAGGCGCCACTTGGTCGCAGGTCAAGGTGCCCACCCGTCAACTGCTCACTGCTGTGTATTTCGCCGATGACAAACATGGCTGGGCGGTCGGCCATGACGCGTTGATTCTGGCGACCAGTGACGGCGGCGAGACCTGGACGCGGCAGTACGAAAACCGCGAAGGCGAGGTGCCGCTGCTCGACGTCTGGTTCGAAAGCCCGCAACACGGCTTCGCGACCGGCGCATACGGCGTGCTGCTGGAAACCACCGACGGTGGCCAGAACTGGGAAGACGTCGCCGACCGCCTCGATAACGAGGACGGCACGCACCTCAACGCCATCGCAGAAATTCCTGGCTCCGGTCTATTCATCGTCGGCGAAATGGGCGGCATGTTCCGTTCCACTGATGCGGGCGAAACCTGGGAGCGTGTCGAATCGCCTTATCAAGGTTCCTTCTTCGGCGTGGTCGCTGGCGGCGAGCCTGGCGTGGTCGTGGCATTCGGCCTGCGCGGGCACCTGTTCCGCTCCACCGATTTCGGTGACAGCTGGCAGCCGATCGAGTTGCTCGACGGCGGCGAGCCGATCGAGTCGGGGCTCGCGGACGGCAATCTGCTACCCGATGGGCGCATCGTGGTGGTAGGCCACGGCGGCACCGTGCTCAGCAGCGAGGACAAAGGGCAGAGTTTCAAGCTATTCAGTCGACCGGATCGGCGCTCGCTGTCAGGCGTCGTCGCCAACCCGGATGGCAACCTGGTCCTCGTCGGGCAGAGCGGCGTCAGGGTCGTTTCGCCGAGCGGCGCGAACCTGCCCGTAAAACAACAATAAGCCGGAGCCACCATGACCAAGCATCAACAGAAACCGGCCTCTTTCCTCGAGCGCCTGATCTTCAACAATCGACCGGCAGTGATCCTTATCTGCCTGTTGGTCAGCGTGTTCCTGTTCTACCAGGCTGCCCAGGTTCGTCCTTCGACCAGTTTCGAAAAGATGATCCCGCTGGGGCATCCCTACATTCAGAACATGCTCCAGCATCGCGATGACCTGGCCAACCTGGGCAACACGGTGCGGATTTCCGTCGCGGCGAAGGATGGCGACATCTTCTCCAAGGAATACATGGAAACGCTGCGTCAGATCCATGACGAGGTGTTCTACATTCAAGGTGTCGACCGCTCCAACATGAAGTCGCTGTGGAGTCCGAGCGTCCGCTGGACCGAGGTGACAGAGCAGGGCTTCGCCGGCGGTGAGGTGATCCCACAGACCTATGACGGGTCGCCACAGAGTCTTGGCGATCTGCGCAGCAACATCCTCAAATCCGGCCAGATCGGCCGCCTGGTGGCGAACGACTTCAAATCCAGCATCATTGATGTGCCGCTGATGGAGTCCTATTCGGACCCGGATGACCGCAGCAAGCTGATCAAGCTCGACTACCAGAAGTTCTCCCATGAGCTGGAAGAGAAAATTCGCGACAAGTACGAGGCGCAAAACCCGAACGTCGAGATCCACATCATCGGTTTCGCCAAAAAGGTCGGCGATCTGATCGATGGTCTGGTCGGTGTTGCCCTGTTCTTCTTCGTCGCCATCGGCATCACCCTGGCTCTGCTGCTGTGGTTTACCCGCTGCTTCAAAAGCACCATTGCGGTGGTGGTCACCACCCTGATCGCGGTGATCTGGCAGCTCGGCCTGCTTCACACGCTCGGTTTCGGCCTCGATCCGTACTCGATGCTGGTGCCGTTCCTGGTCTTTGCGATCGGTATTTCCCACGGGGTGCAGAAGATCAACGGTATCGCCATGGCGTCCGGCGAAACCGATGATCCGCTGTCCGCCGCGCGCATGGCGTTCCGCCAACTGTTCATCCCCGGCATGGTGGCGCTGGCATCCGACGCGGTCGGCTTCGTTACGCTGCTGCTGATCGATATCGGGGTGATCCGAGAGCTGGCCATCGGCGCGTCGCTGGGCGTGGCGGTGATCATCCTGACCAACCTGATCCTGCTGCCGGTAGCGATCTCCTACATGGGCATCAGCCGGCGCGCGGTCAAGCAGGCCCGCGAAGAAGCGGCTCGAAACCATCCGTTCTGGCGCTTGCTGTCGAACTTCGCCAATCCGGTGGTTGCGCCGATTTCCATCGTCATCGCCTTGCTGGCGGTCGGTGGCGGCCTTTGGTACGGCCAGAACCTGAAGATCGGCGATCTCGATCAGGGCGCCCCGGAGCTGCATCCGGACTCTCGCTACAATCTCGATAACGATTTCGTGATCCGCAACTACTCCACCAGCTCCGACGTGCTGGTGGTGATGGTCAAGACCGCCCCTGAAGGCTGTGCCCATTACGACACGCTCGCCGCCATGGACGAGCTCATGTGGAAAATGGAAAACACCGAAGGCGTGCAATCGGCGGTTTCGATGGTCACCGTGGCGCGGCAGAGCATCAAGGGCATGAACGAGGGCAGCCTGAAGTGGGAAACGCTGTCGCGTAACCAGTTCGTCCTCAACAGCTCCATCGCCCGCGCCGAAGGCATGTACAACAGCGACTGCTCGTTGGCTCCGGTCCTGGTGTTCCTCAACGATCACAAGGCCGAAACGCTGGAACACGTGGTCTCCGCAGCACGGGAATTCGCCGAGGAAAACAACCGCGAAGGGCTGGAGTTCGTTCTTGCCGCCGGTAACGCTGGTATCGAGGCGGCCACCAACGAGGTCATTGCCGCATCTGAAACCACCATGCTGATTGCGGTGTATGCCGCGGTAAGTTTCATGTGCCTGCTGACCTTCCGCTCCGTGGCGGCGACACTCTGCGTGATCCTGCCGTTGGTGCTGACCTCCATCCTCGGCAACGCCTTGATGGCGTTCATGGGAATCGGCGTGAAGGTAGCGACGCTGCCGGTGATCGCCTTGGGCGTGGGTATCGGTGTCGACTATGGCATCTACATCTACAGCCGTCTGGAGTCCTACCTGCGTCAGGGCATGACGCTGCAGGAAGCCTACTACCAAACCCTGAAATCCACCGGCAAGGCGGTGATTTTCACCGGCATCTGCCTGGCGATCGGCGTGTTCACCTGGGTCTTCTCGGCAATCAAGTTCCAGGCCGACATGGGCCTGATGCTGACCTTCATGTTCCTCTGGAACATGGTCGGCGCGATCTGGCTGCTGCCGGCACTGGCACGCTTCCTGATCAAGCCGGAGAAGCTGCGGCACAAGGCGTGATACTCAAGCGGCAAATAAGAACCGCGGCCCTAGGGTCGCGGTTTTTTTTGGCTGGGAGAAAGGGGCACTGATGGATGCTCGCCCGCAAAAGCGGGGGGAGCGATCATTGATGCGGGCGCGTGGCGAGCGGCCCTCTCGCTTTTCGTGAAGGTGGCAGGGCTTAGGCTGTCTGGCTCAGTATCTGGGTTACGGCCTGCGCCGCCACGTCGCCGATGACCAGGATTGCCGGGCTCTTGAGCATGAAGCGGGTCGCGTCGGTGCACATCGCACCCAGGTCCGAGCGGCATTCGCGCTGCTGTGGCAGGGAGGCGTTTTCAATCATGGCCACCGGTGTACTCGCCGGCAGCCCGCCCTCGATCAGACCGGTCTGTACCTGCTGCAAGCTGCTCACGCCCATGTAGACGACCAGCGTCGTGCCGGTCTTCGCCAGTGCATGCCATTCGGGGCTGCTGCCGTCGAGCGTGTGCGCGGTGATCAGCGTCACGCCGCGGGCAATACCGCGCTGCGTCAGGGATATCCCGCACTGGGTGGCGCCCGCCAGCCCGGCGGTGATGCCATTGACCATTTCGACTTCTATGCCGCGCTGGGCCAGCCATTCGGCCTCTTCGCCGCCGCGGCCGAAGATGCACGGATCGCCGCCTTTCAGGCGTACCACGCATTTCCCCTGACGGGCGTAGCGCAGCATCAGCCGGTGAATGAAGGCCTGAGGCGTCGAGCGGCAGCCGCCGCGCTTGCCCACTGGAATCACCCGTGCGCTCGGGCAATGTTCGAGCACGGCAGGATTGACCAGATCGTCGATCAGCACCACCTGCGCCTCGCCCATGGCGCGCACGGCCTTGAGTGTCAGGAGTTCCGGGTCACCAGGACCTGCGCCCACCAGCCAGACTTTTGCGCTCATGCTTCCACCTCTCGTGCTGCTGTGGTCGTGTCGGTAATGCGTTGTGCATCACCGGTTCTGCTCTCTTACCGTTCAAGCCACCGCTGGCTGTTTCACCAGCAGTCGCTTGATTTCCGGTACGCAGGAGCCGCAGCTGGTGCCGCAGCCCAGTTCCTTCTTCAAACCATTGAGATCGAGCCCCCGGTCGATGCCGGCACAGATCGCCTCCTGACTGACGTTCATGCAGTTGCACAGCGTTTTGCCAGCCTTGAACTCGCTCCCACCTGGGGGAGTGCTCAACGGCGCTAGCATCCAGCGGCGCAGGGCGGCATCGGCCTTGCCGTCCTGCCAGAGGTTTTTCAGCCAGTGGCGCGCGGCCGTCTCACCGGAAAGACTCAGGGCTACGATGCGGCCCTCCTCGATCCTGACCCGCTTGCCGACCGCGCGCCGCGGATCGTCGTAGGCCACCACAGGCCCGTTGTCGAGCCCCAGCAGCTGATCGAATCGCGCCAGCAGCTCGGCGCTGGGCGCCTCGATGCAGGCTGCTCGGACCACCAACGCCGGACGCTCACGGCCGGCCAGGCTGAAGCTGGCGTACGCAAAACCGTCGAACAACGGACGCAGGGCTTCGAAGCGCCGCTGCACCGTGCCTTCCACCAGGGCGAAGAATTGCCAGGGCAGCTCGACCGTCTCCACTTCGACTCCGGCGTGCTTGAGTTCGGGTTGTTTCGACAGCGGGTCGAAGGCGGGCAGGGTAAGGACATTCACGCCCAATCCCTTGAGAAAGCGATCGCCCCAGTGCATGGGCAGGAACGCCTGCCCGACCCGCAGGTTGTCGTCTTTCCGCACTGGCAGCACCAGTTGACCGCGACGGCCACGGACACGGACCAGCTGACCGTCGAGCAGACGACGGCGGCGCATGTCGTCGGCGTTCATGCCAAGGACCGCTTCTTCCACATGACCGAATAACCGCGCGGCGGTGCCGGTGCGGCTCATGCCGTGCCAGTGGTCGCGCAGACGGCCCGTGTTGAGGATCAGCGGAAAGCGCGCTTCGCGCTTTTCCTGCGGGGCCTGGTAATGCTCGGCGAGAAAGCGTGCCCGGCCATTTGCGGTCGGAAACACACCGTCGCCGTAGAGCCGCGGCGTACCTTGCGTGCTGCCGGCAGGGAAGGGCCACTGTTGCGGGCCGAGCTGGTCGATCAGCGCATGGCTGAGCCCGGACAGATCCAGATCTCGACCCTGGGTGAGCAGCTTGTATTCCTCGAACAGCGCAGCGGCTGTATCGAACGCGAACAGGCTGTCCTGACCGGGACGCAGGAGGCCTTCCAGCCGACGGGCGAAATCGCAGGTGATCGACCAGTCGGCGCGCGCCTCGCCAGGTGCCGGGATGGCGGCGCGCACGTGGCTGACGCGGCGCTCGGAGTTGGTCACCGTGCCTTCCTTCTCGCCCCAGCTGGCGGCGGGCAGAAGCAAGTCCGCGTAGCGACAGGTCTCGGTGGTGAAGAAGGCTTCCTGAACCACGACGAAGGGGCAAGCGGCCAGTGCTTCGTGGATCTTCTGCTGGTCCGGCATGGACTGAGCTGGGTTGGTGCAGGCGATCCACAGCGCCTTGATCCGCCCGGTGTGGACGGCGTCGAACAATTCGATGGCGGACAGTCCGGTGGTTTCGGGCAGCCTGTCGACACCCCAGTAAGCCGCCACTTCGGCACGATGCGCCGGGTTGCCGGCTTCGCGGTGGCCGGGCAGCAGATTGGACAAGCTGCCGGTTTCGCGGCCGCCCATGGCGTTGGGCTGGCCGGTGAGCGAGAAGGGCCCGGCGCCGGTGCGGCCGATCTGTCCGGTGGCCAGATGCAGATTGATCAGGGCGCTGTTCTTGGTACTGCCTGAACTCGACTGGTTCACGCCCATGCACCAGAGCGACAGGAAGCTCGGCGCATTGCCGATCAACCGCGCGCAGCTTTGCAGTTCGTTCACGCTGATGCCGCACAGATCGGCGACCATCGACGGGTTGTAGTCGCGTGCCAGGTTCTTCAAATCATCGAAGCCGTCGGTGTGCGCATCAATGAAGTCCCGGTCGATCCAACCTTCCCACAGCAGCAGATGCAGAATGCCGTGGAACAAGGCGACATCCGTCCCCGGCAGAATGCCGAGGTGCAAATCGGCCAGCTCGCAGGTGTCGGTGCGGCGAGGGTCGACGACGATGACCTTCATGTCCGGCCGCTTCGCCTTGGCCTCTTCCAGGCGGCGGAACAATACCGGGTGGGCGTAGGCCATGTTGCTACCAACGATCAGCACGCAGTCGCTCTGCTCGATGTCCTCGTAGCTGCAGGGCGGGGCGTCGGCGCCGAGGCTGCGTTTGTAGCCGACCACCGCCGAAGACATGCACAGGCGGGAGTTGGAGTCGATGTTATGGGTGCCGACCAGCGCGCGGGCGAGCTTGTTGAACGCGTAGTAGTCCTCGGTCAGCAGCTGGCCGGAGATGTAGAAGGCGACGCTGTCGGGGCCGTGTTCGGCGATGGTCTCGGCGAATACGGTGGCGGCGTGGTCCAGGGCGGTGTCCCAGCCGGTGCGGGCACGTGCCAGCCCCTTGCCCAGGCGCAGCTCGGGATACAACGCGCGGGCGTCAAGATCGCCGGTCAGGTGCAGGGTCGAGCCTTTGCTGCACAGCTTGCCGAAGTTGGCCGGGTGGCTCGGGTCGCCGGCGACATCGAGGATGCGCTCGCCGTCGTGCTCGATCAGTACCCCGCAGCCCACGCCGCAGTAGCAGCAGGTCGAGGCGGTTGTCTGGCGCATGGCGTCGACTCCTGGCAATTCGTTCATGGATGGGCTCGCTAGCGCTGCAGTCAGGCGCACTCAGTTGCGCTATTCAGCGAAAGCAGCACGCGGCCGTTCTCGACGCGGACTTCATGGCGGTGTGCGCAACCCACGTCGGGCGCCACGGCTTCGCCGCTGTCCAGGTTGATCTGCCAGTTGTGTAGCGGGCAGGCGACCTGCTTGCCGAAGACGATGCCCTGCGACAGCGGACCTCCCTTGTGCGGGCAGCGGTCGTCCAGAGCGAATACCTGGTCATCGGCGGTGCGGAACACCGCGATGTCACCTTTGGGGCCGGCGACGATGCGTGCGCCGAGCGGGTTGATCTCGTCCAGGGAACAGATGTCGAACCAGGTCATGGTGATTTCCTCGAATGGCAGGCGGTTTCGGTCGAGCATGGGTTTCAGGCAGGCGCGATCGATTTGAGCTGGATCGTTTCGTATTCCTTTTTCAGCGACTGCTCGGCGATGGCCTTCTTCCAGCCGTCACCCTCGAAGCTCAGCGAGTACATCAGGCGCTGACTCAGGGCCTTGCGCCGGGCTTCGTCTTCCAGAACGATCTTCTTGATGTAGTCCAGCCCTACGCGCTGCATGTAGTGCACGGTGCGCTCGAGGTAGAAGGCTTCTTCACGGTACAGCTGGAGGAAAGCGAAGCTGTATTCGGCGACTTCCTCGGTCGTCTTGACCTTGACGAAGAACTCCCCGGCCTCGGTCTTGATGCCACCGTTGCCACCGATGTACAGCTCCCAGCCGGAATCCACGCCGATGATGCCGACGTCCTTGATGCCGGATTCGGCGCAGTTGCGCGGGCAGGCGGAGACGGCGAGCTTGACCTTGTGCGGCGAGTACATGCCGAACAAGGCTTTTTCCAGTTCAATGCCCAGTTGCGTCGAGTTCTGTGTGCCGAAGCGGCAGAACTCCTGCCCGACGCAGGTCTTCACGGTACGGATGGATTTCCCATAGGCATGGCCGTCGGGCATGTCCAGGTCCTTCCAGACGTTCGGCAGATCATCCTTCTTGATCCCCAGCAGGTCGATGCGCTGGCCGCCGGTGACCTTTACCATCGGCACCTGATATTTGTCGGCGACGTCGGCGATGCGGCGCAGCTCGGCGGCATTGGTCACGCCGCCGAACATCCTCGGAACCACGGAGTAGGTGCCGTCCTTCTGGATGTTGGCGTGGGCGCGCTCGTTGATGAAACGCGACTGCGGGTCGTCCTTGGCCTCGCCGGGCCAGGTGGAGATCAGGTAGTAGTTCAGCGCAGGGCGGCAGGTCGCGCAGCCATTGGGTGTGTGCCAGTCCATGAACGCCATGGCGTCCGGAACGGTCAGCAGGTGATGGTCGCGGATGGCCTTGCGCACCTGGCCATGGTTGAGGTCGCTACAGCCACAGATGGCCTTCTCGCTTTTCGGTTTGACGTCCGCCGCACCACCGACGGTGTTCATCAGGATCTGCTCGACCAGCCCGGCACAGGAGCCGCAGGAGCTAGCGGCCTTGGTGTGCTTCTTCACGTCATCGACGGAAAACAAACCATGTTCCTGGATCGCCTTGACGATGGTGCCTTTGCACACGCCGTTGCAGCCGCAGACCTCCATGCTGTCGGGCATCGCCATGGCCTTGTTCTGACCCTGGTGGCCGGTGTCACCGATGGCGCCCTCGCCAAACATCAAGTGGTCGCGGATCTGCGCCACGTTGTGGTTTTCACGGACCTGTCGGAAGTACCAGCCGCCATCGGCGGTGTCGCCGTAGAGGCAGGCGCCGACGAGGATGTCGTCCTTGATCACCAGTTTTTTGTACACGCCGCCGATGGGGTCGGAGAGGGTGATGGTTTCGGTACCTTCGCCGCCGTTGAAGTCGCCAGCGGAAAACAGGTCGATTCCGGTGACCTTGAGCTTGGTCGAGGTCACCGAGCCGAGATAGCGCGAAAAGCCGAGCATCGCCAGATGGTTGGCGCAGACCTTGGCCTGTTCGAACAAGGGCGCCACCAGGCCGTAGGCGGTGCCGCGGTGATTGGCGCATTCGCCGACCGCATACACCCGCGGATCGTAAGTTTGCAGGGTGTCATTGACCAGAATCCCGCGGTTGCACGGGATGCCGGCCTTCTCAGCCAGCTCGCTGTTGGGACGGATACCGGCGGCCATCACCACCAGACCGGCATCGATTACCTCGCCATCGGCGAAGCGCACGGCGCGGACTCGGCCCTGCCCGTCGCCGATCAGCTCGGCGGTCTGTTTCGGCATCTTGAAGCTCAGGCCTCGGCTTTCGAGCGCCTGCTGCAGCAGCGTTCCGGCGGTCTTGTCGAGCTGACGCTCCATCGGCCATTCGCCGATGTGCACAACGGTCACGTCCATGCCACGCAGCTTCAGACCGTTGGCCGCTTCCAGGCCCAACAGCCCGCCGCCGATGACCACGGCATGCTTGTGGGTCTTGGCGGCGTCCATCATCGCCTGGGTGTCGGCGATGTCGCGGTAGCCGATCACGCCTTCCAGGTCATTGCCAGGGATCGGCAGGATGAAGGGGTTGGAGCCAGTCGCGATGAGCAGACGGTCGTAGTCGGCCCCGCTGCCGTCCTCGGCGATGACGCGGCGCTTGGCGCGATCGATCTGTACCACCTTGCGGTTGAGCATCAGGCGGATGTTGTGTTCGGCGTACCAATCGAGGTCGTTGAGCACGATCTCCTCGAAGGTCTGCTCACCGGCCAACACCGGTGAGAGCAGGATGCGGTTGTAGTTGGGGTGGGGCTCGGCACCGAACACGGTGATGTCGTAAAGGTCGGGGGCGAGCTTGAGCAGTTCTTCCAGGGTGCGAACCCCGGCCATGCCGTTGCCGATCATCACCAGTTTGAGTTTTTTCATGCCGTTCTCCGCGCCGGGCCGGCGGCTGATTGCTGCCAGGCCATGCCGTTGAAAATCCAACAACGAAAAAGGCGTCCCACTGGTTACCCAGTGAGGACGCCTTTGTCCTTGTCTTCCGTATTCGGAGCCCGGCCCTCTACGTTGAAGGCCCGGCTTGGTGTTGAACCTGACAATGCAGGGCCTGTGCCAAGCCCGTACGTCCTTGGTTTTCAGGCGTTTGGACGGGGTGTCAGGGCCCGATCCGGATGATTCCTGCACCCATATGATGCGCACCGCGCAGCCCTGGTGCAGCTGAACCCATCGGGGAAGAGCAATTGGCCGTTGACAGCAGCCGTGTCGCTTTTTATTGTTTCGCCCATGCGCCGATTTAGTCAGCTACTTGCGGGGCGCCTGGAGCCGAAGGCTTCGAAATACCGCTAAAGCGCTGGTTCGGTGTCGCCTCCCACCGCTGCCCAGCGGAATCCTCGAGGCGGGAAATCCCCGATGAATGCACTGCAACGCGCTCCTCTACGCCTGGCCCCGATCACCAGTGGGCTGGTTCGCAGCAATCCGAAAATCCTCCTTGGCGGTAGCCACCAACCCTCGCTGCTGCGTTACCTGGACGGCTGGCCCAAGCGCTGGGGCAAGCCGCGTGCGTTTCTCGTGCAGTTCACCGGTGCCGATGAGTCGCTGGCGCATTTCGCCGCGGACAGTTTCGATCTGGCCGTGATTCAGGCACCCAGCCGCGAGCGCCTCGATGAATGCGTGCACGAGCTGACACGTGTTGCGCGCCAAGGCTTGATCGTTCGACGCTGATCGGGCTTGCCAATCAGTCTGCCTGCTAACCGCCTTTGCCCAGCCAGACCAGCAAGATCAGGTTGACCAGCAGCGAGAGCAGGGCGAGGCCGCGCCAGACCTTCAAGGGCTCTCGTTCGAGCAACGGCAGTGCAGGCGCGCTACCGGTCAGGCGTTCGCCCTGTTCCAAGGTCAGCAGCCATTCTTCGGCCGTTTCGAATCGCTGCGCGGGCTCCATTGCAACGGCGCGCTTGAGCATGTCATCCAGCCACTGGGGCAGGTCGGGGCGATAGCGACTGGCCGGGACCGGGATGCCAAAGCGCGGGCGTTGGAAGGCTTCCACCTCGCCGTAGGGATAGTGGCCGGTGAGCAGGTGGTAGAGGGTTACCCCGGCGGCGTAAAGATCTTGTTCTCGGCTCGGCGCGACGCCGGCGAAGGCCTCCGGAGCGATATAGCTCGGCGTACCCGGCAGGCTATGCGGCAGGTCCTGCGACAGACCCGGACAATAGGCCAGGCCGAAATCCAGCAGACGCAGCTCGCCGTCTTCACTCAAATGAAGGTTTTCCGGCTTGATGTCGCGATGCAGGATATTGCGCCGATGCAGCATCCCCAGCGCACGGATCAGGCGTGGCGCCAGTTGCAACCAGTCGGGTAGCGCCATTGGGCCCTGTTGGCCGAACTGCTGAGCGAGGGTCTGGCCGCTGTATTCGCGCTGCACGTAGTACAGGTGCTGGCGTTGCGGCAGGCCGTGTGTTTCGGGAAAGTGTCGTCCGGCGACGCGGCGCAGAAACCACTCTTCCTGCAGCAGCGCAGGGCCGGCGTCCGGTTCGTCATCGCGGCTGGGTGGCAGCGTCTTGAGAATCCAGGGGTGACCCTGTTGATCGCTGACCCGATAGACCAGCGATTGCCGCGACTCGGCCAACAGCGCCTCGACGGTCCAGCCTTCGAACAGCTGCCCCGGTCTCAGCTTTGGCGGCAGGGGCCAGTCCGCCAGTTGCGCGAGTGAGTCGGCCAGCGCTGCTTCAGGCAGCTCGTCGACCCGTAGCAGCAATGCGCTGGCATTGTCCTGGCTGCCGCTCTGGTGAGAGAGGTTGACCAGTGCCTTGGCTGCGTTGGATAGATCAGGCTCGGCACCGAGGATGTTCCGTAGATCGCTCTCGGCGATGCTGGCCCAGATGCCGTCGGTGAGCAGCATGAAGGTTTCGCCGAGACGCAGTTCGCCGTCGAGGTAGTCCACTACCAGATGCTGATCCAGCCCCATGGCACGCTTGAGCACGTGCTGCATGTTCGGCTGTTCCCAGACATGGTCTTCGCTCAACCGTTGCAGCTTACCGTCGAGCCAGCGGTAGGCGCGGCAGTCGCCCACATGAGCGAGGGTGAAACGACGGCCGCGCAGCACCAGTGCGGTCAATGTCGTTAGCAGCGGCTGCCCGCCACCGTTGGCCTGCAGCCAGCGATTGTGGGCGACCAACAACCGATCGAGCGATTGAGCGACGGTCCAGGTTTCCGGCGTGGCGTAGTAGTCCGTCGCCAGCGCCTGCAAGGTGGCCCGTGCCGCCAGGCCGCCATCGGCACACTGGCTGACGCCATCGGCAATGGCGAACAGTGCGCCTTTGCTTGCGGCCAGACCCGGTGTGGGTGTGACGATGCGCAGTGCGTCCTGGTTCTCTTGGCGTGGTCCGGTGGCAGTGGCTTCGCCGAACGAAAACTGCAAGGGCATGAAGGCATCACTCCGGATGGCGCGCGGGTAGGTGGATGAACGACATCGGCAGGCCCTGTGAGGCCCGCCTACTGATCGCCAGTCTGAAATCAGACCCGTGCGACCGTCATCGCGGCAGAGCCCCAGGTGGTTCTCCAGCGACGCTTGACGCCATAGAGGCCAAACCAGGCCAGCGCACCCAGGCTGGCGAACAACCAGAGGCCCATCTGATAGTCACCCGTGGCCTGCTTGACGGCGCCCAGTCCTGCCGTGAGCAGGAAGCCTCCGATGCCGCCCGCCATGCCGACCAGCCCGGTCATCACGCCGATTTCCTTGTTGAAGCGCTGCGGCACCAGCTGAAACACCGCACCATTACCCGCGCCGAGGCTGAGCATCGCGACCACGAATAGCGCCAGTGCAGCTGTCGAGCTCGGCAAGTTGAAGCCCACGACGAACAGGCAGACAGCCGCAACCGTATACATCAGCAGCAGCGAGCGGATGCCGCCGATGCGATCGGCCAGTGCACCACCCAGCGGGCGCAGCATGCTGCCGGCGAACACGCAGGCGGCGGTGTAATAGCCGGCCTTGACCGGATCGAAGGCGTATTGGTCGTGGAAGTAGCCGGGCAGGGTGCTGGCCAGGCCAAGGAAGCCGCCGAATGTCACGCTGTAGAAAAACATGAACCACCAGCTGTCGCGGTCCCCGAGCGCTTTCATATAGTCGGCGAAGGATTTCGGCGCAGGACGGTTCGGTGCGTTCTTGGCCTGAGTGGCGAAGATGATCAGCACCAGCACCAGCGGAATCAGCGCCAGGCCGAATACGTTGCTCCAGCCAACCATCGTCGCCAGCACCGGTGCGAACAGTGCCGCGAAAACGGTACCTGAGTTGCCTGCACCGGCGATGCCCATGGCCTTGCCCTGGTGCTGCGGCGGATACCACTGCGAGGCCAGCGGCAGCGCGACGGCGAAGGAGGCGCCGGCCATGCCGAGGAAGAGCCCCAGCAGCAAAGCCTGCTCATAGCTGTGGATGCCATTGAGCCAGGCAACGAACAACGCGACGATCACCACGATCTGCCCGAACAGCCCGGCCGCCTTCGGCGAGGTGCGGTCGGCCAGCATGCCTAGCACGAGACGTAGAACGGCACCGGAGAGGATCGGCGTAGCTACCATGAAGGCACGCTGTTGGGTGGTCAGGCCGAGATCTGCCGCGATCTGCACGCCCAGCGGACCGAGTACGTACCAGACCATGAAACTCAAATCGAAGTAGAGAAAGGCGCAGAGCAGCGTCGGCGTATGGCCGGATTTCCAGAAACTCGTATTCATCGAACACCTCACTAGACAAGGGCAACCGACGCGCTGAAACGGGCGACGGAGAATGCGATGGGCCCCACCCGGATTCGGTGTGGGACCGCGTGAAACTGTTGCGAGCCGCTGAGTCGTTGCCGCTCGCGCCCCGGTCCTTGGGGCAAAAAAAAGCGCCGCGAAACCGCCGTCAGTCTCGACGGGGCAACGCGACGCCTTTGTCATGTCTGTGAGTAACCGCCTTTGGCTACCTGTCTCGAAGTAAGCAGAAGCTGTGCCAACAGCCGAAGCTGTCGGTTTCAGCCGTCTGCGGGACCTTCAGTGGAATGTTGCCCGGGTGCAAGCGCGCGCCGTTGGTGCGCCGTGCTTCGAAGTGGGGCGCGTCAGGCGATGCTATGACGAATGCCTTGCAGGCGTTCATCGATGATCGGGGTGATCAACGCGTAACATTCGGCTGGCGCCAGGCTGACCCGCGGTGCGTCAATCAGGTTGCACTCCAGGTGCTCGATGAGGTTGCGCAGGCTGTCGCCGCTGATCGGGTCGGTGAGGCGCAGGCAGAGATAGCGCATCTGGATCTGCATATCCAACGGGCACTTTTCGAAGTTGGCTGCACGCACTGCCAGGCCGCGTAAGCGTCCGAGGTCTTCCAGTGCGCGACAGGCCTCGCACAGACCGGACACCTGAGGATTGCCTTGAAAGGCAAGGCGCAGTTCAAGCACATGAATGCTTTCGAGCAATTGCTCGATCAGGATGCAGTGCGGTTCGAACTCCGCCGGGTTCTGGCGGATCTGTTGCCACAGGCCGCGCATCGCGGGCCGGTTTTCCTCGCCTTTCCACTCCTGCCAGAGCCGGTCGATATGGCTCGCAACCTCCAACCGCTGCGCGGCTGCTGCGGCATCAGATTGGCCGCCCAGGCCACGGTGTTTCTGCACGAACTGAAGAATCTCCAGCGAATGCTGCAGCGCCTGGACATCGGTTGCGCTGAGGCGCTTGCGATGACGCTCGGCTGCAACGCGGCTGAGATGGTTGCCGAGCAGCACCAGGCAGGCGGCCAGTGTCAGGGCGATAGATACTTCCATGGTCAGGCTTCCGTACGGCTGAGACGAGTGAGGTAGAGGGTCAGGCTGTGCAGCTCTTGGGCCTGGGTACGCTGGCGCTCGACGCCGGCTTCGACGTGATCGAGCTGGTCGCGCAACAGGCGGTTGCCGTGTCGCTGCTCTTCGAGGGCCGTTTGCAGATGATCGAGTTCGGCCAGGCTCAGCTGGCTGCGCCGCGCCAACTGATCGAGTTCGGTGGCTAATGCACTGCTTTGCTCGCTGCTTTGCTCGAGTAATTGTTGGTGCTGGACGACCTCGGCCTCGACGCGACGAACCGCGTTGCCGGTCGTGGCCACCACGCGGGTGATGTCTTGGGCCGCGCAGTCGCTGGTCAGCGCCAGTTGGCGAACTTCGTCGGCCACCACGGCGAAACCGCGACCGTGCTCGCCGGCTCGCGCCGCTTCGATGGACGCATTCAGGGCGAGCAGCTGGGTCTGCTTCGCGACGTTCTGGATGCTCAGTGCGGCTTTGCCGACGGCGGCCGTGTCCTGCAACAGCTGGCCGACCGCATCCGAGGTGCGCTGCATGCTCTGGCGCACCTCGGTCATGCGGACGCTGACCGACATCGCGTTGTCGCGGCCGGCCTGGCTTTGCCGGTGGGTGTCGGCAAAGGCTTGCATGGCTTGCTGGCCCAGTGTGCGGACCTGCTCAAGGTTGCGGCTCAGCGCCTTGCTGGCCTCGGTCATCGCCAGCACTCGCTCGCCTTGGCCGATACTGCTGTGCTCGGCGATTCCGGCCATGCGCTCCAGGGCATCGCTGGCGAACTGCACTTCACTTCGTAAACGTTCGCTGCGCAGCGATTGAGCGCCAACGGTGGCGACCAGATCCTCACGGGGCTCGTTGAGCCCCTGCTGCTGGCCGAGCATTGCCAGCAAATGCTCACTGTGGCGCTGATGTGCGCGGCGTTTGCGCTGTTGGGTCAGTTGCAGACCTGCGGCGATGCAGGCGAGGGCCAGCGACAGCAGCTGCTGCTGCCACAGCCCCGCAATGCAGGCCATGGCCCAGGCGGCGAGCAGTAGCCAATCCATGTATGACTGCAGGGCGGCCTTTGTCGCGTGTGGCACGGCGTGCGCCGGGCGCGTGCTGTTCAAAGCTCTGTCCATGATCGTGATCCTTTCTCGATTACCTTCCTGGTGAGTTGTCAGGCCGCCGGCCGCTGCTGGCGCTGGTAAAGGAACTCCAGAACCTGCGCCCGGTAGGCGTGGTACTGAGCGTCGTGGGCCAGGCTCATGCGGTCGCGCGGATGCTTGAGGTCGACGCGCAGGGTCTCGCCGATGGTTGCGGAGGGCCCGTTGGTCATCATCACGATGCGGTCGGAGAGCAGCACCGCTTCGTCGACGTCGTGGGTGATCATGATCACCGTGTTGCCGAGGTCGGCGTGGATCTCCATCAGTGAGTCCTGCAGATGCGCGCGGGTCAGCGCATCGAGGGCGCCGAAGGGTTCGTCCATCAGCAGCACCTTGGGCTGCATGGCCAGCGCGCGGGCGATGCCGATGCGCTGTTTCATACCGCCGGAGATCTCGCTCGGGCGTTTATCGCGGGCGTGGGTCATGTGCACCAGCTCGAGGTTGTGCTCGATCCAGTCGCGCATCTCGCGCCGGCTTTTGCGACCCTTGAAGACTTCCCGCACCGCCAGCTCGACGTTCTCGTAGCAGGAGAGCCAGGGCAGCAGGCTGTGGTTCTGGAACACCACGGCGCGCTCCGGGCCGGGCTCGTTGACCTCACGGCCGTCGAGAATGACGCCGCCGGTGGTGGACTGATACAACCCGGCGACGATGTTCAGCACCGTCGACTTGCCGCAGCCGGAGTGGCCGATCAGCGAGACGAATTCGCCCTTGGCGATGCGCAGGTTGACGTTCTGCAGGGCGCGATAGAGGCCCTTGTCGGTGGGGAAGCTGATGCCGACGGCGGTGAGTTCGAGATGGGTATTGTTCATGGTGATTCCTCAGCGCAGGTCTGCGTTCTTGTCCCAGCTCACGCGGCGCTGGAGCATCAGCATGATGCGATCCAGGGCGAAGCCGATCAGGCCGATGACGATCACCGCGACCATGATTCGGCCGAGCGAATTGGAACTGCCGTTCTGGAACTCGTCCCAGATGAATTTCCCGAGACCGGGGTTCTGCGCCAGCATTTCCGCGGCAATCAGCACCATCCAGCCGGTCGCCAGCGACAGGCGCAGGCCGGTGAAGATCATCGGAATGGCGGCGGGCAGGACGATGCGGCGTACATGACTCAGCGGTGACAAGCGCAGCACCCGGCTGACGTTCTGCAGGTCCTTGTCGAGGTTGGCCACGCCGACCGTGGTGTTGATCACCGTCGGCCACAGGCAACACAGCGCGACTGTAAGCGCTGAGGTAACGAAGGATTTCGCCATCAGCGGGTCTTCGCTGATGTACACGGCGCTGACCACCATGGTCACCAGCGGCAGCCAGGCCAGCGGCGACACCGGTTTGAAGATCTGGATCAGCGGATTAACCGCGCTGTACACCGTCTTGCTCAAACCGCAGACGATGCCCAGCGGGACCGCGATCAGCGAGGCGATGACAAAGCCGGTCATCACCGTGTAGAGGCTGGTGATGATCTGTCCAAAAAAGGTCGGCTTGCCGGTGTATGGGCGGATCTTCACGTCGGCGTCGGGGTTCTTCGCCAGTTTCGCGGCGTTGCGTTCTTCCTGGCGCTGGTAGAAGGCTTCGGCTTTTTCCTGCGACTCGATATGGGCATCGACCAGCCCGTTGAACTGCTCGGCCACCTGGCTCGGGCCGGGAAATTGACCGAGACTGGTCTGGATGTTCGATGCCACCAACTGCCAGAACAGCAGGAAGGCGAAGATGCCTACCAGCGGCATGATCACCTGCGGCAGCCAGCGTTTGAGCCGGGCCTGACGACCTGCCTCAAGCGTTTCCTTAATGCTTTTTGCGACGGCGGGATTGCTCATTGACATGTCCTCTCCGGGTATCGGGAGCCGCAACGGCTCCCATGGGCGGAATCAGAGCGTGGTATCGCCTTTCAGGCCGATCGCGAACTGTTCGAGGTAAGCGTTGGGCGTGTGCCCGTCGTAGGTGATGCCGTCGATGGTGTCGGCCAGCGGCTCGCGGATACCGTCCTCGTCGGGCGGCGGTATGTCGCTCGCGTTGAGCAGGCCGTCGGCGATCAGCTCCGCCGCGGCCTCGCGATAGATTTGCGGGTGGTAGACGCGCTTGGCCATGTCCAGATACCAGCTGTCCGGCTTGGCCTCGGCGATCTGTCCCCAGCGGCGCATCTGCGTCAGGTACCAGATGGCGTCGGAGTAGTAGGGGTAGGTCGCGTGGTAGCGGAAGAACACGTTGAAGTCCGGCACGTCGCGCTTGTCGCCTTTTTCGAACTCGAAGGTGCCGGTCATGGAGTTGGCGATGACTTTGGCATCGGCGCCGACATATTCGGGGCGAGAGAGAATTTCCACCGCTTCCTGACGATTGGCGTTGTTGTCTTCATCGAGCCATTTGCCGGCGCGGATCAGCGCCTTGACCAGACGCTTGTGGGTTTCGGGGTTTGCTTCGGCCCAGGCCTTGGAGACGCCGAAGACCTTTTCCGACATGTTCTTGCGGATCGCGTAGTCGGCCACCACCGGCACGCCGATGCCCTTGAACACCGCTTGCTGATTCCAAGGCTCGCCGACGCTGTATCCATGGATAGTGCCGGCTTCCATGGTCGAGGGCATCTGCGGTGGCGGGGTTACCGAGAGCAACGCCTGGGCGTCGATCTGCCCGCTGATGTCGCCCTTGTTCGGTGCGTAGTAGCCAGGATGGATACCGCCGGCGGCGAGCCAGTAGCGCAGCTCGTAGTTGTGCGTCGAAACCGGGAACACCATGCCCAGGTTGAACGATTTCCCGCTGGCATTGAGCTGCTCGATCACCGGCTTGAGCGCGTCGGCCTTGATCGGATGCTGCGGTTTGCCGTCGACCATGGTCACGTTGGGCTTCATCTGCTCCCAGATCGCGTTGGACAAGGTGATGGCGTTGCCATTGAGGTCCATGGTGAAGGCCGTGATGATCTCCGCCTTGGTGCCGAAGCCGATGGTGGCGCCGATTGGCTGGCCGGAGAGCATGTGCGCGCCGTCCAGTTCGCCGTCGATGACGCGGTCCAGCAAGACCTTCCAGTTCGCCTGGGCCTCAAGCGTGACGTAGAGGCCTTCGTCCTCGAAAAAGCCCTTCTCGTAGGCGATCGCCAGGGGTGCCATGTCGGTGAGCTTGATAAAGCCGAGCTTGAGTTCTTCCTTTTCCGGTTCGGCCGCCCAGGCGGTCATCGGCACCAACTGCAGCAGGGCGGAGCAGCCCACGCTGGCCACAAGGGTCTTCAGCAGTGTACGGCGGGTCTTGCGCATGATTTATCCCTCAATCGCGAAACGAAAAAAGGCGTAACGGACGCCGCCTCTGCATGAGCAGAGCGAGCACCGTTGACGCCTTTGTCAATTCGTCCCGATCACCGCCGTTGGCGACCCGAAGACGTGGTAATGGGGAAGTAGCAAGCGGCTTGCCAGAGCGCTTGATTTTCCTTTTATTATTTTTATTTCTATAAAAATCAGTAGCTTGTATAAGATGCGGTACGCTCGATACGGTGTCGTCAGAGCGTTCAGCCGGCTGCGAGGTCGTGGCTGGCCCGATTGCCGTGCAGTGACGAGCCGATGAAGCGCCGTTTTGGTTCAGGGCGGAACGCGCGCCAAATCGCCCTGAGGACTTGTCTGCGACTCTGCAAAAAAAACAAAACCCGCCAAGTTGGCGGGGCTCGTTGTCGTGTCAGGAGCCGGTGCTGCTAGCCTGAATTGCTGCCCAGCAGATCGTTCATCGCGATGATCTGTTCGGCCACCTGGATAAGCTTCTGCTGGCGGCTCATGGCCTGGCGCCGCATGAGGGTGTAGGCCTCTTCCTCGTTGCAGCTGCGCATCTTCATCAGCATGCCCTTGGCCAGTTCAATGCGCTTGCGTTCGACCAGTTGCTGATCGCGTGCATGCAACTGTGCGCGGATCGCCTGGTCGCTCTCGAAGCGGGCCATGGCGACATCGAGGATGGGTTTCAGGCGCTGGGCCTGGATGCCTTCGACGATGTAGGCGCTGACGCCGGCGCGGATCGCCTGGCGCATGGCGTCTGGGTTGCTGTCGTCGGTGAACATGACGATGGGGCGGGGCTGGTCGCGGGTGACCATCACCACCTGCTCCATCACGTCGCGGCCGGGGGAATCGGTGTCGATCAGTACCACATCGGGGCGTATGGCCTCGACCCGCTCGGGAAGGTCGATGGTCAGGCCGGATTCCTCGATAACCTCGAAGCCGGCTTCTATAAGGGCGGTTCGCAGGCGGCCGACCTTGCGTGGGGTGTCGTCGATCAGGAGGACGCGAAGCATGGCTGTCTCCCTTAGCAGAGTACTGGAGGCACGGCGGAATCCGCCAAAGCATGCAGGGCGAAACTGCGGGCGTAGGCGGCCGGGTCGCTGCCATCCCAGCGGCTGCCGTCCATCAAAACGGCGCTGCGCATGAGGGTATCGGGCAGGGGGATATTCAGCGCTGTCGCCGCATCGCGATAGAGACTGGTCTGCTGCACGCTCTGCGCTACGGCAAGGTAGTCGGGGTCTTCGCGCAGCAGGCCCCAGCGCCGTAGCTGGGTCATGAACCACAGACCGTCGGAATGGTAGGGCATGTTCACTTCACCGTTACCGAAGAAGCGAAGTGGATGTTTGTCCAACCAGGCGTGGCCAAGGCCGTCCTCATATTGGCCGAGAAAACGCGGCTCGATGGCCGCTACCGGTGCATCGACGTACTCGCTGCCGGCGATCAGGTGCGCGGTGCTGCGCCGATTCTCCTGGCTCTCGTCGATGAAGCGGCTCGCCTCGAGGACGGCCATGACCAGCGCGCGGGCGGTGTTGGGATTCTCCTCGACAAAGGCACGGGTGCAGCCCAGAACCTTTTCCGGGTGGTCGGGCCAGATCGATTGGCTTGTCGCCAGCGTAAACCCCATGTCCTCCTGAATCGCTTGAGCGCCCCACGGCTCCCCGGCGCAGAAGCCGTCGATGCGTCGTGCACGCAGGTGCGCAACCATTTGCGAGGGCGGCACCACGAGGGTGCGCACATCTTTCAATGGGTGGATGCCATTGGCTGCCAGCCAATAATAGAGCCAGAGGGCATGGGTACCGGTGGGAAAGGTCTGGGCCAAGGTGAGTTTTGCACCGCTCTGGCGCACGCACGTACTGAGTGCCTCCGGATCGGTCACGCCCGCCGCCTTGAGCGTGCTCGACAGGCTAATGCTCTGGCCGTTCTGGGCCAGGCCCATGAGTACCGCCATGTCCACCGGTGCGCTACCGCCAATGCCCAGATGGACTGCATAGATCAGCCCGTACAGACCGTGGGCAGCATCCAGTTCACCCTCGATCAGCTTGTCACGCACGTTGGACCAGGACGCCTGGCGCTGCAGATTGAGCGTCAGGCCGTAAGGCTGCGCGAAGCCCTGGGTGGCAGCGACGATCAGTGAGGCGGCATCGGTCAGAGCCATGAAGCCTAGGTTGACGACGCGTTTTTCCGGTGCATCGCTGCCTGCGACCCAGGCCAGCGGATCAGGTCGCGAGGGTGTGTTGGGATGGGGCATGCTGGCAGGACCTTTGGCAATGCTGGGCGCGCGTATCGCGTATCGCGTATCGCCGTGGAGCAGCGATCGGCGCGCAGGGAAATCATATGCGAGACAAAGCAAGCCACATGCCAAAGGAGTGAGCATCGATGCAAGCCCACCGGTGCTTCCGGGTGCCTGCTTGTGCTTCAGCGACCGGCCCGATGTGCTCAGGCTGCCTGGCGCAGCGATGAGGGTTAGCGTGGATATAGCGGTGGCAAGGCGCCGGTTTCCTGCTCGCTGGTTTCGGGCTGCGCAGTCGGCAGGCTCTGGATGGCCTGCCACAGCGCTTCACCCTGCCAGCGCTGGCCGGTCTCGCTGTAGAGCGCACCATTCAGGCCATCGAGTGCGTCTGATAAAGGGACGAAGCGTGCGGCCATGTCGGCCAAGGTTTCAGGTTGCTGACGCGCCCAGGCGTCGAGCGCGTGACGAGTCGCCTGGGTATCGTTGGCCAGGCATGCGCGTTTGAGGTCGTCGAGCAGGCTGCGGGGCGTGGGGCCGCTCTGAACGGTGCGAATCACCGCCGGCTGACTGCGGGCTCGCAGCCATAGGCCGAAACCGAGCAGGGTGGTCAGGGCCAGCACGGCGCTGCTCAGCTGCCATGGCCACAGCCGGTGCGCCTGGGCTTGCGGTTGCGGTGTATCGGCGTTTTCTTGCGAGGGCTGCTGAAGCTCGGGGTTGTCTGCAATCTGCAGCGCTCGTTCGGGGAGTGCGCTGCGCTCCAGTCGGTCTTCGACCGTGTTCCACCAGACCAGCTCCACGGGCGGCAGAACAAGATCACCGGCTCGCGTCGCCACCAGCGCCTCACGCTGTTCGCGGCTGCCGTTGACGCCATCTTCGCTGACCGCATCGTTCAGGCTCGGTTGGTCGGGATAGCGGCGCAGTCCTGGAACCGTTGGCGATTCGACCGGGGGCAGCTGCGCACTGGACAGACCCTCTGCTTTCACCAGCAGGCTGCGTGTCAGCGCCTCGCCGAGTTGTGCATCCTGCGGCTGCGGGCTCCAGGCTTCGACCAGGGTCAGATTGGTCGCCGGGAGCCAGGGGGCATCGGCGGGGTATTCGGCCGGCTTGGGTTTGACCTGCAGTGGGATCTCCGGCGATTTCACTTGAGTGGATTTGCCGAAGCGAGAGCCATAGTAGTCGCCGTTGCCGGCGACCGTAGTTGCGCTGAACAGCTGAGCAGGAATACTCAGCGTGCCGCTTTTCTGCGGAAACAGCGCATAGCGGATTTCGATCACGCCATGACGAATGCCGTTGATGTCTTTTTCGTAGGTCCGCGGCTCGCCGAGCCGCTCGACCAACGCGTCGCTCATCTTCAAGGGCGAGAGCGTGCTGTCGTCATAGAGCGATACGGAATGGTAGATGCGTAGGGTCAGCACCACCTGCGCTTGTACATAGACACTGTCGTGATCGAGGCTGGAGTCGATGAATATCGGGGCGAGCGTGTCGCCACCCCCGGGGCTGGGTTCGGTGACGTTGAGGGTGATCGGCTCGCTGCGCCAGTCGCCCAGCTGCAGCGGTGGAATGATCACGTAGCCGGTTTGCCGGGGCTGCAAGGTGATCAGCCAACGGGTGATTGCGCGCGCCTCGCCGTTGGCCCCGGATAGCTGGTTGTCCTGACGGGTACCGAGCACCTTGAAGAGACCCTCGAGTGGCTGCAGGTCGGGTTTGCCGAATACGGTGGCGTCCGCGGTTTCGAGTGTCAGCTCGACCATTTCGTCCAGGCTCAATTGCGTGCGGTCGACCCGGGCGATCAACGCAGCGGCATTCGCCTGGAAACCGAGCAGGAGCAAAAACACCAGTGCCGTCAGCCGCTTCATCGATTCATTTCCTGGCGCTTGCGTTGTTCGTAAAGAAATTTGCGGCGCAGCAGCTCGCCGGGGTTGTCGGGAATCTTGCGCAGCCACTGGTTCATCGCTTGGTCCTGCTCGGGATCGAAAGGCGCTTCCCGGGGCTGAGCAAGCGCTTCGTCTGCTTCGTCCTGTTCGTCTGGTACAGGGGATTCGGTTGGCGCGCCGTCTGCTGCATCGTTGCCCTTGCTGGAATCGTCCTGGCCGGATGCGTCGGGCGCGTCAGGCTGAGCAGCAGTGGCGCTGTTGCTCGATGACTTCTGCTCGGTTTGGCGAGCCTCTGGCGGTTCATCCTGCGCGGGCTGATCATTCGAGGTCTGCTCTTGCTCCTGACGTTGACGCAGGGCGGCTTCAACGGTGGCCTTGTTGCGACGGGCCGGTTCCAGCTCCGGGTCGAGCTCCAATGCCTGATCATAGGCTTCTATGGCCGCTTCCAGTTCCTCATTGCGCGCCAGTGCATTACCACGGTTGTAATGGTCCGCTGCGGTATCGCCTTTGGCGAACTGCTTGGCGGCACCGGCAAAGTCACCCGCCTGGTAGCGGGCGTAGCCTTGCCATTGAGGGTCTTCGAAGCGCTCCGCTGCCTCGGCTGGACGTTGGGCTTCCAGCAGTCGCATGCCTTGCTGATCCGGCCGTAGCCATAGGTCCTGCATGCTCAGTGCGCTGGCGGGTTGCGGTATGACGATCAACAGCGGCAGGCAGAAAAGCCAACCGCGGCGCCCTCCACACGCGGCCAGCAACAGCAGCGGCAACAGCAGCCAGTAGCCTTGATCGAGCCAGGTATCGAGACGGGTCGAGTCATCCTGAGTCACTAGCGCGCCGCTGCGCTCCAGCAAACCGAGGCCTGCTAAGTCGCTGTCATCGATACGTGCCTGCTGATAGCGGCCTTCGATGCTGTTCGCGAAGCGGCGCATCGCGCCGTCATCCAACCGTGGGATCAGAATGGCGCCCGTTTCGTCCTTGAGGAAGCTGCCATCTTCGTTGGCGATGGGGGCGCCTTGCGCGGTACCGACGCCCAGAATAAGCAGTTGCTGATCGCTGTCCTCGAGCACGCTACGAATCGCGGTGCGCTCCTGTTCGTTCAGGCTGCTGCCGATCAACAGCAACCGACCGCGCCCATTCGCCCCTCGTGCAAGGAGTTCGATGCCATGCGCCACGGCCAGCTCCGCGCGGTGGCCGGGCTCCGGCATCAGGTCAGGCTGGAGGGCATCCAGTAGGTTCTGCGTCGTGGCGATATCGTTGGACAGCGGCACCAGGGTATGGGCGCTTCCGGCGAATGCAACTACCGCGGTTTGGGCATCGTCACGCGTGTGCAGCAGATCGAGAATCTTGCGCTTGGCCTGCTCCAGGCGATTGGGGCGGACATCGGCCGCGAGCATGGCCGGCGTGGTTTCCAGCAGTATCACCAGCGGATCGACACGTGACAGGTTGGGCTGTTCGGCATGCTGCCAACTCGGCCCCAGCAGCGCCACGCAGGCAAGCAGCCAGGCCGTACCGAGCAGCAGCCAGGGACGCCTGCTGTTGCGCAATTTGCCACGTGTCAGCAACGCAGCATGAAAGGCTTCGGGCAACAGGCGCTGCCAGCGGCCAATCTGCCGTTGACGATGCCAGAGTCGCCACAGCAGCCAGGCGAGTAGCGGCAGGATCAACAGCCAGAAGGGCCTGAGCACGTGGGGCAGCGCGTCGATCACAGCTGCTCCCCGCGCCAGATGAGGCGTTGCAATGCCGGCCTCCAGAGGCTGTTCGCCACCAGCAGCAGGCTGATCAACAATGCCGCTGACAGTGGCCAGACGTAGAGCGCATCGGCGACGCGTGCCTGGGCCGGCTGTTGTGCGGCCGGTTCGAGCTGATCGAGCGTGTCGCCAATGGCCTTCAGCTCGCTGCTCGAGCGTGCTCGGAAGTAATCGCCGCCAGTTCGCTCGGCAATTGCCCGCAGGGTTGGTTCGTCCAGCTCGGCACCCACGAAGCCGAAGCGCTGAAGTACGCCGCCAGCCTCCGCATCAGAGCCAATGCCGATGGTATGTATCCTGACGCCTTCTTCTGCAGCGAGGCGAGCGGCCAGCAGCGGGTCGAGCTCTCCGCCGTTGTTGGCACCGTCCGTGATCAACACCAGCACTCGGCTTTGCGCCGGACGCTCGCGCAGACGCTTGATCGCCAGGCCGATGGCATCGCCGATGGCGGTGTTGCCGCCGGCGATACCGATCGCGGCCTCGTCGAGCCAGGTGCGCACGGTCTGTCGGTCGAAGGTCAGCGGTGCCTGCAGGTAGGCTTTGCTGCCGAAGAGAATCAGTCCGACGCGGTCGCCACGCCGCTCGATGATGAAATTGCCGAGCAGATGCTTGACCAGTTCCAGCCGACTGACCTCGTCGCCCTCCCATTGCATGTCCGGGTAGTCCATCGAGCCGGAGACGTCTACAGCCAGCAGCAGATCACGACCACTGGTGGGCAGCGGCAGGGGTTCGCCGAGCCATTGCGGCCGGGCGGCGGCCAATAACAGCAGCAACCAGACCACCAGATAGGGAAGTTGTTGACGCCACGCGGGAAGCGCGACGCCGGCGCGACGGCCGGCCAGCGGTTCCAGTTCTCCGATGAAACTGACCTTCAGCGCGGCATCGCCGCTGTCGGCGGCCGGCAGCAGCCAGCGCAACACCCAGGGTAGCGGCAGCAGGAGAAAAATCCACGGCCACGCCAGCTCAAACATGCTTGCGAATCCAGATCTGCACGGCCTGCTCCAAACCCTGGATGGCCTTGTCGTCCAGTTGGCATTCGGCGCGGTAAACCCCTTCGACCAGCACCATCCAGCGCGTCAGGCCGGCTGCCGGGCAACGACTGTCGAGAAACGCCAGCCAGGCACGGCCGCTGAGCGTATGCGGGTGATCGTCCGGATAGCGGGTGCGACAGAGGCGTTTGAGCAGCCCGTTGAGCTGCTGCAGCCACTGATTGGCCGGCTGGCCCCCGTAGGGCTTGTTCAACTGAGCGAGCTCGTCCAATGCGATCTGCCGCTGGGGGTCGACGGTCACTTCGGCTTCGACTTTCGCTCGTTGTCGCCGTTGCCATGGGCGCAAACGCAGTAGCAGAAGTACGCTGAGCATCAGCGCGGCGACGAACCACCAGCCGGGCGCCGGAGGCCACCCACTGATCGGGGCGGGTGCGATCAGCGGCTCGAGCTGATCAAGGGAACTCATCGATGCGCTCCGGGATGTTGCACGCTGAGGTGCTCGCGTAGCTGGTCGACCAGATCACGCTGGGTATCCAGCGGCATCAGTGGCAGCCGCAGACGATCGGCCAGGCGCCGCCAGCGGGCGGTGCGGGCTTCGCCCTGGAGTCGGTAGGCCTGGCGGATGGCCGCATCGTGGCTGTCCAGTTCCAACCGCGCGCCGAACTGGGCAAAGCGCAACAGGCCGGCGGCAGGTAAGGCATGGTCGAGCGGATCGAATACCGGGACCAGTAACAGGTCGACGTGGCGGGCGAGCAGGCTCAGCTGCTGTTCAGCGGCATCGCTCAGGGCGCGCTCGTCACAGATGATCACCGCCAGGCTGCCGGGACGCAGCACTTCGCGAGCGCGTCTCAATGCCAGCCC
Source organism: Stutzerimonas stutzeri (assembly GCF_000952685.1). GTDB lineage: Bacteria > Pseudomonadota > Gammaproteobacteria > Pseudomonadales > Pseudomonadaceae > Stutzerimonas > Stutzerimonas stutzeri_E. Next base: position 39,426 of record NZ_JYHV01000020.1, on the reverse strand, counting down.
GAAGGCATCCGCATCGCTGCTCTGGTCGGTACTCAACCCGGTGTTGGCGCGGGCCAGACGATCGAGTAGTTGAAGCAGACTCTGTTTGCTGCGTCGAGGTTTGATCTCATGGTGTTCGCCGTGGCCGAACACCAGCCCACCGACACGGTCGTTATGGCTCAGTGCGGCCCAGCCGACCAGACTCGCCGCCTGCGCGGCGAGCACGGATTTGAAGGCCAGGCCGCTACCGAAGAACAATCGCGAGCTCTGTTCCACAAGGATATAAATGGGCCGCTCGCGCTCCTCGTGGAACAGTTTGGTGTGCGGTTCCTGAGTGCGCGCCGTTACCCGCCAGTCGATGGTGCGGACATCATCGCCCGCCTGATAGATACGCACCTGATCGAAGTCCACCCCGCGTCCGCGGAGCTTCGAATGATGCAACCCGACCAGTGGACTGCGACGGTGCGGACTGGAGAACAACGGGACTTCGCGAACCCGATGACGAATATCGATCAGCTCGGCCAGGCTCACGTGAACTCCCTCGCCGGGCGAAGGCGGAGCGTGGCGGGCGACCGACGGCAAGGGGTGCATCAGGCCACCGCCACGACGTCGAGGATGCGCTGCAGCACCCGATCCTGGTCGATGCCGGCGGCTTCTGCTTCGAACGAGAGAATCAGGCGATGGCGCAGCACGTCGAATAGCATGGCCTGAATGTCTTCCGGGCTGACGAAGTCGCGGCCCGCGAGCCAAGCGTGGGCGCGGGCACAGCGATCCAGCGAAATCGAGCCACGGGGGCTGGCACCGTAGGCGATCCAGCCGGCCAGCTCGGCGTCGAACTTGGCGGGGGTGCGGGTCGCCATCACCAGTTGCACCAGGTATTCCTCCACCGCATCGGCCATGTACAGGCCGAGGATTTCCTTGCGCGCGGCGAAGATCGCCTGCTGCGAGACACGGTGGTCGGGCGGTGTCTCGCCGTGAATGGCCTCGCCACGGGCCTGCTGCAAAATACGTCGCTCCACTGAGGCATCGGGGAAGCCGAGCTTCACATGTAGCAGGAAGCGATCGAGCTGCGCTTCGGGCAGGGGGTAGGTGCCTTCCTGTTCGATGGGGTTCTGCGTGGCCATCACCAGAAACAGCGGCGACAGGTCGTAGGTGCTGCGGCCGACACTGACCTGGCGCTCGGCCATGGCTTCGAGCAGCGCCGACTGCACTTTCGCCGGGGCGCGGTTGATTTCGTCGGCCAGCACCAGGTTGTGAAAGATGGGGCCCTGCTGAAAAACGAAGCTGCCGGTTTCCGGACGGTAGATCTCCGTTCCGGTGATATCGGCTGGAAGCAGATCGGGGGTGAACTGGATGCGATGGAACTCGGCTTCGAGGCCGCCTGCCAGTTCTTTGATCGCGCGGGTTTTGGCCAGGCCCGGGGCGCCTTCGACGAGTAAATGGCCGTCGGCCAGCAATGCGATCAGCAGCCGCTCGATGAGCCGTTCCTGGCCAAGAATCTGAGTTGAAAGAAACTGTCGCAGCGCGACTATTGCTTCACGGTGGTCCATCGCGGGGCTCTTCTGCTGGGGCGTGTCTGGGCGGGCGCTCGACGGTCACGACTTTAATTCATTTGCCGAGCGACAGGCTATGCGCGGCTCGGCAACTTCGTCACACCAGGGTTGGCCGACCGCAACTCAGGGAGGGGGTATGCCTCTATCGTCACATTGACAAATTAAATGTGACGGCACAGCCGCTGGCGACGCCAGACAAGGGAGGCACGCGTGAATGCAATCCGTGTCTTCTGAACTAACGTTGAACTTACACGTTGCGTTGCCAGTCAGGTGCCGCGACTGCCTTAGTCGAATTCAAAGCCAGAATGGAGCGAAAAAATGGCGTTCTTTACAGCTGCCAGCAAAGCCGACTTTCAGCAACAACTGCAAGTGGCGTTGGCGCAGCATGTCGACGAGAAACTTCTGCCACAAGTGGGACTTTTCGCCGAGCAATTCTTCGGGATCGTTGCGCTGCCCGAGCTCACCGAGCGGCGCATGACCGATCTGGTCGGTTCGACGCTGGCCAGTTGGCGTCTGCTGGAGCGTTTCGATCCGGGCAGCCCGGAAGTTCACGTGTTCAACCCTGACTATGAGAAACATGGATGGCAATCGACCCATAGCGTGGTCGAGGTGCTGCATCCGGATATGCCGTTCCTGGTTGACTCGGTGCGGATGGAGCTGACCCGCCGCGGCTACGCGATCCACACCCTGCAGAACAGCGTGCTGCAGGTCCGCCGGGATGCCGATGGCAGCTTGGTTGAATTGTTGCCCAAAGGCAGTTCCGGCGAAGGCAGCGAAGCCGAGTCGCTGATATTCGTCGAGATCGATCGCTGCGCCAACGCCGCTGCCTTGCGCGAATTGGAGCAGTCGCTGCATGGCGTGCTCGCCGACGTCCGGATCACCGTGAATGATTTCCCGTCGATGAAGGCCAAGGCCGAGGAACACTACGCCCGGCTGAGCGCGTCACAGCAACAGGGCGGTGACGAGCAACTGGTCGAGATCATGGATTTCATGCGCTGGCTCGCTGACGATCACTTCACGTTCCTCGGCTATGAGGAGTTCGTCGTAGTAGACCAGGGCGAAGGCGGTCGCATCGTCTATGACGAGTCTTCGCTGCTGGGATTGTCACGCACTTTGCGTACAGGCCTGGAGGAACATGATCAGCTGATCATGCCGCCGGCTTTGGCCTATTTGCGTCAGCCGTTACTGCTGTCATTCGCCAAGGCGGCCACACCCAGCCGGGTTCACCGGCCAGCCTACCCGGATTTCGTCTCCATTCGGGAGTTCGACGAGCAAGGCCGTGTGGTCAAGGAGTGCCGCTTCCTTGGTCTCTTTACCTCTTCGGTCTACACCCAGAGTGTGCGCCGAATCCCCTATATCCGTAGCAAGGTCGCAGAGGTCGTCGAGCATTCCCATTTCGACGATTCAGCACACCTGGCCAAGGAACTGATTCAGGTCCTCGAAGTGCTGCCGCGCGACGAACTGTTCCAGATGACCATCGAGCAGCTCTTCGACACGGCGATCGCCATCGTGCAGATCCAGGAGCGCAACAAACTGCGTTTGTTCCTGCGCATCGATCCCTATGGCCGTTTCTGCTATTGCCTGGCGTACGTGCCGCGTGACAGCTATTCGACCGAAACGCGATTGCGCATCCAGCAGGTTCTGGTCGATCGGCTGGAAGCCAGCGATTGCGAATTCTCCACCTATTTCTCCGAATCGGTATTGATCCGCGTGCAGTTCCTGCTACGCCTGGATCCGAACAAGCAGGTCCAGTTCGATCCGGTGCAGTTGGAGCGGGAAGTAGTGCAAGCCTGCCGCACCTGGCAGGACGATTACTCCAGCGTGGTAGTCGAGCGTTTCGGCGAAGCGCAGGGAACCGGCATCCTCGCCGATTTCCCCAAGGGTTTCCCGGCCGGCTACCGTGAGCGCTTCGCTCCGCATTCGGCTGCCGTCGACATGCAGCACGTGCTCAGCCTGAACGAAGAGCGGCCGCTGGTGATGAGCTTTTACCAGCCGATCACGGCGGTGGAAAACCGCCTGCACTGCAAGCTCTATCACCTGAACACGCCGCTGCCTTTGTCGGACATGCTGCCCATTCTGGAGAACCTCGGCCTGCGGGTGCTGGGTGAGTTTCCATTCCATCTGCGGCGCAAGGACGGGCGCGAATACTGGATTCACGATTTCGCCTTCACCTATGCCGAAGGTCTGGAAATCGACCTGATGGAAATCAATGAACCGCTGCAGGATGCGTTCATTCATATCCATAACGGCCAGGCGGAAAACGATGCGTTCAACCGGCTGGTGCTCACTGCGGGCCTTACCTGGCGCGAAGTGGCTTTGTTGCGGGCCTATGGGCGCTATCTCAAGCAGATTCGCATGGGCTTCGATCTGGGCTATATCGCCAGCGCGCTCGTCAATCACACCGATATCGCCCGTGAACTGGTGCGCTTGTTCAAGACGCGCTTCTACCTTGCCCGCAAGCTCGGCGAAGAGGATCTGGCGGACAAGCAGGCACGGCTCGAGCAGGCAATCATCACCGCTCTGGATGACGTCGCTGTGCTCAACGAGGACCGCATCCTGCGCCGCTATCTGGCGCTGATCAAAGCGACCCTGCGGACCAACTTCTACCAGACTGATGCCAGCGGCAAACCGAAAAGCTACTTCAGCTTCAAGCTCGATCCGCGCTCAATCCCGGAGATGCCGCGGCCTGCGCCGAAATTCGAAATCTTCGTGTACTCGCCGCGTGTTGAAGGCGTGCATCTGCGTGGCGGCAAGGTGGCGCGCGGCGGGCTGCGCTGGTCGGATCGCGAAGAAGATTACCGCACCGAAGTGCTGGGGCTGGTCAAGGCGCAGCAGGTGAAGAACGCCATCATTGTGCCGGGCGGGGCCAAAGGTGGTTTCGTACCGCGCCGGCTGCCGACAAGCGGCTCGCGCGATGAAGTGCTGGCCGAAGGCATCGCCTGCTACCGCATCTTTATCAGCGGGTTGCTGGATATCACCGACAACCTCAAGGACGGCAATGTCGTGCCGCCGGCCAATGTGCTGCGTTACGACGAAGACGACCCTTATCTCGTGGTGGCAGCCGACAAGGGCACCGCGACCTTTTCCGATATCGCCAACGGCATTGCCGCAGAGTACGACTTCTGGCTGGGCGATGCCTTTGCCTCTGGCGGCTCGGCAGGTTACGACCACAAGAAGATGGGTATCACCGCCAAGGGCGCCTGGGTCTCGGTCCAGCGACATTTCCGTGAGCGCGGGATCGACGTTCAACGTGACCCGGTCAGCGTGATCGGTATCGGCGACATGGCCGGCGACGTATTCGGCAACGGTCTGTTGATGTCCGAGACGCTTCAACTGGTCGCCGCGTTCAACCACCTGCACATCTTCATCGATCCTGATCCGGATGCAGCGCGCAGTTTCATCGAGCGCAAGCGTCTATTCGATCTGCCGCGTTCCTCCTGGACAGATTACGATGCTTCGCTGATCTCGGTGGGCGGCGGCGTTTTCCCGCGTTCGGCCAAGCGCATTGCGATCACGCCGCAGATGAAGGCACGGTTCGAGATCGAAGCTGACCAGCTGACCCCGGCCGAGTTGATCCACGCGTTGCTCAAGGCGCCGGTGGATCTGCTCTGGAACGGCGGCATCGGCACCTACGTCAAGAGCAGCTTGGAGAGCCATGCGGATGTCGGCGACAAGGCCAACGACGTGTTGCGCGTCAACGGCAACGAGCTGCGTGCGAAAGTGATCGGCGAGGGCGGAAACCTTGGGATCACCCAGCTGGGTCGCGTCGAATACTGCCTGCACGGCGGCGCGGCGAATACCGACTTCATCGACAACGCCGGTGGGGTCAACTGTTCGGACCATGAAGTCAACATCAAGATCCTGCTCAACGAGATCGTCAGCGCCGGCGATATGACTGGAAAGCAGCGCAATCAGCTGCTGTTCGAGATGACCGACGCGGTAGCCGAGCTGGTGCTGCATGACAACTACAAGCAAACCCAGGCGCTCTCACAGGCGGAACACCGCGCTCGCGAGGGCGGGGGGGAATACAAACGGCTGATCAGCGCCCTCGAAGCCGACGGGCTGCTGGACCGTGCGCTTGAGTTCCTGCCCAACGATGACGCGCTCGCCGAGCGCGCAAACCAAGGCAAGGGCCTGACGCGCGCGGAGCTGTCGGTGCTCATCTCGTATAGCAAGATCGATCTGAAGGACGCGCTGCTGCAATCTCGCGTACCGGATGACGCCTATCTGGCGCGAGAAATGGAAAGTGCGTTCCCGCAGCTGCTGGCTGAGCAGTATCGCCCGGCGATGCTACAGCACCGCCTCAAGCGCGAAATCGTCAGCACTCAGATCGCCAACGACCTGATCAACAACATGGGCATCACTTTCGTTCAACGGCTCCGAGAAGCGACCGGCGTGAGCGCTGCGAACGTTGCCGGCGCTTATGTGATCGTTCGTGACGTTTTCCATCTGCCGCACTGGTTCCGTCAGATCGAGGCGCTGGATTACAAGGTCCCGGCCGAACTCCAGCTCAACCTCATGGAGGAACTCATGCGGCTGGGCCGCCGCGCGACCCGCTGGTTCCTGCGCAACCGTCGCAACGAGTTGGATGCGGCGCGTGACGTCGGGCATTTCGGCCCACGTGTGGCGGCGCTCGGGCTGAAGCTCGATTCATTGTTGCAAGGTGGAACGCGTGAGCTCTGGCAGGCCCGTTACGAGCGGTATACGGAAGCAGGCGTCCCCGAACTGTTGGCGCGAATGGTGGCCGGTACCAACCATCTGTACACGCTGCTGCCCATTCTGGAAGCCGCTGATGAAACCGGTCAGCCCCCGGCTGACGTGGCGGCGGCTTATTTTGCCGTTGGCGGCGCGCTGGAGCTGCCTTGGTATCTGCAGCAGATCACCGGGTTGCCGGTCGAAAACAACTGGCAGGCGCTGGCACGGGAAGGTTTCCGCGATGATCTCGACAGCCAGCAGCGCGCCATCACCGTGTCGGTGCTGCAGATGAGCGACGCGCCTGACGATCTGGATGCCCGGGTTCAGCTCTGGCTGGAACAGCGGGAATATCAGGTCGAGCGTTGGCGGCGGATGTTGGTCGAGCTGCGCGGTGCAAGCAGCGTCGACTATGCCATGTACGCCGTCGCTGGGCGTGAGCTGCAGGATCTGGCGCTGGACAGCGCACGACGTTAATGACCAATCAGCCGCCTGATGTTTAGGGCGGTGATCGGTTGACAAGTAAAACGCCGGTGCATTGCACCGGCGTTTTGCGTTCAGCTGTGGGTGTCAGAGGCGCGCAACGCGCCAGTGTGCGGCCTGGCGTTGGGTCGCCAGTCACGATCAGTCCGCTTGCGCCGTCCGGTTGCCGAGGCGGAATCGGGTGATCTGGGGCAAGCCGCGCAGATAGCGAACCAAGTCGGGCGCGCCGGCAAGCTTGAGCCCCTCGCCGAGGGCATTGGCGGCGGGTTGTTGCTTGTCGAGCAGAAGCAGCTCGGAGTTGTTGGCGTTGCGTAGCAGCGTCAAGCGCGCGTAAGGGATTTTCGCATCAAGCAGCAGGCCCATAAACTCGCGATCGTCCCAGGCTTGCGCCGGCATGGTCACAGCGTGGTATTCGCTGTCCAGCGCCTGCAGTCCCGCTGCATCGAGCCGGTAGTCGGTCAGCTCGCAGGGCAGGTTCACCTCAAGCCCTCGTAGCCGCGCATAGGCAATGGCACAGGCGAAGGCTTCGGCATGATGTTCTCCCGACCAGTAAATTCGCTCGCCGAGCCAGCTCGCCTGACGAAGCTCGATCGGAGCCTGGGTCTGGAAGTCGGGCAGGGCGGCGGTAATGGTCCGCACGAAGTCCCGGTAACTGATCACGCGCAACTGGCGGCACGCCTGGGTGGCGGCAAAGGCTTCGAACGTCGGATAGATAGTGCCATCGATGCTCTGCCCGCCGAGGCCGTCAATCTGCCGAAGGTCGAGTGCTGGATGGGCGCTCTGCTCTCGGCGCACGAGCCGCGTCAAGGCCGCGCGAGCTTTTGCCTTGTCTTCCTGGATCGGTCCGGAAAGCGCGCTTCTGGGAAGATCGACGAATCGCTGTAGGCAGGGTCCGTCGTGCCAAAAGATGCTCGGCGTCGGCTCGGAGAGCGGAGCGAAGGGCAACTGGATTTGGCTGGCGCGCTCAAGGATCTGGCGCGGCGACTTGCCGGTCAGTCCGAGGCGCTGAGCAAATTTGACGATTCGGGAGGTCACGGGCGGCATCGGCTCGGGCAAGTTCATCATTGCAGATGAACACGTAGGACAACGGCGGGAGTGTGGCAGAGCCGACGAAGTCGTGCACCGTGTTTGCCGAGCTTTTGTTCTGGATTGAGAGGTTCGGATAGCCTTGGTTTGCCACTGGTTAAGTGCCAATGTGGCAGAATCGCTGTGCTGATCATTGAGGAGCCTCCATGCCAAGCCTCGTGCTGGATATTGCGCTGCCTGCAGAAAAACTGCTGGCTGTCTATCAGGGGCGCGCTAATCGTATCCTAATCAAGAGCCGGGAAGGGACGAGCGTCAGCTTGCCGGCATATCACCTGCGACCCTTTCTGACATCTGTTGGGATATTTGGTTCATTCGAGATGGAATTTGCTCCGGAAGGCAAGCTGATTCGCTTGCGCCGCCTTGATTAGGCAACCTCTCAGAGAGTGGTTCCACATGGTTGGGCTTTACGTTCAACCCGCTGAAAATGCCCCCCGCCTGCTATACTCCCGCGCCACACTTTCCAGGATCTAGGCTGCGTATGTATAACCTGGCCCGCCAGCTGCTATTCAAATTCACTCCCGAGACTTCCCATGAGCTCTCGCTCGATCTTATCGGCGCGGGCGGCCGTCTGGGGCTTAATGCCATGCTCAACAAGGCGCCGGCCGGCTTGCCGGTGCGAGTGATGGGATTGGACTTTCCCAACCCTGTGGGGCTGGCGGCCGGACTGGACAAGAATGGCGAGGCGATCCATGGCATGTCCCAGTTGGGGTTCGGCTTTGTCGAAGTGGGCACCGTGACGCCGAGGCCGCAGCCGGGCAATCCGAAGCCGCGCATCTTTCGCCTGCCCGAAGCCGAAGCCATCATCAACCGCATGGGCTTCAACAATCATGGGGTCGACGCGCTGTTGGAAAGAGTCGATGCGGCTCGTTTCAAAGGCATTCTGGGCATCAATATCGGTAAGAACTTCGATACGCCCGTCGATCGCGCCCAGGATGATTATTTGTTGTGCCTGGACAAGGTCTACCACCAGGCAAGCTACGTCACCGTGAACGTCAGCTCGCCGAATACACCAGGGCTGCGCAGCCTGCAGTTCGGTGACTCCCTCAAGCAGCTGCTCGACGCGCTTGGGCAGCGCCGTGAGGATCTCGAGGTGCTGCACGGCAAGCGTGTACCGCTGGCCATCAAGATCGCGCCGGACATGACCGATGAGGAAACCGCATTGGTCGCCGAAGCTGTATTTCAAGCCGGGATGGACGCCATCATCGCGACCAATACGACACTCGGTCGTGACGGTGTCGCCGGGCTTGCCCATGCTGACGAAACTGGCGGACTGTCAGGGGCGCCGGTGCGCGAAAAAAGTACCCACACGGTTAGAGTTCTGGCTGAAACGCTGGCGGGCCGTTTGCCGATCATCGCTGTCGGTGGCATCACCGAAGGGCGGCATGCGGCGGAGAAGATCGAGGCCGGCGCGAGTTTGGTGCAGCTGTATACGGGCTTTATCTACAAGGGGCCAGCACTGATACGCGAGACGGTGGATGCCATCGCAGCGCTGCAATCTCGGAAGGAAGTGAATCGCTGATCTATTTGCTCGGTGGGGCTCCCTGAGGGAGCCCCGGGCTTCAAGCCCGCCGCCCGGGTGGGGCGTGCCAGTTGAAGTCGGTGTGATCGTGTCAGCCGACTGCGTGAAGTTCGTTCAATCGATGAAGACCGGCCGCACCGGTCAGACCGTCCCAGTTGTCGCCGCGGCCCTCTCGCCAGCCGTTAATCCAGGCTTGGCGTACTTCGGGATGAGAAAAAGGACAGAGATCGCGAGATTTGCCGTGTATGCCATGCTGATAACCGCGTAGAAATGCTCGTTCCATCGGATCACGCTTGAGTCTTCTCATTGGGTATTGCCCTCAGTGGTTGACTGGTGTTCCTGTATGACCTCCTAGAGGTCGGCAGATAGACTGCCAACGAAGCCCGCTGCCGGCGTGGCGAGCCTCTGCCGAACATCGTTGCGATGCCGGGTTGAGTCGAGTTCTAACCCAAATGGTTCCGATGCGGGAATGATCGTTTTGTAATAAGCAAGTAACCAAACCGTAGTGGTGCCCATAAGGCACGCGAGACGCGCGTCTCGCGATGTCTGCCTCCGCACTGTTGCCGCTGCTTCGCGACGAATGCAGTCGGAACCGCGCAACTATCGAAGAGAGATCCGGTATGGCTATCCGACCGGGTCGCACAATTCTGGACATGTCATGACTGATCGCCACGAACTTATCCTCACCTGCCCCAAGGGGCTGGAAGGCTTGTTGCTCGAAGAGGCCATTGGCCTAGGACTTGAGGAGGCACGCGAACAGACCGCTGCCATTCGCGGCTTCGCCGGCATGGAGGTTGCGTATCGGTTGTGCCTCTGGTCGCGCCTGGCCAACCGGGTTCTGCTGGTGATCGACCGTTTCGCAACAGTGAATGCCGAAACGCTTTATGAAGGCGTCCACCGGATCGGCTGGGCGGAGCATCTGGAAGCGACTGGCAGCCTGGCTGTTGAATTCAGCGGTCACGGATCGGGAATCGACAATACTCACTTCGGTGCGCTGAAGGTCAAGGACGCGATCGTAGATCGCCTGCGAACGGCGTCCGGCGAGCGCCCGAGCGTCGACAAGCTGAATCCGGACCTTCGCGTTCATCTGCGTCTCGACCGCGGGCAGGCGGTTCTTTCATTGGATCTTTCCGGGCACAGCCTGCACCAGCGCGGCTACCGTCTGCAGCAGGGCGCTGCACCACTGAAGGAGAACCTGGCGGCCGCTGTATTGATCCGCGCGGGCTGGCCCCGTATCGCCGCAGCGGGCGGCGCGCTGACGGACCCGATGTGCGGCGTCGGCACCTTTCTTATCGAAGGCGCCCTGATGGCTGCTGATGTCGCGCCCAACTTGCGCCGTGAGCGTTGGGGGTTCAGCGCCTGGCTGGGGCATGTCCCGGCCATCTGGAACCGCCTGCATGCCGAAGCGCAGGCTCGCGCTGAAGCGGGGCTGGCGCAAAAGCCGCTGTGGATACGGGGCTACGAGGCGGACCCGCGTCTGATACAGCCTGCCAAGAACAATATCGAGCGCGCCGGTCTGGCCGGCTGGATTCGGGTCTACCAAGGAGATGTGGCAACGTTCGAACCTCGTCCCGACCAGAACCAGAAGGGCTTGGTGATCTGCAACCCGCCCTATGGTGAGCGGCTGGGAGACGAGGCGAGCCTGGTCTACCTCTATCAGAATCTCGGTGAACGCTTGCGACAGGCCTGCCTCGGCTGGGAGGCTGCCGTTCTGACGTCGGCGCCGGACCTTGGCAAGCGCATGGGTATCCGCAGTCACAAGCAATACGCCTTCTGGAATGGCGCGCTGCCTTGCAAGCTGTTGCTGATCAAGGTCGAGCTGGATCAGTTCGTGACCGGGCAGCGCAAGGCTTCGGTTGAGAACAAGATCGAGGAGCAGTCCGTCACGGAACTGGCGCGCCTCAGTGAAGGTGGTCAGATGTTCGCCAACCGGCTGCAGAAAAACCTGAAGCTGCTCGGCAAATGGGCACGAAAGGAAGGTATTCAATGCTACCGGCTATACGACGCCGACATGCCTGAATATGCGTTGGCCATCGATCTGTATGGTGATTGGGTGCATGTGCAGGAGTACGCCCCCCCACGCTCGATCGACCCGGAGAAAGCCCAGGCGCGGTTGTACGATGCGCTGGGAGCGATTCCTCAAGCGTTGGGTATTTCCCGCGATCGGGTGGTGGTCAAACGCCGAGAGCGGCAGAGCGGGACACGCCAGTACGAGCGGCAGGCCAGCCAGGGCGAGTTCCTCGAAGTGAGAGAGGGCGACGTCAAGTTGCTGGTGAACCTGACCGACTATCTCGATACAGGGCTATTCCTCGATCATCGTCCGCTTCGCCTGCGCCTCGCTCGCGAAGCGGCTGGCAAGCGCTTTCTGAACCTATATTGCTACACGGCAACGGCAACTGTGCATGCGGCCAAGGGCGGCGCTCGCAGCACTACCAGCGTCGATCTGTCGAAGACCTACCTGGACTGGGCGCGGCGCAACCTGGCTTTGAACGGCTTGTCCGATCGGCAACGTCTGGAGCAGGCCGATGTGATGACTTGGCTCGAGGAGGATCGTGGCGAGTACGATCTGATCTTTATCGACCCGCCCACCTTCTCCAACTCCAAACGCATGGAAGGCGTCTTCGATGTCCAACGTGATCATGTTGCATTGCTCGACCTCGCCATGGCGCGGTTGGCTGCCGGCGGTACGCTTTATTTTTCCAACAATTTCCGCAAGTTCGCGCTCGATGCGGGCGTCGCCGAGCGTTACGCCGTGGAGGAAATCACCGGCGCGACGTTAGACGAGGATTTTCGGCGCAACAGCAAGATACATCGGGCCTGGAAACTCCAGGCGCGTTGACCGGCGATTCGTAAGCGTTTGGCTGCACAGCGATGCGAGTACGTATTGGGTGGCCGACGCTCTGCGATGGAGTGGCGTTGATGCATGAACCGACGGCCGGCGGCCTTCGACCGCCGGCACGCATGGATTAGCGTTGCGCGGTGCTTTCGTTGCTCGGGCGGTTGTAGAGACTGACCAGCACCTGATCCAGTATCGAGGAGGCACCCCATGGACGCGGGTGATTGAGGATGGCCACAACAGCCCAGGTATTGCCATCGTTGTCGCGGCTATAGCCGGCGATCGCCCGCACCGTATTCAGCGTTCCGGTCTTGATATGTGCCTTGCCAGCCACGCCGGTGTTGTGCAGACGCTTGCGCATGGTGCCGTCTATGGCCGCGAGCGGCATCGAGGAAATAAATTCCGCCGCGTACGGGCTCTGCCAGGCCGCCTGCAACAGGCTGGCCAGTTCCCGTGCACTGACGCGCTCGGCACGCGACAGGCCGGAGCCGTTCTCGATGACCAGATGCGGTGATATCAATCCCTTTTTCGCCAGCCACTGGCGGATCACGCGCTGCGCGGCTTTCGAGTCATCGGTATCCGTTTCGTTACGGAACTCGGCGCCCAGACTCAGGAATAGTTGCCGCGCCATGGTGTTGTTGCTGTATTTGTTGATGTCGCGAATGATTTCCGCCAGATCCGGTGAATAGGCGCGAGCGATCATGCGAGCATTCTTGGGTACCTGGGCGACTCGGTCGTTACCCAGGATGCTGCCACCCAATTCATTCCAAATTGCCCGGACGGCACCTGCGGCGTAGCGCTGATGATCGAGCAGAGACAGGTAAGTCTGGCCGCTGCATCCGGCTGGAAGTTTGCCGGTGACCACGACCGTCACGCCGTCAGCCTCCTCGATCGGGTTGTAGCGAATGTCAGGCCAGCCGGGACATTTGGCTTTGGGCAGTGCCTGTATGCGATTGTCGACGCGAACCGTGGCGATCGGCGGCTCCACCATGACGTTTACCCTGCCGTCATCGTTGCGGGCGATGAAGCGAAGCGCCTTGAGATTGACCAGCAAAGAATCCGGCCCCACCAGGAAGGGCTTGTTCTTGTCGTTGCCGTCGTCATCGAAAATCGGCAACGTCGGTTGCACGAAGTGGCTGCGGTCGAGGATCAGATCGCCAGTAACGGTCTGGACGCCATTGGCGCGCAGATCGCGCAGCAACAGCCAGAGCTTCTCCATGTTGAGCTTGGGATCACCGCCACCCTTGAGGTAAAGGTTTCCGTTGAGCGTGCCGCTCTCAATAGGCCCGTCAGCATAGAATTCCGTCTTCCACTGATGGTTGGGGCCCAGCAGTTCCAGCGCAGCGTAGGTCGTGACCAACTTCATGGTCGAGGCGGGGTTGACCGACACATCGGCATTCACAAAGGTCGGCGACGCATTACTGTTGAGCGGCAACATCACGACGGACAGCGCGCTGCTTTCTATCTTGTTCGCCTTAAGCGCCTGTGCCACTCGGGGTGGCAGGGTCTGATTGACGGTCTCGGCGAAGGTTGTAAACGCCAACGGTAGCGTCAGCGTGGCGGCCGCGATACGGCCGAGCAATTTGTTGATGACTCTGTGCCGAGCAGCTGGAACAGAGAGACTGGAAATCAGCGACATTGAAGTTCCCTACTGCGTTCAGGGAAAAAAGGCGGGCTCATTATGCCCACGTCCAAGAAGTGACGTGCTTCTCATCCGACAAGCGTAGCTGGCGACCTGCGGTCCCTGCAAAAAGAATCCGCAGTTGCCATTGATTTGAACGAATAGGGTGACAGACTGCTGCCTGTAATCGCACAAGCGCGGCGTTGCTGTTAGAGTGCGCGCCGTCATCACGTTAGAAAAAGGACCGATTCAATGGCTACCAATCGCTCGCGCCGCTTGCGCAAGAAACTCTGTGTCGATGAATTCCAGGAACTGGGTTTCGAAGTCAATCTGACCTACCGTGACGGTCTTGACGCGTCGGCAGTCGACGGCTTTCTCGAAGCTTTCCTGAACGAAGCTATCGAAGCCAACGGTCTAGGCTATATCGGTGGTGAGGATTATGGTTTTGTATGCTTGGCCAGTCGTGGCTCGGTTAACGAAGAGCAGCGCGGTCAAGTCGAGGCGTGGCTGAAGGGCCGCAACGAACTAGCCGAATTCAACGTAAGCCCGTTGATGGATGTCTGGTATCCTGAAAACGAGATCAACGCTAAGGCGTGATCGAGTCGTTCCTGTCCTGATCGGTCGCGGTTGTTTGCCGGGAGTTGCGCAATGCAATCCGGGCAATCAACCGGCGTAGCACGTACATCAGCGTAGTTACGCCCAGCGCTACACCCACCCCAATGGCCGCGTTGGTCAGGCGTATCTGCGGCAATTCCCAGTCTTGCGCCAGGGTTTCTGCCAACAGCAAGAAGCTCAGTGTCGTCTGCAGGACGAATAGCCCGTAGTGATGTGCCTGGAAAGCCCGACTCAGCATCACCAGTGGCAGCATGATCATCACCATCATCGGCGGATCGGCCAGGCTGTGGCCCATATAGATCAGTACCGCTGCCGCGCAGAAAATTCCGATGCCGGCTTGCAGAGCGCGAACGAGGCTGTGCTGCAAATCCATTTGCAAGCTTGTGAAGACTGCCAGCGTCAACCAATAACCTCGTGGAAGCTCGGCAAGGGTCACGATCAGGCCACCGGTGGCCGCTGCGAGTATGTAAGTCAGGGCATGGAGCCGCCATTGGTGAATCGGAGTACGCCGCGCACGGCGCCGTAGCACTTTCATCAAGCTGAATAGCCGAGGCATGTACGGCCACATGCGCAAGCCATGCATGCCGCGTAGCCCGAATGCCAGCAGGGTGACCCAAAGACCTCCCAAAGCGAACAGTACGGCGATTGCCTGGGGATTGTTGAAATCGCCGATTCCGTGCTGCCCCTGGCCAAGGCACAGGCAGATCGCCAGGCCGATCCCGAGCTTGCCGGCCTCACTGCCATAGCGCTGCAGCCATGCCAATAACAGGCCGTAGAAGGCAAACAGACCAAGACTGACCAGAGGGTGCGTCGCCGACCAGAATCCGAGCGCGGCGCTACCGGCACCGAGGCCGATCAATAGCAGCATTCGTAACATGCCGAGGCGGTGCAGCGGGTTCGCTTTGGCCGCCTGGAAAGCCCCGACAGTGGCCCATAGGAAGCCGGGATGACCGCTGAACAACCCGAGCAGAAGCGGCAGTGCACAGCCGAGGCCGGCTACGGTTGCTGCGCCCCAGGCGGGGCGGCCAGGCTGCCAGCCGACGATTCTCCACAGTGGTTTTTTCATCTGACTCACGTCGGGCTCGAGCGTCCGGTCATTTCGCCGGCCATCTCGGTCGCATAGCTGTCAGTCATGCCGGCAATGAAGTCGATCATCCGTATGAAAGACTGATACAACGGCCAGTCAGGATTCGGCGCATTGCTACCAAGCAGGTCCAGTATGCGACGATTCTTGAAGGACGGTGTACGTCCGCCATGCTGCTCCAAGGCGGCACCACAGAAGGCGTTAAGGAGAATTTCGAGCGTGGTATAGGCGCCAATCTCGTGAAGCGTCTTGCGCTTGTCTTGAAAGATCTTTTCCCGCGCCATGGCTTTGGCTTGCACTACGCACTGTTTGGCTGGGCCGTGCATATGCTCGACCAGATCTCCGGCGAGTTTTCCAGTCAGCAGCGCCTGCTGCTGCTCGACGAAGGCACGTGCCGCGGCGTTGGTCAGATGTTCGATGGCCTTTCCTCTGAGAATGGCCAGCTTGCGCCTGCGCGAATCCTTGGGACCGAGTTGCCGGTAGGTCTCTGGCAGGTCGTCGCCCACCAGATTCAACAGCAGGGCCTCGACCTCGGCGTAATCGAGCAGGTCCATTTCGAGGCCATCTTCCAGATCGATGAGGCCGTAACAGATATCGTCTGCCGCCTCCATCAGATAGACCAGCGGATGACGCGCCCAGCGCTGCTCATCCAGCTTCGGCAGGCCGAGCTTCGAGGCGATTTGCTCGAGCAGAGGCAGCTCGCTCTGGTAGCAGCCAAACTTGTGCTTCTTGTAGCCGAGCGCCTCGGCATGACGCGATGTCCACGGATACTTGAGGTAGGTGCCAAGCGTTGCATAGGTCAGCCGGGTGCCACCGTCGAACTGGTGGTACTCGAGCTGTGTAAGCACTCTGAAGCCTTGCGCGTTGCCCTCGAAGTTCAAGAAATCGGCTCGTTCAGCATCGCTCATGCTATCCAGCCAGCCACGTCCGGCCGCCTGTTGAAACCAATGGCGAATCGCATCTTCCCCCGAGTGGCCGAACGGGGGATTGCCTATATCGTGAGCGAGGCAGGCTGACTGGATGATCATCCCTAGATCAGCCGGACTGCACCATTCCGGCATGTCGTCACGCAACACTTCTCCCACACGCATGCCGAGAGAGCGTCCGACGCAGCTCACTTCCAGCGAATGAGTGAGGCGGGTATGTATGTGGTCGTTGCTGGAGACGGGGTGCACTTGGGTCTTGCGCCCAAGTCGACGGAACGCTCCAGAGAAGATAATCCTGTCATGATCCTTGTGAAACGGGCTTCGACCAAGCTCTTCGTTGCTGTGAACGGATTTACCGAGCCGTTCACGATTAAGCAGGGTATGCCAATCCAAAGAGCAACCTCCTTGATGTCGCAGTGGGGCCGATGTGCCAGGCGCAATAACACGACCGGCAGCTAGCGCCGCAGCGTGTCCGTCGAGTGCATTCATCACATGGCGCCAGCCTACAGCACTTGCCGACTGCTAAACCATACGCGCATCGCATGGCGGGGCAGTCAAGCTGCACTGCCTGCCAACATCAGGCCTTCTCGGAATTTTGCGCCGGCTAATGCCGCATCTTACGGATAATCGGATATAGCAGAAGGCCCAATCGAGCCAGTTTGCCTACCTTTCCAAGGCGACGACCAAACAGAGCGAGCGCCATGGTCGTCGCTACCACCACGGGGCCCCTCTGTACAGTATGTTCGGACGCGGCGCCGCGGTTCGCGACCATCTGCTTGATTCGCTGAAAAGGATGGGCGAGTGGTTGCGAGTGATAAAGGAGTTGTTGGCGGTTCATTTCCATGCGCAACCGAACCAGATCCTTGCGCATGGCGAGGTCGCTGGAACTACTAAGGGGAAAGCTCATGGCAATAGACGCTCCCGATTGCGGGCCAGCTCCTCGACCGTTGCCTGGAAGGGCGAAGCGCTCTCTTTGGCGAGGCGAGTTGCGCGGCTAATACATGCTGCCAGGCACACTGCGTACAGCACGCAGAGCACCAGGATCGCTGCGATAGGGTTGCTGTCCCAGAACGCGATGACGATCGCGGCCGATAGCCCTACCAAGATCAGCAAACCGAGGATGAGGGCGATACTGGCGAGAAGAAAAAGCTTGAACACTCGGACTCTTTCTTCCTGGATTTCTATCCCGACCAGCTCTAAATGCCCTTGCAACAGATCAACAAGCGCGCCGCCCATTTTCTTGAGGGAGGGCGCTGGTGCTTCATCGGCGTGCTTGGTTTCCATTGAATCCATACCCCACATCAGCGGCGGGTAATCAAGCCAAAGAGAAAACCGACCCCTGCCGCGATACCGATCGATTGCCATGGATGGGTATGGACATACTCCTCGGTGCACTGGATAGCTGCCTGACTCTGCTCACGCAACGTACCTTCCTGTTCCTTGAGCATTTGACGGGCGCGGCTGAGGTTGGCGTTGATCTTGCCGCGCAACTCTTCGGTCTGTGCACCTGCGGTCTCTTGCGTGTGCTTCAACAGGCGCTCGGTGTCTCCGATCAAGGTGTGGAATTCTTCAATGAGTGCGTTCTGAGCGGCTTGGAGGTTGCGGCGGTGTGCGGACTTGTCGAACAACGGTGCGGAGGTTCCCATGGATGCATCGGGGATTGGCGTTTCGTCACTGGTGCCGAAAGTGGATTCGGTAGACATCTGCAGCTCCTCTTCAGTCTCGCTGGAACAAAAGGTCCCAGTGCCTCAAGTTTCGAGCACGCTGATAGCGCAAGGTTCCCGCTCCGTTTGACTCGTTTTACCGTCAGTTTGTGTTCAGGCGTTGAACCCGCTCGCAGTGATGGTTCGTGGTTGATATATGCGCAAAAAAGAAAACCCGCCGAAGCGGGTTTTCTATCTACTGCACTTGCATGCGGTAGCCGCTATTACATCAGCGGGATGGTGTAGCTGACGATAAAGCGGGTCTGATCGATCTCACGACCGTCGCCGCGGTAGGTGCCGTTACGCAGCTTGACACCAAGATTCTTCAGCGCGCCACTTTGCATGACATAGCCGATATCGGTATCACGCTCCCACTCTTCGCCGTTGCCGTTGGCGCCGGCATCGGTGCCTTTCACGTAACGGGTCATGAAGGTCAGGCCCGGCACGCCCATGGCGGCAAAGTTGTAGTCATAGCGGACCTGCCACGACTTTTCGTCCGGATCGGCGAAGGTGGGGTCGATCATGACGTAGTTCACCAGGAACGCGTCGCCACCATTTAGGTAGGGATAACCGGTATTACCGCTCATGTCCTGATAGGCCGCACCGAATGCGTGGCCGCCCAGGCTATAGGTGAACATCGCGCCGAATGCCTTGTTGTCGACGTTGGTGTTGCCATCGTCGGTGGAGCGGGCGTAGCGAATGTCGCTCTTGAACGATTGCTTCTCGCCCAGCGGCATTACGTGAACCAGGTTGAAGATATGTTGCTTGTAGTTCTTGTCCAGGTTGCCGTAGTCGTACGAAGTCGTCAGTTCCTTATTCCACTGATACTTCAAGCTGGCGAAATCGAACTTATCAGAAGCTACACCACCAGCCCCTCCATTGGACATTGTCATGTCAGCAAAACCGGCTTCGCTGCGCAAGCTGGTTTCGGTCATGCGGCCGAGGTTGACGGTTAGGCCATCGATTTCCTGAGAGGTCAGCATGCCACCGCGAAAAGTCTGTGGCAGCAGGCGCGAGTCGCTCGGCAGGATAGTTGGCAGCTTCGGAATCATCTCGCCGATTTTTAGCGTGGTCTGGGAGATTCGAGCTTTCGCGGCGCCGCCGATGCGGCCGTAATCGTCCGGAGCGTAGCCATCGTCATTGGTAGGCAGAAGGCCGGAACCGGTGCGGTCGGGACTGGAATCGAGCTTCAGGCCCAGCAGGCCAATCGCATCTACACCAAATCCAACAGTGCCTTCGGTAAAGCCTGATTCGTATTTGAAGATAAAGCCTTGTGCCCATTCTTCGATTTTGGACTGGCCGGCGCCGTCATGACGGTTATCACCGTTGAAGTAGAAGTTGCGCAGTTCCAGGCTGGCTTTGCTGTCCTTCAAGAACTCAGCTTGAGCCATAGTAGGAATGGCCAGTGTTGCTCCCAGAGTGGCTAGGGCCACGCCCCGGGCGATTGGGGTCTTGAGCATTTCTTATTTCTCCTCGTTGGATGATGCTCTGAAGTCGCTCTTACGGCGCCATGCAATAAAGCACTACATAAGTAATTGAGCCCTTAGACCTTAGTCTTTAAGGCTTAAGCATGAAAGTGTCGGTTAAACCGTTCGGCAGTTATGTCTACTTCCGTTGAAGCCTGGCATCAACTGCTGCTGCCGATACGCGTCGACACATCCGGCCCAGTGGCTCTGCGGCCGCTTGGGTTGCCGCATCCTAGCGGTTTGCCAGCGTCTCGTCGATTCCCTAAATCAAACCATCGTTTGAGTGGGGTGAAGGTCACACTTTTTCTAACTGAGTAATCCGAAAGGACGAGGCTGGCAGTTCCCAGCTGCATCATGTCTGGCCTGCTAGAATTGCATGGCCTGTTCTAGTGAGTCGTACTTATGTATCTGCCTGAATGCCAGTTGTTTGGAACGCTGGGTTGCCACCTCTGTGAGCAGGCCGAGGCGGAGCTTCTGTCGCTAGTGGAAAACGGGCTGCTGGTAGAGTTGTTGGATATAGCCGACCGCCCTGAGTGGGTCGATGATTACGGCCTACGTATACCTGTGTTGCGGCGAGTGGATACGGGCGCCGAGCTGGATTGGCCATTTGAAGCAGAGCAGGTTGTATGGTTTTTGCAGCGATAGAAGCAAGGCAGGCTAGTCGAAGGAGTATCGCGGAGCGGGTGCAAGGGTGTGTTCGTGAGGTGCGCTAAGGAGCAGCGGGCCTGACCGATTAAACGAATCCAGACGCGGAGGTTTCGGCCCAAATACAAAAAAACCGGCCAGAGGCCGGTTTTTTTGCATCAGACCTATTCAGTCTGATGCCGGGATTTGGTCGGAGCGACTGGATTCGAACCAGCGACCTTCTCGTCCCGAACGAGACGCGCTACCAAGCTGCGCTACGCTCCGAAGATGGCGCGCATTTTACAGAAAAAGTTTTGCTTCACAAGCGTTTAGCGAATGCTTTTTTGACGGTGCCGGGCAGTGTGCTCGACACCGAAGAGCGGGGTGGTTACAGCTCCTTGACAGTACGAACTTGATCCTTGTTAACCCTGCCTGGCTTACCGTCGATGCCTTCGAATTCGTAGAAGCCGGCGTCCTCGTCATATTCCGGACGGTCCAGCGTCTGGATTTCTCGACCATCGTTGAGTGTGATGACGCTGGGGCTCGAACAGCCCGTAAGAAGGGCCAGTCCAACCAGCAATGCCAAGGCGGGTCCGGTTGCTGCACGCATGATAAGTCTCCTCTGAGTAGTTGCGTCTGTGACGGCAATCGCCGACGCTAAGTTCCCTGTGGAGGTGCTCGCTCCGAAAGCAGCTCAGGCGAGTTCAGATTGGCTAGCCGAGGATCGTCTGCGTCGAGGTCAAGGGCTCGTGCACCCAGCTCCAACAGTATCTTGCGGTTGCTGCGTTCTCCCGCATGCCAGGCAATTTCGATGGCAGGTGCCAGATCGCTCGGAATGACGCAGAACAGCGGTTCCCATTGCGTGTCACGCCTAGCCATTACGGCCTTCCCCGGCTCCGCTCGAGCGCTCTTGTACAGCTGTATAAGCAGCGCCTCGTCTATCAGCGGAGCATCGCACGGCAATACCATGAGCCAGTGGTGGCGAGCCGCCGCGAGGCCTGCTCGTATACCGGCAAGTGGCCCAGGAAAATCAGGCTCGTCGTCACAAACCAATCGATCGGAAAAGGCCGCGTAACGCTGTTGGTTGCGGTTGCAGGAGACGAGCAAGTCATCCGTCAGTGGCCGCGCGATGCGATACGGCCACGCCACGAGCGGTTTGCCATGCCACTCAACCAACCCCTTGTCCTGCCCGCCCATTCGTTGTCCGCGGCCACCAGCCAGCAGCAAAATCGAGCAATCAGCAAGCCTGCGCTGTTGCATCAAATGCTCCGCCAAAAGCCTGTGATATAACACCCAAAATTGAGTCCAACAACCGGGAAGCCTGTATGAGCCATCTTGCTGATCAATCCTTTGTTCCGTTGAATATTGCTGTCCTGACAGTTAGCGACACCCGTTCGCGTGAAACCGATACCTCAGGGCAGCTTCTCGTCGACCGGCTCCTGGCTGCCGGACATCGACTGGCTTCTCGAGTACTGCTCAAAGACGATCTGTACCGCATTCGTGCGCAAGTAGCGAACTGGATCGCCGAGGACGAAGTACAAGTTGTACTGATTACCGGAGGTACAGGTTTTACCGGGCGCGACAGCACCCCGGAAGCGGTGAGCTGCTTGCTGGACAAGCAGGTCGACGGCTTCGGTGAGCTGTTTCGCCAAATATCCGTTTCCGATATCGGCAGTTCCACCATCCAGTCGCGAGCGGTGGCCGGACTGTCGAACTCGACGCTGGTCTGCTGCCTACCCGGCTCGACCAATGCCTGCCGGACCGCCTGGGATGGCATTCTTGCCGAGCAGCTCGATGCGCGTCATCGTCCGTGCAATTTCGTGCCGCATCTCAAGCAGGCCGAACCCTGCGAGAGCCGCGCATGAAAGCGGGTGAGCCGCCAGCGCTGATGCCGGTAGAGCAGGCGCTTGAAGCACTGCTCAATCTGGCGGAGGCCACTCAGATTGATGGCGTCGAAAGCGTGCCGATCGATGATGCGGTTGGTCGGATACTCGCTGAACCCTTGATCGCGAAGCTGGACTTGCCGCCATGGCCGAACAGCGCCATGGATGGCTATGCCCTGCGAGAAGCCGATTTGTGTGGGCAGCCACTACGGGTCAGCCAGAAGATTTTTGCCGGCACTCAACCCGCACCTCTGGAACCAGTTAGCTGCGCTCGGATTTTCACCGGCGCGCCGATGCCGGAAGGTGCCGATAGCGTGGAGATGCAGGAGAACGTCGAGGTGCTCGATGATGGCCGAGTGCGTTTTGCCGTGCCGGTGCGGCAGGGGCAACACGTCCGTCCTCAGGGTGGCGAGGCGCGGTCGGGTGACGAGGTCCTGGCAGCGGGTGTGCGGCTGGGGGCGATTGAGTTGGGGCTTGCCGCTTCACTGGGTGTCTCGCAGCTGAACGTGAGTCGAAAACTCAAGGTCGCGCTGCTTTCTACCGGAGATGAGTTGGTCGAGCCGGGCGAAACGCTGCAGCCAGGACAGATCTACAACAGCAATCGCGTGCTATTGCGCCACTGGTTGCAGCGTTTGGGGTGCGATGTCATCGATGCCGGCATCGTGCCGGACGACCTCGCGCGGGTTCATCAATGCCTTGCGGGTCTGCACGAGGTAGATCTGATTCTTTCCACGGGTGGCGTGTCGGTCGGCGAAGCCGACTTTCTAGGAAGAGTTCTGCAGGAAGAGGGCGAGCTAACGCTCTGGAAGTTGGCGATCAAGCCAGGCAAGCCGTTGACCTGCGGTAGTTATCGCGGCGTAGCGGTCATTGGTTTGCCCGGCAATCCGGCCTCCACGCTGGTCACCTTTGGTTTGCTGGCGCGGTCTTATTTGTTGCGCAGGATGGGGGTGACGGAGGTCGAACCGTTAAGTTTTCCAGTGCCTGCGGGCTTCAGCTGGAACAAACCTGGCAAGCGCCGCGAATACCTTAGGGCGCGCCTCGAATCGGGCAGGGCGGTGCTATATGCCAACCAGAGCTCGTCGATTCTGCGCAGCGCAGCCTGGGCGGATGGGTTGGTCGAGGTGCGTGAACATGGTCAACTGAAGGAGGGGGATCCCGTACGCTTTATTTCTTTTGCTGAGTTGCTGGGCTAAGACCCAATTGCCTGAGGCTGTCCGGATGGAAGCCACGTACGAATGGCTCTGGCGCATTACGTCGGATAAATAGGGTAGCTGGGTACCGGCAACAAACTGATCGCATTTCTCACTGTCTACCTTTCCCGTCCGCGCCAGCTGTGGCTGCGATGTGCCTGGTACCCCAAAACAAGGAGAATGTGATGCAGGAGAGAAATGCCTGGGTCGATTATGCCAAAGCCATTGGAATCATCTTGGTGGTCTACGGACATGTTGCACGCGGGGTGTTCAATGCTGGCTTGCCAATAGAGGAAGACCGCTATCTTCTCGTCGATAGCATCATTTACAGCTTTCACATGCCGTTGTTTTTCTTTTTGTCGGGTTTGTTCTTTTACGATTCGCTGATGAAACGCGGAAAGACGGGGCTGATCACCAACAAGGTTGATACCGTCGTCTATCCCTTTATCGTCTGGTCGTTACTGCAAGGCTCGATTGAGGTGGTGTTGTCGAACTACACGAATGGAGAGGTCACCTTAGGGCAGGTGTTCTCGTTGCTCTGGTCGCCGCGGGCGCAGTTCTGGTTTCTCTATGCGCTGTTTCTGGTTTTCGTGGTCTGCTCCTTTGTCTATGCCAAGGCTGATCGTCGCTACTTCCTGCCGATACTGCTGGCATTCAGCGCCTTCTATGTCTTCAAGCAAGACCTCGCGATGGGCAATGTTGGCAGGTTCATCTTTGGCAATGCCGTATTTTTTGCGCTTGGCGTCTGGTTTAACGAGATCAAGGCGTATTTTTTGACCCGCTTCGTTCCGCTCACCTTGCTGTTCGGAACGCTATTCGTAATCGGTCAGTATCTGTTCCACATCACGTTTGGCTTGAACTGGGAAGTTGGTGGCTTGCCGGTACTTGTGCTGGCGACTGTTTCGATCTTTTTCGTGATTGCGCTATCGATGTGGTTAGGGCAGGTTCGGATGGAGTGGCTACTGTTCATTGGCGCTTCCTCAATGACCATTTACCTGATGCACATTCTCGCCGGAAGCGGTATTAGGGTAATCCTCAGCAGCTTCTTGGGTGTTGATTCCATCCCTGTGCATCTCGTGCTTGGGACGCTGATCGGCCTAATTGCACCGTTGCTGGCTCAAGCCATCATTACGCGTTATGACCTGTACTGGCTGTTGGTACCGCCGAAATCATTCTCTGCGACCAGCCTACGGACGCGCAGGGTGGTCGCGCACTGACCCCAGCGCGTTGCGCCTTGGTTGCAGCAGGCGCTGCAGGCTATCGATGCGGCGCCCGGTCATGCGGAGGGTTAGAAGGACGATGCTGCGGCTTAGCCGCAGCCAATCCGCTGAATTTCCAACGATTCGTCAGTCGTGAGTGTTAGCCGTTGCGCGTTGTATTCCAGCGTGACGACGTCTCCTGGTCGGAGGATGCGGGCTATGGCTGCCCCACTTTGTTGGCGTGCCTGTTCAAGCAATGCTGGGCTTGCATGTTTCCCGACCAGCGCCTGAACAGCCCCGGCGTTGCACCGCCCGGTTGAGTCCTGTGGCGTTTGCATCGAATCGGATGTTGATGACTGGCAGCCAAGGAGGATGGCGCCGTACAACATCAGAGTGATTGATCGAATGGCCTGCATGTTCGTTCTCCCTTGTATCGTGATCGTTTGGGGGGAATGGGCGGTGGGTGGTTGAAATCCTCCTTTTGCTGAAACCTTAGCGTACGAGGGAACTGGCGGAACAGCGGCACCGTCTTAACTTTGGTGGCCCCTGACAATCGCGCGGGGCTGACGAATAAAAAGATTAAGGAGTTCCGCCATGTTCAATTCGTCCGTTATGAAGCGTGTAGCCAGCCTGCTGGCCGCGATGCACTTCATGCTGTTCGCGCAAATCCCGCTGGCCCAGGCGACAATGATCGGCACCCCGGAAATCATTGCCGAGCAGCAACAGCAAGTGGACCGCCAGCAGCTGCTGACGATGCTCGAGGACAAAGACGTCCAGAAAAAGCTGATCTCCATGGGTGTCGACCGCGATCAGGTTGAGCAGCGAATCAACAGCTTGACGCCGGCGGAACTCGCGCAGTTCAACCAGCAACTGGATCAGGCGCCAGCCGGTGCCGGAGTCGTCGGGATCATCGTTCTGTTCCTGGTGATCTTTATCATCACCGATCTGCTTTGCGCGACTAACATCTTCAACTTCGTCCACTGTATCAACCGTTGATGCAGCGACTGGTCCTGCTGTTTGCCGTAATCCTTCTCGGGGCGTGCGCGCGGACTCCAATCGTACCGGTTGGGTCCGCGGGGCTTCCCGAGCGGGTTGAGCTGGACGAGGTCCCATTCTTTCCCCAGGAAGATTATCAGTGCGGGCCCGCCGCGCTCGCCACGATGCTTACCCAGCGTGGCGTCGATACTCAACCGGAACAGCTCGTCAAACGCGTTTATCTTCCCCAGCGCAAAGGTAGCCTACAGGTTGAAATGGTCGCGGCTGCGAGGGCCCACGATCTGCTGGTCTACCCGTTGGAGCCACGCCTAGAAGCGGTGCTGAGTGAGGTGGCGGCAGGAAATCCCGTCCTGGTGCTGCAGAACCTTGCTTTCGATCGCTGGCCTCAATGGCATTTTGCAGTTGTGGTGGGGTATGACCTGGCTGCGCAGACTCTCGTGCTGCGCTCCGGGACCACTCGGCGCTGGACCGGAAGTTTTCGTCAGTTCGAGCGCAGTTGGGCCAAGGGTAAGCGGTGGGCAGTGGTAACGGTTGCGCCCGATCAATTGCCGCGTACCGCTCAGGAAACGGTCTGGCTGAAGGCTGCGAATGACCTTGAGCAAACCGGTCACAATGATGCGGCGCTAAAAGCCTACGAAACGGCTGCACAACGTTGGTCGAGCGGCTTGTCATGGTTCGTACTGGCCAACGCTCGGTACGCACAAGGCGACAAGCCTGCGGCGGAGCGCGCCCTGAGGGCCAGCGTCCAGCGTGACAACGCTTTCGCGCCTGGTTGGTTTAACCTGTCGCAAGTGTTGGCCGAGCGGGGGTGTCGTACTCAGGCATCAGCAGCACGCTCATGTGCGGTGCAGCTGGCGCCGAAGGACGAGCGATTCAAGGCGGGGTTACCTAGGGGGCAAGAAGAGTCCGGCGCTTGCGATGCGGCTCCGCCATGTCCCGTTAGGTGATACCTCAGAAGCCGATTCTGTCACGCAGACTGTAATAGAGCGCGCCGAGAGCACTCAGCGGCGCGCTGAATGTTTGTCCTCCGGGAAACGGATAGTGCGGCAAACTGGCAAAAGCATCGAAGCGCTCAGCCTGCCCTCGCAAGGCCTCGGCAATGACTTTCCCGGCGACATGGGTGTAGGTGACGCCATGACCGCTGCATCCTTGGGAGTAGTAAAGATTGCCATCGAGCCGACCGACCTGGGGTAAGCGCGATAGCGTCATTAGAAAATTGCCGGTCCAGGCGAACTCCGTCTTGATGCCTTGCAACTGCGGAAACGTCTTGAGCATCTTCGGCCGGATGATCGAGTCGATATCGGCCGGATCGCGTGCGCCATATACCACTCCACCCCCATAAATCAGACGTTTGTCGGCGGAAAGGCGGAAATAGTCCAACAGATAATTGCAGTCCTCGACGCAATAATCCTGCGGGAGCAACGTCGCCGCGAGTTCTGGATCGAGGGGCTCCGTGGCGATGACTTGAGTACCGCAGGGCATGGATTTGGCTGCCAGCTCTGGGACCAGTCCGCCCAGATAGGCATTTCCGGCAACGACCACGAATTTCGCGGTCACTTGGCCGTGCTGGGTGTGTACTCGCGGCGTGTTTCCTCGATCGATACGGATTGCTGGGCTTTGTTCGTAGATGACGCCGCCGAGCGATTCGACCGCTGCCGCTTCGCCCAGCGCGAGGTTGAGTGGGTGGATATGGCCGCCGCCGTGATCCAGCATCCCGCCAATGTATCGCTCGCATGCGACGACGTTTCGAATGCCGCCGTGGTCGAGCAGTTCGAGTCGATCGTAGCCGTAGCGCTCCCAAAGGGCCTTCTGAGTCTCGAGATGGTGCATCTGTTTGGTGTTGAACGCGGCGAATACGCCTCCGTTCTTCAAATCGCAGTCGATGCTATAGCGCGCGACTCGCTCTCGGATGATCTGCCCGCCCTCGAATGCCATCGCTCCGATCAATCGTGCTTCGTCACGACCAGCACTGCGCTCGACGGTGTCGATATCGCGGCTGTAGCTGTTAACGATCTGTCCACCGTTGCGCCCGGACGCGCCGAAACCGACCTTCGCGGCTTCAAGGACGATGACACGGAAACCTTGCTCAAGCAGGAACAGGGCGGTCGATAGCCCGGTGTAGCCGGCGCCAATCACGCAGACGTCAGTCTCGACATCGCATCCCAGGGCGGTGCGAACAGGCGCCGGGTTCGCCGAAGCCGCGTAATAGGATGACGGGTAGGGAGTGTGCGACATTCTGTTTGCCCTGTTTTGAATATTTGACGCTGATGCTATCGCTACAGGACTTCCTATGCCATAGCGGTGCGAGAGACTTTTTGGAATCCAAAAATTACGTATATCAGTGGCTTAGCGAAAAAAGCGCTTGACTCTCTCAGGCGTATCTCTAAAATGCGCGTCCATCGGAGGCACATAGCTCAGTTGGTTAGAGCACCACCTTGACATGGTGGGGGTCGTTGGTTCGAATCCAATTGTGCCTACCAATTCCGAAAAGGGTCGCGCTAGCGACCCTTTTTTTATGCCTTGCTTGTCAGTGCGGCGGCTTTCTGAAAGCATCCGTGCTCCATATATTTCCAGTGACTTCGATCCGGATCGATCAGCTTTAGTGCTCCTGCCACCGTGCGGCAGGTTATTCGATGGATCGCTTTCCTGGCTCATCCCAACCCACGTGGCCTTTGGTAGGGGTCACCACTAGGAGAGGAGGCGCCATGCCCATCATTACTCTTCCTGACGGCAGTCAGCGTTCTTTCGATAATCCCGTTTCCGTCGCTGAGGTGGCTCAATCAATTGGCGCAGGTCTCGCCAAGGCTACTCTGGCGGGCAAAGTAGACGGTCGATTGGTTGATGCTTGTGATCTGATCGAGCGCGACGCGAGCCTGCAGATCATCACGCCTAAGGATGAAGAGGGGCTGGAGATCATTCGTCACTCCTGTGCGCACCTGGTTGGGCATGCGGTCAAGCAGCTATATCCGTCTGCCAAGATGGTGATTGGGCCGGTGATCGCAGAGGGCTTTTATTACGATATCGCCTTCGAGCGGCCGTTTACGCCGGATGATATGGCTGCGATCGAGCAGCGAATGAAAGAACTGATCGATACTGAATACGACGTGATCAAAAAGGTCACGCCGCGTGCTGACGTGATCGAGGTATTCCGGTCGCGCGGTGAGGATTACAAGCTGCGCCTAGTCGAGGATATGCCGGACGAGCAGGCAATGGGGCTGTACTACCACGAAGAATATGTTGACATGTGCCGTGGCCCGCACGTGCCGAATACCCGATTCCTCAAGTCCTTCAAGTTGACCAAGTTGTCTGGTGCATATTGGCGTGGCGATGCGAAGAACGAGCAGCTGCAACGCATCTACGGTACCGCGTGGGCGGACAAGAAGCAGCTTGCCGCCTACATCCAGCGAATTGAAGAGGCCGAGAAGCGCGACCACCGCAAGATCGGCAAGCGCCTGGATCTGTTCCATACCCAAGAAGAAGCACCGGGGATGGTCTTCTGGCACCCGAATGGCTGGACTCTGTATCAGGTGCTCGAGCAGTACATGCGCGGCGTGCAGCGGGCTAATGGGTATCAGGAGATCAAGACGCCTCAAGTCGTCGATCGCAGTCTGTGGGAGAAATCCGGGCACTGGGGCAACTACGCCGAAAACATGTTTACGACCGAGTCGGAAAGTCGCGACTACGCGATCAAGCCGATGAACTGCCCCTGTCATGTTCAGGTGTTCAACCAGGGCCTCAAAAGCTATCGCGAATTGCCGATGCGTCTTGCCGAGTTCGGCTCCTGCCATCGCAACGAGCCATCTGGTGCATTGCACGGAATCATGCGGGTCCGTGGCTTCACCCAGGACGATGCGCACATCTTCTGCACGGAAGAACAGGTCAGTGCCGAGGCGGCAGATTTTATCAAGCTGACCATGCAGGTATACGCCGACTTCGGTTTCAGTGAGATCAAACTGAAGCTGTCTACCCGCCCGGAAAAACGTGTCGGTGACGACGCATTTTGGGATCGTGCCGAAGCGGCACTTGCCGGTGCACTGAACGAGGCGGGCTTGCCGTGGGAGTACCTGCCGGGCGAGGGTGCGTTTTACGGTCCAAAGATTGAGTTCACGCTGCTTGACTGCCTCGGGCGCTCCTGGCAGTGCGGCACCTTGCAGTACGATCCGAACATGCCTCAGCGCCTGGATGCGAGCTATGTCGCGGAAGATAACAGCCGCAAGACGCCAGTCATGCTCCATCGGGCAATTCTTGGCTCGTTCGAGCGATTCATCGGAATTCTCATCGAGCATTACGAAGGCGCTTTCCCTGCCTGGCTGGCTCCAACTCAGGCCGTGGTGATGAATATCACCGACAAGCAGGCTGATTTCGCACTGGAAGTGGAGAAAACGCTTAACCAAAGCGGCTTCCGTGCCAAGTCCGACTTGAGAAACGAAAAGATCGGCTTTAAAATCCGCGAGCATACCTTGCTCAAGGTTCCCTATCTTCTGGTTATCGGAGACAGGGAAGTAGAGACACGAGCCGTTGCTGTGCGCACCCGTGAAGGCGTCGATTTGGGCTCCATGCCCCTGGATGACTTCGCGCAGCTGCTGACACAAGCGGTTTCCCGGCGTGGTCGCCAAGAATTGGAGTAATGACTATTAAGCGTGAAATGAGACAGGATAAACGAGCTGCACCCAAGGCCCCGATCAACGAGAATATCTCGGCTCGTGAGGTCCGTTTGATTGGTGCTGATGGCGAGCAGGTTGGCATCGTCTCGATTGATGAAGCGCTTCGTATAGCTGAAGAAGCCAAATTGGATCTGGTGGAAATTTCCGCCGATGCGGTTCCTCCCGTTTGCCGGATCATGGATTACGGCAAGCACCTGTTCGAGAAGAAGAAGCAGGTCGCTGCGGCGAAGAAGAACCAGAAGCAGATCCAGGTTAAAGAAGTAAAGTTTCGTCCAGGGACGGAAGAAGGGGACTACCAGGTCAAGCTACGCAACCTGGTACGTTTCCTGAGTGACGGGGACAGGGCCAAGGTTTCGTTGAGATTCCGCGGTCGTGAGATGGCGCATCAGGAGCTGGGGATGGAACTGTTGAAGCGGGTCGAAGGTGACCTGGCTGAATACGGTTCGGTCGAACAGCATCCAAAGATGGAAGGACGCCAGCTGATCATGGTCATCGCTCCCAAGAAGAAAAAGTAACCACCAGGGCACTGGCAGGCCTTGCGGTTATTTGAAATCACCCACACTGTGGAGTACCGAACATGCCAAAGATGAAGACTAAAAGTGGCGCTGCGAAGCGCTTCAAGAAGACGGCGAATGGCTACAAGCACAAACACGCTTTCAAGAGCCACATCCTGACCAAAATGTCTACCAAGCGTAAGCGTCAGCTGCGTGGTACATCTCTGATGCACCCGTCTGACAACGCAAAAGTAGAGCGCATGCTGCGCGTTCGTTAATTCGGTCAAGACTCAGAGGAATAACTCATGGCTCGTGTTAAGCGTGGCGTCGTCGCTCGTCGCCGTCACAAGAAAATTCTGAAACTCGCCAAAGGCTACTACGGCGCTCGTTCGCGTGTGTTCCGTGTTGCCAAGCAGGCGGTGATCAAGGCTGGCCAATATGCCTACCGTGACCGCCGTCAGCGGAAGCGTCAGTTCCGCGCTCTTTGGATCGCTCGTATCAACGCCGGCGCTCGTGTAAATGGTCTGTCCTACAGCCGTTTCATCGCTGGCCTGAAAAAAGCGGCTATCGAGATCGACCGTAAGGTTCTGGCCGAGTTGGCAGTGAACGAAAAAGCAGCTTTTGCTGCCATTGTCGAAAAAGCCAAAGCTTCTCTGGCCTAAGCCCATCGACAATCGAATCTTCGGATTCGTAGCGTCACCGATAGGGGAAGAGCCTTGTGCTCTTCCCCTATTTCGTATCTGAAGGGGCATTTGCAAAAATGCACCTCGCGTACAGCCTGAGTGCTGATCGTCTGGTGCGGTTCTGCAAGAACCTCTGGAGGTTGTACATGGAAAACCTGGATGCACTGGTCTCGCAAGCGCTTGAGGCGGTGCAACATAGTCAAGACATCAACGCCCTGGAGCAAATCCGGGTTCAGTATCTCGGCAAGAAAGGCGAGCTGACCCAAGTCATGCAGACGCTGGGCAAACTGTCTGCGGATGAGCGCCCCAAGGCCGGTGCGCTCATCAATGCGGCGAAGAGCCGCGTTCAGGATGAGTTGAATGCCAAGAAAGCGGATCTTGAGCAAGCTGCGCTGAGCGCCAAGCTCGCCGCCGAGCGGATCGATGTGACATTGCCAGGCCGGGGAGAGACCTCCGGTGGACTGCATCCTCTGACCCGAACGCTGGAGCGCATCGAGCAGATTTTTTCTCATATCGGTTACACAGTTGCCGAAGGGCCTGAAGTCGAAGACGACTATCACAACTTTGAAGCACTTAATATCCCAGGCCATCACCCGGCTCGTGCGATGCACGATACGTTCTATTTCAACGCCAATGTGTTGCTGCGTACTCATACCTCGCCGGTTCAGGTGCGCACTATGGAATCCAGTCAGCCGCCGATTCGCATCATCTGTCCGGGGCGTGTTTATCGCTGCGACTCCGATCAAACCCATTCACCGATGTTTCACCAAGTGGAAGGGCTGTTGATCGATGAGGGTATTAGTTTCGCCGACCTGAAGGGCACTATCGAGCAATTCTTGCGTACGTTCTTCGAAGCTGATCTGGAGGTGCGTTTTCGACCATCGTTCTTTCCATTCACCGAGCCGTCAGCGGAGGTAGATATCCGCCGTGTGGTGCGTAAAGGTGATCAGGAATCTCAATCTTGGCTTGAGGTGTTGGGCTGCGGAATGGTTCATCCCGATGTGTTGCGGATGTCAGGAATCGATCCGGAGCGCTACCAAGGCTTTGCCTTTGGTATGGGCGCCGAACGGCTGACCATGCTGCGTTATGGCGTTAGTGACCTACGCATCTTCTTCGATAACGATCTGCGCTTTCTTGAGCAGTTTCGCTAACCGCAGATAGCCAACACGTTTAGGAGAGCAGGATGAAATTCAGCGAGCAGTGGTTGCGTACGTGGGTCAATCCGCAAGTTTCCCGTGAGGAACTGGTAGCGCGGCTGTCGATGGTAGGCCTCGAAGTGGATGCGGTCACCCCCGTGGCCGGTGAGTTCAGTGGCGTTATCGTGGGCGAGGTGCTGAGCACCGAGCAACATCCGGATGCGGACAAGCTGCGCGTCTGCCAGGTCAGCAACGGCAGCGAAACCTTTCAGGTAGTCTGTGGTGCGCCCAATGTGCGCCAGGGGCTGAAGATTCCTTTTGCGCAGATCGGCGCGCAGCTGCCGGGCGACTTCAAGATCAAGAAAGCGAAGCTTCGCGGCGTCGAATCCAACGGCATGCTCTGCTCGGAAACCGAGTTGCAGGTTGGTACAGACGACAGTGGACTGATGGAGCTGGCTGGTGATGCCCCCGTTGGTAGCGATCTTCGAGTGTATCTCGGCCTGGATGATGCGAGCATCGAGATAGGCTTGACGCCAAACCGTGGCGACTGCCTCTCTATCGCGGGGCTTGCGCGTGAGGTAGGCGCCATCTACGGCGCGAAGGTCGCTCCAGTCGATATCGTTCCGGTGGCTGCGAGCCACGATGAGGTGCGTCCCGTAGAGGTGTTGGCGCCCACAGCTTGTCCGCGCTACCTCGGACGCGTGATTCGTAATGTGGACCTGTCGCGACCCACTCCGCTGTGGATGGTCGAGCGGTTGCGTCGTTCCGATATCCGCAGTATTGACGCGGTGGTAGATGTCACCAACTACGTGATGCTCGAACTTGGGCAGCCGCTGCACGCATTCGACCTAGCCGAGATTCAAGGAGGGATCAGGGTTCGGATGGCTGAGGATCAGGAGAAACTCGTCCTGCTTGATGGGCAGGAAGTGACTCTGCGCAGCGATACCTTGGTCATCGCCGACCACCAGCGTGCCCTCGCGATTGCTGGGGTCATGGGGGGTGAGCACAGCGGTGTGAGTGCCGCGACACAGGATCTGTTCCTGGAGAGTGCCTTCTTCGACACCATTGCCCTTGCCGGCAAGGCGCGCTCCTATGGTCTACATACCGACGCCTCGCATCGCTACGAGCGAGGGGTTGATTCCCAGCTGGCCCGTAGGGCCATGGAGCGGGCTACTGCGCTGCTGCTGGAGATAGTCGGCGGCAGCGCCGGGCCCGTAATCGAAGTCGCTAGCGAAGCCGATCTCCCCCGCGTTGCACCGGTTCTGTTGCGCAAGGATCGAATAGAACAGATGCTGGGGTTAAGCATGGCGGGCGATCAGGTCGTCTCGCTATTGTCAGCGCTGGGTCTGGGTGTTGCTGAGCTGGGAGATGAGTCTTGGGAAGTCAGCGTGCCCAGCCATCGATTCGATATCAGCCTCGAAGTAGATCTGATCGAGGAATTGGGCCGTCTGTATGGTTACGACCGCTTACCGGTGCGTTACCCCCAGGCACGTCTGGCCCCCGAAGCCAACCCTGAATCCCGAGCCGAGTTGCCCGCTCTGCGCCGCTTGCTGGTTGCCCGTGGCTACCAGGAAGCGATCACCTACAGCTTCATCGATCCGAAAATGTTCGAGCTGTTTAGCCCTGGTGTCGAGCCGCTGCAATTGGCCAACCCGATTTCATCGGACATGGCGGCGATGCGCGCGACGCTATGGCCAGGGTTGATCAAGGCATTGCAATACAACCTGAACCGGCAACAGACGCGGGTGCGTCTGTTCGAGAGCGGCCTACGTTTTGTCGGTCAGCTTGGCGAGTTGAAGCAGGAGCCGATGTTGGCAGGTGTCATCACCGGCAGCCGTTTGCCGGAGGGTTGGGGCAACGATAGAGCCGCAGCTGACTTCTATGACATGAAAGCCGACGTAGAAGCCTTACTCGGGTATGCCGGTGACTCTGTCTCCTATCGCTTTTCCGCCGCCGAGCATCCTGCTTTACATCCTGGACAGACTGCTCGAATCGAGCGGGAAGGGCGTCTGGTCGGCTATATCGGAAGTCTTCATCCTGAACTGGCCGCCACGCTGGGTATCGATCAGCCCGTCTATCTGTTCGAGCTGCTGGTCGCAGAAATCAGCGAGGGCCGGCTACCGCGTTTCAGTGAGCTATCCCGCTTCCCTGAAGTGCGTCGCGACCTGGCGATTCTGGTGGCACGTGAAGTTCCGGCTGACGATGTGTTGCTATGCATTCGTAGGGCCGCAGGCGAGAACCTGACAGACCTCAAGCTATTTGATGTCTATCAGGGTAAAGGTATTGATCCTCTTAGCAAAAGTGTGGCAGTCGGCTTGACCTGGCAACACCCTTCGCGCACTCTAAACGACGATGAGGTGAGTGGTGCGATGCAGCAAATCCTCTCCTCCCTGGAAGAAAGGTTCAACGCCACGTTAAGGAAATAGCGTATGGGGGCTCTGACGAAAGCTGAAATGGCGGAACGTCTATATGAAGAGCTAGGCTTGAATAAGCGCGAGGCCAAGGAACTGGTCGAACTGTTTTTCGAGGAAATTCGACAGGCGCTCGAGCATAACGAGCAGGTGAAGTTGTCCGGTTTCGGCAACTTCGATCTGCGCGATAAGCGACAGCGCCCTGGGCGCAACCCGAAAACCGGTGAGGAAATCCCGATCACGGCGCGTCGTGTCGTGACATTCCGGCCAGGGCAAAAACTAAAAGCCAGAGTCGAAGCCTATGCTGGAACCAAGTCATAACGACGAATTGCCAACGATACCTGGCAAACGCTACTTCACCATCGGTGAGGTCAGTGAGCTGTGTGCGGTCAAACCGCATGTGCTGCGTTATTGGGAGCAGGAGTTTCCGCAACTCAATCCTGTGAAGCGTCGCGGTAATCGGCGCTATTACCAGCGGCAGGACGTGCTAATGATCCGGCAGATTCGGTCATTGCTATATGAGCAAGGCTTCACGATCGGCGGCGCTCGGCAGCGGATGTCCGGTGACGAGGCTCGTGAGGACACAACGCAGTACAAGCAACTGATCCGACAAATGATCACCGAGCTTGAAGATGTGCTTCAGGTGCTCAAGAACTAACTACTTGGCATAAAAAACTTTCACATATTCAGTTGCTTAATGTATAGTTCGATCCGCTTCCAGCCGAGCTGAAAGCATCGTCGGGGCGTAGCGCAGCCTGGTAGCGCACTTGCATGGGGTGCAAGGGGTCGAGTGTTCGAATCACTCCGTCCCGACCAAAAAACTTCACGATTTAGGCCAGTTCAGAGATGAGCTGGCCTTTTTCGTTTTGGACGGTTTTTACGGAACTTTAATCCGGCCTCTTTCCTCGTTATCGCCAGCGTCGATCTTGCTGTTGAGGCGTGAAGCCCTAGCGTGGCCTGTGCTTGATGGCCTGTCAGAGCCCTGTATCCGATGATAGGGACGGCTCAGACCGATCCTGCTTACGGAACGCCTGGGGGGATAGCCCCATGAGGCGCTTGAAGAACCGGGAAAAGTAGGCCGCCTCAGAGAATCCGAGTCCTTCGGCGATCTGTTTGGCACTGAGTGCGGTGTAGAGCAGCTGTCGTTTTGCTTCGAGCAGCAAACGTTGATGGATTACCTGCTGTGCGGTACAACCAGCGAACCGACGTGTCAGGTTGTTCAGGTATGCAGGCGTGATGCCGATGCGGTGCGCATACTGCTCAATAGAGAGCTGCTCGCGAAAGTGTGCCT
This sequence comes from Stutzerimonas stutzeri, assembly GCF_000952685.1. Lineage (GTDB taxonomy): Bacteria > Pseudomonadota > Gammaproteobacteria > Pseudomonadales > Pseudomonadaceae > Stutzerimonas > Stutzerimonas stutzeri_E. The sequence goes on along the minus strand of NZ_JYHV01000020.1, from coordinate 3,292 downwards.
CGACCAACGCAGAAAATGCCTGCAGATGGTCCAGTCCGGGCAATGGGCGCTCCCGCTGTCGATCATGTGCCTGTCGCCGCAACCAGGTTACGACAAGGCCGATCAGCGAGTGAAGCTGCAGTTCCCGTGCTGGGGCTGGGCAAAGGTATTCGCGATTGATGGCTTCGAAGAGCCCATCGAGATATTGCAGATCATCGCCGATGCGGTAGAGGGCGGCCGTAGCGAGAATGGGCTGGGGTGCGGCGAGCTGTTCCTCGAGCACCCTGGCCAACGGAGCTGCCAATGTGATGACATAGCCCTCTATTTGGTCGGAAAATTGGAAACCGTGAATGCACAGCGGCGGCACTACTTGAATTGCCGGATGTTCCAGCCGGATTTGCGCTCCTTCAATCTCGATCACGGCCCAGCCGCTGCGAACGTACAGCAATTGCACCAGATCGCCATGCCGATGGGGCTTGATTTCCCAGTCGTGCAGGCGACTGCGCTCTGGGATCGATTCGCAATGCAGTAGATCCGGTGTGGTCCACTCAAGACGGTCACCGTAGAGCTTGAACACCGGAACGCTCGCCGGACGGGCTTCCATGACGTGGCCTCTGCGCAAAGCGTTGACGCTAGCACCGCCAGCAGGCACTGCCCAGCCTGCCGGGTCACTCGATCGGTTCATAGGGCAGGCCTACGTAGTTTTCCGCGATGCTGGTCAGCCCGGCGACGGTACTGGTGTAGTACTCCAGCTCGCTCTGCTGGATGCGCTGACTAAAACCGTCGGTATCCGGGAAGCGATGCAGCAACGAGGTCATCCACCAGGAGAAGCGTTCGGCTTTCCATACGCGCCGCAGGCAGATAGGTGAATAGCGGCTGACGAGGTCGTGTCGACCTTCTTGGAATACTTTGCAGAGGATCCGGTACAGCGTGCTGACATCGCTTGCCGCGAGGTTCAATCCTTTCGCGCCGGTGGGTGGAACAATATGCGCGGCATCGCCGACGAGGAACAGCCGGCCGTATTGCATGGGTTCGGTCACGAAACTGCGCAGCGGGGCGATACTCTTTTCCAGCGAGGGGCCGGTCACCAACTGGGCGGCGATATCTTCAGGTAGACGGCACTTGAGCTCTTTCCAGAAACGCTCATCCGACCAGTCCTTCACATGTTCATCCAGACCTATTTGCAGGTAATAGCGTGAACGGGTGGTGGAGCGCATGCTGCACAAGGCGAAGCCGCGCTCATGGTTGGCGTAGATCAGCTCTTCATGCACCGGAGGCGTATCGCTGAGCAGCCCTAGCCAGCCGAACGGATAGACCCGCTCGAAGATTTCCAAGGCATGGCTGGGGATGGTCTTGCGCGAGACGCCGTGAAACCCGTCGCATCCGGCGACGTAGTCGCAGTCCAGACGCAGCTGTTCGCCGTTGTGCGTGAAGGTGACATAGGGCGCATCGGATTTCAGATCGTGTAGCTGCACGTCGCTCGCTTCGTAGAACGCCGGGGCACCGCTGTCGCGACGGGCGACCATCAGGTCTCGGGTCACTTCGGTCTGGCCGTAGACCATGACCGTATCTCCACCCGTAAGAGTTTTCAGATCGATCCGTTCGCGTCGTCCAGCGAAGGCCAACTCGACACCTTCGTGGACAATTCCTTCGCGGTCCATGCGTTCGGCAACACCGGCCTCGTGCATCAGATCGACCAAGCCCTGCTCAAGCACTCCTGCACGGATGCGACCCAGCACATAGGTCGCGCTCTGGCGCTCGATGATCACATTAGAAATGCCTGCCTTATGTAAGAGCTGGCCGAGTAATAGGCCGGACGGGCCTGCGCCGATGATGGCAACATTGGTTCTCATGAATGGCCTCTCGTTATTGTTCGCGCGTGTTGCGCCTATTGATTCGAGATGACGGACATTCTTGCTGCACCGACGGGCCCAAGTTAATGGCCATACCCGGCTTTAACTTGGACTTTTATAAACTGCGTTCGGTAATCGGACAGGCTCGTTACGGCCCTTGAGCCGACTACGGCCGATGTCGAGCTGATATGACTGCACTCAACCAAAGGGGGCTTCATCCTTCAGGTCGCTGCCGCCGTGTGTTGCAGTCAAGTGATTTGCATAAGCGACTCGGTAACGGTCCTATAAAAAAGCCCGTCACGAGGACGGGCGAAAGTTTCCGCAACAGGAGCGAGGAGCGTTGCGTCCAGCGTGGTGGATGCCGCTTACAAGATGGAGATCGGGTAGTTGAAGATCAGGCGGTTCTCGTCCAGGTCACGGGTGTTGGCCTGGGAGCGGAAGCTCGAGTTGCGCCACTTGATGTTGAGGTTCTTCGCCGGGCCGTTCTGGACGGTGTAGGCCAGTTCGGTTTCGCGGCCCCATTCCTTGGCATCGTCGTCGGCGGCGGTCTTGATGTTGTCGCCGCTGATGTAGCGGTTCATCAGGGTCAGACCCGGCACACCCATGGCGGCGAAGTTATAGTCGTGACGCACCTGCCAGGAGCGTTCGCCGGCGTTGTCGTAGGAATTGTTGAAGCTATCGTTGGCCAGCGAGCCGCCGCTGGTGCCGTTGACGCGCATCCAGCCGGTATCGCCGCTGACTTTCTGCAGGCCGACGTAGAAGGTGTTGCCACCAGTTTTCAGACCGAACAGACCGGAGTAGGTCTTGTTGTCCAGCTCGCCTGCCAGCGCGCTGCCGTCCTCGTCCCCCTGGAAGTAGCCCAGGTTGGCGGTCAGGGCCAGGTCGGAGCCCAACGGCTGAGTGTGCAGCAGCTGAACGTACTGCTGTTCGTAGACGTCCTTCAGCTCGGCAGTCCACAACCCTACGGTGGTGCGCTTTTCATTGAAGGCGTATTCGCCACCCAGGTAGTTGAAGCGGTCGGAGACGCCACCGCCGTAGCTCATGTCTTCCATGCTGGCGTCGTCGCGCGGGCTGTTCTGACGGAACTGACCGCCGCTGAGGGTCAGGCCATCGATTTCGCGCGAGGTGACCATGCCGCCCTCGAAGGTCTGCGGCAGCGAACGGCCGTCGTCGGCGCGCAGGATCGGCAGTACCGGCATCATTTCGCCGATTTTCAGCTCGGTATTGGAAAACTTGGCTTTCGCCGCGACGCCCAGACGACCGAAATCATCGGCCGGACGACCATCGCTATGACGCGGCAGCAAGCCGGTGCCGTAGGTACCGCCACCGCCATCGAGTTTGACCGCCAGACCGGCGAGCACGTCAACGCCAAAGCCGACCGGGCCCGGGGTATAGCCGGACTGGATGTTGAGTATGAAGCTCTGGGTCCATTCCTCGGCTTTGCTGCGGTCGGTGATCGA
>NZ_JYHV01000024.1:68978-111996 GCF_000952685.1 Stutzerimonas stutzeri | reverse complement strand
ACCGAGCCGGCGTGATCAGGCGTGCTCAACATCATTCGGCCCGGGGTCGGGCCTCCCACAGAGTGACGCAGGAAGCCGCTTTTGTGGGAGCCGCGCCCCCGCGGCGAATTCGGTTGGCGCGAATTCGAGGCCTGGGGTGATCCGGTCAGGCGTGCTCAACATCATTCGGCCCTAGGTCGGGTTTCCCACAGAGGTGGGCTGAACGCCGCTTTTGGCTGGGCTATTCGCCCATCACTACGCCTTCGCGCCTTGGGTCGGCGCCGCCGAACCAACCGCTGCTGGTGCGCTGTATCGCCTGCAATCCGCTGGTCATCTCGACTTCGTTGACCTGATGCCCGCGGGCCTCAAGCGACTCCACCGTGGCTTCAGGGAAACGTCCGGCTTCGAGCACGGTGGGCCCGTTGAAACTGCCGAAGTTCGGCAGGTCGATCGCCCGCTGCGCATCCAGCCCCCAACCGTACATGCCCAGCAGGGTCTTCGCCGTGAAGTGGATGATCGCCGCACCGCCGGGTGAGCCGACGCTGGCGAGCAGCTGGTCGCCAGCGGCATTGAATACCAGCGTCGGGCTCATGCTCGAACGGGGGCGCTTGTTCGGCTCGACCCGGTTGGCGATCGGCTGACCCTGAGCGTCACGCGGCTCGAAAGAGAAATCCGTGAGCTCGTTGTTCAATAGATAACCGCCAGGCAAGCCGGTACCGCCATCGCTGAGCAGGCGTGAGCCGAAGGCCTGTTCGATGGTGGTGGTCATCGCCAGCGCATTGCCCTGTTCATCGACGATGCTGATGTGGCTGGTGCCGTATTCCGGCTGCGTGGGCTGGGAGGCGAACGTGACGGGCATCTCGCCTGGGTTACCTGGTTCGGCGGTCCCCATGCTGCGTGACTTGATCAGCTCGGCGCGCTGTTTGAGGTACTTGGGCGCGAGCATGCTGTTCCAGGTTCGCCCCGGTACCGGTACGAAATCGGGGTCGGCCAGGTACTTGGCGCGGTCCGCGTAGGCCAGCCGCGACGCTTCGGTGTAGTGGTGCAGGAATTCGGCCGATGGTACGCCCTGGTCTAGCGCCGGCAGCGGCGACAGCTGCTCGAGGATGCCGAGGATCTGCATCTGCGTGATGTGTCCGGAAGAGGGCGGCGGAAAACCGCATACCTGATAGCGCTGCTGCCAGAGGTTGCAGAGCGGATCGCGCTGACGCGGCTTGTAGACCTCCAGATCGCTGAGGGTTATTGCGCCGGCGTTGTAGTGCTCGTTTACCTGGCGGACCAACGCCTGGGCGTTGGCGCCTCGGTAGAAGGCATCGCTGCCGCGCTCGGCGATGTTGCGCAGCAGCTGGGCCAGGGCCGGGTTGCGCAGACGATGGCCCACCGGCCACGGCGACCCATCGGGCTGGTAGTAGAACGCGGCCGCCGGCGGGTTGTCGCGCAGCGCCGGATCGCTCTCGAGCAGTCCATGCAATCGCGGGCTGATTTCGAAACCGTCCTCGGCGAGACGGATGGCCGGCTGCATCAGCTCCCGCCAGGGGAGTTTGCCGTACTGCTGGTGGGCCTGTTCGAGCATTTTCACGGTGCCCGGAACGCCCACCGAGCGGCCGCCGACGACGGCCTGCTGGAAGTCCATCGGTTTGCCGTCAGGCTTCAGGAAGAGTGTTTCGTCGACCGCCGCCGGGGCGGTTTCGCGCCCGTCCAATGCCGTCACATGCGCGCCATCCCAATACAGCAGAAAGGCGCCGCCGCCGAGGCCGCTGGACTGCGGCTCTACCAGGCTCAGCACCATCTGGACGGCAACGGCCGCATCCATCGCGCTGCCGCCGGCCTTGAGGATCCTGTAGCCCGCCTCGGTGGCCAGCGGGTTGGCGGCAGCGACGGCGAAGCGCTCGGTGGCCCAGCCCGGCTTGGCGGTGTAACCGCTGGCGCGCTCCGGGGCTGGCGGCGTCTGGCTGGACGTGTCCGGGTTGGTGCAGGCGGTCAGGCTGGTGAGGAGAAACGTGAAGACCAGGGCGTCAGGTCTGACGGACATGGGGAATTCCTTGTGGGAAACGCTGTTTAGAAGTGCTGCTTATAGACCTAGACCACTGGTAACTATCTGCCAAGCCCGATCGTTGCGTTTCTTCAGCGTTTCGTCCGCTGAGTCCACGGTGCTAACGGAGCTGGCTGTGGGCAATTGCCGATCGAGGCCAAGCGGTCTGCCCGTGTCCGATAGTTGCCGGTATCATGTGCGCCTTCCCAAATGCCGCTCGGTTCATCGACGCCATGACAATTCAGTACCCGACCATCGCCGATTGCGTCGGCAACACCCCACTGGTTCGCCTGCAGCGTCTGCCCGGCGAAACCAGCAATACCATTCTGGTCAAGCTCGAAGGCAACAATCCTGCCGGCTCGGTGAAGGATCGCCCGGCTCTGTCGATGATTGCGCGCGCCGAGGCACGCGGCGACATCAAGCCCGGCGACACGCTGATCGAGGCTACTTCCGGCAATACCGGCATCGCCCTGGCCATGGCCGCGGCAATCAAAGGCTACAAATTCATTCTGATCATGCCCGATAACTCCAGTGCTGAACGCAAGGCGGCGATGACCGCCTACGGCGCCGAGCTGATTCTGGTGAGCAAGGACGAAGGCATGGAAGGCGCCCGTGACCTTGCCGTGAAAATGGCCGCTGAGGGCCGTGGCAAAGTGCTCGATCAGTTTGCCAACGGCGACAACCCCGAGGCGCATTACAGCAGCACCGGGCCCGAGCTCTGGCAGCAGACCCAGGGCGGCATCACTCACTTCGTCAGTTCCATGGGTACCACCGGCACCATCATGGGCGTTTCGCGCTACCTCAAAGAGCAGAACCCGGAGATCCAGATCATCGGCCTGCAGCCCATGGAGGGCGCGTCGATCCCCGGTATCCGCCGCTGGCCGCAGGAATACCTGCCGAAGATCTACCAGGCCGAGCGCGTTGACCGCATCGTCGACATGGCCCAGGAAGAGGCTGAGCGCGTGATGCGCCGCCTGGCCCGCGAAGAAGGCATCTTTTGCGGTGTGTCGTCTGGCGGCGCGGTGGCGGCTGCACTGCGGTTGTCGCAGGAAGTCGAGAATGCGGTGATCGTCGCGATCATCTGCGATCGTGGCGACCGCTATCTGTCGACGGGCGTTTATGACCAGCCCAACTGATCGCACCGCGCGGGCCCAAGGCGGAACCTGCTGATGGCCAAACGCAGTGGCGGCTTGCGCTTCCAGCCCAGCGGTGGCCAGAAGAAGCAGCAGATCCCGACCGGCAAGAAGCAGCGGCTGAGCGTGCAACGGCTGGCCAACGACGGTCGCGGTATCGCTTTCGTCGACGGCCGCACCTGGTTCGTCGAGGGAGCCTTGCCCGGCGAAGACGTCGAAGCGCGTGTCCTGACGGCGCGCAGCCAGATCGTCGAAGCGCGCAGCGAGCGGGTGCTGACCGCCAGCACGCAGCGCCGTATCGAGCCCTGCGCACATGCGCGCGTCTGCGGCGGTTGCACGCTGCAGCACCTGCCGGCGTCCGAGCAGCTGGCGCTGAAGCAGCGCAGCCTCGCCGAGCAGTTGTCGCGGCTGGCAGGAATCGAACCGCAGGAATGGGCGGCACCGCTGAGCGGGCCCGAGTTCTGTTATCGCCGGCGCGCCAGGCTGGCCGTGCGCTGGGACAACAAGGCCCGGCGGCTGGACGTTGGTTTCCGTGCCAGCGCCAGTCAGGACATCGTCGCCATTCATGAATGCCCTGTGCTGGTACAGGCCTTGCAGACGCTGTTGCCGGCTTTGCTGGCCGTGTTGCATGCGCTGGACAAGCCGCAGGCGATCGGCCATGTGGAACTGTTCAGCGGCACCGCCGAAGCCGTGCTGGTGCGCCATACGGTTGCGCTGGCCGAAGCGGATCTGCAGCGCCTGACCGCCTTCGCACACGAACAGAGCGTACAGCTCTGGCTGCAAGGCGAGGGCGCGCCGCAACCGTTGGACACCGCGTATGCCCTGGGCTACAGGCTGCCGGCGTGGGACCTGGAACTGGCCTGGCGGCCCGGTGATTTCGTTCAGGTCAACGCCCCGGTGAATGAGGCGATGGTGGCGCAGGCACTGGAATGGCTGGCGCCCGAAGCGGGCGAGCGGGTACTGGATCTGTTCTGTGGGCTCGGCAACTTCGCCCTGCCTCTGGCCCGTGCCGGGGCGCAGGTGGTCGCGGTGGAGGGGGGCGAGGAGATGGTCGAGCGCGCACGCACCAATGCAGCGCACAACGGCCTGAACGGTATGCACTTTTATCAAGCGGACCTGTCGAAGCCGCTTGTCGAGGCGCAGTGGGCCGAAGGCGGCTTTGCCGGGGTGCTGCTCGACCCGCCGCGCGACGGCGCGTTGGAAATGGTGCGGCAGATGACGACTTTAGGCGCAAGGCGTGTGGTCTATGTTTCATGCAACCCTGCGACGCTGGCGCGCGACGCAGCCGAGTTGATCGGCCAGGGTTATCGGCTGAAACGGGCCGGCGTGCTGGACATGTTCCCGCAAACCGCACACGTCGAGGCCATGGCGTTGTTCGAGCGACCGGAATAACAGCGGATTTTTTTCGACAGGCAAGCGGCCTGTGGTTCAACCGACCGACTCCCAGAAAGTCGGCGTATTCGACGCAGAAACTGCGTAGAGGAAAGTAGAAAGATGGTCCAGGTCAGAGCGCTTCAGCCGATCAACACCGACGGCAGTATCAATCTCGATGGCTGGCTCGATCATGTGTTGGGGATGGACCCGGCACTCGACCGCGACGCACTCAAGCAAGCCTGCGAGTTCGCTCGCGCAGCCGAACAGCAGGCCAACGCGGCACAGAATCTGTGGAGCGAAGGCACCTCCAGCTACCAGACCGGCCTCGAGATCGCTGAAATACTTGCCGACCTCAAGCTCGACCAGGACAGTCTGGTGGCCGCGGTGATCTACCGCGGCGTACGCGAGGGCAAGATTCAGCTGGCGGAGGTGCACCAGAAGTTCGGCCCGGTGGTGGCCAAGCTGATCGAAGGCGTGCTGCGCATGGCTGCCATCAGCGCCAGTCTCAACCCGCGTGAGTCGTTGGTGCTGGGGACCCAGACCCAGGTAGAAAACCTGCGCAAGATGCTGGTGGCCATGGTCGATGACGTTCGCGTCGCGCTGATCAAGCTGGCCGAGCGCACCTGCGCCATTCGCGCGGTGAAGAACGCCGATGACGACAAGCGCCACCGCGTTGCTCGTGAAGTCTTCGATATCTATGCGCCGCTGGCTCATCGCCTGGGCATCGGGCATATCAAGTGGGAGCTGGAGGATCTGTCCTTCCGCTACCTCGAGCCCGAGCAATACAAGCAGATCGCCCAGCTGCTGCATGAGCGCCGGCTGGATCGAGAGCAGTACATCCAGAACGTTGTCCAGCAACTCAAGGATGAACTGACCGCTACCGGTATTCACCCCGAAATCGACGGTCGCGCCAAGCACATCTATTCGATCTGGCGGAAGATGCAGAAAAAGGGCCTGCAGTTCAGCCAGATCTATGACGTTCGCGCCGTGCGCGTGCTGGTGCCGGAAGTCCGCGACTGCTACACCGCGCTGGGTATCGTGCATACCCTGTGGCGACACATTCCCAGGGAGTTCGACGACTATATCGCCAATCCGAAGGAAAATGGCTACCGTTCGCTGCATACCGCCGTGCTCGGCCCGGAAGGTAAGGTGCTTGAGGTGCAAATCCGTACCCAGGCCATGCACGAGGAAGCCGAACTGGGCGTATGTGCGCACTGGCGCTACAAGGGCACTGACGTCAATTCCGGCTCCAACCACTACGAAGAGAAAATTTCCTGGTTGCGTCAGGTGCTCGAGTGGCACGAGGAACTGGGCGATATCGGTGGTCTGGCCGATCAGTTGCGAGTGGATATCGAGCCGGACCGGGTCTATGTATTTACCCCGGATGGCCATGCGATCGACCTGCCCAAGGGCGCGACGCCGCTGGATTTCGCTTACCGCGTGCACACCGAGATCGGCCATAACTGCCGTGGCGCCAAGATCAACGGGCGCATCGTACCGCTGACCTACAGCCTGCAAACCGGCGAACAGGTCGAAATCATTACCAGCAAGCACGGCTCGCCGAGTCGTGACTGGCTGAACCCGAACCTGGGCTACATCACTACCTCGCGCTCGCGGGCGAAGATCGTCCATTGGTTCAAGTTGCAGGCCCGTGATCAGAACGTCGCGGCCGGCAAGGCGCTGCTCGAGCGTGAGCTCGGACGCCTGGATCTACCCCCGGTGGACTTCGACAAGCTGGCGGAAAAAGCCAACCTGAAGACCGCCGAGGACATGTTCGCCGCGCTCGGTGCAGGCGACCTGCGTCTGTCCCAACTGGTCAATCATGCGCAGCAATTGGTGGAGCCGGATGGCCACGTCGCCGATCAGCTCGAACTGATTCCCCGGCGCCCGACCAGCACCCGACCGGGCAAGCGTGGTGATGTACAGATCCAGGGCGTCGGCAATCTGCTCACGCAGATGGCAGGTTGCTGCCAGCCGCTGCCGGGCGACCCCATCGTCGGCTATATCACGCTGGGCCGTGGTGTCAGCATCCACCGCCAGGATTGCGCCTCGGTGCTGCAACTGGCTGGGCGCGAGCCGGAGCGGATCATCCAGGTCAGCTGGGGGCCGATCCCGGAGAAAACCTACCCGGTCGATATCGTCATCCGTGCTTACGATCGTTCTGGCCTGCTGCGAGATGTGTCGCAGATTCTGCTCAACGAGCGGATCAACGTGCTCGCCGTCAATACGCGTTCGAACAAGGAAGACAGCACCGCGCAGATGACCCTGACCATTGAAATACCGGGGCTGGATGCGCTGGGAAGGCTGCTGAGCCGTATTTCTCAGCTGCCCAATATCATCGAAGCCAAGCGCCAAAGAGCTGCGTAAGGTACAAGGCCGGCGGAATCGCCGGTCGCGTCACGGTGGATGGGTGAAGCGTCAGCTACGCGCCCCGATCCACCCTACAATCGGCTTGACTCCGTAGGGTGGATGTCGCTTTTTACATCCACCGAATTGCCGCAACGGCTGCCGCTTGCCCGAGGACTCCCATGTACCAGCTCAATGACCTACTGCACCTGATGGCCCGGCTGCGCGATCCGCAGCACGGCTGCCCATGGGACTTGCAGCAGGATTACGCCAGCATCGTGCCGCATACCCTCGAAGAGGCCTACGAGGTGGCGGATGCCATCGAGAGCGGTGACTTCGATCATTTGCCCGGTGAGCTGGGTGATCTGCTGTTCCAGGTCGTCTATTACAGCCAGCTGGCGAAAGAAGAAGGACGTTTCGAGTTCGATGCGGTGGTCGACGGGATCACCCGCAAGCTGCTGCGTCGGCATCCGCATGTCTTCCCTGACGGCGATCTCTACGGCTCGCCCGAGCTGCCCCGTCTCGATGAGGCAGCCATCAAAGCGCGCTGGGAAGAAATCAAGGCCGAGGAACGCGCGGAGAAATCCGCCGCGCCGGAGCAGTTGTCGCTACTCGACGATGTGCCGAACGCGCTGCCTGCCTTGAGCCGCGCTGCCAAGCTGCAGAAGCGCACCGCCCAGGTCGGTTTCGACTGGCCGGACGCACTGCCGGTAGTGGACAAGGTCCGCGAGGAGCTGGACGAAGTGCTCGAAGCCATGAGCGAGAACGATCCCGAGGCGATCGCCGAGGAGATTGGCGACCTGCTGTTCGTCGTGGTGAATCTGGCGCGGCACCTGAAGGTCGATCCGGAAAACGCCCTGCGTGCGGCCAACGGCAAGTTCGAACGTCGCTTCCGTTTCATCGAGCAAGCCTTGCGAGACAGCGGACGGGCCATCGAAAATTGCGACCTTGAAACACTCGACGCGCTGTGGGGCGAGGCCAAGAAAGCCGAGCGCTCATCGTCCTGCGGCTAGCCGCGAGGGTGGATGTCGCTTTTCACATCCACCACAATGCGCTCCAGCGCCATTACGCATGTTTACCTGCGTCCATTTTGAATTCATCACGAGACGAGCCGACACATGAGTCTTTCCCTTCGCGATCAGCTGCTCAAAGCCGGGCTGGTCAATGAGAAGCAGGCCAAGCAGGCCGGCAAGCAGCAGCAGAAACAGCAACGCCTGGTGAAGAAAGGCCAGATCGAAAAGGATGACTCTCAGCGTGAAGCGGCACTCAAGGCCCAGGCTGAAAAGCTCGCCCGCGATCAAGAGCTGAACCGTCAGCAGCAGGAAAAAGCCGCGCAGAAAGCCCGTACCGCGCAGATCAAGCAACTGATCGAAACCAGCCGCCTGCCCAAGCTGACCACCGAGGATTACTACAACTTCGTCGACGACAAGAAGGTCAAACGCCTCTCGGTGAACAAACTGATGCGTGACAAGCTGTCCAGCGGCTCGCTGGCCATCGTCCGCCACGGAGGTGGTTACGAGGTGATCCCGCGCGAGGCGGCGCTGAAGATTCAAGAACGCGACCCGCGCCGCATCGTGCAGCTCAATACCCAGACCGAAGCCCCGGATGCGGACGATCCTTACGCCGCCTACCAGATCCCTGATGATCTGATGTGGTAATACCTGGCCATCACGTCCGACAGATGGACGGATCGAACCCGATGACGCGCCCTCTACTGATATAGACCAGCCGGAACTGCCGGCCAAATGTAGTGGAGGGCAACGACATGGGAAATGCATCCATCCGTTATGCGGACCCGTTGGACGGGTTCGACCTGCAGGCCAATGGCGTGCCAGGCGATCCGGAAGAGCCCGGTGTACCGGATCTACCGAGTGAGCCGGGCGAGCCGACCATTCCGGATCAGCCGCCGCCCGCTCCGGTGGCTTGACTTCCCGTACTTGCCTCCGGCGTGTCGGTAGCGAAGGCCTGAGCGCGCGCGAGCAGGTCGACGACCTGCTCGTCACTCGTCTGATCGAAGTCACCGTAATGGCGGCCGACACCGATGAATGGTTCGGGCATCGCCAGGCAGACCAATTCGTCCACCTCCGTTCTCAGCATCTCGATTTCCTCACGCGGCCCCACGGGCACGGCGAGCACGATTTTGCTGGGGCTCGATTGCTTCAGTCCCTTCAGCGCAGCTCTCACGGTCGCGCCCGTGGCGACGCCGTCGTCGATGACTATCACGCAGCGGCCGTTAAGCGCAGGTGCGGCTCGCTCGCCACAGTAACGTTGGCGACGGCGCTCCAGTTCCGCGAGTTGGTGCTGCATTTCCTTCTCGAACCAGTTGGGGGGTGGTGCGATCTGGTTGAACAACTCCTGATTGATGACCCATTTCGGTTCTGCGCCGTCGACCACGGCGCCCAGTGCCAACTCCTCATTGCCGGGCGCACCAATCTTTCGCACCAGCACCAGATCGAGCGGTGCCTGTAGGATACGCGCCACCTCGAAGGCAACTGGGACGCCGCCTCGGGGTAGGGCGAGCACCAGCGGTTTCAGGTCGGCCAAGTGCTGCAGTGCTTCGGCCAGTTCCTGGCCGGCATGGCTGCGGTCGCGAAATAGATGGGATTCAGACATGTACGCACGCATGACTCACTCTCCGAATGGGTAGGTATCCGGAACGATTTCATCGTCGATCTGCTGAGGGCCGATCGGCGTCACCGCGGTGGTCTGCTCTAGCCAGATCAGGGCGTCGAACTGTTCAGACAGTATGGCCTGGAAATAATGGCTCTGGCGTTCGGTCGCCGGACGGTAGATCACGCCGATGGCTCGCTCCAGACGCGGCCTGGCTAGGGCCTGGCGCAACGGCGCATCGTCGCGCCAGCTGGTCAGTGACGCTGCGATACCGGTGCGCAGGAACAGCTGCTCCCAACTATCCGGGCGCGACGGGCGGACCTGCTTGAGTTGCATCGGCTCGTCCCAGTTGTCCGCAGCCGCCACCTCGCCGCGATCGGTGGCCATGCCGATCAGCAACGCGTCGCGCCCGAAGGCCGTACGGCACAGCTCACCGATATTGAACTCGCCGCCCCAGCCCATGGATGTTGCGGCGGCATTGCCTATATGCGAGTTGTGCGCCCAGACCACAGCCTTGGCATCGGCGCCACGGTGCTCCAGCAATGCGCGGAGGGTGTCGAACATGTGCCGGTCGCGCAGGTTCCAGGATTCTGCCGAGCCCTGGTACATGGCCCGGTAGTACTGCTCCGCAGCGAGTACCACGCGGGCGTTGCGCTCGGCATTGAAGAAGCTGGCGCCGTCCCGTTCAAGGTATTGCAGCCGCTGATCGAGCAGCGCACGCAATTGCTCGACCACCGCGTCCTCACAGGACGGCTCGCCGAGCATCACCTGATGGCCGTAGATGGCCGGCTCTTCATGCCAGGGGCTGAGGCAACCATAGCGGCGGCGCGCAGCGCTGGCAGCCTGCGGATCGACGCGGTCGAGGTAGTCCAGCACTTCCCGGATCGAGGAGCCGAGGCTGTAAACGTCCAGGCCGCGAAACTCCACGCGTCGCTCGAGTGCCAGGGCTTCGTTGTGACTGCGCAACCAACCGGCGAAATCGGCGACTTCCTGGTTGCGCCACATCCAGGTTGGGAAGCGCTTGAAACCTTCCTCGACCCAGCTCGGTGGCTGTTGGTGGCGTACGTAGCGGTCGATCTTCGCCGCATCCGGCCAGTCCGCTTCGGCGGCGATGATGTTGAAACCGTGGTGCTCGACCAGCCGTCGGGTAATGGCGGCTCGGGCGCGGTAAAACTCCGAAGTGCCGTGGCTGGCCTCACCGATCAGTACGACCCGGGCGTCGGCGAACGCGTCGAAGTGCGCCGCAAACGCCGGGTCGTCGATCGCAGGCAGCGGCGTCGCATGGTGACGCAGCAGTTCAACCAGTTGTTCCTCGGTCGTCTCGGTAGACCTTGGGCGTGATCGAATCATGGCCTCGTCTCCTGTTCTCCTCTCTACCGATGACCTACGCTCTAAGGCCCTGTTCAGACCGTTCGGCAGGTCGTCCGAATCAAGCATAAGCGGCAGAACCGAACACGACGGGCTAGTCTCTAAACAAAGCGACGCCGATATCGGCGAACGAATTGCCGAAGGCGCTAGAAGAGGGGGCATCCATGACAACTTGGATCATCGCGTACAGCAAAGACGGCAACACTTCCATCCTCCGAACCGAATCCGATCACCAGCCGGATATCGACGAGGCGGTAGCGCTGGTTACGCAAAAGGCCGAATTGGACTATGCCGGAGAGGACGATGCTTACGAGCATGATCCGGATATAGAGGAAACACCGGCCACACGCTTGGCCGAGCGCTTTGGTATCACCGTAACCGGTATTTCGCAGGCCTGATTGCCGGTCAAGCCACTCGCCACACGCTGTTATCCCCAACCACAAACAGACGCCGACCCGCGTTTGCGCCGACTTCCATCATTCCGGTGAAATCGCCAAACGCGGGAAGCAGGCTCACCCGCTCGCCGATGCAGAAGCAGGGCAGGCGCAGGTGCTGGCGCCCACGCCCAGTGAGGCGGAAAGCCGGGTGCAGATGACCGGCCAGCACGTGGTGAGTGGCGTGCGGGTCGGGCTCATGCTGCAGCGCGAAAGGGCCGAGCAGCAGCGGTTCGGGGACGACGGTCAGGTCGAGATACGCTGGCGGATCACCGGCACGCCGATCATGGTTGCCGCGAATCAGCGTGATAGCGAGTTCAGGATGACTGGCGCGCCAATGCTGGAGTTGCGCCAGGACGGCGGGCGTCTGGGATTCCGGCGCGTGCAGGAAGTCGCCGAGAAATATCAGCTGATGGCATGGGTAGCGCGCCAGCAGCGCGTCGAGCCGCAGCAGATTGGTTTGTGTGGTGCCATGCGGCACTGGCTGTCCGAGACGACGATACGCGGCGGCCTTGCCGAAGTGGATGTCGGCGATCAGCAGCGTCTGGCGTTCTGGCCAGTAGATGGCCTTGTCGGCGAGCAACCAGAGCTCGGTCTGTTCCAGCTCAATGGGCAGGTGTGGGGTCATGCAAGCAAGTCTATCGCGGGCTTGCGCGTGTTCCCATGCATCTGCGGCACGGGCGCGCCTCCCACCAATCCGGGTGCAGGGCTGTTTTTCGCGGCAGGCTATGGTTTCGCCTTTTTCAATCGGGGCGTTCCGTCCTTGGTCTTGCGCGGCTTGCGCTTCGGGTTGGTTTCGCGTTCAACCGCGATCTGGGCATTCGCTTCCGGCTGATAGCCGCCTGGCCCTGCGGCCTTGTCCAGCTCGGCGACCATCCGCCGAATGCGATCGGCCAGCTTCTCCGAGCTCATGCTTTCGCGGAACCGCTCGACCATCAGCGGGAACGCCAAAGGTGTGGTGCGCCTGACCGGATGAATATCCAGCCGGCGCTGCTGCAGCCGCGTTAGTGTGTGTTCCAGTCGCTCGACTTCCAGTTCCTGGCGCAGCACTTCTTCCTCGGCCTGGGTCAGTAGCAGATTGCTTGGGTCGTACTGACGGAACACATCGAAGAACAGTCCGCTGGAAGCCTGCAGTTGCCGCGCGCTTTTCTGCGCGCCGGGATAACCGGAAAACACCAGCCCGGCGATGCGGGCGATTTCGCGAAAACGCCGGCGCGCCAGTTCGCCGGCGTTGAGGCTGGCGAGTACGTCATGCAGCAGATCGTCCCGACTGAACAAGGTCGGGGTCAGCCAGTGCTGCCAGTCCACTTCGGTCGCCGAGAGCAACTCGAAGCCATAGTCGTTCACCGCGATGGAAAAGGTCACGGGCTGCCGCTGACCCATGCGCCAGGCCAGCAAACTGGCAAGCCCCAGATGCACGTGACGTCCCGCGAACGGGTAAAGAAACAGGTGCCAGCCCTCGCGGGACTTCATTACCTCAGCCAGCAGCGTGGTTTCGGTCGGCAGGGTTGACCAGCCCATCTGAACCCGCAGCAACGGCTCTACCAGACGCATCTCGTCGTTCGCGAACTCCCCACGCGAGGCGGCGCCGAGCTGCTCGACCACGGCATCGGCGAGTTCGCTGGATAGCGGCATGCGGCCACCATTCCAGCGCGGCACGGCGGCTTTCCTGCCCGTGGCGCGGCTGACGTAGGCGGTCATGTTCTCGACCCGCACCAACTCCAACAGCCGGCCGGCAAACAGGAAGTTGTCGCCGGGGCGCAGGCGGGCAATGAAGCCCTCTTCGATGGTCCCCAAGGCGCGGCCGCTGCCACCCTTGGCCCAGAATTTCACCGTCAGGCTGGCATCGCTGACGATGGTGCCGATGCTCATCCGATGGCGGAGCGCGACACGCCGACTGGGGACCTTCCATAGGCCCGTTTCGTCCGGTTCGACCCGTTGATAGTCCGGGTAAGCCGTTAGCGAGTGCCCGCCGTGGCGGACGAAGGCCAGTGCCCATTGCCATTGCGAGTCGTCCAGTTCG
Source organism: Stutzerimonas stutzeri (assembly GCF_000952685.1). Classification (GTDB taxonomy): domain Bacteria; phylum Pseudomonadota; class Gammaproteobacteria; order Pseudomonadales; family Pseudomonadaceae; genus Stutzerimonas; species Stutzerimonas stutzeri_E. The sequence goes on along the minus strand of NZ_JYHV01000024.1, from coordinate 98,697 downwards.
CGATAGGACCAGGCTTGTCGGACTTCGGCGAATAAGTCGTCGGGACGAAAACCGCCGCCCAGCGCCATGCTGACCAGGTGTTGCACCAGCACGTCCAGCGGCCGATGCGGCGCGCTGCGTGCCTCGATCCGTCGTTCGGCAACCGCGACCTTGGCCGCAGCGGCCTCCACCACCTCGAAGCTGTGGGTCGGCACCAGGGTGACTCGAGAGGCCCGTCCCGGCGCGTGACCGGAACGGCCGGCGCGTTGCATCAGCCGCGCTACTCCTTTGGGAGAGCCGATCTGCAGCACTCGCTCGACCGGCAAGAAATCCACGCCCAAATCCAAGCTGGAGGTGCAGACCACGGCCTTCAACGCGCCCTGCTTGAGGCCCTGCTCGACCCAGTCGCGTACCTCGCGTGCCAGCGAGCCGTGGTGCAGGGCGATCAACCCGGCCCAGTCCGGGCGCGCATCGAGAATTGCCTGGTACCAGAGCTCCGACTGCGAACGGGTGTTAGTGAAGACCAAAGAGGTGGCGGCCGAGTCAATCTCCTCAACCACCTGCGGTAGCATGCGCAGGCCGAGATGGCCGGCCCAGGGGAAGCGCTCGATGCTCGGCGGAAGCAGGGTGTCGACGTGCAGCTCCTTGTCGACCTTGCCCTGCACCAGCCGACCCTTCCCGGGGTGCAGCAGGACGTCCAGCGCGTGCGGCTGATTGCCCAGCGTCGCGGAGAGGCCCCAGACGATCAGCTCTGGCATCCAGCGGCGCAGCCGGGCCAGCGCCAGTTGCAGCTGGACGCCGCGTTTGTTGCCGAGTAGCTCGTGCCACTCGTCTACCACCAGCATGCGCAAGCCGGCAAAGGCCTGACGGGCATCAGCGCGGGTGAGCAACAGCGTCAGGCTTTCCGGGGTGGTGACCAGTGCACTGGGTAGCCGTCGGCTCTGGCGGGCACGCTCGGTGCTGGCGGTATCACCGGTGCGCAGGCCCACGCGCCAATTGATGCCCAGATCGTCCAGCGGCGCTTGCAGCGCGCGGGCGGTGTCGGCCGCCAGCGCCCGCATTGGCGTGATCCAAAGCACGGTCAGGGGCGCGGGCTGGTCCGAAGGTGCGGTCTTCTTCAGCGGTTCGTTTTTAGCATTCGGCGCGGCGGCGAATCTATTCAGCGCACCGAGCCAGACCGCGTAGGTTTTTCCGGACCCGGTCGTGGCGTGGAGCAGACCGGATTCGCCGTTCTGCACGGCCTGCCATACCTCCTGCTGGAACGCGAAAGGCTGCCAGCCTCGGCTGCCGAACCAGAATTCGGGCAGGGTTGGTGCTTTTAACGGCATGGGTGGCGCCGCGCAAAGGGTACGGTTGGTAATTGCTCCCGTACGGGAGCGTGGGGACGCTCAATTGGCGCGCGGCGATGGGTGAAACCCATCGAAGCACGGTTCGCAGACCTAGGCGAGCATTGCCGGCAGTTGCTCATCCGAGCAATTCCTTCAACGTCTCCAGGCTATCCGCCTCGTCCACCGGCTTGTCCAGGCGCCAGCGCAGCATGCGTGGAAAGCGGACGGCGATGCCGCTCTTATGACGGCTGCTGGCGGCAATGCCTTCGAAGCCGAGTTCGAACACCAAGGTCGGCGTCACGCTGCGTACCGGGCCGAATTTCTCCACGGTGGTCTTGCGCACGATGGCGTCGACCTTGCGCATCTCTTCGTCGGTGAGACCCGAATAGGCCTTGGCGAACGGTACCAGCTTGCGCTCGGGATCGCCCGGCTCGCCGTCCCACACGGCAAAGGTGTAATCGGTATAAAGGCTGGCGCGACGCCCATGACCGCGCTGGGCGTAGATCAACACGGCATCGATGGAATAGGGATCGATCTTCCATTTCAACCAGACGCCGACGTCCTTGGTACGGCCGACACCGTACTGCGCCGCGAGCGCCTTGATCATCATGCCTTCGACGCCCAGGGCGCGTGAGGCCTCGCGCTGGCGGGCCAGGTCAGGCCAGTCGCTACCTTCTACCCGTGGTGAGGTCATCAGCCGCGGGTTGGGGCATTGCTCGACCACCGCCTCGAGTCGCTGTCGGCGCTCGCGCAGCGGGCGTTGTCGCCAGTCATCGCCCTGCCATTCCAGCAGGTCGTAGGCGAGCACGGCGACCGGCGCGTCTTGCAGCACCTTGGCGGTGAGGTTCTTGCGGCCGATGCGTTGTTGCAGCAGGGCGAACGGCTGCACGCCGAATCGCTCTGAGCCACCTGCCGGCTGGCCTTGGTGGACGTCGAACAACTCGTTCGGCGACGCGTCGGGGACATGCTTCCAGACCAGGATTTCCCCGTCGATCACCGTGCCGTCCGGCAGGCCGTCGGCCAGCTCGCACAGTTCCGGAAAGCGATCGCTGACCAGCTCCTCGCCGCGCGACCAGATCCATATCTGCCCGTCGCGCTTGACCAGCTGGGCGCGGATGCCGTCCCACTTCCACTCGACGAGCCAGTTCTCCGGCGGGCCGAGCAGGGTGTCGAACTCTTCGACCGGTGCCTGCAGCGAATGAGCGAGAAAGAAGGGATAGGGTTGGCCGCCGCGTTGCGCATGTTCGTGTTCGGACTCGTCGGCGATCAGCGCCAGGTAGCCCTCGGCGCTAGGGCGGTGAGACAGGTCGGTGTAGCCCACCAGCCGCTGCGCCACGCGTTTAGGATCGAGATCGACCAGCGAGGCGAGCGCCCGCGTCACCAGCAGTTTGGAAACGCCGACACGGAACGCGCCGGTGATCAGCTTGATGCAGACCATCAAGCTAAGTCGGTCCAGCTGCGCCCAGAGCATTGGCAGGCGTTCCGCCAATTCCTCCGGCGGCAGGCCGCGTAGGGGCAGCAATTTGTCCTGCATCCACACCGCGAGTCCGTCGCCCGAGCTGTGCTGGGTTTCGGGAATCAACAGCGAAATGGTTTCGGCCATGTCGCCGACTGCCTGGTAACTCTCCTCGAACAACCACTCCGGCAACCCCGAGGCCTGCATCGCGGTCTCGCGCAGCACGCGGGTCGGCACCAGCTGACGCGGCCGGCCGCCGGCCAGGAAATAGACGGCCCAGGCCGCATCGGCGGGGTCGGCTTCGCGGAAGTAGTCGCGCATGGCCGCCAGCTTGGCGTTGCTCGAGGTGGTGGCATCGAGACGGCTGTAGAGGGTGGCGAAGGCTTTCATCGGCAGCCGCCTTCAGGGGACGCCTGAGCGGACTCGCTATGCGGATAGCGCGAATAGAGCAGGTGGGTCATTCAGCCTCCTGGGTATTCGCGTCGTCTTCTTCCCCGTATTCGGTCTCGAAGGCCTGGGCATCGAGCCCTCGTATCTCACGCAGATAGCGCACCAGCACCGGCACCGAGCCGTGGGTCACCATCACCCGCTCGGCGCCGGTCTGCTCGATGGCCCAGAGCAGGCCGGGCCAGTCGGCATGGTCGGACAGCACGAAGCCGCGATCCACGCCGCGCCGGCGGCGGGTGCCACGCAGCATCATCCAGCCGCTGGCGAAGGCATCGGCGTAGTCGCCGAAACGGCGCATCCAGGTACTGCCACCGGCAGAGGGCGGGGCGAGGACGAGCGCCTGCTTGAGCCGCGGATCGCCTTTTTTCAGGTCGCCGGCATACACGGTGGATGGCAGATAGACGCCGCCCTCGCGGTATACCTTGTTCAGCGGCTCGACGGCGCCATGGACGACGATGGTGCCGATGGTTTCATCCAGCCCATGAAGGATCCGTTGCGCCTTGCCGAAGGCGTAGCAGAACAGCACGCTCGGCCGGCCCGCGGCGGCGTTGGCGCGCCACCAGTCGTTGATCTCGCGGAATACTTCGGCTTGCGCGGGCCATTTGTAGATCGGCAGGCCGAAGGTCGATTCGGTGATGAACGTATGGCAGCGCACCGGCTCGAAGGGCGCGCAGGTCCCGTCCGGCTCCACCTTGTAATCGCCCGAGGCGACCCAGACTTCGCCCTTGTACTCCAACCGCACCTGGGCCGAGCCGAGCACGTGGCCGGCTGGGTGGAAGCTGAGCTTCACTCCGTGATGCTCGATGGATTCGCCGTAGGCCAGCGTCTGTAGCGGCATGTCGGCGGCGATGCGCGAGCGCAGGATGCCTTCGCTGTCGCTGGAGGCCAGGTAATGGTCCATGCCCCAACGCGCGTGATCGCCGTGGGCATGGGTGATGACGGCGCGCTCTACCGGCCGCCAGGGATCGATGTAGAAATCACCGGGTGGACAGTAGAGACCTTCGGGGCGGGCAACGACGAGATCCATGAATACAGGCACTTGGCGGGCTTGTAGGGTTGGAGCACGGCGCAGCGCTGCGAGTTCGCTCGCGGGGACACTGGTGGGCTAAAGCCCACCTAACGAAGGTGTGCTCACCAAGGTGAGCATCTAAGACGGCTGGGGTACGGGCGATCAGTCCTGCAATTTAAGATGCGAGGTGTCCGGCACGGGCGCGTCGCTGGCGCGGCGCCGTTCGCCCATGTCGCTGCCCACCGGGGCGAGGCTGAACTGTGACAGATCGACAGCCGGAGGCTCGGCAGCGGGGCGGGCATCCTGCAGGTCGGTACCGACGGGCGCGATGCCGAAATCCGGCGCCTCGACATCGGCGAACGCGGCCATGTATTCGTCACGTGGCGCCACTTTCAGCGGACCTGGGGTCGTGCCGGTCTGTGTGGAAGCGGTCGGTTGTGTGGCCGTTGGCGGCGTCTCTGCTGGTGGCGGGGCGAGCTCGATTTCCTCAACCTCCACCGGCATCGGTCTGACCTCGGCGACGGCACCGGCGCGGGCCATGGCCGTGCGGTATTTCTCCACGCTGGCATGGTCGAGGTCCTGCTTGATCACGATGCGGCGACCGGAAAACAGCACGGCGATCCGTTGGGCATCGGCCTGGAACAGACGGGCCAGGTTGGCCTCGACCTGTTCGAGCGTAGCGCCCGGTGCGAGCTCACCGGAAAACGAGATCTCGTAGCGGCTCATGATGGTGGTCCTTTTTCTGGGCGGCGGCGATTCGCTGATCATAGAGGCTGCGGTGGGTGCGTGAAAGTCGATGTGCCCGCTTCGGTAGCGGCGTCACGCCTTTGGATGGAAGGAGATTCAGACACAGCCCCATCGTTCGCTGTCAACTGATGCAATCGCTGTCCGGCGTCAGCTGTCCGGCGGTGAGCTGGGTGATAATGTGGCCCCGGCTGCTGCCTTGCTCAGCCTGCTCAACCAAGGGATCGCGAACATGGTGGTATTCGAAATCAAGCCTCTCAATCCTGAGGCCTATCGGCAGCAGACACGTCGCAGCACGCTGGTGATAGTGGCGACCTTCGCGGTGCTGGCGATGGGGCTGGCCGCATTGGCCGTCGCGCTGTTCGGCGATCCGGGCACGGATAACTTGCGCTGGAACATCGCCGGCGTCGCGCTCGGACTCTTTCTGACCGCCGCTCTGGTGCGTTTCGTCTACTGGAAACAGCCCTGGATGACGGCTGCCGCCTATGGCTGGCGGCTCAAGCGCAGCCTGATGAGCGTGACCAACCTCATGCACCACGTGACCGCAGGCATCGCGGCGGACGATCCGGAGGCGATCAAGCTGCTGCGTTTTTATCACCTCGGCCTGACGCAGATGCATCAGTTGGACGGCAACAGTGCATCGCTTGGTGAAGTCAGGGGCGACATCGAGCGGCACCGCCAGTTGATGGAGGCACGCGGGCTGGATCCCGATCAGCAGGCGCTGGACGACGCCTGGCTCGGCTCGGTGAAGCGTTTCGCCGCGGTGAAATAACAGCTGATCGAATACCGTGCGAGCGGGTTTCCGCTGAGCCGCGCGCTGGGCAAGTCGACCCCGATGCGGGAACGCGGGCGTGTTGCGCTCGTATATCACTGGTTGCGCGCTCGTGGAGTATCCATACTCAGCAGTTGTTCCAGCCGGTCCATACCGGCCCCCAGTGGTTCGTCCATACGCCTCGCAGGCCAAGGAATATCCAAATAATGAAAAGGCTTTATCTGCTCGGTCTGATCGCCGGTCTTTCGTTGCAATCGGCCGCTGCCGAGCCACCATCTTCGTTGTTGGACAACAAGCCGGCATTCATCGCCAGTCTTATCGAGCAGATGACGCTGGAAGAGAAGATCGGTCAATTGCGGTTGATCAGCATCGGCGCAGACATGCCGCGTGAGCGCATCCTCGAAGAGCTGGCAGGCGGCCATATCGGTGGCACCTTCAATACGGTCACGCGTGCCGACAACCGCCCGATGCAGGAAGCAGCCCTGCGCAGCCGGTTGAAGATCCCAATCTTCTTCGCCTACGACGTGGTGCACGGCCATCGGACAATTTTCCCCATCGGGTTGGGACTGGCGTCGAGTTGGGACTTAGATGCCATCGCTACCAGCGGACGCGTATCGGCCATCGAAGCCAGTGCTGACGGGCTGGACATGACTTTCGCGCCCATGGTCGATATTTCCCGCGATCCACGTTGGGGGCGGACGTCCGAAGGCTTTGGCGAAGACCCTTATCTGGTCTCTGAAATTGCTCGCACCCTGGTTCATGCCTATCAAGGCGAATCACCGGCCGCGCCTGATAGCGTGACTGCCAGCGTCAAGCACTTCGCCCTTTACGGTGCGGTCGAAGGCGGACGCGACTACAACGTGGTGGACATGAGTCCGATGCGCATGCATCAGGATTTCCTGCCGCCCTATCACGCCGCCATCGACGCAGGGGCGGGTGGGGTGATGGTTGCGCTGAACTCCATCAACGGCGTGCCAGCCAGCGCCAATACCTGGTTGTTGCAGGATCTGCTGCGGCGCGACTGGGGATTTGATGGCATCGCCATCAGCGACCACGGCGCGATCAGCGAGCTGCTGCGTCATGGCGTGGCGAGCGATGGACGTGAGGCCGCCCGGTTGGCGATCAAGGCTGGCATTGACATGAGCATGGCCGACTCGTTGTATCGCCAGGAGCTGCCGGGCCTGGTTAAGGCAGGTGAGGTCGCGATAGCTGAAATCGACACGGCGGTGCGCGAGGTGCTCGGCGCCAAATACGACATGGGTCTGTTTCACGATCCGTTCCGGCGTATCGGTGCAGCCAAGGACGACCCGAAAGACGTCAATGCGGAAAGCCGGCTGCACCGTCAGGCGGCGAGGGAGGTTGCGCGCCAGTCGATCGTATTGCTGGAAAACCATGCCCAGACGCTGCCGCTGACCAAGCGCAGCACCGTCGCGTTGGTCGGCCCGCTGGCCGATTCGCCTATCGACATGATGGGCAGCTGGTCCGCAGCGGGGGTCGCTAAACAATCGGTGACGCTGCGCCAAGGCCTGCTCGATGCACTGGGAGAGGAGGGGAATTTGCTCCATGCACGGGGCGCTAACATCACGGACGACCCGCATATGGTCGAATATCTGAACTTTCTCAACTGGGATAACCCCGAGGTGGTGCAGGACTCGCGCTCGCCCGAGGCGATGATCGATGAGGCGATAGCGGTCGCGAAGCAGGCCGACGTGATCGTCGCTGCGGTGGGCGAATCGCGTGGCATGTCCCACGAGGCGTCGAGCCGTACCAGCCTGCAGATCCCACCAAGCCAACAGGCGCTCCTGAAGGCACTCAAGGAAACCGGTAAGCCGCTGGTGCTGGTGCTGATGAATGGCCGACCGCTGGACCTCAACTGGGCGAAGGCGAATGCCGATGCAATCCTGGAAAGCTGGTTCACCGGCACCGAAGGCGGCCATGCCATCGCCGACGTACTGTTCGGCGATTACAACCCCTCCGGCAAGCTGCCGATCTCCTTCCCGCGCTCGGTGGGACAGATCCCGACCTATTACAACCACCTGCGAGTCGGCCGACCCTACGTAGAGGGCAAGCCTGGCAACTACACGTCGCAGTATTTCGAAGAGCCCAATGGACCGCTTTATCCCTTCGGTTATGGCCTGAGCTACACCGATTTCGAGCTGTCCGAGGTGCGTTTGTCGAGCCCAACCATGCCACGTGGAGGTAGCCTGGAAGCCAGCGTAACGGTGAAGAACATCGGGCAGCGTGACGGCGCCACCGTGGTGCAGCTGTATATCCGCGATGAGGTGGCTTCGGTGATTCGTCCGGTGAAGGAACTCAAGGCCTTTCGCAAGGTCGCCCTCAAAGCGGGAGAGGCGCGAGAGATCCGTTTCAGCCTGGACGAAGACGACCTGAAATTCGTCAATGCGCAGCTGCAACGTGTCGCCGAACCAGGCGAGTTCGAGGTGCAGGTCGGGCTGGATTCGCAACACGTGACGCAAGGGCGTTTCAGGTTGCAGTGAGGTGTCGCGGTCGCCGTTGGGCGTCGCGCGCCTGGCCCTCTCGGACTGGCGATGCAGAGCTGCTCGGCGACCGCAAAAAGTCTTCTTCAGGTAGCTATCCGGCGCTTGTGCGGCATGGGATGATTCGCCGCTTCGCTTGTTTACGCAGGGAATCATTTCCCGTTGCGGTAGACCAACGAGAGCAAACCGGGCCGGAAAACGGTCGGCGGTAATCGTGATAGCTCAGGAGGCGATGTGTCACGTACCTTTCATTTCGGAACAGGCGCTCGCAAAGGGCGGGCGCTGGGAATGGCGTTGAGTCTGTGCATGAGTCTGTTTGCCAGCCATGGCTGGGCATTCAACCTCGACGATGTAGCGAAAAAAGCTGAAAAACTGGCGGCGCAGGATTACGCGGCGCCGCAGAGCAATCTGCCGCAGGTGTTTCGCGACATGGCGTTCGCCGATTATCAGCAACTTCGCTTTCGGGGCGACAAGGCACTCTGGCACGACGAGCCGACGCCGTTCGAGGTGCAGTTCTACCATCAGGGCATGCACTTCAACGTGCCAGTGAAGATCAACGAGATCACCGCTGCGGGGGTCGAAGAGGTCCGCTACGAGCCGGAAATGTTCGACTTCGGCAAGGTGCAGATCGACCCTGCATCATTGAAGAATCTCGGCTTCGCCGGTTTCAAGGTGCTCTATCCGCTGAACAAGGCGGACAAGGCGGATGAGCTGATGACGCTGCTCGGCGCCAGCTATTTCCGCGTTATCGGCAAGGGGCAGGTGTATGGCCTGTCGGCCCGCGGTCTGGCGATCGACACGGCGCTGCCGAGCGGTGAGGAATTTCCGCGCTTCCGCGAGTTCTGGGTCGAGCGCCCGCAAGCCGATCGGCGCAATCTGGTGATCTATGCGCTGTTGGATTCGCCTCGTGCCACCGGGGCCTACCGAATGGTGGTCACGCCCGGCAAGGACAGCACCGTCGACGTCCAGGCACGGGTCTATCTGCGCGAGCCGGTGCAGAAGCTCGGCATCGCTGCGCTCACCAGCATGTATCTGTTCGGCGCCAACCAACCCAGCGCCTTGCTCAATTACCGTCCGCAGCTGCATGACTCCGAAGGGCTGGCGATCCATACCGGCGCTGACGAGTGGATCTGGCGACCGCTTAATAACCCCAAGCGGCTGTCGATCAGCAGCTACAGCGTTGAAAATCCCCGTGGTTTCGGACTGCTTCAGCGCACTCGGGACTTCGGCCGTTACGAGGATCTGGACGATCGTTACGATCTGCGCCCGAGCGGCTGGGTGGAGCCCCGGGGCGACTGGGGCAAAGGGCGTGTGGAGCTCATAGAGATCCCCACACCGGACGAAACCAACGACAACATCGTTGCCTTCTGGGTGCCCGAACAACGGCCGGAGCCAGGTGAGCCGCTGAACCTCGACTATCGCCTGCACTTCACCATGGACGAGCCGGCGCTGCATGATCCCGCGCTGGCCTGGGTCCACCAGACGCGTCTGTCCACCGGCGATGTGAAGCAATCCAACCTGATCCGCCAACCCGATGGCAGTACCGCCTTGATCGTCGATTTTGTCGGCCCCAACCTGGCCGAGCTGGCGGCGGATGCGCCGGTCAGCACACGGGTGAGCATCGGCGACAATGCCGAGCTGGTGGAGAACAACCTTCGGCATAACCCGGTGACCAAGGGCTGGCGTCTGACATTGCGGTTGAAGGTGCGCGATCCCAAACGGCCGGTCGAGCTGCGCGCCGCGCTGGTGGATGGCGAGAAGACGCTGTCCGAAACCTGGAGCTACCAGATTCCTACTCATGAATAACCCTGGGGAACCTTCGATAGCAGGCCGCTATGTCAGCCAGCTACCGCTCGATGTCGAGCAACGTCAGGTCTTGCTTCACGAGGTGGAGCAGGCCGGCGGTGGGCTGGAGGATGTGCACCGGGTTCTGGCGCGCACGCTGCCTGCCTCCAGTGACGGTGAGGCGCAGGCAGACGAACCGCTGGGCTCGGTCGCCGCACGGTTGAAGCTCGGCTGGGGGAGCGTTCTGGAGCGTGCCAGGGCGCTCGGGCTCGATCATCAAGGGCGTGTCTGCATTCATTCGACGCCGCCGATCGTGCGTACCCGAATGGTGCCAGAGCCCTGGCATACCAACGTGTTGCGTCTGAGCTGGTGGCGTTTTCTACGCAAGAAGAACCGCACGGTTGAGCTGCCCCCCGCTCAGTCCGTTGATCGCTCGGGCTGGCGTCAGGTCGCAGCCTTCCGACGCACGACCTTGCTCGTGTTGATGCTGGTACAGACCGTCATCGCCACCTGGCACATGAAATCAGTGCTGCCGTACCAGGGTTGGGCGCTGGTGGATCTACAGGAAGTGTTCCAGCAGCCATGGCAGGAGTCTGCGAGGCAGATCCTCCCCTACGTGGTTCAAACCAGCATTCTGATGCTGTTCGCGTTGTTGTTCTGCTGGGTATCGGTGGGTTTCTGGACGGCGCTGATGGGCTTCTTCCAGCTGCTTAAAGGTCATGACCGATACAACATCTCGGCCAATACCCTGGGTGACGAACCGATTCCGCGCGAGGCGCGCACCGCGCTGGTGATGCCGATCGCCAACGAAGACGTCCCAAGGGTGTTCGCCGGTTTGCGGGCGACCTACGAGTCGCTCAAGGCGACCGGGCAAATCGAGCATTTCGATATCTTCGTGCTCAGCGACAGCAACGATCCGGACACCTGCGTCGCGGAGCAGAAGGCCTGGCTGGAGGTTTGCCGGGATGTCGGCGGCTTCGGCCACATCTTCTATCGCCGTCGCCGTCGTCGAGTGAAGCGCAAGAGCGGCAACATCGACGACTTCTGCCGTCGCTGGGGCAGCAGCTATCGCTATATGGTGGTGCTCGACGCCGACAGCGTGATGAGCGGCAACTGCCTGACCAGCCTGGTGCGGCTGATGGAAGCCAATCCAGGTGCGGGTATCATCCAGACCGCTCCGAAGGCGTCGGGCATGGATACCCTCTATGCACGGATGCAGCAGTTCGCGACGCGGGTATACGGCCCGCTGTTCACTGCCGGGCTCAATTTCTGGCAGTTGGGCGAGTCCCATTACTGGGGGCACAACGCGATCATTCGGGTCAAACCCTTCATCGAGCATTGCGCCTTGGCGCCGCTGCCGGGCAAAGGCGCCTTCGCCGGCGACATCCTGTCCCACGATTTCGTCGAGGCCGCATTGATGCGGCGGGCTGGCTGGGGGGTATGGATCGCCTACGATCTGCCGGGCAGCTACGAAGAGCTGCCACCGAACCTGCTCGATGAGTTGAAGCGCGACCGCCGTTGGTGCCACGGCAACCTGATGAACTTCCGGCTGTTTCTGGTCAAGGGCATGCACACCGTGCATCGTTTCGTGTTCCTCACGGGTGTCATGTCTTACCTGTCGGCCCCGCTCTGGTTCGTCTTCCTGGCCTTGTCGACCGGGCTGCTGGCGATCCACACGCTGATGGTGCCGGAGTACTTTCTGCAGCCGAACCAACTTTACCCGCTGTGGCCACAATGGCATCCGGAGGAAGCCATTGCGCTGTTCTCGGCGACCTTGACGCTGCTCTTCCTGCCGAAGCTGCTCAGCGTGCTGCTGATTTGGATTCAGGGCGCCCACGAGTATGGCGGGCGCATTCGCCTGTTGCTGTCGATGCTGTTGGAAACCCTGTTTTCGATGCTGGCGGCACCGGTGCGCATGCTGTTTCACACGGTATTCGTCACCGCTGCGTTTCTCGGTTGGTCGGTGCAGTGGAACTCACCGCAGCGCGCCGACAACGCCACGCCCTGGAGCGAGGCCCTACGTCGGCATGGTTCGCAGATGCTCCTGGGCGTGCTCTGGACGGGTCTGGTCGCCTGGCTCGATCCGGCGTTCCTGTGGTGGTTGGCACCGATCGTGGTGTCGCTGATCCTCTCGGCTCCGGTGTCGGTGATCACCAGTCGCACCGGCCTGGGACTCGCAGCCTTTCGCCGCAAGTTGTTTCTGATTCCGGAGGAGTTCAATCCGCCGCAGGAGTTGGCTTCGACCGATCGCTACACTCGGCAGAACCAGGACAACGCCTTGCACGACGGCTTCCTCGCCGCGACGGTTGATCCGATCTACAACGCGCTGGTGTGTGCAATGGCACGGGCGCGTCACGCCAAGGTAGTACCCGGTGCCGAACTGCTGCGAGAGCAGCGCCTGCAGCAGATTCTCGAGGCCGGCCCCAACGGTTTAGTCGAAGCGGCACGCTGGCGCCTGCTCAACGATCCGGACGGTATGGCGCGACTGCACCATCTCGTCTGGCAGGAGCAGCGCTATCAGGGTTGGCGCGATGCCTACCGTCAGCCCAGCCAGAACCAGGCGCTGCCTGAAACCCCGCCGAGCTGACACCGCACAGCCTGCTGCGACGCCTCCAGGCGTCGCAGCAGGCCCGTCAATGCACGTGCTTGGTGCCATCGGCGTGGTGGTGGACATTGCTGCCAGGTGCCGGCACGGACCGCTGACCGTTGGCGTCGTGTGGCAGGTCGCCCTGCCCGTGATCGTTCGAATCAGGCTGCCTGCCATGGTGATCGAGCGTCTCGCCTCCACCATGTTGATGGCCGGCGCTGGTGGTCACCAGCGTGCGGTACTCCATGGCAGTCAGGGACGGCAGTTGCTCCAAAAGCGCGACCAGACCCCAGATGTACGGGTCCTCCATGCTCTTGCCCCAGGCGGGCATGCCGGTGGCCTTGATCCCGTGCTTGATGATCCAGAAATCGCTGGCCGGATCATGCGTCCGATTGGTATCGGTGAGGGCCGGGGGCGCCGGGTTGAGCCCATTGCTCAGTTCGGTGGCCTCTATACCGGGTGCCAGGTGGCAGGCGACGCACATGGCGTCATAGTTGCCAGCGCCCGATCGGATCAGCTCCGCGTCAGTGAGATCCGGCACCTCGATGTTGCGGGCACGAATCGTAATGGCGCGTTCGCGAGCGATTTCCAGCAGTGCGTGAACCGGTGAGGTGTGAGGACTGTCTGCGGCGATATTGATCGCGCCGGAGTACAGCACACCTGCTCCGATCAGAAGGATCGCGAGGGCAGCCAGCAGCAATATTGTCAGGGTTTTAAGCATGGACCGGCAGTCTCAGAACCAGAATCGGATACCCGCCACCAGGCGGGCTTCATTTGCATCCTCACCTTCGGCACGCTGCAGGTCAGCGCTGTTGCCATAAGCACGGTTCCAGCTTACACCCACATATGGTGCGAATTGCCGGCTGATCTCGTAGCGCAGGCGCAATCCAGCGCTGGCTTCGCTGAGGCCCGAACCGACGCCGCGAGATTCGTCATTGCGCCCATGCAGATTGATTTCGACAGTGGGCTGCAGCACCCAGCGCTGAGTCAGCAGCATGTCGTATTCGGCCTCCAGGCGCAGCGCGCTCTGGCCGCCTTCGCCGATGAAAGCGGTGACTTCGGTCTCCAACCCATACAGCGGCATTCCCTGTATGCCGAGAGCCGCCCAGGTTTGCGCCGAGCCGGGCTCGAAGTCCTGGCGAATGCCGGCGACAGTCTCCCACCAAGGGCTGATGGCATGACTCCAGAGCAGCTGCAGTTCAGCCTCGTCGGTGTGGCCTTTGATGCGTTCGCCTTCGGAGCGCCAGGCCATGCGGTCGATGTCGCCGCCGAGCCAGCCGGACAGGTCCCAGGCCAGCGCGCTGCCGTCGCCGGCATCCTGCCATTCCACCTGATCGGCGAGGACAAAAAAATTCGACCCACCTTGGTGCATCTGGTGTGGCGGCAAGTTGGGGAATGCCTCAGCTCGGTCCGTATCGCTAATCGTCGGTACCGGCGAACGGGTTTCCTGTCCTGGCGGAATTCCGGTTGTCGGCGGATGCGCGCCGGCGTCCTGTGATGTGGAGCCGTGGTGCATGGCGCCATGATCCATAGCTTCGTGATTCATCTGGCTGTGGTCCATCGGCGCTCCGTGACCGGCATGGCCCATGGTCTCCTGGGCCTGGCTCGCTCCAGCGACCAGGCCCAGGGCGATGGCAAGCGACAGCCGAACAGGCGACCGGAAGGCCTTTTGCCTCGCCTGGATTATGGTGGTGCGCGGCCTGTCAGTGGTCATGCTGCTGGCCCTGTTCGGCTCCCTTGGGCATGTTCTGGTTCATCTGGCCATTGTCCATGTTGCCGTGGTCCATGTGACCGTCGCCCATGTGCTCGTCATGCATCTGCATCATCTTGTCGTGATCGATGCCCTGACTCATGCCGCCTTGCTGCGACCTGGGTTGGGTTGCTTGCGGTGCATTCTCGGAGTGATGCCCTTCGTGTTCGCGCTGTGCATGGGCGACGCCCAGTTGCAGGGCGGCGAACAGGCCGAAGGCGAGCAGGGTGTTTTGCTTGAACCTGGTCATGGGGTTCTCCTTCATTCTTCAACGCGGACTTCACGGAACATTCCGAGGTCCATGTGCATCAGCATGTGGCAGTGATAGGCCCAGCGACCGAGAGCATCGGCGGTGACGCGGTAGCTGCGCCTGGAACCGGGTGGCATGTCGATGGTGTGTTTGCGCAGCTTGAAGTTGCCGTGCTCGTCTTCCAGGTCGCTCCACATCCCGTGCAAATGGATGGGGTGGTGCATCATGGTGTCGTTGACCAACACGAAGCGCACCCGCTCGCCGTACGTCAGGCGAACCGGTTCGGCATTGGCGAAGGGGACGCCATCGAATGACCAGGCGAAACGCTCCATGTGGCCGGTCAGGTGCAGCTCGATGGTGCGTGTCGGCTCGCGGCCATCCGGGTCGGGGAAGACGCTGCGCAGGTCGGCATAGGTCAATACACGGCGACCGTTGTCGCGCAGTCCGATGCCGGGATCGTCCAGCTTGGCAACGGGCATCATGGTCTGCATATCCACGAGGGGATTGTCGGTTTCGCTGGCCGGGTGGGTCTGCATCTGGCTGCCGCTCATGGGGCGGGCGCTGCCATGGCCCATCGCTGAATGACCCATGCCGGTCATTCCCGCATGATTCATTTGTTCCTGATCCATCTGCCCGTGTTCTATTTCGCCATGATTCATCGCGTCGTGCCTGGTGGCGCCAGGGGACATCGGCTGCTGTGAGCCGCCAGTGCCATGCGAGCCGTGATCGCCATGGCCCATGTCGCTCATGCTCAGTTCGGGGCGAGGATCGGGTTGCGGTACCGGGGCGCTCAGCCCTTGGCGCGTGGCCAGAGTCCCGCGGGCATAACCGCTGCGGTCCATGGATTGGGCGAACAGGGTATAGGCGTCCTGGTGGCCAACCGGGGCGACAATGATGTCGACCGTTTCGGCCACGGCCAGGCGCAGTTCTTCGACTTCCACCGGCGCGACGTTCTGACCGTCCACCGCGACCACGGTAAGCTTGAGCCCCGGAATACGGAAGTCGAAGTAGGTCATCGCCGAGCCGTTGATCAGCCGTAGGCGAATGCGCTCGCCGGTTTCGAACAGACCGGTCCAGTTGCCGTCCGGCGCTTGGCCGTTGAGCAAGTAGGTGTAGGTTTCGCCGCTGACATCGGCGAGATCGGTCGGTGACATGTTCATCTTCGCCCAGGCCCAGCGGTTGCTCAGGGTTTCGCTCCAGCCCTGTTCGGCCACGTCATTGATGAAATCACCCAGCGTGCGCCGCCCGCGATTGTAGTAATCGGCCTGTTTTTTCAGTTTGGCCAGCACCCGGGCCGGGCTTTCGTCGCTCCAGTCGCTGAGCATCACCACATAGTCGCGATCGTAGGTGAACGGCTCGGGCTCCTTTGGATCGATGATCAACGGGCCATAGACGCCGAGCTGTTCCTGGAAGGCCGAGTGGCTGTGATACCAGTAGGTGCCGCTCTGCTTCACTTTGAAGCGGTATTCGTACAGGCCGTCCGGGGCGATGCCGGCAAAGCTGAAGCCGGGCACGCCGTCCATGTTGGCCGGCAGCAGAATGCCGTGCCAGTGGATCGAGGTGTCCTGTGGCAGCCGATTGCGCACCCGCAGCGTCACGGTGTCGCCTTCGCGCCAGCGCAGCAGCGGGCCGGGGATGCTGCCGTTGATGGCCATGGCGGTGCGGCGTTTGCCGGTGAAGTCGACCGTCATCGAATCGATGGTCAGGTCGAACTCGGTGCCAGCCAGCACACCCTGATCACTCAGCTGATCGGGGCGTGCAACGGCCCACACCGGCTGGCGCCAGATGCCCAGCCCGGCGGTGATGCCGCTGGCGGCCAGGCCTTTGACGAAGGTGCGGCGTGAAGAGGTGCAGCGCATGGTTTTCCATTCCATCAGACGTAGTCGAACGCGCTGCCGACGGCAGGCGTTGGCAGGCTGTCAGGTTTCTGCGGTCGGCCTGCTTCAATCTGCCGGATAGTCCGCCATCACCACGTCCTTGCCGTCTGTGGTCAAGCCAATAACCTGGTAGGCCTGGGCGGGTTGGCCGTAATCCATACCGGGCGAGCCGGCCGGCATGCCCGGCGCCGCTACGCCGCGCAGATCCTGGCGACGTTGCAGCTCGTGAATCTGTGCCACCGGCACGTGACCTTCGACGAACTTCCCGTCGATCACGCCGGTGTGGCAGGAACCCAGCCGGGGCACCACGCCCAGCTTCTGCTTGACCGCGCTCATGTTGGTCTCGACATGATCGCGAACCTCGAAGCCGTTGGCCTGCAGATATTTGACCCAGTCTTTGCAGCAGCCGCAGTTGGCGTCGCGGTGAACGTCAATGACCTGGGCGGCCTGGGCGCTACCGACCATGAACAGGGCGGCGATGACAGCAAGTTTGGATTGGGTGATAGCCATGAAAGCACTCCAGTTAATGGAAATCAGCGACAACCGCAGCCGCTGCCGCAACCCTTGGTGGGTGCTGCGGCGGGGCTTGCCTGGCTGGAAAGTTGCGCCGGGTAGCCGGCGTCATTCAGTGCGGCAAGCAGCGCGGTGCTGTCCGGGTCGCCTTCGACGCGAACCAGGCCGCTCTCGAGGTCGACGTTGATCGCGTCGACACCGGAAATGGGATTCAACGCCTGAGTGACGTGGCGAACACAAGCGCCGCACGTCATGCCCTGTACCTGAATATCGATGGAACTCACGGAAAGTCCTCCCCAGCGGCCGGCCCATCCGGCTTTGGCTGAATCCTCAAGCTTTCCCTTATGGCAAGGTCAAGTAATCTTCACATGGCGTTTGTTCGAAGATAGCGCGCAAAGGCGGTTCCGCCGTCGTGCCTGATCGCGCTCGGCGCCGAGTTATTTTCCTCCGCCGACGCTCAGCACTGTTCAATTACTGCCGAGCATGATTGCATCGTTGTGCTGCCGTCCTGCTCGACAACCTGTCCGGAGATGATGCCGGGCAACCTTACCGCGGCGCAGGGAGGAATCATGAACATCGAACGATGCGAAGACCTTATCGACTGGACCAGCCAGGCCCATGCGCGGCTGTCCACCTGCATGAGCGACGGGGCGAATGAACGCAGCGACTCGTTGGCCAAGATGCTGCTGGTCTATCTGGCGCAACATGAGCAGGGCCTGACCAGCACCATCGCCCGGATCAAGGAGCATGCCGACCCGCGTGCGTTACACACTCGACTGCACGATGCCGTCGAGGGCGACAGGCTGGCGCTTGATCTTGACGGCGAGGCCTACGGACAGATGAGTGTCGACGAGATCTCGCGGGAGATCTTCGCTATCCACAATCAGATCATCGATCTGTACCGTTCGCTGGAAACCCGCCCCGGCCTTGACCGGGCACGCGAGCTGCTGGAGGAAATGCTGCAGTTGGAAGAGCACGAAACCATGCGCCTGGCGCAGCAGGTCAATCGCATGCACGAACTCTGAACGACTGGACGGGGTTTCGGTTGGCCGACCGGGCGTCAGACCACGTAGCGCAAGATCGCCACGAAATGCAGCAGACTGCCGACCATGACGAACAGGTGCCAGATGCCGTGCCAGTGGCGGAAACGCTCATCGTAAGCGAAGAATACGATGCCAGCGGTGTACGACACGCCACCAGCCACCAGCCAACTGAAGCCGGCGGTGCCCAGTGCGGCAAGCAACGGCTTGACTGCCACCAGCACGATCCAGCCCATGACTGCGTAGATGACAATGGACAATACCCGCGCCTCCGAACGCGGTTTGATTTCCTGCAGCATGCCGATCACCGCCAGCGACCAGACGATGCCGAACAGCCACCAGCCCCAGGCGCCACGTAGCGTAACCAGGCAGAAGGGTGTGTAACTGCCCGCAATCAGCAGGTAGATCGACAGGTGATCGAGCTTCTGCATGACCGCTTTGGCGCGGCCCCGGACGCTGTGATAGATCGTCGAGGTGCTGTACAGCAGCACCAGGGTGAATCCGTAAATGGCCACGCTGACGATCTTGGCCAGGTCGCCATCCATGGCAGCCAATACCAACAACCAGACGGTGCCGATCAGAGCCAGCACGCCGCCGGCCAGATGCGTCCAGGCGTTGAATTTTTCTCCGTGATACATCGGTGTTCAGCCCCGACCTGCTCCAGCGGTCAATTGCCCATCAGCACGCCGAAGACCTTCTTCGCCACGCTGGTAGCCGCCTGTGCAGGGTTCTGACGGATGTTCGCTTCCTGTTCGGCAATGACGGTGAACAGTCCATCGAGGGCCTGTTCGGCCACGTAGCCTTCGACCGTGCCGTACTTGGCATCGACCGCTCCGAGGCCGGACGCCTTGCTGGCCAGTGCATTGTATTGCTGGGCGACGCCGACCTTGTCAGTGGCCTGCTTGATGATGGGCAGGAACTTGGCGCGGATCTCCTCGCGACTGGTCTTGTTCAGATACTGAGTTGCCGAGTCATTGCCACCAGCCAGGATCGCCTTGGCGTCGGCCACGGTCATCTTCTTCACCGCATCAAGCAGCAACGCCTGTGCCTGTGGTACGGCAGCTTCGGCGGCCTTGTTCATGCCGTTTTCCAGCTCTTCGACCTGGGCACCCATGCCCATCATCTTCAGCATGCGAGAGGCCTTGCCGATATTCCCCGGCAGCTCGATGCGCACATCCGGATCGTTGCTGAAGCCACCCGGTCGCCCGAGCTGCTGCACCGCCACCTTCGCGCCCTGGCTGAGGGCATCCTTGAGGCCGGCGTTGGCGTCGCCCTGGCTGAGGTCGGATAGCGAAAGGGCGTAAGCGCCAGCGGACAGCATCAGACCGGCGATGAGGGTAGTGGTGCGCAGCATGGGGAATCCTCTGAGTGATGCAACGGGCAGGCCGCAGAGCTTAAAGCGCCAGACGCGGCGTGCCAAACGATGGCCGCAGCTTGTACCGACCGTATCGTTGACGCAAGCCTGCGAAATCGTCGACCGGCGTTGACCGTGGCTGCGTCGAGGCGATGCTCGACGCGTGTTCGATCGCAGTCATGGTGGCATCATCACGGTCCTGCTGATCTACAACTTCTTCAGTGGTGACCTGAAACGTGCCGCGGGATCCGCGAAACTCGCCGAGGCCGCGCAGTCGAACACCAACCTGTGCAGAGAGGATGACCATGCTGAAAACACTCAAGGCGCTGTTCGATCGCAGCGAGGACGATGACCGTACGCCGCCCGGCGTCGAAGTGGCTGCGGCGGCGCTGCTGATCGAGGTCGGCCGTGCGGACTATGAAAGCGAGGCCGAAGAACAGAAAGCTATCATCGAAGCCATTCGCCAGGGCTCGGGGCTGGAAGATGCCGAACTCGCATCCCTGGTCGCCGCCGCGCAGGAATCGGCCAAGCGATCGACATCGCTGTACGAATTCACAACGCTGATCAATGCGCAGTATTCGATGGAGGATAGAGTCGCGCTGATCGAGGCACTGTGGCGCGTCGCTGCCGCCGATGGCGACATTCACAAGTATGAAGACCACCTGATTCGCCGTATCGCCGAGCTGCTGTATGTGCCGCATTCAGAGTTCATACGCACCAAACTGAACGTGCTTGGCAGCTGAGTGCCGCTAGGGGCCTGATGAAAACTCATCTCGCCAGTTCGCGCCGCAGCCTGCACATGACCGACGACGATCTAAATCATGACAAGCCGCCCCATGCCGGTCAGAACTCGAACGCACCCGGATCGCACTGTCGATCATCACGCGGGCTGCCGCGCTGATCGGTGTCAGGGCAAAGCACGCCGCCCATGTCGATGGGGTCGAAGTAGGGGCTGTCTTCGAGCGGTTCACGCAGCGCGACGGTGCGAGTCGGGCCTCCGTTGTCTTGCAGTGCGCCGAGGTACAGGCGTACCCCGGCTTCGTCTGCGGTAGTGGGGGTGAAGCCGCAGCCACCGAGGAAATCGTAAAGTCCGCCTCCGGAGCCACCGATGGCATTGAAGCTGCCGCTGATCAGCGTGCCACTGCAGAACGGCATATCGTTGAAGGCGCGTATTTCGACCAGGCTGTTGGCCAGGCGGAACTCGCCGGTACCGGTATGACTGAACAACTGCGAGTGATTGCTGAACGTCGCGTTGCGGACCGATATCTTGCCGTCGACATTGCCGATCTCTGCGGCTCGGACACCACCGGTGGTGCTGCGATTGTCGATGAAAGTGCTATTCAGGATGTCGACGGTGCCCTGATAGTTCAGCAGCCCGCCCCAGAAGCGCGCGTCATTTCCGGTGATAAGACTGTCGCGCACATACAGCTGCGCCGTCGGGCCCATGTTGGAAATGCCGCCAGCGTGCCCGGACTCGCGTCCGGTCGAGTTCTGTTCGATGGTCGAGCGCGCAACCAGCGCCTGGCCCTCGTTGAACAGGCCCGCGCCACGGTTGCACAGGCGTCGGCTTGGAAAGGCCGCGCAGGAGGTTTCCAGCTCATGATCGATGGTGTTGCCGCGCAACAGCATCCGGTCCATACGCAGGTTGCCGCGATTCCAGATCGCGCCGCCGCCGCTGCCCATGGGCCGGCCGTTTTCCAATCGCAGATAGCTGAGCGTCACCGCCCGCGGCGAGCTGGCATAGATATCGAAGATCCGGTCGATGGCCCCTGCGTCGACGATGACCTGGAGATCGGCGTTCCTCGCCGCACGTCCAAGTCCCGTCAGCGTCAATCCATCAGTGATGTCCAGGTCGCCGATCGCATCGTTCGGTATGTCCGCGGTCTCGCTACCGGTTAACGACAGCACGTAATGCCCCGATGGCACCTCTATCAGATCGTGGCCCTGGTGCGCGTTGCTTTCCATCACCGCCGCTCTGAGCGTGCAGCGATTGGAAACGGATCGGCAAATGCCGTCCCCCGGTTCCGCATCCACCTCATCAGCCGTACTGTTCACGCTTAAGGTCAGGCCAACGGGTGCCGAACAATCGTCCGGCACCGGTTCGCCGGTCACATTCATGACGTAACCGGAGGCTTCCGGGAAGCGCTTCTCATGGACGGTGCTCGAGTAGCCGGAGCCGAGCCAGTTGCGGCGCTGATAACCAACACTGAAGTGATATGGGATGTTGGTTTCGCAGGTGTCGGCGAAATAGCCCACCGCGTGTTGACCACTTGGCAACGGCATCATGGCCCAAGGGGCGCCATGGATGACCGCGTTAACGTGCGCGATGCGGTTGCCACGACCGTCAACCTGTGCTCGCAACGGGTAGAGCGGCACTGGTGAGCGAGCAACGGAGGAGGGCGTGAGGTTGGTCAGGCTGGGGGTGGCGCAGCCCGCCAGTCCAATGACCAGAGACAATGCGATAACGCCGGTGCGTGTCATACAGGCCCCTTTCGGTAGGCGTCCGAAGCATTTTTATTGGACTGCCTGCTGAGTATGGGCGTCGTGCTTGTCGGCGAACGAACGTTTCGGCATTAAGCCTTAGCGTCGTTAGCGTGATTTTCACTGATGGCCTCGCTGCGGGACGCCCGTGCTTGAGCGTCCGCGACAGAAATCAGTTCGTCAGCCGTTCCTCATCGTGCCGCTCCAGCGCCACCTGGCGAATCGAAAGGCGAATCTCTGCCGGCAGCACGCGCTTGGCGACACCCTCGGCCAGTTCTCCGAGCTTGTCGTGGTAGCCGAGCTTGCCGGCCTCGTCCAGGCGCAGAACATCCTGGTCCTGCAAACTTTTGATGAAATGCCGAAACAGGCTTTTGTCGAAGAACTCCGGCGCGTTCAGGCCATGCAGGATCGACAGACGCTGGGCCATGATCGTGCACAGCGTTTCCAATTCCTCGGCGTCGAGCGTGTTCTGTCCGCTGTTGAGCAACAACGAAATCGCCATGTAGAAGCGCTGCAATGTTTGCACGATGACCCGCGCCAGCAGCGTCAACAGCACGAACTGACGCGAGCTGGGCGCCGGTCGCAGGTAAGTCTCACCGTCGAGCTTGAGCAGGCCCTGTTCGACGAAGGCTGCCAGCCACTGATCGATCACCGCTTCCAGTTCTTCCGGCTCCCAGCGCATGAACAGCTCGGCGCGCAGGTAGGGGTAGAGTGCCTCGGTGAAGCGCAGGATCTGATCGCGGCTGATCCTCGAACTGCTCTGGAAGAAGCTCGCCAGCAGTGCCGGAAGGGCGAAGATATGCATCACGTTGTTGCGGTAATAGGTCATCAGGACGGCGTTTTGCTCGTCCAGATAGAGGATGTTGCCCAGCGCGTCCTTCTGTTCGGCCAGCAGGTCGAGGTCTTTTACATAGTCGATCAGCGTGTCGCCGTTGCCGTCTGGCAGGGTGACGTGGGGCGAGTAGGGCACCGCGCGTAGAAGACTTTGGTACAGATCGAGAATGCGCTCCAGCGAGCGCCGGTCCAGCGCCTGGCGGCTGGTGGACAGCATGGCCAGCGCCACCAGGTTGACCGGATTGACCGCGGCGGCTTCGTTGAGGCGCTGGGCGATGCGTTCGGACAGTTTGTTGGTGGTCTCGTTGAGCCATTCCGGGCGATAACCTGGTCCCAGGTTCTGCTGGCGCCAACCGGGTTGCTCGCGGTCGAGGAATTCGTTGAGCTTCAGCGGCTCGCCGAAGTTCACCCAGACCTGGCCGAAGCGCTGCTTCAGCGCGCCGATGACCTTGAAGATGTCGAAGATCGATTCCTTCTTCTTCGCTGCACCGCGTAATTCGCCCAGATAGGTACGCCCTTCGAGTACCCGCTCGTAACCGATGTACACCGGCACGAAGAGAATCGGCAGCCGCGAGGAGCGCAGATAGCTACGCAGGGTAATGGCGAGCATGCCGGTTTTCGGCTGCAGCATCCGCCCGGTCCGCGAGCGGCCGCCCTCGACGAAGTACTCCACCGGAAAGCCGCGGCTGAACAGGGTGTGCAGGTATTCGTTGAACACCGAGGTATAGAGTGGGTTGCCCTTGAACGAGCGACGCATGAAGAAGGCGCCACCGCGGCGCAGCAGGCCACCGATCACCGGCATGTTGAGGTTGATGCCGGCGGCGATGTGCGGCGGTGTCAGACCGTTGCGAAACAGCAGGTAGGACAGCAGCAGATAGTCGATATGGCTGCGATGGCAGGGTACATAGATGACTTCGTAGCCGTGAACCGCATCTTGCAACGGCTCCAGATGATTGATGCGAATGCCGTCGTAGATCTTGTTCCAGAACCAGGACAGCACCACCTCGAGAAAGCGCACGGCGGTGTAGGCGTAATCCGAGGCGATCTCGTTGCCGTAACGCAGGGCGCGGGCTTCGGCCTTCTCCAGAGGAATGTTCTCGCGCTCGGCTTCGTCTTTGATCGCCTGGCGTACTTGCGGTGCGTGCACCAGCCCCTTGACCAGATTGCGACGGTGCGACAGATCTGGGCCGATCACCGCCGTCCTCTGATTACGGAAATGCACCCGCAGCATGCGGTGGGCCATGCGCAGGGTGCGCTCGTGGCCCTTGTTCTGTGCCACCAGTTCGTTGAGTTGGATCGGCGCGGAGAACTGCACGCGGGTCTTGCGGCCGAGGATGACGATGCTCATCAGCTTGCGCAGACGTCCGGTCACGGCCCAGCTGTCAGCGAACAGCAGCTTCCAGGGGCTGGTTTCGCGCGCCGGATTTTGCCCCCAGAACACGCTCACTGGGATGATCTGCGCGTTGTCCACCGCGTTCTGTTCCAGCGCACCGACCAGCCGAACCAGCGGCGCAGGCGCGGCAATCCGCGGCCGCCGACCGAACCAGCTGGCCGCTGGGCTGAGAAAGATGAACGCTGCCGGCTCGATATGATCGCCCACCGCCACCTCGGCCACCGGACGCGGCAGCCCAGCCTTGCTGCACTCGTGATCGAGCACCGCCAGATCGCTAAGCGATGCGCGTTGCAGCACGTAGAACACCGGCTTGCTGCGGTCCAGCTTGAGCGTGAAGGCGGACTGGTTGATGGTTTCGGAGCGCACCCAGAAGTACAGCACGCGGCGCACGAGGGAGAAAATCAGACGGCGGATTGGGGAACGGGTCATACGGCAGATTCGACTGTGAAAGGGGTTAATACCCTCGAAGCACGCAAGTGTGCCGTAAGCGGCTTGTAGGCAAAAGGGTGGGGGATGCTTGCGCCTGTTCGCGGATGAGCTTCGTGTCAATCACCCGGCGTACATCCGCTAGCTCGTTCGGGCTGTTACGGGGCGCCGCCCTCGATGGTATTGGCTCGGTGCGACAGTATTTTCGCCGAGCTGACGACCTTCGCATATTCACCGTCCAGGTTTGCCAGCGACATGTCATGCACCGCTTCAGCACTGCGCATCTGGCCCCGGTAATCGCGTTTGGCAAAGGTGAAACAGGCATCTTCGACCACGTAGGCATCGATGCCTTTGCAGCCCGCCGTTCTTGCCGTTGCCTCGACCGAATTGTTTGTTGCGACGCCGGTAATGACGATCGAGCTAACACCCAACTGCGCCAGAAGCGCTTCGAGATCGGTTCTGGTGAATGCGCAAGGCGTGGATTTTTCGATGACTGTTTCGTTCTCACCTGGCTGAAACGCGGGCTTGAATTCGAAGCCGTCCTGGTGGGGCCAGAACACCGAGTCCGGATCCGAAGACCGATGCCTGATATGAATCACTGGCCGCCCGTGCTCCTGCCAGTGGACGAGCAGGGCGAGCATCACCGCTTCTGCGTGTGGGTTGTTTCGTTGGCCCAACTTGGGATGATCGATGCCTTTCTGCTGATCAATCACCAAGAGCGCGGCGTCTTCCATTCGTTTGTCGATCCAACGTTGAGGTTAAAGCGCGGACAGTAGCCGATCCCAGGGACGAAGCGAATCTTGCTTGGGTTTCGCTACTTGTCGATCCCGTCAGACGCCATCGCATGAGCTTGCCCGGTCGGCCGTTGGTGTTGCGTGTCTCGCGAGCTACGGGCTGGCTCGAGAATAGTAGAACCCACGCGCTGCGCTGTGAGGTACCAGCAACACCCTCCCTTGCTGGTTGCAATGTCCGCCACGCTCTTTTTATAGTCCGGCCCGCATTGGCCCCGTCTTGCCGAGTTCGGCCGTGGGTCCGTCATGGGTGAGAACTATGATCGAACTGAAAAACCTGACAAAAAGATTTGCTCAACACACGGCGGTGGATGCCCTGTCATTCAACGTCCAGCCAGGCGAAGTGCTCGGCTTTCTGGGTCCCAACGGGGCTGGCAAGTCCACCACCATGAAGATGCTGACGGGTTTTCTTGCGCCGACTTCCGGCACGGCGAGCATTTTCGGTTGTGATATTCAAACCCAGACGCTTCAGGCCCAGCGGCAGATCGGCTATCTGCCGGAGGGCGCACCGTGCTACGGCGATATGAGCGTACGCGGCTTTCTTGATTTTATCGCCGAAGTGCGCGGCTACCGGGGCGCTGACAAGCGCGTACGGGTCGATACCGCGGCGGGGCAGGTGGAGCTGGAATCGGTGCTGGACCAGTCGATCGAGACCCTGTCCAAGGGCTTCAAGCGGCGCGTCGGGTTGGCCCAGGCGATCCTTCACGATCCCCGGGTGCTGATCCTCGACGAGCCCACAGATGGCCTGGACCCTAACCAAAAGCATCAGGTACGCGAACTGATAAAGGGACTGGCGTACGACAAGATCGTGATCATTTCCACCCATATTCTCGAGGAGGTCGCCGCGGTGTGCACCCGTGCGGTGGTGATCGCCAGTGGACGATTGGTTGCCGATGACACGCCTTTCGAGTTGGAAAGCCGATCGAAATATCACCAGGCGGTGACGCTGGTCAGCGACGGCCCGCTGGATGACATCGCGTTGGCCGCGCTGTCCGGCGTGGCGGGCGTCGAGCACAACGAATCGGATCACAGCATCACGGTACTGGCCAAACCGGGACAGGTGATCTTTCCGCAGATCAATGCACTGGTTAGCCAACAGGGATGGGCGGTGAAGGAGCTGAACGTGGAGCGCGGCCGACTGGACGAGGTGTTCCGTACATTGACCCGTGGGGAGGCGCTATGAGTCAGTTGCCAGTGATCTTCAAGCGCGAGCTGGGCAGCTATTTCGCGACACCGCTCGCCTATGTGTTCATCCTGATCTTCCTGGTGCTGTCCGGGGTCTTCACCTTCTATCTGGGTGGTTTCTACGAGCGCGGCCAGGCGGATCTCGTTCCGTTCTTCAGCTTCCATACCTGGCTCTATCTGTTCCTGATCCCGGCCATCGCTATGCGGTTGTGGGCCGAGGAGCGCAAATCCGGCTCCATCGAGCTGTTGATGACGTTGCCGATCACCCGTTTCGAGGCGGTCACCGGCAAGTTTCTCGCGGCCTGGGTCTTCGCCGGAATCGCGTTGCTGCTGACGTTCCCGATGGTTATTACCGTCAATTACCTCGGCGAACCGGACAACGGTGCGATCGCCGCCGGCTATTTCGGTAGCTGGCTGTTGGCTGGGGCGTTTCTGGCGATCGGTTCGTGCATGTCGGCGCTGGCGAAGAATCAAGTGATCGCCTTCATCCTCGCGGTGAGCGCGTGCTTCCTGTTCATCGTCAGCGGTTTGCCGATGGTGCTCGATGCCTTCGCCTGGGCGCCGCAGTGGTTGGTCGATGCGGTGGCTTCGCTGAGCTTCCTGATCCGCTTCGATTCTCTTAGCAAGGGGGTTATCGACCTGCGTGACCTGCTTTATTTCGTCACGCTGATCATCGCCTGGCTGGCGGCTACCGCTGTGGTCGTCGATCTGAAGAAAGCGGCGTAAGGAAGCCCACATGAAACGAGTGATGTATTCGGGTGCTGGGCTGCTGCTGATCGCATTGGCCTTCCTGGCATTCAACGTATTTTCCGGCCTGGTGTTCACCGACGCGCGGCTGGACCTGACCGAGCAGAAGCTCTACACCATATCCGAAGGTACCGAGACCATTCTCGAGGGGCTTGAGAAGCCCATCGAACTGAATTTCTTCTATTCGGACGAGGCGACCAAAGATCTCGTAGCGTTGCGCAACTATGCCCGGCGCGTCGAGGAAATGCTGCGGGCGTATGAGCGCGCCGCTGATGGCAAGCTCAAGCTGCATGTGATTGACCCCGAACCGTTCTCCGAAGAGGAGGATCGCGCCGCTGAGCTAGGCCTGCAGGCCGTACCGCTGAATCAGGGTGGCGACAAGGTCTACTTCGGTTTGGCCGGCACCAACGCCGATGGGCAAACGCAGAGCATCCCCTTCTTCCCGCTGGATCAGGAGGAGTTCCTCGAGTACGAAATCAGTCGCCTGGTGCAGAGCCTGGCGTCGGCGCAGATGCCGGTTGTCGGGGTGCTCTCCGGACTGCCGATCACGGGCGGTTTCGATATGCGCACCCAGCAGGCGACACCGCCCTGGATGGTGCTGGAGGACATTCGTCAGCAGTTCCATATCGAGAGTCTCAAGCGCGACGTCGACATGATCCCGGCCAGCGTATCGGTGCTGATGCTGGTGCATCCCAAGGAGCTGCCGGAGCAGACGCTCTATGCGATCGACCAGTTCGTCATGCGCGGCGGCAAGTTGCTGGTGTTCCTCGATCCCTATAGCGAAGCCGATCCGGGCATGGGTATCGGGCCGGGCGAGTTCGGCGAGGGCAAGACCTCGGATCTGGAACCGCTGTTCAAGGCGTGGGGCGTGCGCATGGCGCCCGGCGAGGTTGTCGCCGATGCGTCCTATGCGATGTCGGTCGGGGTGGGTGCCGAGCGCCGGCCGGTCCGCCATCCGGGCTGGCTGAGCCTGCCGCAGCACACCATGGATACCGAGGATGTAACCACTGCCTCGCTGGAAAGCCTGAATATGGCGACCGCCGGCTTCCTCGAACCGCTGGAGGGCGCCACGACCCGTTTTATCCCGTTGCTCCAGAGCTCCAGTTATGCCATGCCGATCGAGGCAGGACGCTTCGCGACGCTGGAAAATCCCGAGGAACTCCTGCGTGATCTGGAGCCCACGGGTGAGCGTTACACGCTTGCGGCGCGTATTCAGGGGCCGGCGCAGTCGGCCTATCCCGATGGCATCGAAGGCCGTAAAGATGGATTGAAGGAAAGTGCCAGCATCAACGTTATCGCCGTCGCGGACACAGATCTGCTGGCCGATCGCATGTGGGTGCAGGTGCAGGATTTCTTCGGGCAGCGTATGCCGCAGCCCTGGGCCGACAACGGCACCTTCGTGGTCAATGCATTGGACAACCTGTCTGGTACCGATGCGCTGATCAGTGTGCGCTCACGCGGTCGCTTCGCCAGGCCGTTCGTGGTGGTCGAGGAATTGCAGCGACAGGCCGAGAATCGCTTCCGGGAGAAGGAAGAGGTGCTACAGCAGCGGCTGGCCGCTACCGAAGCGCAACTCGCCGAATTGCAGGGCCCGAACGCCGAAGGCGCGATAGAGCTTACGGATGAGCAACAAGCCGCTCTGCAGGGTTACTTAAAAGAGAAACTGCGTATTCGCAAGGAACTGCGCGAGGTTCGCTATCAGCTCAACGCCGATATCGATGCGCTGGGCCGCACGTTGAAGTTCTTCAATATCGCCTTGGTGCCGTTGCTGTTGACGGTGGGCGTGCTGCTGCGGTGGTTGTGGCGTCGGCGCAGAGCGGGTTGATCAGTGCTGGCTCGGTGTTGATTTGCGATGGCGGTTCAAGCGTGAGGCGTCATCGCTATGAACGACTGTAAAAACTCAAGACGAGAATTTTTCCTGTTCTATACTCGTCCGTCGATGGCCTGCAACGCGCTTGTCATGCCTGCTCCGGTATATTGCCGCTGGCAGGTGTCCTCAGCGGGGCAGGCCTGAGAGTCCCTTCCCGAACGGGGAATAATAAGAATCGAGTTGGAGAAGTAGTAATGGCTGAGCGCGAAACCGGAACCGTCAAGTGGTTCAATGATGCCAAGGGTTATGGATTCATCCAGCGTGGCAGTGGTGCGGATGTGTTTGTTCACTACCAGGCTATTCGTGGCGAAGGCCACCGCTCTCTGACCGAAGGTCAGCAAGTGGAATTCTCGGTCACCCAAGGCCAGAAGGGCCTGCAGGCCGAGGACGTGGCAGGGCTCTGATAGCCGCTTGCATAAATGCAAGCCTGTCGGTAGGCAGGCCCATTGCTGACAAAGCCCTGGCCATCGGCCGGGGCTTTTGTTTGATGGGCTGTCGCTCGCGAAGACCGTCGATGTCCAGCCTCTTAATCCAGGCTGTGCGTACTGCGAATATGTCGAGCCCCAAAACGCGAACCCCGCCATAGAGGCGGGGTTCGTCGTT
>NZ_JYHV01000024.1:0-68858 GCF_000952685.1 Stutzerimonas stutzeri | reverse complement strand
ACGTCGTTACATGTTGGGGTAGTTAGGCCCGCCGGTGCCTTCCGGTGCGACCCAGGTGATGTTCTGGGCCGGGTCCTTGATGTCACAGGTCTTGCAGTGCACGCAGTTCTGCGCGTTGATCTGGAAGCGTTTGCTGCCGTCGTCATTGTCCACCACCTCGTAGACGCCAGCCGGGCAGTAGCGCTGGGCGGGCTCGTCGTACAGGGGCAGATTCTTCTCGATCGGGATGCTCGGATCGGTCAGTTTGAGATGGACGGGCTGCTCCTCTTCATGGTTGGTATTGGAAAGGAATACCGAGCTGAGCTTGTCGAAGCTGAGCTTGCCGTCGGGCTTGGGATAATCGATCTTCTTCGACTCAGCCGCAGTCTTCAGGCAGGCGTAGTCCGGCTTGGTGTCGTGCAGCGTGAACGGAATCTTGCCGCCGAAGATGTTCTGATCGATGAAGTTGAACGCCCCGCCTTTGACCGCACCCCACTTGTGAATCGCTGCGCCGAAGTTGCGGCTGGCATAGAGTTCCTGGTAAAGCCAGCTGGCCTTGAAGCCCTCTTCATAGCCGGTCAGCTCGTCACCGCCTTCACGGCCTGCGAACAAGGCATCGGCCACCGCTTCGGCGGCCAGCATGCCGGACTTCATCGCGGTATGGCTGCCCTTGATCTTGGCGAAGTTGAGCGTGCCGGCATCGCAACCGATCAATGCGCCGCCATTGAAGACCATCTTCGGTAGCGAGTTGATGCCGCCCTTGGCGATGGCGCGCGCACCGTAGGAAACTCGCTTGCCGCCTTCGAGATACTGTTTGATCACCGGGTGATGCTTGTAGCGCTGAAACTCATCGAACGGCGAGAGGAACGGGTTGCTATAGGACAGGTCGACGATCAGCCCGACCACGACCTGATTGTTTTCGAGGTGATAAAGGAACGAGCCACCGGTGTTGGCATCGTTCAGTGGCCAGCCTGCGGTGTGCACCACCAGGCCCTGCTCGTGCTTGGCCGGGTCGATGTCCCAGAGCTCTTTGATACCGATGCCGTAGTGCTGCGGGTCGACATTGGCATTGAGCTGAAAACGGTTGATCAGTTGCTTGCCGATATGGCCACGGCAGCCTTCGGCGAACAGAGTGTACTTGGCGCGCAGCTCCATGCCCGGCGTGTACATGCCTTCCTTCGGATTGCCTTCGCGGTCCACGCCAAGGTCGCCGGTGAGGATGCCGCGAACCACGCCCTGTTCATCGATGAGCGCTTCCTGAGCTGCGAAACCGGGATAAATCTCGACGCCGAGGTTTTCGGCCTGCTGTGCCAGCCAGCGGCATAGGTTGCCTAGGGAGATGATGTAATTGCCTTCGTTATGCATGGTTTTCGGAACCAGTGCATTGGGCAGCTTGCGAGCGGCTTCCGCGCTCTTGAGCAAGTAGATGTCGTCGCGCTTGACCGGGGTGTTCAATGGCGCTTCGAGCTCCTTCCAATTGGGAAAGAGTTCGTTGAGTGCGCGAGGCTCGAACACCGCGCCGGATAGAATGTGGGCGCCTACCTCGGAACCCTTCTCGACGACGCAGACACTGATTTCCTTACCAGCATCGGCCGCTCTCTGCTTCAGCCGGCAGGCAGCGGACAGGCCCGCGGGGCCGGCGCCGACGATCACTACGTCGAATTCCATGTATTCGCGTTCCATTGGCTATCTCCTACTCAAGGCTTGATTGTTATGTAGATAGTGGAGGGCTGGATCGTTTCCCTGACCAAGCCGAGCTGCCGCATTATATATAGACGTCGGTAAGGGTCCAATACAAACGTTTGTTTGAATTTTCTTCAAGGCTGTTAGAATCGCGAAACTGCGGCTTATAGCGGGGTATATGCGTTGTTGACCCCGCCCGTTGCCAGCAGTCAAGATACGGGCAGTTTTGCGCTCGCCGAACTGGTTCCGCGGCTGAATTGACGGTCCGGACCTCGAGCATGGCTCGGTTCGCCTCGGCGATATCCTATTCACCGGAGAGTAACGAGGAATCCATGAAGATTCTTGTAGCTGTCAAACGAGTGGTCGATTACAACGTCAAGGTTCGCGTCAAGGCGGACAACTCCGGCGTCGACCTCGCCAACGTCAAGATGTCGATGAACCCCTTCTGCGAAATCGCCGTGGAAGAAGCCGTGCGCCTTAAAGAAAAGGGCGTTGCGAGCGAAATCGTCGTGGTGTCCATCGGTCCGACCGCCGCTCAAGAGCAGCTGCGTACTGCGCTGGCGCTGGGTGCTGATCGCGCCGTGCTGGTCGAATCGACCGAAGAGCTCAACTCGCTGGCCGTGGCCAAGTTGCTGAAAGCCGTCGTCGACAAGGAGCAGCCGCAGCTGGTCATTCTCGGCAAGCAAGCCATCGACAGCGACAACAACCAGACCGGCCAGATGCTTGGCGCGCTGACCGGATACGCCCAAGGCACGTTCGCCTCGAAGGTCGAAGTGGAAGGCGACAAGGTCAAGGTCGAGCGTGAAATCGATGGCGGCGCACAGACCGTTGCGCTGAACTTGCCGGCAATCGTGACTACCGATCTGCGTTTGAACGAGCCTCGCTACGCGTCGCTGCCAAACATCATGAAGGCCAAGAAAAAGCCGCTGGAAGTCCTGACGCCAGACGCGCTGGGTGTGTCCACCACCTCCACCGTGAAGACCCTGAAAGTCGAAGCGCCGGCTGCTCGCAGCGCCGGTATCAAGGTCAAGTCCGTGGCTGAACTGGTCGAGAAACTGAAAAACGAGGCGAAGGTAATCTAAATGACTATCCTGGTTATCGCTGAACACAACAATGCCGTCCTGGCTGCCGCTACGCTCAATACCGTTGCGGCCGCCAAAGCCATCGGTGGCGACATCCATGTGCTGGTCGCCGGTAGCGACTGCGCAGCCATCGGCGAAGCAGCGTCGAAGATCGAAGGCGTGTCCAAGGTGCTGGTTGCCGACAACGCCGCCTACGCCCATCAGCTGCCGGAAAACGTCGCGCCGCTGATCGCCGATCTGGCCAAGAGCTACAGCCATGTGCTCGCCGCTGCCACCACCAACGGCAAGAACTTTCTGCCACGCGTTGCGGCGCTGCTGGACGTTGATCAGATCTCCGAAATCATCGCCGTCGAAAGCGCCGACACCTTCAAGCGCCCGATCTATGCCGGTAATGCCATCGCCACCGTGCAGTCGAGCGCACCGATCAAGGTCATCACCGTGCGTTCCACCGGTTTCGATCCGGTCAATGCCGAAGGCGGCTCGGCCAGTGTCGAGCAGGTTTCCGGCTCCGGTGACGCGGGCGTTTCCGCTTTCGTTGGCGAAGAACTGGCCAAGTCCGACCGTCCCGAACTGACCGCTGCCAAGATCGTCATTTCCGGTGGTCGTGGCATGCAGAACGGTGACAACTTCAAGCATCTGTATGCGCTGGCCGACAAGCTCGGCGCTGCTGTCGGCGCTTCGCGCGCGGCGGTCGACGCTGGCTTCGTGCCCAACGATATGCAGGTTGGTCAGACCGGCAAGATCGTCGCGCCGCAGCTGTACATCGCCGTCGGCATCTCCGGTGCGATCCAGCATCTGGCAGGCATGAAGGACTCCAAAGTGATCGTGGCGATCAACAAGGACGAGGAAGCGCCGATCTTCCAGGTGGCTGATTACGGCCTGGTGGGCGATCTGTTCGAGATCGTGCCCGAACTCGAGCGACTCGTCTGATCGAGCCGCTTCGGAAAAAACCCGCTCTTGCAGCGGGTTTTTTTATGGCAGCTCGGCTGCGCTGGCCGATGGTAATATCCCGAACTGGCACCGACAGTGCCTGTTCGATTCCCCATGATGAGGTTTTCCATGCGCTGTGCCGTTCCGCTGAAATCCGCCTTGATCGCCTTGCTGCTGGCAACTCCCCTGGTGGCGAACGCGGCGGCTGCCAAGTGTGATCGGCTGATCGCAACAGGTGGCGCGGATAATCCGCCGTTCCTGTGGCGCGATCCGCAGAATCCCAAGCGCCTGATCGGTGCGAATGCCGATTTACTGAAGAAAATTACCGATTCACTCGATCTGAAGCTCGAGCTTCTCTATACGGGCGATGCCGCCAAGGCGCTCGAGGAGGTGCGTAGCGGCCGGGTGGATCTGCTGGCCGATGCGGTGCTCGACCTGCGGGAGCTGGCGCATCTGGATTTCATCCACCCGTCGATCGTTACGTTGCAAATGTCTGCCTGGGTACGCAATGAGCCTGGCTTCCTTTACGCCAGTCGTGAAGATCTGACGGGTCGCTCGGGTGCCTACGTCGCATCGATCCGCTTCGGTGGTGAGTTTCAGGCATATGCCAAGGATCATCTTCGCTTGCGCTCGTCGCCCAGCCTGACGGAAGCCGTGCAAAGGCTGCTGGCGGGCAAAGCCGATTACGTGTTGCACGAGCGGTACAGCGCTGTCGCCCAAGCCGACCCGCGAGGGCTGCTTGCTGATATTCAGCGGTTGGAACCTCCGGTCTTCAGTCGTGATATGCATCTCGCAGTGGCGCACGACTCCGCCTGCAACGGCCCGTGGTTGCGCGGACAGCTCGCGATAAAAATGACAGAATTGCGCGCTGCCGGTGTGCCGCAGCAACTGCTGGTGGAAAATCTCGAGCGTTGGAAGCAACAGCCGGCGCCGACAAGCAATTCGCAACGCTAGGATCTCTCTTTTGATAAAGCATCTTTCCTACATGCTCATGCTGTCGGCGATGGTCGGCTGCGCCAACGACCCGGCACCTACCGAACAGCTGCGTCTCACCGAGCAGGCGCTGACCCAGGCGCGCTCAGTGGGCGCGTCGGATCAGACGCCAGAGCTGGCGCTGGCCGAAGAACAACTCATGGCTGCGGTTGCAGCAATGAAGGACGAGGACTACCGGCAGGCCCGTCGGCTCGCCGAAAAAGCGGAGCTGGACGCTAGGCTGGCGGAGGCCAGCGTTCTGAATGACAAGAGTCAGCAGGAGCTGGCAGAGCTGGCTCGCCGTATTGCACGGCTACGCGATCAGTTGGGGGATTTGCAGTGAAGCCTGTTCTCACGTCCGTATTGCTGGTGACGCTTGCCGGGCTCCAGGGATGCGCAACGCAGCAATCGCAGCAACAACTGGAACAAGCGGTTGTTGCATTTCAGAGCGTCGGTGACGATCCGCAGATCCTGCGCGATGCGCCGAAGGACATGATGCGCGCGGCCGAATCGCTGGAGCGAGCCCAGCGTTTCGCCGGCTACTGGGGCAGCGCAGAAGACGTTGATCACTACGCCTATCTCAGCAAACGGTATAGCGAGATCGCTCGCCAGCACAGCGAGCAGATGCAGAATCAGCGGCGCGCTACCCAGCTCGCCATTGAGCACGAGCGCTTGCGTCAGGCTCTGCAGGAAGCCCGGCTGCTCGACCTGCAGCACCAGGGTCGATGGATGGAGGATCAGCTGATCAGTCTGGCGGCGTCCGAAACAGATCGCGGTCTGGTGATGACCTTAGGGGACGTGTTGTTCAAGGCGGCCAGCGCCGACCTGGAGCCCTCGGCCAATCGCACGCTACTCAAGGTCGTGCATTTCCTGCAGCTCAATCCCAACCGCAGAGTCCGCATCGAGGGCTACACCGACAATCGGGGTGATGCCGCCGAAAACCTTGCCCTGTCCAAGGCCCGAGCGCAGGCGGTGGGCGACTTCATGCAGAGCCTGGGTATCGATCCGCGGCGTATGGAGGTGATTGGCTACGGTGAGCAATATCGGGTCGCCGAAAACGCATCGGTGCGTGGCCGAGCACAGAATCGGCGGGTCGAGATTCTGTTTTCCGACGAGCAAGGGCGACTCAGTAGCCCTCGCTGACAGCATCCGTGCCAGGGCTGTAACAGACTGTGTCGGCGAGTTTGCGAGTAACTGTATTGGTCGTACATAACGGTGTTGTACTACTGTTATGGTCCAGTTGGCGGAGACGGACGATATGACCAATCTGTTGCTTTATCAGCGCATTGCACACCAGCTCGCTGAAGATATCCGGCGCGGCGTCTACCGGCCCGGTGAGCGTGTGCCTTCGGTGCGCAAGATGAGCATGCAGTTGAACGTCAGCCATGCGACGGTCCTGCAAGCCTATGCCAACCTAGAAGACCAAGGCATGATCCGGGCGCGTCCGCAATCGGGCTTCTATGTGCACCACACGCCGGCGCTGACCGCCCCGACCCCGGATATCGCGCAGGTCGAGCGGCCGACGCTGGTCACGCGCAGCAGCATCATCAACCAGGTCCTCAGCGAATCGCGCCGCGACGGGCTTATCCCGTTGGGCGCTGCCGTGCCTCATGTGGACTATTTGCCAGCGCGCGCCTTGCACCAGCAACTCGCCAAGATCACTCGCTTCCAGAGCCAGCGGGCGTTCAGCTATATGTTCAGCCCCGGCTATGAGCCCCTGCGTCGACAGGTGGCGATCCGCATGCGCGATGCCGGCGTGATCGTCGGCCCGGACGAAGTGGTGATCACCCACGGCTGTGTCGATGCTCTACAGATGTCCTTGCGCGTATTGACCAAACCGGGCGACCTGATCGCAGCTGAGTCACCCAGCTACTACGGCTTGCTGCAACTGGCCGATCTGCTAGGGCTCAAAGTCATCGAAATTCCGTGCGACCCGGACACCGGACTAAGTCTCGAAGCGCTGCAACTGGCTGCTAGCCAGTGGCCGATCAAGGCGCTGGTGCTCACCGCGCGGCTGAGCAACCCCTTGGGTGGCAGCATGCCGGACGTACGGCAAAAGCAATTGCTCAAGTTGGCGGCGAATTTCGACATTCAGATTGTCGAAGATGATATCTACGGCGAACTCATGTTCGATGCGGGGTCCATCAAGGCGCTCAAGTCCAACGATGATGAGGGGCGAGTGATCTATTGCTCGAGCTTCTCCAAGACCATCTCGCCGGGTGTGCGCATTGGTTGGATTCTGCCGGGACGCTATCGAGAGGAGATTCAGCGCCTGCAGACCTTCAGCACGCATTCGGCCTGCAGTGTTACCCAGATGGGCGTAGCAGCCTATCTGGAGAACGGTGGATATGATCGGCATCTACGCTACATCCGGCATGAGTATCGCAGTAACCTCAGTGCCTTCCAGTTGGCAGTGCAGCGTTATTTTCCGGAAGGAACGCAGATGACCCGGCCCACCGGCGGCTTCATTCTCTGGGTCAGCTTGCCGGCCCGGGTGAATACCAAGGAGCTGCACTTACAGGCGCTGAAGCGAGGCATCAGCATCGCGCCGGGGCTGATTTTCAGCAACACCGAGCAGTTCAATCACTGCGTGCGGCTCAATTGCGGTCTGCCCTGGACGTCCGAGGCAGAGCGAGCATTGAAAACCCTGGGTGAGCTGGCAGGAGGGCTGTGCCGGCAATCGAACTGATCGGACCGAAGGAGGACGTGGTCCTATGAGATGGTTGAGTTTGCTGCTT
Organism: Stutzerimonas stutzeri; assembly: GCF_000952685.1. GTDB lineage: Bacteria > Pseudomonadota > Gammaproteobacteria > Pseudomonadales > Pseudomonadaceae > Stutzerimonas > Stutzerimonas stutzeri_E. Next base: position 61,474 of record NZ_JYHV01000024.1, on the reverse strand, counting down.
GCATTACCGTTTCTCGGCGCTTGCGACGGCGATAAGTTACCTTCTCAACCCGGTGCACCGGCGAAACCCGAAGTTCGGTCTGGCGTGGTTGATCGCGGGCCCGCAGCGCCGCTCGAGCCCGCGCCCGATCCCGCGCTCGGGCGTGTCGAAAGTGAAGTGGGTAAGCCCCCGAAAATCGAGATTGAAGTCGAGCCGGTGACCGCCGGTGACCCTGAAACGCTGCCATCCGAGCGTGTCGTGCCGACGCCTGAGCCCAAACCGGTCGCCCCGCCAGCGCCGAAGAAGGACGTCGCGATCGAACGCGTCGAGCTGCCCGAGCCGGAGCTGGATTTGAGCCTTCCCGAGGATTGGGCCGAGGAGCTCGAGCCGGACGCGGATACGGCGTCGATACGTTTATTGCCGCCATTATTCGATTCAGCTGAGAGTTCACGCTCGGTGCAGATGAGCGGACGCCTGCTGCAGGGCTTGAATGAGGACGAAGCGCTGATCGACGGGGCCCAGATCAACATCGAGCTCAAACGGTAACCCGCGCGGACGCTGTCACGCAGGGCTTCGGCTCAAGGTCCCGCCGACACCGGCCAGCAAGGCGCGCAACTCTTGGGCCGGAAGCGGATGGCTCATGTGGAAGCCCTGAATCTCGCTACAGCCATCGGCGAGCAATTGCGTCAGTTGCTCCGAGGTTTCCACGCCTTCGGCCGTGACACGCATGCGCAAGCCTCGGCCGAGATCGATGAGCGCCTTGACGATGGAATGGTCCGCGGTCGAACGTTCCATGCCGGAGACAAAGCTGCCGTCGATCTTGATCGTGTCGAACGGATAGCTACGCAGATTGCTCAGGGAAGAATAGCCGGTACCGAAATCGTCCATGGCGAGCCGGACACCGATGGCCTTCAGTTCGTTGAGCACGTCCAGGGTGCGCTGATTTTCCTGGAGCAATGCCGTTTCGGTTATTTCCAGTTCAAGACGGTTGGCCGGGAGCCCGCTTTCTTCCAGAACGGTCCGAACCATTTCGGATAACTCGTCGTTGCGTAGCTGCAGCGGCGACAGGTTGACCGCGATCATGAGCGTGCTCGCCCAGCCTGTGGCTTCGATGCAGGCCTGGCGCAGGACCCACTCGCCGAGCGGGACTATCAGCCCGGTCTCTTCCGCCAGCGGGATGAAGTGCTCGGGTAGCAGAAGGCCTCGAGCAGGGTGCCGCCAGCGCAGCAAGGCTTCGGCGCCGTTAATGCTCATGTCCTCGCTGAAATACCGAGGCTGGTAATGAACCTCGAACTGGCCTTCGGCAATCGCCTGGCGCAGTTCGTCTTCCTGGCGACGCCGTTCCAACAGCCGCTTGTCCATCTCGCTGCCATAGAATCGCCAGGTTCCACGTCCGTCGGCCTTGGCCTGATACAGGGCGATATCCGCGCAGCGCAGGAGTTCGTTGGCCTGCGTCGCGTCGGTGGGCGCCATGGCGATGCCAATACTGGCGCCAATGTAGATCTGCTGGCCTTCGTAAATGAAGGGTTCGCTGACCGCGGCGACAACCCGGGCGCAAAGCTTGTCCACATCTTCGTTGAGCTGTAGACGGCTCATGACCATGAGGAACTCGTCGCCACCCAGGCGAGCGACCAGGTCGTCGCCTCTGATGCACTGCTTGAGTCGGTTGGATACGCCGATCAACACCTCGTCCCCGGCACCGTGGCCCAGGGTGTCGTTTACCGGCTTGAAGCGATCCAGATCGATGTACAGGACCGTCAGCCGAGATCCGCTGCTAAGCGAGGCGAGTTTGGCTTCCAGATAGTCGCGCAGCCGGTTGCGATTCGGCAGGCCGGTCAGGGCGTCGTGCTGCGAGAGGTACTGCACGCGTGCCTGGGCCCGGGTCTCTTCGGTGATGTCGCTTGCGGTACCCCGATAGCCCAATAGCTCGTCCTCTCGATAAATCGCGCGAGCGGAGAGCCGGCAATGCCGTTCGCAGCCATTCGCCGCCTGGTAGCTGCAGCGCAACGGCGTCCTATGTGGCGCAGCCAGCCAGTCCTGGAGTGCGGCATGATCGGTAATCAGCAGATCGATCAAGGGACGGCCAATCCAGGCGGCGGGTTCATGGCCGGTGATTTCTTCGAAGCGACTCGATAGGTAAGTCAGTCGAGCATTCTGGTCGGTTTCCCAGATCCAATCGGATGCGGCTTCTGCCACATCGCGGAAGCGTTCTTCACTGGCGGCCAATGCCGTGCGGCTTTTCGACAGCCGCTTGTAGCTGGCATCCATCAGCCGTACGGTTTTCAGCGCCTGACGCAGGAGCAGCCAGGCAAGGACTCCGAGTCCAAGGGTGACCGCGGCAAGCACCGGCAGAGTCATCCATAACAGGTAGCGGCCTGGCTGGGAGACGTTCCAGGTAAATCCTTGGAATGTTCCATCGAGCATATTCAGAGAGACAACGGCGTTTTGCGGGCGAGGGTTTTCGTCGTCGATACGCAAACCTTCGATCGCATATTCACGGCCGAGTTGGAGCAGCCAGTCAGAATCCATCACATCGACAAAAAGCAGAACCGAGGCGGGGCCGTCCATCTCATCGATATCGCTGCCGCCTGGGGTCATTACCGCAGCGGCCACCATAGCCGGGAGACCTTCAGCCGAAAGCAGGCCGGCAGAGGTTTCTTCCTCCTCGACCGCCTCACGGGCCTGCGCGAGCAGAATTTCCAGCCCGTTGCCAAGCCAGCGCCGTGCATCGACCTGCACCAGTTCCCCGCGGATCACCGAATAGGTCGTTTCGCCGTCGGCGTTGACCACCAGGACCGCTTCATAGCCGAAGTCGTCGTATAAAGAAGGGCCGAGGTTCGCCTGGTCATAAGCCCAGTTGAGATTGGTCCGCTTGCTTAGATTGGCATAGGCGTCGCCCCAGAACCCGTTGTCCGCGACATGACGAGACATGCCGCGCATATGCGATTCGAATGCCTTGCCGGCGAGAAAATGCTCCTGGGTCAGTGCGTCGCGATCAATGGTCTGGGCGATATGTATGACGGCGATCGCCGCAGCCAGCAGTGCAGCGGCCAACAGGCAGGCAAAACCGGGGAGGATCCGCCTCGAAAACGCGGCGTGGGCTTTGGGACTTCCGGCCTGGGCCGAAGCGGAATCTGATGGCATCGATGCTTCCTTGTAGGAGGCAGAATGATTGCTCGAATGAAGGCGGAAAGCCATCACTGACTGCCGAGTCAATTAATCGCCTGATGTGAGGGGGCAAAGGCGCCGGTTCGGCCGGCTGTCCAGCGCGCCGACGGCTATTTATCGCGCGCGTCCTTGGCGTCCGCCTCGGCGTTTCGCTGGGCGATCCGCTGTTTCTGCTCCTCGGTCAGCGGAATCTTGTGAGCGCTGGCGCGTAGGGTCATCAGCCCTCCGACGATGATACCGATCACTAGGACCAGCAATAACCAGATGTACCAAGGCATGTTTATCTCCTGATGGTGGCGGGACTGCGTTTAACCTTAGGCTTGCGCATGTAGCTGCGCCATTGCGCGACCATACCGTCAACGGCATCCGGTCCGCTTCGATGATGGTTTTTCTGCGACAATGCGCGCCGAAATTTGCCGAGGAATCGCCATGACTTGCCAGACTCCCCTCATCGTTGCGCTCGATTTTCCCTCCCGTGATGCTGCGCTGGCCCTGGCCGGACAGCTCGATCCGGCGCTTTGCCGTGTCAAGGTCGGCAAGGAGCTGTTCACCCGCTGCGGTCCGCAGATCGTCGAGGCGCTGCAGAGTAAAGGATTTGAGGTATTTCTGGATCTGAAATTCCATGACATACCCAATACCACGGCGATGGCGGTCAAGGCAGCGGCGGAACTGGGCGTGTGGATGGTCAATGTGCACTGCTCTGGAGGTCTGCGGATGATGGCGGCCTGCCGCGAGACCCTGGATAAGGTAGGAGGGCACAAACCGCTACTGATCGGCGTCACAGTGCTGACCAGCATGGAGCAGACGGACCTGGCCGATATCGGTCTCGATGTGCAGCCGCAGCAGCAGGTGCTGCGACTGGCCGGGCTGGCAGCAGAGGCCGGACTGGATGGGCTGGTTTGCTCGGCGCTGGAGGCGCAATCCTTGAAAGCGCACTTTGCACAGTTGCAACTGGTGACACCGGGCATTCGTCCGGCCGGCAGCAAGGCAGATGATCAGCGGCGTATTCTCACGCCTGCCGAGGCGATGGCGGCGGGGTCGGATTATCTGGTGATCGGCAGGCCCATCGCACAGGCGGCGGATCCGTCCCAGGCGCTGGCGGCAGTGGTTGCGGAATTGGCCTGAACCCTGGATAGCGGATGGTCGCCGAAGTACGGTGCCCGTCCGCTATCCAAGCGAGTCAGCTGACCTTCAATACCAGCTTGCCGAAGTTGCCGCCGGTGAACAGTTTCATCAGGGTATCGGGGAACGTCTCCAGCCCTTCGACGATGTCCTCCTTGCTCTTCAGCTCGCCGCTCTGCATCCAGCCAGCCATTTCTTTCATGGCCTCCGGATAGCGTGGCACGTAATCCATCACCACCATGCCCTGCATGCGCGCCCGATTGACCAACAGGGAAAGGTAGTTGGCAGGTCCCTTGACCGCTTCCTTATTGTTGTACTGGCTGATCGCGCCGCAAATCACGATGCGGGCACCAACGGTGATGCGCGTCAGTACCGCGTCGAGGATATCGCCACCGACGTTGTCGAAGTAAACGTCGACGCCTTTCGGGCATTCACGTTTAAGCCCCGCCGCGACGTCTTCGCTCTTGTAGTCAATTGCGGCGTCGAAGCCCAGCTCGTCGGTGAGGAAACGGCATTTGTCGGCCCCTCCTGCGATCCCTACCACGCGACAACCCTTGATCTTGGCAATCTGCCCCGCAACGCTGCCTACGGCACCGGCGGCTCCCGACAGCACCACGGTTTCTCCTGCCTTGGGTTCGCCCACCGCCAGCAGGCCGAAGTAAGCAGTCATACCGGTCATGCCCAGCGCAGACAGATAGCGCGGCAGCGGCGCCTGGTTCGGATCGACCTTGTAGAAGCCTTTAGGCTCGCCGAGGAAATAGTCCTGTACGCCGAGCGCGCCGTTGACGTAATCACCTTTCGCAAAGCCGGGATGCTGAGACGCGATTACCTTGCCCACACCAAGCGCACGCATTACCTCACCAATACCCACCGGCGCGATATAGGACTTGGCATCGTTCATCCAGCCGCGCATGGCAGGATCCAGCGACAGGTATTCGTTCTTGACCAGGATCTGGTTCGGGCCGGGTTCGCCCAGCGGTTGTTCAACGAACTCGAAGGTGTCGCGGGTGGGCGCCCCGACGGGGCGCTTGGCCAGTAGAAACTGGCGGTTGGTCTGGTCCATGGAAGCCTCTGGTGTGTGCAAAAGCTTGGTGTAGCTCGCAGAGGTCATCACTGCAAGCAAGGCGGGAATGTTGGAATGCAGTGGCATCTGCCTGAGTGATATAGCCAGCCTGGGCTTAATCGGAGCAGAGGATGGCGGTATAACCATGACCAGCGTTTGGCTTGTAGTCACTTTTGGACTCGACGCCTTCTTTAAATCGATAGGGTATCCAGCATGAGCATGTGTTTTTCCGGTCAGGTTGCGTTGGTTACTGGAGCTGCTGCGGGAATTGGCCGCGCGACGGCGCTGGCGTTCGCCGAGCAGGGGCTGAAGGTGGTCGTGGCAGATCTGGACGAGGCGGGTGGCGCAGCCTGTGCCGAAGCCATCCGCAAGGCGGGGGGAGAGGCAGTGTTCGTGCGCTGCGACGTGACCCGCGATGACGATGTCAAAGCGATGACCGAGCAAGCGGTGGCTGCTTACGGTCGTATCGACTATGCCTTCAACAATGCGGGCATCGAGATCGAACAGGGTCGCCTGGCCGAAGGCAGCGAAGCCGAGTTCGACGCCATCATGGGCGTCAATGTCAAAGGTGTCTGGCTATGCATGAAGCACCAGTTACCGCTGATGCTGGCTCAGGGTGGCGGCGCCATCGTCAATACCGCCTCGGTTGCGGGTCTGGGAGCGGCACCGAAGATGAGCATTTATTCGGCATCCAAGCATGCCGTCATCGGTTTGACCAAATCGGCGGCGATCGAATACGCCAAGAAGAAGATCAGGGTCAATGCTGTCTGTCCTGCCGTCATCGACACCGACATGTTCCGCCGCGCCTATGAAGCGGATCCGCGCAAGGCCGAATTTGCCGCGGCGATGCATCCGGTCGGGCGTATCGGCAAGGTCGAGGAAATCGCTGCGGCGGTGCTTTACCTCTGCAGTGATGGAGCCGCGTTTACCACCGGCCATGCGTTGGCGGTCGACGGCGGTGCGACCGCTATCTGAACCCGTTGACCGCAGCGCTCAGCCCGCAGTTTTGCGCCCATTGACGATCAGCAGCGTCAACACGCCCGCCACCAGTCCCCACAAGGCGGAGCCGATGCCGAACAGGGTCAGGCCCGATGCCGTGACCATGAACGTGATCAACGCTGCCTCGCGCTCGCGCGGCAGTTGCATCGCCTGGGTCAAACCGCTGCCGATCGAGCCGAGCAATGCCAGCGCCGCGATGGATAGCACCAGCGCCGGCGGGAAGGCGGCGAACAATGCGGCCAGGGTTGCGCCGAAAATGCCGGCAATACCGTAGAACAGACCGCACCAGACCGCCGCAGTGTAACGTCGGGACGGATCCGGATGGGCCTCCGGCCCGGCGCAGATGGCCATGGTGATCGCAGCCAAGTGGATGCCATGGGAACCGAAGGGGGCGAGCAGAACCGACGCGATACCCGTGACGGAAATCAGCGGCGAGGCGGGCGCCTGATAGCCCTCGGCGCGTAATACGGCCAGCCCCGGCATGTTCTGCGACGCCATGGCAATAACAAACAATGGTATGCCGATGCTGAATACCGCGGCGAAGGACAACGCAGGCGTGGTCCACACCGGTATCGCAACCTCCAGGCTCAGGCCACCGAAGTCGAGCAGGCCCAACCCACCGGACAGCACACAGCCGACAATCAGCGCCGAGAGCACCGCGTAGCGCGGCAGCAGACGCTTGGCCAGCAAATAGCTGAAGAACATCCCGAGTACGAGCACGGGCTGTACGTTCACCGCGCGAAAAATCTCGCTGCCGATATTGAACAGCACGCCGGCCAACAGTGCTGCCGCCAGCGACGCGGGCACCTTGCGCATCAGGCGTTCGAAGCTGCCGGTGAGTCCGCACAGCGCTATCAGTGCCGAACTGAAGATGAACGCGCCGATCGCTTCGCCATAGGGAACGCCGGGTAGGCTGCTGATCAGCAGCGCCGCGCCGGGCGTAGACCAGGCGATCACCACCGGCGTCCGATAGCGCAGCGACAAGCCGATGCTGCACAGCGCCATACCGATCGATAGGGCCCAGATCCAGGATGAGATTTGTGCGCTGCTGAGGCCCGCCGCTTGGCCGGCCTGAAACATCAGCACCAGCGAGCTGGTATAGCCGGTGAGCATGGCAATGAAGCCGGCCACGACGGTTGAGGCTGAGCTGTCCTTGAGAGGCCGAAGCAAGGGCGTGGTAGCGGTGACGGTCATCGGGTCTGGATCCGGTTCAGGGGCGAAAAGACGCTGTGTATCTGGAGCAAGGGCGGAGGCCGTTGCGCACGATCTTTGCTTGACGCGCAGGCTATGACAGGCAACGCACGGCGTCGCGGTACAGCCGTAAGCGGGATCAGCGTAACAGTGCCGCCGTGCCGAATACCGTTTGTCTCCCGTTTTCGTACCGGCCTGGCTGCTGATCCGAACACTGGCATCGATGTTGCTATTCACATGGTGCTTGCTGCGAAGCGTCAAAAAAACCGCAGCTGTTGGAGGAAGAGATGAGCCAGGGTATTGAATTCAATCGCTTGATGCTGGAAATGCGGGCCATGCAGACCGATGCAATGGCACGCTCAAAGCCCGTGACCGCCACTCCAGAAGTGGGCGCTCCGAGCTTTTCCGACATGCTCGGCCAGGCCGTCAACAAGGTGAACGAAACCCAGCAAGCCTCCAGTCAGTTGGCGACCGCGTTCGAGATGGGGCAGGGCGGTATCGACCTGACCGACGTCATGATCGCGTCGCAGAAAGCCAGCGTTTCCTTTCAGGCCATGACCCAGGTGCGTAACAAGCTGGTCCAGGCGTATCAAGACATCATGCAGATGCCGGTTTAAGGCAGGGTTTGAATAATGGCTGAAGCGCTTAGCAAGGTTCCAGTGCCGGTTGATTCGGACGCTCCGAAAAAGCCCCTGCTGGGTCTGTCTTTCCTGGAAAATCTTTCCGAAATGTCGATGCTGCGGCAGATCGGCCTGCTGGTCGGGCTGGCTGCGAGTGTCGCCATCGGCTTCGCCGTGGTGCTCTGGTCGCAGCAGCCGGACTATCGCCCGTTGCTCGGTAGCCTCGCCGGGATGGATGCCAATCAGGTCATGGAGACCCTGGCGGCGGCCGATATTTCCTACACCATCGAGCCCACCTCCGGTGCTTTGCTGGTCAAGGCCGATGATCTTGCCCGTGCGCGGCTGAAGCTCGCCAGCGCTGGCATTGCGCCGACCGATAGCAATATCGGCTTCGAGATTCTCGACAAGGAGCAGGGCCTCGGCACCAGCCAGTTCATGGAAGCCACCCGCTACCGCCGTGGCCTCGAAGGCGAATTGGGCCGCACCGTGTCCAGCCTCAATAACGTCAAGGGCGCCCGCGTGCACCTGGCGATCCCGAAAAGCTCGGTGTTCGTGCGTGACGAGCGCAAGCCCAGCGCGTCGGTGCTGGTAGAGCTCTATCCGGGCCGCAGCCTTGAGCCGAGCCAGGTCATGGCGATCATCAACCTGGTCGCCACCAGCGTGCCTGAGCTGACCAAGTCGCAGATCACCGTAGTGGACCAGAAGGGCAATCTGCTGTCGGACCAGCAGGAGCTCACCGAGCTGAGCATGGCCGGCAAGCAGTTCGACTATAGCCGTCGGATCGAGAGTCTCTATACCCAACGCGTACAGAGCATTCTGCAGCCGGTGCTGGGCAACGGTCGGTACAAGGCCGAAGTGTCCGCCGACGTCGACTTCAGCGCCGTCGAGTCGACTTCAGAAACCTTCAATCCGGATCAACCGGCGCTGCGCAGCGAGCAGAGCGTCAGCGAGCAACGGCAGAGCAGTCTCGGGCCGCAGGGTGTTCCGGGCGCGCTGAGCAACCAGCCGCCAGGCCCGGCGACCGCACCGGAAAATGCACTAGCCGGACAGGCCGCCGCTGCCGGCGCCATCGCCTCTGGACAACCGTTGCTCGACGCCAATGGTCAGCAGATCATGGACCCTGCGACCGGCCAGCCCATGCTGGCGCCGTATCCGGCCGACAAGCGCGAGCAGGCGACCCGCAACTACGAGCTGGACCGTTCGATCAGTCACACCAAACAGCAGCAAGGCCGCCTGCGCCGTCTGTCGGTTGCCGTGGTACTCGACGACCAGGTGACGGTCTCTGCTGATGGGCAGACTACACGTGTTCCGCGGACCGCCGAAGAATTGGCGCGCCTCACCCGGCTGGTTCAGGACGCCGTCGGTTTCGACGCCAGCCGTGGCGACAGCGTCAGCGTGATCAACGCGCCGTTCGCTACCGACTCGCTGGATGAAACTTTTATCGACGTCCCGTTCTATTCGCAGCCGTGGTTCTGGGACATCGTCAAACAAGTACTCGGGGTGCTTTTCATACTGGTGCTGGTATTCGGGGTACTGCGGCCAGTCCTGAACAATCTGACCCAAGCCGGGAAAGGCAAGGAGCTTCAGGCTGTTGGCGGCGATGCCGCGCTAGGCGAAATGGACGGTATGGATGGTGCGCTGTCCAGTGATCGGGTCAGTCTGAGCGGGCCACAGAGCATCATGCTCCCGAGCCCGACCGAGGGGTACGATGCGCAATTGAATGCCATCAAGAATTTGGTAGCTGAAGATCCGGGCCGGGTGGCTCAGGTCGTCAAAGAGTGGATCAACGCCGATGAGTGATGCACGAGTTCCCGCCAACAAGCTGAACAAGGTCGACAAGGCCGCGATCCTGCTGCTCTCGCTGGGCGAAGCCGATGCGGCGCAGGTCCTGCGTCATCTCGGTCCAAAGGAAGTGCAAAAGGTCGGTACTGCGATGGCGCAGCTGCGCAACGTGCAGAAGAACCAGATCGAACAGGTCATGGGTGAGTTCGTCGAGATCGTTGGCGATCAGACCAGCCTTGGGGTTGGTTCGGATGGTTACATACGCAAGATGCTCACCCAGGCGCTGGGTGAGGACAAGGCTGGTGGCTTGATCGATCGCATCCTGCTGGGCGGCAACACCAGCGGTCTGGACAGTCTGAAATGGATGGAGCCGCGTGCGGTCGCCGACGTGATCCGCTACGAGCACCCGCAGATCCAGGCGATCGTGGTGGCCTATCTGGACCCCGACCAGGCGGGCGAGGTGCTGTCGCATTTCGACCACAAGGTGCGGCTCGATATCGTTCTGCGCGTATCCTCGCTCAATACCGTCCAGCCGGCGGCGCTGAAAGAACTCAACTTGATCCTGGAGAAACAGTTTTCCGGCAACGCCAATACCACTCGCGCTACGCTGGGTGGGGTCAAGCGCGCCGCGGATATCATGAACTACCTCGACAGCTCGGTCGAAGGCCAACTGATGGACGCCATCCGAGATGTCGACGAAGATCTGTCTTCGCAAATCGAAGACCTGATGTTCGTCTTCGACAACCTGGCCGATGTCGACGACCGGGGCATCCAGGTGTTGCTGCGCGAAGTATCCTCGGATGTGCTGGTCATGGCGCTCAAAGGCGCCGACGAAGCGATCAAGGAGAAAATCTTCAAGAACATGTCGAAACGCGCGGGCGAATTGCTGCGCGACGACTTGGAAGCCAAGGGGCCTGTACGCATCAGCGAAGTCGAAGGCGCACAGAAGGAAATACTCACCATTGCCCGCCGCATGGCCGAAGCCGGAGAGATCGTCCTCGGTGGCAAGGGTGGCGAAGAAATGATCTAAATCTAAGTGAGCTGCAATGTCCAAGGAAAACCCCAGCGACGTAATCCGCGCGAAGGACGTCAATGTCTTCGATCGCTGGGCGCTGCCAAGCTTCGATCCGCTGGGTGCGGAGCCGCAAGAGCCTGAGGCGACTGTCGAACCGGCCGCCGAAGACCTGTCGCGCAGCGAGGATGTCCCCGTCGAGGAAGTCAAACCCTTGACACTCGACGAACTTGAGGCGATCCGTCAGGAGGCCTATAACGAAGGTTTCAGCACGGGCGAGAAAGATGGCTTTCATGCCGGCCAGCTCAAAGCTAGGCAGGAAGCCGAAGCGGTGCTGGCGCCCAAGCTGGGCAGCCTCGAGCAATTGATGACGCAGTTGCTCGAGCCCATCGCCGACCAGGATCGTAATCTCGAACACGCCATGGTCACGCTGGTCAGCCAGCTTGCTCGCGAGGTGATTCAGCGCGACTTGCTGATCGATTCGAGCCAGATCCGGCAGGTGCTGCGCGAGGCTCTGAAGCTGCTGCCCATGGGCGCCAGCAATGTGCGCATCGCCATCAATCCGCAGGATTTCGAGCTGGTCAAAGCGCTTCGCGAACGCCACGAAGAGACGTGGAAGATCGTCGAGGACAGCGACCTGCTGCCCGGCGGCTGCCGGATCGAGACCGAGCAGAGCCGGATCGATGCCAGTGTCGAAACGCGCCTGGCTCAGGCCATCAAGCAGCTGTTCGAGCAACAGCGCGAAAACGCCACCAGCCCACCGGAAGCTGACCTGCATCTGAACCTGGATACGGATTCGGAGAGCGCTGATGCGCCTTGAACGAACCAGCTTTGCCAAGCGTTTCGAAGCGTACGGCGAAGCGATCAAGCTCCCCAGCCAACCGATCCTCGAGGGTCGGTTGTTGCGCATGGTCGGCCTGACATTGGAGGCCGAAGGGCTGCGCGCCGCCGTTGGCAGCCGTTGCCTGGTGATCAACGAAGACAGCTATCACCCGACGCAGGTCGAGGCGGAGGTGATGGGCTTCTCCAGCGGCAAGCTGTATCTGATGCCGGTCGGCAGCCTCGCCGGCATCGCTCCCGGTGCGCGGGTCGTGCCGCTGGCCAATACCGGCCGTCTGCCCATGGGCACCTCGATGCTCGGCCGCGTGCTCGACGGTGCCGGCCGCGCGCTGGACGGCAAGGGTGGGATGAAAGCCGAGGACTGGGTACCGATGGACGGCCCGGTGATCAACCCGCTCAAGCGCCACCCGATCAGCGAGCCGCTGGACGTCGGCATTCGTAGCATCAACGGTTTGCTGACTGTCGGCCGCGGACAGCGTCTCGGCCTGTTCGCCGGTACCGGTGTGGGTAAATCGGTGCTGCTTGGGATGATGACGCGCTTCACCGAGGCCGATGTCATTGTGGTCGGGCTGATCGGCGAGCGGGGCCGTGAGGTCAAGGAGTTCATCGAGAACATCCTCACCGAAGAGAGCATCAAGCGCTCGGTGGTGGTGGCATCGCCTGCCGACGATGCGCCCTTGATGCGTTTGCGCGCGGCGATGTACTGCACGCGCATCGCTGAATATTTCCGCGACAAGGGCAAGAACGTATTGCTGCTGATGGATTCGCTGACCCGTTTCGCCCAGGCCCAGCGCGAAATTGCCTTGGCCATCGGCGAGCCGCCGGCGACCAAGGGCTATCCGCCCTCGGTCTTCGCCAAGCTGCCCAGCCTGGTGGAACGCGCCGGAAACGCGGAGGAGGGCGGTGGCTCGATCACCGCGTTCTACACCGTACTGTCCGAGGGCGACGATCAGCAGGACCCGATCGCCGATGCGGCGCGAGGCGTGCTCGACGGGCACATCGTGTTGTCACGTCGGCTGGCGGAGGAAGGGCACTATCCAGCGATCGACATCGAAGCGTCCATCAGTCGGGTCATGCCACAGGTGGTCAGTCCCGAGCATGTCCGTCACTCGCAGCGCTTCAAACAGCTGTGGTCGCGCTATCAGCAGAGCCGCGATCTGATCAGCGTCGGCGCCTACGTGCCCGGCGGCGATCCGGAAACCGACCTGGCCATCGCCCGGCAGGCGGAGATGGTTCGCTATCTTCGACAGGGTTTGGACGAGGCCGAACACTTGGCCCATAGCGAGGCACTGCTGGCCAGCGTATTCAACGCCAAGGCGGCGAGCTAAACCTTGTCGGCGAGCCGTGCCGCGCGCCTGGCGCCCGTAATCGACATGGCTGAGCGCGCCGAGCGCGACGCCGCGAGACTGTTCGGGCAAGGTCAGGCGCAACTGTCCCAGGCCGAAGCCAAGCTGGGCGAGTTGCGCCAGTATTTCGGTGACTACCAGCAGCAGTGGCTGAGTCAGGGCAGTCAGGGTGTCTCCGGTCAGTGGCTGATGAATTACCAGCGATTCCTTTCGCAGCTCGAGTCGGCCATAGGCCAACAGCAGCGCAGCGTCGACTGGCATCGCAACAACCTCGACAAGCTCCGCGAGCAATGGCAGCAGCGCAGTGCACGTCTGGATGGTTTGCGCAAACTGGTCGAACGCTACCTGCAGGAAGCACGAACGGCGGCCGACAAGCGTGAGCAGAAACTCCTCGATGAATTTTCGCAACGGCTGGCGGGCCGACCTAAACAGGATTGAAGCTTGCTGAGCGGGGGTTTGGGTGCTACATCTTCATCAGCCTGTTTGCTACAGCACGCCTGGTTACTGATGTCGCCGGCACCAACGGTCGAGGTGCCGTTTTGACGATGCACCAGCGCCGTCCAGCCAATATGGCAGTCAAGTTCTCGCATTGGATCAGGAGCGCTACATGACCATCAGTTCACAGCTATCGGCAGATGGACAGGAGCTGACTATCACCATTCAAGGGCGCTTCGATTTCAACACTCATCAGGCCTTTCGCGACGCCTATCAGCGTACCGGCAACACGCCCAACCGTTATGTAGTCGACCTCAGCGGCGCGACCTATCTCGACAGTTCAGCACTCGGCATGTTGTTGCTGCTACGCGACCATGGCGGCAGCGACAAAGCCGACATTCGCCTGATCAACTGCAATCCGGATGTGCGAAAGGTTCTTTCGGTTTCCAACTTCGAACAATTGTTCGCGATCGCCTGAATGCCTCGCCGGCTCTCCATACTCATCGCCGAGGATGGCGCGGCCGATCGCATGCTGCTCGCCGCCATCGTCGGTCGCCAAGGGCATCGCGTGACCACCGCATCCAATGGCGCCGAAGCGGTACGGCGCTTCGAAGGCGAACGGCCGCAACTGGTGTTGATGGATGCACTGATGCCGGTGATGGACGGGTTCGAGGCTGCTCGGCAGATCAAGCGCCTGGCCGGCAACGAGCTGGTGCCGATCATCTTTCTCACCTCACTGACGGAAAACGAGGCCTTGGTGCGTTGCCTCGAAGCAGGCGGCGACGACTTCATCGCAAAGCCCTACAACCCGATCATCCTCGAAGCGAAGATCCAGGCCATGCATCGCCTGCGTCGTTTGCAGGCCACGGTGCTGGAACAGCGTGATCTCATCGCTCGGCGTAACCAGCAACTGCTCGACGAGCAGAACGCGGCCAAGGCGATCTTCGACAAGGTGGCTCATGCCGGCTGCCTGAATGCCCCAAACATCCGCTACCGGCAGTCGCCGCGCGCCCTGTTCAACGGCGATCTGTTGCTGGCTGCGCACGCGCCGGCCGGCAGGATGTTCGTGCTGCTGGGCGATTTCACCGGCCATGGACTGCCTGCCGCGATCGGTGCCATGCCGCTGGCCGAGACCTTTTACGGGATGACCGCCAAGGGCTATTCCAGCAACGAGATCCTTCGCGAGATCAATACCAAACTGAAACTGATCCTGCCCGTGGAAATGTTCTGCTGTGCCACGTTGCTGGATATCAACCTCGAGCAAGGCTCGCTGCGGGTATGGAATGGCGGATTGCCGGACGGCTATCTGCTCAGGGCTTCGGGCGGCGAACGCTTGCCGCTGCGCTCCCGACATCTGCCGCTTGGGGTGCTGGACGCATCCTCTTTCGATGACAGCTTCGAGACTTTGCCGCTGGCGATTGGCGACCGCCTGCTGCTGATGTCCGACGGGATTCTGGAAAGCTGCAATGCTGATGATGAGTTGTTCGGTGAGCAGCGGCTGCTGGCCGTCATGGACGCGAACCTGGAGCCCTGCGCACTGTTCGATGAAATTGAGGAGGCGCTGCTCGCCTTTCACGGTCAAATACTTGACGATATGAGCCTGGTCGAAGTGAGCATGATCGATCAGGCCGTCCAGGTTGCGTTTCAGCCGCTCGATATTTATCCGCTAGGTTCGCAACAGCTGCGGGCCAAGGATTGGTCGGTCAGCTTCGAACTTCGCCCGAGCAGCTTGCGCACGGCCAATCCTTTGCCGATGACGATGCAACTGCTGCTGCAGATCTCACCCCTGCGTCATCGTGCCGGCACCATATACACCGTGTTGACCGAACTCTACGCCAATGCGCTGGAGCACGGCGTGCTGTTGCTAGACTCATCGTTGAAGTGCGATGCCAACGGTTTTGCAAGCTACTATCAAGAGCGTCAACGGCGACTGGACGCGCTTACCGACGGCTTCGTGTCCATCGACCTGAGCGTCAAATCCGAAGACGCGAAGGGCTGTCTACGCATCGGCGTGCGTGACAGCGGTCCGGGGTTCGACGTGCAGGGAGTACTGAACAAGCAGTACTGCGCCGAATGCCTGGGAGGGCGGGGTTTGCGCATGATTAGCCGACTGAGCGATCACTTCTGTTGGCAACCGGATGGTAAGGCTTTGAACGTGGAGTTTCACTGGTCCGGTCATGCATAATTCGTCGTTTTTCCAGCCAGGAGCATATCCGTGGTCGATCACCTCGACAGCCGCGTACTGGCGTCCCTCCAGGATGTGATGGAAGCGGAGTATCCGGTACTGCTGGATACTTTTCTCGCCGACTCGGAAGAGCGGCTGCGTCTGTTGCAGAGCGCCGGCCGGAGCGGTGATGCGGAAAATCTGCGTCAGGCTGCCCACAGCTTCAAGGGCAGTTGCAGCAATATGGGTGCGGCGCTGCTGGCGGAACTTTGTCGCGAGCTGGAAGAAACCGCACGGCTCGAACTGCTCGATGCTGCGTGCGAGCTGATCGAACGTATTGAGCGCGAGTTCGCCATCGTACGAATCCTCTACCGAGCCGAACGCCAGCGTTATGGCGGGTCTGGCTGATGTCGTGGCGCGCTGACGCGCTCCATGAAAGCCTTCAGGGAAGCTATCGAGCTCTTTCGTAATTGATCAGCTATGTCGCTGGCCTGGGTTTTGCTTTAGGAGATGCACGTCATCATCCTGAGCGGAAAGACCCATGGCCGTTTCCCCCGATCTGTTACTCAACATCAAGGCACCCCCCGCTGCCGTCAAGGCCGCGAATGCCTCCACCAAAGCTGCCCCTCAAGCCAGTCGGGACGAGCCTTCCAGCTTCGCCAACGTCTATGCCAAGGAGCGTCAGGCCAAGCCGGTCGAACGTCACGAAAGCGCAGCGAAGCCTGTCCGTGACAAGCCGGCAGGCGAAAAGCCGAGTCAGGAAACCGCCGAGGCTAGCGGCACCGAAAAGCCGGTCACGGCTGAGGCCGGCAACGAATTGCCTGTCGAGTCCGAGGACGGGGACTTGCAAAATGCTGAGACCGAACTCGATCCGCTCCTGCTGTTCGGCATGGGCGGGCAAGGGGATATCAGCGCGGAGCCGGCCGCGCCGCCCCTGACCGGCAATGAGTTCCTGGTTGGCCTGGCACAAGCGACGGCAGCGGCTACGGCGACAACGGAGGAGAGCGAAGGGGAAGGTGATACGGCACTGGCCGGGCAGCGTTCGGTGGAACTCCAATCTGCCGCCCAGAAGAGCCCCTTCTCGAATCTCCTCCTGCCGGATGAAGCGTCCGCAGACGTCGATGATGCGCTTCCGGCGAGCTTGATTGCGGGTGAGGAGCTCGGTGAAGATTCTGACGAGCCCTCGCTCGAAGAGGGCTTCAGCGAGCTACTCGACAAGCTTGATGTGCCGAAGGAAAGCCGCACTAGCGCCAGCGACGCTGCGATTAACCGGCTCAATCCACTGACACAGGCGATTGCTCAGCAGAATCAGATGCAGGCACAGCGGCCAGCCATGGTGCCGGGACAGCCAGTGCAGATGCAGCAATCCGGCTGGAGCGAGGCAGTGGTCGACAGGGTGATGTGGTTGTCCAGCCAGAACCTCAAATCGGCCGAAATCCAGCTCGATCCGGCGGAATTGGGGCGTATGGAGGTTCGTATCGACATGCACAAGGACCAGACCCAGGTGACCTTCCTCAGTCCTCATGCGGGTGTCCGTGACGCACTGGAAGGGCAGATGCACCGGCTAAGGGAAATGTTTGCACAGCAGGGCATGACCATGGACGTGAACGTTTCCGACCAGTCCCGCGGCTGGCAGGGCGATCGCGGCGGCGAATCGCGGGGCAGGAGCGTGACCGGCTCAGCCGCTGGCGGGGACGAGGAGAGCGTTCGCGGCACGATGGAAATCAGCACCGGTCGCACCGGTGGCGACCGCGGTCTGGTTGATTACTACGCATGACCGTTGGCGTGGGTGTGGCTAGTTCAGCGAGTCGGTTTCTGCGCTTAAGGCCCAGGTACTGCGTTGCTGCTCCCTCACTATGACTTATCGCAGCGCTTGTCTCGGAACCTCGGTCATCCGAACTTGAGTGGAACCAACTAGCCGTACAGACCGCTAGTCACAGAGAACCGGGCTTCGCGCCCGGTTTTTTTGTATCAGTGGGGCGGTGGGCTCTTGGTCGCAAATTGGCGAGCGGCGCATGGCAATCGTTTACGGCGCGCGCTGCCTGGCCGATACTTTGGCACAGCAGTTGCTCGTAACGCTTTGATGCGAGTGAAAACACTTGTGATGACGGATATTTGGCATGGCTAAGAAACAAGGACCCCCAGACGTAGCGAGTCCTGCAGCTCCAACCGAGGGGAAGGGCAAGCTGAAGCTGATTATCCTGATCGTACTCGGCGTGCTGCTGGCGGTCGGACTGTCGATAGGCGGAACGATCTACTTCATGTCCCGTGGCGCATCCGAACCGGCGCACACGGACGAGGCCAAGCATTCCCAGGCGGCGCCGCAGCGGCAGGCAGCGACCTATGAAGTGCTGGCGCCGGCCTTCATCGTCAATTTCGCAAATGTCGGCGGTCGCCAGCATTACATGCAGGTCAGCGTGGCGTTGATGTCACGTGATCAGGCTGCGCTCGACGCGTTGAAGGAACACATGCCGTTGTTGCGCAATCAACTGGTTATGCTGTTTTCCAGTCAGGAATTCGCCACCCTGGCCACGCCGGTCGGGCAGGAGATGCTTCGACAGCAGGCGACTGCTAGCGTCCAGGAGCTGGCGCAGAAGGAAATCGGCAAGCTTGCGATTGAGCAAGTGCTGTTCACCAACTTCGTATTGCAATAGGGGGCGTTGTAGATGGCTGTTCAAGACCTGCTCTCGCAAGACGAGATCGACGCGCTCCTGCACGGGGTCGACGACGGTCTGGTCGATACCGAAAGCGACGCCGAGCCGGGCAGCATCAAAAGTTACGACCTGACCAGCCAGGACCGCATCGTCCGCGGGCGCATGCCCACCCTGGAAATGGTTAACGAGCGTTTCGCCCGTTATACCCGCATCAGCATGTTCAACCTGCTACGCCGCTCGGCCGATGTGTCGGTGGGTGGGGTGCAGGTGATGAAGTTCGGTGAGTACGTGCATTCGCTGTATGTGCCGACCAGCCTAAACCTGGTCAAGATCAAGCCGTTGCGTGGCACCTCGCTGTTCATTCTCGATGCCAAGCTGGTGTTCAAGCTGGTGGACAACTTCTTCGGCGGTGACGGTCGGCACGCCAAGATCGAAGGTCGCGAGTTCACACCCACCGAATTGCGCGTCGTACGCATGGTATTGGACCAGGCGTTCGTCGATCTGAAAGAGGCGTGGCATGCGGTGCTCGACGTCAACTTCGAATACGTGCATTCAGAAGTGAATCCGGCGCTGGCCAACATCGTCAGCCCCAGCGAAGTAGTCGTGGTGTCGACTTTCCATATCGAACTCGAAAGCGGCGGTGGCGATTTCCATGTGACGATGCCGTACTCGATGATCGAGCCGATCCGCGAAATGCTCGACGCCGGCTTCCAATCGGACGTCAGCGATCAGGACGAGCGCTGGGTGAATGCCCTGCGCGAGGACGTGCTCGATGTGAACGTGCCGCTCGGTGCGACGGTCGTACGGCGCCAACTCAAATTGCGCGACATTCTGAATATGCAACCGGGCGACGTGATTCCGGTGGAAATGCCCGAAGACATGATCATGCGTGCCAATGGCATGCCCGCCTTCAAGGTCAAGCTGGGCGCGCACAAGGGCAACCTGGCGCTGCAGGTGCTTGAGTCCGTATTGCGACCCCGTTGATTCAACTCCTAACTATTATCAGCCGGTCGAGGATTAGCGATGGCAGACGAACATGAAAACACTTCAGCCGAAGAACAGGCGCTTGCCGATGAGTGGGCTTCGGCGTTGGCCGAGGCCGGCGATGCCAACCAGGACGACATCGACGCGCTGCTGAATCAAGGGCCGGCAGCGGCTCCGGCGCCACCACGTGCGCCACTGGAGGAGTTCGGTAGCAGCCCGAAGGCGGCCGCAACGGCCGGTCTCGACGGCCCTAATCTGGATGTGATCCTGGACATCCCGGTGTCCATCTCTATGGAGGTCGGCAGCACCGAGATCAGTATTCGCAACCTGTTGCAGCTCAACCAGGGCTCGGTGGTCGAACTTGACCGGCTGGCGGGCGAGCCACTGGACGTACTGGTCAACGGCACCCTGATCGCCCACGGCGAGGTGGTGGTGGTGAACGAGAAGTTCGGCATCCGTCTGACTGACGTGATCAGTCCGAGCGAACGCATCAAGAAGTTGCGCTGACATGCGAATCCTGTCCTTCCTTTCGCTGCTGCTGGCCTTGCCGGTGATGGCCGCCGAACCCACGACAAGCATGAGCACTACCGGAATGGGCACGCAGATGACCAAGCTGCTGCTCGGTCTGTTGCTGGTGATAGGTCTGATCTTTCTGCTCGCCTGGTTGCTGCGTCGGATGCAACAACTCAACCCGCGCGGCAACCAGGCCATCAAGCTGATCTCCAGCCACGCGCTCGGCCCCCGCGAGCGTCTGGTGCTGGTCCAGGTCGGCAGCGAACAGGTGCTGCTCGGCTTGAGTGCGGGTCGCATCACGCCGCTGCACGTGCTTGAAGAGCCGGTTCATCTGCCGGACGCCGAACCAGCCAATCCGGAGTTTGCCCAGCGCCTGATGGAGCTGCTCGGCAGGGACCAGAAGGATAAGCACTGATGCTTCGATTGTTGCTGACGGTCCTGCTGGTATTGGCCGCGCCGTTTGCCTTGGGCCAGGATGCCGCAGGTGTGATCACTCAGGGCGATAACCCGCTGTCGATACCGGCGATTACCTTGAGTACCGATGCGCAGGGCCAGCAGGAATATTCGGTCAGCCTGCAGATCCTGCTGATCATGACGGCGCTGAGCTTCATCCCGGCGTTCGTCATGCTGATGACCAGCTTTACCCGGATCATCATCGTCTTTTCAATCTTGCGTCAGGCGTTGGGTCTGCAACAGACGCCGTCGAACCAGATCCTCGTCGGTCTGACGATTTTTCTCACATTGTTCATCATGGCGCCGGTGTTCGAGCGGATAAACAACGACGCGGTGCAACCCTATTTGAATGAACAACTGTCCGCGCCGGACGCGATTGCGCGGGCCGAGGTGCCGTTGAAGAACTTCATGCTCGCGCAAACCCGTGAAAGCGACCTCGAGTTGTTCGTGCGGCTTTCGCGGCGGACTGACATCCAGACGCCGGACGCCGCGCCGCTGACCATCCTGGTGCCGGCGTTCGTAACCTCTGAGCTGAAAACCGCCTTCCAGATCGGTTTCATGATCTTCATCCCGTTCCTGATCATCGATATGGTGGTGGCCAGCGTGCTGATGGCGATGGGCATGATGATGCTGTCGCCACTGATCATCTCGTTGCCGTTCAAAATCATGCTCTTCGTGCTGGTCGATGGCTGGGGCTTGATCATCGGCACGCTCGCCAGCAGTTTCGGCACGCTATAGGGGGAGGGCAGGATGACACCCGAAGTCGCGGTTGACCTGTTTCGAGAAGGCCTGTGGATGACTGCGATGATCGTCGGCGTGCTGGTGGTGCCGAGTCTGCTGGTCGGCCTGGTGGTAGCGATGTTTCAGGCGGCCACGCAGATCAACGAACAAACCCTGAGTTTTCTGCCGCGTCTGCTGGTCATGCTGATGACCCTGATCTGGGCGGGCCCCTGGCTGGTACGCGAGCTGATGGAGTACACGCAGGGCCTGATTCAGAACATTCCGCTGATCATCGGGTAGTCATGATGATCAGTGCATTCAGCAAGGCGCACGCCTGTGCTTGAACTCAGCGATGCGCAGATCGGCGCCTGGGTTGGGCAGTTCCTGCTGCCGTTGTTTCGCATCGCGGCGCTGTTGATGAGCATGCCGATCATCGGCACCCAGCTGGTGCCGATGCGTGTGCGGTTGTACCTCGCGATTGCCATCGCGGTGGTGCTGGTGCCAGCACTGCCATCGGTGCCGGTCGTCGAGGCACTGAGTGCGCAGGCCTTGGTATTGATCGCCGAACAGATTTTGATTGGCGTGATGCTGGGGTTCGTCCTGCAGCTTTTCTTCCAGGTTTTCATCGTGTCCGGTCAGATGCTGGCCATGCAGATGGGCTTGGGCTTCGCGTCGATGGTCGATCCGGCAAACGGCGTCTCGGTGCCAGTGATCGGCCAGTTTTTCAACATGCTGGTGATCCTGCTTTTCCTGTCCATGAACGGGCACCTGGTGGTGCTGGAGATCCTCACCGAAAGCTTCACCACGCTGCCGATTGGCGGTTGGCTGGTCGGCACCAACCATTTCTGGGAAGTGGCGGGCAAGCTCGGTTGGGTGCTGGGGGCGGGATTGTTGCTGGTTTTGCCGGCGATCACCGCGTTGCTGGTGGTGAACCTGGCGTTCGGCTTGATGACTCGTGCGGCGCCTCAACTGAATATTTTCTCCATCGGGTTTCCGTTGACCCTGGTGCTCGGTCTGATCATCGTCTGGATCGGCATGGCTGACATCCTTGCGCAATACCAGACCTTCGTCAGCGAAGCGCTGGGCATGTTGCGCGAACTCATCGGGCTACGCTGATGCTATTGCCTTCTCAACCGTGTCCGGAGCCCTCGCATGGCTGAAAGCGAAAGCGGTGCCGATAAAAGCGAGGAACCCACGGAGAAACGCATCCGTGAATCCCGAGAAAAGGGCCAGCTTGCCCGTTCCCGCGAATTGAGCACCGTGGCAGTGACGCTGGGAGGAATTGGCGGGCTGCTGGCCTCCGGTGGTGGGCTGGCGGGGAGTCTGATGGCGATGATGCAGGGCAGCTTCGAGCTCAGTCGCGAGACGCTGTTGGACGAGGCCGCTATGGTGAGACTGCTGATGAGCAGCGGCATGATCGCGCTCGAAGCGGTCATGCCGCTGCTGATCGTGTTGCTCATCGTCTCAATTGTCGGTCCGATTTCTCTGGGTGGATGGCTGTTTTCGGCCAAGGCGATGGCGCCCAAGTTCAGCCGGATGAATCCCGGTCCCGGCTTGAAGCGCATGTTTTCGACCAAGGCGCTGGTCGAACTGCTGAAAGCGTTGGGCAAGTTTCTGGTGGTGTTGTTGGTGGCGTTGGCGGTGCTCAGCGCCTACCAGGACGATCTGTTGTCGATCGCCAAGCAACCGCTGGATCTGGCCATCATGCACAGCGTCAATGTGGTGGGCTGGTGCGCGCTGTGGATGGCCTGCGGGCTGATTCTTATCGCGGCAGTGGACGTGCCATTCCAGCTTTGGGACAACAAGCAGAAGCTGATGATGACCAAGCAGGAAGTGCGCGACGAATACAAGGACAGCGAAGGTAAACCCGAAGTCAAATCGCGGATTCGTCAGTTGCAGCGCGATGCCGCTCAGCGACGGATGATGCAGGCGGTGCCGGACGCCGATGTGGTCATCACCAACCCGACCCACTTTGCAGTGGCGTTGAAATATGACGGCGCCAAAGGTGGTGCGCCGATGCTGGTGGCCAAGGGCGGCGATTTCGTCGCGTTGAAGATTCGTGAGATCGCCAGGGAACACCAGGTGACGGTGCTCGAATCCCCGGCATTGGCACGAGCGGTGTACTACTCCACCGAGCTCGAGCACGAAATCCCGGCGGGACTCTACTTGGCGGTGGCGCAGGTATTGGCGTACGTCTATCAGCTACGCCAGTATCGTTCCGGCAAGGGCAAGCGCCCCGATCCGCTGGGTAGCCTGCCGATTCCGCCTGATCTGCGGCGGGACGAGTAGCCGAAAAAAGCGCTGGAGGCTGGAGGCCGGAGGCTTAATGCCGAAGCGGAATCCGAAGCTTGAGTGTGGGAGGCGCGCCCCGCGGCGAATGCGGGCTTGCTGGCTGCTGAAAGGCCAAAAGCTTCGGCCCGGGTCGGGCCTCCCACAAAAAGCAGTGCGTCAGGCTTTGCCCCACGGTCGAAGCTGTTTCCAGCCTTCCAGCCTTCACCTGCTCTTATTCAATTACCCCGCAGGCAACCCGCGCACCGCCGCCGCCCAGGGGCTGTGGATGGTCGGAATGGTTGTCGCCGCCCTTGTGAACCATCAATGCCAGGCCCTTGATGTCGCCGAGGCTTTTCAGGCGTGGTGCCAGCACCGGCTGATTGGCCTTGCCGTCGCCGTCGACCATCAACGCGGGTAAATCGCCCATATGCCCTTCACCCCAGGGCTCGCCATGTTTGCCGGTGTTCTTCGGATCCCAATGGCCTCCGGCGGCGCCAGCGGCTATGGTTTCACCGTCCTTGTCCGCCGGTTCACAACTGCCCTTGGCGTGGATGTGGAACCCATGCGCGCCGGAGTCCAGGCCGGACAGCTCAGGGCGTAACACCAGTCCGTACTGGCTGCTCTCGATCTTGACGGTGCCGACGGACTCGCCAACACCCTCGGCTGTGACCGCCTTCATCGGCACGCTGAGGGTTTCGGCTTGTAGGCTCATGGCCGTGCAGCCGGCCAAGGCCGCGATGATCCACTGTTTCATGGCAAAACTCCTGTGTTGTCTGCGACGGCCGTGGCCGTCAGGGGTGTCGTGCGATGGCGTCGCGACGACATGCTTCCCGTGAGACTGTCCAGCGCCCGGTCGGTTCGAACACTGCCTCACTGCAGGCGTCTGGATCGGCAGCTGTAAGCCCTCGGCGAAGTTGGACCTCTTCTTGCTATAGCCTCGGCAGGGCGCGTTTTGCGTCAATTCTTTGTTCTGTTCTGACGGGGTGTACGTGGATCGCACGCAACTCATCAATATTCGTAACGGCCTGACCGGCGCGGGACGCGGCAACCTCGGCGTTCCGCTGCTGTTGCTCGTGATGATGGGCATGATGATGTTGTCGGTGCCGCCGTTCCTGTTGGACTTGCTGTTCACCTTCAACATCGCCCTTTCGATCGTGGTGTTGCTGGTCAGCGTCTACGCATTGCGGCCGCTGGATTTCGCAGTGTTTCCGACGATCCTGCTAGTCGCCACCCTGATGCGCCTGGCGCTGAACGTGGCCTCGACGCGGGTCGTGCTGATCAATGGTCACGAAGGGGGTTCTGCTGCCGGTCACGTGATCGAGGCCTTCGGCAACGTGGTCATTGGCGGCAACTACGTTGTGGGTATCGTGGTCTTCGCGATTTTGATGATCATCAACTTCGTCGTCGTCACTAAGGGTGCCGGGCGGATCTCGGAGGTCAGCGCGCGCTTCACCCTGGATGCCATGCCCGGCAAACAGATGGCAATCGATGCCGATCTCAACGCCGGTCTGATCGATCAGGCCGAAGCCAAGCTCCGCCGTGTCGAAGTGGCCTCCGAGGCGGACTTCTACGGCTCGATGGATGGTGCGAGCAAGTTCGTCCGCGGTGACGCCATTGCCGGTCTGCTGATCCTGTTCATCAACCTCATTGGCGGTGTTGGTATCGGCATGGCGCAGCATGGCATGAGCTTCAGCGAGGCTGGTCAGGTTTACGCGCTGCTGACCATCGGTGACGGCCTCGTTGCACAGATCCCTTCGCTGCTGCTGTCCACCTCTGCTGCCATCATGGTGACTCGCGTCACCAGCTCCGAGGACATGGGCCAGCAGGTCAACCGGCAGATGTTCGCCTCGCCGAAGGCGTTGGCGGTATCGGCGGGCATCATGATCGCCATGGGCCTGGTCCCTGGCATGCCGCACATGTCGTTTCTCGGTCTTGGTGCCGTTGCGGCCGGTGGCGCCTATTGGATCTGGCATCGTCAGAAACAAGTCAAGCAACAAGCCGAGCAGGAGGTGCAGAAGCAACAGGAAATGCTGCCTGCTCAGCGTGCCGCCGAGACCAAGGAGTTGGGCTGGGACGACGTGACGCCGGTGGACATGGTGGGTCTGGAGGTCGGTTATCGGTTGATACCGCTGGTCGATCGCAACCAGGGTGGACAGTTGCTGGCGCGGATCAAGGGTGTGCGCAAGAAGCTGTCGCAAGACCTCGGCTTCCTGATGCCATCGGTTCACATCCGTGACAACCTCGACCTGCTGCCCAATGCCTATCGCTTGACGCTGATGGGGGTGAGCCTGGCCGAGGCTGAGGTGTATCCGGATCGCGAGCTGGCGATCAATCCGGGGCAGGTATTCGGCCCGCTTAACGGTATCGCAGCCAAGGATCCGGCGTTCGGCCTGGAGGCGGTATGGATTGAGGCCAGCCAGCGCGATCAGGCGCAGTCCCTTGGCTATACCGTGGTGGACGCCAGTACCGTGGTGGCGACGCACCTGAACCAGGTGCTGCACAAGCACGCCCATGAGCTGCTCGGTCATGAGGAAGTCCAGCAACTGATGCAACTGCTGGCCAAGAGTTCGCCGAAGCTTGCCGAAGAGCTGGTGCCGGGGATGATTTCGCTTTCCACGTTGCTCAAGGTGCTACAAGCCTTGCTGCAGGAACAGGTGCCGGTGCGTGACATCCGGACCATTGCCGAGGCCATCGCCAACGTCGCCGTCAAGAGTCAAGATCCCGCCGCGATGGTGGCGGCGGTACGTGTCGCGCTCTCTCGTGCAATCGTGCAAAACGTTGTGGGACTAGAGCCGCAGCTGCCTGTGATCACCCTTGAGCCAAGATTGGAACAGATATTGCTCAATAGCCTTCAGAAGGTAGGACAAGGCTCGGAAGATGGCATTCTCCTCGAGCCCGGAATGGCCGAAAAGTTGCAAAGGTCCCTGGTAGAAGCGGCACAGCGTCAAGAAATGTTAGGTAAGCCGGCGATTCTGCTGGTAGCGGGTCCGGTCCGCGCGATGTTGTCGCGATTCGCCCGGCTGGCGGTACCGAACATTCATGTCCTGGCCTATCAGGAAATACCGGATAACAAGCAGGTCACCATCGTTTCCACGGTGGGTCAGAATTAACCGAGGGTTATAGGCCATGCAGGTCAAACGTTTCTTCGCAGCCGACATGCGTATCGCCATGAAAATGATTCGTGACGAGTTGGGCGCCGATGCCGTGATCACGGGCAACCGTCGTGTTGCTGGCGGCGTCGAGCTGACCGCTGTGCTTGATTATCCGATGGATACCGCGCCCAAGCAGCCAAACCCGGCGCTCGAAGCCGAGTTGCGCAAAACTCAGGCGCGAATCGCCGACGCTCATGCCGAATTGAGCGCACCGTCGCGCGTCCAGTCAGGCCAGGATCGTCAACTGCTTGACGAGAAACCTGCCGCAATGGCGCAGTCCAAGCCGGCCGCCGCTCCGGCAGCTGCCGATTCGCGTGCGATGGAAGCCATGCAGTCCGAACTGCAGGGGCTGCGTGAGCTGATCGAAATGCAGCTGGGTTCTATCGCCTGGGGGCAGGAGCAGAATCGTCGTCCGCAGCAGGCCAGCCTCTGGCGCCGTTTGCAGCGTATCGGGCTGCCGGCCGAGCTGTCGCGTACCTTGCTGGAGAAGGTTGCGACCGTGTCCGAGCCGCGCCAGGCCTGGCGTATGGTGCTGGCGTACCTGGCGCAAGCGATCAAGGTCAGCAAGGTCGAGCCGCTGGAAGAGGGCGGTATCATCGCGCTGGTCGGTCCGGCCGGTGCGGGCAAGACCACTACGCTGGCCAAGCTCGCGGCGCGCTACGTGCTCAAGCACGGCGCGCAGAGCATCGCGCTGGCGAGCATGGACAACTATCGTATCGGTGCGCATGAGCAATTGAAGACGCTGGGCCGCATTCTCGATGTACCGGTTATTCAAATCGATCCTACCCAGCCGCTGAGCAAGACGCTGGCACCGATGGCTCGCAAGCGTCTGATCCTCGTCGATACCGCCGGCCTGCCTGCCAGTGATCCGATGATGAATGTGCAGCTCGAAGCGCTGGCTGACCGCGGCATCAAATCGAAAAACTACCTGGTACTGCCGGCCACCAGCCAGAGCCAGGTGCTCAAGGCGACCTGGCACCACTACCGCCGTTGCGGGCTGGCGGGCTGTATTCTGACTAAACTGGATGAAGCCGGGAGCCTGGGTGATGTGCTTGGTCTGACCATCAGCCAGCATCTGCCCATCGCCTACCTCGCCGACGGGCCGCGTATCCCCGATGATCTGCACCTGCCGCGTAGCCACCAGCTGGTTAGCCGTGCAGTGAGTCTGCAATCCGAAGACAATCCCAGCGAGGAAACCATGGCCGACATGTTCTCCGGTCTGTACAACGGTTCTTCACGGAAGGTCGGGTGAACGCTTTGCTCCGTGACACATACAAAGATGGCGCGTTCGGGCTGAACGCATCGATGGCCCAAGGGCTCCAGCAAGAGATAGGCGTGTGAAAATGGGTATTCATCCCGTACAGGTTATTGCAGTGACTGGCGGCAAGGGTGGCGTCGGCAAGACCAACGTGTCGGTCAATCTGTCGCTGGCCCTGGCCGAACTCGGTCGCCGAGTGGTGTTGCTCGACGCCGACCTTGGACTGGCCAATGTCGACGTACTGCTGGGTTTGACCACCAAGCGCACCCTGGCAGACGTCATTGCCGGCGAGTGCGATCTGCGTGACGTAATGATTCAAGGGCCGGGCGGCATCCGTGTCGTACCCGCGGCCTCCGGCACTCAGAGCATGGTGCAGTTGTCTACTCTGCAACATTCGGGGTTGATTCAGGCGTTCAGCGAAATCGGCAACGATATCGACGTGCTGATCATCGACACCGCGGCGGGTATCGGTGACGGCGTAGTGAGCTTTGTGCGTGCCGCGCAAGAAGTGTTGTTGGTGGTGACCGACGAACCCACTTCGATCACCGATGCCTACGCGCTGATCAAGCTCCTCAATCGCGACTACGGGATCAGCCGCTTCCGTGTGCTGGCGAACATGGCGCACGCGCCGCAGGAAGGCCGCAATCTGTTTGCGAAGCTGACCAAGGTGACCGAGCGCTTCCTTGATGTAGCGTTGCAGTACGTCGGCGCCATTCCTTATGACGAGGCGGTGCGCAAGGCGGTACAGAAGCAGCGCGCCGTGTACGAGGCTTATCCGCGAGCCAAGTGCTCGCTGGCCTTCAAGGCCATCGCGCAGAAAGTGGACACCTGGCCGCTGCCGGCGTCGCCACGTGGTCATTTGGAATTCTTTGTGGAGCGCCTGGTCAGGCCCGCCGCAGAGCCTCATGAATAACAGCGGCTGGACTCGGTATGTATAACAGCAAAGCTCAGGCTAAAGATTCGCAGTATCAGCTCATCGATCAGTACGCGCCGTTGGTCAAGCGCATCGCCTATCACCTCCTGGCGCGTTTGCCGGCGAGCGTGCAGGTTGATGATCTGATGCAGGCCGGGATGATCGGTTTGCTGGAAGCGTCAAAAAAATACGATGCGGGCAAGGGCGCGAGTTTCGAGACCTATGCCGGCATTCGCATCCGCGGCGCCATGCTCGATGAGGTCCGTAAGGGTGACTGGGCGCCGCGCTCGGTGCATCGCAACTCTCGTATGGTCAGCGAGGCGATCCGGGCAATCGAAGCCAGAACGGGCCGAGATGCTAAAGATCAGGACGTTGCGGCCGAACTTAAATTGAGTCTCGATGAGTACTACGGCATTCTGGGCGACACCCTGGGCAGCCGCCTGTTCAGCTTTGATGATCTGTTGCAGGAAGGCGAGCATGGGGAGTTCGAGGAGGATGCTGCCAGCACCCATCCGGAACCGTCCCGCGATCTTGAAGACGAGCGTTTTCAACAGGCGCTGGCCGAGGCCATCGGCAACTTGCCCGAACGTGAGAAGCTGGTGCTTTCGCTGTATTACGACGAAGAGTTGAATTTGAAGGAAATCGGCCAGGTGCTGGGCGTCAGTGAATCGCGGGTGAGTCAGCTGCACAGTCAGTGCGCGGCACGTCTGCGGGCTCGCCTCGGCGAGTGGCGCGCCCGCTGACGGGCGGTTCGCAAAACAGTATTAGAGGCCGCTTACGAGCTTCATTCATGAGGCCCGCAACAGACCGTGAGCCGGTTCTGGGATTTCGGGATCTACGGAGGTGTACTTGGACAAGAACATGAAAATCCTCATCGTCGATGACTTTTCGACCATGAGACGGATCATCAAGAACCTCTTGCGCGATCTGGGCTTTACCAACACCGCTGAAGCGGACGACGGCACCACCGCGTTGCCGATGCTGAAAAGCGGCAGTTTCGACTTCCTCGTCACGGACTGGAACATGCCCGGTATGAGCGGCATCGATCTGCTGCGCGCCGTGCGCGCCGACGAGCGCCTGAAGCATCTGCCGGTGCTGATGGTCACCGCCGAGGCGAAGCGCGATCAGATCATCGAGGCCGCGCAGGCGGGCGTAAACGGTTACGTGGTCAAGCCATTCACGGCCCAAGTGCTCAAAGAGAAGATTGAAAAGATCTTCGAGCGCGTCAACGGCTGAAGCAGTAACGCCGCGAGGGCACTATGACGCAAGCAGATCAAAGCCTGGCAGAGTTCGAAGCGACTCTGAAGGCTCACGCACCTCAATTGATCGAAAGTCTGCAACAGGGCCGCTTCGACGAAGCGACGCAGATGTTCAACGAGCTCAACCAGGCCCGCAATCATGGGCTCTATCTGGAGGTTGGCAAGCTCACCCGCGAGCTGCATAACGCCATCGTCAAGCTTGAAATGGACACCTGTGCCACGGGCGGTGACCCGTCACCGATCACCGATGCCACCGATCGGCTTTCCTATGTGGTGGAGATGACCGAAAAAGCGGCCAATCGCACCATGGACCTAGTCGAAGAATCCGCTCCGCTGGTGAATTACGTCAGTTACGAAGCGCAGAGCCTGACCGCCGATTGGCAGCGCTTCATGCGCCGCGAGATGAATGCCGAGCAGTTCAGAGATCTGGTTCGGCGTATTGACCAATATCTGCAGCGCTCGATGAACGACGGCAGCCAGCTGTCGCAGAATCTCAGCGAAATCATGCTGGCCCAGGATTTTCAGGACCTGACCGGTCAGGTGATCAAGCGGGTGACGCGGCTGATCACCGAACTCGAAAGCAACCTGCTCAATCTCGTGCTGATGGCCGGACAGGTCGACCGCGTAGCGGGCATCCAGCATGACCGCGAAGCGATGCGCGCCGAGCAAGAAAAGAAAAAACACGAAAAAGAGCCTTCCAATGGTGAAGGTCCGCAGATGCATGCCGATATACGTGAGGATGTCGTATCCGGGCAGGACGATGTCGATGATCTGCTTTCGAGCCTGGGCTTTTAGGGGAAGGTGAATATGAGCTTCGACGCCGATGAAGAAATCCTCCAGGACTTCCTGGTAGAGGCCGGCGAGATTCTCGAACTATTGTCAGAGCAACTGGTGGAGCTGGAAAGCAGCCCCGATGATACAGCCTTGCTCAATGCGATTTTTCGCGGGTTCCATACGGTCAAAGGCGGTGCCGGTTTTCTCCAGCTGCATGAGCTGGTGGAATGCTGCCACATCGCGGAAAACGTCTTCGACATCCTGCGCAAGGGTGAGCGTCGCGTCGACTCGGAGTTGATGGATGTCGTGCTGCAAGCACTGGACTCCGTCAACGAAATGTTCGCCCAGGTGCGCGAACGCACCACTGTTACCCCTGCGACCCCCGAGCTGCTGGCGGCACTGGCGCGTTTGGCCGAGCCGGCTGACGCACAAGATCCGGTGGCCGAAGCGCCAGCCGAGCCCGAGCCCGAAGTCGTGACGGCGGACAATGAATTCGAGGAGTTTCTCGGCGCGCTGGATCAGTCCGCCGAAACGCCGCCTGTCGGGGCTTCTGACGAGATTACCGACGAAGAATTCGAGTCGCTGCTCGATCAACTCCACGGCAAAGGGCAGTTTGCTGCTGAGCCGGCACCTGCCCAGCCAGCTGCCGAAACGCCTGTCAGTGACGAGATCACCGACGACGAGTTCGAAGCATTGCTTGATCAGCTGCACGGCAAAGGTCAGTTCGCCGAACCGACTGCTGCTTCCGCCGCCAAGGTTGAGGCTGAGGTCAAACCTGCCGCGCCGGGTGGCGATGAAATTACCGACGACGAATTCGAAGCGCTGTTGGACCAACTCCACGGCAAAGGAAAGTTCGAGCCGGAAACGGCCGCACCTGTAGCGGCGGCGCCGACTCCCGCAGCAAAGCCCGCGCCGGCGGTCGCACCCGCAGCGAACAAAAGCGCACCTGCCAAGCCTGCAGCTGCACCGACACCCAGCAAGCCAGCGGCACCAGCAAAAGCGGAAGCGGCGTCCAAGGCCGCCCCGGGGCCCGAGAAACCCGCGAGCGAAGCCGAGACCACCGTACGGGTCGATACGGCGCGGCTCGACGAGATCATGAACATGGTCGGCGAGCTGGTACTGGTGCGAAACCGCCTGGTCCGCCTTGGCTCCAATAGCGGCGATGAGGCCATGTCCAAGGCCGTGTCCAACCTGGATGTGGTGACGGCCGACCTGCAGAGCGCGGTGATGAAAACGCGCATGCAGCCAATCAAGAAGGTGTTCGGTCGTTTCCCGCGTCTGGTTCGCGATCTGGCGCGCAGTCTCAAGAAAGAGATCAACCTGGAGCTGGTCGGCGAAGAGACCGATCTGGACAAGAACCTCGTCGAGGCCTTGGCCGACCCGCTGGTGCACTTGGTGCGCAACGCGGTCGATCACGGTATCGAGACGCCGGAGGAGCGCGAAGCCGCTGGCAAGCCGCGCACCGGCAAGGTGGTGCTTTCGGCCGAACAGGAAGGCGATCACATCCTGCTGCTGATCACCGATGACGGCAAGGGAATGGACGCCGACATCCTACGCGCCAAGGCGGTCGAAAAGGGTCTCCTGGAGAAGGATGCCGCCGATCGCCTCAGCGATCTGGAGTGCTACAACCTGATCTTTGCACCAGGCTTCTCCACCAAATCGGAGATCTCCGATGTGTCCGGCCGTGGTGTCGGCATGGATGTGGTCAAGACCAAGATTTCGCAACTCAACGGCACGGTCAACGTCTTTTCCAGCAAGGGCCAGGGCTCCCGGGTGGTCATCAAGGTGCCGCTGACGCTGGCGATCATGCCCACGCTGATGGTGATGCTGGGCAACCAGGCCTTCGCCTTCCCGCTGGTCAGCGTCAACGAGATATTCCACCTCGATCTTTCCCGCACCAACGTGGTGGACGGTCAGGAAGTGGTCATCGTGCGCGACAAGGCGCTGCCACTGTTCTATCTCAAGCGCTGGCTGGTACGTGGTGCCGAGCATGAGGAGCAGCGCGAGGGTCATGTGGTGATCCTGAACGTCGGCAACCAGAGCATCGGCTTCGTCGTCGATCAACTGGTGGGGCAGGAGGAGGTGGTGATCAAACCATTGGGCAAGATGCTGCAGGGCACGCCCGGCATGTCCGGCGCAACCATTACCGGGGACGGGCGTATCGCCTTGATCCTGGATGTTCCGAGCATGCTCAAGCGCTACGCGCGCCGGATCTGATCAGTAGCAAGCGGTTTTATACGGACCGCTGTCGCTAGGAGTGTTTTATGGCAGTCAAGGTCCTGGTGGTGGACGATTCCGGCTTCTTCCGCCGCCGTGTATCGGAGATTCTTTCGTCAGACCCCAATATCCAGGTGATTGGAACCGCTACCAACGGGCGTGAGGCAATCGATCAGGCATTGGCATTGAAGCCCGATGTCATCACCATGGATTACGAGATGCCGATGATGGACGGCATCACCGCCGTGCGGCAGATCATGCAGCGTTGTCCAACGCCCGTGCTGATGTTCTCATCGCTTACCCACGAAGGCGCCCGAGTGACGCTCGATGCGCTGGATGCCGGGGCTGTGGACTTTTTGCCGAAGAATTTTGAGGACATTTCCCGCAATCCAGCCAAGGTCAAGCAACTGCTCTGCGAGAAGATCAATACGATCTCGCGCAGCAACCGCCGCTACGGCAGTACGCCCAGCGTTACATCTTCTGCGGCACCGACTCGTAGCGTCTCCGCTCCGGCGGGGCTGACAACGGCTACGCCGCGTGCGGCGGCACCCGCGCCAGCGGCACCGGCACCCCGCCGCAAATCGTATCGGCTGGTCGCGATTGGCACTTCGACGGGGGGGCCGGTCGCGCTCCAGCGCGTGCTGACCCAGCTTCCCGCCAATTTTCCGGCTCCCATCGTATTGATTCAGCACATGCCCGCAGCTTTCACCAAGGCATTCGCCGAACGATTGGACAAACTCTGCAAGATTCGCGTCAAGGAAGCCGAGGATGGGGATCTGTTGCGCCCAGGCCTTGCGCTGTTGGCGCCCGGTGGAAAACAGATGATGGTCGACGGGCGTGGCGCGGTGCGCATCCTGCCTGGCGACGAGCGATTGCATTATCGGCCATGCGTGGACGTGACCTTCGGCTCTGCGGCCAAGGCGTTTAGCGACAAGGTGCTGGCGGTGGTGCTCACCGGTATGGGCGCTGATGGCCGCGAAGGCGCGCGGATGCTCAAGCAGAGCGGCAGCCAGGTTTGGACCCAGGATGAGGCCAGTTGTGTCATCTACGGGATGCCGATGGCGGTAGTGAAAGCCAACCTCAGCGACGCCGTCTATGACCTCGATGAGATCGGCCGCCACCTGAGTGAGGCGTGCCTCTGATGGATGTGCTCAGCCTAATCGGGCTGGTTCTTGCGTTCGTCGCCATCGTCGGGGGCAACTTCCTCGAGGGCGGTCATGTCTCGGCCTTGCTCAATGGACCAGCCGCCTTGATTGTGCTGGGCGGGACGCTGGGCGCCGTGCTGCTGCAGACGCCGATGGCGGTGTTCATGCGCGCTATGTCGGTGGTCGGCTGGATCCTTTTCCCGCCGCGGGTCGATATGGCTCACGGCATCAGCCTGGTTACCGGTTGGAGTGCCACGGCGCGCAAAGAGGGACTGCTGGGGCTCGAGCCGATCGCAGAAACCGAACCTGATCCCTACGCGCGCAAAGGCTTGCAGCTGCTGGTCGATGGTGCTGAGCCGGAAGTGATCCGCAGCATCCTGGAGGTCGATCTGTATACCCAGGAAGCCCGCGATCTGCGCGCCGCGAAGGTGTTCGAGAGCATGGGCGGTTATTCACCGACGGTGGGCATTATCGGTGCCGTGATGGGGCTGATACACGTGATGGGCAACCTCGCCGATCCCAGTCAGTTGGGCAGTGGCATTGCCGTTGCATTCGTTGCCACCATTTACGGCGTTGCTTTTGCGAACCTGCTGGTTCTGCCGATCGGCAACAAGCTCAAAAGCGTGGTGCAGAAGCAGACCGTCTACCGTGAAATGCTGCTCGAAGGCGTCCTGTCGATCGCCGAAGGGGAGAATCCTCGCTCGATCGAAATGAAGTTGCAGGGCTTCGTAGACTGAGTGACGCAAGCCGACAGCGCGCACGTTCGCCGCTGTGGATACGAGAACGAACATGGCAAATGCTCAGGTCACCATCACTATCCGTCACTGCGCTGGCGCGCCGAGCGCACGGGTCGTCGTGGCTGCGTGTCTGTCCTTGTCGGGAATCGTCTGATCATGGCTAGACGCAGAATTCACGAGGAACCGGAGAATCACGAGCGCTGGCTGGTTTCCTACGCGGATTTCATCACTTTGCTGTTCGCTTTCTTCGTGGTGATGTATTCGATCTCCTCGCTTAACGAGGGCAAGTACAAAATCCTGTCCGATTCGCTGGTAGGCGTGTTCAATCAGGCCGACCGCGCCGTCAAGCCGATTCCGGTCGGCGAAGAGCGGCCTCGTACCACCCAGCCGAACGTATCCGAAGTCGACGACCCGCAAGCGTCGCAAGAGCCTATCGATCCGCTGCAAAGCATCATGCAGAGTATGCAGACCGCTTTTGCCGATCTGATCGACTCGAATCAGCTCACCATTCGGGGCAATGAGCTTTGGGTCGAGATCGAGCTGAATTCCAGCCTGTTGTTCCCCAGCGGCGATGCGTTGCCCAACGACCATGCATTCGCCCTGCTGGAGCGAGTCGCCGGGATTCTGGCGCCCTTCGATAATCCGATCCACGTCGAAGGGTTCACCGATAACCTGCCGATCAATACGGACAAGTTCCCCACCAACTGGGAGCTTTCTGCTGCGCGCGCCGGTAGTGTGGTGCGAATGCTGGCCGCCGATGGCGTCGATGCGTCACGCCTGGCGGCGGTGGGCTATGGTGAGTTCCAACCTATCGCGGACAACTCGACCGCAGAGGGCAGGGCGCGCAATCGCCGAGTGATTCTGGTTATCTCGCGTAACCTTGATGTACGCCGCAGCGTAAGTGGTGTCGGCAGTGGCAACGCCCAGGCAGTCGGCGCGGCTTTGCACTCTGGCACACAATCTGCAACCGCTCCTGGTCATTAGGTGCCGCTCGCGGTGTCGTCAATTCTCCGTCGTCGGCCAAGCCGACACGGCCGTTCCCGGTCTGGTTCGATCCGGATGGAAAGAGAGTTATGAGAGTCTGGGCTGTAGCCAATCAAAAAGGCGGAGTGGGTAAGACCACCACCTCAATCGCACTTGCCGGATTGCTGGCCGATTCCGGCAAACGGGTCGTGGCGCTGGATCTCGACCCGCATGGCTCGATGACCAGTTATTTCGGTCACGATCCGGATAATCTTGATCGCAGCGTGTTCGATCTGTTTCAGCATCAGGGCGTCGTGCCCGAAGGGCTGCCGTGGCAATTGCTGCTCCCGACGAGCCATGAGCGGGTGTCACTGTTGCCGTCGAGCACGGTGCTGGCGACCCTGGAACGCCAGTCGCCTGGGCAGAACGGCCTCGGCCTGGTCGTTGCCAAGAGTCTTTCGCAGCTCTGGCAGGATTTCGATTACGCCATCATCGATAGCCCGCCGCTGCTCGGTGTGTTGATGGTCAATGCATTGGCGGCCAGCCAGCAATTGATCATCCCTGTGCAGACGGAGTTTTTGGCGATGAAGGGCCTGGAGCGGATGGTCAGCACGTTGAGCATGATAAATCGATCGCGCAAGCAGGCATTGCCCTACACCATTGTGCCGACCATGTTCGACCGGCGTACCCAGGCTTCGATGAACACCCTGAAAGTGCTGCGTAACGGCTACCAGGCCAATCTGTGGCAAGCGTTCATCCCGATCGACACGCGCTTGCGCGATGCCAGTCGCGCAGGCGTCACACCTTCGCAATATGACCCCAACAGTCGCGCGGTGCTCGCCTATCGGGCGCTACTCAAGACGTTATTGGCGGCACAAGCTTCGCCGCAGGTGGCCTGATGGCGACGTACGGATCAGATTGTGGTTCAAGTTCGCCGTGGCGGCGGCCGATAGCCTATCCAGTGGGTTTGCACGAGTTGGTTTCATGAGCCGTACCGTTCTTACAGAAAGCCGTTCGCAACAGACGCTGCAGTCTTATCTCGACGCGCTCTTGCAGGATGCCGTCATGGAATTGGCCGATTCGGTCAGCCTCGACGAGTTTCAGGCCGCAGTGCTCGAAGAGCAGCAGCGCGACATTCAGCGGGTGGTTCCGCTGCGGCACGTTGCGATGCCTGAACCAGCATTTGAGCCAGCGCCGGCTCCTGTGGCGGTGACTCCTGTGCCGGTAATAGTCGAGCCGGAAGCGTTGCTTGAGTTACCGCCCGAAGCACCAGCGCAGCCATCGTCGGCACCGGTCGAGCCGATTGCCAATTTCAGATTGCAGGGGCAGGCGCCAGGCGGCCCGCCGGCGGCCCGGAACAGCCAGCCGGAATGGGGAGAGGAGCCGTTCGAGTGCCTATTGTTCGATGTGGCCGGTCTGACGCTGGCGGTGCCGCTGGTCAGTCTCGGTTCGATCTATCCGCTCGACGGGCACGATCTGACTCCGCTGTTCGGTCAGCCCTCCTGGTTTCTCGGCATATTGCCGTGCCAGGCTGGCAATCTGAAAGTGCTGGATACCGCGCGTTGGGTCATGGCGGAGCGCTATCGCGATGATTTCCGCGAGGGCCTTCAGTACGTGATTTCGGTACAAGGGTATGAGTGGGGGCTGGCGGTGCATCAAGTCAGTCGTTCGATCCGCCTCGACCCGAAAGAAGTCAAATGGCGTTCGCAGCGTACCCAGCGGCCATGGCTGGCCGGGACGGTGATCGATCATATGTGCGCGCTGGTAGACGTGGCCGCACTTGCGGAGCTGATCGCCAGCGGCGCGACTCGTCAGCTCAAGGGCGTCCCGTCGTAATTGAACAACCGAGGGTGCGCGCAAGCGCCCCAGTAACCGATAGAATCGACCGCCACAGCGGTATATGAAGAGGTGGGGCTATGAAGATGACTTCCGCACAGGGTTCCGATGATCCGGTCCTGCAGTGGGTAACCTTCCGTCTGGATAACGAAACCTATGGCATCAACGTGATGCAGGTTCAGGAAGTGTTGCGCTATACCGAAATTGCGCCGGTGCCGGGCGCTCCAAGCTACGTGCTTGGCATCATCAACCTGCGTGGCAACGTGGTCACCGTGATCGATACGCGTCAGCGCTTCGGCCTGGACACCGCGCCCGTTTCCGACAACACGCGCATCGTCATCATCGAGGCGGATCGCCAGGTGGTCGGCATTCTGGTCGATAGCGTGGCCGAGGTGGTTTACCTGCGGCAGTCGGAGATCGAAACCGCCCCCAACGTCGGTAACGATGAGTCTGCGAAATTCATCCAGGGCGTGTGCAACAAGAACAACGAGCTGCTGATTCTGGTCGAGTTGGACAAGATGATGAGCGAAGAAGAATGGGCGGAACTTGAGAGCATCTGACACATGATCGCGTCGCTGGTCGCGGCGGTCGTCGCGCTTGCGCTGTGTTGCCTGGCACTGCTGGGCTGCTGCATCTGGCTGTTCCGTCGCCAGCGACAGCAGGCCGAGCTGCAAGCGCGGGAGGATGCTGCCCGGGACAAGCGCATCAAAGCGCTCGGGGCTCGTCTGGAAAACTATCTGGAAAGCAGCGTACGCATGGGCAACGACCTGCAGGAGTTGTCTCGGATCGTTATGCCACTGCCGGAAAAGCTCAGCCAACTCGAACAACGCGATCTGAATAATTTCACCTTCTCCCAGGCCGCCAAGCTGGTCGGTATGGGGGCCAGCATCGACGATCTGACGCAATCCTGTGGCCTTTCTCAATCCGAAGCCGAACTGATGCGCAAGCTGCATGAGTCGCGCCGCAATCCGGGCTAGCGTTCGTCTGTTCGCGGTTTCGTGACCTCTGTCCGGCCGTCAGGCCGTGGCAGTGAACGATATGACCATTGCTTCCTCCAATTTGGACAAGGCTTCGCCGTGTCTGGTGCGGGCCCGTGCCCGACGGCGGGCGAGGAGGATGTGATGCTGCGCATTCTGATGCTGTGTCTGCTGGTGAGTCCTACCTGGCTTTACGCGGGGGAAGCACCGATCGAAGTCGAAGGTGCAATGACCGTCAATGTCTACCAGGCCAGGCAGCTCCATGCGCTTGGGGCGGTATTCGTCGATGTGCGTCCGAGCCGTGAATGGGAGTGGGGGCATATCGAGGGCGCAGTGCATATGGAGCTCGCGCGAGAATTCTTCGGGTTGTCGCAGAACCAGTGGCCAAGAAGCGTGCCGCTGGTGGTCTATTGCGACAGTGAAGTCTGTCCAGCCAGCGCCGAGGCGGCACGGCTGGCCGTGGCGTGGGGCTACCAGCAGGTGTTCTATTTCCGTCAGGGTTACTTCGCCTGGACCTTGGCAGATTTCCCCCAGGAAAAGGGTCGGTTCGACGATGCCAGGACCCTTAACGCTCAGGCCCATTGAGGCGCAGGGTGGATGAAGAGTCCTGTCGCTCGGTAAATCCTGGTGGGTATTTGCCTTTCAGGTACCAGGCAAATGCGATGATTTCGGCGATGGTGCGATAGAGCGCTTCTGGAATGGCATCCCCCAGCTCCAGACGCGCCAGCAGTTTCACCAGCTCTGCATTTTCGTAGATCGGCACTTCGTGCTCGCGTGCTATTGCCAGTATCGCTTCGGCCAGCTCGTCGTCGCCCTTGGCGGACAGCGTTGGCGTGGTGGCGCCATCGTAGGTAAGGGCGATGGCTTGGCGCGGTGTGTTGGCGGTCATGCGGTTTCGTCCACGAAGCGTTGATCCAGTGATGTGCGAGGCCCCTGGGGCGGCGTGCCCTGTCTGCAGGCGAGCTCCCCGATATTTAGTCCGGCCGAGACCAGCCGCTGACGCAAATGATCGAGTTCTGTCGAGATCAGTTCTGCGGTACCGCTGCGTTCTGCCCATATCTGGCTAGACAGGCTGCCCTGGAGTAGTTGCGCTTGAACCTGTAGCGGGCCCAAGGGCGCTACGTCGAACGCAAGCTCGACTTTCCAGAGGATGTCCGGCTTTTCCTTGCGGTTGTGCTGGGGCTCTTCTTCGCGCTGGAATTTCACCTGCAACGGCACGATATCGCGCTGATCACGCATCGGCACCTCGATCTGCCAGGTCGTGACTTGCGTGCCGTCCGGGCTGGTCTGGGTCTGGGCGAGGCTGGACAGCTGGTGAGTCTGCAATCGCGACACGGCGGCAGCGGCGAGCTTCAGCAGCAGCTCCAGGTCGGGCTCGTCCTCGGCGTTGGGCAATAACCGGCTCGGTAACGGAAAGGTTTGCGCCATCTGGCGGGTGTTCGGTTGTCCTAAGGCACCCAACGCATTGCGGGCGAAGGCCGGTAATGCCTGTCCGAATGCGGCACCGGCCTGTGCCGCCGTCATAGGTCCGCCGCCGGGTAGTCCGGGCAGTTGGGCGATCAGGCGCAGCAGGGCCGCCTTCATGTCCGTCGGCAGGCTGCTCTCGTGGCTGCTCAACAGGCTTCCTTCGAGAAAGACACCGCTGCGCGCCAGCGCCTGGGCAACGGTTTTGGCGTCACCGAGCTGTTGCATGTCCGGGACCAGGCCGAGCAGACGTTCGGCCGCACCGCGCAACCGTTCGGGCAGTCCACTGCCGGATCCCAGTGCGCCCAGCAATCCTTCGATCGACCCCTGACGACTATGTTGCGCAGTCAATTGCTGCCCCAGCACCAACTGATCGAGGCGACCGCTCAGTGGCATGAACGCCAGCGACTGGTCGCCCTGGACTCGGGCCGTTACCAAATTGCCCGGCGCCAGCGGGATCGCCGACTCGACGTTCAGTTTCTGCCCGGCAAGCGGCGAGTTGAGCAGGCTGATCACGACCTTGAATACCGTCTTCCCGTCCTGCTGTGCCTGCTGGCTGGCCGTCACCTTGCCTTGCACCACGCTCCCTACCGGCAGTTGGGTGAGATCGATACTGCTCTGCGGCTGGCGATTACCGGGTTGCAGCGCGGCCATCAGGCGGGTGTCGGACACGGCGGTAATGAGCATGGCTGTCCCGGGTACAGCGGCCCTGGGACTGCTGGTTTCGACCGTCGCCTGTCGTCCGTTGGTCAGTGTAAGTCGCAGCGTCAGCTGAAAGCTTTGCAGCGCCTCCTTGATGCTGACGACCTCGGCGTCGGCACTTTCCCCCGCGACAAGCAACCCCTGCATCGGCTGCAACAGCTTCAGTGCCATCTCGGCCGAAGTCGTTACCGGACGAGACGGGCCGGAAGAGGGGATTGCCTGGGTACTCTTGATCTCGGTCATTTTTACTTAAATGCTCTTACAACCTTTCGCCGTTGTGGCCTTTGGTGCAGGGGCTCGGCATGTATAATTCCGGCCGCCCGGCTCGCTAACGATGTAGCGGCCGGGCTTCTTCCATCTTGAGGTAGCCCTAGCGTGTCCAGTCCCTTTCTAGAAGCTGTAGCGCTTTCCTGTGAGCGGGACTGGCGTCTTCTGTTCGAGAGGTTAGACCTGCGGATCGCCAAAGGGGAAATGTTGCAGATCGCCGGCCCCAACGGTAGTGGCAAGACCAGCCTGCTTCGGTTGCTCTCCGGTCTGATGCAGCCGACCTCAGGCAAGGTGCTGCTCAACGGGCGAGACCTCGAAAGCCAGCGCGATGAATTGGCCCGCAATCTGTTGTGGATCGGCCATGCAGCGGGTATCAAGGGGCTGCTCACTGCCGAGGAGAATCTCTCCTGGTTGTGCGCACTGCATCAGCCTGCGACGCGCGATGCGATCTGGCAAGCGCTTGATTCGGTAGGCTTGCGCGGTTTCGAAGATGTGCCCTGTCACACGCTTTCCGCAGGACAGCAGCGCCGCGTCGGCCTGGCTCGGTTGTATCTGTCGCCCCCACCCTTGTGGATTCTCGATGAGCCCTTCACCGCGCTGGACAAGCATGGCGTGGCGCAGCTCGAACGCTATCTGGCGACCCACTGCGAGCAGGGCGGCATGGTCGTACTGACGACGCATCATTCGCTCGCCGAGATGCCGGCAGGCTTCCGCGAAATAGATCTGGGGCAGCGAGCCGCATGAGTAACGTTTTTACCCTGCTGCTGGCTCGCGAAACGCGTCTGCTGTTCCGTCGACCGGCGGAACTGGCCAACCCGCTGGTTTTCTTTGCCATCGTCATCGCCCTGTTTCCGTTGGCGGTCGGCCCCGAATCGCAATTGCTGCAAACGATTTCACCTGGATTGATTTGGGTTGCTGCGCTGTTGGCGGTGCTGCTCTCGTTGGACGGACTGTTTCGCAGCGATTTCGAGGATGGTTCGCTCGAGCAGTGGGTCGTTTCGCCGCACCCGTTGGCGCTTCTGGTTCTCGCCAAGGTGCTGGCACACTGGCTGTTTTCCGGGCTGGCGCTGGTGCTGCTCGCCCCGTTACTGGGTCTCATGCTGGGAATGCCGGCCAGTGCGCTACCGGTCCTGCTGATTTCGTTGCTGCTGGGCACACCAGTGCTCAGCCTGCTAGGAGCGGTGGGGGCGGCGTTGACCGTGGGACTCAAGCGTGGCGGCCTGCTGTTGGCACTACTTATTCTCCCACTCTATATCCCCGTGCTGATCCTCGGCAGCGGGGCACTGCAGGCAGCGTTGCAGGGGCTACCTGCGCTCGGACACCTATTATGGCTTTCCAGTCTGACTGCTCTGGCAGTTACCCTGACACCCTTTGCAATAGCGGCCGGCCTGAAAATCAGCGTTGGCGAATGACGGACTGCATCATGGATCTATCCGATAGCGGAGCGCGAGTCACCGATACGAGACGAGTGGTTTCGATAACGATGAGTTTACTGATCGCGGGCAAGAGGCGGCTGCCCTTTTTCAAGGCAGTATCGCCCTGTGTGGTGGATGTGAGGCGGGTTCTATGAACTGGACGTGGTTCCACAAACTGGGTTCGCCCAAATGGTTTTACGAGATCAGCAGCCGCTGGATGCCCTGGCTGGGCTGGGCCGCGTTGCTGCTGATCGGTGTCGGCGTCGTCTGGGGCCTGGCCTTTGCGCCGCAGGATTACCAACAAGGCAACAGCTTTCGCATCATCTATATCCACGTGCCCGCCGCTTTCCTGGCGCAATCTATCTACGTAATGCTCGCCGTCGCCGGCATTGTCGGCCTGGTCTGGAAGATGAAGCTCGCCGACGTCGCCCTGCAGCAGGCCGCGCCGATCGGCGCCTGGATGACCTTTATCGCGCTTCTCACCGGTGCGG
Organism: Stutzerimonas stutzeri; assembly: GCF_000952685.1. GTDB lineage: Bacteria > Pseudomonadota > Gammaproteobacteria > Pseudomonadales > Pseudomonadaceae > Stutzerimonas > Stutzerimonas stutzeri_E. Next base: position 18,588 of record NZ_JYHV01000024.1, on the reverse strand, counting down.
TGTGGGGCAAGCCGACCTGGGGCGCCTGGTGGGTATGGGACGCCCGGCTTACTTCGATGCTCATCCTTCTGTTCCTGTACTTCGGCATCATTGCGCTGGGGCAGGCGATCAGCAATCGTGACAGCGCAGCCAAGGCCTGCGCGGTGCTCGCCATCGTCGGGGTGGTCAACATTCCGATCATCAAATATTCGGTGGAATGGTGGAACACGCTCCATCAGCCGGCGACCTTCACCGTTACCGAGAAGCCGGCCATGCCGGCCGAGATGTGGCTGCCACTGCTGGTTATGGTGCTGGGCTTCTATTGCTTCTTCGCCGTGGTGCTACTGATGCGCATGCGTCTGGAAGTGCTGCGCCGCGAGTCGCGAAGCAGCTGGGTAAAAGCCGAGGTGAAAGCGTTGGCGGGTAAAGCTTTATGAATTTTTCCTCGTTTTCCGACTTCATCGCCATGGGCAACCATGGCCTGTATGTCTGGACTTCTTATGGCATCAGCCTGGCGGTCCTGATTCTCAACGTGGCGTTGCCGGTAATGGCGCGTCGGCGTTATTTGCAAGACGAGGCGCGTCGTTTGCGCCGGGAGGAAATGAAGTGAATCCTGTGCGCAAGAAGCGTCTGTACATCGTACTGGCCATTCTGGCTGGCGTCGGTATCGCGGTGGCGCTGGCATTGTCTGCTCTGCAAGAGAACATCAACCTCTTCTATACGCCGACGCAGATCGCCGCGGGCGAAGCGCCGGAAGGCACGCGGATCCGTGCGGGCGGAATGGTCGAAGAGGGGTCGGTACAACGCAGCAACGATTCGCTGACGGTGACCTTTCGTGTCACTGACTACGCTCAGTCAGTGACCATTCAATACCAAGGGATTCTTCCTGACCTGTTTCGTGAGGGGCAAGGAATCGTCGCCTTGGGGCGCATGAATGCCGACGGCATGCTGGTCGCTGACGAGGTGTTGGCCAAGCATGACGAAAATTACATGCCGCCAGAAGTCACGGCAGCACTTGAGAAAAGCGGCAAGAGCAAGCCTTACGCGGGTGGCGAGCAGGAGTACGCGAAATGATTCCCGAACTCGGTCACCTGGCAATGATCCTGGCGCTGTGCCTGGCCTTGGTACAAGGCACGCTTCCATTGATCGGTGCCTGGCGGGGTGATCAGCAATGGATGGGGCTGGCGCAACCGGCCGCGTGGGGACAGTTCTCGTTCCTGGCGTTCTCTTTCGCTTGCCTCACTTACGCTTTCATGGTGGATGATTTCTCCGTGGCCTATGTTGCGCAGAACTCCAACAGCGCCTTGCCCTGGTACTACAAATTCAGCGCGGTGTGGGGGGCACACGAGGGGTCGCTGCTGTTATGGGCCTTCATCCTGGCGGGCTGGACCTTCGCGGTATCGATCTTCTCGCGCCAGTTGCCGGAAGACATGCTGGCTCGGGTACTGGGCGTCATGGGGCTCATCAGCATCGGCTTCCTGCTGTTCCTGATTGTTACGTCAAACCCCTTCGAACGGCTGCTACCGCAGGCACCGATGGACGGACGGGACCTCAATCCGTTGCTTCAGGATTTCGGTCTGGTGGTTCATCCGCCGATGCTCTACATGGGCTATGTCGGTTTCTCGGTAGCCTTTGCGTTTGCCATTGCCGCACTGCTTGGAGGTCGCCTGGATGCCGCCTGGGCACGCTGGTCGCGCCCCTGGACGCTGATCGCCTGGGCCTTCCTGGGCATCGGTATCGCCCTCGGCTCCTGGTGGGCCTATTACGAACTGGGCTGGGGCGGTTGGTGGTTCTGGGATCCAGTGGAGAATGCGTCCTTCATGCCTTGGCTGGTGGGCACGGCGTTGATTCATTCGCTGGCGGTGACGGAGAAGCGTGGTGTCTTCAAGAGCTGGACGGTTCTGTTGGCCATCGCAGCCTTCTCGCTCAGTCTGCTGGGTACTTTCCTGGTTCGCTCCGGCGTGCTGACTTCAGTGCATGCGTTTGCGACCGATCCAGCGCGTGGTGTTTTCATTCTGGCGTTCCTGCTGATTGTGATCGGTGGTTCGCTGACGCTGTTCGCCCTGCGCGCGCCGGTGGTAAAGAGCCAGATCGGTTTCGGCCTGTGGTCGCGGGAAACGCTGCTATTGGTCAATAACCTGTTGCTGGTCGTCGCCACCTCGATGATTTTGCTGGGTACCTTGTATCCACTGCTGCTCGATGCGCTGTCGAATACCAAGCTTTCGGTCGGTCCCCCTTATTTCAATGCGATGTTCCTGCCGCTCATCGGCGCGTTGATGCTCGCGCTCGCCGTAGGTGTGCTGGTGCGTTGGAAGGACACGCCGGTGAGATGGCTGGTCGGCATGCTGATCCCGGTGCTGATCACCAGCGCCGTCCTCGGTGGGCTGGGCTCGATGCTATTCGGCGATTTCCACTGGGCCGTACTGGCAGTATGTCTGCTGGCTGCCTGGGTGGTAGCCGCCGGGGTGCGCGACATACTCGACAAGACCCGTCATAAAGGCCTGTTGAAGGGGATCAGAAGCCTGGCGCCGAGCTACTGGGGTATGCAGTTGGCGCATTTCGGTCTGGTGGTCTGTGCGCTGGGAGTGGTGCTGACGAGCCAGCAGAGCGACGAGCGAGATTTGCGTCTGGCTCCCGGAGAGTCGCTGCAGTTGGGTGGTTACAGCTTCGTTTTCGATGGTGCCGAACATTTCGAAGGTCCCAACTTCACCTCCGATAAGGGCACCATTCGCGTCTTCGAGGGCGACAAGCAGGTGGCGACGCTGCATCCGGAGAAACGTCTCTACACCGTGCAGCAGATGCCGATGACCGAGGCGGGCATCGATGCAGGCTTCACTCGCGATCTCTATGTGGCTCTCGGCGAGCCCCTGGATAACGGCGCCTGGGCGGTGAGGGTGCATATCAAGCCGTTCGTTCGCTGGATCTGGATGGGCGCATTGCTGATGTCGCTGGGGGGCGTGCTGTCGGTCAGCGACAAGCGCTACCGGGTGAAGGTCAGGACCCGCGTCCGCGACGCGCTCGGCTTGGCCCGGCAAGGAGCCTAATTAATGAAACGAGTATTGATGTTGCTGCCGTTGGCGATCTTCCTGCTGGTCGCCGTGTTTCTATATCGTGGGCTGTTCCTCGATCCGACCGAGCTGCCGTCGGCGTTGATTGGTAAACCGATACCGTCGTTCACGCTGCCTTCGGTCGAGGATCCACAGCGGCTGATCAGCGCCGCGGATATCAAGGGCAAGCCAGCACTGGTCAATGTCTGGGCGACCTGGTGCGTCGCCTGCAAGGTCGAACATCCGGTACTGAACAAGCTTGCGGAGCAGGGCGTGGTCATTCATGGCGTCAACTACAAGGACGACAATGCCGCGGCGCAGAAATGGCTTAAGGACTTTCACGACCCCTACCAGCTGAACATCAGTGACGAGCAGGGCAGTCTGGGCTTGGACTTGGGCGTGTATGGCGCCCCCGAGACCTTCATCGTCGACAAGCAGGGAATCATTCGCCACAAATACGTCGGCGTCATCGATGAGCGCGTCTGGCGCGAGCAACTCGCCGCGCTGTATCAAGAACTGGTGGACGAATGAAGCAGCTGATCCAGGGGATTGTGCTGGCGCTGTGTCTGGTTGGCGGCGTGCAGGCGGCAATCGACTCCTATGAATTCAAGAGCGATGCTGAGCGGGAGCGTTACCGCACGTTGGTCGAGGAGCTGCGTTGCCCCAAGTGCCAGAACCAGAACATTGCCGACTCCAACGCGCCGATCGCTATGGACCTGCGTCGCGAAATCTACCGCATGGTAGAGGAGGGGCAGAGCAACGAGCAGATAGTGGATTACCTCGTCGCCCGTTACGGCGATTTCGTCCGCTACAAGCCGCCCGTCAATGCCAAGACGCTCTTGCTCTGGTATGGCCCTATTGCTTTGCTAGTACTCGGTTTCGGCGTGCTGGCGTTCATCTTGATCCGCCGCCGTCGAAACTCTGCCGGCTCGGTGTCGAACACTCTTTCCGAGGCCGAGCGTGCGCGTCTCGCCATGTTGTTGGATAAAAAAGAACCATGATCGATTTCTGGATAGGTGCAGGCCTGCTGTTGTTGGCCGCCCTGGCGTTCCTGTTGCTTCCCCTGATGCGGGGGCGTCGGATACAGGCGGAAGAGGACCGGACGGCCCTGAATGTCGCGCTCTACGAAGAGCGGCTCGCTGAGCTGGCCGCACAGCAGTCGGCAGGGACGCTCACCCCGGAGCAGTTCGAGGTGGGACGAGCCGATGCGGCGCGTGAGCTGCTAGACGACACCGAGGGTGACGATACTTCTCGGCGCAGCAACCTGGGCCGAGCGGTGCCGCTGATTGCGGCGATTCTCATGCCGTTGCTGGGGTACGGCCTGTACTTGCATTGGGGGGCGAGCGACAAGCTGGAGCTGGCGCGCGAATTCGCCGAGCAACCTAGAACCATGGAAGAAATGACGACGAGGCTGGAGCGCGCAGTGAAGGCACAGCCCGAGTCCACCGAGGCCTGGTATTTCCTGGCTAGAACTTATATGCGCCAGGATCGTCCCGCCGATGCGGCCGCAGCCTATGAGCAGCTCATCAAGCGCGCGGGTCGCCAGCCGGAGCTTTTGGGCCAATGGGCGCAGGCACTCTATTTTGCCGAAGACCGCCAATGGTCGACGCAGATGCAGCAGCTGACTGACGAAGCGCTCAAGGGCGATCCTCACGAAGTCACCAGCCTCGGGTTGCTGGGCATTGCAGCCTACGAAGAGCAGCGTTTCGATGAGGCGATAGGGTTCTGGGAGCGCCTGGTCGCAACGCTGCCCGCCGAGGACCCCTCGCGTGAAGCTATTCAGAGTGGCATTGCCCGAGCCCGAGAACAGCTCGGCGAACCGGCTTCGCCAAGCGCGAAGAAACCGGCAAGCGAAACCACTGCCGCTGTCGGTCCCGAACTGACAGTCGATGTGCAGCTGGGCGCCGCGTTGAGTGATGAGGTGCGGCCCACTGACACCGTATTCGTTTTTGCTCGCGCGCTGTCCGGCCCGCCAATGCCATTGGCTGTGAAGCGCCTGACCGTGGCCGATCTGCCCGCTACGGTCAGTTTGAGCGATGCCGATGCAATGACTCCGCAACTTCGCTTGTCCAACTTCGAACAGGTCAAACTGTTCGCTCGTATTTCCAGAGATGGAAACGCCACACAGGGCGAATGGCAGGGCAGCAGCGAACCGCTGGCACCGAGCACCGGCGGCTCGGTCAAGCTGACCATCGATCAACCTGAAACGCCCTGATCGCCAGGGTTCAGGAGGCCAGTGACAATGACGGATTTGGTTTCGACAGCGGTATATCGCTTGCCCAGGGCTGGCGGCGTAGTGATGCTGGCATTGCTGTTGGGAGCCTGCGCGGGTAATCCCTATCAAACATCTGAGCCGGCACGCCGACCGACCCCGCCGGTGTCGGAGCCTCGCGAACCGGTCACGAGTCCACCGCCGGTGCGTACGCCTCCGGCCCCGCGCCCGCCCGCTACGCAAAAAAGCCATCCACGTTATGCTCCGCCGCCACATGCCGCTGCGCATTGGGACAATCGCCTAGGGGTCTATGTCGTGGAAGGGCGGGACATGTTCTACCGTGAGCGGCTCTACTACCGCTGGGACGGCGACTGGTATTGTGCTGGCCGGCCCGATGGGCCTTGGGAGCCGGTCGCGCCTCCAAGCGTTCCTACGGGGCTGCGTGGCTTGCACTGATGCGCCGCAGCCTCGATTTTCATGACAACGTTAAAGACGTTTCGCAGGTTGCCGATAAAGGTTCAGACACCGCCAGCAGTGCCGTGTGGCCGTGTAGGTTCGGCCTTGTAACCAGTTCATCCGGAGCGGATTCATGAGTGCAGCAGTCAAACGTCTTGAAGAAACCCGCAGCGCGTTACGCGATGCGATGGCACAGCAGGACTGGACGGCGATCAGCGTCCTGGATCTGCAATGCCGGCAGGTCGTTGAGGCAGCGATGGTTGAGCCTCGTGAGGACGAGCCGGCACTTCGGCAGCGGCTGCAAGAGCTGGTAAATCTCTACCAGGAGCTGGTCGTCACCTGCCAGACCGAGCAGCGGCGCGTCGCGGACGAACTGCTACAGCTCAATCAATCTCAACGCAACGCCAACGTATATAAGCTGTTTGGTTGAGATCAGGGGGAGTTCTGCTCATCAGAACAGAAGTCGGTGGGGAACGTCAGCGTGGCCGCATACGTCCGGCAACTTTAATCCGGCAACTCGTCTTGGTGGCCACGGCATTCGAAACGTGTCCGTGGACTAGGCGAACGACCGCTCCGCTGATCGCTGCACTTCGCTCCCCTCTGCCTTGCCTACAATCAGTCGATTTTTGATCTTTTGTCGTTGAATCACGTCATAAATTTGACTCGGCGGGTTTTTTTTAATTAACTACTGGCTATCTGCCGATGGCGTAACCGTTTTTATCAAAGACGAGCGCGGCCCCCCTTTCAGCCTCTAGAGCTATAAACAAGATGTGGCGTGAAACCAAAATTTTGTTGATAGATGACGATCAGGATCGTCGCCGCGATTTGGCGGTCATTCTTAATTTTCTGAGCGAGGACCATCTGGCCTGCGCCAGCAACGAGTGGCAGGGTACGGTCGAGGCATTGGAGTCGAGCCGCAGCATTCTCGGCGTGATGCTCGGTGACGTTTCGGCCAGGGGCGGCGCGGTAGAGTTGCTCAAGCAGCTCAGCAAGTGGGACGAAAATCTGCCGCTAATGTTGATTGGTGAGCCCGTACCGACGGACTGGCCGGACGAGATTCGTCGGCGCGTGTTGACCAGCCTCGAGATGCCGCCGAGCTATAACAAGCTGCTCGATTCGCTTCATCGGGCCCAGGTCTATCGAGAAATGTATGACCAGGCGAAGGCGCGAGGACGGCAACGCGAGCCCAACCTGTTCCGCAGCCTGGTGGGCACGAGTCGCGCGGTCCAGCACGTCCGCCAAATGATGCAACAGGTCGCCGATACCGAAGCGAGCGTATTGATCCTCGGCGAGTCGGGAACCGGTAAAGAGGTGGTTGCGCGTAACCTTCATTACCATTCCAAACGCCGTGGTGGACCTTTCGTTCCCGTCAACTGCGGGGCGATTCCGGCCGAGTTGCTGGAAAGCGAACTGTTCGGCCATGAGAAGGGCGCATTTACCGGGGCGATCACGTCCCGTGCCGGTCGTTTCGAACTGGCAGAAGGCGGAACGCTGTTCCTCGACGAAATTGGTGACATGCCGCTGCCTATGCAGGTCAAGCTGCTACGGGTTCTGCAGGAGCGCACCTTTGAACGAGTGGGCAGCAATCGTACGCAGAATGCCGATGTCCGGATAATCGCGGCGACCCACAAGGATCTGGAAAAGATGATTGTGGACGGTAGCTTCCGCGAGGATCTCTATTATCGCCTTAACGTTTTCCCCATCGAAATGGCCCCGCTGCGCGAGCGCATCGAGGACATCCCGCTGCTGATGAACGAGCTGATCTCACGCATGGAACATGAAAAGCGTGGTTCCATTCGCTTCAACTCGGCTGCGATCATGTCGCTCTGTCGTCACGATTGGCCGGGCAACGTGCGCGAGCTCGCCAACCTCGTCGAGCGCATGGCGATCATGCATCCCTATGGCGTGATCGGCGTGATGGAGTTGCCGAAGAAGTTTCGCCATGTCGATGACGATGACGAGCAGTACGCCATCAGCGTTCATGACGAAATGGAGGAGCGTGCTGCAATCAATGCGCCCATTGTCGCCGCCGACGCCCACGCCATGCTCCCGGTGGAAGGCCTCGACCTGAAGGATTATCTGGGTAATCTGGAGCAGGGGCTCATCCAGCAAGCGCTCGAGGATGCGGGTGGAGTGGTTGCACGCGCTGCCGAGCGCCTGCGTATTCGGCGGACGACCCTCGTCGAAAAAATGCGCAAGTACGGCATGAATCGCCGCGAAGACGACACGGACGAATAACGTTTCCCCCACGCCGCTAACCGCGGCGGCGTGATATCCCCGCCGATCCTTCTTCAATACCGCTAGAGTTTGTTCCCGTTCTGCTGCACGCGACGTGGCAGCAACAGGTCCTGGGCATGATCCTTGCTGTCGTCACTTCACCGACCATCTTTTGACGGATACGAGTGCCAGTGCCTTCAGCGTTCTCCTCATCAGCGTTAAACCAGTGCCCGAGCGAGACCTCAGCAAGCGGTGAGCTCGAGCAATCGCTTGAGCTGTTTACCCGCATGTCAGGTCGGTTGGGCGCGTCCCAGCAATTCCTGCAGACGCGTGTGGCCGAATTGAAAGACCAACTGGCTGAAACCAGTGCGCAGCGCCGGCGCGAGTTCGAAGAGAAAGAACGCCTGGCCAATCGTCTGCAGAGTCTGCTGGACCTATTGCCTGGCGGCGTCATCGTCATTGACGGCCAGGGCGTAGTCCGCGAAGCCAATCCGGTAGCGCTGGAGCTGCTAGGCGGGCCGCTCGAAGGGGCGCTCTGGCGCGAGGTGATCACCCGCAGCTTCGCTCCGCGTAAGGACGATGGCCATGAAATCTCGCTGAAGGATGGACGTCGCGTGTCCATCGCTACGCGTTCGTTGAATGGCGAGCCTGGGCAGTTGGTGTTGCTGACCGACCTGACCGAGACGCGACGATTGCAGGAACAGCTGGCGCGTCACGAGCGTTTGTCGGCGCTGGGGCGGATGGTGGCATCGTTGGCTCACCAGATCCGCACGCCGCTTTCCACCGCGTTGCTTTATGCCAGCCACCTGGAGCAGGGCGGCTTGTCCGTCGAGCAGCAACAGCGCTTCGCCGGCCGCCTGAAAGACCGCCTGAACGAACTGGAGCATCAGGTCCGCGACATGCTGGTGTTCGCTCGCGGCGACCTGCCTCTGGAGGATCGGCTGGCTACGGCCGAACTGCTGGCTGCGCTGCGTGCAGCGGCCGCAGCGAAAGTGGAGGGTGTTGCTGTTCGCTGGCAATGCGATGTCTCGAGCGGCGCGCTTCTGTGTAATCGCGACACGCTGGTCGGTGCGCTGCTCAACTTGATGGAGAACGCGCTGCAGGCTTGTGACAAGCAGCCAAGACTGAAAGTGCATCTCTATGCGCGTGACGCAGTGCTGCGTATCAGCATCAGCGACAATGGTGCAGGAATGGATGCGACAACCCTGTCCCGACTCGGGGAACCCTTTTTTACCACCCGAGCGACTGGAACCGGGCTGGGTGTGGCGGTGGTCAAATCGGTGGCGCGGGCTCACTCAGGTGCGCTTGAGTTGCGTTCCCGGCCAGGTAGAGGAACCTGTGCGACCCTTCAGCTGCCGTTGCTTCCGGCGTCCTTGCCGGCAATTTCGGAGTGAAGCCCATGGCTGCGAAGATTCTGCTGGTCGAAGACGACCGTGCTCTACGCGAGGCGCTAGGCGATACGCTCGAGCTCGGTGGCTATTCCTATCACGCGGTCGATAGCGCCGAGGCCGCGCTGCGGGCGCTGGAGCAGGGTGGCTTCGGCCTGATCGTCAGTGACGTGAACATGCCTGGTATGGACGGTCATGCCTTGCAGGGGCTGGTCCGCCAGCGATACCCGCAGCTACCGGTCCTGCTGATGACGGCGTTTGGTGCTGTTGAGCGAGCGGTCGAGGCGATGCGTCAGGGGGCGGTGGATTATTTGGTCAAGCCGTTTGAGCCGCACGTTCTGCTCGGACTGGTCGCTCGCCATGCTTGTGGCCAACTTGGTTCAGCCGACGAGGATGGCCCGGTGGCCGTCGAACCGACAAGTCAGCAGCTGTTGGCACTGGCGGCCCGAGTCGCGCGTAGCGATTCGACCGTGCTGGTTTCCGGTGAGTCCGGTACCGGCAAAGAGGTGTTGGCCCGCTATATCCATCAGCAATCAGCGCGCGCCGACAAGCCTTTCATTGCGATCAACTGTGCGGCAATACCGGACAATATGCTCGAGGCGACTCTGTTCGGTCACGAGAAAGGTGCTTTCACTGGCGCCATCGCCACGCAGCCGGGCAAGTTCGAGCTGGCCGAAGGCGGCACGCTGCTGCTCGACGAGATTTCCGAGATGCCGCTGGCGCTTCAGGCCAAGTTGCTGCGCGTGCTGCAGGAGCGCGAGGTCGAACGTGTCGGCGGTCGTAAACCTATACCGCTGGATATCCGTATCGTCGCTACGACCAACCGTGACCTGGCTGATGAGGTTCGTAACGGGCGTTTCCGTGAGGATCTTTTCTATCGGCTCTCCGTGTTTCCGCTCGCCTGGCCGGCGCTGCGGGACCGACCGGCGGACATCGTGCCGCTGGCCGAGCGATTGCTGGCCAATCATGCGCGGAAAATGCGTCAGCCAAGCGCCATGCTTACGGCCGAGGCGTGTGATTGCCTTCTCGGTCACGCCTGGCCGGGCAATGTCCGCGAGTTGGACAACGCCATTCAGCGCGCATTGATTCTGCAGCAAGGCGGCCTGATCCGCCCCGAGGATTTATGTCTGACGTCCACGGCCGGCTTCGCTGCGCTGGCCAGAAGTTCCGCAGCCAGCATCGCGCCGGTGTACCCATCTCAGGCTGCCTCGACAGGATCTGCCGAGACGGCTGGTGCGCTGGGTGAAGATTTGCGTCGTCGCGAGTTCGAGGTGATTCTCGAGACCTTGCGAGCAGAGCGCGGTCGCCGCAAGGAGACCGCTGACCGGCTGGGGATCAGCGCACGCACCCTGCGCTACAAATTGGCTCAAATGCGTGATGCTGGCATGGACCCGGAAACCGCCTTACGAACCGGCTGAATCGCTTCGATGCGATCGTTACCGGCGGCTCTGATAAGCTCCAGCCATCATCGCTATGAGGGGCTGGATATGGATGAAGGGTTCTGGAAACGACGCTGGGCACGCAACGAAATCGGTTTTCACCTGAACGAGGTCAATCCTTATCTACGCCGCCACTGGCCCGGTTTGCATCTGGCCGAAGGTGCCCGGGTGCTGGTGCCGCTGTGCGGCAAGAGTCTCGACATGGCCTGGTTGTCCGAGCAGGGCTTTGCGGTGCTTGGCATCGAGCTGAGCGAGCGCGCGGTCGAAGACTTTTTCGCCGAGCAACAGCTGGCAGCCGAGGTGAGCATCCAGGGCGAGTTCAAGGTCTATCGCGCCGGCGCGCTGGAAATCCGCTGTGGCGATTTCTTCTCGCTAAGCCATCATGACGTGGCCGACTGCCAGGGACTGTACGATCGTGCTGCGTTGATTGCGTTGCCCCCAGACATGCGTCAGCGCTACGTCGAACACCTGACGGATATCCTCGCGCCGAGCTGTCAGGGTTTACTGATTACCCTGGATTACGAACAGGAACAAATGGCTGGCCCGCCATTCGCTGTGAGTGACGCCGAAGTTCGGCAGTCCCTTGGCTTGCATTGGAACCTCGAGCTGCAGGAACGGGCAAACGTGCTGGACGACGACGGCAACTGGAAGTTTCTCCAACGCGGGCTAACGCGCCTGGATGAAAGTTGCTATCGGCTCGGCGGGCGGCAATAGAACGCCCCCGCTATGTTGGCGAGGTGTTCTCGAACGCTTCGCAGAAGCTTTGGGTGCTTCACGAGCCTGAATTCGATATTCGCCTGGTTGGCATCTCCTGGAACGGCACCGGCTGAGTACGAGCGTTGAGAGGAGGGCGTCGCTTTTGCATTCCAGGGCTGAGGGCGGCTGGCGCCGCCCTCGTTTTTTTCGATCCGTTCGTTCAACCGCGCTGGCGCAGGGCCTCGATGCGGTCTTCCAGCGACGGGTGCGTCATCAGCAATCCCGCCAGGCCGTTACGCAGGGCACCGTTGATGCTGAAAGCCTTGAGGCTGTCCGGCATATCCACCGGCACGCCCTGTTCCGCGCGCAGCCGCTGCAGCGCGCCGATCATCGCGCTGGTGCCGGCCAGCTGTGCGCCTGCTTCGTCAGCACGGAATTCACGCTTGCGCGAGAACCACATGACAACGATGCTGGCAAGAATGCCCAGCACCAGTTCCGCAAAGATGGTCGCAATGAAGTAGCCGATACCGTGACCGTCTTCGTTCTTCAGGATCACACGGTCGACGAAGCTACCGAAGATCCGCGCGAAGAACATGACGAATGTGTTCACCACACCCTGAATCAGTGCCAGGGTCACCATGTCGCCGTTGGATACATGACCGATCTCATGAGCCAGTACGGCTTTGACCTCGTCCGGCGAAAAGCGCTCGAGCAATCCCTGGCTGACGGCGACCAGTGCGTCGTTCTTATTCCAGCCGGTGGCGAACGCGTTGGCTTCGTAGGCGGGGAAAATACCCACTTCCGGCATTTTGATGCCGGCGTCGCGGGAAAGCTGCTCGACGGTTTGCAACAGCCATTGCTCATGGCGCGTGCGGGGTTGGCTGATGATCTCGGTACGCGTGCTCATCTTCGCCATCCACTTGGAGATGAACAGCGAAATCAGTGCACCGGCGAATCCGAAGACGGCACAGAATGCTAACAGGCTGCCGTAGTTCTGACCCGTGTAACGATCCACTCCGAGTAGCTTCAGGGTGATGCTGGCAACGACCAATACAGCCAGGTTAGTGGCCAGGAACAAGAAAATGCGCATCATGTTGCGGCAGACTCCAAGGGGAACAATAAGGAACGATAGGCTATATAAGGGGCGGGCCGGCGCTATTCAACCGGGCGACTATTTCAAGCTATGTCGCCTGTACCGCCGATGCGCTCAGGGTTGGCTGGATAGGGTGCTGGTGAATAGCTGGCGGGTCAGTTGAGCGAGCCGTTCGCCATGCCCCTCTTGTAGTGCTTGGCGGAGCTGATAAGCCAGGCTCGAGTGAACCCGGCGTACGCTGGGGGGAAGGGATTCGACACCATTCGCGGTGTCGTCGAGCGTACGGGTCAAGCACAGGAATGCCTTTTCGGTCAGCACGGCCTGGTCGACAGCGAGAAACTGAATAGTGCTTTCGAATCGCACATAGCCTTCTTCGGCCAGCCACAGCAGCGCGCCCAGACAACTCTGATGCCGCTTGCTGGGTAGGCCGAACTCGTCGGGCTCTTCGTGACCGATGAGGTCTTCTACATACAGGGTTATCTTCCGTGGGAACGCCTGATAGAGCATCAGGAGGCCGGCCGCGGCGTCCCGGTAGAAGTCATCGATCTGCAAATCCATCGAAGCTACTGGCTGTAAGTTTTGAGGAAGCTGCCAATGCGACCGATCGCCTGCTCGAGATCATCGACCCGGGGCAGGGTGACCACGCGGAAATGATCCGGCCATGGCCAGTTGAAGGCGGTGCCCTGAACGATCAATAGCTTCTCGGAGAGCAACAAATCGAGCACGAACTTCTCATCGTTGTGAATCGGGCAGATCTTTGGGTCGATCCGAGGGAAGGCATAGAGCGCGCCCATCGGCTTCACGCAGCTGACGCCGGGAATGTCGTTGAGCAGTTCCCAGGTTCGGTTGCGTTGCTCGAGCAGCCGGCCCGGCGGCAGCACCAGGTCGTTGATGCTCTGATAGCCGCCGAGGGCTGTCTGGATGGCATGTTGCGACGGCACGTTGGCGCACAGGCGCATGTTGGCGAGGATATCGATGCCCTCGATGTAGCTCTGCGCCTTGTGCTTGGGCCCTGTGATCACCACCCAGCCGGAGCGGAAGCCGGCGATTCTGTAGGACTTGGACAGGCCATTGAACGTCAAACAGAGAACGTCAGGCGCCAGGGACGCCGTGCAGACGTGTACCGCATCGTCGTAGAGAATCTTGTCGTAGATCTCGTCGGAGAACAGCACCAGCTTGTGCTGACGAGCCAGTTCGACCATGCCCTCCAGTACTTCGCGCGGATAGACGGCCCCGGTTGGGTTGTTCGGATTGATCAGCACCAGCGCCTTGGTATTGGGCGTGATCTTGGCCTTGATGTCGGCCAGATCCGGCCACCAGTTGGCTTGCTCGTCGCACAGGTAGTGCACCGGTTTACCGCCCGCCAGGCTCACTGCTGCGGTCCATAGCGGGTAATCGGGTGCCGGAATGAGCACCTCGTCGCCGTTGTTGAGCAGCGCCTGCATGGACATAACGATCAGCTCCGACACGCCATTGCCGAGGTAGATATCCTCGATGGTCACGCCTTCCACCTGCTTCTGCTGGTAGTACTGCATGATCGCCTTGCGGGCGCTGAACAAGCCTTTGGAATCGCTGTAACCTTGCGCCGTTGGCAGGTTGCGGATCACGTCCTGAAGGATTTCCTCCGGCGCTTCGAAACCGAACGGCGCCGGGTTGCCGATGTTCAGCTTGAGGATGCGATGGCCTTCCTCTTCCAGGCGTTTGGCGTGCTTGAGCACTGGCCCACGGATGTCGTAGCAGACATTGGCGAGCTTGTTCGATTTGCTGACCTGCATGATCCTGAGTGTCCCGAAGTGAAGACGCGCCTGGCTTGTGGATGACAGGCGGCGTTTGGCATGAACCCCGGCGCCTTGGCAGCCTGCAACCTCGCTGCCAGACTAGGCGTCTAAGAGCAACGCATCATACGTGCGGCCCGACCACCGGAAAAGGTACAGATCCGCCCTTTTTAAGAGAGGGTCTGTTTCCGCTTCGTTTGCGGTCGCGCCGGAGCCTGTTTTTGCGCGAGGCAAGGCATGAGGAGGGAAGTTTGGTTATTCCAAATGAACGACGAATAACGCCGCAGCGCGCAAAAACAGGCTCCGGCTCTTCGGGTTGCGCGGCAGGTTTCGTCATGCCGCGTTGCGGGATTTGACAAGGAACAACCATTACCTGCAGCAACGCGGCTTGCGAACGAAACGGAAACAGACCCTTAAGAGGTGTACCGATGGACAAGCTTGAGAAACCGCTTGAAATCTGGCGTGAAGAGCTCTCCGACGAGCAGTTTCAAGTCTGCCGACTGGGAGCCACCGAGCGCCCATTCACCGGCAAGTACAACGATACCAAGACGCCCGGCACCTATCATTGCGCCTGTTGCGATGCGCCGTTGTTCGACTCGGATGCCAAATTCGATTCCGGCTGTGGTTGGCCGAGCTACTTCCAGCCCGTCAGTGACACGGCGATTGCCAGCGTCGATGATTTCAGCCACGGCATGCATCGTATCGAGGTCAAATGCGCGCGGTGCGATGCTCATCTTGGTCACGTGTTCCCCGACGGCCCAGCGCCGACCGGTATGCGTTACTGCATCAATTCTGCTTCGCTCAATCACAAGCCGCGCGCCGTCTGACGGCGTTTCGCAACGCCTCCACGAGATACCGCCATGCGCGATCCGTTGTTCGAAATTCCATGCGTCACCATTGACGGTCAGCAGAAGACCCTTGCCGACTTCGATGCGAAGCTGTTGTTGGTGGTCAATACGGCCAGCAAGTGTGGTTTCACGCCCCAGTACAAGGGGCTGGAGGCGCTCTGGGATCGCTATCGCCAGCAAGGTTTGGTGGTGCTCGGCTTCCCCTGTGATCAGTTCGGCCACCAGGAGCCGGATGACGAGGAACAGATCGCTGCTTTCTGCGGGCGCAACTTCGGCGTCAGTTTTCCCCTGTTTGCCAAGGTTAAGGTCAATGGCGGCGAGGCCCACCCGTTGTTCGTGCAGCTCAAGAAGCGCGCCCCGGGCTTGCTCGGCAGTAAGGCAATCAAGTGGAATTTCACCAAGTTTCTGATCGCTGATGATGGACGCTCGGTTGAGCGTTTCTCTTCGCGCACTCCGCCGGAGGCGTTGACAGCGCACATCGAAGCTCATCTGTAACCCTTCGCAGCAGCGCCTGAAGAGGCGTGTCTGCATGCCCATAATGGAGTCGTTGAAATGGATGCCGAGCTGAAGGCCTTTCTGCAGCGCGCCGATGCACTGATGGCGCGCCTTGAACCCCTGCTGCCTGCGCCACGTGAGCCAGTGGATTGGAGCCGTAGCTTGGCGGCGCGCTGGCACCGCGAGGGGCAGGGCGGTTATCTGCAGGCGCTGAGCGTGTCGCTCGATCTGAATTTGGCGGATTTGATCGGTATCGATCGACAGCGAGAGCTGCTATCGAACAATACCCGTCAGTTCGTTTCCGGCTTGCCAGCGAACCATGTCCTGCTCTGGGGCGCGCGCGGGACAGGCAAATCTTCGCTGATTCGGGCTCTGCTGGCTGAGCATGCGTCAGCAGGGTTGCGCCTGATCGAAATCGAGCGTGACCATCTGGCTGATCTGCCGAAAGTCGTCGATCAGCTCGCCAGCCAATCTCAGCACTTCGTGGTGTTCTGCGATGACCTTTCATTCGAGGCGGGTGAGGGCGATTACCGCGTTCTGAAAAGCGTACTGGACGGCTCGCTGGAGCGTGCGCCGGAAAACGTTCTGCTGTACGCCACGTCGAATCGCAGGCATCTCGTGCCTGAGCGTCAGAGCGATAATGAAAACTGGCAAATGATCGATGGCGAACTGCATCCCAACGAAGCGGTGGAAGACAAGATCGCCCTGTCGGATCGCTTCGGCCTTTGGTTGTCGTTCTATCCCTTTAGTCAGGAGCACTATTTGGACGTGGTGCGGCACTGGATCGGTTCGCTGGCCGAGCAGGCCGGACTGAGTTGGCGCTGGGATGACGCGCTGGAGAAAGACGCGATTCGCTGGGCCACCGCACGGGGCAATCGAAACGGTCGTTGTGCCTATCAGTTCGCTCGGCAATGGGTGGGCATCCACCTGCTCTGAGGGAACGACAGGGCAGCGCATGGTGCGCTTGAGCCCGCTCCGGGGCTCGATAAGCCATTTGCCGCGAAGGGGCCGCTCGCTACAGCCGTACGGTGGCCTTGTGTGAGGTCGCTGCCTCCGAGCGACGCGTGGTCTTGCCCACGCAGGCGCGCATCGGAGTCAGCTGGGCTGCACCGCCTTTTTGCCCATTTCGATGAGTTTGGCGGTCATTCGCTGTTCGCCGGGAAGCAGGCTCTGTACTGAGGCGATCGTTTTTACCCGTGCGAAGTGCTCCACCAGCTTCGGCCAGCGATTGGCATCGATCAGCTCGCCGCCATACTCCATATTGATCAGTTGGCAGGTGAGGGCGATATCGGCCATCGAGAGTCGATCGCCAACAAAATAAGATCGTTGGCCCAACTGCTGTTCGAGATAGTCAAAGTGCGGTGGCAGCTTTTGGTTCAGTGCGATTTGCACGCTTTCTTCATTGCACGGATGGCCAGCGCTCGGCTTCAGTACGCGGTTGCGGAACACTCCGAAAGTGGTCAGAGGCGCCAGCTCGTAATCAGCATATTTCTCCAGCCAGCGAATCTGCGCGCGCTCCACTGAGCTGTTTCCGTACAGCCGCGCGGTCTGTTCGTAGGTCTCTTCAAGGTACTGGCAGATCACGCTGGAGTCGGCGAGGCACAACTCTCCATCCTTCATGGCCGGAATGCGGCCAAGCGGGTTGAGCTGCAGATACCACTCGGGTGGGGTGAAAGGCATGACGACTTCGAGCTGGTAATCCAAGCCTTTCTCCAGCAGGCAAAGGCGGACTTTGCGAACGAATGGCGACAGGGGAGCACCGAAAACGGTTAGCGACATACAGATTCTCCGCGACAGGGATAGTGGCAGCCGGGTGCGAAGGTCAGTATTGCGGCGAGGTACGCAAGATCGCTGGTGCGTCTTGCAGCTCAAATCACTGCCAAGCCACGTCCCGGCTCACGCCTAGTAAATGTTGTTCTTTTTCCAGTCATCTTCGCTTTCGAGGTTTTTCAAACCTTCGGTCAGCTCGCTGGGTTCGTCAAGGTTTGGTTGCAGTTGTGTCTGCTCCAGCTTATTGGCATGCGCATAGCTCGCTTCGAGCTGCGCCAGCTGGGCCTGATACTCGGCCGGGTTGGGTTGCTTGCGTACGTGCTGAATACCCCGTTCGAAGGCTAGGCGTGCCTTGTGCGCACTGCCTTGCTGCAGAGCCTGCTGACCGACGTTGGTGAAGTACTCGACGTGCAGTATCACCATCATCCGCTGGATTTGCTGAATCCAGCGTTTGGCGGCTATTGAATCCAGCTGATTCTGTTTGTTGGCCCATATTATCTGAGCGTGCAGATCTTCCAGCAGCAGGCGTATTTCCTTGGCCTGGGCCTCGGTGACCACCTTCACCGGCGCGTTCTGTAACGGAATCTCCTCGCCCTGGGCAACAGCTTTGCGCAGCGCGTCGATGCGAGTGCTGACGGTCGCGTTCTTCTTGTCCAGCGGCAATAGCCGTTCGCCTAGATGCAGCTCCAGGCGCGCCAGCAATAGCTTGAGCGCGGGTGTCATCATCTGCCCTGGAAAACTCTCGGACAGATTGGCGCAGCGGCGCATGCGATCACTGAGCTCGGCTCGCATGCGAGCCTTTTCCAGATTGTTTTTTTCGACGATCTGGTTGATGACGCCAATTGCTATCAGTACGAACAGGCCAGCGATGACCAACCCTGCAATCAGAACTGGGGACACGAGACGCACCTCTCTTCGGGCGGTTTTATGGCGAGTGTAGAGCGTTGGATGTCAAGCTGATAGCTCAATGCACCTCAGCAGATTCAAGCTCGAAAAAATTTTCACATGACGCTTGACGACCCTACCAGGGGTCCATAGAATGCGCGCCACTTGCAGCGTGAAGCACATCGCAGACGCTGGAAGCCGGAATGAAAGCTGTAGTTTCCGGGCTGCGTCCCCTTCGTCTAGTGGCCTAGGACACCGCCCTTTCACGGCGGTAACAGGGGTTCGAGT
>NZ_JYHV01000010.1 GCF_000952685.1 Stutzerimonas stutzeri | reverse complement strand
GGGCGCCGCGCAAGGGCCATCCATGGCCCTTCACGGCTCTCGCAGCATCCATGCCGCTCGCCCCTCTACACAGCGATTCCATTCGGCCTCCTGATGGGGCGATTCGGTGGCGTCTGTTGGGCTGTGCAACGACGCGTTTGCAGAGGCCCTCTGTAGGGTGGGTAACGCGAAGCTTACCCACCGATTTTGTCGGCAAAATTCGATACCGATTGCAGCGTGGATTGTGGTGGAAAATGCTTCGCAGTTTTCCACCCTACCAAGCCCTCCGGCGATTGACGTGCTTTGTTGCTGTCGCTGTTCAAAAACTTCAGACGACTCGGACCCGATCCCCTTCAGAAGGCCGAGCGCAGGTGCTGCGCAGGGGGACGCGAGGCATGGATGCCGAGCGAGGAGCAATGGGACATGGATGTCCCTTCGCGACGACCCCGGAGCGGCGCCGGAGGGAGGGAAGTTTTGCGAAGCAAAACCCGGATGCAGGGGGTGGCCTTCTTTTTGGTTACTTTTTCTTGGCCACTCAAGAAAAAGTGACTCGCCCAGCAGGGCGAAACCAATGCCTCAGCCACCCGGCCAATCGGGGTAACCCACGAACCCGAATCCTTGCCCACCGAACTACCAGACAACGCCGAATGCCCCATTCAGCAGGCCGAATGGAATCGCTGCGCAGCGGGCGAGCGGCATGGATACCGTGAGAGAACTAGGCATCCCACGGATGTAGGGCAGCGGATGGCAAACTCAGCTAAACAAAAAGGGCGCCGAAGCGCCCTTTTCATCACCCCCTGATCAGATCCGAAAACTCCCCACCAACTGTTTCAACCGCGCAGCCTGCTGCTCCAGATCCCCACAGGCACGCAACGTCGAATGCAGGTTCTCTACCCCTTCCTGATTCAGCGTGTTGATCTCGGTGATGTCCATGTTCAGCGACTCGATCACCGAAGTCTGTTCTTCAGTGGCGGTGGCCACCGACTGGTTCATCGCATCGATCTCGCCGATGCTCTGGGTCACGCTGCCAAGGCGCTCGCCGGCCTGGTTGGCGATGCCCACGCTGGCCTCGCTTTGGCGCTGGCTCTCGGTCATGGTGCTCACCGAATCACGCGCGCCGACCTGCAGCTTTTCAATCATCCCGTGGATTTCCTGCGCCGAGGTCTGGGTGCGATGCGCCAGGCTGCGCACCTCGTCGGCAACCACTGCGAAACCACGCCCGGCTTCACCAGCGCGGGCCGCTTCGATGGCCGCGTTGAGTGCCAGCAGGTTGGTCTGCTCGGAGATGCCCTTGATCACGTCGAGGATCTGCCCGATGCCGACCGTCTGGCTGTTCAGCGCTTCGATCTGCGCACAGGACGCGCTGATGTTGTTCGACAGCTGCCGCATCGCCTCGATGTTCTGCTCGACTACCTTGCGTCCGTCTTCGGCCTGATGGCTGGCGCCACTGGCCTGTTGCGAGGCGTCGGCAGCGTTGCGGGCAATTTCCTGGGCAGCAGCGCCGAGCTGGTTGATCGCCGCGGCAACGCTGTTGGTCCGGCTGGCTTGCTCGTCGGAATTGACCATCGATGAGTTGGAGGCCGCGAGCACCCGCTGCGCCACCTCGTTGACCTGTTCGGTCGCGGACGCCACGTCCCGGATCGACCCATGAATACGCTCGACGAATCGATTGAACGCCGTGGCCAACGTGCCGAATTCGTCGTTCGATTCGACCTTCAGGCGTCGCGTGAGATCACCCTCGCCCGCGGCGATGTTCTCCATTGCCTGCCCCATTTCGGTCAACGGGCGCATCAGCACGCGAATCAGCATACCCAGCAGGATCAGGATGAACACCACAGCAATCACCGCAGCAACCAGGGCCGAGGTACGAAAACTGGACAACGCCGCGTAGGCCTTCTGCTTGTCCACCGAGATACCGACGTACCAGGTTACCGACGGCAGGCCGGCTACCGGACTGAAGCTAAGGATGCGCTCCTGACCATCGAGCTCGGCCTCGGTAAAGCCGCTGGTCAACGCGGGAGTGTTCTGCGGATAGAGCTCGGCGAGGGTCTTCATCACCTTGCTTTGGTCAGGATGGACCAGCACCTTGCCGTCGCCGCTGACGAGAAAGGCATAGCCCATGCCGTCGAAGTTAAGGGCATTGATGATGTCCACCAGCACCTTGAGGCTGAGGTCGCCACCGACCACGCCCAGGTTCTGGCTACCGGCCTTGGCCGGGGTCGCCGCAGTGATGATCAGCTCGTTGGTGGCCGCATCCTGATAGGGTTCGGTCAGCGTGGTCTTGCCGGCATTGATCGCGTCCTTGTACCAGGGACGCTGACGCGGATCGTAG
Source organism: Stutzerimonas stutzeri (assembly GCF_000952685.1). Taxonomy (GTDB): domain Bacteria; phylum Pseudomonadota; class Gammaproteobacteria; order Pseudomonadales; family Pseudomonadaceae; genus Stutzerimonas; species Stutzerimonas stutzeri_E. The sequence goes on along the minus strand of NZ_JYHV01000010.1, from coordinate 154,029 downwards.
CCTGCCGGCAACTCGAAGCGCGGATGGACGATGAATTCGCCATCGCTGCGCCCCAGGTAGGTGAAGGCGAAGGTAGAGCTGAGCGCCTGCTGCTGCACCAGCGCCTCGACGGCCGATCCGGAACTGTCGCGGGCAATGGTCTGCGCTGTGTTTTCCAGCAACACGAGGCGGCCGGACAACCAGTTCTGGATGTTGTGCGCAGTGACCTTGCCCATCTCGTCCAGATAGCTTTCCAGCTTGGCCTGAATAGCGTTGCGCTGTAGATAATCGTTGTAGAGCGTGAACAGAGCGAAGGTCGCGATCACTACGAGTGACGCGGCCAGCAAAATCTTGTGGCTGAACTTGAGACGGCTAGGCATGGGTGCGTGTCCGGATGGGGCTGGATCGAATTGGCAATCCCTCGTCCGAATAAGCATCCGTTGCGTTAGCCATTCTGTCGGCCACGATCAACGAACCTTTACAGCCGATCATCGCTTCCGAATAGCGCTCAAGTGCCGTCAGCCGTGGGTTCTAGCAAGGTGATCGGAGATCTGAGCAAACTTCCGACACCGCGATAGCACACCCTGAGCCACGAACAAAAAAACGGCACACCCGTTGCCAGGTGTGCCGCTCGGCTATCTCAATAACCGGCCGGTGAAGTCAGCGTCCGGCCAGCGCCGGCATCACCCGTGGCCGCAGACCCTCGCCGAGGATGGTCAGCGCGCCGATGGCTCCAGCGATCCAGTACCAGCGCACCAGCGGGTCGAAGCCCAGCCAGCCCAGGGCGTGCAGGAACACCATGGTGATGAGCACCGGGCAGACATAGCGCACCATGAACAACCACAGCGCATAGCCCAGCGGTGGCAGGTCCAGCTCGTCGCGCATGATTTCGCTGCGCAGTACGTAGCCGGCGAAGACCACGACGAAGATCCCACCCAACGGCATCATCCAGCGCGAGGTCAGGTAGTCCAACCAGTCGAAGAAGTTCTTGCCCAGCGGCGTCCAGCCGGCCATCAGGTTGAACGAGAGCATCGCCAGCAAGCTGATCACCAGCAACACCGCACCAGCGCCCACGGCGGCCTTGAGGCGGCTGACGCCGTGCTTCTCGTTGAGGTAGGCGACCGTCGCCTCGATCATCGAAATGGCCGAGGTCAGTGCCGCGATCGATACCATGGCGAAGAACAAGGTGCCGAACAGGGTGCCGAACGGCATTTGCTGGAAGGCCAGCGGCAGACTCATGAAGATCAGCCCGGGGCCGGCGGTCGGATCCATGCCGTTGGCGAAGATGATCGGGAAGATCGCCAGGCCCGCCAGCAGCGCCACCGCGGTGTCGGCGATGGCCACCATGAAGGTGGTGCGAGTGATGGACTGGCCGTCAGGGATGTAGGAGCCGTACGTGAGAATCGCCCCGGAGGCCAGGCTGAGGGTGAAAAAGGCGTGGCCGAGCGCAGCCAGCAGCGCTTCACCGGTGAGCTTGGACGTATCGAAGCTGAACAGGAAGGCGAAGCCTTCGTCGAAGCCGCCGCTGGTGAAGGCGTAACCCACCAGGATCAGCAGCATCACGGCCAGCCCCGGCATCATCCAGCGCACCGCACTTTCGATGCCTTGTTGCACGCCCTTGGCGACGATCCACAGCGTAAGCAACGCCACCAGCACGCTCCAGCCGCCGAGCTGCCAGGGGTTGGCGTTGTGTGCCTCGAACACCTGCGCCAGGCTGTCGACGGAACTGGCGGCGAGCGAGCCGTCGAGCATCTTGACCGTGTAGGCGAAGGCCCACCCGGCTACCACCACGTAAAAGCACAGAATCAGGAAACCGGCCGCCATGGCCATGCCGCCGACACCCTTCCACAGGGCGCTGCTGCCGTTCTCACGCACGGCGCGGCCGATCGCATCGATGGGGCTGCCACGGCCGCGGCGGCCGATGGCGATCTCGGTCATCATCACCGGGATGCCGATGGCCAGGATGCACGCCAGATACATCAGCACGAAGGCGCCACCGCCGTACTGTCCGGTGATGTAGGGAAATTTCCAGATGTTGCCAAGGCCGACGGCCGAACCGGTCGCGGCGAGGATGAAGCCCCAGCGGGAAAGCCAGAGGTTCTTGGGTGTTTCACGGGTCATGCGTCACCTGCTTGTTGTTATCTGTGACGGAAATCGAACCCGCCGCGCTTGTGACGCGACGGAGTGGCAAGGCGGATCGACCTTTATTTCATTGAGCGTCGGGCTGCACCTCCGGAGCGGCATTGGCGAATGCTTCGAGGGTTTCGCACTGCTCGGTCATCTGCAAAATGCGCGGGTAGGCGCTGAGGTCACAGGAAAAACGGCGCGCATTGTATACCTGTGGAACCAGACATGCCTCCAGATAACCCGGCCGTCTGCCGAGTGACAGCTTGCCGTCGAACGCGGCCAACCCCTGCTCGACGCCGGCCAGACCTGTGGCGATCCAGTGACGGATCCATTGCTGCTTGGCCTCATCCTCGACGCCCAGCGGTCCACTGAGGTACTGCAGTACTCGTAGATTGTTCAGCGGATGCAGATCACAGGCGATGTGCATTGCCAGTGAACGCACCCGCGCGCGGTCGGCCGGATCGTGCGGCAGCAGGGTCGGAAGCGGGAAGACTTCCTCCAGGTATTCGAGAATCGCCAACGATTGGCTGATGCGCTCGTTGCCATCGACCAGCAGCGGTACCAGTTCTTGCGGATTGAGCACCTTGTAATCGGCCGAATGCTGTTGGCCGCCGTCCTTGACCAGATGCACCGGCAGATTCTCGAACGCCAACCCCTTCAGGTTCAGCGCGATGCGCACCCGGTAGGCTGCGCTGGAACGCCAGTAGCCGTAAAGCTTCAGCATCGGTGAGCCGGTTGTTTCTTTCATTTCGCGGTCGTTCATGACATTCCCTGAATCGTTTCTTCTTCGCCGTCAGCGGCTTATTCGCCGCTGATTACGCCACGGCGGAGCTGGTCTTCCTCGATCGACTCGAACAGTGCTTTGAAGTTGCCTTCGCCAAAGCCCTGATTGCCCTTGCGCTGGATGATTTCGAAGAAGATCGGACCGATCACCGTGTTGGTGAAGATCTGCAGCAGGATGCCATCGTCGCCCGGCGCGCCATCGATCAGCAGGTTCAGCTCGCGCAGCACCTCGGTGGGCTCGCCGTGGCCCGCGACGCGGGTGTCGACCTTCTCGTAGTAGGTCTCCGGCGTGCTCATGAAATCTACCCCGTTGGCACGCAGCTGGCGCACGGTGGCATAGATGTCGTCGGTGGAGAGAGCGATGTGCTGGATACCTTCGCCATGGTACTCACGGATGAACTCCTCGATCTGCGACTTATCGTCGGCCGACTCGTTGATCGGGATGCGGATCTTGCCGCACGGCGCGGTCATCGCGCGGGAGAACAGGCCAGTGAGCTTGCCCTCGATGTCGAAATAACGGATCTCGCGAAAATTGGCGATGCGCTCGTAAAACCCGGACCAGACGTCCATCTGCCCACGCATGACGTTGTGGGTCAGGTGATCGATGCACATCAGGCCGACCGCGTTGTCGTTCGGCGTGCGGCCTTCGATGAACTCGAAATCCACGTCGTAGATCGACTTGTCGCCGTAGCGATCGACGAGATACAGCAGGGAGCCGCCAATGCCCTCGACGCAGGGAATGTTCAGTTCGCCGAAATTGGCATGACTGCCGACCAGCTTGGCGCCCTGGGATTCGACGTAGGCGGCGGCCTGGGCGGCGTTTTTCACCCGGAACGCCATGGCACAGGCACTCGGCCCGTGCTTCTCGGCGAACGCGTGGACATGCCCGGTGGGGCTACCGTTGAGGACGATGTTGATGTCGTTCTGCTGGAATAGCCAGACTTCCTTGGAGCGGTGCTTGGCCGTCTCGGTGAAGCCCATCTGGTTGAACAGCTGACGCAGCTTCTCGATACCCTCGGCGTTCGGCGCGGTGAATTCGACGAACTCGAAGCCGTCGGTACCGATAGGGTTGCGCTGTTCGATCTTGGTCACGGCGTTCATTTTCGCCTCCTGATTCTTGTTTTGGGTGCCGCTGCACGGTTTGGCTGCGCCCATCACAAACCAGCGAAAGGAGCCGCACAAGCCCGCTGCAAGCGTCATCAACAGCGCTACGGCCAACCCGCTGGCAACATTTCTTTACAGCCTTCTGGAACCGCCCGGTGGCGACATCGCGTCGGCCCAGTCGTAACGAAAAATTGACAGCCAGGTGCGACGGCCCGTCGCACCGCACCGACTGGATCGGCTATGTAGGCGGACCCACTACCCTGCCGTTCAACCGTAATCACACATCAGATCAACCCGCTCAGGTTGAGAAACACCAGCACGATGGCCAAGGGCGTACCGAAGCGCAGCAGTGTCCACCAAGCGCGGAACAGCCCGCCCTGACGAATACCAATGGCGTCACGCACCACCTTCTCCTGCAATACCCAGCCGGCGAACAGCACCGTGCACAGCCCGCCCAAGGGCATCAGCCAGTTGGTGGTCAGATAGTCGAGGCTGTCGAAGAAGGTCTTGCCGAACAGCTGGTATTCCGCCCAGTGATTGAACGAGAACACGCTGCCCAGGCTGAGCAGCCACAGCAGCGCACCGCTGGCCAGCACAGCCTTCAAGCGAGTCATGCCGAAGCGCTCGGTCATCCAGGCAATGCTCGGTTCGCTCAACGAAATCGCCGAGGTCAGCGCGGCGATCACCAGCATGACGAAGAACAACCCGCCGACCAGTTGGCCCAGCGGCATCTGACCGAAGGCGATCGGCAAGGTGACGAAGATCAACCCCGGCCCAGCGCCCGGCTCAAGGCCGTTGCCGAACACCAGAGGAAAGATCGCCAGCCCCGCCAGCAGGGCGACGGCTGTATCAGCCAACGCGACCAGAATTGAGGTTTTGGCAATCGAGGTGCCTTCCGGCAGGTAGGACCCGTAGACCATCATCGCGCCACAGCCGAGGCTGAGGGTAAAGAAGGCATGCCCCAGGGCCACCAGTACGCTGGTCGCGGTCAGCTTGGAGAAGTCGGGCACGAAGAGAAACTCCACGCCACGCGCGAATTCGCCATTCACCGCGGCATAGCCGACCAACGCCAACAACAGGATGAACAAGCCCGGCATGAGGAAGCGCAGCGAGCGCTCCAGCCCGCCACGCACACCAAGGCCGACGATCAGCATGGTCGCCGCCAGCACCAGACTGCCGCAGACGATCAGCCGCAGCGGGTCGGCCAGCAACGCGCCGAACATATCGCCACTGGCTTGGCCACCGACGCCATTGAAGCCGCCGCTAAAGGTCGTTGGGACGTACGCCAGGGCCCATCCAGCCACCACCAGGTAGAAGCTCAGGATGAGAAATCCGGTTAGCCCACCGAGCCACCCGGCGATGCGCCAGCGCGAGCTAGCACCCGCCTCGCGGGCCAGGCGCGCAACGGCGCCATCAGGGTTCTGCCGACCACGGCGCCCGATCATCACCTCGGCCATCAGCAAGGGGATACCGATCAGCAGGATGCAGGCGAGATACACCAACACGAAGGCACCGCCGCCGTTCTGGCCGGTGATGTAGGGGAATTTCCAGATATTGCCGAGGCCAACCGCCGAACCGGTAGCGGCCAGGAAGAATACCCAGCGCGAGGACCAGAGACCCCGCGCCGCGCTTTGCTGAGTACGAACGGAAGCGCCACCGAGCGTGCCGGCGACGAGGCTGCTTTTGTCTGTCATTGCGGATTCCTGCTTGTTGTTTTTGTCAGGGAGGTACAACGGATACGCCGATAGCGGAGCCAGGACCGTCCGCTTTGCGAGTACGGCCCTGGAACGCCAGATGCCTGCACGCCATCCCTTGCTGCGCCTGGCTGAGCTGCTCAACGCCTCCGTCAATGGCTCGGCAGTACGGCTGGGCTGCCGACAGAAACCGGGCGGCACAGGGCCGCCCGGAAGATCGCTAGGCGTGCAATCGCTGCTCGCTCGGCTGCACCCTGGATTCACCGATGTGCAGCCGTTCGAGGGCCAGGCGGTCAGCGATGATCGAGGTCGGTTCGCCACTGGCGGCGGCGCGATTGAAGATCTCGCGCAGGGTGTCGGCGATGCCCTTGACGTGAGTGTCGGTCTGCGCCGCGCTGCCCCCGATACGCTGGTAATAGACGTCGATGATGCCGCCGGCGTTGATCGCGTAGTCCGGCGCGTAAAGATGATTGCGCCGCTGCAGCTCGACGCCGATCTGCGGGTTCGCCAGCTGGTTGTTCGCCGCGCCGGCTATCACCGGCGCGCGCAGGGTCTGCAGGGTTTCGGCATTGAGGATGCCGCCCATGGCGCAGGGCGCGAACACATCCACGTCCAGGCCGTGGATATCCTGCGGACGCACGGCGTGTGCACCGAGCTCGTCCACCGCCTGCTGTACGTTGGCCTCGAAGATGTCGCACACCCACAGCTCGGCACCGGCTGCCTTGAGGTGCCGGGCCAGTCCGAAGCCAACGTGACCAACGCCCTGGATCGCCACTTTCAGCCCTTGAAGGTTGTCCCGACCAAGACGCTGGCGCACCGCTTCACGCAGGCCGACAAATACACCAAGGGCGGTGGAAGGAGACGGGTCGCCACTGGCGATGCTGCCGTCAAGTGTGGCGCGCGGCGTTGCACCAATGACATGACGCGTGCGCTGGGCGAAGGCCTGCATTTCCGGCTCGCCGGTGCCGGAGTCAGCCGCGGTGATATAGCGTCCGCCGAGACTGTCGACAAAATCGCCCATGGCGTGCAGCAACGCCTGGCTCTTGCCGGTGTGCGGGTCGCCGATGATTACCGCCTTGCCGCCACCGAGCTTGAGACCGGCCAGCGAGGATTTCAGCGTCATGCCGCGCGAGAGACGCAGCACATCACGCACGGCATCGTCGTCACTGGCATAAGGGAACATCCGACAGCCGCCCAGCGCCGGGCCGAGCGTGGTGTCATGGATGGCGATGATCGCACGCAGACCCGATGCCTTGTCGTGACAGAACACCACCTGCTCGTGATGATCGAAATCGGGATGGGTGAAGACGGACATTGCGGATTCCTCTTTGTTGTTTTGCTTCGGCCCGAATTCGTCGGGGCCGTTTTAATTTTTCAAGAAAACAGGCCGCGCACAGCGCTCGCCTTGTAGGAGGCGCGACCCGCAGCGAACGGCGACGGCTCGGCACCCGAGAAGCTTCGCCCCGAGGGCGGGCCTCCCACGAAAGCGATCTGTGCACGACGCTCCCCTTGTGGGAGGCGCGACCCGCGGCGAACGGCGACGGCACGGCGCCCGAGAAGCTTCGCCCCGAGGGCGGGCCTCCCACAAAAGCGATCTGTGTACGACGCTCCCCTTGTGGGAGGCGCGACCCGCGGCGAACGGCGACGGCTCGGCGCCCGAGAAGCTTCGCCCCGAGGGCGGGCCTCCCACGAAAGCAGACCGGACATGGCGGCCAACCTCAAGCCGCCGGCTCGAACAGCCGCACGGTCTGCACCTCGTCGCCGCGATTCAGCTGCTCCTTGAGCAACTTCTCCTGCTGGCGAGCCTTGGCGATGGAGCGCTCCTTCACCGGGCCGTAGCCACGGATCTGTTCCGGCAGCGCGGCTATCGCCACGGCGGTGCGGTAGTTGCTTGGCTTGAGTTGCGCCAGAAGCTCAGCGAGGTTGCGTTCGTACTCGCCGATCAGCTCGCGCTCGACCCGCCGATCATGGCCGTAACCGAATACGTCCAGCGGCGTCCCACGCAGGAACTTCAGCTTCGCGAGCACATTGAAGGCATTCAGCACCCATGGTCCGAGTTCACGCTTGCGCGGCTCGCCAGTGGCGCTGTCACGCTTGGCCAGCCAGGCGGGCGCCAGGTGGAACTGCAGTTTGTAGTCGCCTTCGAACTGGGCTTCGAGCTGCTGACGGAACTCGGGCTCGCTGTACAGTCGCGCCACCTCGTATTCATCCTTGTAAGCCAAAAGCTTGAAGTAGTAGCGCGCCACCGCTTTGGACAGGGCCAGGTCATCGGCCGTATCCACCTCACGCACGCGCTCGACCATCGCCCGATAGCGCTCGGCGTACGCCGCGTTCTGGTATTGGGTGAGGAAGTCCACCCGCCAGTCGACGATCTCTTCCAGGGTCTGGCAGATCGGTCCGGCCAGGCTTGGCTCGGCCACCTCGGCCGGGCGCGCCAGTTGCTCCACCACCTCGCGTTCGAGCACTGCACGACGGCCCCAGCGAAACGCCTGCAGGTTCAGCTCGGTGGATACGCCATTGATGGTGATGGCCTTTTCGATGGCCTCAGCCGACAGTGGCAGCAATCCCTGCTGGTACGCGAAACCGAGTAGGAAAAGATTGGTGGCGATGCTGTCGCCCAGCAGTCGGGTCGCCAGCCGCGTGGCGTCGATGAAGTGGGTCTTCTCCGCGCCCACCGCGTCGATCAGTGCCTCACGCATGGCCTTCCCTGGCACTTGGGCGTCGGGGTTGCGGGTGAATTCGGCGGTCGCCGACTCGTGACTGTTGATTACCGCATGGCTGATCTGGTCGTTGAGGCGGGTCAGCGAATCGTCGCCGGCCGCGACCACCAGATCGCAGCCCAGCAGCAAATCCGTTTCACCGGCGGCGATGCGCACGGCATAGATGTCGTCCTGCTTGGCGGCGATGCGGATGTGTGTCACCACCGGGCCGAACTTCTGCGCCAGCCCGGCCTGATCGAGCACCGTGCAGCCCTTGCCTTCCAGGTGCGCGGCCATGCCCAGCAGCGCGCCGAGGGTGGTCACGCCGCTGCCACCGACACCAGGAATCAGCACATTCCAGGGGCGCTCGAGGGTCGGATGCTGCGGCTCGGGCAGCTGCGCCGGATCGAGGCTGGCGCCAACGGCTTCCGGCTTGCGCAACCCGCCGCCGTGCACGGTGACGAAGCTCGGGCAGAAGCCTTCGACGCAGGAGAAATCCTTGTTGCAGGCGTTCTGGTCGATCTCGCGCTTGCGCCCCAGCTCGGTTTCCAGCGGCAGGACCGCCAGGCAGTTGGACTTCTCGCCACAGTCGCCGCAACCCTCGCACACAGCGGGGTTGATGAAGGCGCGCTTGGCCGGATCTTCCAGCTTGCCGCGCTTGCGCCGACGGCGCTTCTCGGTGGCGCAGGTCTGATCGTAGATGATCACCGAGACGCCCTTGAACTCACGCAGCTCGCGCTGCACGGCATCCAGATCACGGCGATGATGGAAACTGGTGATCGGCGCGAAGGTGTCGCGGGTCGGGTATTTGTCCGGCTCGTCGCTGACCAGGGCGATGCGCTTCACGCCTTCATCGGCGATCTGCCGGCTCAGTTGGTCGACGCGCAGCTCGCCATCGATGGGCTGGCCACCGGTCATGGCCACCGCATCGTTGTAGAGGATCTTGAAGGTGATGTTCACGCCCGCCGCCACCGCGGCACGCACGGCCAAACTGCCGGAGTGGAAATAGGTGCCGTCGCCGAGGTTCTGGAACATGTGCGGCGTGTCGGTGAACGGCGCCTGGCCGATCCAGTTGACGCCCTCGCCGCCCATCTGAGTGAAGGTCTCGGTACGCCGATCCATCCACTGCACCATGTAATGACAGCCGATGCCGGCGGCCGCGCGGCTGCCTTCGGGGACCTTGGTTGAGGTGTTGTGCGGGCAGCCAGAGCAGTAATGCGGCGTGCGCACAGTGTCGTAATTGCGTGCCGCCAGAGCCTTTTCCTTCGCGGCGAGAAAGGCCAGACGCGCCTGTATGCTGTCGCTGGTGTAGATCGGTGCGAGGCGCTTGGCGATCACTCGCGCGATCATCGCCGGGGTCAATTCGGACAGGTTCGGCAACAGCGAATTACCCTGTTCGTCGAACTCGCCGACTACCCGCGGTCGCTTGCTGACCGGCCAGTTATAGAGCTGCCCGGTGAGCTGATCTTCAAGAATGCTGCGCTTTTCCTCGACCACCAGGATCTCGTCCAGGCCCTGGGCGAACTCATGCACCGAGACCGGTTCGAGCGGCCAGCTCATGCCGACCTTGAGCACCCGCAAGCCGACCGATGCGCACAGCGCCTCGTCCAGGCCGAGATCGTCCAGCGCCTGGCGCACGTCGAGATAGGACTTACCGGTGGTGATGATGCCCAAGCGCGGATTTGGCGAGTCGAGCATCACCTGATTCAGGTTGTTGGCCCGGGCGAAGGCCCGCGCGGCGTAGATCTTGTAGAGGTTGAGACGTTTTTCCTGGGCCAATGGCGGGTCTGGCCAGCGGATGTGCACGCCGTCTTCGGGCAGCTCGAAATCATCGGGGATGCGCGTCTTGACGCGTAGCGGATCGACTTCCACCACAGCCGACGAATCGACGTTCTCGGCGATGGTCTTGAGCGCCACCCAGCAACCGGAATAGCGCGACAGCTCCCAGCCGATGATGCCGTAGTCGAGAATTTCCTGGACGTTGGCCGGATTCAACACCGGGATCGACGCGGCGATGAACGCGTGCTCGCTCTGGTGCGGCAAGGTCGATGACTTGCAGCCGTGGTCATCTCCAGCCAGCAGCAGCACGCCGCCATGGGGCGAGACACCCGCCGCGTTGCCGTGCTTGAAGACATCGCCTGAGCGGTCCACACCCGGGCCCTTGCCGTACCACATGGCGAATACGCCATCGTACTTGGCACCGGGAAACAGGTTGGTTTGCTGGCTGCCCCAGACCGCCGTCGCCGCCAGTTCCTCGTTGAGGCCCGGCTGAAAGTGGATGGCGTTCTGCTTGAGGAAATCGCGCGCCTCCCAGAGGCTCTTATCCAAGCCTCCCAGTGGCGAGCCGCGGTAGCCGGAAATGAAGCAACCGGTGCTTAACCCCTGCGCCTGGTCGCGCTGGTGCTGCAGCATGGGCAGACGGGTCAGCGCCTGGGTGCCGGTAAGGTACAGATGTCCGGTTGCGAGCCGGTACTTGTCATCCAGGCGGATCTCGGCCAGTGACATGTGGCGCTCCTATTTGTTTTTATCGGAGTCTGGACAGTGTTGTTCACTGTCCGCCTAAAAAGTCGTGGGCGGCTGCACGGCAAGCCGTCCCACGCCAGCGACCGGCAGGGGATCACCCCACCGTTGCGCGTTGGATAAGAGTCTGGCCGTGCCGAGGAGAGATTTTCTTTCTACTTTTGCGGTGTAAACGCCTTCAGGTGCATGATTCATCCACTTACAACAACAAAATAGGCACAACCATGCAGACCCCGCTGAGCAGCATCGACCGCAAGATTTTGCTGCTGCTGCAACACAACGCCGATTTGTCTGCTGCAGAGATCGCGGAAAAGGTGGAGCTATCGCAATCCCCCTGCTGGCGCCGCATCAACCGCATGCAGGAGGAAGGGCTGATCGAACGCAAGGTCGCCTTGCTCAATCCCAAGAAGCTCGGGCTGAACATGACGGTGTTCGTCAACATCAAGCTCTCCGCTCACGGGCGCAGCAACCTGGACGAATTCGAGCGCGCCGTGGTGGGTTATCCCGAAGTGCTGGAATGCCACACCATGGCCGGCGAGTCGGACTATCTGCTCAAGGTGGTGGCCAAGGACATCGACAGTTACGAACGCTTTCTGCGCGATCAGCTGTTGCAGCGCCCCCATGTGCAGGAAGCGCACAGTCATATCGCCATGAGTGAAGTGAAGCGGACGACCGAGCTGCCGCTGGATTAACGGCGTGGCAAGGGGATTTGGAGTGAACGAGGGCCGTCAAGAGCGCTCGCGACCCTCGTGGATCAGCTGCAACAGGCGCCGTACGGTCTGCTCCAGAGGGCCGGAATTGTCCAGTAGCAGCGCCTCATTCTGCTCCGCCGTCGAGCGAAACTGCTCATTTCGCGCCAAACGGGCTTCGATTTCCTCCAGCGGCTCACGCCCCCGAGCCAGCAACCGCTCACGCAGCACAGGCAATGCCACCGTAAGCAGCACCGCCTGTAGCTGTGGATAGCGTCTACGCGCTTCGGTCAGATAACCCCGCGACCCGTTGACCAGCACGTCCTCGCCAGCCGCCAGCCAGTCGTCGATCTGCGTGGAAATACCGTAATGCAGCCCGTGGGCTTGCCAATGCAGAGAGAAGGCACCGCGATGACGCAACTGCTCGAACTCCGCCTCGGTCACGGCGATGGCATCTTCCCCTGTGGCTTCGGCGGAACGGGTGATGACGCGTCGGGCGATTCGGCATCCGCGTGCCAGCAACGGCTCGCGGGCGGCTTGTAGCAGGCTGTCCTTGCCCACGCCGGAAGGGCCCATCAGATAGATCAATCGTCCCGTCATAAGAATTCCCTTCGTCATCGTCGCTGGGCCGGTCGGCTCATCGAATGGGTCTGTCCGTCAATCGAGCCCCGGGATACCCGTCACCCGGTCGCCCACCTCGAGCTGATGCTCGCGATACCAGCCCTGGTTGACCTCGAGCGCATAGCGCGCCGGCTCTTGCGAACAACGGATGGTCTTATCCAGCGGCGTCAGGTCGACGAGATCGACAATGCGCCCGTGTTCATCCATGAAGGCGGCCGACAGCGGCAGCGGCGTGTCCTTCATCCACAGGCAATGCCGGCGAAAATCGTCGAAGCGGAACAACATGCCGCGGTCCGCCGCCAACTCTGCGCGCCCCATCAGCCCACGCTCACGCTCGGCGGGGGAGCGCGCGTACTCCGCCTGCAAAGGTGCAACACCCACGCGTAAGTCGAGCAGCACCTCGCTGGCAGTAGCGGAGCCAATGCAAGCCAGGCTGGCCAGCGCTAACAGCAAAGCGGTGCGCATTGAAGGTTCGCCCTCAACCGGAAATTCAGGTCGGCGAAGCATACAACGTGGCGGCGTTATTCTTCGACGATCGATGCCTCGACCACCGCCCGGTCGCTGTCGCCGTACCGCTTCTGGCAACCCTCGCAATAGAAGCTGCGGCGTTTGCTGCGACCCAGCGACTTGGCTTTGACGAAGGGGACCTTGCAACGCGGGCAGATGGATTTGGTATGCGCCAGCCAGTGCGCTTTGAGCGTACCCTCGCGCTTCCATTGAAGAAATTCGAAGCTGTAGGTGCGAACCTCCCTGGCGAGCTCGCGCAGCTTGGTCGCCGGCAAATCACCAATAAGTGACAGCGGATGGATCCGGGTACGAAACAGCACTTCATTCTTGATGATGTTGCCAGAACCGGAGAACAGCGTCTGATCCAGCAGCGCGTCGCAGGCCAACAGGCGTGGCCGCGCGCGCAGCTTTTTCAACGTCGCGCGGCCATCCCAGGCGTCGCTCATGACGTCCGCGCTCCAGTCGTAGGCCTCGTCGAGCGAACCTTCGATGGGCTGCACCGAGCAGCCGTAGAAATTCAGCTCGCCATCGGCAAAACCCAGGCTCAGGCGCGGTGTGGAGTCCTTGCGCTCGTTGATCCGATAGCTGCCGAACAGAAGCAGATGAATGCGCAGCGAGACCTCGTCCAGCTCGATGAGAAAATGCTTGCCCCAGCTGCGAAACGATCGAACCGTCTGGCCCACCAGCCGCGCCTTGTCGAGCTTGGCGCTGCCCTCGGCGCGGTCGATGGTTTTGCCTTCAAATTCGGCGACTTCTTCTCGAAGAATGACGATGGATGGGCCTTCTGGCATGGCGATATCGCTTCGGCTGGTCGTTACCTATATCGACTGGAGCCCGGCGTGAAGGTGCGGCTGGAGCGACCAGGGGTGGGCTCATGAACGCTATTACCAGCGCAGGCCCCGCGCGACCGGAGGACGTTAAGGCTCCCGCGTGCCCGCTCGTGCGTGCGTACGGGAACGATCATTGCGCCCAAAACTGCTGCCCAGCCTAATCAACCAGCCCACCGGCGATGTCGCGCGATCAGGGCGTGAGATACGAGGAGCGAGTCAGCCCCAGCCGCAGCGCGTCGATGTACTGGGTGCGTTCTTTGGCGCTGAGCCGCGCACTGGACACTTTGTCGCGGTAGTAGGTCATCAGCTCCTCGGGCGACAGATGCACGTAGCGCAGCATGTCCTCGATAGTGTCGTGGGTTTCGATGCCCGCGTGGTAGAAGCTGCCGTCCTCGCGCTGATAGACGTTGACCGAATCGGTATCGCCGAACAGGTTGTGCATGTCGCCGAGGATTTCCTGGTAGGCACCCACCAGGAACACACCGAGGAAGTATTCCTCCCCCGCCTGGATCTCATGCACCGGCATGCTGTTCTCGATGCTCTGCTCGTCGACGTAGTGCTTGATCTTGCCATCGGAGTCGCAGGTCAGGTCCTGCAGCACGGCACGGCGCACCGGCTCTTCGGTCAGCCGTTGCAACGGCACGATTGGCAGAATCTGGTCGATCGCCCAAGTATCCGGCAGGCTCTGGAACACCGAGAAGTTGCAGATGTACTTGTCCGCAAGCTTGTCGTTGAGCTCGTCAAGCACAGCGCGGTGCGAGCGCTGGCGCGCCTTAAGCTGGTTATAGAGGCGACGACAAATGGCAAAGTAGCTCTGCTCGGACAGCGCCTTTTGCGCCAGACTCAGCTTGCCTGAGGCGTACTGGGCAGCGGCCTCGCTCATGTAGTGTGTCGCGCGCCAGTAGGTTTCGGTAACCATTTCAGGATCTGACGGCCCCAGCAAGTCGGCCAGCGACTGCACGATTTCGGGCAGCTCGTCATAGTTCTCTATCGTCGGCGCCTCGTCGTTGTGGCGCTCGAAATCGGTGACCTGCATCACCAGCACCGCATGGTGCGCCGTCATGGCCCGACCGCTCTCGGAGAAGATATGCGGGTGCGGCAATTCCTGCCGGTCGCAGAACTCCTTGAGCATGCCAACCACGGTGCCGGCATACTCATCGATGTCGTAGTTGATCGAACTGGCATTGCGCGAATGCGTGCCGTCGTAGTCCACACCCAATCCACCGCCCACATCGATGTGATCGACGGGCAAACCGAGCGCGCGCAATTCGGCGTAATAACGGATGGCTTCGCGAAAGCCGTCGCGATAGTCGGCCAGGTTGGCGATCTGCGAACCCATGTGGAAGTGCAGCAGCCGCACGCCCTGCTCCACGCCTGCCGCACGGAAGCGTTCGATGACGGTGAGCAGCTGAGCAGCTGACAGGCCGAACTTGGATTTCTCGCCGCCCGTGTCGGCCCACTTGCTCGATGCCAGGGAGGACAACCGTACGCGCAGTCCAACCTGCGGGAGGATCTTCAGCTCCGCGGCTTCTTCGATGACCATGCCCACTTCGGACATTTTCTCGATGACGATGAAAACGTTATGGCCGAGCTTCTGCCCCATCAGTGCCAGGCGGATGAACTCACGATCCTTGTAGCCGTTACAGACGATGGTGCCGCCCTTCGGCGCTAGTGCCAGCACGGCCATCAACTCGGGCTTGGAGCCGGCCTCGAGGCCAATGGCGACGTTCTGCGTGGCGATGATGTTCTCCACCACCGCTTCCTGCTGATTGACCTTGATCGGATACAGCGCAGTGTATTTGCTCTGATATTCGAGGCGCTCGATGTTGGCATCGAACGCGCCGGTCAGACGACGCACGCGGTCCTGCAAGATGTCCGGGAAGCGCACCAGCAACGGCAGCGTCAGTCCGGCATCACGCAACTGTTCGATCAGTCCGGTGAACTCGATCGCCTCGCCCGCGGGCCCCTGCGGGCGCACCTCGACATGGCCGTCGTCGCTGATCGAAAAGTAACCGGCGCCCCAGTGGCGAATGCCGTAAACGCTACGGCTGTCCGCTGCGGTCCATTGGCTGCCGTCATCTTTACGTGTGCGTCGTACGGGCATTTAAGCCTCCTGAGAAAAGGGTGAGTCTGCCGAGCCTAGAACACGACAGAAAGGCTATCCCGGTTGGACAGCCTGTGCGCAAAGAAATAAGCGCAAAACGTGATTGGGTAAGGTACTGACCTCAACCGCCGGATTTTTTTGCCTTGAATCCACGCTTGGTCAGTTCATCCAGTAGCAGCTGAACATGATCGCCCTGGATTTCTATGATCCCATCCTTGAGCGCGCCGCCCGTCCCGCAACGGCGCTTGAGCGCACCGGCAAGCTCCTTGAGCTCGGTTTCGGCAAGCGGTACGCCTGCAATGGTTGTCACGGTCTTGCCACCGCGGCCCTTACTCTCCCGGCGGACCCGGGCGATGCCGTCGCCTTGCGCAATGACCGACTGCTTGCAGATACAGGCGTCCAGCGGCTGGCTGCAATCGGGGCAGTGCCGCCCGGCATCGGTGGAAAACACCAGCCCACCAAGGCCTGAAAAGGAAGTGGTTTTCTTGGCCACATGAACCTCTTGAGCGAAGAAATCGGCGCGGTTATCCAGGCGCCGCAAAGCCGCGCAATTTAACAGCAAAACAGGCGGACTCGAAGGGTTGCGCACGCCATGGCCGCGAACGGGTTCCGAAACCGGTACGGATATCAGAGCCGGCCACTAGGCGCGTACGGTTGAGGATCGACGCATGGTCTGTTGCCAGTCATCAGATCGGCAAGCAGCTGGCACGAAGCGGGCGCCAGCACCAGGCCGTTACGAAAGTGTCCGCAATTGAGCCAGAGCCCGTCATGACCAGGCACCGGGCCGATGTAAGGAACCCCCTCCGGCGATGCGGGCCGCAGCCCGGCCCAGTGCTTGATCACCTCAGCATCTGCCAGAGCAGGCAGCAAATCGATAGCGGTCGCTCTGAGGCTATCCAGAGCCTCTTCGGTAGGCGTTTTGTCGAAACCGACGTCTTCCAGCGTGCTGCCTACGAGGATATGACCGTCACGGCGCGGAATCGCATAACGCCGCTTGGCCAGCACCATGCTCGGCAGGAAGTCCTCGGCGCACTTGAAAAGGATCATCTGCCCTTTCATGGGCCTAACCGGCAACTCCAACCCAAGCGTCGCCAGCAACTTGCCACTCCAGGCTCCAGCCGCGACGACGACGCGATCGGCACGCATTTCTCCTTGGGCCGTTCGCACACCTACGACCCTCTGCCCTTCACGAAGGAATCCAGTGACGGGGCAACGCTCAACGATGTCTACGTTTGGCAGCTGGCTCAGCGCCACCCGCAATGCCTGTAGCAGCCGAGGGTTACGCACGTTGGCGACACCCGGCATGAACACGGCTTTTGAGAATCCTTCACCAAGCGAAGGAACCGCTGCATGCACAGCATCCATGTCAACGCGATGCAGCGAACGCCCTTCGCGCTCGGCCCAGGCCAGTGCATCGTCCTCATCCTCCAGGTCCAGCCAGTACAGCCCCGTCTCGTGAACCTCAGGATCGATGCCCGCCTGCTGCAGAAGCGTATTACCCAACTGCGGATAGTAATCCTGCGACCAATGCGCCAACGCCGTCACCGCCGAGGTGTAACGCCACGGGTACAACGGCGAAACGATACCTCCACCAGCCCAGGAGGCTTCGGTGCCGGCTAAACTAGACTCCAGCAGCAAAACCGGCACACCAACCTGAGCTAGCCGATAGGCTGACAACAGGCCGATTGCGCCAGCACCGACGATGATCACTTCTGAACTCACACGCCTCTCCATCTGGTTCACATTTCACGCCATTTTAACTTGGACTAAATGGCGGGCTGCTTTAAAAGGTCGTCTCTACTATTGAGCAACCAGCGCAAAAAACAGCAGCCAGGAAGGCTGAATATCATACGTGCAAAGGAACCGCACTATGGGGAACCGAAGTCAAGGCTTTACGCTTATAGAACTTTTGACCACGCTAGCAATAGCTGGGGTTGTCATTTCCATGGCTGTTCCAGCGTTTGAAACTCTTATTACGCGAAGCCGCCAACAAGCTCTGCTCGACCAGACCTGGACGGCAATCCAGAGCACCAGAGCAGCCGCCGTCATGAGGAAAGAATCCGTTGAGATCTGTGGAACGAAGGACTCAGCGACATGTAATTCCGATTGGGTCGACGGCTGGTTAATACGTAGCACTGGCTCCCAACAAGTATTCAATGTCACCAGGCTGCGACTTGGGGAGCAACTGCAATGGAAAGGGTTGGGAAAATCCGTTCAATTCCGTAGCAATGGGACGACGCTAAACAATGGGGCGTTCTTTCAGTGCCACGATACAAAGGTTGCCTGGCAACTCAAGCTCAGCCGCCAAGGCCGCCTACGTAAAGCCAGCGCCGAGGAAAATGCAGGCAGCACGTTCTGCAGAGATAGATGAGTTCTCGGTGCGCTGCCATCATCTTGCGAAGCGCTTCACACAAGCAGAACGGGACCTTACCGGCCATCGCCACAAACTGGCCGATCATCACCAGGCTCAGGACAACAAACCGCAGCGAACCCATTATCCGCTCAAGAATTTTCAATGGAGCACGCCATGTCACGCCGTCGCGACATGCATGGATTCACACTGATTGAATTGATGATCACCCTGGCATTGCTAACCATAGTGGTGACCATAGCCGTCCCGAATTTCACGTTTTTTATTCAGAAGACACGCTTGCAGAGCAAAGCCGAGGAGTTAGTTGGTTTCTTACAGTACGCCCGCAGCGAGGCAGTAACGCACAGGACCGCCGCTACGATTGCAGTAGACGATGACGGCCCCTGGGTTCTCAGCATTGGCAGCAATGAACGCCGGCTTGAACACCTACCTGCCCAAGCGCAGATGCTCGCAGACGTAGCAGCCGTGACTTACCGGGCGAACGGCACCGCAACCCCCGCCGTGATTACGCTCTGCCTTGATGCTAATCCCGATACGGGATTCGTCGTGGGGGTGCAGTCCAGCGGAGCAGCGCGATTGCATCCGCGTGGGGAAAACCTCGACGGCAGCGACTTGACTAGCTGCCAGCCATAAGGACGAACATGAAACATAGCAAAGGCTTTAGCTTGATCGAAGTGATGGTGACGCTTGTGCTCACCACTATCGGCATCCTTGGCATGGTAGCGATGCAAGGTCGCAGCATCCAATACACGCAAGACTCGGTTCAGAGAAACGCAGCGGTAATGCTGGCAGATGACTATGTAGAGATCATTCGAGCCAATCCCGATGAGTTGTTTGAAAAAGCGCCGCCGAAAGAGCCTTTTTACAGCGGGTTCAAAGATACCTCGCCGTTTTACAAGGAAGCGGGCAGTGATTTCTCAACTGCCCCGGCTGCGTGTGTAAGTAACCCCAAAAGCGCGCTGGAGATGCGCAACTGTTGGGTAGAGACGGCGCAGACAACGCTCCCGAATGCAGCGGCCTTATTTAAAGACGCCTTTTATGTCTGCCGCAGCTCTACCCCAGGCACCTGTGACGACAAAGGTTCCATGTTGGAGATTCAGCTGGCATGGACAGTAAAAGCCGGCACCTGCCCTGATGACAGAGCGCCAAGCGACACCACCTGTATTTACAGAACTCGAGTCGAACTATGAGATCTTATAAATTCACTGCGCAGCGCGGGCTGTCGATGATCGAGCTTCTAGTAGCCCTCGCCATCAGCAGCTTTTTGCTTCTCGGCATAAGCCAGATATATCTCGACAACAAGCGCACTCAGCTCTTTCAGCAGAACCAGACCGGCAACCAAGAAAACAGCCGCTTTGCTGCCCTGATACTTAACGAGTACCTTGGCAAAGCGGGCTATCGCCGCGCACCGGACCAGCTGATCGAAGAAGCATTCCCTGCGCAGTCCTATCCCGGATGCAAGCAGTTCGGCAAAGGAAGTGCTGTTTCCGCTACGACTGACGGACAAGGCATATGCCTACGCTATCAGCCAGTAGTCAGTGGTGAACTGGATTGCCACGGTAATGCCAGCCCGGCATTCACCGATACCACTGCATTCAAAGCCCCACCCACTAGCAGTCTCATTGTACTGGCTATCAAATACGTTCCTGGTACCGATCCGAAAGCCTTGAACTCCGGCACGCTGGAGTGCAGCAACGTAACTGTCGGCAATCCTAGCTATGTAGAGCTAATCACTGGCGTTGCCGACTTTCGCCTTGAGTTCGGAGTGGGCGGCAAGGACTTATTGGAAAGGAAACTTACGGATGGCAGTAACCGCTTCGTAAGCGCAAGCACATGGAGCGAGGGCAGCGGTCCGATACGCGCAGTGCGTTACTCAATTCTACTTGCCAGTAACGAAGGCCAGCGGGATAGCGAATCCGTGGTTTACAACACGTGGTATGACGCCGCTGACGCCACGATAAAAGCGCGCCTCGCTGATGGAGATGACAACCGCATCTATCAGGTAGCTCACGCTACAAAAACTATCAGGAACTTGATGCCATGACCGCCTTTCAGCCTGCCCGGGAGCGCGGCGCTACGCTGTTAGTCGCGCTCGTAATGCTGCTCATCATGACTGTACTCGCGGCCTCCAGCATGCGAGGGGTCGTACTGGAAACCAGAATAACCGGTAACCGCGCAGAGAACTTGCGCTTGCAGGGAGCAGCCAACGCTGCATTACGTGAAGCTGAGTTTCGCTTCTATGGTCCAGCATATCTACGCGACAAACTTGAGCCTACCCAAAGCAATTGCCAGAAAGACAATGTGCTACAAGCGAACGGAGCCAACCGCCCCTGTTTGCTGAACATTAGCGGCAATGCCGATCGTCTGAGTTACATGCTCGACCCGTTGAAATATCTTAAAAACAGTTCGGCTGAAAACAAATCGGGCGCAGACACGGATGCCGCCGGCACAACCGAGTTCATCACATGGATGCCTTATCGCGGCAGAATAGCCGGGAATGATAACGTGACCTCCACCGACTTTAGCGCTTACTGGAATACATATCTGATTTCAATTGGCGAAGACGACGCCACAGCCCTGAATGCCGAATATGGAGCGGTCATGGAAGGCCGAGGCACTTACTTTTATCAGATTAATGGACAAGCCGACGACCGGCTAGCCGTGCAGTCGACAACCGCCAATGTCTACGTCGGCTTGAACAATTAAAGGAATATGGATATGACGGTTGATTATTCCGGCATCACGAAAACTTTGATTGCAGCAGCGATCGGCTCCGCCATTTTCACGGCCCCTCTAAATTTAAGCGCCGCGATTTCTCAACAGCCTCTCTCACTTACCGAAGGGGTTGCACCTAACTTGTTGGTAACGTTAGATGACTCGGGAAGTATGGCATGGGATTACGCGCCTGATGGCCGATCCAACTGGGGTATCGCGTTACAATCCAACGCAACAAACTCCATGTACTACAAGCCGAACCACTCGTACAGGCTGCCAAAAAAACTGAGCCTGGACAGTTCTGGAGAAATAATAGTTCAGGAGTACAATGCTCCCACAGACTACTCGGCGGTACCCGTTGACGGATACAACCCAGGCGGCAGTAAAGCAACGTTATACGACGTATCTGAGCGGTGCACCTGGAGAGGATGCACAACAACTACAACTGACAATTTTTTCTACTATATATACAACACCAACACTTCCACGTGCCCGATCAAGCCAACGACAAAGCCAGCAGATAGCTGTTTCACCAAGGTTTCAGTTACTGGGGACGAACGGCGAAATTTTGCGATTTGGTATTCCTTTTATCGCACAAGAAACCTCGCCACACGGACCGCCGCGAATCTCGCCTTTTACACCTTGCCAGAAAATGTCCGCCTCACCTGGGGCGCACTCAATACCTGCGCAATAGGCGCAGGTACAACCAGCGGGACATGTAACACCAATACCATTGGGCGCTTTTCCGGCGAGCACCGAGTAAACTTCTTTAATTGGCTAAGCACCTTACCAAGGTCAGGCGGCACCCCCCTGCATAACGCAATGATGCGCGCAGGCGATTTCCTAAAGGACAATACTAAAGCCTACAGAGATGAAGACGGCAGCCAGTACTCATGTAGGGCGAGCTATCACATATTGATGACCGACGGCATGTGGAACGGGCGTCCCAGTGGCTCGACCAACCATGATGGGGGCCTTGAGTATCCTTATAAGGACGATCAAGCAAACACCTTAGCTGACTGGGCATATTATTACTGGGCAAACGATCTTCGTCCGAATATTGCCAATAACATTCGGCCATATGTACCGTTCGAAACCGGAAACGAAGCGAACGACAGGAAAGACCCGCGCAACAATCCCGCCAATTGGCAGCACATGGTCAACTTTACCGTTGGTTTGGGCTTAACCAATTCACTGCAACTGGCTACCGCCCCCACGTGGAGCGGATCAACGTTCGCCAACCATAGCGAACTGATGAATATGGGTACCAACGGCAAACGCTGGCCAGGAGTTGGAAACGACGATCCTGATAACGTGTATGACGTCTGGCACGCAGCAGTTAACTCGCGCGGCGAGTTCTTCAGCGCAGACTCGCCTGACAGTCTTGTTGCAGCCTTCGCTAACATTCTAAGCCGTATTGCTGAACGTACGACCTCTGCTGCCAGCCCAGCCATAAACTCGGGCATGCAGGATGACGGAACGGGTGGATTGGTCAGCTATGCCTATCAAACGTCGTACTCAAGCGATGAAAGCTGGGCGGGCGATATCAAGGGATATCTGAAGACCAAAACGCTCAACGCCGTAACTGGCCTTTACGAGGTCACGACCACCGAGGAATGGAGCGCTCGTGAACAGCTTGCCAGCCGCAGCACAGGTCGGAATATCACCATTGCCAGTACAAACGGAACGCTGGGCGATACTGATGGCCTCACCGATCTGAGCTGGAGCCACGCGGGGAACCCCGATACCGCTGGCACCCTCGCTTATTTCCTGCGGCAAAATCCGGATGATGGCGACACGCTGGAAACAGATAGCACTAACGCGCAGTTGCGCTTAAATTTCCTCAAAGGTGACCGGAGTAAAGAAGGAACACTTTTTCGTAAGCGCAACACAGTCCTCGGTGACATGATTGCCTCAAAACCCGTGACGGTACGCGGGGCTCGCTACTTGAGCAGCTATGCAGAACGTCTACACCCGGAAAGCAATTACGCCGAATTCGTCGCGCTGCAAAGCGAACGGTCGCCCCGCGTCTATGTTGGAGCCAATGATGGAATGCTTCACGGTTTCGACGCCGCAACGGGGAACGAGACCTTTGCTTTCGTTCCAAGTGCAGTTTTTCAAAAGCTGCACAAGCTCACAGGCAAAAGCTACCAAGGTGCTCATCACCAATTTTACGTAGATGGCTCACCAGTGGTTGCGGATGTTTTCATCGGCGGAGAATGGCGTACCGTTCTGGTCGGCACCTTGCGAGCAGGCGGAAAGGGGTTGTTCGCGCTCGACGTCACCGACCCAGCTGGCGTCAAGCTCTTGTGGGAATTCCACGACAAGTCGATCCCGGGCAATAACGACGTGCGCTTGGGGTACAGCTTTCCACAACCTACGATCGCCAGGTTGCATAACGGCAAGTGGGCCGTGGTGACCGGAAATGGTTACGACAGCGCCAACAAGGACAACGGTAAGGCAGCTTTGCTGATCATCGACATGGAAACCGGCGAACTCACCAAGAGCCTGGAAGTCAGCGGCGCGGAAGGCGTAGCCAATGGCTTGTCGACTCCAAAATTGGCGGACTTTAATGCGGACGGGGTGGCGGACTTTGCCTATGCCGGTGACATTCAAGGAAATCTCTGGCGATTCAACCTTACTCCAGAAGATATGGTGGGCCCCTATACCCGCCAGGAAAGCGAAACAAACACTGCGGAAACCGGATTCAAAGTCTCTTACTCCAACAAGCCGATTTTCAAGGCAGTAACTGGCACAGGTGAACGCCAACCGATCACCGCAGCACCTTCGATCATCCGTCACCCCACGCTGCATGGTTATCTAATTGTTTTCGGCACAGGCAAATATTTCGAAGAGGGTGACAAGGACGGCTCCTCCACGACGCAAAGCATCTATGGCATCTGGGACACCGATACACTCAACCCCAACGGCAGCTTGCAGCCAGCCAGTTTGGTGAGAGAAAACCTACAAGCTCAGTCGATGAACGATACGCTCGAGAGCGAAGTAACTGGTCGGGATGCTCGTCTGTTGAGCGAAAACGGCGTGAAATGGGCAATTCCGCCATCCCCCACTGAGCCTCAGTGGACAGATGAAGGCGGCCTTAAATACGGCTGGTTCTTCGACTTGCCACTAGACAGCGAGATGATGATCGAGAACATGGTCACTTTAGGCAGGACTCTGTTTTTCCAGACCCTAGTCCCCAATGCGGACCCTTGCTCGTCGGGCGTCGAAACCTGGACTTACGCAATCAACCCCCAGACCGGCGGACGTACCTTTCACCATGCATTCGTCGACCATCGCAGCGCCAACAGTCCCGATACTGTTATTTCCGCGGTACGTCAGGACGGCGAAGGTGGCCTGACCTTGGGTCAAGGTCCAGATACTAAATACGAGCTATGCACCGGCCTCGAATGCAAGCCAGTGTTCCCAGACCCTTCCAGTCTCGGTCGCCAAAGCTGGCGTCCAATAGGGGAGTAACCATATGCGCATCAGATTGCACCTTTCGCTTACAGCGCTATCGCTGATATTTCTATCGGGCTTAACACACGCAGCGACCTTCGAAGCCGTAGGCACTATCGACGATGTGCGGCTTGGTCAGAATCTAGTGGTCGTCGAAGCGACAACGTACGCCCTGCCAAACAAAACGGTGATAAACGGAACGCCGGCAATACTCCAGCTAAAGCCTGGATACCTGATAGGCTTCAGTGGAGCCGAAGCCTCGCCGCACCCGATCATCGAGTCGGTTTATCTGTATCCAGACTCCGTGCGCAGAGTGGAAGAGGGGGAGCAGCCGTGACTGCACGTTCTAAAGGCTTCACCTTGATTGAATTAATGATAGTTGTCGGCATTCTGGGAATACTTGTGGCTATCGCTTACCCTAATTACACGGAATATGTTAACCGTGGTAATCGCAGTGAAGGGCAAGCGTTGCTCAATGATGCAGCGGCAAGTCAGGAGCGCTTTTTCGCCCAGAACAATCGCTATGTGACGACTGCGGCGGACATCGCCAAGCTGGGACTGCGCGGTACTACCGGTACAACTGTCAAATCGGATAACGGAAAGTACACTTTGACGGTCGGCACGAATGCCAACGATGGTGGCTACACCTTGACCGCAACACAGAACTTCGGAGATGCAGCCTGCGGCAATTTGTCTTTAAATGCTCGTGGGGTCAAAGCTAATAGCGGCACAAAAAGCGTTGAAGCGTGCTGGAAGTAGACAAACCGACAGTGCGTGAATCAAACCCGGCAATCGCCGGGTTTGTTTTTCTGCAGGTTGGCATATCTAGCGGCTCTAAACCGCCCTCACCCGCAACTCCTTCGGCATCGAGAACGTCACGTTCTCGGGCCGGCCATCCAGCTCGTCCATACCGGTCGCGCCCCATTCGCGCAGCCGATCTATTACGCCGCGCACCAGCACCTCGGGTGCCGAGGCGCCGGCCGTAATGCCGATACGGTCGATGTTTTCGAACCACTCTTGCTTGAGGTCTTCCGCGCCATCAATTAAGTAGGCGGGCGTATCCATGCGCTCGGCCAGCTCGCGTAGGCGATTGGAGTTGGAGCTATTGGGACTGCCGACCACCAGTACCACATCGCACTCCCCGGCCAGTTGCTTGACGGCATCCTGACGATTTTGGGTGGCGTAGCAGATATCGTCCTTGCGTGGGCCGCCAATGCTGGGGAAGCGCGCGCGCAGCGCATCGATGACTCGACTGGTGTCGTCCATCGAAAGGGTCGTCTGGGTAACGAAGGCCAGTGCTTCCGGGTTCCGCACCTGTAGCTTGGCGACATCCTCCTCGTCTTCCACCAGATAGATCGAGCCGCCATTGGCCGTGTCGTATTGCCCCATAGTGCCTTCGACTTCGGGATGCCCTTGGTGGCCGATGAGGATGCATTCACGCCCTTCCCGGCTGTATTTGGTCACTTCCAGATGGACCTTGGTCACCAACGGGCAGGTAGCGTCGAATACCTTGAGGCCCCGCCTTTCCCCTTCCATCCGCACGGCCTGGGACACGCCATGGGCACTGAAAATGACGATGAAGCCATCCGGTACTTGGTCCAGCTCATCGACGAAAATCGCGCCCCGCTCCCGCAGGTCTTCCACCACGAACTTGTTATGTACGACCTCGTGACGCACGTAGATCGGAGGCCCGAATACCTCCAGCGCACGATTGACGATCTCAATGGCGCGATCGACACCGGCACAGAAGCCACGCGGATTAGCGAGTTTGATTTGCATGTGAATTCTCGGCACTCGAGGCGGTGAGTTGTGAGTGTAACGCCTGGTCAGCGCTATGACGCAAGGCCCGCCGCGGCGTGAAGCCCATCATCTAAGCGGGGGCTATGTGCTGCTTGGTGCTGCTTGGTGGATGTACGCCACTGGGTCTTTCAGACCGGCTTGACGTCAAATATCTCTACGTCGAAGGTCAGTGCCTTGCCGGCCAGAGGATGGTTGAAGTCAACGGTAACCTGCCGGTCGTCAAAGGCTTTGACGATGCCTGGCAGCTCCGTCTTGGCGGCATCGTTGAAAATCACCAGCAAGCCTTCAGACAGCTCCATATTTTCGAACTGACTGCGCGGCATGGTTTGCACGTTCTGCGGGTTGTGCTGGCCGAAACCCTGTTCTGGCGCCATCTGGAAGGTGCGCTTGTCACCGGCCTTGAGCCCGAACAGCTGCTGTTCGAACCCTGGCAGCAGATTTCCGTCGCCAACCTTGAACGTCGCCGGCTGCTTGTCGAACGTGGTGTCGACCTGTTCTCCGTTTTCCAGACTTAGCGCGAAGTGCAAGGTGACCTGCATGTCCGGCCCGATGCGTTGTTCAGTCATTTACCGTTTCTCCCGTTTTACTGCTACGGAACATATCCAACGCCAGCATCACGGCGCCTATGGTGATGGCACTGTCGGCGATGTTGAATGCCGGGAAATACCAGCGGTTCTGCCAATGCACCAGAATGAAGTCGACGACATGACCCAACACCACGCGATCGTAAAGATTACCGAGCGCGCCACCCAGGACCAGTGCCAGAGCCACTGCGAGCCAGGTCTCGGCTGACTTCAAGCGTTTCATCCAAACCACCAGCACCGCGCTGACGCCGATGGCGATCACCGTGAACAGCCAGCGCTGCCAGCCGGAATGGTCGGCCAGGAAGCTGAAGGCGGCACCCGTGTTGTAGGCCAGCGTCCAGGCGAAGTAGTTCGGGATCACCTCGACCTTCTGGTACAGACTGAAGTTGGCCTCGAAGTAGTGCTTGGTCGCCTGATCCAGCGCAATGACCAGCACGCTGAGCCAAAGCCACGAGAGCTTGCCAAGGCGACCGGTCATGCTGCTGCCCTCGAATGACGGCGGCGAGCCGAAGCCCACCCTACGAGGCCGGCACTCGCAACAGACGGCAGAAATGCACGGAGGGTCGCGCAATCAGATGCGCTATCACGCATAGCGGCGAACCTCTCCAGCGCCTTCGATATTCTCAACACAGCGACCGCAGATTTCAGGATGCTCGGCGTGAGTGCCTACGTCGGGCAGATGGTGCCAGCAACGCCCACACTTCGGATTGGCAGTTTTTCCGACCTGCAGCTTGAGACCCGGCAGCTCGCTTTCAACCGCATCGGCGGGCGCCGCGGAGAGCGGAACGACCCGCACAGCCGACGTGATCAGCACGAAGCGCAGCTCATTACCCAGTTTGGCCAGATCGCTCACCAGTTCGTCTTCGGCGTAAAGCACGACCTCGGCTTGCAGGTTGCCGCCGATGGTCTTGGCGGCGCGCTGAGTTTCTAGCTCCTTGTTTACGGCAGCCTTGACTGCCATGACCTTATCCCAGAACTCCCGCCCCAGCTCGACATTCTCTGGCAGTTCGCTAAGCCCCTCGTACCAGGTGTTGAGCATCACCGATTCGTTCCGCTTGCCTGGCAGGTACTGCCAGATCTCATCGGCGGTGAACGACAGTATCGGTGCGATCCAGCGCACCAGTGCCTCGACGATGTGATACAGCGCGGTTTGGCAGGATCGCCGCGGCAGACTGTCGGCACCGGTGGTGTACTGACGATCCTTGATGATGTCGAGGTAGAAGCCGCCCAGTTCCTGCACGCAGAAGTTATGCACTTTCTGATACACGTTCCAGAATTTGTAGGTGCGGTAGGCTTCCTCGATTTCCCTCTGCAGCAGCAGGGCACGATCGATGGCCCAGCGGTCGAGTGCAATCAGCTGATCGACTGGAACCAGATGCTGTGCCGGGTCGAAACCGTCGAGGTTGCTCAGCAGGAAGCGCGCGGTGTTGCGGATGCGCCGATAGGAGTCCGCACTGCGCTGCAGGATGACCTTGGAAACCGCCATCTCGCCTGAGTAATCGGTGGAAGCGACCCACAGACGCAGAATGTCTGCACCCAGGCTATCGGTGACTTCCTGCGGCGCGACAACGTTGCCCAGCGACTTGGACATTTTGCGGCCGTTCTCGTCGACCACGAAACCGTGCGTCAGAAGCCCCTTGTACGGCGCATGGCCGTCGATAGCCGAACCGGTCAACAGCGATGAATGGAACCAGCCACGGTGCTGATCGGAGCCCTCCAGGTACAGATCAGCGCGAGGGCCGTTTTCATGCCCCATCGGATGCGAACCGCGCATCACATGCCAATGGGTGGTGCCTGAGTCGAACCAGACGTCCAGGGTGTCGCTGATTTTTTCGTATTGCGCCGCTTCCTCACCCAGCAACTCGGCTGCATCCAGCTTCGACCAAGCTTCGATGCCGCCCTGCTCCACGCGTTGCGCAACCGCCTCCATCAGTTCGACGGTGCGAGGATGCAGGTCGCCACTTTCTTTGTGCAGGAAGAACGGAATCGGCACGCCCCAGGTGCGCTGGCGCGAGATGCACCAGTCCGGACGCCCGGCGATCATGCCATGCAAACGCGCCTGCCCCCAGGCCGGAACGAATTCGGTCTGTTCAATGGCATCTAGCGCGCGCCGGCGCAGCGAGCTGCCATCGTGGGCGACCTTGTCCATTCCGACGAACCACTGCGCCGTGGCGCGGTAAATAAGTGGGGTTTTGTGCCGCCAGCAGTGCATGTAGCTGTGCTGGATCGCCTCGTGCTTGAGCAGCGCGCCGACTTCACGCAGCTTCTCGACGATGGCCGGATTGGCCTTCCAGATGAACTGACCGCCGAAGAACGGTAGGTCGGAGACGTAGACACCGTTGCTCTGCACCGGGCCGAGAATGTCATCGTTCTCCATGCCGTAATGCTTGCAGGAGCGGAAGTCGTCTTCACCATATGCTGGCGCGGAATGGACGATACCGGTACCGGCGCCGGTTTCGACATATTCGGCCAGATACACTGGAGCGAAGCGTTCGTAGAACGGATGGCGGAAGCGGATCAGCTCCAACGCCTTGCCTTCGCAACGGGCGATGATTTCACCCGACAGGCCGTAGCGCTGCAGGCAGGACTCGACCAGCTCTTCTGCCAGCACCAGTAGACGCTCGCCGGTATGGACCAGCGCATAGACGAATTCGGGATGGACATTGAGCGCCTGGTTGGCCGGAATGGTCCAGGGCGTGGTGGTCCAGATAACGATGCTGGCGGACTTGGCCAGATTCGGCAGGCCGAACGCAGCAGCCAGCTTGTCGGCGTCCTCGACCTCGAAGGCGACGTCGATGGCATCGGATTTCTTGTCCTGATACTCCACTTCCGCCTCGGCCAGCGCCGAGCCACAGTCGAAGCACCAGTTCACCGGCTTCAGGCCTTTGAAGACGAAACCGCCTTCGACCATTTTCGCCAACGCGCGGATTTCGCCGGCTTCGTTGGCGAAATCCATGGTGCGATAAGGGTTGCTCCAATCACCTAGAACGCCAAGACGGATGAAGTCGGCCTTCTGCCCCTCGATCTGCTCGGCCGCATAGGCACGGCAGCGCTCGCGGGTCAGGTCTGCCGGCTGGTTCTTGCCGTAGGTGATCTCGACCTTGTGCTCGATCGGCAAGCCATGGCAATCCCACCCGGGTACGTAAGGCGCGTCGAAACCAGCCAGGGTCTTGGAGCGAACGATGAAATCCTTGATGACCTTGTTGACCGCATGACCGATATGAATGCTGCCGTTGGCATAGGGCGGGCCGTCGTGCAGGACGAACTTCGGGCGACCTTCGCCGATCTGCCGCAGCTTCCCGTACAGGTCAATGCTGTTCCAGCGCTGCAGGGTCTCCGGCTCGCGCTGTGGCAGACCGGCCTTCATCGGAAATGCCGTGGACGGCAGATTGAGGGTCGCTTTGTAATCGGTCATTTCAGTCCTGACTCGTGGTAAAGGGTGAAGCCCGCCAGTATTCGCGAGCCGCGGCGATATCCGTTTCAATCGCCGTCTTGAGCGCCTCCAGCGAGGCGAAGCGCTGCTCATCACGCAGCTTGTGGTGGAAAGTCACGCGCAACAGACGACCATAGAGGTCACCCTTGTAATTGAGCAAATGCACTTCCAGATGCGGCTGGCCGTCGCTTTTGACCGACGGCCGCATGCCGATGTTGGCCACCGCTGGCTGTACAACGCCGTCAACATCCGTGCTGACCATGAACACACCGCTGAGCGGTGTGTTTCTGCGCTTGAGCTGAATGTTGGCAGTCGGTGCGCCAAGCTGACGCCCGAGCGCCTGTCCGTGCATGACTCGCCCGGTAATGCTGAACGGCCGCCCGAGCAGCTTCTGTGCCAATGCCAGATCGCCATCGGCGAGGACCTGGCGCAGCCGTGTACTGCTGACACGTTCACCACCCACCTCGATAGTGGTGGCAGCCTCGACCGTAAACCCTTCCGCGGCGCCCGCCTTCAATAGAAAATTGAAATCGCCGGCACGGTCACAACCGAAACGAAAATCGTCGCCCACTTCCAAGTGTCGGACGCCGAGACCTTCGACCAGCGTCGCGTGGACGAACTCGGCGGCGCTCAATTCGCGCAAACGGCGATTGAAGGCCAGGCACAGCACCAAGTCGACGCCATGCTCATCGAGCAACTGGAGCTTTTCACGCAGCCGGGTCAGCCGTGCTGGCGCTTTGTCCGGTGCAAAGTATTCGCGCGGCTGCGGTTCGAATATCACCACGCAGCTGGGCAACCCGAGCTCGGCGGCACGCTCGCGCAGACGCGCCAGGATGGCTTGATGCCCCCGGTGAACCCCGTCGAAATTGCCGATGGTGGCGACGCAACCCCGATGCCGGGGCCGCAGGTTATGAAGACCTCGAACCAGCTGCATACCGCACTTCTTGCTTGAAAAGTCGTCGATTATACGCATGAGCCGGCGGTCCCGGACAGGTTTGCGGCGTACGCGAACTGCTGATCAGTGACGAAGATGGCGCGGCCGCAAACCGAGCAATACCAGCCCGGCTGCGAAAGCGCCTAGTCCCGCCGCCACCAGCAACCCCAACTGCAATGCGCGCCGTTGCCAATCCCAGGCGAACCACTCGACCGATGGCGCGTTGAGCCACCAGACCACCGCCACCATGGCGGCACAACCGCCGGTCAAACGCAGCAGGAAAAGCCCCCAGCCCGGCGCCAGCTGAAACACGCCGATCCGGTATAGCCCCCAGAACAGCAAACCGGCATTGAGCATCGACGACAGCGAGGTTGCCAGCGCCAGTCCGACATGTTTGAGCGGCCAGATGAGTATCAAATTCATGACCATGTTGGCGATCATGCAGGTGATTGCGACCCGCACCGGCGTCTTCAAATCCTGCCGCGCGAAGAAACCCGGCGCCAACACCTTGATCAGCATGAATGCCAGCACGCCCAGCGAGTAAGCCTCGAGCGCATTGGCCGACTGCACCACCGCTTCCTCGCTCATCGCGCCGTAAAAGAACAAGCTGGCGATTAGCGGCTCGGCCAGAATCCCCAAGGCCAGCGCTGCGGGTACCCCAACCAGCAGCACCATGCGCAGCGCCCAATTAAGTGTATTGGAAAAGGCCTTCGGGTCTTCGCCGGCGTGCTGACGCGACAGACTCGGAAGGATCACCGTACCGATGGCGATGCCAAACGCCCCGAGCGGCAATTCCGAAAGTCGGTCCGCATAGTAAAGCCACGACACACTACCGGTCTGCAGGAATGAAGCGAGCACCGTATCGAGCAGAAGGTTGATCTGACTCACCGACACGCCGAACAGGGCGGGAACCATCAGTAGCATGATCCGCCGCACGCCCTCGTCACCGAACTTTACTCGCGGCCGCGGCAACAACCCCAGCTTGGCAACATAGGGAAGCTGGAAGGCCAACTGAGCGAAGCCAGCGATGAACACGCCCCAGGCCAGGGCCATGATGGGCTGATCGAAATAGGGCGTAAGGAATATCGCCGAGGTGATCATGCAGACGTTGAGCAGCACCGGGGTAAAGCCCGGCACCGCGAAGTGCCCATAGGTATTGAGCACGCCGGAGGTAAATGCCGTCAGGGAAATCAACAACAGATAGGGAAAGGTGATCCGCAGCAGCTCGCCAGCCAGCTGCATCTTCGCCGGCTCGTCATGAAAACCCGGCGCGAACAACATCACCACGTAAGGCGAAGCCAGCACCCCGATGGCGGTAATACCCGTCAGAATCAACCCAAGCATGCCCGCCGTGCGATCGACCAGCAGCTTGACCTCAACCAATGTCCGTTTGGTTCGGTATTCCGATAGCACCGGCACGAACGCTTGGGCGAATGCGCCTTCGGCAAACAGACGGCGCAGGAAATTCGGGATTTTGAAGGCAATGAAAAAGGCGTCAGCCGACGCGCCGGAACCGAAGTAGCTCGCCACGACCATATCGCGTACCATGCCCAGCACCCGGGACAGCAGCGTCATCACACTGACTACCGCACTGGACCGCAGCAAGCCGCCTTTGCCGGATGTTTCGGACATTTGTCTTCCTAGAGTTGCAGCAGTTTGATTCCGACCAGGTACTGGTCAGCGAATCGATGGCCAGTTACGACAGTGGAAGAGGTCGCGAGTTTAGCGACACCCCATCTGTCCGGCCAGCGCCTTGAATGATCATGCACGCTTGACAAGACAACGCCGCATCGGCATGATTCGCGGCCTTATTTGCTTTGTAATCCCACGTTTTCGAGGAGTTCGACGGTGGCCAACAGCCCTTCCGCCAAAAAACGCGCAATTCAGGCTGAGAAGCGTCGCAGCCACAACGCCAGCTTGCGCTCCATGGTTCGTACCTACATCAAGAATGTGGTCAAAGCCATTGACGCAAAAGATCTGGATAAAGCTCGTACTGCTTACACCGCAGCCGTGCCTGTCATCGACCGCATGGCCGACAAAGGCATCATCCACAAGAACAAAGCCGCTCGTCACAAGAGCCGTCTGAACGGCCATATCAAGGCCCTCGGCGCTGTTGCTGCCTGAGCTGCACGTTCTTGAAAAAACCGGCCTTGAGCCGGTTTTTTTATGCCTGCGATCCACTGCTACCGATGAAAAGCTTAACGAGCATCGCCGCTCCTGATTACGGCTGCGCCCATGGCAGGATTGGAATAGCCGTCACTGCATTCTGCGGACTGCCTTCGATCACGCGATCGCTATAGACCAGATAGACAAGGGTGTTGCGCGCCTCGTCGAAAAAGCGCACCACCTGCATGGTTTTAAAAACCAGAGAAGTGCGCTCTTTGAACACAACCTCGCCGTCTTTGAACTTGTCGTTCATGCGAATAGGCCCGACCTGACGACAGGCAATCGACGCCTCGGCGCGATCTTCCGCCAACCCGAGCCCACCCTTGATGCCACCGGTTTTGGCCCTCGACAGATAACAGGTCACACCCTCGACCTTGGGGTCATCGAAGGCTTCCACCACGATTTTGTGGTTCGGCCCGAGCCACTTGAAAACCGTGTCGACCTCGCCCACTTCGCGCGCCACACCTATCGCCGGCCAAGCCAGCAGCACTACCAGCGCCTGCGCCAACCGCATCGAACACCTCATACCAGAATCATATTGTCACGATGGATGAGCTCAGGCTCGTCGACGTAACCGAGCAGCTTCTCGATTTCGTCCGAAGCATGCCCGAGAATCCGCTGAGTTTCAGCCGCACTGTAATTGACCAAACCTCGAGCGATTTCCCGCCCGTCCGGCCCCACGCAGACCACCATCTCTCCACGCCGGAACCCGCCCTGCGCCGCCTTGACACCGACCGGCAGCAAACTGCGATTACCTTGCTTGAGCGCATGCACCGCCCCAGCGTCCAACGTGACCGAGCCCCGAGTCTGAAGATGCCCCGCAAGCCATTGCTTGCGCGCCGCATGACGACTGCGCTCGGGCGCCAGCAAGGTCCCCAGCTGCTCACCGGCTTTCAACCGCGCCAGGACCTGCTCGATACGCCCACCGATGATCACCGTATGCGCGCCCGAGCGCGCCGCCAGACGCGCCGCGCGCAGCTTGGTCTGCATGCCGCCACGCCCGAGCGCGCCACCCGTCGCGCCGGCCACGGCATCCAGAGCCGGGTCATCGGCACGCGCCTCGCTAATCAGGTTGGCGTCGGGATTGCTACGCGGATCCGCATCGAACATGCCATCGCGGTCCGTGAGGATCACCAGCAAGTCAGCCTCAACCAGATTGGCGACCAGGGCCGCAAGGGTATCGTTGTCACCGAATCGGATCTCATCGGTAACCACGGTGTCGTTTTCATTGATGACCGGCACCACGCCGAGATCGATCAACGTGCGCAGCGTGCTTCGCGCGTTGAGATAACGCTTGCGGTCAGACAGGTCGTCATGAGTCACCAGCACCTGCGCGGTCTGCTGATCACAGCGACCGAAGCTGGCCTCCCACGCGCGAATGAGCCCCATCTGCCCCACCGCAGCGGCTGCCTGCAATTCATGAACAGCCTTGGGCCGCACCGTCCAGCCGAGACGACTCATGCCGGCAGCCACCGCACCGGACGACACCAGCACCAGCTCAACCCCAGCCTGGCGCAGCGCAACCATCTGATCGACCCAGACAGCCATGGCATCCTGATCGAGGCCACGCCCATCGGCCGTCAGCAGTGCGCTGCCAATCTTCACCACCCAGCGCCGCGCGCCGCTCACCTTGTCCCGCATGGATCCCGCCTTCTATCCAGTATCCGGCCAAACCATTCGATGAGCTGCAGACGAAGCAGCCCAACGACCACCCAGCTATAGATGCGCAACTACGCGAACCAACCCTTAGCGTACGTAGAAGATTTCCGCACCGCCTTCGTCGTCATCGTCATCATCGAAGTCGTCGTCATCCGCATCGACCGCCGCCTTGACCCCGGTACGACGCAGCGCCCGCTGGTCATCCAGTTCCTGTAGGCGCGCCCGCGCCTCGTCCTCGATCTGCTGATCGAGCGCTGCGAGCGCTTCGGCGTATGCAGGCTCTTCGGCGATGCGCACGGTGCGCTCGTCCAAATAACGCATGATGGCCTGGCTCAGCGCCTCGGTGCCCTCACTCTCCAGCGCAGATATAACGAACACCGGCCCCGTCCACTCAAGACGCTCGACGACTTGACGAACCCGCTCCTCGCGATCCTCCTCAAGCAGCTGATCCGCCTTGTTCAGCACCAGCCAGCGATCACGCTGAGCCAGCGCCGGGCTGAATTTCTCCAGCTCGTTGAGAATGACCTCAGCCGCATCGGCTGGATCGCTCTCATCGAGCGGCGCCATGTCCACCAAATGCAGCAACAGACGCGTACGCGCCAGATGCTTGAGGAAGCGAATCCCCAGGCCGGCACCCTCGGATGCACCCTCGATCAGACCCGGGATATCCGCGATCACGAAGCTCTTGTAGCGCCCGACACTGACCACTCCAAGGTTCGGCACCAGTGTAGTGAAGGGGTAATCGGCGACTTTCGGCTTAGCCGCCGAGACCGAGCGGATGAAGGTGCTCTTGCCCGCGTTGGGCAAGCCCAGCAGACCGACGTCAGCCAGCACCTTCAGCTCCAGCTTCAGATCACGTGCATCTCCCGGCTTGCCGGGCGTCGTCTGCCGCGGCGCACGGTTGGTACTGGACTTGAAGCGGGTATTACCCAGACCGTGCCAGCCGCCCTGAGCAACCAGCAAACGCTGACCGGCCTTGGTCAGATCACCTATTACATCCTGGGTGGCTGCATCGATTACGGTGGTGCCGACCGGCACCGGCAGAATCAGATCTTCGCCCTTGGCACCGGTGCACTCGGTGCTGCCGCCCTTTTGGCCATTAGGCGCATTGAAGCGGCGGGTATAGCGATAGTCGACCAGCGTGTTGAGGTTTTCGTCAGCCTCCAGATAAACGGAGCCGCCATCGCCGCCGTCGCCACCATTGGGGCCGCCTTTCTCGATGAACTTCTCGCGACGAAAGCTCATCATGCCGTTGCCGCCGTCGCCGGCCTTTACAAAAATCGATACTTCATCGACGAATTTCATGGGAACGCCTCCCGTCGCAGGACGGGCTTAAGAAACAAGAAACGTAAGGGTCTTGCAAAAAACCCAGCGAAAACTGAATGAGCACCGAGCAGTTCTTTGCAAGAGCCTCACAGGATACAGAAACAAAAAAGCCCCGTCGCATGACAGGGCTTTTCCAGCAACGCCGCAGTTAAGCTGCGACGACGCTCACGTAGCGACGGCCGAAAGCGCCCTTCACTTCGAACTTGATCACGCCTTCCACTTTCGCGAACAGGGTGTGATCCTTGCCCATGCCAACGCCGTAACCGGCATGGAACTGGGTGCCGCGCTGACGCACGATGATGTTACCGGCCTTGATGGCCTGGCCGCCGTACATCTTCACGCCAAGACGTTTGGCTTCTGAGTCGCGGCCGTTGCGGGTAGAACCGCCAGCTTTTTTGTGTGCCATGAGTTCAATACTCCTATAAGGGGATTCAGGCCCGATTAGCCCTGAATACCGGTGATTTTGACCTCAGTGAACCACTGACGGTGGCCCTGACGCTTCATGTGGTGCTTACGACGGCGGAATTTGATGATGGTGACCTTGTCGTGACGACCTTGGGCAATCACTTCAGCTGTGACCTTGGCACCATCAACCACCGGAGCGCCGATTTTGACATCGTCGCCGTTGCCGATCAGCAGAACGCGGTCAAAAGTGACTGCTTCACCAGTGGCAACTTCGAGTTTTTCAATCTTGAGGTATTCGCCTTCGGCGACCTTGTATTGCTTGCCGCCGGTAACGATAACTGCGTACATCTGTGTATCTCCGTTAATCCTGCTCACCCAGCGCTTAAGTGAAATAGTTGGTGGCTGGCATGGCTGCTCGGGGCCGGAAGGGACGCCCTTGCAATTGCGTAAGGCAGGGAAATGCCCAGGGGGAAAGTTCAGGGTCCGCGATTGTACGCATCCACCCATGCCGGCGCAATAGCCGGCGGGCCTTGCCTTGACAGTGTCTGACCTGCCCCATAGCATGCCGCGCAATCTCCGAGGAGTACTCGTCCCCGATGCAACCCCAGTCCTTTTACCAAGTAGTGGCTGAAGATTTTGCCGCCGTTGACGGCATCATCCGCAACCAACTGACTTCCCGCGTACCGCTGGTGGAAAAGATCGGGGACTACATCACCTCGGCCGGCGGTAAACGCCTGCGCCCCCTGCTGGTTCTGCTAAGCGGTAACGCACTGGGACTCAAGGGCGAGCAGCTGCGCCTGCTGGCCGCCATCATCGAATTCCTGCACACCTCGACGCTGCTGCATGACGACGTGGTCGACATGTCGGGCATGCGCCGTGGCCGCTCCACGGCCAACGCCCTGTGGGGCAACGCCCCAAGCGTGCTGGTCGGCGATTTTCTTTATGCACGCTCGTTCGAAATGATGGTTGACCTGGGCTCGATGCCGGTCATGCGCATCATTTCCCAGGCCACGCGGGTGATCGCCGAAGGCGAAGTGCTGCAACTATCCAAGGTGCGCGACGCTAGCACCACGGAAGAGATTTACATGGAGGTCATCCGCGGCAAGACAGCCATGCTTTTCGAAGCCTCTACGCATAGCGCCGCCACCCTGGCGGGCGCCAGTGACAAGCAGCGCGAGGCGCTCCGCACCTTCGGCGACTACCTGGGCATCGCCTTTCAGCTCGTCGACGATCTGCTGGATTACCAAGGGGACGCTGAAACCCTGGGCAAGAACGTCGGTGATGACCTGGCCGAAGGCAAACCGACCTTGCCGCTGATCTACACCATGCGCGAGGGCACCACAGAACAGGCCGCACTGGTGCGCAAGGCTATTCAGAAGGGCGGCATCGAAGATCTCGAAAGCATTCGTAACGCGGTGGAAACCTCGGGCGCCCTTGCGTACACCGCCCGCCTGGCGCGTGACTATGCTGATCGGGCCATTGCCTGCCTCGAACTTCTCCCCGCCAGCGACTATCGGGACGCCTTGGTGGAACTCAGCCGCTTCGCTGTCGCCCGCACCCACTGAATCAGCCCATCAGCGAGCGCGTCTGGGCACCCTTTTCAAACGCCCCGCCCCTCGATCTGCACGAATACCAGCCCACCATTGATCGACGCTGAGGATTTTTGCGCTTGCATGTTTGCAAATAGCAATTATTCTCATTAAGGAAATCAACTGGAGGTGAACATGACTTATCTGATCGATGCCTGGCTGGACCGACCACACCCCTACCTGAGGATTCTCGACCGCCACACCGGAGCGATATGCGTTTCACTGGAGGGAGACGCCCTGGAGGAGCTTCGTGACCAGGGCGATCTTGACCTGCAGGAGTTGAGCACCAGCGAACCCTGTGTGCTCAAGGAGCAGGTGCGCAACCTGTTCCTGTTCTCCTACGCCCGGGCGTTGCGCCCGTAGCCTTTGGTCTACAGAACGGCCAGCAACTCGACGTCAAATACCAGCACGCTGTGCGGAGGAATGCTGCCGACACCCTGGGCGCCGTAAGCCAGGTCGCTCGGCACATAGAGACGCCACTTGCTGCCAACGCCCATCAGTTGCAGCGCTTCGGTCCAACCGGCGATCACACCGCCAACCGGAAACTCGGCCGGCTGACCGCGTTGGTAGGAACTGTCGAATACGGTGCCGTCGATCAGGGTGCCATGGTAATGAGTACGCACCTGATCTGCAGCACTGGGTTTGGCGCCTTCGCCTGCAGTCAGCACTTCGTACTGCAGACCCGACGCCAGCGTGGTAACGCCGTCGCGCTTGGCATTCTCGGCCAGGAAAGCCTTTCCTTCACCCGCAGCAGCTTCTGCCTTGCGCTGCGCTTCGGCCTGCATGCGCTCGCGAATCACAGCAAAGCTGGCGTTCAGATCTTCCGGGCTGACCTGACTGGCGGCCCCGCCGAAGGCGTCACGAATGCCAGCGATCACCGCATCCAGACTGATGCCCGGTGGCGGGTTCTCGCGCAACTGGTCGCCCAGCTGACGACCGATGCCGTAGCTCACGCGCGTTTCGTCGGTGGTAAGGTTGAGATCGGTCATGCCTGGGCTCCGCAGAAAAAAGGGCCGACAGCCTAGCACAGCTCGCGGCCGGGCTTTGTCTTGGCAGCATTGGCGCGCTCACGGCGTCTGCCGCTTAAATCCGGGTGCGAAGCCAAAGCGCAGCGCTTCGCGGAGCCGCATGGGCGTCAATGTTTGGTGAGCTTGTCCAGATAGCCCATGGCGAACGCCGAGAAGACGAATGTCAGGTGAATGATCACGTACCACATCAACTGCTCGCTCTCGAGCTGCTGGGCGTCCATGAACATACGCAACAGATGGATCGACGAAATCGCTACGATCGAGGCGGCGACTTTCATCTTCAGCGATCCGGAGTCCATCTTGCCCAGCCAATCGAGCTTCTCCTTGCCTTCGTCGACATTCAGCTGCGAGACGAAGTTTTCGTAGCCGGAAAGCATCACCATCACCAGCAAGCCGCCAACCAGTGCCATGTCGATCAACGAGAGCAGTTTGAGAATCAGATCGCCTTCGCTCAGCGATAGCACGGCCGGGAGGATGTGCCAGATTTCCTGAAAGAACTTGATCGCCAGTGCGAGCAGGGCGAACGCCAGGCCAAAGTAGATAGGCGCCAGCAACCAGCGGGCGGCGTACATGGTGTTCTCGATCAATCGTTCCATCTGTTCTCACTGCGGGCAGATACCGGCAAGCGAGTATACGCAGCGCGACAGAGTCTTCAAGAAGGCGCTGTGCCCAGGTATTTCTCTTGTGGATAGAAATCCAGCAAAGTGGCGTTCTATCGAAAACGCCGCTTGCCAAGACACGGGCTGGTCGGACCGAAAATCAGGTCCTGGATTCCCAACCGCCCAGATAGCGGGCCTGATTGGCGTTGATCTTGCGCAGCTCCGCGTGCATGTGCAGTTGCCAGATGGAGGGCGAAACGGATTCGCTATAACCCTGCCCATGGAGATTGCTCGCAATCGCCTTTAGCACCGATTCAGCCTCGCGAGGGCCATGGAATGGGCCTTGCGCCTTGATCGCGGTAGGTTGACTGGCATCGATGCCGGCCGCACAAAGCAACGTCCACAAGCCGTTGCCTCCAGCCAGTGGGCGGATAATGCATTCGATACGGGTAACCAGGCCCAGGCACTGGCGATTCAGACAGAGCGTGTGAGACATGACGGCGATCCTCGCGCTAGGTTGCGCGCCGCCATCCTGGACGAATGGGCGGCCAACCTGTTTATCCCCAAAAGTTGTGGATAACCATGTGGACAGAGAGTGGGAACTCTCCTCCACTGCAGACCCGTCGCCGCCCGTATCGTTCCGTCCAGTTATTAGCCAAATCGCGAGGCTTACTCGCTCCGCTCAGTTCCCTTCGCCTGTGCCGTCGCCAGAGCCGGCTCCGAGGCGGCCGCGTCGCCCTTGTTGTCGTCTTCCAACTCGATTTCGGCGATATCGCGCAGACGCTCCACCACCCGGGCGTTGACACTGCCTTTTGGAAACTGCCCGTCCTCGTCTGCGGCACCTACCGGCTCGCCCACCAGCAGCGATAGCGCCTCGTCCACATGACGGACCGCATAAATATGGAACCGCTCCTGGCGCACCGCCTCCAGCACGCGCTCATCGAGCATCAACGTGGTGACGTTGGCGAAGGGAATGATCGCGCCCTGCTCACCGGTCAATCCACGCGCCTCGCAAAGACGGAAGAACCCCTCGATCTTTTCGTTGACGC
This sequence comes from Stutzerimonas stutzeri, assembly GCF_000952685.1. Taxonomy (GTDB): domain Bacteria; phylum Pseudomonadota; class Gammaproteobacteria; order Pseudomonadales; family Pseudomonadaceae; genus Stutzerimonas; species Stutzerimonas stutzeri_E. The sequence goes on along the minus strand of NZ_JYHV01000010.1, from coordinate 113,255 downwards.
CGCCAACCGCCTGCACCTCGCCGAACTGGTTGATCGATCCGGTGATGGCGAAACACTGCTTGAGCGGCGTACGCGAGATGGCCGAGATCAGCGCGCAGCACTCGCCGAGCGAAGCGCTGTCGCCGTCGACATAGCCGTAGGATTGTTCCAGAGCGATGCTGGCGGAAATCTCCAAAGGGAATTCCTGCGCATAGCGACTGCCGAGAAAACCGGTCAGGATCATCACACCCTTGGAGTGAATCGGCTGGCCGAGATTGACCTCGCGCTCGATGTCGACGATACCCGAGCCACCCGGATAGACGGTGGCGGAAATGCGCGCCGGCATGCCGAACGCCGAATCGCCGACTTCCAGTACGGTCAGGCCGTTGCACTTGCCGATCGCCGCGCCTTCGCTGTCGATCAGAATGACGCCTGCAAGTATGTCTTCGAGGATGCGCGCCGATACGCGGCCAGTGCGGGTGGCCTTAGCCTTCAGAGCACGCTCGATGTGTCCGACATCGGTCACCTCATCTTTGGCCAGCTGGCGGATGAAATCGGCCTCGCTGACCAACTGGAACAAATCGCCGATGCGCGCCGACAAGCGCCCCTGATGTTCAGCCAGCCGCGCACTGTAAGTGGCCAGGCGCGCCACCGCAGCCGCCGTCAGCGGCGCCATGCCCTCTTCCGAAGTCCGCGTCTTCATCAACTGCGCGAACTGCTCGAGGCTGTCCTCGGCCAGGGGAATCTCCTCATCGAAGTCCACCAGCACGCGGAACATTTCTTGAAAGTCCGGATCGAGATCCTGCAGCGTGTAGTACAGCTGCCTCGAACCGATGATCACCACCTTGACGTTGAGCGGGATGACCGCTGGATTCAATGTCACCGTAGCCAGACGCCCCAGCTCAGCCAGTGGCGACTCCATCTTCAGCTTGCGCGACTGCAAGGCACGCTTGAGCGCCTCCCAGACGAAGGGCTCGCTGAGCATTTTTTCCGCTTCAAGCATCAGGAACCCGCCATTGGCGCGGTGCAGTGCCCCGGGCCGCAGCTGGCGATAGCTGGTGTAGAGCGCGCCCTGATCAGTGCTGTACTCGATCCGGCCGAACAGATTGTCGTAGGTCGGATGTGGTTCGAATACTACCGGTGCACCGCCGTCCAGCGGATGTCCGACCACTAGGCTCGGACTGTATTGTTCCTCTAGCAACTGACGGGTCTGCGCGTCGGGACGATTCTCGTCGACCAGTTGCTCGACCACGGTCTTCAGCAGGTTGACCTGCACGGCCTGCAAATAGGACTCGATGCCGGCGTTTTCGCTGTACTTCTCCGACAGTGGTGCGAGCAGCGGCTGCAGGGCCTGACTGATAGTCTCGTCGTTGAGCTGACGCAGCTGATTGCTCGATTCACGTTTCCACTGCGGCAGGCTGGCAAGCCCTTCGTTCAGATGGACTTCCAGCGCGGAAATGTCTTCGTGGTAGCGTTCGCGCTCAGCTTCAGGCAGCTGGGCAAATTCCGCCTCGTCCATCGATTTGCCGTCTTTCATCGGCGTGAAGGCGATGTTGCTACTGTCGCGGTAGAGCGCGATTTCCTTTTCCAGCGCGAGCTTCTCGATGACGTCCAGCGCCTTGTCGTAGCGCTGATTGAACGCACGATCGATGGCGCTCTTCTTTTGCTGAAAGCTCGGGTGCTCGAACACCGCCGGAAACGTCGCCATCAGATTGTCGATCAACTGTCCGATGTCGGCGATGAACTCCGCGGCACCGCCCTGCGGCAGCTCCACCACGCGCGGCTCGCGTGGCTCATCGAAATTGTTCACATAGACCCAGTCCGAAGGCGTATCCAGACGCTTGCCCTCAGCCTTGAGATAGCGCCGCACGAATGAGAAGCGCCCCGTGCCCGGCTCGCCCATCACATAGACGTTGTAGCCAGGGCGCGGCATCGCCACCCCGAATTGCAGGGCCTCGACCGCACGCTCCTGGCCGAGCACGCCGAGAAAAGGCTCCAGCTCATCGGTAGTCTTGAAGTCGAATTGGCTGGGTTCGAAGGGACGGGTCAGCGCTTCGGGCGCCAGGCGCAGGCCGGCAGCGACAGTTTCGGGCATTGGGAATCCTTGCTGGAGGTGACCTGATGGCCACGATTGATGCCGCCATTCTGGCGATGCCTCCGGCTGGCCGCAAGGTTCAGCAGCGCTTGTTAGGTGATGTCTGCCTGCCGGCACATGCGCCGTATGTGCGCCTCAGTCCTGGGCAACCTTTTCACTCCGGCACAAGCGACACTCCGACCCTGCCAGCACTATCGGGCCGGCACACCGGAGCCCGGTGAGCGGCCGCGTACTGGCTTCCGTGCTCAGGTGCGGTTCTGCGCACGCAACGCATCGCGAATTTCGGTCAGCAAGATCTCTTCCTTGCTCGGTGCCGGCGGGGCAGAAGGCGCTTCCGCCTCCTTGCGCTTGAGATGATTGATTCCCTTGACCGCCAGGAAGATCGCGAAGGCCACGATCGTGAAGTCGAATACCGTCTGGATGAAACGCCCATAGCTCAGAGTGACCGCCGGCGTATCGCCTACGGCCTGCTTGAGCACGATTGCCAGATCGGAAAAATCCACACCGCCAATCAACATGCCCAATGGGGGCGTCACCACATCGGCGACGAACGACGAGACGATCTTGGTAAACGCCGCGCCGATGATGATGCCCACCGCCATGTCGATGACGTTGCCCCTGACTGCAAACGCTTTGAATTCGCTGATCATGCCCATCTGAATCTGTCCCGTTCGAGTGAGAATATGCCGTCGGTACGACCGCCGTAGCGCTTCGACCCTTTGCAGCATAGGTTGGGTTCAACCGCCGGGCCAGACAGTTTCACGACAAACGGAAACGAGGCATTGACCGCGTCTTGATCGCCGTCAAAAGCGATGCGAAGGGGCACAGCTAATGTACGAGCCCTCAGACACGACCCGGAGCGGCACCATGCACATCGAACATCACCCACTGATCAAGGATTTTCCCGAGAAGCGCGAGCAGCTGCACCAGCTGCGCCAGCAAGACCCTGCGTTCGCTCGCAAAGCAGACACCTACGAAGCTCTGGACAAGCAGATCTGCCGCGTCGAAGGCGGTGCGGAAACCCTGGATGACGAGGTGCTCAACGCACTCAAGCAGGAGCGTGTAGCACTCAAGGACGACATCGTCCGCGACCTGAAGCGTGCCAGCGGCAGCTGCTGTGGCGGCTGCTGCGGTTGATCGATGCGTCTCGCTACCGCACCCGTGCGCTCAGGCCCGCCTGACGCGACGGGTGCGGCCATGAACTACCGCGCCGCACGGCCTTGCCGGCAATCTCGCCCTCACCCTTCCCCCACCAACCGGCCGACCATTCGTTCGACTAGAACAGTCCACCAAATCTGAAGCCTGACCCGACCCACACGAACGCTACGGCTGTGAGCGTGATAAGGACGATATGCACGCCCAGCTGCGGCAGGCGCTGCGCGTCCAGTTTGGGTATCAGCGCCAGTCGCGCATGCACGCCCAGCACGGCAGTGAAGCCCAGTAGCACCAGCTTGGCCTGGACCAGATGAGCGATGGGCGAGTCACCCAGCCATTGGGAGTATGGCAACCATGATCCGGCCAACCAGATGCCGGTGACAATCTGCAACAGTAAGGCCGGAATGCCGACCCGCTCGTAGAGCTGCTCGAATGCGCGCACTGGCTGCACATCGCGACCACGCAGTGCGCCGGGCAATACGCTGCACAACAACACCAGATGGCCACCTACCCAGACGCTGGCACCCAGCAAATGCAGAAATAACAGATGGCGCATGGCGCTGACTCCTGTTCGATTTGTTTACAGTCTGGCGGCTATGACGGCACTTGTGGCTGATGGCGATCAAGTCAGTCGCTATCATGCGACTCCATTCATCCGACGCGGAGTTTCCCATGGCAAAGGCCAAGCGCATGTATGGCTGCACCGAATGTGGCTCGACCTTCCCCAAATGGGCCGGCCAGTGCGGTGACTGTGGCGCCTGGAATACCTTGGTGGAAACCGTCATCGACGGCGCCGCACCACCCTCGGGTCGCGCTGGCTGGGCGGGTGATCAGGCCAATATCAAGACGCTGGCCGAAGTCAGCGTCGAGGAAGTACCGCGCTTCTCCACGGCTTCCGGCGAGCTGGACCGCGTACTCGGCGGCGGCCTGGTCGACGGTTCGGTGGTGCTCATCGGTGGTGACCCCGGCATCGGCAAGTCGACCATCCTGCTGCAGACGCTGTGCAATATCGCCCGACAATTCCCGGCCTTGTATGTCACGGGCGAGGAATCGCAGCAGCAGGTGGCCATGCGCGCGCGTCGCCTGGACCTGCCGCAGGACCGGCTCAAGGTGATGACCGAGACTTGCATCGAATCGATCATCGCCACCGCGCGGCTGGAGAAGCCCAAGGTGATGGTGATCGACTCGATCCAGACGATCTTCACCGAGCAATTGCAGTCGGCCCCCGGCGGGGTCGCCCAGGTGCGTGAGAGCGCGGCGTTGTTGGTGCGTTTCGCCAAGCAAAGCGGCACGGCGATCTTTCTGGTCGGCCACGTCACCAAGGAGGGGGCGCTGGCCGGCCCGCGCGTATTGGAGCACATGGTCGACACCGTGCTGTATTTCGAAGGTGAATCAGATGGTCGCCTGCGTCTGCTGCGCGCAGTGAAGAACCGCTTCGGCGCGATCAACGAACTGGGTGTGTTCGGCATGACCGACAAGGGCCTCAAGGAAGTCACCAACCCCTCGGCGATCTTCCTTACTCGCGCCCAGGAAGCGGTGCCCGGCAGCGTGGTCATGGCCACCTGGGAAGGCACTCGACCGATGCTGGTGGAAGTCCAGGCGCTGGTCGACACCAGCCATATGGCCAACCCACGCCGCGTCACGCTGGGCCTCGACCAGAATCGTCTGGCCATGCTGCTGGCGGTGCTGCACCGCCACGGCGGCATTCCTACCTACGACCAGGACGTGTTCATCAATGTGGTCGGTGGCGTCAAGGTGCTGGAGACCGCATCGGATCTGGCGCTGATGGCTGCAGTGATCTCCAGCCTGCGCAACCGCCCGCTGGACACTGACCTACTGGTATTCGGTGAGGTGGGGTTATCCGGTGAGATCAGACCGGTGCCGAGCGGCCAGGAACGATTGAAAGAGGCCGCCAAGCACGGGTTCAAGCGTGCCATAGTGCCCAAGGGCAACGCGCCGAAGGAGGCGCCCGCCGGACTGCAGGTCATCGCCGTGACACGGCTCGAACAGGCGCTGGACGCCTTGTTCGAATAAGACCAACGCCTCAGGACTCGCCGAGCGCCGCCAGTTCACGTTCCAGCAGCGCTTCGTCACCCAGATTGAGCTCCACCAGCCGCCGCAGATGGCTGATGGAATCGACGTCGATGTGCCGGCAGACCAGGCCAATCAGCTCACCTTTGTCATGAGTCGTCTCCACCTCCATGCGCACCTCGGCGTCATCGGCGAGCCGTATCCGTGCCTCGAACGGCTGGGCGGGATCGGCATCCCAACCCGCTGGTCGATGCACCAGCAAGCCCTTCAGCGAAAGATCATGCAACTCGACCGACCAGCGGCGCTGTCCCTGCACCAGCTCCGTTTCGGCATCGAAGGCGAAGCGCTGAAAGCGCCGACGGTCGCTGCTTGTTTCATTCATCAGAACCACTCCCGAGAATTCTCGTTTAACTATAGGTCAGCCTCACGGCCTTGAGGTCATGCTCAGAGCCAGCGTCGCACGCGCCGCCGATAGGCCCGATACTCATCGCCGAAGGTTCGCGTCAGCAGATGTTCTTCGTGAACGATCACGGTGCGCTGCATGCAGCGAATCAGCAAGGGCAGCAGCAACCAGGGCCAGAGGCTGTTGAGCAATAGGCCGATCCCACAATAGATCAGCGTATCGGCGAGATAGATGGGATTGCGCGAAAGGCGAAACGGGCCGATCTGCAGCAGGCTGCTGGGTTTACCGTAAGGATTGATGGTGGTGCGCTGACGAAACATCGTCAGCGCCGCCCAGAGCATCAGGACGATGCCGACGGCAATCGAAACCCAACCGGCGTAACGCAACAGCTCATGCTCCGGTAGCGCCAGCGGCATCCATTGCGCCAATCCCCAAGCGCAAGCTACGAAGAACAGATAAATCAGCGGCGGCGGCAACATCACGCCAGAAGGGATGACCGTCATGGGGCGCCCAAAGGTATTCGATGGCGCCATCCTACAGAACAGGGAGGCACAGCGCCCGCGCTGGCCAGGGTATCGGCCGAGCGGCGTTGCGCTCATCGCCTCGGTGGACGCTCGGAGGAAGCGCTAGTGCTGACCCGGTAGCCAGCCATGCACCATGGCGTGCTTCATCAGGTCTGCGGGGCGATCGATATCGAGCTTGCGGCGGATGCTCAGCCGATGGGTTTCCACCGTCCGCACGCTGATCTGCAGCGCACGCGCCATGGTCTTGTTGTTGTGCCCCTGAGCCAGCATCAGCAGTACCTCCCGCTCACGCGGGGTGAGCTCCCGCTCCTCGGCGCCGCTGCTGGCCAGCTTCTCGGCGATGCCTCTGCTGTAGTAAGTGCCACCTGCGGCAATCGCCTCGATGGCGACGATGATTTCCCTCGACGGCGCATCCTTGAGCACATAACCACTGGCACCGACTTTCACCGAGGTGTTCACGTACTCCTGATTGTCGTACATGCTCAGGATTAGCACGCGGATGTCGGGGAACTCGTTGCGTAGCGATTGAGTCAGCTCGAGCCCGTTGATGTCCTTCAGACCGATATCCATCAACACCACATCCGCCGGAACCCGACGCAGCAGCTCGACCGCCTCGGTGCCGGAGCCGGCTTCCCCGACGACATCCAGTTCGGGCACGGCCATCAGCAATGCGCGGATGCCATCCCGAACCAAGACATGGTCGTCGATCAGTACCACCTTGATGCAAGCTTGCGGGTTCATTGAGCGAGCCTCTTATTATTCGAGAAGTCGAGGGTTCAACCGGCCCGAGCCGGCAAGGTCACGTCCAGCTCGGTGCCGCCGGCGGCCGATAGCAGGCTGAAACGCCCACCGAAGTGTTCCACCCGTTCGCGGATGTTACGCAAACCAATACCGCCGCCCTTGATGCTGTCGAGCCGACGTGGATTGAAACCGACACCGTCGTCCCGCACCCGCAGGCGCACCGACGCATCATCGCCGTCCAGGCTGATATGCACTGATTGCGCTGCAGCATGACGTTCGATGTTGGTCAGCGCCTCCTGCAGCACTCTGAACAACGCGACCGCTACCGAATCATCCGGATCGCTGTCGCCGAGGCCGTTTTTGTATAGCATTTTCAACCCACTGCGCTGTTCGAACTCTGCCACAAGCTGGCCAATCGCCGCCGGCAAACCCAGGGTATCCAGTAATGATGGGTGTAGATCGTGAGAGATGCGCCGTACTTCACCGATCGCCCCGGCTAGCCGCTCGACGCCGGCATCCAGCGTGATCAGCGCCTTGGGGCTGTTGATGGAGAACTCATGACTGGCCAGCTCGAACTGAAACTTGATCGATACCAGCAACTGACTGATGCCGTCGTGCAATTCACGAGACACCCGCGAGCGCTCCTCCTCCTGCAGGCTGACTATGCGCTGAGTCAGCGCCTGCAGTTTGCGGTCGGCCAACCGCCGTTCGCTGACGTTTAGCGTCAGCCCGCTGGCGAAAACCAGCAGCACCGCCACCAGCGCGACCCCGGCAATCGCCAGCATGGTGGTATGAATACCGGCCGACACCTCGGTACGCACCGTCTGGATGGCTTGCTCGACATCTTCGAGATAGATGCCGGTGCCGAGCATCCAGCCCCAGCGCTCGAGCATTACCACGTAGGCAAGCTTGTCGGCGAACTGGCCGGTGGAGGGCTTCTGCCAGGCATAGCGCTGAAAGCCATTGCCGGTTTCCGCGCTGCGCATCAGCGCCTGGATCACCTTCAGGCCGTTGGGGTCGGTCATCTCCCATAGATCCTGGCCGACCAGCTCGCGTTGGCGAGGATGCATCAGGTTCAGGCCGCTGCGGTCGTAGACGAAGAAGTAACCATCGCTGCCGAAACTGAATCGCCCCAGCGCCGCGAGCACCTTCTGCTTGGTCTCTGCATCATCCAGGCCGCCGCCGTAGAGCGGCGCAATGGTGCTCAGTGCCATCTCTACGTAGTTCTTCAGCTCAGCCTGCTTGCTGGCCAGAATGCTGCTTTCGATGAGCTGCGCCTGCTGCTCGCCGAGACGCTGGTTCTGTACCAGCACTAGCGCGCAGACCACCGCCACGGCCAGCAGCAGCGGCAGGATGCTCAGCGCGGCGATTTTGTGCTTGAGCTGCATCACACCTCTCCGAGGACCCGAATCCGGGCGGTTGGGGACTGCACGTTAACCCAGCCGGTGCGTGACGCCCAGGGCCGACTGGCACTTCGCTACCGGTGGCTTGGCGGACGGACGGCCCCGAACAAAAAAGCCCGGCAATAGCCGGGCTTTCGCTGCAACTGTCGTGCTTAGTTACCGTAGACCGGGAACTTGGCGCAGACCGCTTCGACCTTGCCGCGCACGGTCTCGATCACCGACTCGTCGCCCATGTTGTCGAGGATGTCGCAGATCCAGCCGGCCAGATCGCGACATTCGGTCTCGCCGAAGCCCCGGGTGGTTACCGCTGGCGTACCGATACGCAGACCAGAGGTAACGAACGGCGAGCGCGGATCGTTCGGCACGCTGTTCTTGTTCACAGTGATATGAGCGCGACCCAAAGCGGCGTCGGCGTCTTTACCGGTGACGTCCTGCTTGATCAGGCTAAGCAGGAACAGGTGATTCTGGGTACCGCCGGAAACCACGTCGAAGCCGCGCTGGATGAACACCTCGGCCATCGCCTGGGCGTTTTTCACCACCTGCTGCTGGTAGGCCTTGAACTCGGGCTGCAGCGCTTCCTTGAAGCACACCGCCTTGGCGGCGATCACGTGCTCCAGCGGGCCACCCTGGGCGCCTGGGAATACGGCGGAGTTGAGCTTCTTCTCGATCTCGGCGTTGGCACGCGCCAGGATCAGGCCACCGCGCGGGCCGCGCAGGGTCTTATGAGTGGTGGTGGTCACCACGTCGGCGAACGGCACCGGGTTCGGATAGACACCCGCGGCGACCAAACCGGCCACGTGAGCCATGTCGACAAACAGGTAGGCACCGACCTTGTCGGCGATTTCGCGGAAACGGGCGAAATCGAGTTGTTGAGAATAGGCGGAGAAGCCTGCGACGACCATCTTCGGCTTGTGTTCGAGGGCCAGACGCTCGACTTCGTCGTAATCGATGAGCCCCTGGTCGTTGATGCCGTACTGCACGGCGTTGTACAGCTTACCGGAGGAGGAAACGCTGGCGCCGTGAGTCAGGTGGCCGCCGTGGGCCAGGCTCATACCGAGAATGGTGTCACCGGCGTTGAGCAGCGCCAGGTAGACAGCGCTGTTGGCCTGGGAGCCGGCGTGCGGCTGGACGTTGGCGTAGTCGGCGCCGAACAGCTCCTTGGCGCGGTCGATGGCCAGCTGCTCCACCACGTCGACGTACTCGCAGCCACCGTAGTAGCGCTTGCCCGGATAGCCTTCGGCGTACTTGTTGGTGAGCACCGAACCCTGGGCTTCCATCACCGCCGGGCTGGTGTAGTTCTCCGAGGCGATCAGCTCGATGTGGTCTTCCTGACGCTTGGCTTCCTGCTGCATGGCAGCGAAGAGATCGGCGTCGAAACGGGCGAGGGTCAAATCACGGCTGAACATGGCAGTCCTCTGAGAATCAGCTGGCGGTAGTAAAGAGAGGCGCGGATTCTAACCCATCCGCCGGAGCGCGGGTATGAGCCTTGATCATGTGCAACATGAATCGGCCCAGCCTTGATGCTCGGCCAGGACGCTGGCGGGAACAGGTCTGCCGAGGAAGAACCCCTGCACCTCATCGCAGCCGTGCTCACGCAGGAAATCCAGCTGGGCCTGGTTCTCAACGCCTTCGGCAATCACCGACATGCCCAGGCTGTGCGCCATGGCGATGATGGCTCGGGCGATCTGGCCATCCTGCTCGCCCTCTGGCAGACCATCGACGAAGCTGCGGTCGATCTTGAGCACATCAATGGGGAACTGCTTCAGGTAGTTAAGCGAGGAGTACCCCGTACCGAAATCGTCGATGGCAATGGAAGGCCCGAGCTGCTTCAACGAGTCGAGCATGCGCATGGCCTCGCCCACGTCCTGCATCAGGATGCTCTCGGTCAACTCCAGCTCAAGGCAACCCGGGGCGATGCCGCTCGCCTCCAATAGCGTGGCGATCCGCTGCGCGAGCTTGCCGTCGGCGAACTGTCGCGCCGACAGATTGACCGATACCTTCGGTACCGCCCTGCCCTGCGCCTGCCATTGAGAAACCTGTCGGCAGACTTCACCGATTACCCAGTCGCCGACTTCAACCACCAGCCCCAGTTCCTCCAGCGCGGGAATAAAGTCGCAGGGTGACACCAGACCACGCACCGGATGCTGCCAGCGCAACAAGGCTTCGACGCCAGTGAGCGTCCGCCCCTCAGCGAGAAATTGCGGCTGATAATGCAACACGAACTGTTCCTGCTCGAGCGCATGGCGCAAGTCACTTTCCAGCTCCAGACGCTCTAGCGCACGGGCGTTCATTTCAGCCTGATAGAACTGGAAGTTGTTCTTGCCACGCTCCTTCGCGTGATACATGGCAGTGTCGGCGTTCTTCATCAGTTGGCTGATGTCATCGCCGTCCTGTGGGCTAAGGGCGATGCCGATGCTGGCGGTGACGAAGAATTCGCGCCCGGACAACACGAACGGTTCGGTGAGGCTGGCCAGAATGCGCTCGCCGACATGGATCGCCCGAGTCAGGGCCTCGTCCCGCTCCGGGCATGGACGCAGAAGAAAGGTGAACTCGTCCCCGCCCATGCGTGCGACCGTGTCGTCTTCCTCCACGCAGGAAGCCAGGCGCATGGCGACCTCCTTCAGCATGCGATCCCCGGCGGCATGACCGAGAGAATCGTTGATCGGCTTGAAGCGGTCGAGATCCAAGAACATCAGTGCGACCCAGGCGCCGCGCCGCGAGGACAGCTGCAGACTGCTGTGCAGACGATCCTGAAATAGTGTCCGGTTCGGCAATTGGGTCAAGCTGTCGTAGTAGGCCAGGCGGTGAATACGCTTTTCGCTGGCCTTGCGCTCGCTCATGTCACTGAAAAAACACACGTAGCTGACCAGATCATCCTCGGCGTCGCGCACGGCCGTGATACCGATCCAGCACGGATAGGTGTCGCCGTCCTTGCGTTTGAGCCAGAGCTCGCCTTCCCATTTGCCCACCCTGAGGATCTGATCACGCACAAAGGTCATCTGATTGGCCTGCTGTCGATCCGCGCTCAGTGCAGTCGGCCACAGCCCCATCACTTCCTCGCCGCTGTAGCCGGTTATTCGCTGGAAGGCATCGTTGACCTGCACGATCCTTCCGGCCGGATCGGTCACAACGATGGCGGCCGAGGAGTGCTCGAATACCGTCGCCGCGCGGCGCAGCTCCTTTTCCGCCTGGCGCTGCTTGCTGATGTCGCGGCCCACGCACAGGGCGCCGTCGAAGCGGTTGTTCTCGTTCCAGAGCAGCGTGATGCGCAGTTCGATGGCTACCGGCCGCCCGTCGGCGGAAATGCAGTCGAAATACAGCGTCTGGCGCTGCAGGCTTTGCCCAAGCTCGGCAAGAGTCGTCGGATTGAAAGACGCCTTGCGCACCTTGCGCATCAGCTCATAGAAGCGCGCCGCCTGGCGTGGCTTAGTCACAACTCGATCCAGGCCATGCTTCATCGTCCACTCGGCGCTATAACCAAGCACCGTTTGTACTGACGGACTCACGTAGTCGATCTGGACCGCGCTGTCAGTGGTGAAAATGACGTCCTGCAGACTACCCGCCAGCATGCGATAACGACGCTCGCTGTCGCGCAGCGAATGACTGTGCTCGATTTTTGCGGTCACATCGCGGGCCACGCCGATCAGGCGCCAGATCCGTCCGTGGTCATCACGCGAGAGCACTTGCTCGCGAATGCTGAACCAGCGCCAGCTGCCATCGTGATGTCGCCATCGCAGCAGCGCCTCCTGGCCTGCCTCCTCGGTCATCGAGCCGCGCAGAGCCAATAGTCGCCAGATGTATTCCTGATCGTCCGGATGACTAATGCGGCGCCAGAACGCATTGCCATCATCGCCACGATCCTCTTCGCTGTAGCCCAGCCGCGACGCCAGATTATTGTTGCTGAATAGCAATTTGCCGCTCTGAACGTCCTGTACATAGAGCGTGTCGGGCACGGCCCGCAGCACCTCCGACCAGAAGCGTTCGCGCTCTGCCAGCGCCGTCTGCGCCTGCTGCTCGCAGGTGATGTCGCGCATGACCCAAACGAAACCGGAGGGTTGCGCATCGCCCTCCAGGCGCAATGCCCGGCGGGTCATGGAAAAGAGCCGGGATTCCCCACTCTGCAGCAGGCGTACGGGTTTCAGGCAGATATCGGCATGGCCGTTGCTGGCATCGAAGGCCTGCGCATCGAGCATGGGCAGCAGCTTCTGCAGCCGATAACGCGACACGTCTCGATTGCTCAGGCCGAACATGACCGCCGCCTGACCGTTGAGGTACTGCAACCGACCGGAAAAATCGCTGATCAGGATGCGCTCTTCAATGGCATCCAGTGCGGTAATGGAATAGCGCAGCGCCTGCCAGCGAGGCGCGAAACGTCGAGGCACCAGAAAACGGCCGCAGGCCCGGGCCAAGCGTAGGCCAAGCCCAGCAAGCCACTCGGGACGGGACGCCGGCGACTGAGAGAGATCGGTGTCGGTCACACGTATCGAACCTATCTGGTGAAGCAGCAATAGCCATACAACGGGTGCGGAATGCGAAGAATGCCTTGCTATAAGGCAAAACGCCATCACTCAAAAGGATTGACCGCTGGTTTGCCCTGCCTGGAGCATTCCGGTAGCTTTGCCGAACTGTTTTCGCCCGTCCGCCGCGACGGGCTTTTATCCTTCTTTTCCTGTCACGGGCATTCGTCTCCATGGCTCAATACGTCTACACCATGCACCGGCTGAGCAAAGTCGTTCCGCCGAAGCGTGAAATTCTCAAGAATATTTCCCTGTCATTCTTTCCTGGCGCCAAGATCGGCGTGCTCGGCCTCAACGGCGCGGGTAAATCTACGCTGTTGCGGATCATGGCCGGCGTCGACAAGGAGTTCGACGGCGAAGCCCGGGCAATGCCCGACCTGAACGTCGGCTACCTGCCGCAAGAGCCCCTGCTCGACCCGAGCAAGACCGTTCGAGAAATCGTCGAAGAGGCGGTCAGCAGCATCAAGGATGCCCAGGCCCGCCTCGATGAGGTCTATGCCGCCTACGCCGAGCCGGATGCAGACTTTGACAAGCTGGCCGCCGAACAGGCCAAGCTCGAAGCGATCCTGCAGGCTAGCGATGGCCACAACCTCGAGCGTCAGCTGGAAGTTGCCGCCGACGCCCTGCGCCTGCCTCCATGGGATGCCAAAGTCGAGCACCTGTCCGGTGGCGAAAAGCGCCGCGTGGCACTTTGCCGCCTGCTGCTGTCGGCACCCGACATGCTCCTGCTGGACGAACCGACCAACCACCTGGACGCCGACTCGGTGGCCTGGCTGGAACACTTCCTTCACGATTTCCCTGGCACCGTGGTAGCGATCACTCACGATCGCTACTTCCTGGACAACGTCGCCGGCTGGATTCTCGAACTCGACCGCGGCGCGGGCATCCCTTACGAGGGCAACTACTCCGGTTGGCTGGAGGCCAAATCCAACCGTCTGGCACAGGAATCCAAGCAGCAGTCGGCCCATGAAAAGGCCATGAAGGAAGAGCTGGAGTGGGTGCGCAAGGGCGCCAAGGCCCGTCAGGCCAAATCCAAGGCACGCCTGCAGCGCTTCGAGGAGTTGCAGTCGCAGGAATTCCAGAAGCGCAGCGAGACCAACGAAATCTATATCCCGGCCGGTCCGCGTCTGGGCGACAAGGTCATCGACTTCAAGAACGTGACCAAAGGCTACGGCGACCGGGTACTGATCGAAGATCTTTCCTTCAGCATGCCCAAGGGCGCCATCGTCGGCGTGATCGGCGGCAATGGTGCGGGCAAGTCGACCCTGTTCCGCATGATCATGGGCAAGGAGCAGCCAGATTCGGGCAGCATCGAAATCGGCGACACGGTGCAGGTGGCCTGCGTCGACCAGAGCCGCGAGGACCTGGACGGCAGCAAGACGGTATGGGAAGCGGTGTCCGATGGCTCCGACATGATCCGCATCGGCAATTATGAAGTTCCGTCGCGCACTTACGTGGGACGCTTCAACTTCAAGGGCGGCGACCAGCAGAAATTCGTCAAGGACTTGTCCGGCGGTGAGCGTGGCCGCCTGCACCTGGCGCTGACGCTCAAGGAAGGCGCCAATGTGCTGCTGCTCGACGAACCGTCCAACGACCTCGACGTGGAAACCCTGCGCTCGCTGGAAGAAGCGCTGCTGGACTTCCCCGGCGCGGCCATCGTGATCTCTCACGATCGCTGGTTCCTCGACCGGGTCGCCACCCACATCCTCTCCTATGAGGACGACGGCGATATCGTCTTCTTCGAAGGTAACTACACCGAGTACGAAGCCGATCGCAAGAAACGCCTGGGCGACGCTGCGGCGCAGCCGCATCGGGTCAAGTACAAGAAGCTGGCCCAGTAGCACAAAAAATAAAAACGGAGTCGATAGGCTCCGTTTTTACGTGGCGAACCGCCACTGGTGGCAACTGGCCTGATACCTGATAATCACCGCCTTATCGCCGCCTGGCATGCTCTGCGACGCCAGGTTCAGCAGCAATCGCGAAGGAAGACGGGGTCAACATGGCGGCACTGGGATTACGCGGCAAGTCGCTGCTGGCGCTATTGCTGACTTTCCTGCTCGCGATCGGCGTGGCCGCGCTGGTCGGCCGCGAAGCGCTCAAAGGCGTACAGAACCGTTTCGGCGAAGCCTACGCGCGCAACGCGGTACAGCTCAACCGCGAACGCCTGTTCGCCCCGGTCACCCGTGAACTGGCGTTGGCGCAACGCCTGGCCGAATCGCAAATCACCCGTGCCTGGCTGCTCGATGAAGAGGATGGCGACAAACGTGCCCTGTTTTTCAACGAAGCGGCCGGTTATCAACGGGCACTAAGCGACCACGCCTACTTCGCTGCGTCAGCGAGCAGCAACAACTACTATTCCAACAGCGACAAACTGAGCCCCAGCGAAGCCCCTCGCTATCAGATGACGCCCGACGCCGATGATGACGAGTGGTTCTACACCACGCTGCGTTCGGATGCGCCTTATCACCTCAACGTAGACCGCTCCGTCGTCACCCAGGACCTCAAGATCTGGTTCAACATCGTCGTGCGGGACGGCGACAAGCCATTGGGGGTGGTTGGTTCGGGCATCAGCCTGAGCGCCTTCATCAGCGATTTCATCGAGGTCGACAGGACCGGTGTCGAATCCATGGTGCTCGACAGCTATGGCTCGATCCTGATCCACCCCAACCAGACCCTGGTGACACTCAATGCCGACACTTCGCAAGGTCGGTCGTTGGCCACCAACGTGCTGGGGTTGCTGGACAACATCGAGCAAGCCACCGCGCTGCGGGAAGCCATGACCTTCAGCCGGGAACACCCCGGCGATACCGCCACTTTACAAGTCACGCTGGACGGTGAGCCGCGCCTGCTGGCGATGAGCTGGGTACCCGAGCTGAACTGGTTCGTCGCCAGCGCGGTCGATCTGCGTACTGCCCAGGTCATCGAGATCAAACCGCTGTTGCCTGCCATCGGCGCCGTGCTGATGCTCTTCTTGCTGCTGATCGTCAGCGGCGTCTGGTTGGTCGACAAGCGCGTGCTACGTCCCCTGCGGCAACTGCGCAAGAGCGCCCAGGCGATCGCCGCCGGGCACTACGACGCGGCCCTGCCAAGCCATCGCGGCGACGAGATCGGCGAGCTGAGCGCCGCATTCGGCAGCATGGCGCAGAAGGTTCGCAGCCATACCAGCGAGCTGGAAAGCCGCGTCCAGGACCGCACGCGCGAGCTGGAGCAGGCCAACCGCGAAATGGCGGCGGCACACAAGAAAATCGACGATTCCATCGATTACGCCAGCCTCATCCAGCACGCCATCCTACCCAAGCGCCAGTTGATCGCCGACCTCGACGACCGTCACGCGGTGCTCTGGCATCCACGCGACGTGGTCGGCGGCGACTTCTATGTCTATCGCGCGACCGCCCAGGGCTGCCTGCTCGGCGTGGTCGACTGCGCAGGACACGGCGTGCCCGGTGCGTTGATGACCATGCTCGCCCACGCCGCGATCGAGCAGGCCATCGCCGACGCCGGTTTGCACGATCCGGCCGCCATCCTTGCGCGGACAGACGGCATCGTGCGCCGAATGCTGCGCGACGACACCACCCAACACGCCTTGGCCACCAACATGGACGTGGGGCTCGCGTATGTCGACTTCGACCGCCACAAGGTGACCTATGCCGGCGCCAAGATCGCGCTGTACTACAGCGACGGCGAAACCCTCGACGAACTGCCGGCCGGCCGCCGCGCGATCGGTGATCGTCGCCCCGGTGAATACCAGAACGCCGAACTCGAACTGACGCCTGGTCGTACCTTCTACCTCGCCACCGATGGCTTCCTCGATCAGGCAGGCGGTGAGCTAGGCTATGGCTTCGGTAACAGTCGCTTCGCCGAGATGATCCTGCGTCACGCGCGCCTGCCCTTGGCCGAACAAGGCGCCGCGTTCATAGCGACCCTGGCCGAGTATCAGGGCGATTATCCGCAGCGTGACGACATCACGATGCTGTGTTTCCGTTTCGATTGAGCGCCATCCACCGGAGTCGAGTTGCCCCATGGAAACCCTTGACCTGTTCGCCATGCGCGAAAGCTACAACCGACAGCAGATCATGCTGTGCTTCAACGGCCCGATCTCACGCAGCCTGATCGAGGAAATCGGCAATGCGTTGCGCAACTACCTGGCTGCCGATCATGCCAACCCGTCATCGGCCATGGACGTGTTCGCCGTGTATATCGAGATGACCCAGAACATTCGACATTACGCCAAAGTGCGCAACTGGGCCGACCAGGAAGCCGGCGCCACGGTGGTGGTAGCGCGCAACGATAGCGACGGCCGCTATGTCGTTTCCGCAGGCAACCTGATCGAGACCGCCGACGGCGAAGCACTGCTCGCCACCATTGAAGAGCTGGCAGGCCTGAACAAGGCCCAGCTCAAAGTCCGCTACAAGGAACAATTGCGCAAACCGCGTGAAGACAACACCGCCAGCGGTGCCGGATTGGGCCTGATCGACATCGCCCGTAAATCCAGCGAGCCGCTGAAAGCATCACTGCAAACCGTTGCCAACGGCCGCTCGTTCATCAGCCTGAGCGCGGTCATCTGACTCATAAGAGCACAATGCACATGAATGATTTCTCCATCGTCGGCAGCCAGTCATCGCCAGCCATTCAGTCCGACTGGGAAAACGGCGTGCTTGCCATGCAAGGCGACTCCTACCCGGAAAACTCCTACGAGCTTTTCCACCAAGTCATCGAGTGGATCGAGCGCTATCTGGCCGAAGCCGGACGACCGTTGCGCCTGGAGTTGCACCTCCTGTACCTGAACACCAGCAGCATCAAGGCGGTGATGGACATATTCGACCTACTCGAAGCGGCTCATCAGGACGGCAAGCCGGTTGCAGTCAATTGGCACTATGATCGACGCAACGAGCGGGTGGTGGAGCTGGCCGAGGAATTCAAGGAAGACTGCACCTTTCCCTTCATGATCCTCAGCGACGAATAGAAGGTCTGTATGCGCGGCCAAAAGCCTCTGGAAAGCCAGGTCCTGGAGTCCTTGTCCGACCCCCGGAATCAGGATCATCCGCTGCATGAAGCGCTGAGCCAGCTGTGGGAAGCGCATCACGCCCTGCTCAACCGGATCGAGCGGATCGCCCGTGTCTCCGACGGCTATCAGAGCATCGTCCGGGACCGCGAAATGACGCTTTCGGCGCGCTTCGAGAAACAGCTGCGGCAGCTGGAAAAGGTCGCGCGCATCTCCGACCGCTACCAGATGATGATGCGCGACCTGAATATCGCGCTGAAAGAGGCCTCCACCCACGACGCGCTGACCGGGATCGCCAATCGCCGCCTGCTCACCGAGCGCCTGCGCGACGAAACCGAGCGGGCCAAGCGTTATTCGCGCCCGCTGTGCATCGTCATGATCGATATCGACCGCTTCAAGGTCATCAACGATGAATATGGCCACGAAGTGGGCGACCATGTGCTGATGGATGTAGTGCGGGTGATGGAAGCGGAAGTCCGCGAGCACGATCTGTGCGGCCGCTGGGGCGGGGAAGAGTTCCTGGTGATGATGCCGGAAACCACAAGCGAACAGGCCGTTCGGGTAATGGAGCGCCTGCGCCAGGCGGTTGCCAAGCTGCGCGTTCGAGTCAACGACGACTCGCTATCGGTCACCGTGAGCCTGGGCCTTGCGCAGTTGCGCGCCGACGAGAACTATTCCAGCACCATCAACCGCGCCGACGTGGCGCTGCTGAGGGCCAAGCGCAATGGCCGCGATCGTTATGAGCTGGCCGACGACTGATTCTGTTTCCCCTAGTCGCTCGCCTCGGCGTGCGACAGGCGCTCGATAATCGTCTCGACGATCTGTTCGGGCGAATGGGTGATATCCACCCTTATCGCCTCTTCCTCGCTGGGTTTTTCCAGCGCTTGCAGCTGGCTGCACAGCAGGCTGGGGTCGAAGAAATGCCCGGAGCGCCGCCGCAGCCGCTCTAACAACAGTGCCTGCGAACCGTCCAGATAAACCCAGACGACCCCCTCGTGGCCTCCGCTGAGCAACTGACGATAACTTCGTTTGAGAGCCGAACAGGCGAACACCCAGTCGTGACCCTGCTCGTGCCGCGTTTCGATCGCATCGCGCATCGCCTGGAGCCAGGGCCGCCGATCCTCGTCATCCAGCGCGATGCCACTGGCCATCTTGCGCTTGTTAGCCTCGCTGTGGAATTCGTCAGCATCGGAGAAACCACATCCCAGGCGAGCAGCCAGCTTCTCGCCGATGGTCGTTTTCCCGCTACCCGCTACCCCCATGATGATGACAATCACTGGCATCCTCGTCGTTGCGGCAATTGTGGCTTCGGAAAAAAGATGGCGCGCGTGCTCGGCAGCGACGCCATCGGCTCCCATGCGGGAGCACTTCCACTCTTCGGTCACAGGGGCGTACCGAAGTTCCTCGTATCGCGAGGTGCCTGCCGGAGCGAGCGAACCGCCAAGGCCCGCGTCGGCATGAGCGGCTTGTCTGCCGCTGGGGAAAACGCTGGCGGCGCACCCGCTGCATACGGGTACGCCACCGACGTCGAGCGGCCTATCGGATCACTGGTTGATCTGTCGCAGATAGTTCGCTGGCTCCGCGCCAAGGTTGTGCAGCATGCGCTCGCTGTACCAATCGACGAAGTTGACCACACCGAACTCGTAGGTCTTCGAGTAGGGCCCGGGCTGGTAGGCGGTGGAATTGATCCCGCGCTGGTTTTCCTCGGCGAGGCGACGGTCCTGGTCGTTGGTGGCATCCCAGACCTGGCGCAGGCGAGCCACGTCGTAATCGACGCCTTCTACTGCATCCTTGTGGACGATCCACTTGGTAGTGACCATGGTTTCTTGCGCGCTGATCGGCCACACGGTAAAGACGATGATGTGATCGCCCATGCAATGGTTCCATGAGTGCGGCAGGTGCAGGATGCGCATCGAGCCGAGCTCGGGGTTCTTGATCCGCCCCATCAGCTTCTGGCATCCCTGTTTACCATCCATGGTCATGGACACGGTGCCCTTGAGTAGCGGCATGCGCACAATACGGTTGCGCAGGCCGAAGCTGGCATGGGCATAGGGAATCTTCTCGGCGTCCCACTTGGCTGCAGATTCGGCAACGTGGTCCTTGAATGCCTGGCTGGCACGTGGATCAGTGACGTCGTCCCATTCCAGCAGCGAATTGAGCAGTTCAGGGTGCGCACCATTGCAGTGGTAGCACTCGCGATTGTTCTCCAGCACCAGCTTCCAGTTGGCCTTTTCCACCAGGGTGCTCTGCACCGCCACCTTGGCGTTCTCCATGTCGTACGGCTCCATGTAGTGCGACAGAGTGGCCAGGAAATCGTCGATCGCTGGCGGGTTCTCTGCCAGAGAAATGAAGATGTAGCCGCCCGCCGTCTTGCACTGCACCGGCTTGAGCCCGTACTGGTTCATGTCGAAGTCGGCGCCCATTTCGGTGCCGGCGAACAGTAGACGGCCGTCCAGCTCGTAGGTCCACTGATGGTAGGGGCACACCAGCTTGGCGACCTTGCCCTTGTCGCTTGTGCACAGCCGCGAACCGCGATGGCGACAGACGTTATGGAAAGCGTGCACAGTGCCTTCGGCGCCGCGGATGACCAGGATCGGGTTATTGCCGATCTGCAACGTCAGGAAGTTGCCCTTCGCGGGAATCTCGCAGGTCATGCCTGCGATCAGCCATTCCTTGTGGAAAATTTCCTGCATGTCGAGCTGGAATAGCCGCTCATCGTTGTAGAACGGCTGCGGCAGCGAAAACGTCCGTTCACGCGTCTGCAGCATTTCGGCAGTAGCCTTACGCGCGGGTTCGAGCGGATCGCCCAGGCTCAGGTTGGAAGTGACATCCATCGGTTGCTCCTCAAGCCGGCCGCGCCTTGCAGGCGTCTGTGGCTGGCGACAAAAGTGGCTATTCGGTTACTACGCAAGGCGGCGAGCCGGACCGCATCCATATAGTCAATAAGGAAAGCGACTCCGGCGAGACCGCCTTCCCTAGCTCGGCTGCGACCGAGTGTGTCGCGGCGCCAGAGGGAAACCTTATCCATGGGCGACAGGCACACATCCGTTTCCGACTCCCGAACCCCCGTGACACCGGGCTGGTCGCGATAAGCATGCCGATGTCGCGGATAGGTAAGTGACGCCGCAGCGCGTTGCGCACAATTCTGCGCCAGAAGGGCCATGCGTCGTGGCAGTCGCAGCCCTGGAAAAGGGCCTGAATAGGCCGTTGTAGCCAGCGCGCAATCGAGGTGAGCATGTCCAGCAATTTCCTCAATCCGGTCAATACCCAGACCTGGACCAACGGCCGCCATCTGGTGCGCTGCGTAAAGGTGATCCAGGAAACCTGGGACGTTCGCACCTTTTGCTTCATGTCCGATCAGCCGATCATGTTCTTCTTCAAGCCCGGCCAGTTCGTTACCCTGGAATTGGAGATCGATGGCGAACAGGTGATGCGCTCGTACACCATCGCCAGCTCACCTTCTGTGCCCTACAGTTTTTCCCTGACGATCAAACGTATCCCGGGCGGTAAGGTTTCCAATTGGCTGCACGACAACCTCAGCGAAGGCGATCTGCTGCCGGTGCACGGTCCGGTCGGGCTGTTCAACTCTATCGATTTCCCCACCGACAAAGCGTTGTTTCTGTCCGGCGGCGTCGGCATCACGCCGGTCATGTCGATGGCGCGCTGGTTCTTCGACACCAACGCCAACGTCGATATGGTGTTCGTCCACAGCGCCCGCTCGCCCAAGGACATTATTTTCCACCGCGAGCTGGAGCACATGGCGTCGCGGGTCAACAACTTCAGCCTGCACATCATTTGCGAGAAGCACGGCATGGGCGAGGCCTGGGCCGGCTATCGCGGCTACCTCGACCAGCGCATGCTGGAGCTGATCGCACCGGACTTCGCCGACCGGGAAATCTTCTGTTGCGGGCCGACCCCGTACATGAACGCCGTCAAGCGCCTGCTGACCGCCAACGGCTTCGACATGCAGCGCTATCACGAGGAGTCGTTCGGCGCGACGCCGGCCGACGTGCGTGAAGACGTCAAGGAGCTGGCCGAGCAGGCTGCCGAAGCGCCCGATGTGCCGCTGGCCGACCTCAATCAGGTGGAATTCACCGCAACCGGCAAGAGCATCCGCGTCGGCCCGCGCGATACGGTCCATTCGGCGGCCGCTCAGCTCGGCCTGCACATCCCCAAGGCGTGCGGCATGGGCATCTGCGGCACCTGCAAGGTCATGAAGACATCCGGCGAGGTGACCATGGAGCATAACGGCGGGATCACCGACGAAGATATCGCTGAGGGTTATATCCTCTCCTGCTGCAGCGTGCCCCAGGGCGACGTGGTCATCGACTACTGAGCCACCCCTCCGGGCGGCCCGCCCTTCACTGCAGGTCTGGCCGCCCGGCCGGGCCTGCTTAGCACGCCTCGCGCAGTCAACGATTCACGCACGAGGCGAGCGGCAGCGAGACAGCCCGCAAATTGACCAAGCAGCCAAACCGGACACGCGAACCTGATACGGCAGCGCCAAATCGTCGCGTGACTGCCGCCACCCACTGAAGCATTACCCTGCCCACTCGCTCAGCCCCTGCATTCTTCTCGACGCCGCCTGGTTCATGACTCGACCGTTATCACGGGGCGATGCCCTGCGTCTGCGTGACCGGCAATTTGACGCAGGCAGGCGGGGGCCTGCGCGAGGTTTCCGAGAACGACGGAGCATGTCGCAAACGAACTCCCACAAGACGCAGGCAGGCATCTTCGCGCCAAGGCCCAGCCCTACCATCGCATCCAGACAGACAAAAGCCTTCACCGAGGCGAATGGCGCCGTTGCGCCTTTAGGAGATCCGCGATGTTCAGCAAGCAAGACAAAATTCAAGGCTATGACGACGAACTTCTGGCGGCGATGGATGCCGAGGAACTGCGTCAGGAACATCACATCGAGCTGATCGCCTCGGAGAATTACACCAGTAAGCGGGTGATGCAGGCACAGGGCAGCGGCCTGACCAACAAGTACGCCGAAGGCTATCCGGGCAAGCGCTACTACGGTGGCTGTGAGCATGTCGATAAGGTCGAGCAACTGGCGATTGACCGTGCCAAGCAGCTGTTCGGTGCCGACTACGCCAACGTCCAGCCGCATTCTGGTTCCTCGGCCAACAGCGCCGTCTACCTTGCCCTGCTCAACGCCGGCGACACCATCCTCGGCATGAGCCTGGCCCACGGCGGCCACCTGACCCACGGCGCCAAGGTCAGCAGCTCCGGCAAGCTCTATAACGCCGTTCAGTACGGGATCGACACCGACACCGGTCTGATCGATTACGACGAGGTCGAGCGCCTGGCCGTCGAAAGCAAGCCGAAGATGATCGTCGCCGGCTTCTCCGCCTACTCGAAGACGCTGGACTTCCCACGCTTCCGCGCCATCGCCGACAAGGTCGGTGCACTGCTCTTCGTCGACATGGCCCACGTAGCAGGCCTGGTCGCCGCCGGCCTGTATCCCAACCCGATCCCGTTTGCCGACGTGGTCACCACGACCACGCACAAGACCCTGCGCGGTCCGCGTGGCGGCCTGATCCTGGCCAAGGCCAATCCCGAAATCGAGAAGAAGCTCAACGCAGCGGTATTCCCCGGTGCCCAGGGCGGTCCGTTGATGCACGTGATCGCGGGCAAGGCGGTGTGCTTCAAGGAAGCCATGGAGCCGGATTTCAAGGAATACCAAGCCCAGGTCATCAAGAACGCCCAGGCCATGGCCAAGGTATTCGTCGATCGCGGTTTCGACGTGGTCTCTGGCGGCACCGACAACCATCTGTTCCTGGTCAGCCTGATCAAGCAGGGCCTGACCGGTAAAGACGCCGATGCCGCTTTGGGTCGTGCAGGCATCACCGTCAACAAGAACGCCGTACCCAACGATCCGCAGTCGCCTTTCGTGACGTCCGGTCTGCGTATCGGGACACCGGCCATTACTACACGCGGGCTCAAGGAAGATCAGAGTGTCGAGCTCGCGGGCTGGATCTGCGACATCCTCGATCACCTCGGTGATGACGATGTCGAGGCACAAGTTGCCCGACAAGTCGCTGGGCTGTGCGCCGACTATCCGGTGTACCGCTGATTCGTAGGGTGGGAGGCGCTGTTGCCTTCCACCGCAACTCGGTGGATCGATAACCGGCGATCCACTTTGCGAATCGCATTGCGTCACCGCTTCGAGGCGGTCGTTTTTCAGGAGCATCGACATGCAACGTTATTCCGGCTTCGGCCTGCTCAAGCACTCCTTCAGCCATCATGAAAACTGGCAGCGCATGTGGCGCAACCCCAAGCCCAAGCCGGTCTACGACGTGGTCATCGTCGGCGGCGGCGGCCACGGCCTCGCCACCGCTTATTACCTGGCGAAAGAGTTCGGCGTTAAGAACGTCGCGGTGATCGAGAAGGGCTGGCTGGGCGGCGGTAACACCGCGCGCAACACCACCATCGTGCGTTCCAACTATCTCTGGGACGAATCGGCGCAGCTCTACGAGCACGCGATGAAGCTGTGGGAAGGCCTGTCCCAGGACATCAATTACAACGTCATGTTCTCCCAGCGCGGCGTGTTCAACCTCGGCCACACCCTGCAGGACATGCGCGACATCGAGCGCCGCGTCAGTGCCAACCGCCTCAACGGTATCGACGGCGAAGTGGTGGATGCCAAGCAGGTGGCGGAGATGATTCCTTACCTGGATTGCTCGAAGAACACCCGTTACCCGATTCTCGGTGCCTCGCTACAGCGCCGCGGCGGCGTCGCCCGTCACGATGCGGTGGCCTGGGGCTATGCCCGCGCCGCCGACGCCTTGGGCGTCGACCTGATCCAGCAGACCGAGGTGACCGGCTTCCGCAAGGAAAACGGCGTGTGCATCGGCGTGGAAACCACCAAGGGCTTCATCGGCGGCAAGCGTGTCGGTGTAGTCACCGCCGGTAACTCCGGACATATGGCCAAGCTCGCCGGCTTCCGCCTGCCGCTCGAGTCCCATCCGCTGCAGGCACTGGTATCCGAGCCGATCAAGCCGATCATCGACACCGTGATCATGTCCAACGCCGTGCATGGCTATATCAGCCAGTCGGACAAGGGCGACCTGGTCATCGGCGCCGGCATCGACAGCTATGTCGGTTACGGTCAGCGTGGCTCCTACCCCACCATCGAACACACGCTGCAGGCGATCGTCGAGATGTTCCCGATTCTTTCGCGGGTGCGCATGAATCGCCAATGGGGCGGCATCGTCGATACCACCCCGGACGCCTGCCCGATCATCGCCAAGACCCCGGTGAAGAACCTGTTCTTCAACTGCGGTTGGGGCACCGGTGGCTTCAAGGCCACACCGGGTTCGGGCCACGTGTTCGCCGCCAGCCTGGCCAAGGGCGAGATGCACCCGCTGGCCAAGGCGTTTTCGATCGAACGTTTCCACAACGGCGCCTTGATCGACGAACACGGCGCGGCTGGGGTCGCACACTGATTTAGTGCCCCCTCCGCCGACGGCGGAGGGAGGAAGGTTTTCTGGAGGTACCGACCATGCTGCACATCTTCTGCCCTCACTGTGGCGAACTGCGCTCCGAAGAAGAGTTCCACGCGGGTGGCCAGGCGCACATACCCCGTCCGCTGGACCCGAACGCCTGCACCGACGAGGAATGGGGCGAGTACCTGTTCTTCCGTGATAACCCGCGCGGCATCCACCACGAACTGTGGATTCACGCGGCGGGCTGCCGTCAGTACTTCAACGTCACCCGTCATACGGTGAGCTACGAAATTCTCGAGACCTACAAGATCGGCGAACGGCCCAGCGTGACTGAGGCTGCGCTCGCTGCGAAGAAGGCTGTCGACCAAGGAGTAACGGCATGAGCCAGGTCAATCGTCTTTCCCAAGGTGGCCGCATCGACCGCAGCCAGCCCCTGACCTTCAGCTTCAACGGCGAAACCTATCAGGGTTACGCCGGCGACACCCTGGCCGCAGCACTGCTGGCCAACGGTGTCGATGTGGTCGGTCGCAGCTTCAAGTACTCGCGCCCACGCGGCATCGTCGCCGCCGGGGCCGAAGAGCCCAATGCCGTGCTGCAGATCGGTGGTACCGAAGCAGCGCAGATCCCCAACGTGCGTGCCACTCAGCAAGCGCTGTACGCCGGCCTGACCGCCAACAGCGTGAACGGCTGGCCGAGTGTCAACACCGACCTCATGGGGATTCTCGGCAAGGTCGGCGGCGGAATGATGCCGCCCGGTTTCTACTACAAGACCTTCATGTATCCGCAGAACCTCTGGCTGACCTACGAAAAGTACATTCGTAAGGCCGCAGGCCTTGGCCGCGCGCCCACGGAGAATGACCCGGACAGCTACGACCACGTGAACCAACATTGCGACGTCTTGGTAGTCGGTGCTGGCCCTGCTGGTCTGGCAGCGGCCCTGGCCGCCGGCCGCAGTGGTGCCCGGGTGATCCTGGCCGATGAGCAGGAAGAGTTCGGCGGCAGCCTGCTCAGTACACGCGAGAAGCTCGATGGCAAACCCGCCGCCGACTGGGCCGCGAGCGCCATCGCAGAGCTGGAGAAAATGCCGGAAGTGACATTGCTACCGCGGGCTACCGTGAACGGCTACCACGACCACAACTTTCTCACCATTCATCAACGCCTGGCCGACCACCTCGGTGAGGTAGCACCCATGGGTGCGTTCAACCAGCGAATCGTGCGTCAACGCATGCACCGCGTGAGAGCCAAGCGTGTGGTGCTGGCGACCGGCGCTCACGAGCGCCCACTGGTCTATTCGAACAACGATGTGCCCGGCAACATGCTGGCCGATGCGGTTTCCACTTATGTACGCCGCTACGGCGTGGCACCGGGCCGTCAGTTGGTACTGTCGACAAACAACGACTATGCCTACCGCGCGGTGCTCGACTGGCTGGACGCCGGCCATCAGGTGGTGGCGGTTGCCGATGCCCGTAGTAATCCGCGTGGCGCCTGGGTCGAGGAAGCGCGCAAGCGCGGCGTACGTGTCCTCACCGGCAGTGCAGTGGTCGAGGCACGCGGCAGCAAGCGAGTCACCGGCGCACGGATCTGCTCCATCGACATCGCCAACCATAAAGTCACCAGCTCTGGCGAGGTGATTGACTGCGACCTGATCGCCAGCTCCGGCGGCTACAGTCCGGTGGTCCACCTGGCCTCACACCTCGGTGGCCGTCCGATCTGGCGCGAAGATATTCTCGCCTTCGTCCCCGGCGAGGGCTTCCAGCAGCGCAGCTGCGCTGGTGCGGTGAACGGCGTGTTCGCCCTCGGCGACGCCCTCGCCGACGGCTTCGAGGCTGGTGCCAAAGCGGCCGTCGAGACTGGTTTCAAGGTAGTCACCGGCAGCGTGCCGAGGGTCGAACAGCGCGCCGAGGAAGCCAGCGTCGCTCTGTTCCATGTGCCGCATGACAAGCCCACCGAGCGTGCGCCCAAGCAATTCGTCGACTTGCAAAACGACGTCACTGCGGCCGGCATCAAACTCGCCACTCGCGAAGGGTTCGAGTCGGTCGAGCACGTCAAGCGCTACACCGCACTGGGCTTCGGCACCGACCAGGGCAAGCTCGGCAACATCAACGGCCTGGCCATCGCTGCGCATTCGATGGGCATCGGCATCGCCGAAATGGGCACCACGATGTTCCGCCCGAACTACACGCCGGTGACTTTCGGCGCCGTAGCCGGTGCTCACTGCGGCGAGCTGTTCGAGCCCAAGCGCTATACCGCCATGCAGAAGTGGCACCTGCAGAACGGCGCCGAATTCGAGGACGTCGGCCAGTGGAAGCGTCCCTGGTACTTCCCCAAGAAGGGCGAAGATCTGCACGCCGCCGTGGCCCGCGAGTGTCTGGCCGTGCGTAATGCGGTTGGCATCCTCGACGCATCGACCCTCGGCAAGATCGATATCCAAGGCCCGGATGCACGCGAGTTCCTCAACCGCGTCTACACCAATGCCTGGACCAAGCTGGACGTGGGCAAGGCCCGCTACGGCCTGATGTGCAAGGAAGACGGCATGGTTTTCGACGACGGCGTGACCGCCTGTCTGGCCGACAACCACTTCCTGATGACCACCACCACTGGCGGCGCGGCACGGGTAATGGAATGGCTGGAGATCTATCACCAGACCGAATGGCCGGAACTGAAGGTGTACTTCACCTCGGTCACCGACCACTGGGCGACCATGACCCTGTCCGGTCCCAACAGCCGCAAGCTGCTGGCCGAGGTCACCGACATCGACCTGGACAAGGACGCCTTCCCGTTCATGACCTGGAAGGAAGGCAAGGTCGGCGGCGTACCTGCGCGGGTGTTCCGCATCTCCTTCACCGGTGAGCTGAGCTACGAAGTCAACGTCCAGGCCGACTACGCTCTGGGGGTATGGGAGCAGATCATCGAGGCGGGCAAGAAGCACGGCCTGACGCCTTACGGCACCGAGACCATGCACGTACTGCGTGCCGAGAAAGGCTTCATCATCGTAGGCCAGGACACCGATGGATCCGTCACGCCGGACGACCTGAACATGGGTTGGTGCGTCGGCCGGACCAAGCCCTTCTCCTGGATCGGCTGGCGCGGGATGAACCGCGAGGATTGCCTCAAGGAAAACCGCAAGCAGCTGGTCGGCCTCAAGCCGCTGGATCGGAAAAAGGTACTGCCCGAGGGCGCGCAGCTGGTATTCGACCCGAAACAGCCCGTACCCATGACCATGGTGGGTCACGTCACCTCCAGCTACATGAGCGCGGCCATGGGTTACAGCTTCGCCATGGCACTGGTCAAGGGCGGCCTCAAGCGCATCGGCGAGCGAGTCTTCGCACCGCTGGTCGATGGCAGCGTGATCGAGGCCGAGATTGTCAGCTCGGTGTTCTACGACCCGAAAGGCGAGCGGCAGAACGTGTGAGGTGAGCGTGAGGCTGGCTCGCCACCTCACCCCGGAATTCAACGGCGCCTAGCGGCGCCAGGCAGGTAAACCATGACCGCAGTGAACGTTTACAAACAACGCCCGGACAATCTCGAGGGGCAATCGCCGCTGCACCATGCCGGCCTCGCCGAGTTGGTCGGCAAGGGCCGCGCCGGGGCCGGCATCCGCCTGCGTGAAAAGAAGCTGCGCGGTCACCTGACCCTGCGCGGCGACGCCCACGACCCAGCCTTTGCCAACGGCGTGCAGCAGGCCCTCGGACTCCCGTTGCCGGTCGCGCTGACGCTGGTGGCCGAAGGCGAGACCTCGCTGCAGTGGATGGGCCCGGACGAATGGCTGCTGATCGTGCCGCAGGGCGAGGAATTCGCCACCGAACAGCGGCTGCGCGACGCGCTGTCCGGGCAGCACATCCAGGTGGTCAATGTCAGCGGCGGACAAACCCTGCTCGAACTCTCCGGAGAAAAGGTGCGTGAGTTGCTGATGAAATCGACGCCCTATGACGTGCATCCGGGCAACTTCCCGGTGGGCAAGGCGGTAGGGACCCATTTCGCCAAGAGCCAGCTGGTGATTCGCCACACCGCCGAGCATGTATGGGAATTGGTGGTGCGGCGCAGCTTCGCCGACTACATCTGGCTCTGGCTGCAGGATGCCAGCGCCGAGTACGGGCTGGCGATCGAGGCGTGAGCGCAGGGTGGGCGATGCCTTTTTCGTCCACCGTGGTACAGCAAAGGTAAATGGGTGGAGGGACAGCTGCACGCCCCATCCACCCTACGCCTGGCAACGATTACCGGGAGCCTGACAATGAGCCGCACGCCCGATACCTGGATTCTCACCGCACACAGCCCGAGCTTGCTCGGCACCGTCGATGTGGTGACCCGCTACCTGTTCGAACAGGGCTGCTACGTCACCGAGCACCACAGCTTCGATGATCGCCTGGTCAACCGCTTCTTCATCCGGGTCGAATTTCGCGCGCCAGACGGCTTCGACGAGGCCGACTTCCGCACCGGCCTGATCGACCGCGTCACGCCCTTCGAAATGCATACCGAGCTGACACCACCGGGTTACCGGGCCAAGGTGGTGATCATGGTGTCCAAGTCCGATCACTGCCTGAACGATCTGCTGTACCGCCAGCGCATCGGCCAGCTGCCGATGGACATCGCCGCCGTGGTTTCCAACCACCCGGATCTGGAACCCCTGGCACGCTGGCACGGCATTCCCTATCACCATTTCCCGCTCGATCCGCGCGACAAACCGGCCCAAGAGCGCCGGGTGCTGCAAGTGATCGAGGACAGCGGCGCGGAGCTGGTGGTGCTCGCACGCTATATGCAGGTGCTCTCGCCCGAGCTGTGCCGGACGCTCGACGGACGCGCCATCAACATTCACCACTCGTTGCTGCCCGGCTTCAAGGGTGCCAAGCCCTACCACCAGGCCTACCAGAAAGGCGTCAAGCTGGTCGGCGCCACCGCGCACTTCATCAACAACGACCTCGACGAAGGGCCGATCATCGCCCAGGGCGTCGAGGCGGTGGACCACACCCACTATCCGGAAGACCTGATCGCCAAGGGCCGCGACATTGAATGTCTGACGCTGGCCAAGGCGGTCGGCTATTTCCTCGAACGACGCGTGTTCCTGCATGCCAACCGCACAGTAGTGCTGTAAGGCTCGGACACCATGGAACTGCGATCCGCGAAGCGGCGAGCAGATCCGCAATAGACAACTGCCGGCTGACCCAGGCGGCAACTGAAAGCTCCACTACAAGCCCGCGCGGCCTCCCGTCGCGCCTTGTATTCACAAAAACACAAAGGAGAAAGGCAGATGGCTGACAATCGTGGCGTCGTTTACCTCGGCGCAGGCAAGGTCGAAGTCCAGAAAATCGACTATCCCAAGATGCAGGACCCCCGCGGGCGCAAGATCGAACACGGTGTGATCCTGCGTGTCGTTTCCACCAACATCTGCGGCTCTGACCAGCACATGGTGCGCGGCCGCACCACCGCCCAGGTCGGCTTGGTGCTCGGTCACGAGATCACCGGGGAAGTCATCGAGAAAGGCAGCGATGTCGAGAACCTGCAGATCGGCGACCTGGTCTCGGTACCGTTCAACGTCGCCTGCGGCCGTTGCCGTTCCTGTAAGGAACAGCACACAGGCGTCTGCCTGACCGTCAACCCGGCGCGTGCCGGCGGCGCTTACGGCTACGTCGACATGGGCGACTGGACCGGCGGTCAGGCCGAATACGTGCTGGTGCCCTACGCCGACTTCAACCTGCTCAAGCTGCCCAACCGCGACAAGGCGATGGAGAAGATCCGCGACCTGACCTGCCTGTCGGATATCCTGCCCACCGGCTACCACGGCGCGGTCACCGCCGGTGTCGGCCCAGGCAGCTCGGTGTACATCGCCGGCGCCGGCCCGGTCGGTCTGGCGGCTGCCGCCTCGGCACGCCTGCTGGGCGCCGCGGTGGTGATCGTCGGGGACCTCAACCCCGCCCGCCTGGCCCACGCCAAGGCCCAGGGTTTCGAGATCGCCGACCTGTCGTTGGACACCCCGTTGCACGAACAGATCGCCGCCCTGCTGGGCGAGCCGGAAGTCGATTGTGCGGTCGATTGCGTGGGCTTCGAGGCTCGCGGCCATGGTCATGAAGGCGCCAAGCACGAGGCGCCAGCCACCGTGCTCAACTCGCTGATGGGCGTGGTTCGAGTCGCCGGCAAGATCGGTATTCCCGGTCTGTACGTGACCGAGGATCCGGGTGCGGTGGACGCCGCAGCGAAAATGGGCAGCCTGAGCATCCGCTTCGGTCTGGGCTGGGCCAAGTCGCACAGTTTCCATACTGGTCAGACGCCGGTGATGAAATACAACCGCGCGCTGATGCAGGCGATCATGTGGGACCGCATCAATATCGCCGAGGTTGTCGGCGTGCAAGTGATCAGCCTGGACCAGGCACCCCAGGGCTACGGCGAGTTCGATGCCGGCGTGCCGAAGAAATTCGTCATCGACCCGCACAAGATGTTCAGCGCAGCCTGATTCGCCGCCTGCTCGGTCGCCGGCAGGTAACTCTCCCTGCGGATCGCTTCCGCAGGCCCCTGACATGAAGCACTTTGGGGAGCCTTACGGCTCCTCTTTTTTTGGCGAGCGCCTATCGACTCGCTGTTCGGGCGCTGCCCGCTAGATACAGTCGAAACGCCACGCCTGGTTGCGGGAGCGCCGGCTTAGAGCATGCACACCCGGCGACCCGATGCGAACACCACTTAGCCTGGCAGACCGATGACCCGTCCGATATGGATGGGCCTGGGCAGGTCCCGCTGCGCCTCGTGCAGCGCCTGCACCAGCGCCAGCACCTCCTCGTCGAACGGCGCCGAACGCGCAACGCCGCGATCGACATTCATCAACATCTGCTCGCTGGCCGCCAGCAACTGCTCGTCACCGGGACGATAGAGACCCAGATGAACGTGTAACCGCTTGTGATCGTATGCCAGCAGGTGGGTACGTACCTCGACTTCGCTGCCGAGCTTCACCTCGTTCAGGTAGTTGAGATGACATTCCAGGGTGTACAGCGTATGCCCCGTGCGCTCACGCCCGGCTGCATCCAGGCCGATGCGATCCATGAGCGCATCCGTGGCGTAGCTGAAGATCAGCAGGTAGAAGGCATCACGCAGGTGGTCGTTGTAGTCCACCCATTCGGCCGGGATGACGGTGCGGTAGCTGGTCAGAAGCATGGTGATCCTCGGAGACGGAAGTCGAGTGGCAAGAGCCCGTTGCGGCGGACTCGAAGACCGAACGGGCAATCTAGCAGCGAACGGCGTATGGCTTCATCCTCTACGCCATTGCGGCTAGGCACGCGGCATGAAGCACTGCCCGTATGGCGTAGTCAGTCTGCAAAATCGAAACCGTGGCGTGCCTTGGTTTGCTTGATCGCAGCCATTACGGCCAATAGACAATCGTCACGATAGCGCTCCAGCTCGGCGATGCCGCGGGCGCCCTGCTGTTCGGTCGTGCCTTCGACCACCTTGTCGATCAACGCGTCGGTCAATTCCGGCGCCTCCAGATAGGTCCATGGCAACTGCAAGGCCGGCCCGAACTGAGCCATGAAATGGCGCATACCGGCGTCACCGCCCGCCAGGGTATAGGTGAGAAATGTCCCCATGAACGACCATCGCAGGCCGGCACCGAAGCGAATCGCATCATCGATTTCTCCGGTGGTGGCGACACCGTCGTTGACCAGATGCAAGGCTTCGCGCCACAGCGCTTCGAGCAAGCGGTCGGCAATGAAGCCAGGCACTTCCTTGCGCACATGCAGCGGGCGCATTCCCAATGCTTCATAGATGTCGACAGCGGCTTGTACGGCCTCCGGTGCGGTCCGCTCGCCTCCAACCACTTCTACCAGGGGCAGCAGGTACACCGGATTGAACGGGTGCCCGACCAGGCAGCGCTCGGGCTGTACGGCGTCGGCGTAGAACGCGCTGGGTAACAAGCCCGACGTGCTGGACGCGATCAGTACGTTTGGACGGGCCGCGGCGCTGATCTTCGCGTGCAGCTCACATTTGAGTGCGAGACGCTCCGGAGCGCTTTCCTGGATGAAGTCGGCATCCGCCACACAGGCCTCGATGGTTTCGACCAAGCGCAGCCGGGCCTGGTTGGCTCCCGGCGCCAAGCCTTGCGCTTCGAGCGCCGGCCAGGCATTGGCAATGCGCGTACGCAAAGCCGCTTCGGCACCCGGTGCCGGATCCCAGGCGAGCACATCCAGGCCATGGGCCAGCGCTCGGGCAATCCATCCTGCGCCGATCACGCCGGTTCCGATGGCGGCGAAGGTCTTTATTTCGGTGACAAAGGCCATAGCGGCTCCTGCTTGTGTGTCCCGGCAATCCCGGGGCTTCGATTGGCAGCCGAGGCGCCAGGCGCGACGGCGTAATGCCGGCACGTCGGGCTCGGTGCCTACGGGCGTTTCAACCGCGCTTCTTGAGGTTCATCCGGTCGCGGCCTTCGGCGGGAGTCAAGGCTCGTCCACCCATGCGCTCGATGATCTCGATGGCTCGCTCGACCAGCTGGCCGTTACTGGCATGCACACCACGGTCGAGCCATAGGTTGTCCTCCAGGCCGACCCGCACGTTGCCGCCCAGCAGCACGGCCTGGGCAACCATCGGCATCTGCGAGCGGCCGATGCCGAAACCGGCCCAGATCGCGCCTGCCGGCAGGTTGTCGGCCATGGCTTTCATGGTGGTGGTGTCCGCGGGTGCGCCCCAAGGAATGCCCAGACAGATCTGGAACAGGGGATCATCGAGCAGGCCTTCCTTGAGCATCTGTTTGGCGAACCACAGGTGACCGGTGTCGAAGATCTCCAGCTCAGCCTTCACGCCCAGCTCGGTGATGCGTTTGGCGCCCGCGCGCAGCTGGGACGGTGTGGAGACGTAAATGAAGTCACCATCACCGAAATTCAGCGTGCCGCAATCCAGCGTGCAGATCTCCGGCAGCAGCTCTTGCACATGCTTGAGACGCTCCAGCGGACCGACCAGATCGGTACCGCTACCGAATTCCAGCGGCTGCTCGCCCCGCCCGATCTCCAGATCGCCGCCCATGCCGGCGGTCAGATTGATGATCACATCGGTATCGCTTTCGCGGATGCGCTCGACCAGCTCCCGGTACAACGCCACATCACGGCTCGGCTTGCCGGTCCGCGGGTCGCGGACATGGCAATGGGCGACCGTGGCGCCAGCCCTGGCCGCCTCGATGGCGGCGGCGGCGATCTCTTTGGGCGTGACAGGGATGGCCGGATGCTTGCCGACGGTATCGCCAGCACCGGTCACCGCACAGGTGACGATGACTTCGTAGTTCACGGTTAGGTCCTTGTTTCAGGCGATGGGAGGCCGTACGCGGTGGGCCGCGCACGGGTGTATCAGTTTGCGTTCGGGACGGTCGTCTATTGGAGCGAGGCGATCACCGCATCGGCACCGCTCTTGCCATCGAAACTGGTGACACCGGCCAGCCAGGCCTTGACCACCTCGGGGTTGGCCTTGAGCCAGGCGCGGGCCACCTGATCGGGCGCCTGGCGGTCCATGATCGGCGCCATCAGTTCGGCCTCCTGGGCACTGGTGAAGCGCAAGCCAGTCAGCAGCCGATCGGCATTCGGGCAACGCTGGGCGAAGTCCGGCGCCGTGACCGTGGAAACCGTTGCGGCGCCGTCGTTGGGGCCAAACACATTTTCGCTGCCGGTCAGGTAGGTGATCGACAGCTGAATGTTCATCGGATGCGGTTTCCAACCGAAGAACAGCACCGGCTTCTCCGCCCTCACCGCTCGCTTGACCGCTGTCAGCATGGCGCCCTCGCTGGACTCGACCAAGGTGAACTCGCCCAGGCCGAACTGATCTTCGTCGATCATTTTCTGGATGGCAGTGTTGGCGCCGGAGCCGGACTCGATGCCGTAGATCTTGCCATCGAGCTGATCCTTGAACCGGGCGATATCGGCGAAGGTCTTCAGGCCCGCCTCGGCGGTGTAGGTCGGCACGGCGAGTATCGCGATGGCGTCATCGAGCGATGGCTCGGGCGCGACCTTGACCGCGTCACGGTCCAGGAACGGCTTTATGTTGTCGTCCATGATCGGCTTCCAATAGCCGAGAAATGCATCGATCTGGTTTTTCTGAATGCCGGCGAAAATGATCTGTTGCGATGCCTGGGTCTGGGTGGTTTCGTAGCCAAGGCGGCCCAACAGCTCGCTGGCGACCGCCGTGGTGGCGACCACGTCGGTCCAGCCGACCGCACCCAGGCGGATCTCCTGGCAACTGGCGTCGTCTGCGGCCAGCAGGGGTGAACTGAACAGGCTGAGTAAACAGCAGCCGGCGATTGTGCTAAGACCTTTCATTGGCGCTCCCCTGAAGGGTTCGATTTATCAGGACGCTCGCGCCCTGTTTGTTGTCGTGCAGAGGCCTCTGTTCCCTGTCGGAGCAGATAATCCGCTCATGCGGGGTGCAATGGCGCCCCGTGAACGGTATCTACTGCGCCCGATGTGGCCACAGTACGCAGCGGCGCGCGCTGAAAAACGAACTAAAGCGACTGTCTGTTGAACTGAAGCGACCACTTGCTGTGAACTGCAGCGAACACTTGCCAGCAACGCCAACCGCTGCTTTTAGCGTCATCAGAACGGGATTTCCGATGCCTCAAACCCTATGGTTTCTCCTGCTTCCGGGCTTTTCCATGATGGGCCTTATGTCGGCCATAGAGCCGCTGCGTGTGGCCAATCGGTTTCGCGGCGAGCTGTATCGCTGGCGTCTGCTAAGCCAGGATGGCGCAGCAGTCGCCAGCAGCAATGGGATGTCGCTCAACGTCGATGGTGCGCTGGAAGCACCGAACGCATGCCACACGCTATTCGTGGTGGCCGGCTTCGACCCGCTGGCGACCTTCGATACGCGCCTCGCTCATTGGCTGCATCGAATCGAACGCGAGGGGGCGATGCTCGGTGGCATCGACACCGGCAGCTTCGTTCTGGCACAAGCCGAATTGTTCGGCACGCAACGCCTGACGCTGCATTGGGAAGCCATCGGCGCCTTTCAGGAGCGCTACCCCCACCTGAACGTGACCCAGGAACTGTTCGAAGTCGACGGCAGGCGCATCACCAGTGCAGGCGGAACGGCCAGCCTGGACCTGATGTTGACGCTGATCGGCCGCGACCATGGCGAAACCCTGGCGGTGGCCGTCTCGGAACAGTTCGTGGTTGGCCGCATCCGCTCGCGCCAGGACCACCAACGGATGCAGATCGCCAGCCGCTACGGCATACATAACAAGAAGCTGGTGCAGGTGATCAGCGAGATGGAGCGCCATAGCGAACAGCCGCTCTGCTCCCAGGAACTCGCCGAACTGGTCAATGTGACGCCACGGCAACTGGAACGCCTGTTTCGCCAGCACCTCAGCGAAACGCCGTCGGCCTTCTATCTGGCCCTGCGCCTGGACAAAGCCCGGCAGCTGCTGCGCCAGACCGACATGAGCGTACTGGAGATCGGGGTGGCCTGCGGTTTCGAATCGCCCTCCTATTTCTCCCGCTGCTACCGTTCGCGCTTTGCTGCCAGCCCCAGCCAGGATCGCCACGAGCTGCTCGCGACGGCGCGCTGAGCAAGCCTGGCCAGAATGCTCCGGCTCCCAGCCTGAGGTCCACGGTCGGACCTGTCCATTCGCGACCGTCCTTTGACGTTTTCGGCAATACCCCAGTCGCTTTTGCACCGGGTCGCCCCGCCCCCCAGGGATATGCTCCCCCCAAAGCGCCGACAAAAGATTCGCTGCGCCACACCGGGGAAGTGACCTGATGAACCCAACCGAACTGCACGCCGACAGCATCGTCATCGATGGCCTGATTATCGCCAAATGGAACCGCGAGCTCTTCGAGGATATGCGCAAGGGTGGCCTGACCGCCGCAAACTGCACCGTCTCGGTATGGGAAGGGTTCCAGGCCACGGTAAACAACATCGCTGCCAGCCAGAAGCTGATCCGCGAGAACAGCGACCTGGTGATGCCGGTGCGGACCACTGCTGACATCCGCAAAGCCAAGGAACTGGGCAAGACCGGCATCCTGTTCGGCTTCCAGAACGCTCATGCCTTCGAGGACCAGATCGGCTACGTCGAGGTGTTCAAGCAGCTCGGCGTGGGCATCGTACAGATGTGCTACAACACCCAGAATCTGGTCGGCACCGGCTGCTACGAGCGCGACGGCGGCCTGTCCGGCTTCGGTCGCGAGATCGTCGCCGAGATGAACCGCGTCGGCATCATGTGCGACCTGTCCCATGTCGGTTCCAAGACCAGCGAGGAAGTCATCCTCGAGTCGAAGAAGCCGGTCTGCTACTCCCACTGCCTGCCATCGGGCCTGAAAGAGCATCCGCGCAACAAGTCCGATGAGGAACTGAAGTTCATCGCCGACCACGGCGGCTTCGTCGGCGTGACCATGTTCGCGCCTTTCCTGGCCAAAGGCATCGACTCGACCATCGACGACTACGCCGAGGCCATCGAGTACGTGATGAACCTGGTCGGCGAAGACGCCATCGGCATCGGTACCGACTTCACCCAGGGCCATGGCCAGGACTTCTTCGAGTACCTGACCCATGACAAGGGCTACGCCCGTCGCCTGACCAGCTTCGGCAAGATCGTCAACCCGCTGGGCATCCGCACTGTGGGCGAGTTCCCCAACCTCACCGAGACCCTGCTCAAGCGCGGCATGTCCGAACGCACCGTGCGCAAGGTGATGGGCGAGAACTGGGTGCGCGTGCTCAAAGACGTCTGGGGCGAGTAAACGAACGTAGGGTGGATGACGCGTTTTTCATCCACCAATCATCTTTGCGGTGGATAGACAAGGCGCCAACTGCGCGTCCCGATCCACCCTACACCTGACTTTTGAATTCGGAGTTGATCCACATGTCCACACATGCCCCCGAGATGCCCATCCAGGTCGACGACGAAACCGGCGTCTGGACCACCGATGCCCTGCCCATGCTCTATGTGCCCCGGCACTTCTTCGTCAATAACCACATGGGTATCGAAGAAGTCCTGGGCGCCGACAAGTACGCTGAGATTCTCTACAAGGCCGGCTACAAATCGGCCTGGCACTGGTGCGAAAAGGAAGCCGAGTGCCACGGCCTGGTCGGCGTTGAAGTCTTCGAACACTACATGAAGCGCTTGTCGCAGCGCGGTTGGGGGCTGTTCAAGATCCAGGCGATCGACCTGGACGCTGGCACCTGCGAGGTACGCCTGGACCACTCGGCCTTCGTGTACGTCTACGGCAAATGCGGTCGCCCGGTGGACTACATGTTCACCGGCTGGTTCGCCGGCGCCATGGACCAGATTCTACAGGCGCAGGGCAGCAGCATCCGCACCGTCGCCGAACAGGTCTATGGCGCCTCGCAGGAAGGCCACGACCACGGGCTGTTCCGCGTCAAACCACTCTAAAAACAACTTTCAACCGTGATCGAAAACGTAGCGAGCGAAGGGTAGGCAAGGCGGAGGCAGAAGCGAAGAGCGGAGTTTACTGTTGTAAATGAGCATTTTCGCTTCTGCCTCCAACGCCGCATAACCGAGCGCAGTAGTTTTCAGAGGATGCCGCCATGGCTTTCGAAGCAATGTTCCAACCCATCCAGATCGGCAAACTGACCATCCGCAACCGTGTGATCAGCACCGCCCACGCAGAGGTCTATGCCACCGACGGCGGCATGACCACCGAGCGCTACGTGAAGTATTACGAAGAGAAGGCCAAGGGCGGCATCGGCCTGGCCATCTGCGGCGGTTCCTCGGTGGTCGCCATCGACAGCCCGCAGGAATGGTGGAGCTCGGTCAACCTGGCCACCGACCGGATCATTCCGCATTTTCAGAACCTTGCCGACGCCATGCACAAGCATGGTGCCAAGATCATGATTCAGATTACCCACATGGGTCGTCGCTCGCGCTGGGACGGCTTCAACTGGCCGACCCTGATGTCGCCGTCGGGTATTCGCGAACCCGTACACCGCGCCACCTGCAAGACCATCGAGCCGGAAGAGATCTGGCGCATCATCGGCAACTATGCCCAGGCCGCACGCCGCGCCAAGGAAGGCGGCCTGGACGGCGTCGAGCTGTCCGCCGTGCACCAGCACTTGATCGACCAGTTCTGGTCGCCGCGCGTGAACAAGCGTACCGACGAATGGGGTGGCACCTTCGAGGGGCGCATGAAATTCGGCCTGGAAGTCCTCAAGGCCGTGCGAGCCGAGGTGGGCGACGATTTCTGCGTCGGCATGCGCATCACCGGCGACGAGTTCCACCCGGACGGCCTCACCCATGAGGACATGAAAGAGATCGCCAAGTACTACGATGCCACCGGCATGGTCGACTTCTTCGGCGTGATCGGCTCGGGTTGTGATACTCACAACACTCTGGCCAACGTTATTCCGAACATGAGCTATCCGCCGGAGCCGTTCCTGCACTTGGCCGCCGGGATCAAGGAAGTGGTCAATGTCCCCGTGCTGCATGCGCAGAACATCAAGGACCCGAACCAGGCCCAGCGCATCCTCGAAGGCGGTTACGTGGACATGGTTGGCATGACCCGCGCGCACATCGCCGACCCGCACCTGATCGCCAAGATCAAGATGGGCCAGGTAGACCAGATCAAACAGTGTGTCGGCGCCAACTACTGCATCGACCGTCAGTACCAGGGCCTGGACGTGCTCTGCATCCAGAACGCCGCCACCAGCCGCGAGTATATGGGCCTGCCGCACATCATCGAGAAATCCACCGGGCCCAAGCGCAAGGTGGTGATCGTCGGCGGCGGCCCAGCAGGCATGGAGGCGGCACGCGTGGCGGCGGAACGCGGCCATGACGTCACCCTGTTCGAGAAGAAGGACAGCCTCGGAGGACAGATCAGCCTGGCCGCCAAGGCGCCGCAACGTGATCAGATGGCCGGCATCACCCGCTGGTACCAGCTGGAGATCGCTCGCCTCGGCGTCGACCTTCGCCTGGGCACCGGTGCGGATGTCGAAACCATTCTCGATCTGCGTCCGGACATCGTGGTGCTGGCCAACGGCGGCCATCCGTTCATCGAGCAGAACGAGCACTGGGGCGCGGAAGAAGGCCTGGTGGTCAGCAGCTGGGACATCCTCGACGGCAAGGTGGCGCCCGGCAACAACGTGCTGGTCTACGACACCATCTGCGAGTTCACCGGCATGTCGGTGGCTGACTTCATGGCCGAGAAAGGTGTCAAGGTGGAGATTGTCACCGACGACATCAAACCCGGCGTGGCCGTCGGCGGCACCAGCTTCCCCACCTACTACCGCAGCCTGTACCCGAAGGAAGTGATCATGACCGGCGACCTGATGCTGGAAAAGGTCTACCGCGAGGGCGACAAGGTGGTGGCGGTCCTGGAAAACGAATACACCGGCGCGCAAGAAGAGCGGGTGGTCGACCAAGTGGTGGTGGAAAACGGCGTACGCCCGGACGAAACCTTGTATTACGCGCTCAAGGAAGGTTCGCGCAACAAGGGCCAGATCGACGTCGAGGCGTTGTTCGCCATCCAACCGCAACCTTGTCTTTCGCAGAGCGGCGACGGCTATCTGCTGTTCCGCATCGGTGACTGCGTAGCCCAGCGCAATACCCACGCAGCGATCTATGACGCGCTGCGGCTGTGCAAAGACTTCTAAGAAAAGCTTGAAGCTGGAAGCCAGAAGCTAGAAGTAAAAAAGCGGCCCGAACCGCTTCCAGCTTCTTGCTTGCTGCTTCCAGCTCCCCACAGGGTGAGCTGCAATGCTGAATACAATTCTTCCCATCCTGCTGTTCGCCGCCCTCGGGCTTGCCGTACTCGGCGCAGGCAGGCGCTTCGCCATGTGGCGCCGTGGTCGCCCTTCGAAGGTCAACTGGTTCGGCGGCCTCATGGCCATGCCGCGGCGCTACCTGGTCGATCTGCACCATGTGGTTGAGCGCGACAAATACATGTCCAAGACTCACGTTGCCACGGCCGGCGGCTTTGTCCTGGCAGCTTTGCTGGCGATCGTCGTGCATGGCTTCGGTCTGCAGAGCCGGATTCTCGGCTTCGCCCTACTCGCCGCGTGCGTGCTGATGTTCGTCGGCGCGCTGTTCGTCGCCAAACGCCGCCGGAACCCGCCGGCACGGCTGTCGAAAGGCCCCTGGATGCGCCTTCCGAAGAGCTTGCTGATGTTCTCGTTCAGCTTCTTCATCGCCACCCTGCCGGTGGCTGGCATCCTGCCGGAAGATTTCGGCGGCTGGATCCTGGCTGCCGTGCTGGCGCTGGGCGTGGCCTGGGGCGTGTCCGAGATGTTCTTCGGCATGACCTGGGGCGGGCCGATGAAGCATGCCTTCGCCGGTGCCCTGCACCTGGCCTGGCATCGCCGTCCTGAGCGTTTCCGCACCCCGCACAATGCCAGTGCGGCTCGCTCCAGCGGCCTGAAGGCACTTGATCTGACTGATCCGAACGCACCGTTGGGCGTGGAAAAACCCAAGGATTTCACCTGGAACCAGCTGCTCGGCTTTGATGCATGCGTGCAGTGCGGTCGCTGCGAGGCAGCTTGCCCGGCCTTCGCCGCCGGCCAGCCGCTGAACCCGAAGAAGCTGATCCAGGACATGGTCATCGGCCTCGCCGGTGGCAGTGACAAGGGTTACTTCGGCAGCCCTTATCCGGGCATTCCGGTCGGTGAACACGGCGGCAATCCACATCAGCCCATCGTGTTCGCCGAGGGCAAGGGCCTGGTCGAAGCGGAAACGCTGTGGTCCTGCACCACCTGCCGCGCCTGCGTCGAGGAGTGCCCGATGATGATCGAGCACGTCGATGCCATCGTCGACATGCGCCGCCACCTTACCCTGGAAAAAGGTGCCACGCCGAACAAGGGCGCCGAGGTGCTGGACAACCTCATCGCCACCGACAACCCGGGCGGCTTCGCCCCAGGTGGTCGCCTCAACTGGGCTGCCGACCTGAACCTGCCGTTGATGAGCGAGAAGAAACAGGCCGACGTGCTGTTCTGGGTGGGCGATGGTGCCTTCGACATGCGCAACCAGCGCACCCTGCGCGCCTTCGTCAAGGTACTCAAAGCCGCCGAGGTCGACTTCGCCGTGCTCGGCCTGGAAGAGCGTGACAGCGGTGACGTGGCACGCCGTCTCGGTGATGAGGCGACCTTCCAGACATTGGCCAAACGCAACATCGAGACCCTGGCCAAGTACCGCTTCAACAAGATTGTCAGCTGCGATCCGCACAGCTTCCACGTGCTGAAGAACGAATACGGCGCACTGGGTGGCGAATACCTGGTGCTGCACCACAGCACCTACATGGAAGAGCTGATCAGCGGACAGAAACTCAACCTGGGTCAGCACAAGGGCGGCAGCGTGACTTATCACGATCCCTGCTACCTGGGCCGCTACAACGGCGAGTACGAAGCACCGCGCAGCGTCCTCAAAGCCATCGGCATCGAGGTCAAGGAAATGGAGCGTTCCGGCTTCCGTTCACGCTGCTGCGGCGGTGGTGGCGGTGCGCCGATCACTGACATTCCCGGCAAGCAGCGGATTCCCGATATGCGCATGGTCGACATCAAGGAAACCGGCGCCGAACTGGTGGCCGTGGGCTGCCCCCAATGCACCGCGATGCTCGAAGGCGTGGTCGAACCGCGGCCGCAGATCAAGGACATCGCCGAGCTGGTCGCGGACGTATTGCTGGAGACACCCGCCCCGGCAAAAAAGGCCGCGGCAGCCAAGCCTGAAGCCCTGGAGGTGCACTGATGAGCGACATCATCCGCCGCGACCCTCGCGCCGAGTGGATCGCCCGCAACCGCTTGCATCCGTTGCACGCAGCCATGCAGAAGGCCGAAACCAGCTGGATGGGCCCCAACGGCATCATCCGCAAGAACCCTCATGCGGTCGGCTTCATCGGACCCAACGGGCTCAAGCGCATCGATCGCAGCGGTGCCCAGCAAGGCGGCAGCGCCAAACGCAGCGCTGCCAGCACAGTGGTTCAACTGCCGTTGCATGTGGTTGAACAACCAGCCTTTTACATCGCCGTGGTACCGGACATGGTCGGTGGCCGCCTGAGCAGCCACGACAAGGACGTGCTCGGCCTGGCCAACAAGCTGGCCGGTGAAGCGGGCGCTGTGGTTGCCGTGGTCTTCGGTGATTACAAGGAAACCGCCTTCGACACCGCCGGTGTCGATCGCCTGGTGCACATCGAGGGCGAGGCCTTCGACGGCTACGCACCGGAAGCGCGGGTACTGGCCCTCAGCGCGGTGGAAAGCCAACTGGCGCCACGTTACTGGTTGCTACCGGACAGCCGCACCGGTGGTGGCGAGCTCGGCAGACGCCTCGGTGCCAAACTCGGCGAGCGCCCTGCCACCCGCGTCTGGCAGGTCGCCGACGGACAGTGCATCGGCCGCGCCGGTGCCGGCCAGCAGGATCTGGTACGCAAGGCGCCGCGTCTGATTCTGGCCGCCGTCGAGTGCGCCGATCCGGTCAGCGATACCCGCCATGAAGTGCGCGCATTGCCGCTGGAAACCAATATCACCCGCTGCCTGCCACGCATCGAAGACCTCGGCGCGGTGGCCGTAGATCCGGCCCTGATCCCAATGGCCGAAGCCGAGTTCATTCTCTCCGGCGGCAACGGGGTCAAGGACTGGGCCCAGTTCCATCAGGCCGCCGAAGCACTCGGCGCCACCGAGGGCGCCTCGCGGGTGGCGGTGGATGACGGCTTCATGCCGCGCGACCGCCAGGTCGGTGCCACCGGCACCTGGGTCACCGCGCGGGTCTATATGGCCGTGGGGATCTCCGGTGCCATCCAGCATCTGCAGGGTATCGGCGCCTGCGACAAGGTGGTGGCGGTGAACATGGATCCTGGCTGCGACATGATCAAACGCGCCGACTTGGCGGTCATCGGTGACTCCACCGAGATCCTCGCCGCGCTGATCGAGCTGGTCACGCAATATCGCCAAGGAGGCGCACGCGATGCGGCATAAACGGCTGGCCGGTAAAAGCCCCGCAAGTTGGATGGCGCTTCACCCATTCACCGCGGAAGGCCGCACATTGATGGCGGAAGAGAAAAGCGTCTTCCACCCTACGGAGTCGCGCCATGACTGACTTGAACATCATCACCCTGGTCTCGGTCGGCGCTCACCCGACCT
Organism: Stutzerimonas stutzeri; assembly: GCF_000952685.1. Lineage (GTDB taxonomy): Bacteria > Pseudomonadota > Gammaproteobacteria > Pseudomonadales > Pseudomonadaceae > Stutzerimonas > Stutzerimonas stutzeri_E. Next base: position 68,928 of record NZ_JYHV01000010.1, on the reverse strand, counting down.
CGGGCCGCGCCCGCCGCGCCGAGCAGGACGCCCGCGCCGTCGAGCTCGGCCTGCGGCTGGCCGGCGATCGGCTGCAGCTGCTGCACGCCGGCAACCCACAGGAGCAGGCGTTGCGCGCCTATCTGGGCATGGGCCTGAGCGAGATGACCGTGCTCGAGCAGCCCAGCCACTGCGATGCGCTGCCGCTGTTGAACAACTATTTGCGGGATGCTGGCGCCCACTTGGTGCTGACTGGCAGCCAGGCGGAAACCGGTGAAGGTTCAGGGCTCTTGCCCTATCTGCTGGCCGAACGTCTGGGCTGGCCCCTGGTGGTCGGTCTGGCAGAGGTAGAGAAGGTCGACAACGGCGTAGCCCAGGTGCTGCAGGCCCTGCCCCGCGGCCAGCGACGCCGGCTAAAGGTGCGGCTACCGTTTGTCGCCAGCGTCGACAACGCTGCGCCGACGGCGCGCCAGAACGCCTTCGGTCCGGCCCGCCGTGGCCAGCTGCTCGCCGAGGATGTCGCCGTGATCGAAGACAGCCTGCTGGACGAATCGCAACTGCAACCGGCACGACCACGTCCCAAACGGCTGAAGGTTATCAAGGCCAAGACCGGCGCCGAACGGATGAAGGCGGCCACCGCCAAGGCCTCAGGGGGCGGCGGACAGGTTCTCCAAGACGTGTCGCCGCAAGCAGGTGCCGAGGCTATCTTCAAGTTACTACTGGACGAGGGTGTGCTGCGCTGAGCGCAGCGCCACCTCAAATATCGAAGCCAAAGGAGCAAAACACGATGATGCATGCCGATCTGATTGACCAAGAAGATTTCCGTGATCGCCTCGTGGCACTGGGCTTTGAAATTCCCAGCGGCGCAACGGCCGAACAGGCCTGTGAACGTGCTGTCGTTGGCCTATCCAAGGAGCGCGCGCAGGCGCTACGCCGCTTGGTAGAGGAACTGTTGGGCGGCTCCGCGACCCTGCTGCCTGCGGTGCGTGAGGCCATCAGCCGGAATTTGCTTCCAGCACTGGTACGGGCCAATTAGACCTTGCTGGCCACCTGTGGAGCCGCGCGGCGGAGTCACTGCTGCCATAGCCACAGTGTCGAAGCACAGCGGAGCGCAGCTGCCGCCAAAAGCTAAGAAAAAGGTGGATGACGCCGTCATCCACCGTTATGGGACAGGACGTGGGCTACGTCAGACGCGCACGCTGGCGAAGGTCGACTCGCCTTGGGCTCGTTGCAACGCAGCCATGGTGGCGGGATTTCGGCTGCCATCATCGGGACGAGGTATCAGAGCGACCACCTGCGCCGATTGCTGACCAGAACGCTCGTCGCGCGGCGGAATGCCGAAGAACTCGCGATAGCACTTGGAAAAATGCGGCGTGGAGACGAAGCCGCAGACCGAGGCCACCTCGATGATCGACATCGGCGTCTGCTTGAGCAGCTGACGGGCACGTATCAGCCGCAACTTGAGGTAATAGCGCGACGGTGAGCAATGCAGGTATTTCTGGAACAATCGCTCGAGCTGACGTCGCGACACGTTGACATAGCAGGCCAGCTCGTCAAGATCGATCAACTCCTCCAGGTTGGCCTCCATCAGCGCCACGATTTCCAGCAACTTCGGCTGGTTGGTGCCGAGCATGTGCTTGAGCGGCACACGCTGCAGATCTTGTTCACTGCGAATGCGCTCATACATGAACATATCGGAGATTGCCGCAGCCAGTTCACGCCCATGCTGGGCGCCGATCAGTTGCAGCATCAGATCCATGGGCGCGGTACCACCTGAGGCGGTATGGCGATTGCGATCGATGGAGAACAGCCGGGGGGTGACCGAGGTGCGAGGGAAAGCTTCCTGCATCGCGGCCAGACACTCCCAATGCACGCTGCAATCATAACCATCGAGCAAGCCAGCCTTGGCCAGCGCCCAACTGCCCGTGCAAACCGCACCGAGCTGACGCCCGTGACGAGCTTGAACCTGCAACCAGTGCAGATGCTCGCGAGTCACGCTGTGCTGGATGTCCACGCCGCCGCATACGATCACGCTATCCAGGCTGGGTGCAGTATCAAAGCCGGCATCCGGCGTGATCTGCAGCCCGTCGCTGGCGGTCACCGGCTGTCCCGTCTGGGTCAGGGTAAACCAACGGTAGAGCTCCTTGCCCGATAGCTGATTGGCCATCCGCAAAGGCTCCACGGCCGAGGCCAGGGAGATGAGAGTGAAGTTATCCAACAGCAGGAAGCCGATGGTCTGTGGGAGCCGATTCGGGGGCTGCAACCCGGGGTTGATCTGTGACAATGACGGATCCTCACGCTAGGCATTTCTCGTGAGCCTTCGACGAGACTCTTTTTTGTGTTCCGGCGCTCGACGGCGCCGGCTCTTGCAATTATCAAGGCAAACTGTATGCCTAATTTGAATGCGCGTTCAATAAAACTGCGGAAACTGCTGAAAGGCCCGTACTACAAGGCTCGACGGAAGCGGAGCGAACATCGGGAAGGCGGGGGCGTTACCCGCTGTGAGCACTTTCGTAGCAGTGTCGGCGATACCCATCGGCATAATCCGCGCACTGTCACAGCCTGGTAACAGGACCGGGTAACGGCCAGCGCGAGAGATGGCCAAATACCATCTCGCGCACTCGGCGAAAACGCACCACAGAAGGACATCGCGGCGCTCCCGGTGCTCGCCTTCGGCTCAGCACTCGATCGCACTGACCGCCAGGCCACCACGAGAGGTTTCCTTGTATTTGTCGTGCATATCGGCGCCCGTATCGCGCATCGTGCGGATAACGCGATCCAGCGAGATGAAATGCTCACCGTCGCCACGCAGCGCCATCTGCGCCGCATTGATTGCCTTCATGGCGGCAATGGCGTTGCGTTCGATGCAGGGCACCTGCACCAGGCCGCCGACGGGGTCGCAGGTCAGCCCCAGGTTATGCTCGAGGCCTATTTCCGCGGCATTTTCCAACTGCTCCGGCGTCGCGCCGAGCAGTTCGGCCAGGCCGGCTGCCGCCATCGCGCAGGCGGAACCCACCTCGCCCTGGCAGCCCACCTCAGCGCCAGAGATCGATGCGTTCTTCTTGCACAGGATGCCGATCGATGCAGCGGCGAGCAGGTAGTTGACCACGTCGTCGTCGGACGCTTCGGGATGGAACTTCATGTAGTAATGCAGCACCGCCGGGATGATGCCCGCCGCGCCGTTGGTGGGCGCCGTAACCATGCGCCCTCCCGCCGCGTTTTCCTCATTGACCGCCAGGGCGAACAGGTTCACCCACTCCATCGCGCTCATGGTCGAACCGATGACGTTCGGCTTACCCAGCTCCAACAGACTCTGGTGCAGTTTGGCGGCGCGCCGCCGCACCTTCAGCCCGCCGGGCAGTATGCCTTCGTGACGCAAGCCATTGGCGACACATAGCTTCATCGCCTCCCACAGGCGCAACAGCCCCTGGCGAATCTCAGCCTCGCTGCGCCAAGCCATCTCGTTGGCCATCATCAGCTGACTGACGCGCAGGCCGTGGCGCTTGCACAGCTGCAGCAGTTCGACGGCATTGGAGAAATCGTACGGCAGCACGGTGTGGTCCTGGTCCAGCTGCCCGGCCGCAGCCTGCTCGGCGTTGACCACAAAGCCGCCGCCGACGGAATAGTAGGTGTCCTCGTGCAGCACACCGGAATGCCCGTGCGCGATAAAGGTGACGGCATTGGGGTGATAAGGCAGGTTTTCCTCGAGCAGCAGCAGGTCCTTCGACCAGTCGAATGCGACCGGCCAATGTCCGTCCAGCCGTAGCTGCCCGCAGGACCGCAGCGCCGCGATGCGCGGTGCGATCTGCTCCGGATCGAGGAGGTCAGGCCGCTCGCCCATCAACCCCATTATCACGGCGTTGTCGGTGCCATGCCCGACCCCGGTGGCCGACAGCGAGCCATAAAGGCGCACCTCGATACGCCAGACCTGCTCCAGCAGCTTACGCTCGCGCAGGGAGCCGACGAATAACGCACCGGCGAGCATGGGGCCAACGGTATGCGAGCTGGACGGCCCGATGCCGATTTTGAAAAGGTCGAATACGCTGATCGCCACGCTGCACGCTCCACGGGATGCCTCAAAGACAGGCGCCATCATGGTGGTTTTGCGGGCGAATAGACGTCTGGCACCGACGTAGTCATGTCCAAATCCGCCAGATTGCCTCCTAAATGACCCGCGAGTCTTGTCACCCGCTCCGCTCGAACAGTAGTAGCGCAGTCGTCACCCAGCCATCGAGATGGGGCCATCGGTGGGCCTTATTGGCGAGTCGCGCGAGCGCATTTTTGGAAGGAATGGGCCGGGCCGTCGCGGCCAGCCGACGCCTACCACGAAACCGTAACGGTTTGATGAATGAAGGGGCTGAAGAACGCTCTTCGCACCTCGTGCCGCAGGCGCAACAAGGCTGGCGTTATGACGTCAAGAGCACTTGAAATGCGGCGAAAAACCGCCAAGGGACGGCCCCAGGCGGATAAAACCAACCGGGGCAGTGAATTTTTTTCATAATGACAAGGGCCGCTACAAGCCACGCCATTGCAGACCATCAGCAAAATCGAGGCTTAACCCATTGAACGGCTTGAAAGCCCAGCGATGCCATGATGAATTTTTTTCTGTTATGGTTTTTAAGGCAGTGCATGTCGCCGTTCAGTATGCAAGCGTCGTAACTCGACAATTGCCGCCGCCAGAGGGGGATATCGTTAAGCCATATCCCTCAGCCGCCAGCCATAGCGTTGGCCACTGGATGCCTTGCGCGACTATAGCTACAGCCGTCCCAAACGGGTGTGCACATAACAATAATGGGTACCGGTTCCGCTCCGTACGGAGCGTACGAACCACGATGAGCTTACTAGCACTGCCAAAGGATGGAAGCGGTTACGACACCACGGTGAATGCACAACGATACCGAGCCAGCCGATGCTCGAGATGACCACTCATCTCGCCTGCACAGCTGCGGCCCGTCGAGCCACCGCGACACCGCTTCCGTCCAAGAACATGTCAACCCAAAAGCCATAGCAGTTGGCACTAGCCGACGGCGTCGCAAGGCGCTTTCGACTCCGTTTAGCTGATCTGGATGTCTACTGAGGGGAACCATCCCATGCAGTCTGGAAAAATCGTCGTCGAGAACCTGTACAAGGTATTCGGCCCACAAGAACAAGAAGCCATCGCCTTGCTCAAGCAAGGCTGGAGCAAGGACAAGATTCTCGCCGAGCGCGGCGCCGTCATCGGCGTAAGTGATGTTTCGTTCAGTGTCGAGGAAGGGGAGATTTTCGTGCTGATGGGCCTGTCCGGCTCCGGCAAATCCACGCTGATACGACTGATCAACCGCCTGATCGAACCCAGCGCCGGTGACGTCTTCATCGACGGGCAGAACGTGGCGAAACTGCCCCACGCCCAACTCATCGACTTGCGCCGCCGCGACATGAGCATGGTCTTTCAGTCCTTCGCGCTGATGCCGTCGCGCACGGTGCTGGACAATGCGGCTTTCGGGCTGGAGGTCGCCGGCATCGGGCGCAAGGAGCGTGAGGAGCGCGCCATGGCGGTGCTCACACAGGTCGGTCTCGACACCTTCGCGCAGAAGTATCCCCACGAACTGTCCGGTGGCATGCAACAACGGGTCGGCCTCGCCCGAGCGCTGGCGGTCAACCCTTCGATGATCATCATGGACGAAGCCTTTTCCGCCCTCGATCCGCTCAAGCGCCGGGAAATGCAGGACGTGCTGCTGGAGCTGCAGAAGACTCACCGACGCACCATCATCTTCGTCTCCCATGACATCGAAGAGGCCATGCGCATCGGCAACCGCATCGGCATCATGGAAGGCGGCAAGCTGATTCAAGTCGGTACGCCGCAGGAACTGATCGATAACCCCGCCAACAACTACGTGCGCAATTTCTTCGACACCGTCAACACCAGCCGCTACCTCACCGCCGGCCAGCTCAAGTCCGATAGCGTTCCGCTCTATGTGCACAACGGCAAAGCGCCGGATGCCCTGCAGGTCTGCCAGGAACTGCAGGCGATGGACAAGCATTACGCCTTCATCGTCGACGAAGACAAACGATTCCGCGGCTCCATCAGCCTGGAGCGGATCGCCCTGCTGGTCGAGAACGGCCAGACCTGCGCCCTCGAGGCGGACGTGTTGAAACAGATCGATCCTCTTACCGAAGACCAGCCACTCGATCAGGTGATCGAACGCTTAGTGGACAACGAGGGACCGATGCCCGTGGTGGACAGCCAAGGGTTCTACGCGGGCGCCATCAGCAAAGGCCGCCTTCTGACTCGCCTGCAGGAGGACTGAACATGAGCAAAGATCTGGATCTGGGGAGCTGGGTCAACGACGTCGTCCAGCATCTGTTGGAAAACTACAGCGGCGCCTTCGACAGCCTCGGTGGCGTGGTCAGCGGGTTTTCCGAGGGCGTCGAAGCGCTGCTGATGCTGCCGCCGGCCTGGCTGCTCATCGCCATTTTCGTCGGCCTCGGTTTGTGGCGCATCGGTGCCCGGTTCGCCGTCTTCACCGCTGTGTCCTTCATTCTCATCGTGCTCACCGGTTTCTGGGAACAGACCGTAGTGACCCTCGGCCTGACCTTCTCCGCCACGCTGATCAGCCTGCTGCTGGGGATTCCGCTGGGCATCTGGTCGGCGCGCAGTGAGCGGGTCGCCATGATCATCCGTCCGATTCTGGACTTCATGCAGACCATGCCGGCATTCGTCTACCTGATCCCGGCCGCGATGCTATTCGGCCTCGGCCGTGTGCCCGGCATCATCGCCACGGTGATCTTCGCCATGCCGCCAGCGGTACGCCTGACCAACCTCGGCATCCGCCAGGTCAACAAAGAGATCGTCGAGGCTGGGCAATCCTTCGGCTGCAACGGCAGGCAGCTGTTGTTCAAGGTGCAGCTGCCCAACGCCATGCCCTCGATCATGGCGGGGGTCAACCAGACCATCATGATGGCGCTGTCGATGGTGATCATCGCCTCGATGGTAGGTGCTGGCGGCCTGGGCAACGACGTGTTGGCCAGTATTCAGCGACTGGACATCGGTCTCGGCTTCGAAAGCGGCATGGCCGTGGTACTGCTGGCAATCATCCTCGATCGCATCACCGAGAGCTTCGGCAGCACCAAGCGAGCCACGCAAAAGGCCACCTGGTACACCTGGGTGAGCACCAAGCTCAAGTTGCAGCGCCAATAGCACCACGAACCGCAGACACGGGAAATCAGGATGAATACTTTCAAGACGATAACGACTGCCGTCGGCCTGCTCACCTGCGCAGCGATGCAGGGAGCTTGGGCACAGGAGCCAGCGAGCTGCGAAAAGGTGCGTTTTGCCGAAATCGGCTGGGCCGACATCGCCGCGACCACGGGCGTGGCAATGGTTCTGACCGAGGGTCTGGGCTACCAGCCGAGCAAGGTAATGGCTTCGGTACCGATCGCCTTCACCGGCGTGAAGAACAAGCAGATCGATGCCTTTCTCGGTTATTGGTCGCCGTCCATGGATGCGGTCATCGAACCGTTTGCCAAGGACGGCGGCGTCAAGGTGCTCGAATCGCCCAATCTGGAAGGCGCCAAATACACCCTGGCGGTACCGACCTATGCGGCTGAGGCGGGACTGAAAAGCTTTCAGGACATCGCCAAGTTCAAGGACGAGCTGGGCGGCCGAATCTACGCGATCGAACCGGGTAACGACGGCAACCTGCTGATCGAGAAGATGATCAAGAACGATCAGTTCGGCCTCGGCGACTTCCGCATGATCGAGTCCAGCGAAGCCGGCATGCTGGTTCAGGTGCAACGTGCGATTCGCAAGAAAGAACCGGTGGTCTTCCTCGGCTGGGCTCCGCACCCGATGAATACCCAGTACGACCTGACCTACCTGGCAGGCGGTGACGAGGTGTTTGGCCCCGACTTCGGTGCGGCCAAGGTGTTTACCGTCGTGCCGCCGGACTATGTGGAGCGCTGCGCAAACGTAGGAAAGCTGCTACAGAACCTGCAGTTCACCGTCCCCATCGAAAGCGAGCTGATGGAAATGGCGCTCGAACGAGACGATCCGCAAACCGTGGCGAAGAAGTGGATCAAAGCCAACCCGGGCGCGCTCGATCAGTGGCTGGCCGGAGTGACCACCTACGACGGCCAGGACGCGGTCGCTGCGGTGAAGAAGTTCGTCGGCCTCTGACTGCCTGAACGCCATCGCGCAGAACAGGACCAGGCAAAAGTAGCCAGCAGGCCCGTCCCGGCTCAGATGCCGAGACGAGCCTGCTCCGCAGCCACAACACAACCGATCACCTTTCATTTCGCCGGTGCGCAAGCAGAACCAGCGCGCCGAACCGTGCACGGGACCTCGCTCAATCGCTGAGATCCCTGCAACAAAACCGCAGTCCCTCGCAGAACGGGACCACGGTAGGCATCACTGCCATATTCCTACATGGAGCTAAACGCATGAATCTAATCAAGCACCTTCTTTGTGGTCTCGGCGCCGCCAGCATGGCGCTCGGCATGGCCACCAGCATGGCGGCGGACAAGCCCGAGCTGAAGATCGGCTACGTCAACGGCTGGGACGACAGCGTCGCCGCCACGCACGTGGCGGGTGAAATTCTCGGGAGCAACCTGGGTTACCCGGTCAAGCTGCAGCCGGTCGAGCCGGCCATCATGTGGCAGGGCGTCGCACGCGGTGATCTCGACGCCACCCTCTCCGCCTGGCTGCCCGCCACACACGGCGAGTACTTCGAGAAATTGAAGGACAAGGTCGTGGTCCTCGGCACCAACTATGAAGGCGCGAAGATCGGCTTGATCGTGCCGGACTATGTCGAGGCCAAGAGCATCGAGGATCTCAACAAGTACAGCGACGCATTCGACGGCAAGATCACTGGCATCGATGCCGGCGCCGGTGTCATGCGCCGCACCGAAGACGCCATAAAACAATACGACCTGAACGTCCGACTGATGCCCAGCTCCGGGCCAGCGATGACCACCGCCCTGACCCGCGCGGAAAAAGCGCAGAAGCCGATCGTAGTTACCGGCTGGATCCCGCACTGGATGTTCGCCAAGTGGAAGCTGCGCTTCCTGGAAGATCCGAAGAAGGTCTTCGGTGACGACGAGCACGTCGATACGGTCGCCAACCCAGCGCTCGCCAGCAAGGCTCCCGAGGCCGAAGCCTTCCTGAAGAAGTTCAACTGGGGTCCTGAAGAAGTCGGTGAAGTGATGCTGGCGATACGTGATGGCGCCAAGCCGGACGCTGCCGCCCGTGAGTGGGTGAAGAACCACCCGGAACGCGTCGCCAGCTGGCTCGAATAATCGGATCTCGCAATCCCCCTATACCCAACCCCGACCGGCGCACTGAACGAGCGCCGCTCGAAGCAATGGAGTCGTGTGCATGCACGCAATCAAATGGACCACCCTGGCGCTGGCCGTCACCACCGCGGTCAGCCAGCTGGCCGTAGCCAGCGAACAGTCGGAAGCCACCGGCTTCGTCGAAGGCAGTGACCTGACGCTGCTGAACAAGAACTACTACTTCGCCCGCGATAACCATGCGCCTGGCGCCGCCCAGAGCCGCCGGGAAGAATGGGCCCACGGCCTGCTACTCTCCTATCAATCCGGCTTCACCCAGGGCACCGTCGGCTTCGGCGTCGACCTTCATGCCGGTGGTGCGATCAAGCTCGACAGCGGTCGAGGCACCAGCGGCACTGGCCTGCTGCCAGTGGACAGCGACGGCCGTGCCGCCGACGACTTCGGCTTCGCTGGCGGCGCGGTCAAGGTACGTGTTTCCAACACGACCCTGAAGTATGGCGACCTGACGCCCACCGCCCCGGTCTTCTCCCCAGGCACCGGGCGCATCTTCGCCAGCACCGCCACTGGCTTCCAGCTGACGTCCAACGAGCTCGATCAGTTGACCGTCGACGCGGGCTATTTCACCTCGATTCGCGATCGCAACCGCTCGCTCAACCACGACGGCGAGATCACCCTGGTCTATGCCGGCGCCATCGACTCGGAAACCGTCAGTTATCTGGGCGGCACGTACCAGCTGACCGACAGCCTCAGCGCGACCCTCTACGGTTCCAAGTACGAGGACGTCTGGAGCCAGTACTACGGCAACCTGAACTACGCGCTGCCGCTCTCCGAAGGTCAGGCACTGTCGTTCGACTTCAACGTCTATGACACCCGTGACGAAGGATCCGCCCTGGCGGGGGACATCAACACCACAGCCTGGTCGCTGGCCGCCGGCTATTCGATCGGCGCGCATAGCTTCACCCTCGCCCATCAGCAGGTGAACGGCAACGCGCCCATGGATTACATCAGCATGGACGGCACCAACGCCGGCGACTCCATCTATCTGGCCAACTCTTCGCAGTGGTCGGACTTCAACGCGCCCGGCGAGAAGTCGGTACAGGCCCGCTACGATCTCAACATGGCGACCTACGGCGTGCCGGGTCTGAGCCTGATGGCCAGGTACATCAAGGGAGACATTGATGGCGCGAGCGTCGATCCCGATGGCGCCTACGCTTACTACGCCGGAGCCGCCGGCAAGGGCAAGGAATGGGAGCGCGACCTCGAAGCCAAGTACGTGGTCCAGGACGGCGACCTCAAAGACCTCTCCTTGCGTGTGCGTTACGCCACCGCGCGCGGCTTCGCCGGCGACATCGACGAACTGCGCGTGATCACCGAGTACCCACTGGACATCCTGTAAGCAGCACCCGTACGGGCGCTCACGCGCCCGCACCTTACCCCCGAACGCCGTCGTGGCAGTGCCCGGCGGCCTTCGATTGGGGCGCAGGCAACACTGCCATCGGGAAAACCGGCTAGCTGTCCCAACCCGCCTTTGGGCTCGTTCACATCTGCGTCTGCGACGCACGACATAGTCATATCCATTCCCGACAGCCCTTTGTTTTTTTATTGATCGATCAATCAATAAAAACTAGGGTGTACAGCATTCATCATCCTCCCGGAGCCTCCAATGCCCAAGGTTGGAATGCAGCCCATCCGACGCAAACAGCTGATCCATGCCACCCTCGCGGCCGTGGACCAGGTCGGTATGAGTGACGCCAGCATCGCCATGATTGCGCGACTGGCGGGCGTCTCGAACGGCATCATCAGTCATTATTTCCAGGATAAGAACGGCCTGCTCGAAGCCACCATGCGGCACCTCATGAAGGCGCTGAATCAGGCCGTCCGTATACGCCGCGAGGCGCTGACCGACGACAGCCCGCGCGCGCACCTGAAAGCGATCATCGAGGGCAACTTCGACGACAGCCAGGTGAACGGACCCGCGATGAAAACCTGGCTGGCGTTCTGGGCGTTCAGCATGCATCAACCCGCCCTGCACCGATTGCAGCGGATCAACGACTGCCGCCTGTATTCCAATCTCTGCTGCGAGTTCCGCCGCGTTCTGCCAAAGGAGCAAGCACGCTCGGCCGCGCGAGGCATGGCGGCATTGATCGACGGCCTGTGGCTGCGCGGCGCGTTGGCCAGCGACGACTTCGATATCGAACAGGCACTGCAACTGGCCTATGACTACCTGGATCAGCTACTGACCAAGCAGGTGCACTGATCCCCCTCCTTCACTATGCACCGCGAGGATGACCATGCCCCGTTTCGAACAACAGAAACTCTACATCGATGGCCGCTATACCGAGGCCACTAGCGGCGACACCTTCGAGACCGTCAATCCAGCGACCGGCGAAGTGCTTGCCGAGCTCCAGCGCGCGTCGCGGGACGATGTCGATAAAGCTGTCGCCAGCGCCACCGCGGGACAGAAGGTCTGGGCCGCGATGACCGCCATGCAGCGCTCGCGCATCTTGCGTCGGGCAGTGGATATCCTGCGCGAACGCAACGATGAACTGGCCGAGCTGGAGACCCTCGATACCGGCAAGCCTCTAGCGGAAACCCGGGCGGTGGACATCGTGACCGGTGCCGATGTGCTCGAGTACTACGCCGGGCTGATCCCCGCCATCGAAGGCGAGCAGATCCCGTTGCGCGACACCAGCTTCGTCTATACCCGCCGCGAGCCGCTGGGCGTAGTAGCAGGCATCGGCGCCTGGAACTACCCGATCCAGATCGCCCTGTGGAAATCCGCGCCAGCATTGGCAGCCGGCAACGCGATGATCTTCAAGCCCAGCGAGATGACGTCCCTGAGCGCCCTGAAACTGGCCGAGGTCTATACCGAGGCAGGCGTACCGGACGGTGTGTTCAACGTACTCACCGGCAGCGGGCGGGAAGTCGGCACCTGGCTCACAGAGCACCCGGGCATCGCGAAGATTTCCTTCACCGGCGGCACCAGCACCGGCAAGAAAGTCATGGCCAGCGCGTCCAGCTCCTCGCTCAAGGACGTGACCATGGAGCTGGGTGGCAAGTCGCCGCTGATCATCTTCGAGGACGCGAACCTCAACCGTGCCGCTGACATCGCGGTCATGGCCAATTTCTTCAGCTCGGGCCAGGTCTGCACCAACGGCACCCGCGTGTTCGTCCATCGCTCGCTGCAAGCGCGGTTCGAAGCCAAGGTGCTCGAACGCGTCAAGCGCATCCGACTGGGCGACCCGCTGGACGAGGCGACCAACTTCGGTCCGCTGGTGGGCTATGCGCACATGGACAGCGTGCTCGACTACATCGAGTCGGGTCGGGCCGAAGGCGCGCGCCTGCTCTGCGGCGGAACGCGGGTGACCGAGGGCGAGTACGCTAAGGGCGCCTACGTCGCGCCGACCGTGTTCAGCGACTGCCGGGACGACATGCGCATCGTGCGCGAGGAAATCTTCGGCCCGGTGATGAGCATCTTGGTCTTTGACGACGAAGCGGAGGTGATTCGCCGCGCCAACGACACTGATTACGGACTGGCCGCCGGCGTGGTGACCCACGACCTGGCCCGCGCCCACCGGGTGATCCACAGCCTGGAAGCGGGTATCTGCTGGATCAACACCTGGGGCGAATCGCCAGCCGAAATGCCGGTCGGCGGTTACAAGCAATCCGGCGTGGGCCGCGAGAACGGGCTGATGACCCTGGCCCATTACACCCGCACCAAGTCGATCCAGGTCGAACTGGGCGATTTCGCCTCGGTGTTCTAAACCGTTGCCAGCCACACGCTTCAGGCAGGACAGCGCTCACTGTTGCTCGCGGCTTCAGGCCTGAAGCGTCCATCCCAAGGACGCTGCTCATGGAATACGACTACATCATCATCGGTGCCGGTTCGGCCGGTAACGTTCTGGCGACTCGCCTGACCGAGGACGCTGATGTCAGCGTGCTGCTGCTCGAAGCCGGAGGTCCCGACTACCGGATGGATTTCCGTACCCAGATGCCCGCCGCGCTGGCCTTTCCGCTGCAGGGGCGGCGCTATAACTGGGCCTACGAGACCGATCCCGAGCCGCACATGAACAATCGCCGCATGGAGTGCGGTCGGGGCAAGGGCCTGGGCGGCTCGTCGCTGATCAACGGCATGTGCTACATCCGAGGCAACGCCATGGACTACGATGGCTGGGCCAAGGCGCCCGGTCTGGAAGACTGGACCTATCTCGACTGCCTGCCCTATTTCCGTAAAGCCGAGACACGTGACATCGGCCCCAACGACTACCATGGCGGCGACGGCCCGGTGAGCGTGACCACGCCCAAGCCCGGCAACAATCCCTTGTTCCGCGCCATGATCGAGGCCGGCGTACAGGCCGGCTATCCGGAAACCGACGACCTCAACGGTTATCGCCAGGAAGGCTTCGGCCCGATGGATCGCACGGTCACGCCCAAGGGGCGTCGCGCCAGCACCGCGCGTGGGTATCTGGACATGGCCCGTGGCCGACCGAACCTGACCATCGTGACCCATGCGCTGACCGATCGCATCCTGTTCAGCGGCAAGCGGGCCATCGGTGCGGCTTACCTGCATGGCAGCAGCGACACGCCAGTGATCGTCCATGCCCGGCGTGAAGTGCTGCTGTGCAGTGGCGCCATCGCCTCGCCACAGATCCTGCAGCGCTCTGGCGTCGGCCCGGGCGCGCTGCTGCGCGAACTGGGCATCCCGATCGTCCACGATCTTCCAGGCGTCGGGGCCAACCTGCAGGATCACCTGGAGATGTACCTGCAGTACGCCTGCAAACAACCGGTTTCGCTCTACCCTGCGCTGCAGTTGCATAACCAGCCTCTGATCGGCGCCGAGTGGCTGTTCCTGGGCAAGGGCATCGGCGCCAGCAACCAGTTCGAGGCGGGCGGGTTCATTCGCTCGCGCGCCGAGTTCGAGTGGCCGAACATCCAGTACCACTTCCTGCCGGTGGCGATCAATTACAACGGCAGCAACGCGGTAAAGGAGCACGGCTTCCAGGCCCATGTCGGTTCCATGCGCTCGCCCAGCCGCGGGCGTGTACATGCCCGCTCGCGGGACCCGCGCCAGCACCCGAGCATCCTGTTCAACTACATGTCGTGCGAGCAGGATTGGCAGGAGTTCCGCGACGGCATCCGGATCACCCGGGAGATCATGGCGCAATCGGCACTGGATCCCTATCGCGGCCGAGAACTGAGTCCCGGCGCCAACATCGACAGCGATGCCGAGCTGGATGAGTTCGTCCGCCAGCACGCCGAAACCGCCTTCCATCCGTCCTGCTCCTGCAAGATGGGCGAAGACGAGATGGCCGTGGTCGACGGCCAGGGCCGGGTGCACGGCCTCGACGGGCTACGGGTGATCGATGCCTCCATCATGCCGCTGATTACTACCGGCAACCTCAACGCGCCGACCATCATGATGGCCGAGAAACTCGCCGACCGGGTTCGCGGGCGCACGCCGTTGCCGCGCAGCACCGCGCCGTATTACGTCGCGGGATCCGACCCGGTGCGCAACGCGGCGCAGACACAGCCGGCAGCCGCGCAGAAGGCGCAGAAGGCGCAAAGCGTTCAAGTCTAGGGGGCCGATATAGGGTGGATGACGCTCTTTTCATCCACCGTTGCCGTCGCCCGGTGGATCGGTGAAGCGTGATCCACCCTACGAAGCTCTCGCGTGTGCGCTTCAGGAATCAGGCGACGCTTAACCAAACGTCCTACGTAGGGTGGATGACGCTCTTTTCATCCACCGTTGCCGTCGCCCGGTGGATCGGTGAAGCGTGACCACCCTACGAAGCTCTCGCGTGTGCGCTTCAGGAATCAGGCGACGCTCAACCAAACGTCCTACGTAGGGTGGATGACGCTCTTTCATCCACCGTTGCGGTCGCCTGGTGGATCGATGAAGCGTGATCCACCCTACGAAGCTCTCGCGTGTGCGCGTTCAGGAATCAGGCGACGCTCAACCAAACGTCCTACGTAGGGTGGATAACGCTCTTTTCATCCACCGTTTTGCCGTCGCCTGGTGGATCGATGAAGCGTGATCCACCCTACGAAGCTAACCTCAGAGCGAGGCTTTCACCGCGGCCAGCCCGTCTTCACCTTCGCGGGTCGTGACGCCTTGCAGCCAGCCTTCGAGCACCTCGGGATGGGCCTTCACCCAGGCCTTCACCGCCGCGTCGTTGCTGGCATTTCTGGCCAGCACCTCGTCCATGATGGCGTTCTCCATGTCCTGGGTGAATTTCAGGTTGCTCAGCAATTTGCCAACGTTCGGGCACTGCGCGGCATAGCCCTTGCGTACCAGCGTATTGACCGTGCCGCTCTCGCCGAAATAGGCCTCGCCACCTTTGAGGTACTTGATGTCGAACTGCACGTTCATCGGGTGTGGCGTCCAACCGAGAAAGACCACACCCTTATCGCGCTTCACCGCGCGCCCCACCTGCACCAGCATCGCCTGCTCGCTGGATTCCACCAGTCGCCAGTCGCCCAGCCCGAACTCATCTTGATCAATCATTTTCTGGATCGACAGATTCGCCGGCGCACCGGCGGCAATCCCGTAGAGGGTCTTGTCGAACAGCTCGGCGTGCGAGTCGAGGTCCTCGAAACGCTTCACGCCGGCATTCCACACCGAGGTCGGCACCGCCAGGGTGTATTCGGTGCCGGTCAGGTTGACGCTGTGCTCTTCGATTTCACCGGTCGCCACGAACTTGTCGTAGTTGTCCTGTTGCGCCGGCATCCAGTTGCCGAGAAAGACATCGAGCTGATTCTTGGTCAGCCCGGCGAAGATGATCGGCACGCCCAGCGTCATGACCTTCGGCTTGTAACCGAGGCCCTCCAGCAGCAGGCTGGCGATGCCATTGGTGACCGCGATGTCGCTCCAGCCCGGATCCCCCAGGCGCACCGTAGAGCACTGCTCGCCTTCGACCGCGCCCTGCGCCTGGAGACTCGTGACGGCCAGCAACACGCTGCCGACCACAACCGCATTTATAGTTTTATTCATGTCCGTCTGCCTTCTCTCTGTTCGAAAGTTCCTTTGGTGACACGGGCTCGCCGCCGATTGGCGCTCAAGGCCGGGGGTAACGTGCCTTGCGCTCGAGATCGTCCAGGTCGATGTGATTGCGCATGTATTGCTGGCTGGCATCGACCCAGGGTTGATGGTCCCAGCTGGTCAGCTTGCCCAGGCTCAGCGCTTCGCTGACCAGGCGCCGACGACGCTGGCTGGCGAGCACCTGATCATGGATGGCCTGGATGTCCCAGCGCTTCCGCGCCTCGGTCAGAAAGGCCTCGGCAAGCGCCTGGTGATCGGGGGAGTTCATCAGGTTTTCGCGCTCCAGCGGATCGCCGGCCACATCGAACAGCAGGCAAGGGTCCTGCTCCGAATAGATGAACTTGTAGGCGCCGCGCCGAATCATCATCAAAGGGCTGGTAGTGCCTTCGGCCATGTATTCGCCGATCACTTCGTCATGGCCCTCGTGGCCGGTGAGGTGCGGCAGCAGCGAGCGCCCATCGAGCGGTAGATTGGCTTCCAGCGTGCCGCCCGCCAGCTCGACCAGGGTTGGCAACAGGTCGGCGGTCGATACCGAAGCACCGACCCGTGCCGGGTCGATTCCCGGGGCACGGATGATCAGCGGCACGCGAGCGGCCATCTCGAACCAGTGCATTTTGTACCAGAGGCCACGCTCGCCTAGCTGGTCGCCGTGATCTCCGGAGAACACCACGATGGTGTCCTCGGCCAGGCCGCACGCCTCGAGCGTTTTCAGCAGCTTGCCAACGTTGTCGTCGATATAACTGCAGGCGCCGAAATAGGCGCGGCGGGCATCGCGGATTTTCTCTTCGGGCAGTGATTTGCCCCAAAGATCGATGACCTTGAGCAGGCGCTGCGAATGAGGGTCCTGCTCGTCCTGGTCGATGTCCTGGCGCGGCAGAGGGATGTCCTCATCCTGATAGCGGTTCCAGTATTCCTCGGGAATGGTGTACGGGTCGTGAGGGTGGGTCATCGAAACCGTCAGGCAGAACGGCTGGCCCTCGTCTGCGCGAACGAAGTCGTAGAGGTACTGCTGCGCCTTGAACACCACTTCTTCATCGAAATCCATCTGGTTGGTACGCACGCTGGGCCCGGCCTGCAGCACCGACGACATATTGTGGTACCAGCTCAGGCGGACTTCTGGCTCGTCCCAGTTCACTGCCCAGCCGTAGTCGGCGGGATAGATGTCGCTGGTCAGCCGCTCTTCGTAGCCATGCAGCTGGTCCGGGCCGCAGAAATGCATCTTGCCGGACAGCGCCGTGCGATAACCGAGCCGCCGCAAGTAGTGCGCGTAGGTGGGCACGTCGGCTGGGAAGTCGGCGGCATTGTCGTAAGCGCCGATCTTGCTCGGCAGCTGCCCACTGACCAGGGTGAAGCGCGACGGCGCGCAGAGCGGGCTGTTGCAATAGGCCGAATCGAACACCACGCCTTCGGCGGCGAGACGCGCTAGGTTCGGCACTTGGATCGGCGACGCCGGGTCATGCATCGGCAGGATGGGAGCGGCCATCTGGTCGGCCATGATGAACAGGATATTGGGGCGCTTCATAATGCGAATGGTCCATGCCTTGTTTTTATGCGAGATTGCCTGGAACACAGTCTGGACCCTGTAGCGCTGCGGTAAACCCGGCTGCGACATATGCCTAGGATAAGCACAGCTAATGCCAAATCGAATCGATCAGATCCCCCTCGATGCACTGCGGGTCTTCGAATCCGCGGCTCGCCAACAAAGCTTCACCGCCGCTGCGCTGGAGCTGGGCAGCACGCAGCCGGCCATCAGTCAGCAGATCAAACGCCTGGAGCAGCAGTTGGCGATCCGGCTGTTCGATCGCGTCTACCGCGGCATCGTCCTCACCGAGGCCGGCGAGCTGCTCCTGGGCTATGTGCAGCAGGGCCTGGGCGCGCTGGACGCCGGCCTCGCCGCGGTGACCGCGCAGCAGCAGCATGAGGTGCTCCAGGTCGCCACCGATTTCGCCTTCGCCGCGTACTGGCTGATGCCGCGCCTGGAGCGTTTTCATCAGCTTCATCCTGCAGTGGATGTCAGCCTGGTGACCAGCGAGCGCGGCCTCGGCGTGCTGCCATCGGAAACCGACGTGGCCATCGTCTTCGGCGACGGTCGCTCCAAGCATGGCGAGGCGCATCTGCTGTTTCACGAGGAGGTCTATCCCGTCTGCAGCCCGCTGCTGCTGAAGAATGAGACGACGCCCCTGGCGCCGACAGCGCTTTCGCGGCTGCCGCTGCTGCATCTGCGCCCGGAAAGCCGCTCACGCTGGCTCGACTGGAGCAGCCTGTTTCGCGCGTTCGGCATCACTGAGACACCTGGCGCGGGCATGTTGCGCTTCGACAACTACACGCTGCTGATCCAGGCGGCGATTGCCGGCCAAGGCGTGGCCATCGGCTGGCGTCATCTGGTCGATGATCTCCTGGCTCAGGGTCTGCTCTGCCGGGTTTGTAATGAAAGCGTGCGAACCGAGTTCGGCTATTACGTCGTGCTGCCTGAGCGCAAACGACGCCAACGCCTGATCGGCAGCTTCGTGACCTGGCTGCAGGCCGAGTTGGCCAGCGACGTTGGCCAGGTCTGAATCACCAACGCCCATCCGCTCACAGGAGCAGGACACGGCCATGATCACGCACCAATAATGTGCGTAGCGCATTACATGCACTATCGCGGGGCAAACCCGCTTTGCTAGAGTCGACGGCCTTATCCCTTTTTCGTGACCGCTACCGCGGTATTCCGAGGCCATTCGAATGACTGAAACCGTCCATGCGTTTCTTGACCGCCTGAAGCAGCGCGACCCTCACCAACCAGAATTCCATCAAGCCGTCGAAGAGGTACTCGGCAGTCTCTGGCCTTTTCTGGAAGCGAACCCGAAGTACCGGCAGGCCGGCATCCTAGAGCGCATGGTCGAGCCGGAGCGGGCCATTCTATTCCGCGTTCCGTGGGTCGATGATCGGGGGCAGGTCCAGGTCAACCGCGGCTTTCGGATTCAGATGAACAGTGCCATCGGTCCCTATAAGGGCGGCCTGCGCTTTCACCCCTCGGTCAACATGGGCGTTTTGAAGTTTCTCGCCTTCGAGCAAGTATTCAAGAACTCCCTCACCTCGCTGCCCATGGGCGGCGGCAAGGGCGGCTCGGACTTCAACCCCAAAGGCAAGAGCGACGGTGAAGTGATGCGCTTCTGCCAGTCCTTCATGAGCGAGCTGTTCCGCCATGTCGGCGCCGACCTGGATGTACCGGCCGGCGACATCGGAGTTGGCGCACGCGAGATCGGCTACCTGTTCGGCCAGTACAAACGCCTGTCCAATCAGTTCACCTCGGTGCTGACCGGCAAGAGCCTGTCCTATGGGGGCAGCCTGATCCGCCCGGAAGCCACCGGCTACGGCTGCGTGTACTTCGCCGAAGAAATGCTCAAGACCTCCCACGCCAGTTTCGATGGCAAGCGTGTGGCGATTTCCGGATCGGGTAACGTCGCGCAATTCGCCGCACAGAAGGTCATGGAGCTGGGCGGCAAGGTCGTTTCACTATCGGATTCAGGGGGTACGCTGCACTTCCCTGATGGGCTGAGCGACGAGCAGTGGGAATATTTGATGGACCTGAAGAACGTCCGTCGCGGGCGGCTCGAGGAAATGGGCCGGCATTTCGATGTCACCCACCTGCCCGATCAGCGTCCCTGGAGCCTGCCCTGCGAAATCGCCCTGCCCTGCGCCACGCAGAACGAACTCGATGGCGAGGATGCGCGCACCCTGTTGAGTAACGGCTGCCTCTGCGTTGCCGAAGGCGCCAACATGCCCTCGACGCTCGAAGCGGTGGACCTGTTCCTCGAAGCGGGCATCCTGTTCGCCCCGGGCAAGGCGTCCAACGCCGGCGGCGTGGCCTGTAGCGGCTTGGAAATGAGCCAGAACGCCATGCGCATGCATTGGACCGCCGGTGAAGTGGATACCAAGTT
This sequence comes from Stutzerimonas stutzeri, assembly GCF_000952685.1. Classification (GTDB taxonomy): domain Bacteria; phylum Pseudomonadota; class Gammaproteobacteria; order Pseudomonadales; family Pseudomonadaceae; genus Stutzerimonas; species Stutzerimonas stutzeri_E. The sequence goes on along the minus strand of NZ_JYHV01000010.1, from coordinate 48,723 downwards.
GCACGGCATCATGCAGTCGATTCACCATGCCTGCGTGGCGTACGGCGAAGAAAACGGCCGCACCAACTACGTGAAAGGCGCCAATATCGCCGGCTTCGTCAAGGTCGCCGATGCCATGCTGGCCCAGGGCGTGGTCTAAGCAGGGTCGAACGGCGAGCCTCAGGCGGAGCCACTCGAACGAAAGCCCCCGCCGGATCGTCCGGCGGGGGCTTTTTGGTTCAGATAGTGCGTCGCACAGACCTCAGACTGGCTTCAGCCCAACGGAGGTTTCGATCCGGCCACGGCAGGCTAAAGCCCCAACGAACATCCAGCTCATGCGCTACCAGTAATTCTCCACCGCCACCTGACCGGGCTTACGGGTCAAGGCGAGGTTCAGCTCGCGGGCCTTGAGAATGGCGCGGGTGTCTTCAATCATCTGCGGATTGCCGCAGAGCATGATCCGCGAGTGCTCCGGTTCCAGCGCCAGGCCGGCGGCACGCTCCAGCTCGCCGCTATCGATCAGCGTGGTGACGCGCCCGTGCAGCGCGCCGGGGATCCGTTCGCGGGTCACCACCGGCAGGTAGGTAAGCTTCGAACCGAGGCCTTCCAGGTAGTCGCGATGCGGCAAGTCGCGAATCAGCGCCTGGTAGGCCAGTTCGGATGCGGTCCGCGCGCTGTAGACCAGGATGATCCGTTCGAAGCGCTGCCAGACCTCGAAGTCCTGCAGAATCGAGAGAAACGGCGCGATGCCGGTCCCGGTGCCGAGCAACCACAGGTCGCGACCATCGATGAAGCGGTCCAGGGTGAGAAAACCGAACGCCTGTTTGTCCACCAGCAACTCATCGCCAGGCTTGAGGCGGCTCAGCTCGCTGGTGAACTCGCCATCCGGCACCACGATTGAAAAGAAGTCGAGAAACTCGTCATGGGGCGCCGAGACCATCGAATAGGCCCGCCAGACGATGCTGCCGCTGGGCTTGCGGACACCGAGACGGGCGAACTGGCCCGCCGTGAACCGAAAGCCGGGATCGCGAGTGGTACGCAGGGTGAACAGGCTGGGCGTCAGCGTCTGCACCTCGAGCAGACGTTGACGGGTGAACTTCTCTTCGCTGACGGTCATACTTCGCTCCCTTCGCGGACTTCTGCGGATTGAGGCTCATCAGGCCACTGAATAACCTTGGCGAGGCAAGTACGCCACCCGACAGCCAGAGCAAGCAGCGTCAAGCCGTTCTGAACCGACCAGGCTACGCTGCCGATGCGTATAGCGACGCCGATCGTTTCAACGGTTTGATTCCTTGATACTCCATTCCGACGCCCACAAACACCGCCAGTTCTTATGCCTATTCTCGAATCGCCTTTCGCCCGCCTCGACCTGATCCGTCAGCCCGAGCAGCCCAACGAGCCGCTGCAGGCCTTCGACGCCGCCGACGAGTATCTGCTGACGCAGCTGCATGAGCAGGACCTGTCGCCTGATAGCCGGGTGCTGATCCTCAACGACAGCTTCGGGGCGCTGGCGTGCTCGCTGGCGCAGCACGCCCAGGTCACCAGCAGCGGCGATTCGCACCTGGCGCACCTGGCGCTGGAAAAGAATCTGCAACGCAACGACCTGACGGGTGACGCGGTGACTTTCGTTCCTGCCAGCGAAGTTGCGCGAGGGCCGTTCGACCGCGTGCTGATTCGGGTGCCCAAAACCCTGGCGCTGCTGGAGGAACAACTGATCCGCCTGCACGGCCAGCTTGCACCGGGTGCGCAGGTGATCGCCGGCGCGATGATCAAACATCTGCCACGTGCAGCGGGCGACTTGCTGGAAAAGTACATCGGCCCAGTGCAAGCCTCACTGGCGGTAAAAAAGGCACGCCTGCTGATTGCCATACCGAGCGACAAGCCAGCGCCCGTGTCGCCCTACCCGACCCGCTACCGCCTCGATCAGCCGGGCATCGAACTGCTCAACCACGCCAACCTATTCTGCCGCGAAGAACTCGACATCGGCACCCGCGCCTTCCTTCCGCACCTGCCCAAGGCGCTCGGCAACCTGCGCGTGGCGGATCTGGGCTGTGGCAACGGCGTGCTCGGCATCGTCTACGCGCTGAGCAATCCGCAGGCGCAGATGACATTGGTGGACGAGAGCTACATGGCGGTGCAATCGGCAGAGGAGAACTGGCAGGCGATCCTCGGCGAGCGTCCGGCCGATATCCGAGCTGGCGACGGGCTCGCCGAACAGCCGCCCGCCTCGCTGGATCTGGTGTTGTGCAATCCGCCTTTTCACCAGCAGCAGGTGGTCGGCGACTTTCTCGCCTGGCGCATGTTCACCCAGGGCAAGACCGCGCTCGCGAAAGGCGGCGAGTTGTGGATCGTCGGCAACCGCCACCTCAGCTATCACCTCAAGCTCAAGCGCCTGTTCGGCAAGGTCGAACAGGTCGCGGCGACGCCCAAGTTCGTCATCCTGAGGGCGATCAAGCCGTGAGCGAAGCACCGGCCAGGCTGAGCATCCAGCAGTTCGCCGCACGCACCGGGCTGTCCGCCGATACCCTGCGCTATTACGAGAAGATTGGCCTTCTGCGCCAGGTCGCGCGGGACGCCAGCGGCTTTCGTGTCTATGGTCCGCGTGACCTGGAGTGGGTCGCGTTCATCCTTCGGTTGAAGGAAACGGGCATGGCGCTGGAGGACATCACCCGCTATGCCGATTTGCGCGAACAGGGAGAGGCGACGCTCGCCGCGCGCCAGGTCCTGCTCGAAGCGCACGCCGCCAGGCTGCAGGCACGCCTTGAGCGCGACCGCGAGCACCTCGATGCACTGCAGGCGAAGATCGAACTGTATCGCCAGCAAACAATGGCTTGACCTGGAGTCCGCTCCAACCCGCAGGCTTTCCTCTACCCAATCGAGAGGAACGCTCCATGTCTGCATCGACCCGCTACACCGAAGGCCTGGCCAAGCTCCAACAGATCGACGGCGAGGCTGGCCGCAAGGTCATTGACAGCCTGCAAGTCATCGCCCCGGACCTGGCCCGTTACGTCATCGAGTTTCCCTTCGGCGACATCTACCAGCGCCCCGGCCTCGACCTGCCGCAACGCGAGCTTGCTACGGTGGCGGCGCTGACCGCACTCGGGCATTGCCAGCCGCAGTTGGCGGTACATATCCACGGCGCGCTGAACGTCGGCTGCACGCCGCAGCAGGTGGTCGAGGTGATCATTCAGATGGCCGTCTATGCCGGCTTCCCTGCGGCGCTCAACGGCATGATGACGGCCAAGGCAGTGTTCGACGAACGTGGTGTCCTGCCCCACGCATCGGGTGACAGCTGAATGGTGCGCAAGACAGCTCAGACGCCGATCATTGCGTAGGCTGGGCCGGTAGCAGCAATGATCGAACCGGTGCGAACAACGAACGCCACCGTCAAACGCGAGCCTCGCGTGCATTGGCTGCGTGCTAATCTGCCCGGCCCTGCCGTTCTTGCGCTTGTCTGATGTCGACCCACGCCAAACTCCTGCTGCGCCACCAACGCCCCTTCATCAAGTTCTGGTTTGCGCGCGTATTCACCGCCAGCGGCTTTCAGATGTTGGCGGTGGCCATCGGTTGGCACATGTACGAACTGACCGGCAGCGTGCTGGATCTCGGCCTGGTGGGGTTGGCCGAGTTCTTTCCGCGTCTGTTGTTCATCCTCTGGACCGGGCATGTCGCCGATCGCTTCGATCGCCGCCGGGTCGCCGCGTTGTGCCAAGGATTGCAAGGCCTGATCGCCCTGTCGCTGGTGCTCGGTGCCGGGGGGCTCGGGGTGACGCGGGAAATGATCTTCGTGCTCGCTTTCCTGCTGGGCACCGCGCGAGCCTTCGAAGGTCCTGCTACCCAGGCGTTACTGCCGAGTCTGGTGCCGACGCAGCTGTTTCCGGCGGCGGTCGCCGCCTCGTCTTCGGCCATGCAGACAGCGACCATCGTCGCCCCGGCGCTTGGCGGGTTGCTCTTTGCCATCGGCCCCTTGTGGGTGTATGGCCCGGTGGCACTCCTCTTCGCTCTGGCCTGCAGCCTGATGCTGAGCCTGCCGAAACGCCCGGCCCCACCGAAACAGACCGGCCCGGCGATGGACAACCTGCTCGCCGGCATGCGCTTCATCCGCAGCCGGCCGGACATCTTCGGTGCCATTTCGCTGGACATGTTCGCCGTGCTGCTCGGTGGTGCCACGGCGCTGCTGCCGGTGTTCGCCAAGGACATCCTGCTCACCGGGCCTTGGGGCCTCGGGCTGCTGCGCTCGGCGCCAGCGGTGGGCGCACTGCTGATGTCGTTCTGGTTGGCGCGATACCCAATCAACCGGCAGGTCGGTCGGGTGATGTTCGCCGCCGTCGGGGTATTCGGCCTGGCGACCATCGCCTTCGGCCTATCGACCTCGTTTTGGTTGTCGCTCGGCGTGCTGGTGGTACTCGGCGCGGCGGACATGATCAGCATGGTGATACGCGGCGCCTTCGTGCAGCTGGAAACGCCGGACGCCATGCGCGGCCGGGTCAGCGCGGTCAATGGACTGTTCATCGGCGCGTCGAATCAGCTCGGCGAATTCGAATCCGGCCTGACCGCACACTGGTTCGGCACGGTGCCAGCTGTAGTGATCGGCGGGGTCGGCACGCTGATCATCACCGGCACCTGGATGAAACTCTTCCCAACCTTGGCCAACCGCGACCAGTTGCACCGCGATCTGGATTAACGTCGAAACAAGGCGGAATAACGTACCCCCCTCGCGCCCGTTTTTAGAGCTTGGACTTCGCTGGGGGCTGAAGCGGAGCGCCGCCCGGTCCACCCTACATACTGATGCCCAACCGTAGGGTGGAAAACGGCGAAGCCTTCCGCCGCCCCGCCTTTTACAACAGCTTATCCATGGTGATTGGCAAATCCCGCACCCGCTTGCCAGTGGCGTGATAGATCGCGTTGGCGACCGCTGCAGCGACACCGACGATGCCAATCTCGCCGACGCCTTTGGAGCCGAGCGCGTTGACGATTTCGTCCTTCTCCTCGACGAAAATCACGTCGATCTCACCGATATCGGCATTCACCGGGACGTGATATTCGGACAGGTTGTGGTTCATGTAACGACCTAATGCGTGGTCAATCATGGTTTCCTCATGCAGGGTCTGGCCGATGCCCCACACCACCCCACCGACGATCTGGTTGCCGGCGGTCTTGGGATTGACTACCCGCCCGGCGGCCACGGCGCTCACCGCCCGGCTGACCTTGACCGTACCCAGGTTCTCATCAACCCGTACTTCGATGAATACCGCCGAGTGCGTGGCGGTGGAATAGGCGTTGCGCTCCTCTCCGGGCTTGACGCTCGCCTCGGCCTCGAGCACGCCACTGACGGCAGCGATCTGCTCGACCTCTACGCTGTGGGCGGGCGTGGCCTTCAGCCGCATCTGGCCTTCGACAAACTCAACGTCGTCGAGCTTGGCCCCGGTAAATGGCGATACCGGCGACTGCTGAGCCGCGTCCAGTATCTTCTGACGCAACCCTTCGCAGGCCTGCTGCACGGCGCTGCCGACCGAGGACACGGTCGCCGATCCGCCTTCCAGCGGCGCCTGGGAAAAGTTGGAATCCCCCAGGCGGAACTCGACACGCTCCAGCGGCAGCCCCATGGCCGCCGCCGCGATCTGGGTCATCACCGTATAGGTACCGGTGCCGATGTCAGCCGTGGCGCTGCTGACCACCAACCGACCATCGGGCTCCATGCAGGCCTTGGCGCTGGCCGGCATCTGCATCGCCTCCCAAACGCCGGTGGCCATGCCCCAGCCGATCAGTTGATTGCCGTCGCGCATACTGCGCGGCTCCATGGAGCGACGTGACCAACCGAAACGTTCGGCGCCCTGCTCGTAGCACTGGCGCAGCGCCTTGCTGGAGTACGGCTTGCCCTCGTTGCCGTTGCGCTCGGCATAGTTGGTCAGGCGCAGCGCCAGCGGATCGACGGCGGCGGCATAGGCCAGCTCATCCATCGCGCATTCCAGTGCGTAGACGCCGATGGTCGCGCCCGGCGCGCGCATGTCCAGCGGGGTGTAGACGTCCAGCGGCACCAGCTGGTAATCCAGCCGCACATTGGGACACTGATAGAGCATCCCGGACCACTCGACCTCATGCTCGGTGAAATCCTCGAAGCTCGACGTCTGACCGATCGCCTGATGGGTCAGGGCCTCCAACTGCCCGTTGGGTGCAGCGCCGATGGAGATGCGCTGCAGGGTGCGCGGTCGATAGCCAAAGGTGAACATCTGCTGGCGCTTGAGCACAACGCGCACCGAGCGCTGCAGTTTCAGCGCCGCCATCACCGCGAGCGTCAGCTGATATTGCGGGCGCAGCCCGGAACCGAAGGCACCGCCAACGAAAGGCGACAGCACCCGAATCCGGCCTTTCATGCCGAACACGTCTTCGAGATAGCGCATGCAATTCTGCACGCCCTGCGTCTTGTCATGGATCTCCAGGTTGCCTTCCGGGAAATAGTGGACGGTGGATGCGTGCGGCTCCATCGGGTTGTGGTGCTCGACCGGCGTGCTGTATTTGAGATCGAGCCTGAGCATGGCGCCGCGCAGGGCGGCATCCACGTCGCCGCGGACCGGCGGTAGCTCGGCCGGTGCCTTGTGCATGGTGTCCAGTTCGCTGAGCAGATCGGTCCGATGCGGCTCTTGCTCGTACTCCACCCGCACCAGGCTGCCGGCATAACGGGCCAGTTCGAGATTTTCCGCGACCACCAGCGCGATCGGCTGGCCGCTGTAGAGGATGTGATCGTTATACAGCGGCCGGAACGGCGAGCCCTCGGCGGCATCGTCGTCTTCGTACGGCTCGTCGTAACTGGCGATCGGTGGCCGGTTCTGGTGAGTCAGCACCAGCTTGACGCCGGGCACCGCCTCGGCTGCGCTGGCATCGATGGAGACGATGCGTCCGCGCGCGATGCTGCTGTTGACCACGCTGCCGTAGAGCAAACCGGGCAGATGGAATTCGGCGGCGTATTGCGCCTGGCCGGTCACCTTGGGCGGGCCGTCGACTCGATCGATGGGCTGGCCGAAGGGAGAAGTGGCTGGTTTCATCGGGCGTCTCCTTTGGCGGCATCGCTCAGGGCACGCACGATGGCGCGCCGGCCCAGTTCGATCTTGAAGGCGTTGTGTTCGAAGCCGCTGGCACCCTCGAGGAGGATGCCCGCCGCAGCTGTGAAGGCGGCCTCGCCGGGCCCCTTGCCAATCAGCGCCGCCTCCGCTTCGGCCTTGCGCCAAGGTTTGTGCGCTACGCCGCCCATGGCGATGCGGGCGTTGCGAATGCCGGCACCATCCATCTCCAGCGCCGCTGCCACCGACACCAGGGCGAACGCATAGGAAGCGCGATCACGCAGCTTGAGGTAGCTGCTGTGGGCAGAGAAACCCTGCGCCGGCAGCTCGACCGCGGTGATCAGCTCGCCATCGACCAGTGTGTTGTCGCGGTCTGGCGTGTCACCCGGTAGTCGATGGAAGTCGGCAAAAGCGATACGGCGCTCGCCTTGTGGGCCCTGTACCTGCACCACCGCCTCCAGAGCGGCGAGGGCCACGCACATATCGGACGGATGCACCGCGATGCACGCCTGACTGTGACCGAGAATCGCATGGATGCGATTGAGCCCATCGCGCGCCGAGCAGCCGCTGCCAGGCTCGCGCTTGTTGCACGGTGTGGTGCTGTCGTAGAAGTAGTAGCAACGGGTGCGCTGCAATAGGTTACCGCCGGTGCTGGCCATATTGCGCAGCTGTGGCGAAGCGCCGGCGAGAATCGCCTGGGACAGCAGCGGGTAGCGTTGCTGCACCAGCGGATGCCAGGCCAGATCAGCATTGCTGACCAGCGCACCGATGCGCAGCCCGCCCTCAGCCGTCTCCTCGACATCCGTCATCGGCAGCCGGGTAATGTCGATCAGTTGCTCCGGACGGGTGACGTTTTCCTTCATCAGGTCGAGCAGATTGGTCCCGCCGGCAATGTAACGACTGTTCGGCCGGAACAGGCCGATCGCTTCATCGATGGCAACCGGACGTGCGTAGCTGAACGGATTCAAGGCTTCACCTCCCGCACAGCCGTGAGGCGATCGCGGGTCTGTGGCATAGCCTCTTCGATCGCCGCGAGAATGTTCGGATAGGCACCGCAGCGACAGAGGTTGCCGCTCATTTGCTCGCGCAGCTCATCGCGGGTCTGTGCGTGGCCTTCAGCCACCAACCCGACCGCCGAGCAAATCTGTCCGGGCGTGCAATAACCACACTGAAAGGCGTCATGGCTGACGAAGGCGGCTTGCATCGGATGCAGCACCTCGCCTTGGGCCAGGCCTTCGATGGTGGTCAACTCGGCACCGTCGTGCATCACTGCGAGGGTCAGGCAGCTGTTGATCCGCTTGCCGTTGAGCAACACCGTACAGGCGCCGCATTGGCCGTGGTCGCAGCCTTTCTTGGTGCCGGTCAGATGCAGCTGTTCGCGCAGCAGATCGAGCAATGTGGTCCAGGGATATACCTCGACCTGGCGGGTCTGGCCGTTCAACTCAAGGGTGATCGGGCAGGCGGCGATCCCACCTGCGGGAGAAGATGTTTCGCTCATGGCAGCCTCACGTTTGGGGGCCGTCCGGCACCTGTTCTGTGCAGGTTTGCCGAAGACCTCAGGCATTGGGTGCGCTGTCCGTGCGTCTAGGGGGTACGACTGCCACAGGCGAAAGAATGTTCAGCCGGGGTGGCGGGCGGAGGGCGGCGAAGCCCGGAAGAGCCAAGCACCGCGCGGGCATTCATGACCGACGGGATCTCACTTGGCCCGCCGGGCGGATCATGGGAAAAATTCAACGGTGACGGCGGTCTTCCGGGCGATCGATGTCCTGCAGCACGCCCGGATCGTTCAGTTCGATCTCTTCCACCGCGGCGCTTGCGAACAGCTCCTGCGCGCCTCGATCACCCTCCAGCGCGAGCAAGCGATGGAGATAGTCGGCACCAATCCCCCGCGGATGGCCGCGGCGACCCTGGTAGGTCGGCACCACCAGCCGTTGCGGCTGAATGTCAGTGACGATGCGGGCGATGCTGTCGCGCCGCACGTAGGGCATGTCGCCCAGGACCACTAGCCAGCCACGACGAGCCGACCGGTGCGCCACCGCCTGCGCCAGGCTATGGCCAAGGCCATTGGTCCGCACTGCCAGGATTTCCGCGTCGAATCTACCAGCGTGGCATTCGAGCCAGGCCAGCAGCCCAGGGTTGTCGTCGCGGGTGACCACCAACAACCGCTCGGTCATTCCGGCCAGGGCGTTCAGGGTCTCGGCCAGCACTGGCGGCGCATCGCTGACGTCACGGCTGGCCGCGAGCAACTTGTCCTCGTCGCGATGTTCACGATACCGCCTGCCCTGGCCCGCAGCCAGGACGATGGCGCAAACGCCCTCAGTCGAATCAGGCACAACGCCGCCCTGCCGCGACCTGCTGGCGAGTGCCGTATGCAAAGGGATTCCTATGGCAAGCGGATCGGTTTCCTCGCACAGTCATGCCGCTCATTTTTTCTCACTCATTCAGCCAATGTGCTCTCAATGAAGGGGTTGTATCGATGGCGCCGACCATAGCGCAGCAGCCGATCAGCCGGAACCCACCAGTCACGCAACGGAAAATTCAACCCGATGCAGGGCCGGTGTAAGATGCGCGGCTTTTGCGGGCAAGGCCTCGATAGGCTTTGCTATAGCGAATGAACTGCCCAGAGAGGCAGGCAGACCAACCGCCAACCCCTGACCGGCACACACGAGGATTGACCATGCTGGAGAAGCTGTTCCAACTCAAGGCGCACAACACCACGCTGCGCACCGAGATCCTCGCCGGTCTCACCACCTTCCTGACGATGGCCTACATCCTCTTCGTCAACCCGAGCATCCTCGCCGAAACCGGCATGGATCACGGCGCGGTGTTCGTCGCCACCTGCCTGGCCGCCGCTATCGGCTCGGCCATCATGGGCCTGGTCGCCAACTACCCGATCGCCCTGGCACCGGGCATGGGCTTGAACGCCTTCTTCACCTACACCGTGGTGCTGACCATGGGCTACACCTGGCAGACGGCGCTGGGCGCGGTGTTCCTCTCGGGTGCGATCTTCTTCCTGCTGTCGATCTTCAAGATCCGCGAATGGATCATCCACAGCATCCCGCTGGCGTTGCGTTCCGGTATCGCGGCCGGTATCGGCCTGTTCCTGGCGATCATCGCGCTGAAGAATGCCGGAATTGTCGTCGATAACCCGGCCACGCTCGTGGGCCTCGGCGACCTGACCGCCGGCGGCCCGTTGCTGGCCTGCCTGGGCTTCTTCCTCATCGCCGCGCTGGCTTACCGCAAGGTGACCGGCGCTGTGATGATCGGCATTCTGGCAGTCACCGCCCTGTCGATCGTCCTTGGCCTCTCCGAACTCAACGGCGTTGTCTCAATGCCGCCATCGCTGATGCCGACCCTGCTGCAGCTGGATATCGCGGGCGCGCTGGACATCGGCCTGCTCAGCGTCATCTTCGCCTTCCTTTTCGTCGACCTGTTCGACACCTCCGGCACCCTCATCGGGGTGGCGCAGAAAGCCAACCTGTTGGACAAGGACGGTCGCATGCCGCGCCTCGGCCGTGCGTTGCTGGCCGACAGCACCGCGACGATGGCAGGCGCCGCGCTCGGCACCTCGACCACCACCAGCTACATCGAATCGGCCGCTGGCATCAGCGCTGGTGGCCGCACCGGGCTGACCGCCTGCGTGGTCGCCCTGCTGTTCTTGCTCAGCCTGTTCTTCGCCCCGCTGGCTGGTGCCGTGCCCGCCTACGCCACAGCACCGGCGCTGCTGTTCGTCGCCGTGCTGATGATGAGCAGCCTCGCCAACATCGATTGGGAAGACCTTACCGTCGCCGCCCCGGTGGCCATCGCCGCGCTGGCCATGCCGCTGACCTTCTCCATCGCCAACGGCATCGCCTTCGGCTTCATTGCCTGGACTGCGATCAAGCTGCTCGCCGGCCGCTGGCGTGAGCTGAGCCCGGCGATGTGGATCCTCTCGATCCTGTTCGTGATCAAGCTGGGCTGGTTTGCCGGCTGATAGCGCCATGGGCACGATGATGCTTTCATCATTCACCTGCCGTGCGGTAACGGTGGATGGGTAAAGCGTCAGCTGCGCGCCCCGATCCACCCTACGATTCATTCAATTTTCCCAAGAGTCTTCATGAGCGCTCCGCAATTCGACCCCGCCACCTACGATGCCCAACTCGCCGAGAAAGCCGCACGGCTGGTTGAGCTGCTGGCGCCCTTCGACGCACCCGCCCCGGAAGTCTTCGACTCGCCACGTGAACACTATCGGCTGCGCACCGAATTTCGCCTGTGGCGTGAGGACGGCCAGCGTCACTACGCAATGTTCGAGCAGGGCGACAAGCACACGCCCATTCTGATCGACGAGTTCCCCATCGCCAGCCGTCGCATCAATGAGCTGATGCCGCAGCTCAAAGCCGCCTGGAAAGCCAGCGAGACCCTGAGCTTCAAGCTGTTCCAGGTCGAGTTCCTCACCACGCTTTCCGGCGATGCGCTGATCACCCTCGCCTACCATAGGCCGTTGGACGACGCCTGGCAGGCCGAAGCCGAGCAGCTGGCCGCTGCCCTGGGCACCAGCATCGTCGGCCGCTCCAAGGGCAAGCGCATCGTCATCGGCCGCGACTATGTCACCGAGCAGCTGACCGTTGCCGGCCGCACCTTCAGCTACCGGCAACCCGAAGGCGCCTTTACCCAGCCCAACGGCGACGTGTGCCAGAAGATGCTGAACTGGGCCTACGACGTGCTTGGCGAACGAGACGACGACCTACTCGAGCTCTATTGCGGTAACGGTAACTTCACGCTGCCGTTGGCAACGCGTGTGCCCAAGGTACTCGCAACCGAGATCAGCAAATCCTCGGTTAATGCTGCCCTGGCCAACCTCGACGACAACGGCGTCGACAACGTGAGCCTGGTACGCCTGTCCGCTGAAGAGCTGACCCAAGCGCTGAACGAAGTGCGCCCGTTCCGCCGCCTGGCCGGCATCCAACTGAAGAGCTACAACTTCGGCAGCGTCTTCGTCGACCCGCCCCGCGCCGGCATGGATCCGGACACTTGCGAACTGACCCGCCGCTTCGAGCGCATCCTCTATATTTCCTGTAACCCGGAAACCCTCGCGGCGAATATTGCCCAGCTGCACGACACCCACCGCATCGAGCGCTGCGCGCTGTTTGATCAGTTCCCCTACACGCACCACATGGAGTCAGGCGTGCTGCTGGTTCGCAGGTGATCGCCGAGTGAACGTCCGGTAACCCGCTGGCTTTCCACATTCGTAACCATTGAGCCGTTACGGAGGTGGGGACATGCTGGTTTTTCGAGCCGATCTATACCGACGGCCTGGCGCAGATCTCCTATCTGGTGGGCAACAGCAAGGCTTTGGCCGCCGCAGTGATCGACTCGTGCAACGCCGCGACCGTCCGCCGCAGGCGAAACGGCCATTCGCCAATGGTTTGCTTAAGCCTGTCACCCTAGACTGGCGAAATCCCCTACTCGGAGTGTGTGAAATGACTGTTTTGAACCCACTGGCACGCTACGGGCGGCTGTCCATCGCCTTGCACTGGCTGATGGTGCTGTTTATCGCTGCGGTCTACGCGACCATCGAACTCAAAGGCAATTTCGCCAAGGGCAGTGAACCGCGCGAAGTGCTCAAGCAATGGCACTTCATGCTGGGTCTGACGGTGTTTGCACTGGTCTGGCTGCGCCTGCTTACCCGATGGCTGCGTCCGGCACCGAAGGCAGTCGCCGGGGCGGGCTGGGAACGCGCGCTGGCCAAGCTGGTGCACCTGGCGCTGTACGGCCTGATGATTGGCCTGCCGCTGCTCGGCTGGCTGACCCTGAGCGCGGCGGACAAGCCGATTCCCTTCTTCGGCCTCGAACTTCCGGCGCTGATCGGCGCCAACAAGGAGCTGGCCGGTGAGTTCAAGGAACTGCATGAAACGCTGGCGGTGGCCGGCTACTGGCTGATCGGCCTGCATGCGGCGGCAGCCTTGTTCCATCACTACGTGCGCCGCGACGGCACCCTGCTGCGCATGCTGCCGCAGCGCCACCAGGCCTGAAGCGCAGACGCAAAACGCCCGGTCGACTCATCATCGACCGGGCGTTTTCATGTCTCAGCCGAGCAGTTCGCTGAACGGCAGATACTCCACCGTCTCACCCGCTTCCAGCGTGCGGTTAGGCTCGACGATCGCTAAGCCCTCCGCCCAGCTAGCGGAGGACAGCATCGCCGAGCCCTGCCGCGGGTGCAGGCACACGCGCATCTCGCCATCGACCTGCTCCAGCCGCGCGCGCAGGTATTGGCGGCGGTTGTTCGACTTGCGCCAGGCGAAGCCGGCGGTCATCCGCAGCGGTTTGGGTAGCACCTCGGTGCAACCCTGGGCACTGAGCAGGAACGGCCGAGCCACCACCAGCGAAGTGATCAGTGCCGCCGCCGGGTTGCCCGGTAGGCCGATCCACGGCTTGCCGTTGACCTCACCGAACGCCAGCGGTTTGCCCGGCTGGATCGCCAGGCGCCAGAGGTGCAACTCGCCCAGCTCCCGAATCGCTTGTTTGAGATGATCTTCCTCGCCAACCGAGACGCCACCGGAGGTAATGAGAACGTCCCACTCAGAGGCAGCCAGCGCCAGAGCGTCGCGGCTGGCGGCCAGCTCGTCGACGAGGATTTCGTAGTCGTGCACCTCCAGCCCGAGGCTGCGCAACACCCCGAGCAGCGCGTAGCGGTTGGCGTTGTAGATCTGCCCGGGCGCTAGCGGCTCGCCCGGCTCGCGCAGTTCGTTGCCGCTGGAGAGCAGGCCGACGCGCAGCCGTCGATAGACCGCAACCCGGGCCACGCCCAGGCTCGCCAGCAGTCCCAGCTCCTGCGGTCGCAAGCGCTTGCCGGCCTGCAGCACCGGCGCACCGGTCACCAGCTCCTCACCCCGGCGGCGCACATGCATGCCCAGGTTGACCGCCGGAAGCCGCACGCGGTCAACCTCGATCTGGCAGTCCTCCTGGGCCACCACGGTGTCGGCGCCCGGCGGCAGCGGTGCGCCGGTGAAGATGCGTACCGCATGCCCCACCGGCAGGTGCTGATCGGCCGAGTCGCCGGCGGCGATGCGCCCGAGCAGCGGCAGCCAGCCGCCTTCGGCGGGCAGGTCGGCGGCGCGCAGCGCGTAGCCGTCCATTGCACTGTTGTCCCACGCCGGTATCGAAAATGGCGCGTTCAGCGACTCCGCCAGCACCCGACCGAGAGCATCGGGTAACGCCACACGCTCCACCGCGGGTAACGGCGGGACGCGGGTAAGCAACTCATCGATCGCCTCGTCCACAGGTTTAAGACCACTGATGTCGCAACCGCAGGCGCTCAGGGGCGGCTGGAATTCGTTCTGGGGTAGGTGAGCCATGGCTCCAAGCTCCGAGGAAAATGGCGGCAGGCCGAACCTGCGCGGGACCGGGGGCACCCCGTCGGGGTGTTTCCACCTACCCTAGCCGTTTGCGCAGCGACCTGCTGCGGGTTGCGGCCAAGGGTCGCGGCAGCCCGCTAATAGTCGCTACCTTGCTCCGTGTTCGAAGCCGCGGGAGGCGTTCCGGCAACCCTGGCGGAACAGCATGCGAAGAAGCAGAACGCAGGGGCACGCGATGATCGGCTCGAGTGCCCCGTCATCCTGGGTGCTACGCGGTGACGTGAATGTCAGCATCAGATCGTTGAATGGAAGTAATGGCTACGGACATTAGGTAACTGGCCAGCCGGGACGTGATCCAGCCAGCATCAGGGCGCTGCATCATCACGGCGAAACGGCATCGGCTCGGTCGGCGGTTCCGGTTCCGGCTCCGGCTCCGGCCGGGCATCGCCCAGACGGAACGGCTGCGGCGCTTCGTCCACCAGCCGACGGGTCGGCGGCCCGACCCGCTCCGCCGGTGTTTCAGGTGTTGCTCGCTCGCGCATGAACAGCAGCGCAACCGCGGCAAGCAGTGCAGCGCATACCCGGTAAATCAACGAGGCTAGATCGAAGCCGATCAGCTCACCGCCATCGAGCCACAATGATCCCAGCCGTCCAGCGGCCAATGCCAGCATGGTGATAACCAGCATGACCAGCGCCGCCCTGGCGCGCTCCGGCTCGCGCATCGCCCAGATCAGGAACAACGCCATACCCAGCTGCAATCCGCCGTAATAGACCCGCATATGGCTGACCGAGGCGGTCTCCATCAACAGCATCCCGTTCAGATTGGCCATCTCATAAGGGCGCAGCCAGTAGGCGAGGCTGAAACCGATCATGATCACGGCCTGGGCAACCAGAACGAAACGGGCAAAACGCATCGAAAACTCTCCTGATAGCGGCTCCGTACCACGGTAGACATCCGACCGAAGCGGCGGGCGTTGGTTCGCCCGCATGACCGCGGTAGTAGTGCGGTGATCGCGCATGGGAGGGCACTTGGGCCACGTGCCCGGTTGGCGGTATTCTGCAGTGAGTTCGCCGGAGTAAAACACCATGCGCCATCTGCTACTCGTCACTACCCTCTTCGCCAGCCTGGCTCAGGCAGCCGAACCCATCGCCATCGACGTTCACCGCGACGCCAGCTGCGGCTGCTGCCGCGCATGGATCCAGCATCTCGAAGACAACGGTTTTCAGGTCAACGACCACGTCGAGGCCGACATGATCGCGGTCAAGACCCGCCTCGGCGTGCCGCAGCGGCTGGGTTCTTGCCACACCGGCGTGATCGACGGCAAGTTCGTCGAAGGGCATGTCCCGGCCCGCGACATCCTCAAACTTCGTGCTCAACCGGAGCTGATCGGCGCGGCAGTGCCCGGTATGCCCATGGGCTCGCCGGGCATGGAGATGGGCGACCGCAAGGATGCCTTCAAGGTGATCGGGCTGAGCAACCAGGGCAAGGAATCGGTGCTGGCCGACTACCCGGCGAACTGATCGAGAAATAGACGAAACGCCAAGCGCTTGCTGAATTAGCGGGCGGCATATCGGGTCTACCCAGCGGCAGACACCTGTAAAAGGGATTCGTATATGCGTTGGAAGAAAGCACGTCGCAGCGACAACGTAGTAGATGCCCGGGGGCGCAGCGGCGGCATTGGTGGCGGGCGCCTGAGTCTGGCCGGGGTGGCTGTCGTGGTAGTGATCGGCTTGCTGTCCGGTCAGGACCCCATGCAGATCCTCGGTCAGCTGGCCAATCAGACCGGCTCCGGCCCCACTCAGCAGAGCACCACGCCAGCCCGCGGCGACGACCCGCAAGTGGCATTCGTCCAGGCCCTTCTAGGTGACACCGAGGACACCTGGCGCGCACTGTTCCAGCAGTCCGGCGAGCAATACCGCGACCCAACGCTGGTGCTCTTTCGCGGCGGAGTCAATTCAGCGTGCGGCTTCGCCAGATCGGCGGTCGGCCCCTTCTATTGCCCGGGCGACCGGCAGGTGTACCTCGATCTGCAGTTCTTCGACGAGATGGCCTCGCGCTTCTCCGTCGCCGGAGATTTCGCCCAGGCCTACGTCATCGCACACGAGGTCGGTCATCACGTCCAAACTCTGTTAGGTGTCTCGCAGCAGATGCAGGCGGCACGTCAACGCGGGGCACGCATGGAAGGGGATAACGGCTTGCTGGTTCGCCAAGAGCTGCAGGCCGACTGCTTCGCCGGTGTCTGGGCTTTCCATGCCCAACAGCGCCATGACTGGCTCGAGGAAGGCGATCTGGAGGAGGCACTGAACGCCGCCAACGCCATCGGCGATGATCGTCTGCAAAAGCAGAGTCAGGGTCGCGTGGTGCCGGATGCCTTCACCCATGGCACCTCGGCACAGCGGGTGAAATGGTTCCGCACCGGCTTCGACAGCGGCGAGCCGGCACGCTGCGATACGTTCCAGGCGCAACGGCTCTAATCCGGTCGTGGTCAGCGTCGTCAGCCGACCCAGCGGTACACCGGTGCGTCGCCTCCGCTGTCAATCTTCACCTGAGCGCTGTGGCGCAGGCGCACCAGCAAGCGCTTGCCCGCCTGCGCACTGCCCGTCAGCGCTTCCAGCTCCGCCAGCAACTGCGGTCCATCCATTCGCCCTGCATCGCGCAGCAGCTGCTGCGCATTCAGCCAGTGCGGATCGGCCTGCGCCTGAGCCGGAGCAACCTCTGACGTACGCAGCTGGGATGCCAGCTGTGTCCAGTCGTGCTCATCCATCTCGATGCTGAGGTCAACCGGCCATTCGCCTACATACCCACGAATTCGAATCATCCCCACTCTCCTGAACGTTCCGGATGGCATGCTCCCACGCTCCGAGCAGGCTGGCTAGCTAGCGTCATTTTTTGTTATAACGTAACCAACAATTCAACTGGAGTTCGTTATGCGCCGCTTGCTGCTTGCCCTGCCCTTCGCCCTGCTGCCCGGTTTCGCTCTGGCCGCCGAACATCACGATCATGACCACGATCACCATGACAGCCTCGGCGCCCATGAGCACGGCGCCGCCGAGCTGGACGCCGCGCTGGAAGGCTCGACGCTGGAAATCGACCTGCGTAGCCCGGCGATGAACCTAGTGGGCTTCGAACACGCGCCGAGCAGCGACGCGGACAAGCGCAAGATCGCCGACGCCCGCAAATGGCTGGAACAACCGGATACGCTGTTTGGGCTGCCAGCCGCGGCAAACTGCAAACTGGTCGAAACCGGGCTGGAAAGCCCACTGTTCGAAGGCGCAGCTCATGACCATGATCATGGCGATGAGCACGAGCACGAGCACGAGCACGACGATGATCAGGAAGGTCAGCACAGCGAGATCCACGCGCACTACCACTTTGATTGCGCCACACCCCAAACGATTCAAGCACTCGACCTGCAGGAACTGTTCAAGGCTTTTCCCGGCACTAAGAAAATCCAGGCCCAGCTGATCGGCCCGAATGGGCAACGCGGCGCACAACTTGACGCCAGCCAGCCGCGCGCGACCTTCTGACCCCCGTGGCCTGCCGCCGCCCGGCCCGACGCAGTAAACTCACCGGCTCGCCTGAAACGGATCATCTCGATGACCGCACCCTTGCTCGATCTCCACCAACTGGGTTTTGCCTGGCCCGGCCAGGCAGAACTGCTCGACATCCCCAGCTTCAAGCTGGAACGCAACCAGAGCCTGTTCCTCAAGGGCCCGTCCGGCAGCGGCAAGACCACCTTGCTCGGACTGATTGGCGGCGTGCATAAAGCGCAGCGCGGGACGGTTCGCCTGCTTGGCAGCGATCTCGCGGCGCTCTCGGCCGGCGCACGGGACCGTTTTCGCGTCGACCACACCGGCTATATCTTTCAGCAGTTCAACCTGCTGCCGTTTCTCTCGGTGGCCGAGAATGTAGGCCTGCCCTGTCACTTCTCCAAGGCTCGCGCCGAGCGCGCCCGTCAGCGGCATGGCAGCGTTGCGCAAGCAACGGCAAGCCTGCTCCAGCATCTCGGACTATCCAAGAGCCTGCTCGAGCGACGTGCCGAAGCATTGTCGATCGGCCAGCAACAGCGCGTCGCTGCCGCACGCGCACTGATTGGCCAGCCAGAGCTGGTGATCGCCGACGAGCCCACTTCGGCACTCGACGCAGACAGTCGGGAAGCCTTCCTACAACTGCTCTTCGCCGAATGCCGGGAGGCCGGATCGAGCCTGCTGTTCGTCAGCCACGACCAGAGTCTGGCGCCGCTATTCGACCGCAGCCTGTCATTGGCGGACCTCAACCGCGCCGCTCGCACCCCGGAGATATAGGCCATGTACCTGTTGCGCCTGGCGTTGGCGAGCCTGAACAACCGCCGTTTCACCGCCCTGCTCACCGTCTTCGCCATTGCCCTCTCGGTATGCCTGTTGTTGGCCGTCGAGCGCGTGCGCACCGAAGCCCGAGCCAGTTTCGCCAGCACCATCAGCGGCACCGACCTGATCGTCGGCGCCCGTTCCGGCTCGGTGAATCTGTTGCTGTACTCGGTGTTCCGCATCGGTAACGCGACCAACAACATTCGCTGGGACAGCTTCGAACACTTTGCCCGACACCCGCAGGTCAGCTGGGCCATTCCCATCTCGCTGGGTGATTCCCATCGCGGCTATCGCGTCATGGGCACCAGCAGCGCCTATTTCGAACACTACCGCTACGGGCGTAAGCAACCGCTGCAACTCGCGCAAGGTCGGCCGTTCGCCGAAGACCCGTTCGAAGTGGTATTAGGCGCCGAAGTGGCCGAAGCGCTGAAATACAAGCTGGACGACCAGCTGGTGCTGGCGCATGGCGTCGCCACGGTCAGTCTGGTCAAGCATGACGACAAGCCGTTTCACGTAGTCGGCATTCTACGGCGCACCGGTACTCCGGTGGATCGCACACTGCATATCAATCTGGCCGGCATGGAAGCGCTGCACATCGACTGGCAGAACGGCATGCCGGCGCGCGGCGCGGCGCGCATCGACGCCGCACAGGCGCGTCATATGGATTTGCAGCCCAAGCAGATCACCGCCTTCATGCTCGGCCTCAACAGCAAGATCGCCACCTTCAGCCTGCAGCGCGAAATCAACCAGTATCGCGGCGAGCCGCTGCTGGCGATTCTCCCGGGTGTTGCCCTGCAAGAGCTCTGGGGCCTGATGGGCACCGCGGAAAAGGCCCTGTTCGTGGTATCGCTGTTCGTCGTACTGACCGGATTGATCGGCATGCTTACGGCGATCCTGACCAGCCTCAACGAGCGACGTCGGGAAATGGCGATTTTGCGCTCGGTGGGGGCACGTCCCTGGCATATCGCCGGACTGCTGATACTTGAGGCGTTCAGCCTGGCGTTGGCAGGCGTGTTGTTCGGCCTGCTGTTGTTGTACGCCGCGATTGCGGCCGCCCAAGGTCCGCTGCAGAGTCACTATGGACTCTACCTGCCATTGGCGTTGCCCAGCGCCTATGAGTGGTCGTTGCTTGCCGGCATACTGCTGGCCGGGCTGCTGATGGGTGGCGTGCCGGCCTGGCGCGTCTACCGGCAGTCCTTGGCCGACGGCCTGTCGATCAGACTATGAGGAACTCCATGTCTCGCCTGCTGTTCGCCGCCCTGCTCGCCCTTGCGGCCCCCTTCGCCGCTGCCGATGTCCGCGAACTGCAGTGGTCGGACCTGATTCCGGCGGATGCGCCTCCGCCGCCACCCCCCATAGCGATGCATGACATGTCCCAGCTGGCCGATGCGCTGGCAGCCGAAGCGGGCCCGGCAGCGGCTCAGCAATCGCCTGCCGAGCCAGTGGTCAAAGAACTCGATGGCGTGCAGGTCAAACTGCCGGGATATATCGTGCCGCTGGAGGTCGGCGAGGATGGGCGGGTAATCGAGTTTCTACTGGTACCCTATTTCGGCGCCTGCATCCACGTACCACCGCCGCCGTCGAACCAGATCGTCCATGCAACCAGCGAACTGGGCGTCAAGGTTGATGAGCTGTATCAGCCGTTCTGGATCGAGGGCCCGTTGAAAGTCGAGCACGCCAGTAGCGAACTGGCTGAGGCGGGCTATCGCATGGAAGCCCAGAAGATCTATCTCTACGAGCTGGAGTAAGGGTCGCCGCCGGCCCCGGGTCCTCGATAGATCGAGCTACCGAGGCCGGAGCAGCATCAGGAAGCGCGGAGTCACCCGG
The DNA here is from genome assembly GCF_000952685.1 of Stutzerimonas stutzeri. Classification (GTDB taxonomy): domain Bacteria; phylum Pseudomonadota; class Gammaproteobacteria; order Pseudomonadales; family Pseudomonadaceae; genus Stutzerimonas; species Stutzerimonas stutzeri_E. The sequence goes on along the minus strand of NZ_JYHV01000010.1, from coordinate 28,178 downwards.
CCGGGCGACTCCATGCACTGGACTTAGCGAACACTTGCAATCTGGCGCTGCCGTTCGAAACTCAGCTCACCCTCGGCCCAGTCCCGCCAGGCCCGCACCTTGCGGCGTTCGGCGCCGGCGCGCTCGGCCTGTTTCAGCGCATCGAGGCCGGCCTGCCAGCGAGCTTGCTCCAGCTCCAGCTGCGCGACATTCAGCCAGAGCTTGGCGTTGCCGGACTGTGTCGCCAGCTCGCGGTAAATCTGCACCGCTTCCGAGCGCTCACGCGCTTGCCACCAGAGCATGCCCAGACGTTCACGCCGCGTGGCATCGCTGGGCAGCAGACGCGATTCGAGCATGCCCTTGAGCAGTTTCGCGCCTTGCCAGGGTTGGCCAGCGGCCCCGGCCAACAGCACCAGATTGTCCAGCTCCGCCTCGCTGAAACGCAGCCCTTTGACATGGGCGGCACGCAGGGTCGCGAGCGCCTTGTCCTCGTCACCTGCCATCTGCTGCAAGCTCGCCAACTGACGCCAGCTCTTGACCTGATCAGGGTGACGCACAAGCAGTCGGCTCTGCCAGCGTTCGGCGGTTTCGTAGCGCTTCAACTCGGCGTTGCCGGCCACCAGGAACTGCAACCAGGTATCGGCCGCGTTGGGGTTGGCCTGGACATAGCGCTCTGCCAACGGCAGTGCCTTGGCGTGCTGCCCAAGCCCCTGATAGGCCTGGACCAGCATCTGCAGGACTTCTTCGTTCGCCTGGTCAGGCGAGCCCAGCAGGCTGATCACCTTGTCGTAGCGATGCTCGATCAGATTGAGCTTCGCCAGGTTGAGCCGCTCGTTCGTCAGTATCGACTCGTCCAGCTTGCCGCTGGTTATCGCTTTCTCGAGTAATTCGAGGGCCTGCCGGTTGTTGCCTTGCGCCCAAGCCAGATAAGCGCGGCTGCGCCATAGCAGTGCCTCTTCGGCGCTACCTGGCTTGGCTTCGGCTTGCTCGAGCGCCCTTCGCGCGGCGCCGAAATCCCCTCTCTCCTGGGCGCTTTGCGCGCGTTCCAATGCCTTGAATACGCCAGGATCGATGCTCTGGGCGGCTTGAGCCGATACAGCGAACAACAACGAGATCAGTAACAGCAAACGGGGCATGTCAGCGTTCTCCTTGCAGGCGGAAATGCAGGGTTTTGACGGCTTCGCGCGATACCGCGGAGCCGTTCTCGGTACGCGGCGTAAAGCGCCAGCGAGCGGCGGCACGACGTGCTTCGCGGTCGAAGACATTCGGCGGCGAGGCGTCCAGTACCCGGATGTTTTCGACCTTGCCCGCTGCCGTGATGGTGAAGGCGAGCTTGATGTGGCCTTCGATGCCGCGTTGACGTGCCCGATAAGGGTACTCGGGACGCACATCGTTGAGCGGCATGACCTCCTGCTCGGGGCCGGACTGGCCTGCCGTCTCGTCGGCCGAAGGGGCCGCCGGCGCTGGAGGTGCTGCTGGGGCGGACGCGGCCGTCAGCCCGGCAAGGCTCGGTGCCGGCGCGCTGGCAACCGAGACGCCAGTATCGATGTTCGGCAGCGGCAGATCGAGCTTGGGCAGATTGGCACTGGGACTGGCCATACTCGGTGTCGGCGGCGTGGGCGTCGGCGGCGTCTTCGGCTGCGGCGGTTGTGGTGCCTGCTGCCGCGAGCGCGTCGCCGCACTTTCGTCTCGATTGTCCATACGCACGAAATTGGCGATGGCTACTGGATCGTCCGTCACCTCGTTACGCGGCGGGTTGACCATGCTCAGCATCAGCGCAAACAACAGCAGCGCCACCACGCAGGCAGCGACGAAGGACACCCCGACGCGGGTCAACCCACGAACCATCACGGCGCTCCCGACGTAGCGGCAAGCGCCACGTCCTGGACCCCGGCCAGACGCGCCTGGTCCATAACCTGGACGACAAGACCGGTACGTGCATCCTGGTCGGCCTGGACCACCACGGCGCCCTCCGGCTGGTCGACGCGCATGCGTTCGACATGGGCACGCACGCTGCGTACATCCACGGCCTGCTTGTCGATCCAGACCTGACCATCTGCCGTGACCGCGATGAGAATGTTGCCCTTATCCTGCGCACTGGCGGTGTCGGCCTGAGGCCGCTGAACCTCGACGCCGGACTCTTTGATGAACGAGCTGGTGACGATGAAAAAGATCAGCATGATGAAGACCACGTCTAGCATCGGCGTCAGATCGATGCCGGTGTCTTCTTCCTGCTGGTAATGGTGACGACGCATACGCATCCGTTAATCCTCAATCGTGACGCAGCTGGTCGGCCAGCCGGTCGAGAGCCTGGCGCGAAATACGTTCGAGACGCGCCAGGCTGAACAGTCCAGTGATGGCGAGCACCATGCCAGCCATGGTCGGCAGGGTCGCCTGCCAGACGCCCGCGGCCATGCCGCGAGGGTTGCCGGTGCCGTTGAGCGCCAGCACATCGAATACAGCAATCATGCCGCTGACGGTACCGAGCAGGCCCAGCAACGGATACATGGCCACCAGAGTCTTGCTCATGCGCAAGGGACCTGCGAGCTGCTGCTGGGCCTGGGCCAGCCAGGCGCTGCGCACCGCGCGCTGCCAGCTGCCGGATTCGTTGCCCAGCTGCGACCAGGCCTGGCGCCGGCTTTCGACCCAGCGTGGAAACACGCGGCGCATGAACCACAGACGCTCGAACACCAGCGTCCAATAGAGCACGCACAGCGCCGCCAGCGCCCACATCACCGCGCCACCCGCCGCCATGAAGTCGAGCAGCGAGTAAGCGCTGTCGACCAGACGTAGCCATTGGCCGTGCAGGTCAGTCACGGCGCTGTGTTCCCGACAAGTGCAGCGCGATCAACCCGGCGCTCTGCTGCTCGAGCAGCTGGATCAGCGCCTTGCTGCGGCTGGCCAGCAGGCTGTGCAGGAACAGCAGCGGAATCGCCACGACCAGGCCGAGCACTGTGGTGACCAGCGCCTGAGAGATGCCGTCGGCCATTAGCCGCGAATCGCCACCGCCGCTCTGGGTGATCGCCTGGAACGTCACGATCATACCGGTCACCGTGCCCAGCAGACCGAGCAACGGCGCGACCGCACTGAGCAGCTTGAGCAGTGGCTGGCCGCGCTCGAGAGGCGGTGTTTCTTGGAGGATCGCCTCGTCGAGCTTGAGCTCCAGAGTTTCGAGGTCCGACAGCTGTGGCTTGGGTCCCAGCACCCCGATGATACGGCCTAGCGGATTGTCATCGCGCGGCTGATGAAGCTCCCGGGTCTGACGGCTTACCGCACGGCCAACGCCCGCTAGATAGATCATGCGCCAGACCGCAAGGACAAGCCCGATGGCGCCCAGGACCAAAATGACCCAACCCACCAGCCCGCCTTGCTGAAGGCGATCCCACAGCTGTGGCTGGCGCTGCAACTGAGCCAGCAGCGAGCCGCGGCTCGGGTCGATCGGCAGCGTCGCCAGCGCGTCACTGCTGCTCAGGTAGTCACTCACCTGCCCGATGCCGGCCGGCTGACGGCTGGGCGTCAGCAGCTCGCGAGCGTCACTGTCGTAGCGCAGGAAATTGTCCTGAGTGAAAGCCGAGAAGTTGCCGACACGCAGGACCGATTGCTCGCTGCGTTGCCCGTCGACACCTACTACCGGCAGTTCGACGCGCTCGATCTGACCGCTGGCTGTGAGGTCCTCAAGCAGGGTCATCCAGAAGCTGTCCAGATCCTCGGCCGAGGGCAACGTGCGGCTTTCAGCCAGCGCTTTGAGCCGCTTGAGTCGCTCTGGATACTGCGCATTGAGCAGGCTGTCCTGCCATTGGCCGGCGATATCGCCAGCGCTCTGCCGCACTACTCCGAACAATTCGCCAAGGTGGCCAACCCGCTGCGCCAGCAGTTTTTCCTGTTCGGCCAGCTCGGCTTCCTGGCGATCGAATTCAGCTTTCAGGCGCTCGGCTTCGGCTTTTTGCTTTTCAAGCGCGGCATTGGCTCGCGCCAGCAGCTGCGCTTGTTCGCCGCGATTCTGGATGAACGCCTGCTCGCGTGCTTGCATGGCATCGACTTCCGCAGCGCGCTCGCTGCGAATGCGCTGCAGCAACTGATCAGGGCTCAAGGGCTCGGCTGCCTGAACCATTGTCGGCAACAGGCCGATGAGTAACAACGTCAACAAGCGGCTCATTGCGCAGCCTCCTTGGCCAAAGTCTTCACAGGCAGTTCCAGCCAGGTCGGTGCCTGCTGCTGACGAGCAATCGCAATCGCCTTAGTGATTGGTCGACGGGCGCTGCCGTCCAGCGCTTCCCACGCGCGAGTCCTGGGGTTCCACCAACCACTCTCATGGGCATCCAACGTCTGGTAATAAAGCATCGTACGCCCCAGTCGGAGGAACTCTACGCTGCGGCTGCCACCTTCGACCGGTAGCTCTCCGCGCCAGGCTTCCAAGGTGCGGCCGTAGTCGCTCTCGATCTGATAGGCCTCAAGGATGCGGCGATATTTCTCAGCGAGACTGACGTCGGCGCGCGCCTGCATGTCCTGCAAGCTGGCCAGGCGATCGGCGCGCTCGTCTGGAAGGAACGGAAGGTCTGCCGCGATGAACTCTTCAAGCACTTCGATCATCCGCCCCATCTGCGGTGCAACGGCTTCCTGGGTACGCTCGATGCTGTCTAACTGACGCTGAAACCCGTCCAGCTCCTTGCGCTGCGCAGCGGTCAGTTCGACCAATTGCTCGTTGTATGCCTTCAAAGCCTCCGCTTGCTGGACGGCATTGCGGTATTCGGTGAGCATTTTCCGAGCGGTGTCATCGAGCTGCTCGATGCGCGCTTGGGACGCCTGGGCCTCAGCAGCCAGTTGCTGGCTTTCTTCCAGTGCAGCGTCCAGCGGAGCCGCATTAAGCGGCAGGCATAACGACAACAGCACGCCTGCGAGCAAGCGAGTCGGGTACTGATTCATGCGGAGCGGATCCTCGGTTCACGGCGGCTTCAAAAGCGTTATGTTATAACACTTGACGATAGTCTCGCAGCCTATTCCCTCACCTGCGATACCTACCTGAGACCACTGCGGTTCAGAAAGAGAAACATTATCATCCGCAAGCAGAGCACAAAGCAACCAGATCAAACAGGCGAAACATAGGCGGAGGCTTTGTTGAGCTAGATCAAAATGGACCCAAGGGAGAGCTCTAACATGGGCGCCAACGCAACACACCATGTCTCGATGGAGTCCATTATGTGCAAGACCCTGTTTACCGCGTCCGTGCTGGCCGTAGCCCTGGCCGTCCCCTTCGCCCAGGCCCATCAGGCTGGTGATGTAGTCGTTCGCGCCGGTGCGATCACCGTTGATCCGCGAGAAGAAAGCGGTGACATTTATGTAGGTGCGCTCTCCACGAGCGTTGCGGGGACCAAGGCCACGCTTGATAGCGATACCCAGCTAGGACTGAACTTCGCCTACATGGTTACCGACAAGATCGGCATTGAGCTGCTCGCAGCGAGCCCTTTTACCCATGACGTAGGCGTGGCTGGCATGCCCGGCGGTTTTGCATCACTGAATGGCAAGCTGGGCGAACTCAAGCACCTGCCACCGACCCTCAGCGTCGTGTACTACCCGCTCGACAGCAAGTCGGCGTTCCAGCCCTATGTCGGCGCCGGCATCAACTACACCTGGTTTTTCGATGACAAACTCAGCAGCGAAGCCGAGGGCAAGGGCTTTAGCGGCCTGGACATGAAGGACTCGTGGGGCCTGGCGGCGCAAGTGGGCATGGACTACATGCTGACCGACAGTTTGATGGTCAACGCCCAGGTTCGCTATATCGACATCGATACCACCGGCACCACCAGCTTTGGCGGAGCCAAAGTAAAGGTCGACGTGGACGTCGACCCGATGGTCTATATGGTCGGCCTCGGTTATAAGTTCTGACGAATCCGGTACATTACCGGACCGTAGAGACGACAAAGGCGCCCACGGCGCCTTTGTTTTTTAACTTTCGCTAGCGCTCCAGCAACTTCGCCAGTCCTGTACGCATATCGGTCGCCGGCTCCGGCGGACGATATCGCTGCAGCAAGCGCGTATTATCAGCCCGTGAATGGCGGATATCTCCACCACGAGCCGCTTGATAGCTGACGGGCGGCAACGGCCCCAATACATCACCGATCGCTGCCAGCAACTGGTTCAGACTGGTGGCGCGATTCAGCCCGACGTTGACCGCTCCAACTTCAACAGTCGGACTCTCCAATGCCTGCAACAGGATTTCGACCAGGTCGCCCACATAGAGAAAGTCGCGAGTTTGCTCGCCATCGCCAAACACGGTGATCGGCAATCCCTGTTGCGCGCGCTCGGTGAAGATGCTGATCACTCCCGAATAGGGCGAAGAAGGATCCTGGCGCGGCCCATAGATATTGAAGAAGCGGAACACCACAGGCTCCAGACCATGCTGGCGTCGGTAGAAATCCAGGTAGTGCTCGCTGGCCAACTTGTCTGCGGCATAAGGGGTCAGCGGAGCCTTCGGTGTTTCTTCGTCGATGGACTGCCCTTCGCCATTATTGCCATAGATCGCCGCACTCGAGGCGAAGAGGACTCGGCGCACGCCAAACTCGCGCAGCGCCTCGCACAGGTTCAGGGTGCCCACCAGATTGCTCTGGTGCGTGCCGACCGGATCATCGACCGAAGCCTGCACCGAAGCCACCGCGGCGAGATGCACCACGGCCCGGCATCCCTGAACCGCGCGCCGCACGAGCTGCGCATCAGCCACGTCGCCTTCGATCAGCTCCACATTGGCGCTATCCGGCAGGTTGCTGCGCTTGCCGGTTGATAAATTATCCAGCACCCGCACCGCATAACCGTGAGCAACAAGCGCATCGACCAGGTTGGAGCCGATGAAGCCGGCACCCCCGGTAACCAGAATCGGTGAGTCAGCCATGACGGTAGTAACGCTCCAGCAGGCTCGGCAGCCCGGTGCGCCAGGCACGCGGCTTGATACCGAAGGTGTTGAAGATTTTCTTGCAGGCCAATACGCCATGCTGCGGCTCGTCTGCTGCGTCCGGGCACGCCGCGTGTGCGACGGGCGTCAAGCTACTGACTTTCAGCTGCCGATGGTGAGCCGCTTCGGCAAGTAGCGCTTGACCGACCACCAGCGGAGTCGAGGCCTCGTGTCCGCCATAGTGGTAAGTCCCCCACAGCGGCGCTTGGCAGTCCAACTGTTTCAGCACAGCCAAGATGACCCGCGCCGCGTCTTCGACCGGTGTCGGATTACCACGACGATCATCGGCGAGGCAAAGTTCATCGCTCTGTTCGAGCCGCTGAAGAAATCGTCCCAGCAAACCGTCCGAACTGTCATCGAGCAACCAGCCGAACCGCAGCAGAACATGGCGCGGGCAGAGCGCGCGAACGCTCTGCTCGATACGCCAGAGCGCCTGGCCGCGCGAGTCCAGCGGCGCAACTTCGTCCTTCTCGCTGTAAGCGCTGGTACGAGCGCCATCGAATACGCGGTAGCTGGAGGGCTGCATCAGGACGAACTGGTGGTGCTGGCACAGTTCGGCCAACCGCTCTACCGCCCGCTCCTGACTGGCCAGCACGTTGCCCTCGACATAACCACTCTGAAACCAGTCGAAGTAGTAGGCGAGGTTGATCACGACGTCCGGACGATTGTCGTCGAGCAGATTGGTCAGACTAGGCGCATCCCACCCCTGATCGGGCGGGCGTGGCGCGAGGAAGCCAATGTCTTCCTCCGCACCCAGGCGGATCAGCGCCTGACCCAGGGCATTGCCGCCGCCCAACAGCATCAGGCGCATTCGCATGGAGGTGGACTCTAGAACGGGATATCGTCGTCGAAGCTGTCGTAGTCCGGAGCGGGTTGCTGCGCGGGCTGCGGCTGAGACTGCGGGCGCGACTGCTGCTGAGGTTGCGACTCACGCTGAGGACGCGGCTGCGACTGACGCGGTGCATCGTCGGAGCTGCCACCGCGGCCGCCGAGCAGCTGCATGGTGCCGCCCATGTCCACTACCACCTCGGTGGTGTAGCGCTTGACGCCATCCTTTTCCCATTCACGGGTCTGCAGGCGGCCTTCGATATAGCACTGCGAGCCCTTGCGCAGGTACTCGCCGGCAATCTCGGCAACCTTGCCGAACAGCACGACGCGGTGCCACTCGGTGCGCTCCTGCTGCTGGCCGGTCTGCTTGTCCTTCCAGCTGTCAGTGGTGGCCAGCGTGATGTTGGTCACCGCATTGCCATTGGGCATGTAGCGGGTTTCCGGGTCGCCGCCGACATTACCGATCAAGATGACTTTATTCACCCCTCTGGCCATGAGGTAACTCCTTAGTTTGAACGTGAATTGGGTTGGCTCATTGGAGAGAATCCCCGTGACCGGGAAAACCAATGACCGTGAATCTTACCTTACCACCCCAAGTCGGCCAACCGGCGCGAGCTTGGGCGTTGGGACACTAAGCATCCCGACGCGGGCAGCAATCCCAGAAGCCAGTCAGGCGACTAGCCGATCGAGCGCAGCCCGATCCAGCGCTTGCATGTCGACCTTGACGTAGGCGGCCGACTCCTCGGTGATCACCACGGCATCCGAGACACCTGGAACCGCCAACATCTGTTCGGCGAGCGCCGGATTACGCGCTGCATCGATCGAGAGCGGCAGGCGCAGCCCGGTTACATAAGGCGGCTCCCGCATGCCCCAGGCAACCAGCAGCCACAGCGTGCACAACACCGCACAACCGGCAAAGACCAGCCCTAAACCGCCGAGTTGATAAAGCCAGCCACCAAGAACGCCACCCAAGCCGGAACCGAGAAACTGACTCGTGGAATAAATCCCCATCGCCGTGCCCTTGCCGCCAGCGGGTGCCACCTTGCTGATCAATGAAGGCAGAGAAGCCTCCAGCAGATTGAACGCGATGAAGAACGCGATCATGCCAGCAACCAGCGACCAAAGGCGGTCACCGAACAACCAGAAGAACAGCTCGGTCAGGACCAGTCCACCCACGGCGCCCAGCACGACGCGCTTCATTTGACGCTTCTTCTCACCGTAGATGATGAAAGGCACCATACCGAAGAAGCCAACCACCAGCGCCGTGAGATAGACCCACCAATGCTCATCCTTGGGAAGGCCTGCGTTATTGACCAGAGCCAGGGGCAGGGCAACAAAGCTCGCCATCAGAATGGCGTGCAGCACGAAGATACTGAAATCGAGCCGCAGCAAATCGGGATCACGCACGGTAACGCCGAGCGCCTGCTTCGCCACGCCGGATTCGCGATGGCGCAAATGCCGATGAGCCCGTGGTAGCGTCGCAACAATGAGCGCGCCCAGCAGCGCCATTCCAGCCGTTATCCAGAACAGGCCGGATAATCCGTATGCGCGGGTCAACAGCGGGCCGACGACCATGGCAACAGCGAATGAAATACCGATACTCATGCCGATCATCGCCATCGCTTTGGTGCGATGCTGCTCGCGAGTGAGATCCGATAGCAGAGCCATCACCGCCGCCGAAATGGCCCCCGCCCCCTGCAGGATACGACCGGCGATGACGCCCCAAATGGAGTCGGCCGACGCCGCCAGCACGGCTCCAGCAGCGAAGATCAGCAGACCGAAATAGATCACTGGCAGCCGACCGATTCGATCTGAGAGCATGCCGAACGGAATTTGTAGCACAGCCTGGGTCAAACCATAGGCACCGATAGCGAGGCCAATCAGTGCCGGTGTCGCTCCCCGCAGATCCATGCCGTACGTCGCCAGGACTGGCAGCACCATGAACATGCCGAGCATACGAAACGCGAAAACCAGGGCCAGCCCGGATGCGGCGCGGGTTTCTCTGACGCTCATGCGCTCGCTGTAGGGATCGTGCATTGCGGGACTCGCTTGAATGAACCGGCGGCGATTCTAGCAGCCATCCCCGGCTCGGCACAGGCTCGCAACTTTGCCGCGATGTCGCCCCTGGTCGTATACTTTCGGGTTTTCGCCCGCCACGCGAGGCTGCTTTGGACAAGATTCTGATTCGTGGGGCTCGCACCCACAACTTGAAGAACATCGACCTCACTCTGCCGCGCGACAAGTTGATCGTGATTACCGGCTTGTCCGGCTCCGGCAAATCCTCGCTGGCCTTCGACACGCTTTATGCCGAAGGGCAACGCCGCTATGTTGAATCTCTTTCGGCCTACGCGCGGCAATTCCTCTCGATGATGGAAAAGCCTGACGTCGATACCATCGAAGGGCTCTCCCCCGCCATTTCCATCGAGCAGAAATCGACATCGCATAACCCGCGATCGACTGTCGGCACCATCACCGAAATCTACGACTACCTGCGCCTGCTCTATGCACGCGTAGGCACACCGCGGTGCCCTGACCACGATGCGCCGCTCGAAGCCCAGACGGTCAGCCAGATGGTCGATCAGGTACTGGCACTGCCGGAGGGCCGTAAGCTGATGCTTCTCGCCCCGGTCATCCGCGAGCGAAAAGGGGAGCATCTGGCGGTGTTCGACGAGCTGCGCGCTCAAGGCTTCGTGCGCGCTCGGGTCAATGGACGGCTTTACGAGCTCGACGAACTGCCAAAACTCGATAAACAGAAGAAGCATTCGATCGACGTCGTGGTGGATCGCTTCAAGGTGCGCGGCGATTTGCAGCAGCGTCTCGCCGAGTCCTTCGAAACCGCGTTGAAGCTCGCCGATGGCATCGCGCTGGTCGCCTCGATGGAGGAAGGCGACGACAGTGAGGAGATGATCTTCTCCGCCCGCTTCGCCTGCCCGATCTGCGGGCATTCCATCAGCGAACTTGAGCCCAAACTGTTTTCATTCAATAACCCGGCCGGCGCCTGCCCGACCTGCGACGGCCTTGGTGTGAAACAGTTCTTCGATGCCAAGCGCCTGGTCAATGGCGAGCTGACCTTGGCCGAGGGCGCCATCCGCGGCTGGGACCGGCGCAACGTCTATTATTTCCAGATGCTCGGCTCACTCGCTTCGCACTACGGTTTCAGTCTCGATAAACCATTTGATTCCCTCCCGGCAGAGCAGCAGAAGGTGGTTCTGCGCGGCAGTGGCAAGGAAAACGTTGACTTCCGCTACCTGAACGACCGCGGCGACATCGTCAAACGCTCCCATCCGTTCGAGGGAATCATCCCCAACCTCGAACGCCGTTACCGGGAAACCGAATCCAACGCGGTGCGCGAAGAGCTGGCCAAGTACCTGAGTACTCAGCCCTGCCCGGAATGCCGCGGTACCCGTCTGCGTCGCGAAGCCCGCCATGTCTGGGTAGGTGACAAGACGCTGCCGGCGGTGACCGGGCTGCCGATTGGCGATGCCACCGAGTATTTCGGTGGGCTTTCGCTGTCCGGCCGGCGAGGAGAGATTGCCGACAAGATCCTCAAGGAGATTTGCGAGCGCCTGCAATTTCTAGTCAACGTAGGACTCGACTACCTGACGCTCGACCGCAGTGCCGATACCCTGTCCGGGGGAGAGGCGCAGCGAATTCGCCTGGCCAGCCAGATTGGTGCAGGCCTGGTCGGGGTGATGTATATCCTCGACGAACCTTCTATTGGCCTTCACCAACGCGACAACGAGCGCCTGCTGGGCACCCTGCGTCACCTGCGCGACATCGGCAATACAGTGATTGTCGTTGAACACGACGAAGACGCCATACGCCTTGCCGATTATGTAGTCGACATCGGCCCCGGGGCGGGCGTGCACGGCGGGCAGATCGTCGCCGAAGGCACACCGGACGAGGTCATGAACAACCCCGCCTCGCTAACCGGGGGATATCTTTCTGGTCGGGTGAAGATCCTCTATCCAGAGAAACGCACGCCCCGCGACGCCAGCAAGCTGCTCAAGCTCAAAGGCGCGCGCGGCAACAATTTGCGCAACGTCGACCTTGAGATTCCTGTCGGGCTGCTCACCTGCATCACCGGGGTTTCCGGCTCCGGCAAATCGACGCTGATCAACAACACACTTTTCCCCATCACCGCCACCGCCTTGAACGGCGCGACCACGCTGGAAGTGGCGCCCCATGATTCGTTCGATGGCCTGCAGCATCTGGACAAGGTCGTCGATATCGATCAGAGCCCGATCGGCCGTACGCCGCGCTCCAACCCGGCTACCTATACCGGACTGTTTACGCCAATCCGGGAACTCTTCGCCGGCGTACCAGAGGCCCGCTCGCGTGGCTACGGCCCTGGACGTTTCTCTTTCAACGTCAAGGGTGGCCGCTGCGAGGCTTGCCAGGGCGATGGGGTGATCAAGGTAGAAATGCACTTCCTGCCGGATATCTATGTGCCCTGCGACGTCTGTAAGGGCAAGCGCTATAACCGTGAAACGCTGGAAGTGAAATACAAGGGCAAGAGCATTACCGAAGTGCTGGACATGACCATTGAGGAGGCTCGGGAGTTTTTCGATCCGGTACCGGCCGTGGCGCGCAAACTTCAGACCTTGATGGATGTGGGGCTGTCCTATATCAAGCTGGGCCAGAGCGCGACCACGCTTTCAGGCGGCGAGGCGCAGCGGGTCAAGTTGTCACGCGAACTGTCCAAACGTGACACTGGCAAAACACTGTATATCCTCGACGAGCCCACTACCGGCCTGCACTTCGCGGACATACAGCAATTGTTGGATGTGCTGCACCGGCTGCGTGATCATGGCAATACGGTAGTGGTCATCGAACACAATCTCGATGTCATCAAGACGGCCGACTGGCTGGTGGACCTCGGCCCCGAAGGCGGCTCGAAAGGAGGCCAGATCATCGCGACAGGCACTCCGGAACAGGTTGCCGCGATGCCCCAATCTCATACTGGCCATTTCCTCAAGCCTCTGCTCGACCGCGACAAAGCCTGACCCACAGGCAAGAAGAAGCCGGGCCTTGCGCCCGGCTTTATTTTTCAGCTCTTAGCTAGCCTCATCAGGATCGAATTCCAACCCCTCCACGATACCAACACCATGCACCTGGTTGGCCTGGAAGAAATATCCAGGCTGACGGGCTGAATATCACTGGCTTCATGGCGCCGATATCTGAGCGGATGTTCAATATCAAGCTGAGCCTTGATCGCCCCGCCGCTGATAAGTGCAAGAACAAATGCGCTCGCTTATCTTTGGTCTCGCAGGCTGAGGATCGAATCTAACCAGACGGCCGCAGCACACCGTTCATTGAACGGGCCTTCGCGATAGATCCAGCCTAAAAAATGAAAAAAAAAACCGGGCGATCGCCCGGTTTTTTCAAGCAAGCGAATGCTTACTCTGCAGCTTCCACTTCACCGGTAACCGGACGGTCAACCAGTTCAACGTAAGCCATCGGAGCATTGTCTCCAGCGCGGAAGCCGCACTTGAGAATACGCAGATAACCGCCCTGACGGGTGGCGTAACGCGGACCCAGATCGTTGAACAGCTTGCCGACGATAGCCTTCGAGCGAGTACGGTCGAAAGCCAAACGGCGGTTGGCGACGCTGTCTTCCTTGGCCAGGGTGATCAGCGGCTCAGCAACACGACGCAGCTCCTTGGCCTTGGGCAGGGTTGTTTTGATCAGTTCGTGCTCGAACAGCGACACCGCCATGTTCTGAAACATGGCCTTGCGGTGAGCGCTTGTGCGGCTGAGATGACGGCCACTTTTACGATGACGCATGATTGAAATTCCTTACCAAACGATCAGTTCGGTGACTATGGTCGATCAGGCCGTAGCCTTATCGTCCTTCTTGAGACTGGCCGGCGGCCAATTGTCGAGGCGCATGCCGAGGGACAGACCACGAGAAGCCAGAACATCTTTGATTTCGGTCAGAGATTTCTTGCCCAGGTTCGGCGTTTTCAACAGCTCGACTTCGGTGCGCTGGATCAGGTCACCGATGTAGTAGATGTTTTCTGCCTTGAGGCAGTTTGCCGAACGTACGGTCAGTTCCAAATCGTCAACCGGACGCAACAGGATCGGATCGATCTCGTCTTCCTGCTCGACTACGACCGGCTCGCTGTCACCCTTGAGGTCGACGAACGCGGCCAACTGCTGCTGCAGGATGGTCGCGGCACGACGGATCGCCTCTTCGGGATCCAGGGTTCCATTGGTTTCCAGGTCGATGACCAGCTTGTCCAAGTTGGTGCGCTGCTCAACACGAGCGTTTTCGACAACATACGCTACGCGACGAACCGGGCTGAATGTCGCGTCGAGCTGAAGACGGCCAATGCTGCGGCTCTCGTCTTCGTCACTCTGACGTGCATCAGCCGGCTCGTAGCCACGGCCGCGTGCGACCTTAAGCTTCATGTTGATCGAGCCATTGGCCGCCAGGTTGGCGATCAGGTGATCGCCATTGACGATTTCGACATCGTGATCCAGCTGGATATCGGCAGCGGTAACAGCGCCCGCGCCCTTCTTCACCAGGCTCAAGGTCACTTCATCACGGCCGTGCAGCTTGATGGCGATACCTTTGAGGTTCAGCAGGATTTCGATGACATCTTCCTGCACGCCCTCGATAGCACTGTACTCGTGGAGCACACCGTCGATCTCAGCCTCGACCACAGCGCAGCCGGGCATGGAGGACAACAGGATACGACGCAGCGCGTTGCCCAGGGTATGGCCGAAACCACGCTCGAGAGGCTCGAGCGTAATCTTGGCACGGGTCGGACTGACCACCTGCACATCGATATGGCGGGGGGTCAGGAACTCATTTACCGAAATCTGCATGGATACACCTATTTTCTAGCCCTTACTTGGAGTAGAGCTCGACAATCAGGTTTTCGTTGATGTCGGCGGACAGATCACTGCGAGCCGGAACACTCTTGAAAACACCAGATTTCTTGTCGGCGTCTACTTCGACCCACTCAACGCGACCGCGCTGTACGCACAGTTCCAGGGCTTGGGCGATGCGCAGCTGGTTACGGCACTTCTCACGAACGGCAACCACGTCACCGGCCTTCACCTGAAAGGACGGAACGTTCACGGTTTTGCCGTTAACGCTGATAGCCTTGTGGGAAACAAGCTGACGCGACTCGGCACGAGTAGAGCCGAAGCCCATGCGGTAAACCACGTTATCCAGACGGCATTCCAGCAGTTGCAGCAGGTTTTCGCCGGTAGCGCCCTTACGGCTGGCAGCTTCTTTGTAGTAGCCGCTGAACTGACGCTCAAGTACGCCGTAGATACGACGAACTTTCTGCTTTTCACGCAGCTGCGTGCCGTAGTCAGACAGACGACCACGACGCTGACCATGAACACCCGGTGGGGTTTCGATGTTGCACTTCGATTCGAGCGCGCGCGCACCACTCTTCAAGAAGAGATCGGTGCCTTCACGACGAGACAGTTTGCACTTGGGACCAATATAACGAGCCATTTCTCACTGTCTCCTGATTACACGCGGCGCTTCTTCGGCGGACGGCACCCGTTGTGCGGGATTGGCGTCACGTCGGTGATGCTGGCGATTTTATAACCACAGCCGTTCAATGCACGAACGGCAGATTCACGGCCCGGACCAGGACCCTTGACGTTGACGTCGAGGTTCTTGAGGCCATATTCCAGTGCCGCTTGACCAGCACGCTCGGCAGCCACCTGGGCAGCGAACGGAGTGCTCTTACGGGAGCCGCGGAAACCGGAACCACCGGACGTAGCCCAGGACAATGCATTGCCTTGGCGATCGGTGATAGTGATGATGGTGTTGTTAAAAGATGCGTGGATATGGGCGATGCCATCAACCACCGTCTTTTTTACTTTCTTACGAGGACGAGCAGCAGGTTTTGCCATGATTAGATTCCTGTCGATGCGCTAACGCGATTACTTGCGGATCGGCTTACGCGGACCCTTACGGGTACGAGCGTTGGTCTTGGTGCGCTGACCGCGTACCGGCAGACCACGACGATGACGCAGGCCGCGATAGCAACCCAGGTCCATCAAGCGCTTGATCTTCATGTTGACTTCGCGACGCAGGTCACCTTCAACGATGAACTTGGCCACTTCACCACGCAGCAGTTCGACCTGCTCGTCGGAAAGATCCTTGATTTTCGCTGCCGGATTTACACCGGTAGCAGCACAGATAGTCTGCGCACGAGTGCGACCGACACCATAGATGTAGGTCAGCGAGATAACAGTGTGCTTGTTATCCGGAATGTTTACGCCTGCAATACGGGCCATTCAGTGAAACTCCAATTGACAGCTACCCAACGCCCCGGAAGCCAAGAAAAGGGCGCGAGATACTAACGCTGTAATAACAAATAATCAACCCGGCAGCGCACTAGCTGCCGGGCTCGAGCCTTAGCTCACAATCAGCCTTGGCGCTGCTTGTGACGCGGTTCTGCGCTGCAGATCACTCGAACGACACCTTCGCGACGAACGATTTTGCAGTTGCGGCACAGCTTTTTGACCGATGCACGAACTTTCATGACCAACTCCTGGAACCTTACGGGCTGACCTCAGCGGAGCATTCCGCTGCCATAGCCCTTCAGGTTGGCTTTTTTCATCAGGGAATCGTACTGGTGAGACATGAGGTGAGATTGAACCTGGGACATGAAGTCCATTACAACCACAACCACAATCAGCAACGACGTCCCGCCAAGGTAGAACGGCACGTTTGCTGCCACCACAAGAAACTGCGGTAGCAAGCATACAGCCGTCATGTATAGGGCGCCGAACATGGTCAAACGAGTCAACACACCATCGATATAGCGTGCCGACTGCTCACCAGGCCGAATCCCCGGGATAAATGCACCGGACTTCTTCAGGTTTTCTGCAACATCCTTCGGATTGAACATCAATGCCGTATAGAAGAAGCAGAAGAAGATGATGCCGGCGCTGAACAATAGGATATTCAACGGCTGACCAGGGGCGATCGACTGAGAAATATCAGCCAGCCATCCCATGTTCTCCGACTGTCCGAACCACTGTCCCAAGGAAGCAGGGAACAGCAGAATGCTGCTGGCAAAAATGGCAGGGATGACACCCGCCATGTTCACCTTCAGCGGAAGGTGACTCGTCTGCGCAGCGAAGACCTTGCGGCCCTGCTGACGCTTGGCGTAATGCACGGCGATTCGCCGCTGACCACGCTCGATGAACACAACGAACCCGATGATGGCGATCGCCAGCAAACCAACGGCCAGCAGTGCGATGATGTTGACATCGCCCTGCCGCGCAGATTCGAACGACTGCCCCAGGGCGCCAGGGAGACCGGCAACGATACCAGCGAAGATCAACATCGAAATGCCGTTACCGACACCCCGCTCGGTGATCTGCTCCCCCAGCCACATCATGAACATCGCCCCTGCCACAAAGGTAGTGACAGCTACGAAGTAGAAGCCGAAGTCAGTGCTGAAGGCGACACCCTGGCCGGCGAGACCGACCGACATACCAATGGCCTGCACGATAGCCAACACCAAAGCACCGTAGCGCGTGTACTGACTAATCTTGCGACGACCGGACTCGCCCTCTTTCTTCAACTGCTCCAACTGGGGACTGACAGCCGTCATGAGCTGCATGATGATCGATGCCGAGATATACGGCATGATCCCCAAGGCAAAGATGCTCATGCGCTCCAGCGCACCACCGGAAAACATGTTGAACAAGCTAAGGATGGTCCCTTCGTTCTGACGGAACAGCTCGGCCAACCTGTCGGGATTGATTCCCGGAACCGGGATGTGTGCGCCAACACGATAGACGATGATCGCCATCAGCAGAAAACGCAGACGAGCCCAAAGTTCAGAAAGCCCGCCACTATTCAGCGCGGAGAGAGCACCTTGCTTAGCCATTTATTCCTCGAACTTGCCGCCAGCTGCTTCGATAGCCGCACGCGCACCCTTGGTGGCGGCGATGCCTTTCAGAGTTACCGCACGACCAACCTCACCCGACAGCATGACTTTCACGCGCTGTACGTTCTGATTGATGATGTCGGCATCCTTAAGGCTCTGCAGAGTTACGACGTCGCCCTGAACCTTTGCCAGCTCGGAGGTACGTACTTCAGCACGATCCATAGCCTTCAAGGAGACGAAGCCAAACTTAGGCAGACGGCGATGCAAAGGCTGTTGGCCGCCTTCGAAACCGGGAGCGATCTTGCCGCCAGAGCGGGAAGTCTGACCCTTGTGACCACGACCACCGGTCTTGCCGAGGCCGCTACCGATACCACGGCCCGGACGCAGCTTTTCGCGACGGGCGCCTGGCGCAGAACGCAGATCGTTCAGTTGCATGGCTTAGCCCTCCACACGGAGCATGTAGTAAGCCTTGTTGATCATGCCGCGATTTTCAGGAGTATCCTGGACTTCGACGGTGTGACCAATGCGACGCAGACCGAGGCCTTTGACGCAAAGCTTGTGATTGGGGATACGACCGCTGACGCTTTTGATCAGCGTGACCTTGACGGTGTTAGCCATGATCAGGAAATCTCCTCAACGCTCTTGCCACGCTTAGCAGCGATCGACTCAGGCGACTGCATGGCCTTCAATCCCTTGAAAGTGGCATGGACCACGTTCACTGGATTGGTAGAGCCGTAGCACTTGGCCAGGACGTTCTGCACGCCAGCCACTTCAAGAATGGCACGCATCGCACCACCGGCAATAACACCGGTACCTTCCGAAGCAGGCTGCATGTACACCTTGGAAGCGCCATGCGCTGCCTTGGTCGCGTACTGCAGAGTCGTGCCGTTCAGATCGACCTGGATCATGTTGCGGCGAGCCGCTTCCATAGCCTTCTGAATGGCAGCCGGCACTTCGCGCGACTTGCCACGACCGAAACCTACACGACCCTTACCATCACCCACTACGGTCAACGCAGTGAATGTGAAGATACGACCACCTTTTACTGTCTTGGCGACGCGGTTAACTTGAACCAGCTTCTCAATGTAGCCTTCGTCGCGCTTTTGCTCGTTATATGCCATAACTTAGAACTCCAGCCCGCCTTCACGAGCAGCATCAGCCAGTGCCTTGACACGACCGTGGTACTTGAAGCCAGAACGGTCGAACGCCACCTGGGTGACACCTGCGGCCTTAGCACGCTCAGCGACCAGCTGACCAACTTTCTTGGCAGCGTCGACGTTGCCGGTGGCTCCGTCGCGCAGTTCTTTGTCGAGAGTCGAGGCACTGGCCAGGACCTTGCCGCCGTCGGCCGAAAGGACCTGGGCGTAGATGTGCTGGGAAGAGCGGTACACACAAAGGCGTACGGTTTCCAGCTCGCGCATCTTCAGGCGTGCCTTGCGAGCGCGACGCAGACGAGTAACTTTCTTTACGCTCATTTGCTATGCCCTACTTCTTCTTAGCTTCTTTACGACGGACCACTTCGTCCGAGTAACGCACGCCTTTGCCCTTGTAGGGCTCAGGACGGCGGAAATCACGGATTTCAGCAGCCACCTGACCGACCAGTTGCTTATCGACACCCTTGATCAGGATATCGGTCTGGCTGGGGGTCTCAGCGGTAACGCCTTGCGGCAGTTCATACTCCACCGGGTGCGAGAAGCCGAGAGCCAGGGACAGCACTTGACCTTTGGCTTGCGCCTTGTAACCAACACCAACCAGCTGAAGCTTGCGCTCGAAGCCTTGGCTGACGCCGATCACCATATTGTTAACCAGCGCACGGGTGGTACCGGCCATGGCACGGTTCTGCTGATCGCCATTACGCGCAGCAAAACGGAGCTCACCGGCCTCGTGGATCACTTCCACAGACGAGTGCACGTTCAGTTCGAGAGTACCCTTGGCACCCTTCACCGAAAGCTGCTGGCCGGCCATGTTGAATTCAACACCAGCGGGCAGCTTGACGGGGTTCTTAGCAACGCGAGACATGCTTATCCCCCCTTAGAACACTGTGCAGAGCACTTCGCCGCCAACGCCAGCAGCGCGAGCAGCCCGATCCGTCATCACACCTTTATTGGTGGATACGATCGAAACACCCAGACCGCCGCGAACTTTCGGCAACTGATCAACGGATTTGTACTGGCGAAGGCCAGGACGGCTTACGCGCTTCAGCTCTTCGATAACCGGACGGCCTTCGAAGTACTTGAGCTCGATAGACAGCTGCGGTTTGGCGTCGCTGCTGACGTTGTATCCTGCGATATAGCCCTCACCCTGAAGAACGTTGGCTACAGCCACCTTCAAAGTGGAAGACGGCATGCTTACGACGGACTTTTCGGCCATCTGGGCATTACGGATACGAGTTAGCATGTCCGCTAACGGGTCCTGCATACTCATGGGCTCTTGGCTCCTAATTCAAAAAAATAAGCCCGCTAGGGCTCGTGTCGCCTGCTACTAAATGAGCGAACGCCTAACAGGCATGGCTCGGGCGAGCCGGACATTCTAGAGACAGTTCAGAAACGAATCAAGCCCCATAAGGGGCTTGATTCGACAACTGCAGTTCCGACAACAACTGCCGGAGCGTTATTACCAGCTGGCTTTCACCAGACCCGGCACATCACCGCGCATCGCAGCCTGACGCAGCATGTTACGCGCAAGACCAAACTTGCGGTACACACCATGCGGGCGGCCAGTCAGACGGCAACGATTACGCAGACGCGAAGCACTGGCATCACGAGGCTGCTTCTGCAGAGCAACCTGAGCTTCCCAACGCGCCTCTGGAGACGACTCGGGATTAGCGATGACAGCTTTCAGCGCAGCACGCTTCTGGGCGTACTTGGCAACCGTCTGCTGACGCTTCAGCTCGCGGTTCTTCATGCTTTGCTTAGCCATTTCCTACTCCAATTAGTTACGGAACGGGAAGTTGAAGGCACGCAACAGTGCGCGACCCTCTTCATCCGTTCGAGCAGTAGTGGTCAGCGTGATGTCCAGACCACGCAGCGCATCGATCTTGTCGTAATCGATTTCCGGGAAAATGATCTGCTCTTTCACGCCCATGCTGTAGTTACCACGTCCGTCGAAGGACTTGGCATTCAGGCCGCGGAAGTCGCGAACCCGGGGCAGGGAGATCGACAGCAAACGATCCAGGAATTCGTACATACGATCGCTACGCAGGGTCACCTTGACACCGATCGGCCAACCTTCGCGGACCTTGAAGCCGGCGATGGACTTGCGTGCGTGAGTCACGACGACCTTTTGGCCGGTGATCTTTTCCAGATCAGCAACCGCGTTGTCGATAATTTTTTTGTCACCGATCGCTTCGCCGATACCCATGTTCAGGGTGATCTTGGTGATGCGCGGAACTTCCATCACGTTGCCAAGCTGAAGCTCTTCTTTCAGCTTGGGAGCGATTTGCTTCCGATAAACTTCTTTTAGTCGTGCCATGGTTATCTACCTAGCAGTCTCAAGCTTCAACCGGCTTTTGGGTCGACTTGAAGACACGAATTTTCTTGCCGTCTTCTACTTTGAAACCAACACGGTCAGCCTTGTTGGTTTCGCCGTTGAAGATAGCGACGTTAGAGGCGTGCAGAGGCGCCTCCTTTTCGACGATACCGCCTTGAACGCCCGACATCGGGTTCGGCTTGGTATGACGCTTCACGAGGTTGATACCACCGACGACCAGACGGTCGTCAGCGAGAACCCGGAGCACCTTACCGCGCTTGCCCTTGTCTTTGCCGGCGATGACGATGATCTCGTCGTTGCGACGAATCTTTTGCATGCGGCTTCTCCTTACAGCACTTCAGGCGCGAGCGAGACGATCTTCATGAACTTCTCGGAACGAAGCTCACGTGTCACCGGCCCGAAAATACGGGTGCCGATCGGCTCCTGCTTGTTGTTCAACAGAACAGCAGCGTTGCCATCGAAGCGAATAATGGAGCCGTCCGGACGACGAACACCGTGACGAGTGCGGACTACGACAGCAGTCATCACCTGGCCTTTCTTGACCTTGCCACGCGGGATCGCTTCCTTGACGGTTACCTTGATGATGTCGCCGATGCCGGCGTAACGGCGGTGCGAACCGCCGAGAACCTTGATACACATGACGCGACGAGCGCCACTGTTATCCGCCACATCGAGCATTGATTGAGTCTGAATCATATAATTTCTCCGACCCCTAGCCCTTAGACTTCGACGGCACGTTCAACGACATCAACCAGCATCCAGCACTTGGTCTTCGCCAGCGGACGAGTCTCGCGGATAGTGACCTTGTCGCCAATACGGCACTGGTTGGTTTCGTCGTGGGCGTGCAGTTTGGTCGAACGCTTCACGTATTTACCGTAGATCGGGTGCTTAACACGACGCTCGATCAGAACGGTGATGCTTTTGTCCATTTTGTCGCTGACGACGCGGCCAGTCAGCGTGCGGACAGTTTTTTCAACTTCAGCCATGATCACTTACCTGCCTGCTGGTTGAGCACAGTCTTGACACGAGCGATGTCGCGCTTGACTTGCGAGAGCAGGTGAGACTGCCCCAACTGGCCAGTTGCCTTCTGCATACGCAGATTGAACTGGTCGCGCAGCAGCTCGAGCAGTTGCTCGTTCAGCTGCTGAGCGGATTTTTCACGAAGCTCATTCGCTTTCATCACATCACCGTCCGCTTAACAAAGGAGGTGGCGAGCGGCAGCTTTGCAGCAGCCAGGGCGAATGCCTCACGCGCCAGCTCTTCGGAAACACCCTCGATCTCGTAGAGCACCTTGCCCGGCTGAATCTGGGCCACCCAGTACTCGACGTTACCCTTACCTTTACCCATCCGGACTTCCAGAGGCTTTTTGGAGATAGGCTTATCGGGGAACACACGGATCCAGATTTTACCGCCACGCTTCACGTGACGGGTCAACGCACGACGTGCGGACTCGATCTGGCGTGCAGTGAGACGTCCACGAGCGACAGACTTCAGAGCGAACTCGCCGAAGCTGACTTTGCTACCGCGCTGAGCCAGGCCACGATTGTGACCAGTCATCTGCTTACGGAATTTTGTACGCTTGGGTTGCAACATTTGGCGTACTCCTTACTTGGCAGCTTTTTTACGAGGCGCAGGCGCTTGCGGCTTGAGCTCTTCATGGCGACCACCAATAACTTCGCCCTTGAAGATCCAAACCTTGACGCCGATCACACCGTAAGTGGTGTGTGCTTCGTAGGTGTTGTAGTCAATATCGGCACGCAGGGTGTGCAGCGGCACACGACCTTCCCGATACCATTCCGTACGGGCGATTTCAGCCCCACCCAGACGACCGCTCACCTGGATCTTGATGCCCTTGGCACCAATGCGGATCGCGTTCTGTACGGCGCGCTTCATGGCGCGACGGAACATTACGCGACGCTCCAGCTGCTGAGCGACGTTCTGTGCTACCAGCATTGCATCGAGTTCCGGCTTGCGGATTTCTTCGATGTTGATGTGCACAGGCACACCCATTTTCTTGGTCAGGTCCTGACGCAGCTTCTCAACATCCTCACCTTTCTTGCCGATCACGATGCCGGGACGAGCGGTATGGATAGTGATGCGTGCGGTTTGAGCCGGGCGATGGATATCGATACGGCTTACGGACGCGCTTTTTAATTTGTCTTGGAGGTACTCACGCACGTTCAGATCTGCAAGCAGATAATCGGCGTACGTACGTCCGTCTGCGTACCAGACGGAGGTGTGCTCCTTGACGATTCCCAGGCGAATGCCAGTGGGATGTACTTTCTGACCCATCTGATCGACTCCGTTACTTGTCCGCAACCTTGACAGTGATATGGCAAGACCGCTTGACGATGCGATCAGCGCGGCCTTTGGCACGCGGCATGATGCGCTTAAGCGAACGCCCTTCGTTGACGAAGACCGTGGAAACCTTGAGGTCATCCACGTCAGCGCCTTCGTTGTGCTCGGCGTTGGCCACGGCCGACTCCAGCACTTTCTTCATGATCTCGGCGGCTTTCTTACTGCTGAAAGCCAGCAGGTTGAGCGCTTCGCCCACCTTCTTCCCGCGGATCTGGTCGGCGACCAGGCGGGCTTTCTGGGCGGAGATGCGAGCGCCCGACAACTTAGCGGCTACTTCCATCTTTCCTTACCCCTTAGCGCTTGCCTTTCTTGTCCGCTACGTGCCCGCGATAGGTGCGGGTACCAGCGAACTCGCCGAGTTTGTGACCGACCATGTCTTCGTTCACGAGAACGGGAACATGTTGACGACCGTTATGCACAGCGATGGTCAAACCGACCATTTGCGGCAGGATCATCGAACGACGCGACCAGGTTTTAACTGGTTTGCGATCATTCTTTTCCATCGCCACTTCGACCTTCTTCAATAGGTGAAGATCGATAAAAGGACCTTTTTTCAGAGAACGCGGCACTGTCGTATCCCTCTAGTTACTTGCGACGACGGACGATCATGTTATCGGTGCGCTTGTTAGAACGAGTCTTCGCGCCCTTAGTCGGGAAGCCCCATGGCGACACCGGATGACGACCACCGGAGGTACGACCCTCACCACCACCGTGGGGGTGATCGACCGGGTTCATTGCCACACCGCGAACGGTCGGGCGAACACCGCGCCAGCGCTTGGCACCCGCTTTACCCAGCGAACGCAGGCTGTGCTCGGAATTCGAGACCTCGCCCAGAGTCGCTCGGCACTCGGCCAGCACTTTGCGCATTTCGCCGGAGCGAAGACGCAGTGTTACGTAAGCACCCTCACGCGCGACCAGCTGAGCCGACGCACCGGCAGAACGGGCGATCTGAGCACCCTTGCCCGGCTTGAGCTCGACACCGTGAACGGTTGAACCCAGCGGGATGTTGCGCAGCGGCAGGCTGTTGCCAGCCTTGATCGGCGCGTTGACGCCGGAAAGCAGCTGGTCACCAGCACTTACGCCCTTAGGCGCAATGATGTAACGACGCTCACCATCCGCATACTTCAGCAGCGCAATGTGCGCAGTGCGGTTCGGGTCATATTCCACACGCTCAACGACGGCAGGAATGCCATCCTTGTTGCGGCGAAAATCGACCAGACGGTAATGCTGCTTGTGACCACCACCGATATGACGCGTGGTGATACGACCGTTGTTGTTACGACCGCCTGACTTCGACTTCTTCTCGAGCAGCGGAGCATAAGGAGCGCCTTTGTGCAGCTCCTGACCGACCACTTTGACCACAAAACGGCGGCCCGCGGAAGTCGGTTTGCATTTAACGATTGCCATGATGCACCCCTTCCTTACTCAGCGTTGCCGGAGAAATCGAGATCTTGGCCCGGCTGAAGCGCGATGTACGCCTTCTTCCAGTCGTTGCGCTTGCCCAGCCCGCGAGCGGTGCGCTTGGTCTTGCCCTGAACATTCAGAGTGCTGACTTTGGCTACCTTCACGTTGAACAGGCTTTCGACGGCCTTCTTGATTTCCAGCTTGGTTGCATCAGTAGCAACCTTGAAAACGAACTGGCTTTTGCTGTCAGCCAGCATGGTTGCCTTCTCGGAGACGTGCGGACCAAGCAGGACTTTGAATACGCGTTCCTGGTTCATCCCAGCAGCTCCTCGAATTTCTTCACAGCCGACACGGTGATCAACACCTTGTCATAGGCGATCAGGCTGACTGGATCGGAACCCTGAACGTCACGAACATCGACGTGCGGCAGGTTGCGAGCCGCCAGATACAGGTTCTGATCGACAGCATCGGAAACGATCAGTACGTCATTCAGGCCCATACCGGTCAGCTTGTTGGCAAGCAGCTTGGTCTTAGGACTGTCGACGGCGAAATCTTCAACGACGACCAGACGCTCGGAACGAACCAGTTCGGAAAGAATGGAACGCAGCGCTGCGCGGTACATCTTCTTGTTGAGCTTCTGCTCATGGTTCTGCGGACGAGCAGCGAAGGTTACGCCACCGCCACGCCAAATCGGACCACGCGAGGTACCCGCACGCGCGCGGCCAGTACCTTTCTGACGCCAGGGACGCTTACCGCCACCCGAGACATCGGAGCGAGTCTTCTGCTGCTTGCTGCCCTGACGACCGCCAGCCATATAGGCGACGACAGCCTGGTGCACCAGGGTCTCGTTGAACTCACCACCAAAGGTTTGCTCGGAGACTTCGATGGCCTGTGCGCCATTTACATTCAATTGCATGTGAACTCCCCCTTACCCGCGAGCCTTGGCGGCCGGACGCACGACAACGTCACCACCCGTGGCGCCGGGCACTGCGCCCTTCACCAGCAGCAGGTTACGCTCTGCATCGACACGCACGATTTCCAGGGACTGCACGGTTACGCGCTCGGCGCCCATGTGCCCGGACATCTTCTTGCCCTTGAAAACACGACCAGGAGTCTGGCACTGGCCAATCGAACCCGGAACGCGGTGGGATACGGAGTTACCGTGGGTATTGTCTTGACCACGGAAGTTCCAGCGCTTGATGGTACCGGCAAAGCCTTTACCCTTGGACTGACCGGTGACATCCACCATCTGTCCAGCCTGGAAGATTTCAGCGTTGATCTGGTCACCAACCTGGAACTCCTCGCCATCGAGGCGGAATTCCCAGACACCACGACCGGCAGCAACGTTCGCCTTGGCGAAATGGCCAGCCTGAGCCTTGGTAACACGGGACGCGCGACGCTCGCCGACAGTAACCTGTACAGCGCGATAGCCATCGCTCTCTTCATTCTTGAACTGAGTGACGCGATTCGGCTCGATCTCGATGACCGTAACCGGAATAGAGACACCATCTTCGGTGAAAACGCGGGTCATGCCGCATTTACGACCGACTACACCAATAGTCATGTTGTAACCTCTTGAGTGTACGGGGCTTTCACCCGCTATGGCCGCCCATTTCAGAGCGTTACACGACTAAAACTCGAGGTTTTAGCCGAGGCTGATCTGCACTTCCACGCCAGCCGCAAGATCAAGCTTCATCAGCGCATCGACAGTCTTGTCGGTCGGCTGGACGATATCCAGCACACGCTTATGAGTACGGATCTCATACTGGTCGCGCGCATCCTTGTTGACATGCGGAGAAACCAGAACAGTGAACCGCTCTTTGCGGGTCGGCAGTGGAATCGGACCACGCACCTGAGCACCAGTACGTTTCGCGGTTTCCACGATTTCCTGGGTTGATTGATCGATCAGGCGATGGTCAAAAGCCTTCAACCGAATACGGATTTGTTGGTTTTGCATTTTGACCTCAGACTCCAATTAGCCATCCCTACCAAACGCAATACGCCCGGTAAAAGGAGGCGCAATTGTACGGATGCGTCCAGGGGGTGTCAATAAATGATCAACAATAGAAAAAGGG
Source organism: Stutzerimonas stutzeri (assembly GCF_000952685.1). Taxonomy (GTDB): domain Bacteria; phylum Pseudomonadota; class Gammaproteobacteria; order Pseudomonadales; family Pseudomonadaceae; genus Stutzerimonas; species Stutzerimonas stutzeri_E. The sequence continues at coordinate 1,224 of NZ_JYHV01000010.1, read as the reverse complement.
CCCCGAAGGGCCCTTTCCCACATCGAAAGGATTATTCGATGATCTTGGCAACCACGCCGGCACCCACGGTACGGCCACCTTCGCGAATCGCGAAGCGCAGACCATCTTCCATGGCGATCGGAGCGATCAGAGTGACAACCATCTTGATGTTGTCGCCCGGCATTACCATTTCTACGCCTTCCGGCAGCTCGCAGTTACCGGTCACGTCAGTAGTACGGAAGTAGAACTGCGGACGGTAGCCTTTGAAGAACGGCGTGTGACGACCGCCTTCTTCCTTGCTCAGCACGTAGACTTCGCCTTCGAACTTGGTGTGCGGCTTGATGGTGCCCGGCTTGGCCAGAACCTGACCACGCTCTACGTCATCACGCTTGGTACCACGCAGCAGCACGCCCACGTTCTCACCAGCGCGACCTTCGTCGAGCAGCTTGCGGAACATTTCAACGCCGGTGCAGGTGGTCTTGGTCGTGGCACGAATACCAACGATTTCGATCTCTTCCTGAACCTTGACAATGCCGCGCTCAACGCGACCGGTCACAACGGTACCGCGACCGGAGATCGAGAACACGTCTTCGATCGGCATCAGGAACGGCTTGTCGATGGCACGCTCAGGCTCCGGAATGTAGCTATCCAGAGTCTCGACCAGCTTGCGCACGGCCGACACACCCATTTCGTTGTCGTCCTGACCGTTCAGAGCCATCAGTGCGGAGCCGATGATGATTGGCGTGTCGTCACCCGGGAAGTCGTAGGTCGACAGCAGGTCACGCACTTCCATCTCAACCAGTTCCAGCAGCTCGGCGTCATCCACCATGTCAGCCTTGTTCAGGAAGACAACGATGTAAGGAACACCTACCTGACGGGACAGCAGGATGTGTTCGCGCGTCTGCGGCATCGGGCCGTCAGCAGCGGAACAAACCAGGATCGCGCCGTCCATCTGCGCAGCACCGGTGATCATGTTTTTCACGTAGTCAGCGTGACCTGGGCAGTCGACGTGAGCGTAGTGACGAATCGAGGAATCGTACTCAACGTGGGAGGTGTTGATGGTGATACCACGAGCCTTCTCTTCCGGCGCGTTGTCGATCTGCGAGAAGTCACGTGCAGAGCCGCCCCAAGTTTCCGCGCAGACCTTAGTCAGCGCAGCGGTGAGCGTGGTTTTGCCATGGTCAACGTGACCAATGGTACCGACGTTCAGGTGCGGTTTGTTACGTTCGAATTTTTCTTTAGCCA
>NZ_JYHV01000014.1 GCF_000952685.1 Stutzerimonas stutzeri | reverse complement strand
CGATTCTGTTGAAAAAGTAGCTGCTTCCCCATGCCTTCGGCAAAATTGCTCTGTCAGTGAGCGTGGGGGCGAACAGCATGATGGGACAGTTACCGGGAGGGCAGCAGCGCCTGTTTTACTCGTTCAATCTGGAAGATCACGTCCCGCCCCAACACCTCCTGCGCAGCATCGACCAATGCCTGGATCTCAGTGATCTGCGCGCCTACCTGGCGGATTTCTATAGCCCCATCGGGCGTCCCTCGATTGACCCGGAATTGATGGTGCGTATGCTCGTCGTCGGCTACTGCTATGGCATTCGTTCCGAGCGTCGATTGTGCGAAGAGGTGCACCTGAACCTTGGCTATCGCTGGTTCTGCCGGCTGGGTCTGGAAGACGAAGTACCCAATCACTCGACCTTCTCGAAGAACCGACACGGCCGTTTTCGTGACAGTGGCCTGTTCCGCTGGTTGTTCAATGAGGTGCTGCGCCGCTGCATGGCGGCTGGCCTGGTCAAAGGCGAAGGCTTCGCTGTGGACGCCAGCATCATCAAGGCCGATGCTAGCCGCCAACGTGGCATGGCGGGTAATGAAGTCGATTGGAACGATCCAAAGCTCAGCAGTCGCGCCGTGCGCGAGTACCTCGAAGCCCTTGATGAAGAGGCGCTGGCTGAGGCTCTTCCTAAGAAAATTTCGCTCACCGATCCTCAGTCCCGTTGGACAGCAGCACCAGGCGGCCCGGCCTTCTTTGCCTACTCCACGAATTACCTGATCGACACTGAGCACGGTGTGATCATGGACGTGGAAGCTACCTCGGCGCACCGTACCGCCGAAGTCGATTCGACCAGGACGATGGTCGAGCGTGTCGAAGCGCAGTTCGATCTCACACCGGAACGCCTTATCGGCGATACCGCTTATGGCATCGCCCCGATGCTGGCCTGGATGGTAGAAGAAAAGGACATCGAGCCGCATGTTCCGGTGTGGGACAAGACCGAGCGCAAGGACGACAGCCTCTCCAGTAACGACTTCCACTGGAACCAGGAAGCCAATGAATATCGCTGCCCAGCCGGCAAACCACTACGCAGTGAATGGCGCGCCTTCACCCAGAAAAGATCGCGGGTGACCAAGGCCAACACCATCATTTACCGCTCCAGCCAAACCGACTGCGCCACCTGCTCGTTGAAAGCGAAGTGCTGCCCCAACACGCCGACTCGGAAGATCGTCCGCAGCATCCATGAGGCTGCCCGCGACGTGGCTCGACGTATCGCCAAGACACCGGAATACCTAGTCTCTCGCTGCGAACGAAAGAAGGTGGAAATGCTATTCGCCCACCTCAAGCGGATAATGAAACTTGATCGCTTACGGCTGCGCGGTCTGACGGGTGCGACTGATGAATTCACCCTGGCGGCGACGGTGCAGAACCTGCGCCGCATGGCCAAGCTTTTGCCTCAAGGGCCACCATTAATGGGATAGGTACGCCTGCTGCGAGCAGAAACCCTCAAATTAACCCTCAGAGCTGAGCAATGACGCTCAGCGAAACGCCGAAAGGCAACTTGAAGTGGCTTGCAGCCACTTCGACAGCCGGTACATCCGACCGCCTGGCTGCCGCTAAACCTGCTTTTTCAACAGAATCGGCCGAAAGCAGCCAGTTGCGAAGATCAATCTTTGGCCGAATTCAGTCCGCCCCGCGACATCACTGGCTCTAGCAAGCCGTCAAAAAAATCAGGCGATGCAAGCGAGACAATACGAGGAAAAATGACGCAAAGGCGGCCCAGCGGCCGAAGCCGCTAACACCCATCGGCAACCTGGTTAGGTCTCAACCACCGCCTAAAGCGTGCTATCAGTCAGCTCGGCATTGGCTGCAGCGTTTCGTACACGCTGCCAATCATCCGCCAATGTCAACGCCGTTTCAGCACGTTTGAGCGCCAGCTCAGCCTGCCGATGCGCCGCGACCATGGTCGCGGCATCGCCAAGCCGTCCCAGCGACGCCAATGCCTGTTGCAGGCACAGCCCCACTTCGACGATCGCTGCGCCGTCGCGGGCGATCGGTGTGAAGAAATCGTTCAGCATGTCCGCCTCGCTCAATGCCGGGGCAAACACCCGCTCGAACTTCGGGTTCTCGGGCGCTGCACGCCGGCGCAGGTGCGACAGCACGCGAACGCCGCGGCCGATGACGTCAATGGCGGTGCCCTGATCGTTGATCCCTGGCGACAAGGCGCGAGAAGCGATTTCCGCCATTACGGTCATGCCGAAACGCGGGTCGCGCTCGAAGGTCCGTTGCGCGCCGATGACGAAGGCGGTGCGCAGCGCGCCGTCACATTTCTCATCGATACCGATGGACCAGGCGATCGGCTGGGTGGGCTCCACGAACACGCCGGGCAGCACGCAGATATAGACCGAGCTGTGCGCCGACCGGGTCAGTTCGCCAAGCGCAGGCATGTCGATGTGTTGCACGAAGCCGACCTTCTCGGCGTACAAGGGACGCGAACCTGGTAGCCCCCTGGGGTCCACCTCAAGCGGGCGTCCGCCGAGATAGGGCTGTTCCATGCGCTGGCACAGTGCACGTGTCGCAGCGCGTTCGACCCTGGCCGTGGTTTCCGCGACTCGGCCCAGCCCTGAAAGCTGATCGATCCAGCGCAGCAGCGCATAAATAACCAGAACGACCACGATGATCGTCGCCGCGAACAACACCACACGCCCTTGCGCACCATAAAGTCCCGTGCTCAGCGCGATGATGCCGACCAGGCTGAAAATGAACGAACCGATGAACGTCGACAGGGTGTTTTGCGTGGTGGGGTCTTCCACCAACAGCGAGATGGCGCGCGGCGTCACGTTGCTGGTCGCCGAACCGTAGGCCGCGACCATGATGCTCAACGAGAAGGTGGTCACCGCGAGCATGCTCGAAGCCAGTACGTTGAGAATGTTATCGACCGCGTCTGAGCCAATCTTGGCGGGTACGTCGTCGGGAATATAGGGCGCCACCGCCAGGGCCACCAGCGCAGTCGCTACACCCAGGACGGAGAACAGGCTGGCCCTGAACCAGGGTCGTTTGCTGATACGGATGAGAAACCACTTCCAGCGCTCGACCATCTGCCACTCCAATCCGTAGGTTTCAGTACAGACAAGATCAGACCCAGGCCGTTGCGCAAGATTGGAAGTTTGTTGTCCTTAGCCGCAATCGGGCCCTCAATGCTCCAGGAAACGAGCAACCATTGCCGGCAGCTCCCGCATATCGCTGATGACCGCCGACACCCCCAGCTCACGCAACGCCTGGTCGTGGCCGGCCGGAATGTGGCTGGCGCCAGTGAAACCAATCACCTGCATCCCGGCAATGCGCGCCGCCAGCACACCGGTCGGGCTGTCTTCGACCACCAGACAGTGCCCCGGCGCCACCCCCATGCGCTCGGCAGCCAGTAGATAGACGTCCGGAGCCGGTTTGGGCGATGGCACCATATCGGCACAGAAGATGTTCCCCGCGACGCGCTCGGTCAGCCCGGCGCGACGCAGCGACGCCTCGACGTTGTGCAGACGGCTGTTGGATGCCACCGCCAGCGGCAGATCGATGGCAAGCAAGGCTTCGCGGACGCCCGGAATCGCCTGGACCTCCTCGGCCACCACCTTCTCGCTTTGCCGACGCAGGTCGGCGTCGAAGGTGGCGGGCATTTGCAGGTCGAAGCGCTTCTCGATGAGATCGATGATGCTCGGTACCGTCAGGCCGAAGGTCCCTTCCAGGGCCTCGCCCAACCGGTCAGCGGGTACATGCAGGCTCAAGGCCTCGAACAACACGCGGTGGCTGATGATTTCGCTGTCGACGATCACGCCATCGCAATCGCTGATCAGCAGCTCGATAGTGGCCATCGGGTCTCCTGAGTTGGGGCGCGGTCGGCAGGATGCCTCCGAATGCGCAGACAGCCGTTGGACTGCGACAAACCCGTCGAGTTTAGCGGCGCATCCGTGTCACTTGGCGAATCGCTCAGCGAATCCCCAGCAACCGATCCAGCGACCACCAGCCCGCCCCGCGACCGATCACCACCAGCATCAGGCCGATCCACGTGAGATGGGTGGGCCAGGCGTCAGGATAGACGAACACCTGAATCACCAACGTCATGCCCAACAGCGCCAGCGCCGATAGCCGCGCCAGCAAGCCCAACACCAGCAGCAGCGGAAACAGGTGCTCGGCGTAGGTCGCCAGGTGCGCGGCCAAATGGGGCGAAAGCAGCGGCAACGCGTATTCGGTCTCGAACAGGTCGTAGGTGCCCGGTTTGATCGTCAATAGGCCGCTGACTTTGGTCCGGCCGGAATAGAAGAACACGGCGGCAATCGCCAGACGGGCGACCAGTGACAATGCGGAGTCGCTGACAATGGCCTGCAGCCAGGCAGCGACGCGATTCCAGCGTTGAAGCCAATACGATGGGGCGGTGGTTGAGGTGCTGTGTGGCGTGTCCATATCAATCGCCTCGGTTGTTCGTCGTGCCGCTGGGGTCAGCGGCAAATACGCCGGCCTCGAACAGGCGTGCCAGCAGGTCGTTGAAGTCCAGATCGGGTTGGGCTTGCAGTGCCAGGGTCGACGCTTCGTCCAGTCGGCATCGCGCGGCGCACGCATCGAGAAACGCGCAACCGCCAGCCCCCAACGGCTGCCAGACAACGCGCCCATCCCGACGGCACAGCACCGCGCCTTCACCCTGCCAGACCAGTGATCGGGGCACGTCCAGCTGTTCGCGGTTGCAGCGCCAGATGGTGAAGACAGGCAATGCGAACCACTGCCAGCGTGCTGCGGCGCTTGGTCTGAGGTGCAGTTCGGCGAGTTTTTCCGGCGCCTGTGCGGCGAATGCGGACAGTGTCAGCGGTGCCTGTTCCGCCGCGCTGAACGCTTCGATCCAAAGCCGGTCGAGGCGTGCCACGCCGGCCAGATAGGGCAGTTCCCGTGCAGGCTCGAAGGACTGCAGGAAGTCTGCGAAGCCGACGCCGTATTCGATCAGTTGCGCCAGTACTGGGGGCGAGCGCCTGACATAGTGGGCGGCCGCGGCGGCGAACCATTCGGCGCCGACCAGCCGCTCGACCGTTGGGAAGTTGGCCCGCAGCGCATCCACGCAGCCTTTCATGACCGTATTGCGATAGACCGCGAAGCCTGGCTGAGCCGTGAGCGCCGCGATCATGCCATGCGCTTCGTTGGAATCCACCGGTTCGACACCCTGCAGGGCCTCGACGAAGGCGTCCTGGAACTGTCCCAGCGACACGCTCATCCCACCCTCCTCTGCTGATCCAGCAATCGCTGCGCGCAATCGCGCTCGCCCAGCAGGTTGGTGAAAGCCGGTAGTTGATCATCACGTTCGATCAGCGTGGGTCGCGCGCCGATTCGTCCGATCAGTCGTTGATACAACGCCCAGACCGCCCCGGTGATCGGTGCGTCGTGGGAATCGATCAGTAAACCGGAGTCGCTTTGCGGATCCTGGCTATGTCCGGCCAGGTGTACCTCCAGCACGGCTTGAGCCGGGAAGCGATCGACATAGGCAAACGCATCGAAATCGAGATTATGCGCGCTGACATAGACGTTGTTGATGTCCAGCAGCAGGCCACAACCACTGCACCTGGCCAGCTCGGCGAGAAAATCAATCTCATCCCACTCGTGCCCCTCAATGCGCATGTAATGGCTGGGATTCTCAACGGCGATCTGCCGGCCGAGAACATCCTGAGTGCGTTGGACGTTATCGACGATCCGCGCAAGCGCGGCGTTCGTGCGTGGAAACGGCAGCAGATCGGGATGGTACTGACCTCGCCAGACGGACCAGGCGAGGTGCTCCGAAACAAGGGCTGGCCGAATGCGTTCGGCCAAGGTTTTGAGGCGTTGCAGATGCGACTCGTCCGGCGGGCAATCCGCTGCCAGCGATAACGACACGCCGTGCAGCGACAGCGGATGCTGCGCCCCAACTGCTTCCAGCCAGGCCAGACGAGGGCCGCCGCTGAGCATGTAGTTCTCCGGGTGCACCTCGAACCAGAGTCCGGAGGCGGTGCAAGCCTGCGCCGCCTCGTAGTACTCGGGCTTGAGACTGAGACCGGCCCCCAAGTGAGCTGACATGATCATCGGCAGCGTAGGCGATCAGGATTCGATAGGCGTCAGCGAGCCCATGCCCTTGGGGGTCTCGATCGAGGTGCAGGTGCCGGCCGGAACGTTCTTCCACGCGTTGCCCTGGTAATCCATTTTCGACGTGCCAGCGCAGCTTGTTCCGGCGCCCGCTTTGCAATCGTTCTGACCCGCAAGCGCGACGCCATAGCACTTCTCCATGGCGCCTTCGGTTTTTTCGGCCGCCGTGGCGCCGGCGGCAAGGGATGCGAGAGCAACGGCAGCAGCGGTAAGAGCGAGAGTATTCATGTGGTTCTCCATTCGGTTCGCAGATGCGACCAGCGGGTTTGCTGGCCACTCAATCGATAGTTCGTAAGGTGCGGGGTAACGGTTACAGGGCAGAAAAATATTTTTGAGATTTTTTTCGGCCGGCCCTACCGTATCGACGCCTCAAGCTGATGGCTCATTGAACCCAGCGAATCGCAGCAGCGAAAGATCTCTCCCCTTGTAACCAGAGCACCCGATGGAACGAACTACCCACCATGAGGCATTGAAGGCGCGCGAGATCCGCCTGCAAGCGCTGCTGTTGCGGGGATTGGAGGGTGACGAGGCGTGTTATCGGCAGTTCCTGACCTTGCTCGGTGCGCATTTGCGCAGCTTTCTCAGGCGCAGATTGCACTCGGCGGACGTCGAAGATCTGCTGCAGGAGGCCTTGCTGGCGGTGCACAACGCGCGCCATACCTACCGCGCCGACCAACCGCTGACCGCTTGGGTGCAGGCCATTGCGCGTTACAAGCTGATGGATTATTTCCGCGCCCATGCACGACGCGAGGCGCTCAACGACCCGCTGGACGACGACGCGATGCTGCTTGCCGAAGAGGATCACCACGCCGAGCAGGCACAGCGCGATCTGACCCGGCTGCTCGAACAGTTGCCGGATAAACAGCGCTTGCCGATTCTTCACGTGAAGCTGCAGGGACTGTCAGTGGACGAGACTGCCACACTGACGGGTTTGTCCGTATCGGCCGTCAAGGTCGGCGTGCACCGTGGTTTGAAGGCGCTGGCCGCCCTGATTAGAGATTCCCGATGAAAACCGACGACCTGATTTCAATGCTTGCCAGCAATGTGCCGCCCGTCGAACCTCGGATCGTCGCCAAGCGCTTCAGTCTCGCCGTTGTGATCGGCCTGTTCCTCGCTCTGCTGGTATTGCTGACGCTCTTCGGCGTGCGCCCGGACCTCGCCGACGTGGCCGCCAAGCCGCTGTTCTGGGGCAAACTGGCGCTGCCCGCTTCGCTGCTCGGTGGCGCCTTGATGATGACCAGCCGCCTGGCTCGGCCCGGCGTACGCGCTGGCGGCAGTTGGGCGGTGATCGGCCTGCCGGTGGGTGCCGTGTGGTTGGCGGCAGCGGGTCTGCTGCTCAGCGTATCGGCCGAGAGTCGCTGGACACTGGTGCTCGGCAGTACCTGGCGAAGCTGTCCGGTCAATATCGCCGTGCTTTCAATACCGGCGCTCTTCACGGTGTTCTGGGCCATGCGAGGCCTGGCCCCGACCCGGCTGCGCCTGGCCGGAGCGGCAAGCGGCCTGCTGGCCGGCTCGATGGCGACGCTGGCCTACAGCCTGCATTGCCCGGAGATGAGCGTGGCCTTCTGGGCGGTCTGGTACGTACTGGGCATGCTGGTACCCACCGTCATCGGCACCCTGTTGGGGCCGCGACTGCTGCGCTGGTAAACCGTTACGACGCGCATTTCGTTCAATACCGACGCAACGCCCCCTCCTATCTTCGCGCTGTAATCCCTGCGTGAAACTAGGAGTTTCGATGAGCCTGTTCCTCTCTATGGCCGCCTTTGCGCTGGCCTCTTCCATCTCACCCGGCCCGGTCAATATCGTCGCGCTGAGCAGTGGCGCCCAGTTCGGCCTGCGTGCCGCCATGCGCCATGTCAGCGGCGCCACCATTGGCTTTACCCTGCTGCTGTTGCTGATCGGTCTCGGGCTGAGCGAAGTCCTGGGGCGATGGCCTTGGTTGACGGAATCCATCCGGCTGGCCGGCGTCGCATTCCTGATTTACATGGCCTACCGGCTGGCGCGCGACGACGGTCGTCTGAACACCCAAAAGCCGGCGCTGCGGCCGACGATGCTCTACGGCGCCATGATGCAGTGGTTGAATCCAAAGGCCTGGCTGGCCTCGGTGGCCGGAATGGGGTTGTTCGCGGCCGCCGGTGATCTGCCTTCGGTATGGCGCTTCGCGGCGATCTACTTCGTGATCTGCTACGTCTCGTTGGCTTGCTGGGCCTATGCCGGCACCTTTCTGCGGCATTACCTGAACAATGCCGCGCGGCTGCGATTGTTCAACCGGGTGATGGCGGCCCTGCTGATTGGTTGCGCGGTCTACCTATTGGCGTTCTAACGTGTTGGTGTTCTAGCCGGTCGAAGGTCAAGCGATAGCGGGCACCAGGCCGGTCGTCCAATACATCCGCCTAGGCACGACGCTGGCCACGGTAGTGCCCTGGCGTTGCCGCCAGTAGCAGTTTGAAGGCGCGCTGCAGATGCGCCTGGTCGGCAAAGCCCGCGGCCAACGCCACTTCGGCGATCGGCACGCCACGGCGCAATTCCGCTCGCGCGAACTGAACCCGACGGTTGGTCAGATAGGCGTGCGGCGTCATTCCGTAATGCTTCCTGAACGACCGGATCAGGCTCGATATCGACACACCGGCCGTCGAGCAGATTTCTTCCAGCTTGAGGGAACGCTGGTAGTTGTCGGCAATGAATTCGGCTGCACGCCTAAGCTTCGGATCGCTCGCCGGCGCCGTGGTCTGCATCCCCAGGCGCTGATGCATGGCGCTGAAGAACTCCACCGCGGTGCTGTGCTTGTGCAAATGGTCGGCATGGTCATCGGTCAATGCCGCATGCAACTTTCTGAAACCGGCTTGCAGCTCCGAATCACGCGTTAGAATCGGCGCGAAGCAGCGAAACCCCGCACCGCCCATGCCCAGTTCATCCTGCAGATCACTCAGCCAGTCGGCATCGACATACAGCATGCGGTACGCCCAGGGCTGATTGCGAATCGGGTTGCAGGCATGCACGTCACCTGGATTCATCAGCACCAGCGTGCCCGCATCGATGCGGCACTGTTGATCGCCATTGATGTAGGTACTGGTGCCGCTGTCGATCAAGCCGACGGAAAAAGTCTCATGGCTGTGCCGCGCATAGCAGACGCGACGTCCGTCCGCCACGCTGCGCGACTCGATGAAAGGCAACGAATGGTCCCGCCAGAAGCTGGAGCCAGCAAGCGGGCGCTGATCTGTGGTGTTTGGCTGATGCATGACGGGGCTGATACAGGCTGCTACGAGAAGGTTCAGGTTAGCCGAAAATGGCGCTCTTGACCGCAGCGCAGGGCGCCATCGTCGAGCAAATGCCTGGTTCTATTCGCCAGACGCCTCTCGTCGCGGTTCCTGAACGATCACATTGACCACCAGTCACCTCTAGTAGCCATCCACTGCTAGGAAACCGGAGCAGGCTCAAGCATCAGCTGCGCTACCCGAGCCTCTGTTCCTAAGCCTCGGCATAAAATAACCCGGAGGCCTGATGACCGAATGCACGATTCACTATGACGGCGCCCCTCTTGTCGGCGAAGCCGACACCCCGCTGATCGATTTCCTCGCCAGGCACGACATTGACCTGCCCCACGTCTGTTATCACCGTGCGCTGGGCTCGCCACAGACCTGCGATGTCTGCTGGGTACAAGTCGACGGAGAACTGGTGCGCGGCTGCACGTTGAAGGCCCGCGACGGGCTGGAAATCACCAGCCAGATCGCCGAGGCCAAGGCGGCCCGCGAGGAAGGAATGGACCGGCTGGTGGCCAAGCATGAGCTGTATTGCACGGTCTGTGAGCACAACACCGGCGACTGCACGTTGCATAACACCTATGCGCAGATCGATCCACCGATCCAGCGCTACGAGTTCAAACGCAAGCCCTACGAGAAAGACCACTCCAATCCCTTCTACACCTACGATCCGGACCAGTGCATTCTCTGCGGCCGCTGCGTCGAGGCCTGCCAGAACGTCGAGGTCAACGAGACGCTGTCGATCGACTTCACCATGGAGCACCCACGCGTGCTCTGGGACGGCGGTAAGCCGATCGACGAGTCGAGCTGCGTCAGCTGCGGCCACTGCGTCACCGTTTGCCCCTGCAATGCGCTGCTGGAGAAGACCATGCAGCCGGATGCCGGCCCGTTCACGTCGCTGCCGCAGGACATCAAGCGGCCGATGATCGACATGGTCAAGAAGCTCGAGGAAACCATTGGTGCCCGCCCGATCACCGCCATCTCGAAAATGGACATGCACTGGCGCCAGCCGGAGATCAAGCGCACCAAGACCGTGTGCACTTACTGCGGCGTGGGCTGCTCCTTCGAGATGTGGACCCGCGACCGGCACATCCTCAAGGTGCAGCCGGTGGTCGATGCGCCGGCCAACGGCATCTCCACCTGCATCAAGGGCAAGTTCGCCTGGGACTTCGTCAACGACCCGAAACGCCTGACCACCCCGCTGATCCGCGAGAACGGCCAGTTCCGCGAAGCCAGCTGGGACGAGGCGCTGGATCTGGTCGCGCATCGGCTCATGCAGATCCGCGACAGCCACGGGCCGGACGCCATCGGCTTCATCGGCTCGAGCAAGGCCAGCAACGAGGAGGCCTATCTCACGCAGAAAATCGCCCGCGCGATCATCGGCACCAACAGCGTCGACAATTCCTCGCGCTACTGCCAGAACCCGGCCACCAAAGGCCTGTTCCGCACCGTCGGCTACGGCGGCGATGCCGGCACCATTGAGGACATGGAGAAAGCCGACTTGATCGTGATGGTCGGCAGCAACCTGTCCGAGAACCATCCGGTGATCGCCTCCAAGCTCAAGGCGCAGAAGAAACACCGCGGGCAGCAGTGGGTGGTGTTCGATCCGCGCAAGCACGAGATGGCCGAACGCGCCGATATTCATTTGCGACCCAATTCCAGCACCGACCTGGTCTGGGCCTCGGCCCTGTCGCGCTACATGTTCGAACACGGCTATGCCGATCAGGAATTCCTCAGCGCCCGGGTCAACCAGGTCGAGGAATACCGGAAATCGCTCGACCCCTTCACCATGGATTTCGCCGCCGAAGTCACCGGCATCGCCAAGGAAAAGCTGATCGAGGCTGCGGAGCTGATCGGGCAGGCCAAGTCGGTGTGCCTGCTCTGGGCCATGGGCATCACCCAGCACAGCCACGGTTCGGACACCAGCACGGCGCTGTCGAACCTGCTGCTGGTTACCGGCAACTACGGCCGGCCCGGCACCGGCGGCTACCCGATGCGCGGCCACAACAACGTGCAGGGCGCCAGCGATTTCGGCTGCCTGAAGAACATGTACCCCGGTTACGAGAAGGTCACCGAGGAAAAGAACCGCAACAAGTGGGCCAAGGCCTGGGGGGTTTCGCCTGAGTCGCTGTCGCTGGAGAAGGGCAACGACAACTTCACCATGGTTCAGGGTGCCGACGAGGGCTCGGTCAAGGCGATGTACATCATCGGAGAGGAAACCGCCTTCTCTGACGCCGACAGCAAGAACGTGCACAGCGGCTTCGAAAGCCTCGATTTCATGGTGGTGCAGGACATCTTCCTCAGCCGCACCGCCGAGTTCGCCGACGTGGTGCTGCCGGCCTGCCCCTCGGTGGAAAAGGACGGCACCTTCACCAACACCGAACGGCGCATCCAGCGCTTCTACCAGGTAATGCCGCCGCTCGGCAACAGCCGCCCGGACTGGCAGATCCTCACCGATCTGGCCAAACGCATGGGCCACGACTGGGGCTACAGCCACCCGAGCCAGATCATGGACGAGGCGGCCAGCATCGCCACCCTGTTCCAGGGCATCAGCTACGAAAGGCTGGAGGGCTGGCAGTCGCTGTTCTGGCCGATGCAAAGCGACGGCAGCACCACCCCGCTGCTCTACACCGAGCGCTTCCACACCGATGACGGCAAGGCCGTGCTGTTCCCGCTGGAATGGAAGGAGCCGGCCGAAGCGGCGGATGACGAGTACGACATCATGCTCGACAACGGGCGCATGCTCGAACAGTTCCAAAGCACCAACCAGACCGGCCGAGGGCCGCGTATCTGGTCGCAGGCGCCGAACTGGTTCGTCGAGGTCAGCCCGGAGCTGGCTGCCGAGCGCGGCATCGAGGACGGCACCTGGGTGCGCGTGACGTCGCGACGCGGCTCGGTGGAGGTTCGTGCCACCGTGACCGACCGGGTCGCCGGCAAGACGCTGTTCATGCCTATCCATCAGGGCAAGCCCGGGCTCAACCTGCTTACCGGCGAACACCATGACCCCGACGTGAACACGCCGGCCTACAAGGAAACCGCGGTCAGACTGGAGGTCCTGCCCGAGAAGGGCGAACCGCCGCTACCGCCGAACAGCTTCCGCCATGCCAAACGCACGCCGAACGAGGGTGTGCCCGTCGAGGTGAAGTGGTACCGCGATGATTACGTCGCCCCGCCCGCCCAAGCCCAGCATCCGGAGAGATTCTGATGGCCCAACGACTGAACTACGACGTCCCGCCGACGCCGATCGGCCCAAGCGCGCGTGAAGAACTCGATACGCTCCTCGAAACCCTGCACCAGCGTGGCGTGCTGCGCTTCGCCAATGATCTGGCAGGCTCGCACGACCGCTTGCTCAAGGTGCTGGTCGACGGCCTGAGCAAAGAAGGTTCGCTCAACGCCGTGCAGAACCTGTCGATCCTGGGCATGGCACTGTCGCGCATCGAGCCGGCGCAGTTCTGCAAGGTAGTGTTCGCCTTCCAGGAGGCCTTCCACGCCGTCGGGCACTACAAGCCCGACGGCAAGCACGACGAAGCCCCAGGCGTCACCGGCGCTTACAAGATGCTGCACGACGATGAGTTGTGGGCGGCACTGATGCCTATCATCGAGGGGTTGAAGAGCTTCGCGGGCGGGCTGGACAAGGAGCCGGAGAAACCGATCACTGCCTTCAGCGGCAAGCGGACCGAGCAGTGAGGCGTCGACAGCGCTTTCGCTATTGCGGTCGCACGAGGGGCACAACGCTCGCGTCGCAGGGACGTAGAGCGTCGCGCCCTACGGACCGAATCAGAGAATCTCCAGCCCCTCGCACTTGTAATCGCCAATGAAGATATCGTTTTGCAGAACTTCACCGTCGAGGTTGAAGCAGAACAGGTAGCTCTCCGTACGGTCGCCGATTTCCACGCTCTTGAGCCCGATGCACTCCTCCGGGTGACCCGGCAGGATCTTGAACGAAGAAATGCCGCGCTCGGGGATGCGCTCGCCCACTTTCAGCGTACGAATCTCGCTGAAGTCTTCGTTGGCGATGATCAGCGTGTTGGCGCCGCGCTCTCGCTCGTCCACCGCCTCGTCGAAGGGTTCGTTCGAGATCTTGCGCGGGAAGAAGAGCCACTCACGGCGATACGGATGCCATTCCGCCGCTTCATGGATGACGTAGCCATCGGGGCCGACGCCGAGCGCGTCACGGATGCGCTGGTAGCGATCCGCCCAGTTAACGCTGCGCACGCCGTAGTTGCGATCAAGCATCTTGACCCACTCTTCAGCCGGCCTCTTGCCGTGGCTGCCAATCACGAGTTGATCGTTCCAGAGTGTCGCCCATTCGCTCTTGAAACCTTTGAAGGCTTCGTCACCGCTGCCGGTCATGAGAATGTTGCGCGGCACCAATTGATTTTGATCGCGGACTTCGCAGACCAGCCCGGTGCGATCGTCGAAAGTGACCAGGCGTTTGCCGAACATCACCAGTTCGGAAAACTCCGCGCCACGCCCGCCTTCGGCAATCAGACTGACCAACTGGAATTCGCCCCCCTCTGCCTCCGGTATATCCTCGAACCGGTACCGAGCCAGGCCGGCTTGCGGGTCCATATGCCGATGCAGACGGTCATGGCGCAGGGTCGATTGCCAGGCGATCCGGCCGTCTTGCTGCTCCACCTGTGAAGCGTGATCCTCATCGGTAATGATCGCGAGCAGGTACTCGGTTGTGGTGCTGTCGTAGCGTTCAAGTCGCCGAATGTCGAAATGTTGTTCACTCATGGATAAATGCTCGATTGAGACGCGGCGCCGGTAGCACAGCGCATGGGGGGATCGTCTGGGTTCGGACAACACGAGCGATGCAAGTTTCAATGACGGCTCCCGTGCCTTTGATTGCCACCAGGCTTTCACGCAAACTGCGCAGCAGCTTCGTCCGTTTCGTTGTCGAAGCCTCACAGTACACGACGATCGGAACGGCATGATTTTTCAACTTTTTCAGCGACACTCACCGGTCGGCGACGCCTCATCGGCAGCACCGCTTACCCGCCGCGCCGCAGCCATTATCGGCGGCGCTCTGCTGCTTAGCCTGGCCGGCTGTGGCATTCAGCGGCCAGAAACGCCCGCGCCCCGGCCCGATGAGGTACGGGCGAAAATCGTCCGGCTGATCCCCAGCAACATCCCGGATCGCCAAGGCTGGGCAATGGATATCTACACCGCATTCGATGCGCTGGATATCCCGCCGAGCAACGAAAACATCTGCTCGGTGTTGGCCGTCACCGTGCAGGAATCGACCTTTCAGGCGACGCCTGCCGTGCCAGGCTTGGCAAAGATCGCGCGCGAAGAAATCTACCGCCGTGCCGCCCGGTTGCATGTCCCGCGTTTTGTGGTCAATGCGGCGCTGGACGTCCGCTCGCCTAACGGCAAGACCTATAGCGAGCGCCTGAATGCGGTGCGCACCGAACAACAGTTGAGTGCGATTTTCGACGACTTTCTCAGCATCATGCCGCTGGGCAAGCAGTTGTTCGGCACGCTCAACCCGGTCAAGACCGGTGGCCCGATGCAGGTCAGCATCGCCTTTGCCGAAGATCACCGGTGGGACTATCCCTATGAGCGCAAGGGTTCGATCCGCGACGAAGTGTTCACCCGACGTGGGGGCATGTACTTCGGCATCGCTCACCTGCTCGATTACCCGGCCAGTTACACCCAGCCGCTGTACCGCTTCGCCGACTTCAATGCCGGTTGGTATGCCAGCCGTAACGCTGCTTTTCAGGCCGCGGTAAGCCGCGCCAGCGGCATCAAGCTGGCCCTCGATGGCGATCTGATCATTCACGGCAGCAGCAAAGCCGGACAGACCGAACGCGCGGTTCGCTCGCTGGCGAGCAAGCTGGACATGAGCGAAACGGCAATTCGCAACGCGCTGGAGCGCGGCGATACCCACGGCTTCGAGAAAACCAGCCTGTATGAACGCGTGTTCGCGCTGGCCGAAAAGCGTGCAGGCAAATCGCTGCCGCGCGCGGTGCTGCCTGGAATTCGGCTGGAAAGCCCGAAAATCACTCGCAATCTGACGACGGCCTGGTTCGCCAACCGCGTCAACGATCGGCACCTGGCGTGCATGAAGCGCGTAGGCAATTAGCCAAGACACAGGCGACCCAGGCGTGTCGATGCCCAGCCGGGCCGCCCGTTTCGATTCGCCTGGCCAGCATGGCTGCGGAGCCTGGCATGGGGGCTTCACGCTTGTCGAACGAGGGATGGCGAAACTGGGACTCGGCATCGTTCGTGGCGTACTGCCCATCCAATCTCAAGACGATTCAGAGTGCCCGGTCGAAAAACGTGTCCAGCCCGCACCGCTGCGCTTGGGTCACGGTGTAGGCACGCACCTCTTCGGGCCAGTCGACTGCCTTCACCACGCTCAGGCTGCGAAGCATGGGAAATAGCGTGATGTCGTCCCAGCATGGGTGCTGATGAGTCGGCGTCAGATCGACAATGTCTGGCAGTCGCCTTAGCTGTGCATCCGCGTCACGCGCCTTGGCCTCGGTGTTGGCCAGCGCCTCATCGAAGTCGCCGACGGTTTCGGTTTTCTTGCTGCGGAAATGCTCATAGGCCGAGGGGCTGGCGAACTCCTCAAGGCCGATCTGCGTCCAGCGGGGATAGCCGAGGTATTGCAGGTTCGGCACGAACGGCTCCAGCCACTCGCTTAGCGCAGGGGTGTCCGGGTCACCAATCATCGGCTGGCCATCTAAAGCGTCGAGGTATTTGACGATGTCCATGCTGTCAGCCATGGGCGTGCCATCGTCACGCACCAGCACCGGTATCTGATGCTTACCGATCAGTTGAGTGATGGTCTGTTCGTCATCGGCTGGCAACACCACACGCTCGGCTTCGATCCCTTTCAGGCTCAATACCATGCGCACTCGGGCGCTGAAGGGACAGTGGTCATAGTAGTAGAGCTTCACCGGTCACATCCTCAATCGGGGTTTCGAGCAGGTGACCGGCAATCCGGGCATCCGTTTGATCCTGCGTCGGCAAACCGACGAGAGGAGAACGGTCTTGGTTGCGCGTGTTCCGTCCTGCCCGATGGTCAGGAACCTGCCCGGATCGGGTCGTTCTACTGGCTAGTACCTGACGTTGCGTGAGCGCACAAAGCCGGCAGGCCGCGGTGCCGAGCCGCCTGTGCTCACCGTCGCGCAGAGAAACGTCGACAGATCAATCAATCGATTCAGCCGAGGAGAAGCCAGCCATGCCAGCCTTATCCGCAACCCCCAATTGCTGCTGGACCGCCAGCGCACCGCACGGCGATTTCCCACGCCTGACCGGCAACAGCGAGTGCGACGTGGTGGTGGTTGGCGCCGGCATTGTCGGGCTGAGCGCGGCGATGACCCTGTGCGAAGCCGGCAAATCCGTCGTGGTGCTCGAAGCGCGCGAGGTCGGCCTTCAGGTCACCGGGCGCTCCACCGCAAAGGTCACCACTCAGCATGCACTCATCTACCGACACCTGATCGATACCTTCGGCCAAGAACTGGCGCAGTGTTATGCCGACGCCAATCGCGAAGCCGTAAATCGCATTCGTCATTGGGTCGAGACCCTCCAGATCGACTGCGACTACCAGCACCAGTCCGCCTTTGCCTACGCCTGCTCCTCGGATTGGCGGGCGGCCATCGAGCAGGAAGCCGAAGCAGCACGCTGCCTGGGTTTTGCCGCCAGGCTTCTGGAGCGTGCTCCCCTGCCCTTCGATACCGCCTGTGCCCTGGAATTTCCGGATCAGGCGCAGTTCAACCCGACCCGTTATCTCCTGGGGCTGGCCAATGCGGTGCAGGCGCGCGGTGGACGCATCCACCAGCAAACCCGTGCGCGGAGCTTCGAGCACAAAGGGCGTTGGCAGGTCGGTTTCGAGGGTGGAAGTATCGATGCCGAACAGGTGATCCTCGCCACGCATATGCCGGTCGAGACGCCAATCGATCTCGTCAGCCCTACCCAACCGCGCTGCCATGTAGCGATGGCCTTCCGTCCACAAGGGGACGCACATTTGGAGGGGATGTTCATCGGGGTCGACGAGCCGACGCATTCGATCCGCATGGGTCACGACCCCGAAGGCCCCCTGCTGATCGTCCTGGGTCCGCGCTTCAAGACTGGCCAGGACGGCGACGTCGCCCGGCGCTTCGTCGACCTGGAAAGCTGGGCACGAGGCAACCTGCCGGTCAGCGAACCCGCCTGGCGTTGGTGCAACGAAGACTACGACACGGCCGACCGCATGGCGTACGTCGGCGAGCCGGATAGCGAGAAAGCGCCCGGTTTGTTCGTTGCCACCGGCTTCAATGGCTGGGGCATAAGCAACGGCACCGCCGCCGGGCTGGGCATCGCTCGCCAGATCATCACTGGACGCCGGCCATGGAAGCATCTTTACGATCCAACGCGGCCCTCTCCGGATGATTTCAACCAGAGCACCGACAGTCAGTCGCAGGTCGAAGAGCTGGAAGCAATAGGTCATGGAGAAGGCGGTGTGATCACCCGTGGCGATGAGAAGATCGCCGTATGGCGAGACGATTCCGGTACGCTGCATAGCGTTTCCGCAGCGTGCACGCACATGGGCTGCACCGTGACCTGGAACAACGCCGACCGCACCTGGGACTGCCCTTGCCACGGCTCGATTTTCGAGGCCAACGGCGGCGTCATCCATGGCCCGGCCGTACAGCCATTGGCAGCCAAGACGCTCTGATTGACGGCAAGCCCTAGATTGCCGGGCGCGGCTCAGTACAGCAGATCCACCGGTCAATTCGCTGGATTACTCGATGGCCAAGGCCGGCAGTCATCCATCACCCGCCGCGTGCGCTTAGCCGCTAATTCCCATGCCCGCCAGTACGAATGCACCGACCGCTACCACCGATCCCGCCACGATCGCCGCTCCATCCCGCGTGGTGATACCCAGGCCGAACAGGCAGATCGCCGAAAACGGTGCGGTGCTGGCGAACGGCAATAGCTCCAGCGGTGGCACCGAAGCTGTCAGCAGTAGGCAGATAATCGCGATGACTTTCAGAAACGCTTTGCGCGTCGCCCACGTCAATCGATTGCGGCTGATCTTATCCAGCCAGCGCACCACCGGTCTTATCTTGTTCAGACCTTTTTCAAGTTTGTCGCCGCTCACTGAGCGACGGGCAATGAAACCCGGAATCCAGAAATGATCACGCCCGAACAGTAGCTGCACGGCGAACATCGCGATGATCAGCGCCAACAGGGTCGGCAACCCGGGAATGCCGCCTACCGGGCTAATCTCAAGAATCGCCGGAACGAATAAAAACAGCCCGAAACTTCGCTGACCGATCGTTTGCTGTATATCGCCAACCGACACCTTTGCCTGACCATCGCCGAGGTCGATGACCTCGTTGATGACATCTTCCAAGCAATCGGGCTGCTGCTCGTTGGCATCGGCCATTTCGGTCCTCCTCGTCTCAGGTGGCTTGAAGCGCCAAGCGTCAACCTGACCGGATCGTTTCGCGGAGTGACGTGCGGTACTCAGCAGCCCGCACCGTATCAGCTCTGGCTCGGCCTGGCCGGTTTGAACCATGCGGCACAAGCCCTATCGCCATAAAGCTCATTGTTTTTGGGACCGTGCCTGTTGGGGATGATTCTCGAGCTACGGACCATGCATATGTCGTTTCGTCGTGCTCAACATGGGTAGACGACCTGACCGCGTCCGTAGACCTTGTGCACCGGCCAGATGCTAGAGGGCCCGGCTCGGTTCGCTTGCCAGATCTGCGTCGCTAAAAACCAGCCTTGCGGGTCAACAGGTCGATAAGCGTCAGGGTGAACATCAGCAGCAGCCAGAACCCGGCACCCAGCGCGAAGAAGCGCACCAGCGCCGAGTGCTGACCCAGCTGCATGAAACCGAACAGCAGCAGTGCCGCCTGCCCCGCCGCCCCGAGCAATGCCCAGTCGGACCAGGCTGGCAGCCATAGGGCCAGAAGCACATTGGCGGCAAGCAGCGAAATCAGGCCGAGGTAGGTCAGCAACAGGTTGCGAAGACTCATGCGGGCCTCCCGAGCAGGTACAAAGCGGGGTACAGCAGAATCCAGATGACGTCGATCAGATGCCAGTAGAGGCCGACCATCTCCAGGGTGATGGCGCGCTCGGGCAGCTTCATGTGGCCGAAATGAATGCGAGCCGCCATGCCCAGCGCCAGCACCACGGCGATCGACACGTGCAGCGCATGCAACGCCGTGGAGTACAGGTAGATGACCATGTAAAGCCGCGAGCCCGGGTTTTTCAGCGGCGACTCGTTGGGCGAGCCCGGCAGCAGCCCTTCACGGTACTCCCAGGCGTACTCGAAGCCCTTCAGGCCGAGAAATCCCAGCCCCAGCAAGGCCGCCAGTATCAACCAGAGCTGCACGTGCCGGTGATAGTCCTGGCGCGAGGCCTTGACCACCAGGCTCATGCACAGGCTGGCGGTCAGCAGCAGCGCGCTGTTGAAACCGGCCAGCACAAAGTGCAGATGATGCACCGCCTCGGCGACGGCCCGCGGGTCATGCAGGCGGTAGTAGCTGATCACCAGAAACAACGCGCCGAACATCATGATTTCCGTGGCCAGGAACAGCCACATGCCCAGATAGGTCGCCTCGCGCTGCTGCGAGGCGGTACTGAACTGTTCGGCGAGGTATCGCTTACGAACGGCCATGAGTCGCCTCGGGCGGATACTCGTAGGCTTCGAAATCAACGATCGGTGTTTCGACGAAATTGTGCGTCGGTGGTGGCGACGACGTTCGCCACTCCAGCCCGGCCGCTTCCCAGGGGTCGTCATCGGCGATTGGCCCGTAGCGCAGCGACCAGAGCAGGTAGAAGAACGGCAGGATATAAGCCACCGCGAGAATCGCCGCGCCCGCCGAGGACAGCACGTGGAGGAATTGAAAATCCTCACCGTAGCTGTGGTATCGCCGTGGCATACCCAGGTAGCCGAGCAGGAATTGCGGGAAGAACGTCAGGTTGAAACCGAGGAAGATCATTACCGCGGCGATTTTGCCCCACAGCTGGGAGTACATCCGCCCGGTCATCTTCGGCCACCAGAAATGCAGCGCGCCGAAGAACCCTGCCACCGCCGCGCCGACCATGATGTAGTGGAAATGCGCGACCACGAAGTAGGTGTCGTGAACGTGCACATCGGCCGCCAGCAACGCGAGGAACAGACCGGTCACCCCGCCCACCACGAACAGACCGATGAAGGTCACCGCGTACAGGAACGGCGCATTGATGGTCAGGTTGCTTTTGTAGAGCGTCGCGGTCCAGTTGTAGACCTTGATCGCCGAGGGGATCGCGACCAGGAAGCTGAGCAGCGAAAACACCATGCTGGCGTACATCGACTGGCCCGCGACGAACATGTGGTGCCCCCAGACCATGAAGCCGATCACCGCGATCGCCAGGCTCGAATAGGCCACGAAGCTGTAGCCGAAGATGCGCTTGTGTGCCGCCGCCGTGACCAGTTCGCTCATCACACCCATGGCCGGCAGGATCATGATGTACACGGCCGGGTGGCTGTAGAACCAGAACAGGTGCTGGAACAGCAGCGGATCGCCGCCCAGCGCCGGGTCGAACACGCCGATATGAAACAGGTGCTCGGCGGCGACCAGTATCAGCGTGATCGCGAGCACCGGCGTAGCCAGCACCAGGATCACCGAGGTGGCGTACAGCGACCAGCAGAACAGCGGCATGCGGAACCAGGTCATCCCGGGCGCGCGCAGCGTGTGGATGGTAACGATGATGTTCAGCCCGGTAAGGATCGAGGAGAACCCGGTGATGAACACGCCGAGGATCACCGCCACCACATGGCCGTTGCTGAACATGGTCGAGAGCGGCGTGTAGAAGGTCCAGCCGGTGTCCACGCCGCCGGCCAATAACGCGAAGAGGGTGAACGCGCCGCCGCCCACCAGCAGGTACCAGCTGAACAGGTTCAGCTTGGGAAAGGCCATGTCCTTGGCGCCAATCATGATTGGGATGAGGAAGTTGCCAAACACCGCCGGGATCGACGGAATCAGAAAAAACCACACCATCACCACGCCATGCAACGTGAAGGCGCGGTTGTAGCCATCGGCGGTCAGCAGGTCGCCTTCCGGCGTGATCAGCTCGATGCGGATCGCACTGGCCGCCAGCCCGCCGAGGAAAAAGAACGCGGTGACGGCGATCAGGTACATGATCCCGATGCGCTTGTGGTCGGTGGTCATGAACCAGGTGCGCAGGCCGTGCTCGTCGGCCAGGTAGCTGGGGCGCTGGTTCGCGGCGGGGTTCTTCTGGCTCAACGGGTGGAACTCCTGTGCCGAGGTAGGCTGGTTTCAGGGTTGGTCAGCAGCATCCTGCCCTCCTTCACCAACGTGTCCTAAAGACTTGATATAAGCGGTCAGACGCAGCACCGCTTCCTCATCCAGCACGTTGTCGAAGCTGGGCATGATGGGCTCGAAGCCGGCCACGACCTGCTTGTTCGGCAGCAGGATGCTGTCGCGAATGTAGCCATCGTCGGCCAGCACCGATTCACCGTTCTGCAGCGCCACCCGACGGCCGTAGAGGCCAACCAGATTCGGCGCGTGAGCGACATTGGCCGCACCATGGCAACCGCTGCAGCCAAACTGACGGAACAGCGCGCCGCCCTGATCGGCCAGGCTTTCCGACGTCCCGGCCTGTTCCAGCCACGCCGCGTATTCCTGCGCAGGCAAGATCACCAGATCCGCCAGCATCCGAGAATGGTCGGTGCCGCAATACTCGGCGCAGTAGGCCTGGAAGCGTCCGGTCTTGGTAGCTTTGAACCAGAGCTGGGTGTAGCGGCCGGGCAGCAGGTCCTGCTTCACCCGCAGGGCCGGAAAATACAGGCTGTGGATGACGTCCTGGGAGATCATGTTGAGCTTGATCGGCTGGTCGACCGGCACGTGCAGCGTATTGATCTCGCGCTGGCCGCCGGGGTGCTGGAACTTCCACATCCACTGCTTGCCGACCACCTGGATTTCCATGGCGTCCGGCGGTGGCGTGCGCACCTCGTAGTAGAGCTTGGCCGACACCAGGTAGATGACCATGGCGCCGACGAAGGGCAAGGCGATCCAGGTCATCTCGACCTTCATGCTGCCGCGGGGGCGATGATCCCGCGGCACCTGTGTGCCCTTGCGATAGCGGAACGAGAACAGCACCAGCAGGACGAACACCGGCACCACGAAGAACATCATCATTCCGGTGAAGGCGAAGACCAGCCAGTCGACATTCCCGGCGTAGTTTGAGGCCG
Source organism: Stutzerimonas stutzeri (assembly GCF_000952685.1). GTDB lineage: Bacteria > Pseudomonadota > Gammaproteobacteria > Pseudomonadales > Pseudomonadaceae > Stutzerimonas > Stutzerimonas stutzeri_E. The sequence continues at coordinate 373,047 of NZ_JYHV01000014.1, read as the reverse complement.
TTTGCGGCCAGAAGCGGACGAAGGCTTCGTTCATGCGTCAGCCTTCGACTTGCGACGCTCGCACCAGAGGGTGACGCCGATGAAGCCGCCCAGCAGCAGAGTGGTGCCGATGCCACCGACCTGCAGCGCGCCGATGACCAGGTTGTCGTAGCCACCAGTGCGTGGGTTGTAGTGATAACAGAGCAGCAGCAGCTGGTCGCCCAGCGAGCCTATCTTTCCTTCCCCGGCGTCAGTCAGCGCCAGGCGCATGTCATCCGGTTGATAGCCGAGGCCGTACAGCCAGCGCACCAGTTTCCCTTCAGCGCTTAGCGTGGCGATCGCCGAAGCATGGGCGAACTCGCCGATCTCCGGATCCCAGCTGTAGGTGAAGCCGAGCGACTCGGCCAGCGCGGCACCAGCAGCCGGATGTGAAGGGTTCGGCTCTGGACGAGTCGCCGGGGCGACCTCGCTGAGAAAGTGCACGTGCGGCGAATCCACCAGCTGCGGCCAACGTTTGCGCAACTTGGCGCGCTCGGCCTCCGCATCCTGCGGGGTTTCGCGCGGGTCGATACTGAAGGCGATCACCTCGTAGTCTTTGCCAAGCTCGAAGGACAACGCCGACAACAGGTTGAACAGGCTCGAAAGCTGCGCGCCGCAGACGTTCGGGCAACGGTAGTAGACCGGCGCGAGTATCACCGGGCGCGCCCCGAATAGCTCGTCGAGGGTGACGTGGTCGCCGTTCACATTGGTAAAGCGCAGCTTCAACGGCACCTGCGCGCCGGGCTTTTGTTCGATGCCAGCCGCGGCGAAGGGATCGAACGGTGCGTCGGCCATCACTGGCCCACCGTACTGCAGGACGAGGACAGTCAGAAACAGGGTGGCAAGGTAGCGTGGAAAGCGAGTCGTGGCCTGGGGGTGTTGAGTCGGCCGCCATGGTTCGGGGGCTTTGCGCCAAGGCAGGCGCATACACACAGAAGATCCGTAAGATGGGTGCCACCCGTTCGTCGTCGCCCCGTCCGGGTACAGAGATCGATGCATCACTGCTGCGCCCTCCCCCTGGCTTGTTGCTCACGAGGCGGCATTTTTTCACCCGGTTCGGGCTCTGCACGTGAAGGCCAGCCACGTTGGGCCAACAGCACAATGCCGCGATCCACCGGGATACGCGCCAGCCCGGCCTCACGATCGACCCAGCCGTAGTGCTCGATCAATTCGCGCCCCGCCACCACGACCTCGTTACCGCCTGCCCGCGGGTCGTTCTCCAACCGCGGCTTGGGCGGTTTCTCCGTGCGTCTCTCAAGCGCGGTGACCGGCTTGTCCGGCTGCAGGTCGTACCACCAGAGCAAGCCAGCCACCCCGATGCCCGCCACCAGCAAGGCGGCGAAAATGCCGAAACCGATGATCAGTAGCACTTTGACGTTGGCGTCGTGATGCTCGAAGCCGTCTTCTTTCGAAACCGGATCCACCGGCACACTCATGGCGTTCTCCTCGGCATCATTCCTCCCGGCAGTAAGGCCAGAGCCAGCAGCCCGACGCCAGCCATCCAGGCGCAGACCAGCGCCAACCCCAGAACCACGGGTTGCATTGCCTTCAATCCCGGCAAGCTCAACCAGACACCTTCGACCAACCCCAGCACCAGGGTCGTTGCGGCCAGCGCCGTCAATGCCGGGCGGCGCTGTGAGAACGGCCAGAGCAACGTGATGAAAACCAGCGACTGACCGGCGCCCAACAGCCAGGTCAGCCACAACCAGACACCCTCGGTGCGGTGCTGATACCAGCGAATTTCCTCAGGTAGGTTGCCGTACCAGATCACCAGGTACTGCATGAAATGCAGGTAGAGCCACGCCAATGCCGCGGCGGCCAGCATGCCGCGCAGCACGCCCGGCCGATCGCGGCGCGACCGATCGCGGCCACGACTGAGCACCAGCAAGCAGCAGAAGGCGATGCCAGTGAGCATCAGCCGACCGAACCAGACCATGCCAAACAGGCTGGATGTGAAATGCGGGTCGAGCGACATCGCCCAGTCCACCGCGGCCAGCGATGTGGTCAATACCAGAGCGATCAAGCCCAGACCGGCCGCTGCGGGCCGATTGAGGCTTAGCGGTAGCACCCATTTCGCCAAGGCCCACCACGCCGCCAGATACAGCACTGCGCGCACCGCAAAGCTCGTCCAGGCAAGCCAGAAACCACGGAAGCCGCCTTCGTCGGTGCCCACCCATTCGTAGAGCGCACCGGCTCCCGCCAGCACCGGGAGCGCGATCAACGCCAGCATTGGCAAGGCACGCGCACTGAACAGCGTCCATGGCCATAACTGGTCCCGCGCATTGCCACTGACCAGCGCCACGCTCAAACCCAGACACAACCCACCCAACGGAATGCCGGCCAGGCCCAGCAGACTGGCCAGGCTCGCCGCCACCGCCTCGCGACTGGTCAGTAGCAGGCACGCCAACAACCCGAGCACGCCGAGTCCGACGCCGACAAATGCCACTCTACGAGCGCTCATGGCAGGCGCTCCAGCGTGTCGCGGTCGATTTCAGGCAGGCCGCCAACCTCGGCGCGACGGCTGAATTGCAAGGCGCGGATATAGCCGACGATGGCCCAGCGATCGGCGGGCAGCACGCGTGCGGCATAGCTGTACATCTGGCCGTAGCCATGGGCGATGACGTCCATGAAATGCCGGTCGGGCGCCGCGATGAGCCTGGGCTCGGCAACATCCGGCGGCCGGGGAAATCCGCGATTGACCACGGTGCCATTGCCGTCGCCCGCTACCCCGTGGCAAGGCGAGCAGTAAATCTCGAAGCGCTCCCGACCACGCTGCATGAGTTCCACCGTCAGCGCTGGCCGCTCGGCCAATACGGCTTCCCAAGTGAGATCCCCACGGGCAACGGTGCCGGCAGGCGGCACCTGGTTGACCTTACCGTCCGGAAAGAACCTGCTGGGCTCCTGCGCATCGGCACGCGGCTGCTGAGCCATGTCATCACAACCGACAAGGCCCAACAGCAGCGCACAGAGCAACAGCCAGCGAATCATGCCGGCACCTCTGTCACTGACATTGCGCGTTCGGCCAGCCAGACTGCTGTGCCGGTCTGGTCGTACAGCGGATCATCAGCGCGGATACAGAGCAGAAAGCGATCATCGGTAGCCCGCCCGAACGCGCTCGCCTCATGCAGCGGGTGCCAGAGCAAGGGCAACCGGCACAACCAGAGCAGGCCGAACACGGCGAATATCGTCGCGAAGCTGACCATCAGCAGAAAGGTCACGATGCTGAAGCTTTGCAACGCGATCAGTGGCCTTCCGCCGATCTCCATCGGATAGCTTAGGTTGGCGTAGATCTGCATGCCCAGGCCGATGACGATACCCACCAGCGCCCCGACCACGCCAAACCCGTAAGGGCGATTGCTGCGGTGCTCGAGCAATTCTTCTATCCCTTCCACCGGAAACGGGCTGTAGGCCTCTATTCGCCGATAGCCCGCCGCCCGGGCAGCGCGCGCGGTATCGAGCATCGCATCGGGATGAGCGAAATCAGCCAGCAGGCCGTAATGGCGCTTACTCATTGGCGCCTCCCCGGTAGCGATGCAGCACCTCCTTGAGCTCGAAGGTCGAGATCATCGGCAGGAAGCGCATGAACAGCGAGAACGGCACCATGAACAGGCCGAAGGTGCCGATGAACAGCGCCCAATCCCAGAACGACGGGCTGTAGGCCTGCCAGCTAGAGACCAGGTAATCACGCGTCGGCGGCTGGATGATCAGCATGTAGCGCTCGCACCACATGCCCACCAGCACGCCCAGGGCGATGATCAACATGGCCCGACCGTTGCGCCGCACCGCCGGCCACCAGAGCGCCTGTGTCACCACCAGATTGAAGAAGATTGCCGTCCAGAAACTCCAGGCCGTGGGCCCGGCGATGCGGTTCATGGTCACCAGGATTTCGTGCTCCTTGCCCGAATAAAACGCGATGAAGGGTTCGGCGAAATAGCCGTAGCTGGTCATCCAGCTGGTCGCCAGCAACAGCAGCCCGAGCTTTTCCAGGTGGCTGTCAGTGATCAGCTCGTGCCAACCGAAGAACCGCCGCAATCCGAGCGCGATGACGATAACCATGGCGAAACCGGAGAACACCGCACCGGCGACGAAATACGGCGGAAAGACGGTCGAGTGCCAGCCCGTTTCAGGCGCCAAATCGAGCAGGAACGAGTAGCCACTGGACACCGAAAACACCAGCGGTACCGCCAGCAATGCGATGAATCGGTAGGTGCGGCGCCAGTGGCTCCAGTGCGAAGCCGCGCCCCGCCAGCCGAGCGCGAGCAGCCCGTAGAAATACTGATAGTGCCGCTTGGTGGCGCGATCACGCGCCGAGGCGAAATCAGGGATGGAGCCGACATACAAGAACAGCAGCGACACGCCGAGGTAACCCAGCACCGCGAAAAAGTCCCAGGCCGTCGGGCTCTTGAACTGTGGCCAGAGCTCCATGGTGTTGGGGTATGGCGCGGTCCAGTAGAACAGCCAGGGCCGTCCCAGGTGCAGGATCGGATAGACCCCGGCGCAGACCACGGCCATCAGCGTCATCAACTCGGCGAGGCGGTTGAGCGAGTTGCGCCACGGGCGGTTGAGCAACAGCAGCAAAGCCGAGATGAACGTGCCGGCGTGGCCGATGCCGAGCCACCACATGTAATTGAGAATGGCGAAGCCCCAGTTCACCGGGATGTTGTTGCCCCAGACACCAACGCCTCTCCACAACGCCACCGCCGCGGCGACAACGAACACACCCAGCAGCAGGCAGCTGAAAGTGAACAGCATCCACCAGGCCCGCCGGTAGCGGTTGAAGTCGGTCGGCAGGTCGAGCACGCGCTCCGACACCGCGCCAAGCGGCATCCCTTGCGGCAGGAAATGCGGCGCCTCAGGCATCACGTTCCCCCTTGGCCGAGCGCAACTCCAGGGGCTCGGCATCGCCCGGCAGGGCTGCCGGCTCCTCGACAAGGCCCAGATAGGTGGTCTTGGGCCGGGTATTGAGTTCTTCGAGCAACGCGTAGTGTCGTCTGGTGTGGCGTTCGCGGTTGACCTCTGCGTTCGGGTCCTGAAGGTTGCCGAAGACGATCGCCTGGGTCGGACAGGTCTGCTGACAAGCTGTTTTCACCTCACCATCGGCTATCTCGCGGTTTTCGATACGGGCGGTAATCCGCGCTTCGCTGATACGCTGCACGCAATAGGTGCATTTCTCCATGACCCCGCGCGAACGCACCGTGACATTGGGGTTGCGCTGATGCTGGATCGAGGGCGGATCGTCCTGGGTGAGGTCGAACCAATTGAAACGACGCACCTTGTACGGGCAGTACGAGGAGCAGGTGCGCGTGCCGATGCAGCGGTTGTAGATCTGCTCGTTCAGCCCATCCGGGCCGTGCACCGTCGCGTTCACCGGGCAACCCACTTCGCAGGGCGCCTGGTCGCAATGCATGCAGGGCACCGGCTGGAACGCCGAGGTCGGTTCGCGGGGGTCGCCGCCGTAATAATGATCGACGCGCAACCAGTGCATGCCGCGTCCCATCTCGACCTGTTCCTTGCCCACCACCGGTATGTTGTTTTCGGCCTGACAGGCCACCACGCAGGCGTTGCAGCCGATGCACTGGTCCAGATCGATGACCATGCCCCAGGCGGTATCGCCCTGCTTCGGTGGTGGATAAAGCGTGACCTGCTCCGGCTTGGGTGCGGCTTCGTCGAACGCCACCTCGCGCGGGTGACTGCGAATCAGCTCCTTGCCGTGCAGAACGTGATGCGGCTGGGTCGACGCCAGCTTGGTATGGCGCGCCAGCCGGGTCAGCTGCGCACCCTCACGCTTCCAGGGTTGGTCCGCCGTGCGCAGCGGCGAAACATCGTAACCAAGCCCATCGCCGACTCGTCCCGCACGAGCACGCCCGTAGCCGCCGAAAAGACTCAGCGTATCATCGGCCTGGCCCGGCATGATCCAGGCAGGTCCCTCGGCCACGTCGCGCCCGAGCGTGACACGCAAGCGGTCGCCGCTGGCGATGCCTTCCCGTTCGGCCAGCGCCGGCGAAACGCCGATGACGTTATCCCAGGTGAGCTTGCTGATCGGCTTGGGCAGTTCCTGGAGCCAGCCGAGATTGGCGAAGCGCCCGTCCCAGACGCTCGGGTCGGGCCGGAACAGCACACTCAGGCCGACCGCCTCGGAAGTAGCTGAAGCGTCCCACCGCGGCGCGCTCGCGCTGGCCTCGACCGATGCGAAGGCACTGTCGCGGATGAACCCGAGTTCCAGCGCCCGACGCCAGGCATCGTCATTCAGCATCTGCCAGGTTTGCCGCATCAGCGTCAGGGCGTCTGGCGACAGGTCGCCCATCATCAGCGCCAGCACCTCGGCCTGGGTGCGGCTGCTATAGAACGGGCGCACCAGCGGTTGTGTCAGGCAGACGCCGCCATCAGCGGCGCGGCTGTCGCACCAGCCATCCAGTGCGTGGGTCAAGGGCAGATGCCAATGACTGAGAGCCGCCGTTTCGTCGTAATAGAGCCCGGCATGAATACGCTGCGGAACGCGCTCCAAGGCATCGGTGAAGGTCAACCCCCCCGGCGCCGTGTGCGCTGGATTGCAATCAAGCATCAGCAGGGTTTCGACCTCACCAGCCAGCATCGCCGCCACCAACTCCGCCAGATCGGAGACGCGCTGCCCTCCGGCTTCGAGCCAGGTCACCGGTTCGGTATAGAGAACGGTCTTGCCGAAGTTGCCGAGCCGTTGATTGAGCCAATGCACCGCGGCCTGGACGTCCAATGGCGCAAATTCGCCAGCGGTGATCAGGCAACGACCGCGACGCGCCTGCAGTTGCCTGGCCAGCTCATCGATCCAATGTTGCGCATCGGCTGGCAGGCTCGTCGCAGCGCCACCGCCAAACGCCGCCACCAATGCCTGCACGTAAGCGCGTAGTTGGGACGGTTCGACCCGCCGCCGATTGACCGCCTTGGCGCCGGTTACGGTGGACAAGGATTCCACCACGATCAAGCGTGCCTCGCCCTCACCGCGTGCCGCCCGCCGCTTGCGCTCGCTCCAGGCAATCGCCTGTGGTAGTTCACGTGGGCCGGGGCCGAGCCAGTCATGCTCGAAGCTCACCACCCACTCGGCATCTTCGAATCGATAGTGGGTTTCCAACGGACGTCCCAGCGCTCGTTCGCTGGCGGCGTAGGCTTCGCCTTCCCAAGGTTCGAAGCGGTACAGCCTCGCCTGCGGCCAACGTTCGATCATCGCGGCGAACTGACGCTGCAGAGTCGGCGAGCTATTGGCGCCCATCAGCACATGCAAGCCACCGCCTTGCGCTGCGTCGGCACGGGCTGCCTGCTCCACCGCCGCACCCTGAAACGCATTCCAGGTACTGATGTGCCCTTCGTAGCGAGGTGCCTGGGAGCGGTCTGGATCGTACAGTTGCAGAATAGCCGCCTGGGTGAAGGCGGTTGCGGCGCCCCGGCTGAGCGGATGGTCGGGGTTTCCCTCGAGCTTGGTCGGCCGACCAACGTGGGTCCGTCCAAGCACCGGTTGCGCGTAACCGGCAAACGGAACGGCGCTCGCGTACCAGCGCGCCTCTCCGGGCGTTACTTTCTCCGGTTGCATGACGTAGGGCACGCCCTGCTCTGGCTCCTGCCCACATCCCGCTAGCCCGGCCAACGCCATGGAAGCACCCATCAGTTGGAGGAAGCGGCGACGGTCCATCTCCGGCGCGACGCTGGGAAATTCGGCATCGACGAATGCGGCGAACGCCGGTTCGTCAGCCAGCTGTTCAAGGCTGCGCCAATAACGCGGCCCGTGCTGGCCTTCAAGGCGTTGGCGGATGGCGGCGTAGTCGAGCGGCGTGCGATCCATGGGTTACCTGTGACAGATATAGCAGTGGGTCAGGTTTTCGGTATCGATGTGGTGCTCCTTGATCATTTCCTCGCCCACAGCACGACGGTCGTGCTCGGTTTTCCACCCCATGGTGGTCACCGCATCGCGTGGCCGCAGGCGCGGCGCGGGATCTTGATGACAGTCCAGGCACCAGCTCATGGTGAAACTCTCTGCTCGATACATAAGCGGCATGGTGTCGACTTGGCCGTGACAAGTCTCACAACCGACCCCGGCGTTGACGTGGACGTTGTGCTGGAAATAGACGTAATCGGGCAGCTCGGCTACGCGGTTCCAGCGCAAGGGCCGGTGCTCGACCAGGCTTTGACGCACCGACGCAAGCATCTCGGCGCCCGTCCAAATCTGTGAATGACAACTCATGCAGGTATCGGTTGGCGGCAGCCCCGCCACGGCGCTGGTCTCGACGCTGTCATGGCAATACCGGCAGTCGATCTTCAGCGCGCCAGCGTGATGCTCATGGCTGAAAGGCACCGGTTGGCGTACCAACCAACCCTTGCCGCTGTTGTAATCCGAACGGTCGAGCACCACGAGTGCCACGAATAGCCCAGCCAGGCCGCCGAACAGGATGAGCAAGGCCAGACGCAGCCACATGTCAGCCGAACGGGGAAAAATCTGGGCCATGTCCTACTTCTGTTTTTGTATCCATCTGTTTCGGCCCCAACGGCTCTGATGAGTTCAGCACTCAACATAACGGCTCGGGAAATTCGCCGATACCAAGCCACATGCCGGCTTGCCATGATCGGTTCGCAGGCCAATCGTGGAGCACCGTTCGAATACGAAAAAGAACTAGCACTTGATAAGCAATGAACAGCCGAGGCGCCTGCTTAAAATATTTACAAAGGGCTATAAAATATTACATATCGATTAAGGCAATATATGCTTATAAAAATTCTGATGGCGCTATTAAAGAGCCTCAGTTAATTAATACGCACAAAAAAGCGGAACCTGCAATACAGGCTCCGCTTGTACTCGTAACCGCTACTGCTGTAGCGATAACGGCTTACGAATTGCGGCCACCGCCGTGGCTGTTCTGGCCGCCTTTCTTGCCAGCTTCGGAGGCTTTCTCACGATCATTGGCAAAGTTCCCTCCACTGTTCTGGCCACCTTTCTGGCCAGCTTCGGAAGCCTTCTCGCGGTCATTGGCGAAGTTTCCGCCGCTGTTCTGACCGCCTTTCTGGCCAGCCTCAGAGGCGCGCTGCGGATCGTTGGCAAAATTGCCGCCGCTGTTGTGGCCGCCCTTTTGCCCAGCTTCGGACGCCTTCTCGCGATCATTTGCAAAGTTACCCGGATTTCCGCTCTTATCATTCGACATGAGATTTCTCCAGTTACATGGATGGTACTAATGAACATGGCGACTGCAGTACAACCGCCTCACTATGTCCGAAAACAAGATGCGGACATTAGTTCGCCAAATATCCCAGCTTGACGATGAACGGTTAAATCGAAAAATCGAGCGAAGCAGGCACGCCTTATATATTCCATCAATCAAAATGATCGCACTTCAATAGCAACGAGACGGCGACTCCAGAAGCGGCGATGCTTACATCGATATAACGCATTTCCCCGGCTCTGATTGATCAAGCGCAGGCGACAACCTCGGCTGCGGCTTACCGTTCGTCTCCCGGGTGAGTTCTGAGCAATCTGTCAACAAGCTGTAACTCGCACCAGGCAATCTCAGATCCATGGAAAGCCGCGACGGCTGGCGCAAGGACGCGACTTTTTTCAAGACCACCAACCACTCGATCGAGCTATTGGAGGCCACATGAGCAGCAAGACCCTGGAAAACCTGGTGAAGCAATCGGATCTCAGTGCCAAGCAGCCGCTGGAGTTCTGGAAGCAGCTCCAGCGAGGCAAGGGCAGCTATCGGCCGAGTGCTGCAGCCCTGGCTCGACGCGCCTCCCTGGACCTCGGCATGTGTGCGGCAGGACGGTAACCAGCGGGATAGCCGCTGCGCTACCGAATCGCTCTAGACGTTACGCGGTAGCGGGCGCCGGTTCAACGGTGCTTTCGGCCCGCCCAGGTGTCATTACGTAACGCCTGCGTCCCGTTCTGATTCGTGATGGTGGGCTCGCTTGCGACAGACGTTGCGCCTAGGTGCTGCTCCTCCGGCTCGGGAAGTGGGTATCTCAGCGGGCAGGCTCTGCTCCTCTGTAGCCGGTATTGCGGCGATCATCCTTCGGCCTTGCGTTCCTGCTTGAGCAATCCCCAGACGATTGCAAGGCCAGCCACGGCCATTGCCGCTGCGCCTAGGAAAATATTCTGCATGCCGATATAGACCGCCAGGGCACCCATGATCGCGCCGGACAGGCCCAACGCCAGATCGAAGAACATGGCAAAAACGCTGAGTCCCGAGCTGCGGTTGACGGCCCCGACGCGGGAGACCACACCCACACCCAGCGCCGGGTAGAGCAAGGACAGACCGCATCCGGTCAGCGCCGAGCCGGCCAAGGCCATGCTCGGCGCCTCGGCGAGCCAGAGCATCGCCAGCCCGAAGATCTCCACCACCAGACAGACCACCGCAACCGAATAGCCGCCGACACGGTTGATCAGGTTAGGAAACAGCAAGCGGGTCCCGATAAACGCAAAAGCGAACGCCGTCAGGCACCAGGCGGCGCCTTCCCAGCCGCGCGAGCCGTAGTACAGGGCAATAAAAGCGGTCAGCGTGCCGTAGCCGATGGTGGCCAGTGAGAGGCTGAGGCCAGGCGGAGCGACTTTCCACAACACCTTGCCGAACGGTAACCGCTCGCCTGGGTTGAGCGGTGCATCTCCTCGGCGCCAGGCCAGCGCCAATCCGGTCGCCGCCAGCAACATGGTCACCACGCCCAGGCTCCACAACCCCAGCGATTGTTCCAGAAACACACCCAGCGGCGCACCGATGCCCACGCCGCCATAAGCGGCGACACCGTTCCAGGAAATCATCCGCGCGGTGCTTTCCGGCCCCAACCGGCTGATGCCCCAAGTGATTGCCGAAATACCGATAAGGCTCTGCGCAAAGCCTAGAATCAACCGACTCATGAGCATTACGCTGATGCCCGCTATCGGCCAGGATTCCAGCAGCGCCGAGATCAGCAGCAACACACCGCTGGCCAGACCGGACGCCATGCCGATCAGTACGGTCTTCTTCGCGCCGCGCTCATCGGCCAACCGCCCGGCGAGCGGTCGACAAAGCAAGGTAGTCAGATATTGCGCACCAATAACGATGCCCGCGACGGCGGTGCTGAAGCCGAGGTTTTCGTGGACGTACCCCGGCAGCGATGCCAGGGGAATACCGATGGAAATGAACGAAATGAAGTTGAACACCACCAGCGACAGGATGAACAGAGTGTCGTTTGTAGCAGGTGTTTTCGCAGCGGGCATCGGTTCGCCTGTCGATGTGATGAAACGCGAATTGAACGATGGCGGGCCGCTCGACGGCACTGTTTAGAACACGAAGAGCAAGCACTGCGCCATGCAATGGAATGTGAGCTCTAACCGATGGGTTTTGATTTCGGCAAGGCGGAACTCATCATACAACCCTAGCGGATCGGAGCGGGATCCGCGACTCAGACCGGTTTGATATCGGCCGGAATGGCTGATTTACGCCACTGCGGCAAGCCGATCAGTACCACAGCAGATACGATGACCGTCATTGCCAACCACTCTTCGATACCGATCCGTTCCCCAGCGAACGTCACTCCCAGTAGCACGGCAACCACCGGATTGACATACGCGTAGCTGGTGGCTGCGGCGGGTCGTACATGCTTGAGCAAGTAGAGATAGGCGCTGAACGCGACGATGGAACCGAGTAGGGTCAGATAGGCAAGCGCGAGCCAGCCGGCGAGATCGGGCATCTCCTGCAGACGCTCGCCGCTGGCGACGCTGCCAACCAGCAATACCGCGCCGCCAACCAGCATCTGTGCCGCGCTGGCCATCGCGCCGGCCGGTAGGCTGAGATGTCGGCTCCACATCGAACCGAACGCCCAACTGGCTGCCGCGAGCAATACCAGCACCGCACCTAGCGGACTCGCCTGCAGGTTGTGGCCGAGATTGAGCAGGCCGATACCGATCAGCCCCAGCAGGATGCCGCACCATTCCAGCGTCGTGGTTCGCTGCCCCCAGATCAGCCCGAACAGCAAAGCGAACAGCGGTACGGTGGCAATCGCCAGTGCCGCTACCGCCGAGGCCACGCCGAGATGTTCTGCGATCGTGACGCCGCCGTTGCCGCAACTCAGCAGCAGCACGCCAACAATTGCGCATGATCGCCATTCCTTCACGGTCGGTATCGGCACACCGCGCCAACGCAGCCAGGCGAACATTAGGCTACCGGCGATGACGAACCGCAACCCGGCCAGCAGCATCGGTGGCCAGGCCTGTACGCCCAGCTTGATCACGAAGTAGGTCGAGCCCCAGATCAAGTAGAGCGCCATAAAAGCGCCCACGAGCAGCAAAGGATAGCGGCGCATGGTAAAAGCCCGAGCGGCAGTGGGACCGATCATTCTAAGTAGGCTGCCCCACCCGAGGACAAGCACAGTCAGTTATTTGTTTACCGGTGCAGTTCGTCGCATCACCCTGCTCTTCAGCGGCCCAGAGCGAACGGGTCATCGATGCTGTGACTCGGCTCGGTAAACCAGCGCGGTCCACTCTCGGTCATGTAGAAGTGATCCTCCAGACGGATGCCGAACTCGCCTGGTACACAGATCATCGGTTCATTGCTGAAGCACATCCCCACGTCGATAGGTGTCTGGTCGCCATGCACCAGGTATGGGCTCTCGTGGATTTCCAGCCCGATACCGTGCCCGGTGCGATGCGGCAAGCCGGGCAATTGATAGCCGGGGCCCAGGCCGCACGCTTCGAGTGAACTGCGTGCGGCCTCATCCACCTGTTCGCAACGAGCGCCCAGTCGCGCGGCCGCGAATGCCGCCAGTTGCGCGTCCTTCTCGAAGCCCCACAGCGCCCGCTGATGCTCGTTCGGCTCGCCGAAGACGTAGCTCCGGGTGATATCGGAAAGGTAGCTGTGCACGCGACAGCCGGTATCGATCAGCACCATATCGCCAGGTTTTAGCCGTTGTTCGTATTTCACGCCGTGGGGAAATGCGCTCGCCTCGCCGAACAGAACAATGCAGAAGACCGAGCCTGACGCACCCACGGCACGATGCGCCTGGTGAATGAATTCAACCACCTCCGCGGTGCTGATCCCCTCGCGAAGAATACTCGCGGTGGCCTTGTGCACCGCCAGCGTCATGTCCTTTGCGCGCTGCATAAGAGCGATTTCCGCAGTGGATTTGCACTGGCGGCAATGAGCGGTTACCGCGCCTGCATCGACGAATGCATAACCGGGATCAAGCATCCGAAGACCGTCGAACATGAAGAACGGCAGTGATGAACAGAGCCCGATACGCGGCCTGACTCTTGGGTTTGGCTCGATGCCCAGGCGCAGCAGGCAGCCGAACAGCAAACGATAGGGGTTTTCGTGCTCCTGCCAGCCATTGACCAGACCATCGACCACCATGAAGTCACGAACCGTGCCTTCCTCGAACGCCGGCGCCAGATATTCGAGCGCACCATTCGCGGGCAGAATCGCACCCACCATGCGCTCGCTCGGACTCCATCGCACCCCGGTGAAGTATTCGAGATTGGGGCCGGCGCTGAGAAAGATCGCCTCGAATCCGAGCTGCCTCATTCGCCGCTGCGCCTTTTCGATGCGTGCCCGGTACTCCGCCAGCCCGATCGGCTCGACGCCATCCAGCATGTTGCCCAAGCGCCCGAGCGCCTCTTCTTGCGTGCTGCCGCCGACGCCGATGGTCATCCTGCTCTCCAAAACGAACCCAAGAAAGTTCGCCGAATTTAAGTACAGCTTAAATTTTCAAGCAAAGCTTTTTTCAACCAAACAGCGAAATAGCCAGAACTAAGGCTGGCGCACGCTCGTTGGGCTGGCCGTATACTGGCCACTTTGACAAGGCGAACCCCCATGACAGTCGATCGCATCGGTGAGCGTTTGCGCCGGCACAGGCGTGCCGCGAACAAGACCTTGAATCAGGTAGCCAGGGAGTCCGGCCTGACGGCGAGCTTCCTTTCCCAAGCCGAGCGCAACCTCACGGGCATCTCGATTTCATCGCTGGCGAACATCGCCAAATCGCTCGGTGTACCGCTCAATTCACTGTTCGATCAACCCAGCCAGGCGCAGCCCGACTCGCACCAGGGCGAGCGCGTGCGCTACACCATCGAGGGGCAGCCGCTGGCCTACGAACGCCTCTCTACGAATTTCCCCGGTAATTTGCTGAACGCCGTCAAGGTCAGCATGCCGGTGGGCTATCAATCAGAACTCATCGCCCACGAGGGCGCTGAATTCGCCTATGTCCTGTCGGGAAGAATCGTCTACACGGTAGACGGTCGCGACTATCCGCTGGGCAGCGGAGACTCGATTCACTTCGACGCGGGTAAGCCGCATCATCTGGCGAATGTGGGCGACCAGGCGGCCGAAGTGCTGACGGTAACGACCATGGGTTTGTTTGACGATCTGACCACCCGCTAACTGGCATCGCTATTGCTAGGCCTCGTAACCGAAAGCCAGGTCAAAGAAATTTAGCAGTGCTTAATTTCGGTTGACCCTGTTTTCAGCATGACTTAATTTCGAGGCAGGCTAGGCTGTGTCTCCAGGACTCAGCTACCAACAGTGTTCTGCGCCGAGCGGGCAACCCCCAACGGCGACACCGGCGTGCAGTGAGCCACTGTTCGGTCCACGAGACCAACCCTCGATGAACATAAAAAAGAATGAGGTTTGCATGCGAAACACTATCTCGATCCGCACGTTGCTCGCCGCAGGACTGATCCTCGGCTCGCCGCTCAGCTTCGCCGCCAGCAACCTGGTGTTTTGCTCCGAAGGCAGCCCCGCGGGTTTCGATCCCGGTCAGTACACCACCGGCACCGACTTCGATGCCTCGGCTGAAACCGTCTTCAATCGCCTGGCCCAGTTCGAGCGAGGCGGCACTCTCGCCCAGCCCGGCCTGGCAACGAAGTGGGACGTCAGCGATGACGGTCTCACCTATACCTTTCATCTGCGCCCGGGGGTGAAGTTCCATACCACTGATTACTTCACTCCAAGCCGCGAATTCAACGCCGACGACGTCGTCTTCACCTTCCAGCGCATGCTCGACAAGGACCATCCGTTCCGAAAGGCGTACCCCAGCGAGTTCCCGTATTTCACTGATATGGGCATGGACAAGAACATCACCAACGTCGAAAAACTCGACGACATGACGGTGCGTTTCACCCTCGACAAAGTGGATGCAGCCTTTATTCAGAATATGGCGATGCATTTCGCCTCGATCCACTCAGCCGAATATGCCGATCAACTGCTTAAGGCCGGCAAGGGTGAGCAGATCAACCAGAAGCCGATCGGCACTGGTCCGTTCGTATTCAGCCGCTATCAGAAAGATGCGCAGGTCCGTTTCAAAGGAAACAAGGATTATTGGGTCCCAGAGGACGTGAAGATCGACAACCTGATCTTTGCCATCACCACCGATGCCTCGGTCCGCGCACAGAAACTTCGCGCCGGGGAATGTCAGATCACGCTCAACCCGCGCCCTGCCGACCTCGAGGCATTGCGGAAAGACCCCAACGTGAAAGTGCCCAACCAACCCGGGTTCAACCTGGGCTACATCGCTTACAACGTTGAGCACGAGCCACTCGGCAAGCTCGAGGTACGCAAAGCGCTGGACATGGCGGTGGACAAGAAGTCGATCATCGAAGCGGTCTACCAGGGGGCCGGCCAGCTGGCCGTCAACGGCATGCCGCCGACGCAGTGGTCCTACGATGAGAGTATCAAGGGCACCGAATACAACCCGGACAAAGCACGCGAGCTGCTCAAGCAGGCCGGCGTGAAGGAAGGCACCGAGATCACTCTTTGGGCGATGCCAGTCCAGCGGCCGTACAACCCGAACGCCAAACTGATGGCTCAGATGATCCAGTCCGACTGGGCCAAAATCGGCATCAAGGCCCGCATCGTCAGCTACGAATGGGGCGAGTACATCAAGCGCGGCCATGCAGGCGAGCACGACGCCATGCTGATCGGCTGGACTGGCGACAACGGCGACCCGGACAACTGGCTCAACACCCTCTATGGCTGTGATGCGATAGGCGGCAACAACTGGTCGCGCTGGTGCGATGCCAACTACGACGAGGTGGTCAAGCAGGCCAAGCGTATGACGGATCAGGCTGAACGCACCAAACTGTATGAACAGGCGCAGCAGATCCTCCAGCAAGAAGTGCCGATCACGCCGATCGCGCATTCCACCGTTTACCAGCCGATGCGCAACAGCGTGGAAGGCTTCAAAATCAGTCCCTTCTCACTCAACTCCTTTTACGGCGTGGAAAACAAGCGCTAGTGATGGCGACACCGGGCTAGCCTGTGGGGTTAGTCCGGTTGCGTCCGCGCCATTGTTTTTTCAACCACGACCCGAGTTTCGGTGGTAGCCGCTTCGGTTGCGGTTGATCAGCCACTACGGAATCGCCTCGCCAACGCACTCGCCGCCGGCGGGGCCCGACCAGGAGTTTTGCAACGATGTTCAGCTTCATAGCCCGCCGAGTGGCTTTGCTGATCCCGACCTTTTTCGGGATCACACTGCTCACCTTCGCCCTGATTCGCATGATTCCCGGCGACCCGGTGGAAGTAATGATGGGCGAGCGCCGGGTCGACCCGGAAATGCACGCCCAGGCCATGGAGCGCCTCGGCCTGAACAAACCGCTGTATCTCCAATATGCCGACTACATTGGCCAGCTGGCCGAGGGAAACCTGGGCGAGTCATTGCGCACCCGCACCAGTGTCTGGAAAGAATTCACCACCTTGTTCCCCGCCACACTCGAGCTGGCACTTGCCGCACTGATCATTGCCGGCACTCTCGGTGTGTTGGCTGGCGTGGTAGCCGCCCTGAAACGCGGTTCCTTGTTCGACCACGGGGTGATGGGCGTATCGCTGGTGGGTTACTCGATGCCGATCTTCTGGTGGGGGCTGATTCTGATCATGTTCTTCTCCGTGGGCCTTGGCTGGACGCCTGTGTCGGGGCGCATCGATCTGCTCTATGACGTGCAGCCAATCACCGGTTTCATGCTCATCGATACCCTGCTCAGTGATGAGGAGGGCGCCTTCATGGACGCCCTGCACCATATGATCCTGCCGTCCATCGTGCTGGCGACAATTCCATTGGCGGTGATCGCTCGTATGACCCGTTCGGCGATGCTCGAAGTATTGCGCGAAGACTATGTACGCACCGCCCGGGCAAAAGGGCTGTCGCCTAACCGGGTGGTGTTCATCCATGGATTGCGCAACGCACTGATTCCCGTGTTGACCGTCTTTGGCCTGCAGATCGGCACGTTGCTGGCGGGAGCCGTACTGACCGAGACCATCTTCTCCTGGCCGGGTATCGGCAAATGGCTGATCGAATCCATCGGCGCCCGCGATTACCCGGTAGTGCAGAACGGCATTCTGTTGGTCGCCTGTCTGGTCATCCTGGTCAATTTCATCGTGGACATCCTCTACGGTCTGGCCAACCCCCGCATTCGTCATCAGCGTTAAGAGGCCGGACGATGAACAACTTCGATACCCTGCCGGCCGCCGAGCCAACCGACTACTACCCCTCTCCGCTGCGAGAGTTCTGGAGCGCCTTTCGTCGTAACAAGGGCGCGTTGGGCGGATTGATGTTCATGTCACTGCTGGTGATTTGCGCCCTGTTCGCACCAGCGTTGGCTCCCTACAGCCCCGCCGAGCAGTTCCGCGATTTCCTGCTCACGCCTCCCGCCTGGCAAGAAGCCGGCACCTCACAGTTCCTGCTAGGCACCGACGAACTAGGGAGGGACATGCTGTCGCGTCTGATCCATGGCGCGCGGCTGTCATTGCTGATCGGCCTGGCCTCGGTCATCTTCTCGCTGATCCCCGGCATCCTGCTGGGGCTATTGGCCGGTTTTTCCCCTACCGGAATGGGCCCGTTCATCATGCGGCTGATGGACATCATGCTGGCCCTGCCTTCCCTGCTTCTGGCGGTGGCGATCGTGGCGATTCTCGGCCCGGGCCTGATCAACACCATCTTCGCCATCGCCATCGTGTCGCTGCCCTCCTACGTGCGACTAACTCGCGCAGCGGTGATGACCGAACTCAATCGCGACTACGTCACGGCTTCTCGGCTGGCCGGCGCCGGCACCCTTCGACTGATGTTCATCAGCGTGCTGCCCAATTGCATGGCGCCATTGATCGTCCAGGCCACGCTGAGCTTTTCCTCGGCGATTCTGGACGCCGCGGCGCTGGGTTTTCTAGGCCTTGGCGTTCAGCCGCCGACCCCCGAATGGGGCACCATGCTGGCCTCGGCCCGCGACTACATCGAGCGTGCCTGGTGGGTGGTTTCCTTACCCGGCCTGGCGATCCTGCTCAGCGTGCTGGCGATCAATCTGCTCGGTGACGGCCTGCGCGACGCGCTGGATCCGAAGCTGAAAAACGCCGCATGAGGAACTCATCGATGTCTGATCCAATGCCCACTCAACCGGGAGAAGTCCGTCCATGAGCCTTCTCGAAATTCAAAACCTATCGGTTCGCTTTGGTGATGACGGCGCACCGCCAGTAGTCGATGGGCTAGACCTTCGTGTCGACCGGGGCGAAGTGCTGGCCATCGTCGGTGAATCCGGCTCCGGCAAATCGGTCACCATGATGGCGTTGATGGGGCTGGTCGATGCGCCGGGCAAGGTCTCAGCCGACCGCCTGCGATTTGCCGATCAGGACCTGCCGACCCTCAAAGGCCGCCAGCGCCGCCGCTTGATCGGCAAAGACCTGGCGATGGTCTTTCAGGATCCGATGACTGCACTCAACCCCAGCTACACGGTGGGCTTCCAGATCGAGGAAGTTCTGCGCCAACACCTTGGCCTCAAGGGCAAGGCAGCCCGCCAGCGTGCGCTCGAACTGCTTGAGCGGGTGGAGATTCCCGGCGCAGCCAATCGCCTCGATGCCTACCCGCACCAACTCTCCGGCGGCATGAGCCAGCGCGTGGCGATCGCCATGGCCATCGCCGGCGAACCGCAGCTGCTGATAGCCGACGAGCCCACCACCGCACTCGACGTGACCATCCAGGCACAGATCATGGAACTGCTGCTGAGCTTGCAGCGCGATCAGAACATGGCACTGATCCTGATCACCCATGACCTCGCGGTGGTCGCCGAAACCGCTCAACGCGTATGTGTGATGTACGCCGGCCAAGCGGTGGAGACGGGCCGGGTACCGCAGCTCTTCGACGTCCCGGCTCATCCCTATACCGAGGCGCTGCTGGCCTCCATCCCGGAGCACTCTAATGGCCGGCGGCTGGCGACCTTGCCGGGCATCGTACCGGGCCGTTACGACCGCCCGGCCGGTTGCCTGCTCTCGCCACGCTGCCCCTATGCCCAGCCGCGCTGCTCGGAGCGTCCCGCTCTGCAACCTTATGAGCGCGGCGAAGTGCGCTGCTTTTTCCCTCGCCACATGTCGCCAGGCGAAGCACCCGAAGTGCTACCAGAGGCGCAACGTCCGAGCCAGCCTCCCGGAGATCAGCATGTCTAATGAGACGTCGACAGATAGCGTGCTATCCGCACGTGAGCTGACCCGCCACTACGAGATCTCTCGCGGGCTGTTCAAACCACACGCCACCGTACGTGCGCTGAACGGCGTGTCTTTCGAACTGGCGGCCGGCGAAACGCTTGCCGTTGTGGGCGAATCCGGCTGCGGCAAATCCACGCTTGCCCGCGCCCTGGTCCTTATCGAGGAGCCAACCTCCGGTTCGCTGCAGATTGCCGGTCAGGAAGTGGCCGGTGCCGACAAGGCGCAGCGCAAGCAGCTTCGCCGAGATGTGCAGATGGTGTTTCAGAATCCCTACGCGTCGTTGAACCCAAGGCAGAAAATCGGTGATCAGTTGGCCGAACCGCTTGTGATCAACACGCAGCTATCACGTAGCGAACGCCGTGAGCGGGTGCAGGCGATGATGCAGCAGGTGGGGTTGCGGCCCGAACACTACCAGCGCTACCCGCATATGTTCTCTGGCGGTCAGCGTCAACGTATCGCCTTGGCGCGTGCGATGATGCTCAATCCCAAGGTATTGATCGCCGACGAACCCACCTCGGCTCTGGACGTGTCGATTCAGGCGCAGGTTCTTAACCTGTTCATGGATCTGCAGGAGCAGTTCAACGCTGGCTATGTGTTCATCTCGCACGACCTGGCCGTGGTCCGCCACGTGGCGGACAAGGTGCTGGTGATGTATTTCGGCAGTCCGATGGAAATGGGCCCTGCCGAGCTGATCTACACGCGTCCCCTGCACCCCTACACGCAGGTGCTGCTATCAGCGACACCCAGTATCCGACCCGACGCGGTGAGGACGAAGATCCGCGTCCGTGGTGAACTGCCCAACCCGCTCGACCCACCAAGCGGTTGTGTCTTTCACACGCGCTGTCCGTATGCCACTGAACGGTGTAGCACGGAAATCCCCGCGTTCCGGCCATTGGATGAGCGCTTGGTGGCCTGCCACTACGCCGAGGAGGTTGGCTCGTCCCCACAACCGCTTCGCTAGCCTGACCAGCCCAGCTCGTTGCGTCTTGAATGCCCAAACAAAAAAGGCCCCGGATTTCGGGGGCCTTTTGGCGGCAATATGGAGCAACAGCTGAGATTCGACTCGTCATCAATTCCGCTGGATGAGGCTAAGCCGGCGCGCAGCTAAATCGCGATCTGTCGTTCTCTCGAGCGCTTGAGCAGTGCAGGACTTAGCGCGGCGACGTCGAGCTCTATCAAGCTGATCAACCCCGCCAGCTGCGCTCGCGTAACCGATACGCCACAAGGGAGCCCGGTCAAGACCAGCGATTCCCCTGTCAGCTCGTCGAGCAACATTGCCTGGATGGTTTGAGGTGAGTCCATCGTGGCGGTGAACAACAACGGTCTGAAGTGTTCCCGCACGAGCGCCAAAGCCTCGGGCTGTCTAATCCGGATCATCTGACAATTCCTTTGTCTGAGCGGAGAGTTTAATAGCCAAGCACACAAACCACTCAGCAAAGAAACGCAAACTGCTTCACGTTTCAGCGGTGAGTCAGATCTTTTGCTCTGTTTAGACGGGACAAGACCAAGCCCGCGCCGATCAGCCGACGCCGTCGGCGGGGTGCATCCAGCGCACCATTGTCTCCACGCCCGTGGAATTATCCGGAATTCAGGCGAAACCGCGGCAGCCCTGGCAGCGGCGTTTTTTACTTCTCTCAGACGGACACGGGAAACGCGTACGTACGCATTCGCCCCTGCAGAAACGCTGAAGGCCCCGAATTAGGGGGCCTTCAGTTTTGAGATATGGCGGAGGAGGTGAGATTCGAACTCGTCGCCGACCCCACGGGACGACGCATAAACCGGGCGTTCAGCTGCGCCGGATGACCATTTGGGAACGTTTTGGGAACACTTTGGGAACATTGCGGGCGCTGGGGCCGCTGAAATCGCGGCCTGTAGGGTGTTTTGGCGGGGAATGGAGCGTTACAAGCCGAGGCGCTGCTCGATGATGCCGGTCATGTCGGTGGCGTCCTGGTTGATCCAGTTGCCATAGTGCCGGAGGATCATAGCCGTCGAGGTGTGCCCCATCTGCGCCGCGATCCAATCGATCGGTACCGCGCAGCTGGTCAGCATCTGGCTTGCGAAGGTATGCCGGCAGTGGTTCGGGCCGCGGTGCCGTACCCCTGCCCGCTTCAAGTGCTGCAGCCACCAGCCGTTGCGCAGATTGTCCGAGGTCGAGTACGCCTCGTTGGTGTGCGAGTTGTGGAAGACGAAGCGCAACTGCTGCTTACGGATCGTCCGGTTGTCCCGATCGGTGACCGCGATCTCAACCTTCGGCAGATCCTTTGTCCGCTTCTCCTGGTCACGCAGCGCCTCGAGCGCCGGTTTCAGCAGTTTCAGTTTGCGAGTCGAGCGGCGCGTCTTGGTCACCTTGTAGGCACTGCGCACCCGGGCCCGCTTGAACGTCACATCGCCCGTCTCCAGGTCGACATCCTCCCAGGCCAACGCGATCGCTTCCGAAACGCGCGGCCCGGTCCAGATCATGAACCTCACTAGGTTGAGTTCCTGCTGCCGATCGGGCGACTCGGCCGCCAGGATGGCGTCAATCTCCTCGCGCGTGAACGGGTCCGGGTCCTCCGCATCAGGCTGGCGGATCACAATGCCCTCGGTTGGGTCATAGGCCGCCTGGTTCTTGGTGCGATACAGCTGAAATACCTGCCGCGTCAGTGCGACCACTTCCCGGACGGTCTTGCTGTGCAGTTTGGGCATGAGCGTCTTCTGCACCCATGCCTGCATTTCTAGGTAATCGATGCTCTCTGCCTGGCGCTCGCCCCACTGCGGCCGGATATGGTTTTTAATGCGGCTTTCATGGCTGCGAATCGCGGACGGCGCGAGCTCGTTACGCTTGATATCCAGGAACAGGTCAAGCCAGTGAGAAAACGTGCCGGACTTTACCCGTACCGACTCTGGAAACCAGCGCGCGTAGACGAAGGTACCGGCCTTGATCTCATGCCGGATGATGGCGGCCTGCCGCTCTGCCCTCTCGAGGTTTCCCGGCGTCGGCTCGCCCGGAAAGGGTTCCTTGCACAGGTCGCCCTCGAATCGAAAATAAACCCGAATCGCCTTACCGCGAATCTCTACTCCGTTTGCCATCTGCGTCCCCACGCCATAGGTGAAGGGGCACTGTACGAGCGCCCCGCTGCCTGCAATAGAAAAAGGCCCGCTGCGGGTCCTCGAATTGGTTGGGCTGATTTCTAGGTGAGCCAGGCCCTGTTGAGTTGCCGCTCACCGGGGCCTTTTTTTTTCAGCGTGCGATCAGCAGGAACAGGTCCGGCAGGTGGTTCGCAGCGGTCAGCAGCGCGGCCAGGCCGCCGCCGATCCAGCCGCTCATGGCCAGCCGGGCGCGGAGGCTGAGGCTGGGTTCGTCATCGTCGTAGTGGTTCATGGCCGTCACCCTCAGCCGTAGATGCCGTAGGTGAACTGGTCCGCATCGCAATCGACCAACACGTTGGCGTTGCCAAAGTAGAGCGAGGCCAACATGCGCTCCCATTTCTCGCGGATATTCAGATGCAGCGAGACCTTCTTATCGTCGAGCTGTGCGTGGTAGACCTCGCCAACCTGGACGTCACGCTCCCACCGTTCCTTGGCCGAGCGCACCTCACCGGACATGCGGATATGCAGGCGATGCTTCAGCGAGTAATCGTTGCGGCTGCTGCGGCTTGAGTACGGGTTGTCCGACTTCCAGTCACTCTCTGGCTGAGGGTCGAAGTAGATGGCCAGCGTGGTGCTGCCATAGGCTTCCTTTTCCTCGAAACGGATCTCGGGAGCCTCCCAGCCATTTTCTGCGGCATCCTCCTTATGGGCTTCAATGAACGCCTCGAGCAGGGCCCTCAGCGAAACCTCTCCGGACACGGCGTCATTTTTCAGAACCTCCTCGATTGACGCGGTCGCCTTGGTCATCAGCGTCTCGGACACCGCAGCGGCCTCCCAACGCTGGCGCAGCGCCTCGGCCACCAGGGCGTTGTAGCGGGTCAGCTCGAACATATCGGAGACGTTCGCAGGCAGGGCCTCCTTCACGGCTTCCTTGATGGCCTGGCCGAAGTTGCCGTAGGAGCGGAACGCGTCGTCGATAACATCCTTGAACATCTTGTCGATACCAGCATCGATCAGCTCGCGCGGGCGATCGGAGGCGGCGTATTCGCTGACGCGCTCGGCGAGCAACTGCTCAAGGGTTTGGTTCTGTTTCACTTGCATGGTGCTTCTCCTTGGGTTTGGGTGTTGCTGACGATCAAGCGTTGCCGCGCTTGGCGTCGGGGTTTTGGAACATCCAGCACTTCACCGTGGGGCAGCGGCCGGACATGGGGTTGCGGGCGTTGAATGCCGCCCGGACGGCGCTGTCCACGGCGCGGTTCTTCTCAATGAATTTGCGGCTGCGGCTGTTGGGCAGGAGGTTGCGCAGCGTGCCGATGTCGGCGAGCTTCTGTTTGTGCTCGGCGGCGCGCTCGCAGAATTCGTTGAGGTTGATGGCGATCTGGTCGGGCTTCTTGCTGTGGTCAACCACCGGATCGTCATTGAGGCCCTGCAGATAATCGAACACCTCCCAGAACTCGGCCACTTCGGTCGGATCGGAGTTGACGGCGTTCTGCCTGGCCACGGCCATAGCAGTCAGCTCGCGCTGGGCGGCGGCGTGCTGGCGATCGGTGAGGTTGACCACCAGGCGCAGCGCGTCGACCAGGGCCAGCAACTGGGCGTGGTTCTTGATGATTCGCTCGATGCGGATCTCTTTCAGCTCGCGCAGCGCCTGCTCATGCACCTTTACCTGCTCGCGGAAGGACTCCATCACCTTCTGCTCGCCCTTCGCCGCCATCAGCAGGAAGTGGCTCACATCCATCGCGCTCAGGTGGTTGAGGTTGTCCGCCGCGGCGCGGCTGGCACTGGTGACGTCCGGCCGCACGAAGTGCAGCTTGACGATACGGGTCAGGATCGCCTCGCTGGCCGCCACGGTGGCGTTCTGGCTGATGACGATCGCGCCGCGGAACGGGGGCTCATAGGTCTCGTTGCCGGCTGTCTTCACGCCGGTTACGCCCAAGGTGCCGCCGTTGAACAGGGGCTTGAGCTCGTCCCAGTCGTAGGCTTTCGCGGCGGTGCGGTCGGTGTCGCTGCGGTCGGCCTCGAGCAGAACCAGCGGCATGCCGGATACCTGCCCCATCCAGCGGCGCAAGCCTGCCTTGGACATTTTCGAGGGGTCTTTCCCCTCCTCGTCTGGCCGGCCCAGCAGCTTCCAGAGGAACATCAGCAAGGTCGACTTACCGGCGCCGGCCTCGCCGGTTACTTCCAGGAACGGAAACGACTGGTACTCCGCGCGGATCTGCTCTGCGAACAGCGAGCCGAACCAATAGGCCAGCGCGACGATGCCCTGGGCCCCGAAGCAGGTCCACAGCCAGTCGAGCCACTCGGTGCGATAACCCTCATCGGTACGGGCGATTTCCAGGCGGATCGACTTCTGCAGCGTCTTCAGGCGCAGCTGCTTGAACTCGAAATAGTCCTCGCTGTTCGCCCTCTCCACCACGCCGCCACGCACGGCCAGGTCGCCGAACACGTAGCAGCCGTGCTCCTTGCTGTAGCCGATGTAATCGATCGTCTTGACGGTTTTGAGCCCGTAGAGCTGAGCCTTCATGATCTTATCGAGCTGGCTGCCGCTGCCGGTGAACACCGCGCCCGCGGCCATACCGAGCAAGCGCTTCTTGAACTCGGCCGCGGCCGCCACCTGGCCACCGGTGAAGGTGTTGCGCACCGTGGGCTCGTCATGCGGGAAATCGACGCGGAAGTAGTACCAGGCCTCGTCCGTCACCTCGTTGCGCTGGAAGTACAGCGCCTTGGGGTAGCAGTTGGCGATCTCGACGACGCAGCCGGCCATGCGCAGCGCTTTGTCGCGGATCTGCTGGCGGGTGAGCAGCTGCTCACCTTGCGAGTCACCGTCCTCTAGGCCTTGCACCGCCTTGTTGAATTTCTCCAGATCGAGCTTGAACCAGTACATCCGGTTGCCGAACCCGAAATGGAATTCGCTGCTTTCGTCCCACTCGTAGATCAGCATCGCCTTTTCGGAGGCGTTATCAGCGATCAGTAGCGCGCCCTGGTGACGGGCTGCTTTGAGGTCCCGTTCGATCTGATCGACGCGCTTGTCCTCGTCCAGGAACATCCAGCGCTGATGCAGATCGTTCCAATCCACCTTGCGATCGCCCTGCGGGATCTGCGCGGCCTCGCAAGTGAAGCCCAGCTCGCGGGCCATCTTTACCCAGCGGCGGGTGTAGCGATGCGCGCCCGGCTCGTTGTCCAGCGCCCAGACCAGCTTCGGCAGCTTCTGCCCCGCGTCCGCACAGGCCTTCGCCAACGCCTTTAGCGACTCGGCCGGAAAGGCGTTGCTGCTCATGGCCGAGACGGCATCGATGCCGTGGTGCAGCAGGGCAATGGCGTCGAAGATGCCTTCGACGATCCACAGCTCGCGCACCTGGAGCAGATCAAGGCTCGGCGGGCACCACCAGTAGCCCTTCACGGATTGGCCCGGGGCGAAGCGCGCTTTCTGCTTGCCGAAGCGGTGCGGCCGGTCAATCAGCCGTTCCCAATAGCCGCCCTTCTCCAGCGGGAAGCGCACCGTGGCCGAGCCGATGGTCTGGTGGCGATCAAAGTAATGCTCTTGGGTGTACCAGCCTGTGATCAGCTCCAGGTGAAAGCCGCGTGCGCCCTGCAGGTAGCTGTCGGCCGTTGCGGTCGGATCCTGCTCGGTGGCCGGCGCGCGCTTGCTCCAGTCATCGAACAGGTCGTCGAACAGCTCCTTCACGTGCCACTGCTGGCCGCATTTGCTCTCGCGGCCGCACTTGATGAACCAGGGCTCGTCATAGCGGCTGAACAGCTCTTTCTTGTTGCAGCTGGGGCACTCGCCCTTGCGCATGTAGTTGGTGCCGGCAATGCGCTTGAGGCCGAACTGCTGCTCGAGGCGGGCGATCACTTCGGTGCGGATGGCGTGGTCCATGGCCTTCATGCATCTGCTCCCCAGAGAATCGTGCGCGACTCTTCCTGCGCGTCACGCCACTGTTCCCAGGTGATCACTTTCGCTTCGGCTAAACCGTCCAGGTGGCCCTGCAAGCCGTACAGCGCGAGATGCTGGTCCTGGTAGGTGGACGCGCGCGTGAGCTGCTCCACTTTCGCTTTGAACAGGAAGTGGATGGGGTCTGCTGCGATAGCGTCGCAGATGGGCATCGGCTTGCTCATGCCGGCACCTCAGCAGCTTTCAATTGCTTCACCAGCTCGCGCGCCGTGCGGTTCAGTCCGGCGATGTGTGGGTGGTCCTGGAGAATTTTCGGACCACGCAAACCCTGGGGCGTGTAGCGGTATTTGTCGTCGTACCAGCACGCCGACATGAGTTGTTCGTACTGGCAAGTAATCCAGCGCAGGTAGGCCTCGGCCTGGCCGGGCTTGAGCCTGATTTGCAGAGTGATGTCACACATAAAGCCACCATTCGGGCGCAACTTTCCCCTACCCGCGCAACGGCGGGCATGGAGACGGGATTCAATTCAGGGGGTGATCAGTTAGCGGCTGCTGCAGCCGGCTGAGCCGTCGGCGGCTGGAGGCGCAACGGCAAGTGGCGGCAAGGGATTAATACCTTCTCGCCGGTGGAGAAACGCAGCAGGGCGACCGTAGCTGAATCGCCCGTGCCGTAATCAATGCCGATCGGCGCTGGCTTATGCTTGCCGTACAGGTCGCTCATCGCCAGATACACCAGCCGATCAGCCATGAACGTGGGCACGTCCAGAGCGTTAACCAGGTAGCTCACTGCGCGGTCAAACAGATGGCCATCGTCAGCCAGGTGCTCGCCCTGGTGGCGTTGCAGGAAGTGCAGCGCGGCCTCCTGCATGGTGGTGCGGTATTCCTGGGCGTTGCCTGCGGTGGTGGTGAGGGTATTCATGCGTTTACGGCCTCCGGTTCCATGTGATCCAGCATGTCGAGTTGATCGGTTTTCTCGCGGCTGTCGCGCAGCGCCTGCATGCGTTGCACCGAGGGCGCAACCGGCAGCCGCACCCTAGGGGCGTCCAGACCGGACGGGCTCAGTTCGTGATCCCATGTCAACGAGCCGCTGTAGGTAGCGCTGCACGCTATCGAGGTGCACTGCGCGTACATCGTCTTGAATGTTGGCGTCTGCGCCTCGCTGTTGCGGATCCGCATGCGGCTCCCGCAGGCTGGGCACAGGCACTTATAACCACCGTTATGGGCAACGCTCACTCATCCTCCCCACCGCCAATCGCGGCTCCGGCCTGGGCCGGTAATCTCTGACGCTCTCGCGCCGACTGCTTTCCTTAGTTCTGCCCCGGCAACCGCGACCGGTGCAGAAGAATCACTGCGTGTACCTCTGAATGCCGTGCTGCCATGTGCTGGCGGTGGGCCTCGAGGATGGCCTTGGCCTCCCCTTCGTCGATCTCCCCGTTGCTCAGCGCTTGGGAAATGATCTTGTCCACTGCACCGCGCTTTACGGCAGTTTTCATGCAGCGTTCATACAGCTCGATGTTGTCCAGCTCGTCCGGGTTGGCGACCGGTACGAACATGCCGCCATACAGCGCAGCGACGTAGTCAGGAAAATGCGTGGTGCCGGTCTCTTGCTCGAGCTGATGAATTTGATCATCGCTCAATGGGCGGCTACCGGCGTTTTCATAGACGTGGTTGTCCAGCTTCTTGATCGGCAGGCCCAGCCGTGCCGCAGCGCACTCGCGCCCGCCTGGGTAGTCGCAGACCACTGCGCTCATCACTTGCCGGCGGCTCTCTAGAACGGTGCGCTTCATCTTCTGGTTTCTCGCTGGGGCCAATGCCATTACTTTGGAATCACGGCGCCGATGTCGGTCGCGCGGCGGCCGTATTCTTCAGATACACCGGCGACCACACCTTCCTTCATGCCAAGCAACACAGCGGCGCGGTGAGCTTCGCCGCGCAAACACTTCTTCTGCCCGTTGAGTACGGCGTAAACGGTCGAGGGAGTCAGATCGTTCTGCTCGGCCCATTCCTTCGCGGACAGGCCGAGTTGGCTGAGGCGGTTGCGCGCGTCGGTGCACGCTTGCTCGCTTGGGTATCCGTTCGGCATAGTTCAACTTCGTGTGGTTTCGTGTGATGACGAGTGCAGATTATTCAACGTGCGTTGAACTGTCAACGCCTATTGGAGTCGTTTTGTTGAAAATCGGCGAAAGGCTGAAGGAAGAGCGTGCGCGGCTGGGCCTCAATCAAGGCGATTTCGCTGCTGTAGCGAAGGTGTCCAAGACAACCCAGTTCAACTATGAGAAGGGCGAGCGTAGCCCTGACGCCGCCTACCTGGAGGCCGTAGCCGCCGCCGGTGTGGACGTGCTCTACGTCCTTACAGGGCGGCGGGGAGCGCTCAGCGAAACCGCGCTTGCCGAAGACGAATCCGCACTACTCAACCATTACCGCGCGATGCCAGAGAGCGATCGCGCCGCCGTGCGGCGCATGACTGCCGCGCTGGCCGAGTCGACCGGACGGTACGTAATCGATTCAGACCAATGAACTCACTCAACGCTGAGTGAACAGGCAAGGAGACGCCCATGACCGCAGCAGCCATCGACCTAGACGACCAGCCCCGCCACTTCGGTGACCGCCTGCTCGAAGAGCGCAAGCGCCTCAATCTGCAGGTGCACGAGCTGGCCCACCTGGCCGGCATGACCGACTACATGCAGAAGCGCTTCGAGAACGGTACTTCAATCATCCCCATCGACTACCTGCAGGCGTTGGCCGCCCGCACTGATGCGGATGTGCTGTACATCATCACCGGCGCCCGTAGCCGCTGACCTGCCCTCATCAAACAAGGAACGTTTCTATGCGCAAAGTCCTACTCGGCCTGCTGCTGGCCAGCCCCCTCGCCCTCGCCGCCCCGCCCAAGCTGATCAGCGCCGAAGACTTCGGCGATGCCTGGCCCTTCATCCCCGAAGAGATGCACCTGCAGTGCCTGCCCGGCAACGCCGTGGTCGTCACCGATCCGGAAACCGGGCGGATGTATGGCGTGAACGGTGCTGCCAGCGGGAAGGCTCGCCAGCTTGGGCTGGATCCGTTGGAGCAGGTGTGGGCTGCTAACGAGAGCAATCCTAGTGCAAGAGTTAGTGTTGAAACCGTGATCGAAGCAGGAATCAAGCTTTGCGGTTGAGTTTGTTCATTGTTTTTAGCCGGGGCAGTCGCCCACTAACCTTTTCGCGAGATAGAAATGACAAACAAAATTGCTTGGCGGGACGACTTAATGTCTCGCGAAAAGAATGCCCAGTTCCTTACCTCATACATTGACGAGTCCGAGCACATCAGCGTCGTTAATATCAATTCGCCTTGGGGCACCGGTAAAACCTTTTTCATTACAAATTGGCGTCTCGATCTTATGCCATCCCGCGCGACGGTCTATTTCAACGCATGGGAGAATGATTACACCGGTGATCCACTGATTTCGCTAGTTGCGAACATAAGAGATCAGTTAGAAAAATGCCTTCCTAGTTCGGTTCCAAATAAACGAAAGTTATCAGAGCTAGCGTCATCTGCAGGCGCCGCAATAGCCGCGACCGCACCAATCGCAATCAAACACATTACGAAAAAATTCACCGGCCTTGACGCCGACGAAATAG
Organism: Stutzerimonas stutzeri; assembly: GCF_000952685.1. Lineage (GTDB taxonomy): Bacteria > Pseudomonadota > Gammaproteobacteria > Pseudomonadales > Pseudomonadaceae > Stutzerimonas > Stutzerimonas stutzeri_E. The sequence continues at coordinate 343,016 of NZ_JYHV01000014.1, read as the reverse complement.
CTGAAGCAGGTGCAAATGCCACGTCCGCTGATGGCTTTACCACTGAGAGCCTTTCTAAGTTTGCTGAAGAGCTAATTAAGAACAACAAAAAAAGCAATGAAGCTGTAGCGGATTTTAAAAAGAAGCTCTCGGCACTGGTTCATGAAGCGAAAAAACATAACGCTGACAAACCTGTATATATCTTTATCGACGAGCTAGACAGATGTAGACCTACCTATTCTATCGAGCTGTTAGAGAGGGTGAAGCATTTCTTTGACATACCTAACTGCAAATTTATTATTGCAACAGACACATCCCAACTTGCCCACTCAGTGAACGCCGTATACGGGATGGGGTTTTCGTCCTCTTTATACTTGAAAAGATTTTTTGAACTTACTTACACGTTCCCGAAACAAGGCCTAGATGGCTGGATTAAAGCCCACGTAAAAGATGATGAATACATTAATATCTGCAGCTTAGGTTATCTTTCGCAAAGCCCGTCCAATCGCGGGTATTCTTTTGCTTCACACATATCCCCAGGTCCAGATTGTATTTTCGACTCACAACTAACTGAGCCCCAGTTAACAGTAAAGCTTCTTGCAGAAACTTTCGGAACTGACTTAAGGCAGCTACTGAGAGTTTTACAAGCGCTGTCAGGCACCAGCAAACAGATGGAAGGGAAACCTTACCATTTTTTCTTTGCCGCCTACCTAACATTCATCATGCACCATGAGGAAGAAATTTTTTCGAAGTTAGTAAGCGAAGACTTGGACAAGCTACAGGCGCACTTCAACCAAAAATATCCGAGTCCAGGCTCACTCTATTTTGGAACTGAAATCCTCGAAGTACATGCTTTAGCTAACAAACTGCTCAAGGTTTGGCGAATGCCGCAAGCGGAAGCCCGAAATCTATTTCACTCTAACTCTATTAGTCAAATATCGTACATTGCAAATATGGTGTTAGAAAAGGCCAACCACAAAGAACCGCTTAAGGGCTATTACGAGTTAGTATCGTTAGCGGCCGGAATAGAGTAGTTCCCGCTTTCAGGAGCTTTGCGGAAGTACGAGGGGCGAGAGCCACAGACAAACGCGCGCTGTTAAGATCGAAGTCCATAGCCGTTATGTTGCGCCTAAGATTCTCGCGACTATCGGCCACCGATCATGTATCCAGGAATACTCCTCCGGCGGCGTGCTGGTGACCACATACACGCGCCGCTGATCACCCGCCCCCAGTACCAGGCAGTCCAGCGCGAAGCCTTCCTGCATGTCGAACCAGTGGGACGTCCGATCGGCGTCCTTCTCCATGTAGCGTTGCACCAGGCCGAACGCGCGTAGGGGCTGGTACTTCTCCCAGCCGCCCCGCTCTACCGTCTCCAGCCGTGCCCAGCCGCCTTGCGGGCCTTGGCCGGGCTCTTCGCGGCGTCGGCCCCACCTGACCCAGCCCAGCGCCTCGCCGCCCTCGAGCATCACCGGGAAGGCCGCTTTAGGGCTGGGGAAATAGACCTTGTAGGCCTTCTCGGCGTCTCGCGCTTCTACGCCACCGCACATGGTTGCCTCCGGTCATCGGGCTGCTGTTTCCAATTGACCGCGAGGGGTCTCTTTCGTTTTACTGTATACACATACAGTATTTTACGGAAGTTGCTCTATGACGCTCACTATTCTGGGTCGCGAGGATCGGCTGCGGCACCTGCTGCCGGAAGCCGCGGACCTGCGCATTACGGGCTTTCAGTCGCCCGCCGAGGACGAGAAGGAAGGTTGCCTCTCGCTGGACAGCCTGGTGGGCCTCGGGGCGCCGCAAATCTGGGTAGTGAGGGTCGATGATGACAGCCTGCTGGGCTTTGGCATGTACCCGGGCGATCGCCTGGTGGTGGACCGCTCGGCCCGCTGCGCGCCGGACTGTTACGTGGTGGTCGGGATGGATGGAGAAAGCCAATACCGGGTGCGGCTGCTGACCGAGGATGCCGAGGGGCGCCTGGTACTGAAAGCCGCCCACCGCTTCGCCCAGCCGCTCAACTTGGAGCTCGAGGAGCTGGTCGAGATTTTCGGCATGGTGCGCTGGGTCATCAGCTACGTGGGGCGGTAATGCCGATCTTCGCCCTGATCGACTGCAACGCGTTCTACTGCAGCTGCGAGCGGATTTGCCAGCCGGAGCTCAAGCGCAAACCGGTGGTGGTGCTCTCGAACAACGACGGCTGCGTGATCGCGCGGACCAGCGAGGTAAAGCAGCTCGGCATCCCCATGGGCGCGCCCTTCTTCCAAGTGCGTGACCAGCTCGCCGCCGCCGGGGTGGTGGTGCGCTCGAGCAACTACACGCTGTATGCCGATATCAGTAACCGGGTGATGACGGTGCTGGCCAGCATGCTGCCGGCGATCGAGGTGTATTCGATCGATGAGGCTTGGGGCGACATGAGCGGCGTGCAGGAGGATCTGACCCAGTACGGCAAGCGGATCCGCGCGCGGCTGCTGCAGTGGGTGGGCATGCCGGTAGGCGTTGGCATCAGCACGACGAAGACGCTCGCCAAGTTAGCCAACTGGGCCGCGAAGAAGTGGCCGGCCACTGGCGGCGTGGTGGACCTAACCGATCCGGCCCGGCAGGAGCGGCTACTGCGCATCGCGGCGGTGAGTGAAGTCTGGGGCGTTGGGCGGCGCCTGGCTGCGCGGTTGCGACCGTTGGGTATCGATACGGCATGGGATCTCGCCCAATACGACATCGGCACCCTGCGCAAGACCTTCGGCGTCACCCTGGAGCGAACCGCGCGCGAACTGCGCGGCATCAGCTGCATCGGAATGAACGAAGGCCCTCCACCCAAGCAGGCGATCTGCTCGAGCAAGATGTTTGGCAAAAAGCTGCGAGACCTGGACCCCATCCAGGAAGCGATGGCCACCTACGTCACTCGCGCCGCCGAGAAGCTCCGCCAGCAGCAATCGCTCTGTGGAGCGCTGCAGGTGAGCCTGCAGACGCAGTATCACAACCCAGAGCTGCCCCGGTACGCCAACGGCATCACCTGCCCGCTCGCCACACCCACGGACGACACGCGCGACCTACTAGCCGTCGCCCTGCGCGGCCTGCGACATATCTACCGGCCCGGCTACGCTTACTCGAAATGCGCGGTGCTGCTGATCGACTTGAGCCAGCGCGGCGAGGTGACGCCGGACCTGTTCGCCCCGGCACCGCGGCGCGGAGCGGAACGCTTGATGAGCATCGTAGATCAGATCAACAAGCGCGAGGGTCGCGGCACGGTGCGCCTGGGCCGGGTACCTGCCGAACCGGAATGGGGCATGCGCCGCGACATGAAAAGCCACTGCTACACCACCAACTGGAACGAGCTCATCACCGTTGGAGCGTGATTTTGATCACAGCGGGTGGTGGCACGCGCGGATGTGCTGAGAATTGGTTGTTCTCCGAGCGGTTGGGAGGCGCCATGAAGGCGCCGGGCGCTCGGTAGACGTGTATGGAGTAAACATGTCGAAGAACGAAACGCCAAACGAGAACGACACCATCTACGAACTATTAATGGTGGGAGGGAGTGAGCTGGGATCGGTGCCGGAACTCACCCCAGAGAAACTGCTGAGCTTGATCCTCGATCTCAACAAGACGGATCGGCACTATGCAACCCGGTTGATAATGGCCTTGCACAGCACTTCGCGCTGAGCGGAATCGGCTGGATTTGAAACCGGGAGGCGCCGTTGGCTTTTAGCCTTGCGAAAACTAAACGCTGAACCGGCGCCTTTTTAATTTTCCAGCTCACGAATACTCCTTCGCAAGCCTGTTTACTCTTGCCTGCAGCTTTTGGTCGGAGCCGGCCCCGGCTACTTCGTATTGCTTTCTCCGCCTTGCCAACTCACTGTACCCACCGGTGTGCACGCTTCCTTAGTGGTCCCTAGGGCACTTAGCTCACATATGAGGTTTTGACATGTTGCGCTTTTCGAACCTTTGTCGAACGAGCCTATCGCTGAGTCAGCAATGTCAATCAACTTGCCGGCAGTCGTTTCGGGACTTTTGTAGTTGCTACCGATCTCAGCGAGGTTCCAGCCGTCGGTAAACATGAACTTCAGATCGGCATCGCCCAGGCGGTTCACCACCTTCAACGTGTAGGGTTTCGAGTAGTCGGGAACATATTTGATTTCCGTCTCGTGAGATACAGCGCCGCTGTCACTGATCTTGCAAGTCAGAAATGCCATTGGCTTTGGTGCGTAAAAGACGTACCCCTCGCCTGGCTTCTCTGTGCCACCCTTATAGCCAGACTGACTGATCTCAAATCCTGAACAGCCAGCAAGCGAACAACCGAGCAATATCGCAATTGATATAGTTTTCATTGGGCTTTCCTTGACAATGAAGATTGCCTCAGGACGATAGGTCCCTTCATCAATTCTCGCCAGTCAGCCGCATTTATCCCCCTCTTGATCGCCCGCTCCGCACTGGCCTTGCTCGCGTACCGGTGCAACAGCCGTTTAGGGTTGGCCTGGTCGCCCTCGGTGAGTTTGTGCTGCTTGCCCGTCTTCTCGTCGAGGTACCAGGCAACGATGCCGGTATAGCTGCCCTCCTCGACCAGATCGGGATGTCATCGGCGTCCGGCAGCTTTGATTCGAGCTCGAGGCTACTGGTCGCGGTACCAGGCCAGCTCTCCGATGTAGTATGCGCCCCCCATTTTTGATTGGCGCTCCAGCTCGCATGAACCGCTTTATTTCCGCATTGCTTGCCACATTCTTCCTTGTCTCACACGCCCACGGTGATGCGCCGTCCACCTTCACTGCAGCCAAGGTGATGGCCAAACAGAAGATTTTCTTTGACCAGGCGGTCAGCGATCAGGGCGAGCTCTACTGTGGATGTAAATGGAAATGGACCGGCAAGTCGGGCGGCAGGATCGATCCGGAGTCCTGCGGCTACGAAACTCGAGCACAGCAGACTCGGGCGGATCGGATCGAGTGGGAACATATGGTGCCGGCCTGGATCTTTGGTCATCAGCGCCAGTGCTGGCAGAACGGCGGGCGGAAGAACTGCGTCTCGGGTGACCCAGTATTCCGGGCGATGGAAGCGGACCTCTTCAACCTGTATCCGTCCGTTGGTGAGGTGAACGGTGACCGCAGCAACTATCAATACGGAATGGTGAGCGGCGTCGCTCAACAATACGGAGCCTGCCCTACTCGCGTGGATTTCAAGGAGCGAGCCGCCGAGCCACGCGATGACGTCAAGGGGCTGGTGGCGCGCTCCACCTTCTACATGTACGACCGATACGGGCTGTCCATGTCCAGGCAGCAACAGCAGCTGCTCATGGCCTGGGATAAGCAATACCCAGTGTCAGCTTGGGAGAAAGAATGGAACAGGCGCACCGCCAAGGTGATGGGCCACCCGAATCCGTTCATAACTGGGGATCGGTCATGGAGCCTGGGGCACAAGCCATCCCGCGAGGGAATAGTGAGCGCTGTTCCGGCCCGGGCTGCTGCTGCCCCATCGTCCAAAGCCTCCAGCGGCGGAGCGATCATTGGCAATCGGAACAGCAAGGTCTATCACCTCGCTGCGGGCTGCCCCAGCTACGATAAGGTTTCGCCAAAGAATCAGGTGCCGTTCCGTTCCGAGACCGAAGCCGCAGCCGCTGGCTATCGAAAGGCCGGCAATTGCCGATAATCAGAATCGACATCCGCTGCGGAAGTGCTCTCTCCCACATTGCTACATGCACATCGGGGCATCTTTCCCGCCCCACTCCTCGTCGATCAGCTCCCAGGCCGAGCGCTGCGGTTCCTCTTGCTGGGTCGCTGGCTCGGTCAGGCGTTCTGTAGGCGTTTCCATTCCCGCTCCACGGCGCGCTGGGCGCTGCTCTTTTCGGCATACAGGTGCAGCAGCCGCTTGGGGTTGGCCTGGTCGCCCTCGGTGAGTTTGTGCTGCTTACCGGTCTTCTCATCGCGATACCAGGCAACGATCCCCGTGTAAGTCCCCTCCTCGGCCAGCTCGGCGACGTCGTCGGCGTCCGGCAGTTTTGATTCGAGCTCGAGGCTGGTGGTGTAGGCGTCAGGCGTGAAGCTGTGGCGCACGTTGGCGCCCAGCCAGACGATGGCGGCGATCTCGGCCTTGATGCCGCTGAGGCTGTAGGTCAGCTCGGGAATCAGGTCCGGCCGGCCCTTGGCGAGCACGTAGCTGAGCGTGGCGGTACCGCGCTGCAGCCGGCTCCACTCGGCGCGAGCGGCGCGCAGCGCGGATTGCTGGTCGGTGTAGGAGTGGCGCAGCTCCTTGAGGTTGTCGCCGCCGCCGGCGATGGCCGATTTCTTCTCGGCGCTGTTGACCTCGTAGTAGTACGCCCGCACGCCGCTGTAGCTGTCGCGATCAGCCTGCAGGAAGCGGTGCTGGTCGCCGTCTGCGCGGGTCAGGTTGATATGGGGCAGCGTCGCGCCGCTGGCCGCAACGGATTTGCCGACCGCCATGAACAGCAGCCGATCGGCCTTGATTGCCGCGAAGGCATCGAATTGCTCACCGAGACGTGTGAGCAGGTTGGCGTCCGACTCGTTGGCCTGGTCGATGTGAGCCAGCTCGATGGCGCTCAGCGCTGCGCTGACCACCGCGCCAAGCCCATGGGCGCCGGCGATGGCCTGGACGATCGCGCCCAGCGTCTGGCCGTGCCAGCTGCGCTCCTTCTTCACCTTGAGACCGCCGCGCAGGTCGGCGCTGCGGGCGCGGATACTGAGCAGATCAGGCGCGCCGCTGTGTTCGGTTTCGTCGACCGTGTAGGTGCCCTTGTCGACCAGGCCGGTGTCGCTCCAGCCGAGCCAGAGCCGCAGCGTGGCGCTGTGCGGCGGAATGGCGATAAGCCCGTCATGGTCGGACAGGTTGACGGTGAGCTGGTCCGCTTCGATGCCGCGGTTATCGGTGAGCTCGATGCCGACCAGGCGTTTCTCGATCGCAGCGGTGATGTCCTGCCCGTTGACCACCAGCCGGCAGATCGGCTGTGGGTAGGCGGTGGCGTCGCGGTAGGCCGCGCCGGCTTTGCTCAGGTAGCCCGCGGCCTGGCTCAGTACCTGGTCGATCACAGCAGCCCCCGCAGAATGTCGCCCGCCGTGCTGACAGCGCTGCCGAGCAGATCGACACGGCCATCATCGATGCGGGCGAGCTTGAGGGTGAACTCGATGCGCCGCGCGGCGCCGTCGCGGAAGAACAGTGTGCGCGTCTCGGTCAGCGACTCGATCACCCACACGCCGTAGATGCGCCCGGTGCCCTCCACCAATGGCCAAGCTTTGCCGGTGTCGGCCATGTACCGCAGCGTGTCGAGGCTAAGCGTGGTGCCGGCCAGCGCGGGCAAAAGCACGCCCGGTAGCGTGATGATGTCGTCGCCCTTGCCGGTGAACTGCCGCGCCGGGTTGGTGCCGATGCGCGAGGTGCTGCCGTGGCGCCAGTCGGTCTGGCGCTGGAATTCCTGGTAGGCCAGCGTCTCCAGCGAGAAGACGAACATGCCGAGGGCCATCATCATGAGCGGTGTTCCTTCTTAATCGAAAATGGCGGCACGGGCGCGGGCCAGCTTGTTGCGCTCGCGCTCGTCGAGGGCGCGGTTGATCTGCTGGGCGATGTCCGGCCCCGCCCCGCCCTGCACGATGATGGTGATGGTGTCGCCCTGGATGGTGATCGCACCCGCCGACGATGCGCCGGCAGCCAACGGTGGGTGCCGATCGAAGCTGATGGCCGCGCCGTCTGTGGTGAGCTTTTTGGCAGTGCCCGCCAGCTGCTTGAGCGCACCGCCCTCACCCGCTTGCAAACCCTGCTCGAGGCCGGCCATGGTGTGGCCACCCAGCTCGGCGAACACTCGCGACGGCGAGTGGATGCCGAGCAGACCCTTGAAGGTGGTGATCACGCTGTCTGCCGCGCCGGAAATCGTGGCGGTCAGCCGGGGGAACATGCTGGTGAAGCCGTTGATCAGCCCCTTGATCATATTGCCGCCGAACTCACTGAACTTGCCCGGCAGGTCTACGCCCAGGTAGCTCATCACACCCGAGAAAGCGCGGTAGAGCAGACCGAGCGGGCTGAAGTTGAGCAGCAGCTCGCCAATGCCGGCGAGCCCACCGCTGAACCCTTCTTTGACCTCCGCCCACAAGCCAAGGAAGTACGGCCCAACGCGGTCCCAGTTGGCGTAGATCAGCCCAGCGGCCAGGGCGAGCCCCGTCACCAGTGCCAGAACGGGGTTGGCGATCGCTGCAGCCGCGACCAGGCGCAAGCCGGTGGCCACCAGCGGCAGCGCCCTCTTGCCCAGATTGGTGAGGGTGGTCGCCACGCCCAGGCCGTTGATGCCGAACAGCATCATGCCGTAGCGGACCATGGCGAACGGACCGAGGATACTGGCCATTGCCAGAGTGAGCCCGCCCATGCCGGCCATCAGCAGGCCGACACCTGCCGCCGTCTTGACCAGGTTGCTGGCCAGCCTGGGGTTCTCCGCGACCCAGCTCTTCACGCCGCCGACGATGCCGGTGATCGTCTGCGCGATGTCACGCATGGGGCCGTTCTGTTGCTCCTGGAGCTGAATGCCGAGGTCATCCCAGGCGCTACCCAGCGCATCGAGGTCGCCGCGCATGTTGTCGGCCATAGTCTTGGCCGTTGCGCTGGCTTCGCCTTCAGTGTGGCGCAGGGTACTGACAAACTGCTGCAGCGCCCCGCTGCCCGCCTGGGCCACCAGCACCTGCATGCCTGCTACCGCCTCCTCCCCGGCGATCGCTTTGAGCAAGCCCGCGCGATCAGCGTCGCCAAGGGTCTTGGTTTTCTCGTAGATCTCCTGCAGCACGGTGGGCATGTCGCGCAGGTTGCCGTCTGCATCCTTAGCGCTGATGCCAAGCGTGTCCAGCGCCTTGGCCGCTGCCTTGGGTGGCGCGGACAGCCGGTTGAGAATGGCGCGCAGCGCGGTACCGCCCATGCTGCCCTGTATGCCCGCGTCGCCCAGCTTGCCGGCCATTGCGGCGACGGTTTCGATGTCTTGCCCTACCGATGCTGCCACCGGCGCGGCGTATTTCATCGTCTCGCCGAGCATCTGCAGGTTGGTGTTGGACCGGGTGAACGCGCCGACCAGGACGTCACCCAGGCGCCCGGTTTCGGAGGCCTGCAGGTTAAAGCCGGTGAGGATGTTGGAAGCGATGTCCGCCGTCTCGGCCAAGCCGCTGTCGCCCGCCTTGGCAAGGTCGAGCATGCCGGGCATGGCCGCCTGGATGGCCTTGGGGTCGAAGCCGGCCATTCCGAGAAAGCCCTGCGCATCAGAGGCGTCGATCGCAGTGAACTGGGTGCTCGCGCCAAGCTGGCGTGCCTGTTCGCGCAGGGCCTTCAGCTCGGACGAATCTTTACTGAGCCGGGTCAGCGACTGAACCTTGCTCTGGCTCGCGTCAAAGTCCATTCCCGGCGCCAACAGCCGCGCGCCGGCGTAGAGGATGCCGCCACCGGTGGCCAACCCACCGGCCCCCGCGCCCGCCATACTGCCGGCGAGCTGCTGCGAGCGCTCGTATTCAGCCTTGGCTTTGCCGAGCTGCTTTTGCTGGGCGGTGAGCCGCTTGAGCCGCGTTTCCTGCTGGGCCAGGGTCTGGTTGGTCTGGGTGACTTTGTTGCGCAGGTCGCGCTCGTGCTGGCCGAGGTTACGGGTGCTGATGCCCGCCTCGTTGAGTTTGCCGCGCAAGCCCTGGAGCTCGCGCTGCTGCTCGCTGTGCTTCTGCTTGAGGGCTTGGCCTTGGCGCGCAGCGCGCTGGAATTCATTGGTCAGTGCCTTGGTGGGGCTGGCGGTGTTGGCCAGCTCGCGAGACAACTGCCTGAGCTTGTCGCGGTTGGCCTGGAGCGCCGCGCCGGTGCTCTCGCTCTCGCCCTTCAAGGCGCGGAAGCTGGAAACATCCTTCTGCTGGGCCTGTAGCCCTTTCAGCTCGGTGCGGGTCTCCTTGAGGGCACGGCCCAGGCCGACGGCACCGGTCATCACGGTGCGCATCGGCCGGGTGGCGTTGTCCAGGGCCTTGAGGTTGACCTTAAGGTTTAGATCCCGCTGCGCCATGCGTCCGCTCCCATCGTTCTCGGGCGCGGTCGCGCCAGTCCATCAATTCATACAGGGGCATGGCGTTCATCTGCTCTGGACCCCAGTGGAACACCAGGGCGATGTCCGCCATTACGTCATCTACGCAGCGGGGGATTCCGCTGCCCCCTTCTTCTGCAAAAAAACCGCTACGGCATCCGCGCAGAGCACCAGGTCGGCCACGTCCAAGGCGGCAGTCTCCTGCTCGGTCAACGTAGGCTGGCTAATGCGCGGCACCAGCCGAATGGTGGAATTGACGTCACCGTTGAGTAGGTCGACGAGCTTGAGGCCGCGCAGCTCGCCGGCGGCGGGTTTACGCAGGGTGATTTCGGTGATGGTCGTCTCGCCGCGTTTGATCGGCTGCTCGAGCACGATCGGGTCGCTGTAGGTGGGCTTGCTCATGGGGTGGCTCCTTGGATTGCGAAAAAAACACCGGCGCGGAGGCCGGCGCCGGAATTACAGGCCGATGGCCTTGCGGTGTTCGGCGAGGCGATCCTCACCGTTGACGATGAACACGAAGTTGAGCAGGTCGATCTCGATCTCCACGTTGCCGCCCACGCTGAGCTTGTAATAGCTGCAGGTGGTGGTGATGGAGTGCTCGGTGTCTTCACCGGACTCGGCATCGCCGAAGTCGATCTCTTCATGCCGGCCGCGGGCAACCACCTCGACGGCGGTGACCGCGCCGGTGTCGTCCTGCTGCACGGAACCGGCCCAGCGCAGCATCACACCGTCAGCCTGCACGGCGCCGAACTGGCGCAGCATGGTTAGGTCCCAGCCGCCGAGCGTCCATTCGATCTGGATGCCGTCGTCGCTGTGGCCGAGGTCAACCTTGACCGGGCCGTCCATGCCAGCACCGCGGAAGCTCTCCAGCTTGCGGCCGAGGGTTGGCAAGGTGACGGACTTGCACTGCCCAACGTAGCTGCCGCCATCGTTGTACAGATTCATTTGCTTGAGTTTCTTGGGCAGGGCCATGGCTGGGCTCTCCTACGGCGCGGCCGGAGCCGCGCGGATCAATGGGGTTAGGCGGAGGTCACGCTGGCCGCGAAGTCGACCAAGTAGCGGTCGGTGATGCGCTGGCGGAGCATGAGGTTCTCGAGCGGCGGGACGGGCGTGTAGTCGTAGTCCAGATACAGCTTGCCGGCCTTGAGGGTGTCCTTGTCGTTGGCGGCCGGGTCGAACCAGCACTCGCCGTCGATGATGTAGCCGTTGCGCTTGAGCTCGCGGAACTTGGCGTTGATGCCTTCGACAATGTCGCGCACCAGGCTGCCGTGCATGGGCTTGTCCACCGCCCAGAAGTGCGCCTCGGCCATGGTGTCTGCCAGCACCTGGGCGGTGCGGGTGTAGTTCTCGAAGGCGAAGAGCGGATCCTCTGTGCAAGTGCGCGAGCCCCAGAAGCGGAAGCCGTCACGGCGGATCAGCGTGGTGACCTCGTCGGCGTTCAGCAGGCCGGCGTCGGTGGCAGGGTTCTGCAGGTCCCAGTAGATATCTTTCGACAGGCCCGTCACGCCGTTGACCGTTACGTTGGAGAGCGTCTTATGCCAGCCAACCTGCTCGTCCAGCTTGGCGCGAAGGCCCAGGGCGCGAGCCACGGCGCTGGCCGGTACGTTGGCGCTGGTCGCAGTGTCCCAGTTGATGAAGTCCGGCCAGATCAGCATGAGCTCACGGGCGCCGAAGCCTGCACGGTAGGCGATGGCCTCGGAGACAGTGGCGCAGTCCCAGGCGCTGGCGTAGGCAAAGGCGCGCAGCTGCTGAGCGATCGCCACCAGCTCAGTGGTGACTGGCAGCGAGTCGAGCCCCGGAACGCCGAGGATGCGCGGACGCACGCCCAGCTGAGCCTCAGCGGCGAGCAGTGCTTTCATGCCGGTGTACTGGCCGTCAGCGGTCACGCCGCCGATGAGCTTGGTGGTGAGGTCGGCTTGCTGTGCGGTTTCGTCTGCGCCTTCGCCATCAGCCACGCGCACCACAACGGTGACGGGTGAGGCCTGGTCGGCGATGGCATCGAGACTGCGGGCCAAGGTGCCCAGCGTGCCGGCTTTGCCGGAAGCAGTGAGCACATCGGTGAGCAGCACGGGTTTGTTCAGGGGGAAGGCAGTGGCGTCGGCATCGCTGGCGGTGCAGACCATGCCCACCACGGCGGTGGCGATTGTGCGGATGGGACGTGTGCCCTCGTTGATCTCGAGGACGCGGACGCCGTGATGGTAATCGGTGGCCATTGGGCAGCTCCTGGTGGGCGTGGTGCCAGTTCAGTGAGCCTTGATCGTGACGCGCGCGCGCAAGAGCCGCGAGCAGCGGGCCGTGTAGCGGCGAGTGTTACAGCGCGCAGGTACAATTGCGCATCTAAAGGAGAAACCAAGATGCTGAAGAAATGCCTCATGACGCTCGGTACAGCATTGGTAATTGCTGCGGCTTTCATTGCACTAGGAAGCGCTAATGAAAACCCGATGCTTGGCTTCGGTCTGTCGCTAACCCTTACAGCAGGCCTAGTGACGATCGGACTTACGACCATGAGCAAGTTAGCTGCAATGCGCGTCCAGTTTGAGCCCACCGCAGCGCCTGAAAACAAGCAGTCGAGCCACTTCACGCACATCCATCGGATGCAGGGTGTCGATATCCAAAAGTCGGAGACGTTTAGATTGCTCCAAGACGTGTCCGCTTCGGTCGACGAGATTAAAGAGAAAGTCTCCAGCTTGGAATTCAGCAACCAAGTGATGAAGACTCACCTACGCATTTGTTTTGACAATATCCGCTATCACGAAGCAGTAACCCTTCCCCAGGCTCTTGCTTCGTCGTGGGGCGGCACGGTTATAAGCACCGTTGTCGGCTTGGTAGGAGCCGTGATCGCCGCTTTTCCTCAAGCTGCTTTTCAGTACGCTCGATCCGCTAACGCTCTGCTGCAAACGCTGATCTAACCCACCCGGTCCAGGTAACTGGACCGGTTAATAAGCGCCAATCTAAAGCTGGGCGTTACCCACGCCGGCCACTGCTGCCTGGATGGCGGCGATGGTTTCGGCGGCAGTATCCTGAGCCTGTTGCGTATCGCCCGCTTCCATCGCCTGGCGAACGAGCTCCTTGGCCAGCAGGCGCGTTTCGCGGATCTGGTACAGCGCCTCGGTGTAGGCCGCGGCCTCGGCGAGGATGTCGTCTGCCGCCTGCTGCGCGGTGCGGCCGTTGATGGCCCAGGCGGTGACGGTGCGGGGCACGTTGTCCGCTGGGTAGCCGGCGGACTTGAACTGGGCCGCTTCGGCTGCTGCACGCTCGTATTCGATTGTTCTGGTTGGGTCACCGACCACAGCTGCGCGGGCGGCGTCGGCTGCCTTGTCTATGCGCTGGCAGAGCTGATCCGTTGATGGTGGGAGGACTGGCGGATCAACGGCCACCGGGTGACCGGTGGCATCTGCCTGGATTAATTTTCCAGCTGCCTGCAGATTCCTCAGTGCTAGATGATCGGTTTCGCTGATTTCGACGCATTCAAGCCCCGAGGGCTCCATTCCAGGCAGGTAAAAGCCGCCGGTTGATGGGCAGTAGATTATTGGATTCATGATTACTTCCCCATTCCTAGCACGAAAATCTCGCGCGAACTAGCAACCGTTGTCCCAATGTCCTGCCGGTTGATGACCACGCTGGTCTGCGTTAAAGCTCGAAACTGAGCAGCTACTCCATCCTGCTCCCGACTGGCCGCAGTCAGAACGCCGCCGGCCAAGGCGTAGCACGCCTCTGGCCAAGCCAATGGCCAAGTGAAGCTTGTTTCAGTATCAGCGCTCAGAGTTGCCCTTCCATATTGAAACAGCGCACCGCCAAGCCACGTTGGAAACAACAAGTAGCCGCTTGCAGCGGTGAAGCTCATGGCGAAGCCAAGGCGTAGCTTCTTGGGTGTGACGATCGTCGCGTCATCAGTGCCGGCATTGACCTGTGTTTGGGTCGCGACTTTCGCTACACCAAGTACCGTTTCCGTCGCCTGAACGACCTTCTTGGCAATGGCCTGAAAGACTCTAAGCGGACTCATCCAGAGCGAGGTTGAGGTGCCGGTTTCTGCAGCAACCTGATCGGCGTGATCGTCAGAGATGACAACCTTGGCCCAGGGCGTCCAGGTCGTGCCATTCATGCCGCGCCAGTACATTTGCCCCGCGGAGGTCGGTGTGCCGTATGGCTCAGCGAATTGCTGCAAGGCACCGCCCGAAGCTGTCGGCGTGATGCGCACGTATGTGCGGCAGTAGAAGTGCAGCGCCGGGCCGGGGCCATCAGGGTTATTGCCCATGATCAGCCTACGGTGAAGCCCCTCTCCCACAAGCGTGTTCCAGCTTACTTCGGCCGCCTCAGTCTCTAGGCCAATCTTGCAGCCCAGCGCGTCGGTGATGCCGTAGCCCGCGAGCGTTGTCGGGTTCGTCCCACCAGTCACTCGCCCTCGCTTGTCTACCGTCACGCTTCGGTAGGTCCCGGCTGCTACACCGCTCGGGCCTGTTGCGATTTCGAAGATCAGCGATGTCGTGCCCAGGCCGATTGGGAAGTCAGTAACCAGTTGCCAGACACTGTCGCCGTTGACAGCACCTCGCTCCACGGGCACCAACATGCCGGGTGTCACCTCGAGCGAGGCGTCTGCATCGGCAGCGCGCGACCAGGCGCCCGAGGCGGCCACGTAGATGCCGTTTTGTGAGCCAGTCGCCTGGTTCTTAACCAGAACCCGGTCGCCCGCGGCCAACGCGACACCGTCGATGGTTTGCAATCCGCTGAGCGTGATGGGCGCCGTGGTTGCGACGCGGACCGATTGCTTGCTGTCCAGCTTCGCCAACTCGGTGGCAACCGTTGTCACGACGAAATCGCGGGTTGCTAGGACGACGGATGGGTCAATTTTCAATTGCACGGCAGCCGTGCTGCTGACGATCAGCACCATGCGCAGCACTTGGGTTCGACCAGAACCTTCGGACATCTGCGGCTTGTAGCTTGGCGGGCAGTTACTGACGGCGATCAAGTCGCCAGCGGCGTCATAAAGACCCATCTCGCGGATCCACCATCCGCCGGTGGTTTCCGGGATCACCAGCTCGGCAATCACCTGGCTGGCGTTGGCAGGATCTGTCTGCAGCGTATTCAGATCGGCTCGGTACTGCTCAGCGACCAACGTAGTCTGGTCGCGATTGGGGGTCGGCAGGACGCCGTTGCCATCACCAACTGCCATGCGGCTGATCTGTAATGGAGTGCCGAGAGCCGTAGCATTGGCCAGCTTGGCCTCGCCCACGGCGGTCAGGATTGCGTAGTAGGTCTGGCTCATGGGTAGACGCTCAGTGTGTCGATGGAGTGATCAGCACCGCCGAACAGCAGCGACTGGCTACTGACCTCGATCGGGCCGGGGGCGTAGGGGTAAACGGTGAGGGTTTCGCCATCCATTGCCGCGGCGGCGATATAGATAGTCCCGCGCGTCTCCAGACCGATGGCCAGGCCCACCAGATGGCGGCTGACGGGCTTGGCGTCGTCGATGAGCCAGGTCAGTTCCTGGTACATGACCTCGGTGATGCCGGTATCGAGCACGCCGACCAATAGGCGGAAGGTGCCGGGTACACCTAGCGGGGCTTCCTCCCACCACTCGCGGATTTCGATCAGGTAGCCGAGGGGCTCTACCACACGGCGAAGTGCGCCGATGGTCCCCTTGTGGGCGTGGATGAAGTACGCGGCGCGGATGGCATCGCGCTTGGCTCGCTCGGGCCAGGCGCTGGACCAGCGATCAACGGAATAGGCCCAGGCGAGGTATGGCAACAGCTCGGCTGGGCATGTGTCCGGATTCCAGAGGTCACGCAGCGGCACGGGTACGCGCTGCAGCTGGGCGAGCGCCTCGGCGGCCAGGCGTTCCAGCTCGGTGGCGTTGGGTGGTAGCAGGCTGAGGCTCGCCATCAGGACTCCGCCACCGTGACGGTGAAGCCAGTGCAGTACGGCGCCTGGGTTTCGGTGGCGACCACGTCAACCCAGCCGGGCAGCTCGACTCGCTTGACGCCCTCGATGTGCAGGGCGGCGTCCAGGGCTGAGCGGTTGACCTCCTGCGCCAGGCGGCGGCGCTGGCTGACCAGGGCGAGCCCGCGGGCCTCGGCGGCGGCGCGGATCGGCTCAGCCTCGGGGCCGACGGTGTTGAGGCAGAGCACGGCGTTGACGCTGTAGGGCAGCACCTCCGCGCCCTGAACGGTGAGGCGGTCGGCGACAGGGCGGCGGTCCTCGTCGCTGAGGTAGGCATCCACCGCGGCGAGCAGGTCGGCATCGGCGCTGCCGTCGCCCAGGGCGCTCTGCACCGTGACGACGACCTCGGCCGGGCTGGGGCTGATGCAAGAGGCGTCCGCCACGCGGCCATCGGCGCTGCGGGCGTGGTAGATGTAGGCGTTGCGCGGGCCGGCGGTGCTCAGCCCCTCCATGGCCATCTGGATGCGTTCGCGCAGGGGCTCGTCCTGTTCCATCACAGCCGCTACTGGCGGCACGGCGCTGGGGTTGGCCGGGGTGACGATCAGGCGGGCCACGTTGAAGCGTGCGCCGATCTGTTCCAGGTCAGCACGCTTGGCGAACGGCAGCAGCACGGCGAGCGCGGCCTCGTTGACCCGCTGGAGCCAGAGGGTTTCGCGGTAGGCGCTCTCCTGCAGCAGCTTGGTCAGCGGTTCGGATTCCAACTCCAGGGTGGCGGCGATCTGAGCCTGCTTTTCCGCCGGCCACAGGCTGACGGCGTAGGCTTTCCGTTCGGCGAAGATCTGCTCGAAATCGATCTGCTCGATCACGTCCGGCGTGGGCAGCTGGGCGAGGTCGATGGGTGTGAAGGTGGTCATGCTGCGGCTCCCAAGGCGAGCGGCACGCGCAAGCTAAGCGGCTCGTTGCTGTCGGTGCGGGTGCCTTCCAGATCGAGCACGGCTTGGCCGGGCGCATCGCCGAGGCTGAGCTGCACGCGGCTCAAGCGGATGCGCGGCTCCCAGCGCATCAGGGCCATGGCCGTGGCGGCATAGGCCTGCAGGCGGGTGGCGTCGTTAAACGGGGCGTCGATCAGGTCCGGCAGCTGGCTGCCGTATTCGCGGCGCATCACGCGTGAGCCGATCGGCGTGGTGAGGATGTCGGCGATCGACTGCTGCAGGTGCGCGGCATCGCTGAGTGTGCGGCCGGTAGTGGCTGACATACCGATCATTGCGGGGCTCCAGTGATGCCGCCGCTGTCGCCGGGGTGCTTGTGGGTGACCAGACTGATGCCTGCTGCGATCACGTCATCGCTGACCGTTACCAGCCCGGTGATGGTGACATCGCCCAGAATGGTGACGCCGCCGGTCGCGGTGATCTTCGCCTTGCCACCATCAGGTAGCGTGGCGGTGAGCGTGTGGCTGTCGTGGTCGTAATCGATAACAGCCCCGTCCGGGTATGTCCGGCGGCGCACGTTGGCGCTGTTCGCCGGGGCCGGACGTTGCTGTGAGTAGAGCCCGACCAGGGCAATGCCCTGAGACGGTTCGCCGCTAGGGCTGAAAAGGATGCATTGCTCGCCGACGGTTGGCGGATCCCAGTCGAGGCTGCTGCCGGCGCGCAGGGCGAGCCATGGCACATTGGGGATGGTGAGGCCACCGGTAGCGACCGTGCAGCGCGCAGCCTGGTGGTCCACCGCGGCGATGATGCCGAGGCGGATCAGGTTGTCGAGGCGGCGAGTCAGGTCAGAAATGTTCATGGGCCCATGCTGGCGGTCGCGCGCGCGCGGCGCATTCGCTGGGCTGTGTAGCGGTGGGCGTTACAGGGTCAGGGGACCAGGTGCTCGAGCAGGCGGTCGCGGATCAACTCCACATCCGAAGAACTGAATCCTAAAAGTTCGCGGCGGGCGTATTGGGTATCCTGCGTTTCTCGACCGGGTTTGTCGCGCAGGCCGTACTGGTGAATGCGGGCGATGCGTGACACGCGGCCGGCGAAGCCGATGGCAATTCTCGAGGCATCGCTCTGCAGCCGCAGGTAACGGACGGTGCGCAGTTTGGCGAACATTTTGCGCTGCTTGATGCGGCCCGCTTTGGCGCGCAGCGGCTGGCGGGGCTTGCGCGGGGCGAAGGGCGTGCCGTCCGGGTTTTTCTGTGCGGCGATGCGCTGCTGCTGGCTGCGGCGCAGGTCGCGGGCAACGGCTTGGGTGACTTTGCGGCGCTCTGCCGGCTGCAGGCGATTGAGCAGCGCGCCGGCCCAGTCTTCGAGCGCCTGCAGGTCATCAGCCATTGGCGCCCCACTCGGCGAGCAGCTCGCCGTCGCTGGTCTCTACGCGCATTGCCGGTACAAGGAACAGTTCGTCATCGACCACGGGCTCAGCCGGGTGGCTGACCTGCAGCGTGCCATCGGCCTGGCGCTTGACGATTACGCGCTCGGTGAGCGGCAGCGTGATGGACAGGTCCACCTTGCTGTTGTCGAGGATGTCCGCCTCGAACTTAATGGCGTCCCTGCCCTTCTCCAGGTTCTCCATCAGCTCACGCTGGTTGACCAGCACCCAGGCGAACAGAGGAATGGCCACTGCATCCGGATGGCCGGCGAAATCGGTGAGGATGATGTTGAGCGTGTAGCTGTACTCAAACGACAGGCCCGGTGCGGCGGTGCTGCGCATGCTGCCGTTGTCGACGAAGGTCAAAAGGCGATCCGGGTTGCGCTTGAGCTCGGGCACTGCGGCCACCAGGTGGGCGCGGAGGGATTCGGGCTTGTTCATGGCTGGGCGCCCCGCTGGTTGTGGTCAACCACCAGATCGACCTTGGCCGCACACTCGGCCCAGGCGCTCATGAGGTAATCGCTGTCATCGCTGAGCTCGCCGTTACTGGCCGGCGCTGCCGGGTTGAGCGTGCAGCGCGTCACGACTGGACAGCCACTGACGGTAACCTGCGGCTCCGGTGATGGTGGGACGTTGGTGCAGGCGGCGAGCAGCATCAGGCAGAGGCTGATCAGCCCAGCTTTGCAGAGGTGGGTCATGGCGTTGGCGTTCCTTCTTCTTGAGCTGATCGGTGGCGTGGGCTTGATGCAGGTCGCTGGTGGTCTGCTGCAGTGAGAGCTGGTCGGCGCGCTGCGTGGCGACCTCGCCACCGAGGCGGACGATGGTTGCGGCCTGCCGCTCGTTGCGCTGCTCGAGCGTTTGCTGGCGTTCGGTGGCCAGATCCGCCCTGGCGGATTCAGCGTCGATACGTTGGGCCTGAAAGTTGAGGGCAACGGCCATGGCGATGAATACGGCTGCGATGGCGAGCCAGACTTTCCAGCTGTTCATTGGCGGTACCAGCCGGCGAGGTTCATGGCGGCTTCATCCATCTGGCGAACCTCGCCGATCAGCACCAGGCAGCGCACGCCCGGTACCGCGACGTGCAATGCCTCGGCGAACTGCTCTGCCAGCTGCGGCGACGTGTCGGCCGGCAGCTCGAACACATCGCCATCCTGGGGGCTGTGCTTGCGGATCTGCTCGTGGTCGATCATGCGGCCTGCTCCTGGCCGTGTTCGCCAGCGAACCGCGCATAGGCTCGGGCGAGCTTCACGTCGTAGAGGTTCTTGGCGTAGGCCGGGCCGTTGTAGCGCTTGGCGAACTCGGCCCACTTCTTACCCTTCAGCGCCTTGTGCAGTGCCGGGTCGGTTTCGATAAAGCAGACGAAGGCGTCGAGCTGGGCGGCCTCGCTGAGCGCCATGGTGTCGGCGAAGTGCTGCGCGTCCAGGTAGCCGAGGCGCTCCCAGTGGTAGCCCATGATCTGGAACAGCCCCCAGCTGGCCGATTCCAGCGCCGATGCGGTGTGGATCTGCTTGGCCTGTGCAAGGCGCTGATGCTCGACGGTGCCACCGGCGTAGCCACCGGTGCGGCGGTTGACCAGGGCGGGATACTGCGCGGCGCGCTGGTCGGCCTCGGCTTCGGTCAAACCGTTGGCCTGCAGGCGCTCGAACATGACGTGCCGTTCGAAGAGGATCACCGGGCGACCGTTGCTGGCGAACCCTTCGCCGCGGCTTTCCACCTGGTTGACGGCCATGACACTGGCCAGCGGGACGCCGAGACGGTTGGCGGCCTGTTGCAGGTCTTTGCGCTTGAGCAGCCGGGAGATATCGGCGCCGGCCAGAGCGGCGAGGGTCTTGGACCCAGCCACGCCATCGTCAACCAGGCCGACCTTGAGTTGGTAGGCGCGCACGGCGGCTTCGGTGATTTCGCCGTAGTCGCCATCGACCTCCAGCGCTGCGCCGAGGTGGTTGAGTTGTGTTTGGAGTTGGCGAACGGCCAGGCCGCGCGAACCGTTACGGAGTGCGGTCATAGCTGGTCTGCCTTCTTGATGATCACTCTCTTCGCCGCGGCGCGGCTGGCTTCGACGCCGAATAGGCCGACCATGCAGGCGAGGAATACCCCAGCCTCCTGGGGCGCGCCGATCAACGCGGGGCCGTAGGACACGCCGATGCCGAGCAGCCCGCAAAGCGGCGCCTCGAGCGCGAGCTGACGCAACTTGCCGCCGCTGTAAATGATCCGCCACACGGCGATGAGCATGGCGAGCGCGCCGGCGTAGAGGGCCGGAAAGTTGGCTTCCAACCAGGCGGCGAGCCACGCCCAGGTTTCCGGTCTGTCAGGCATGTGCTTCATTCCGCTGTCCAAGGTTGAGTGTGTGGATGTGCCGGACTACTTCGCCAAGCAGAGCCGGGCTGTACCGCTGCGGGAGCGGATAGCCCAGCCCGGCGGCGCAGAATTCACTGCAGAACATCCGGCGTTTGTTGTCGATGGTGATGGGGAGGATCTGGCTGCCGAGCAGGCCCAGCCAGTCATAGCCGCGGCCCTGGTTGGCACTGAACAGCTGCTCGATGCGCGTGGCGTCGGCCCAGGGCACCGGTATCAGGTCCCAGTGGGCAAGGTCGAGCTCGATGCGTTTGGCGCGCACGCCGCCGTCCATGGCCGAGGCGGACAACCAGCGGCCGTCCGGCATGACCAGCTCGCAGTGGCTGTAGATCGAGCGCGTCCACAGGCGAATCAAGCGGTTGAACAGCGTGCCTTTGCCCTTGTAGAGCGCGAGGTAGATCAATCCCATAGGTTCACCATTTGGCGTTGTTCGGCTCGCACGGCCTGTTCCGGCAGCTCGATCAGCGTGCCGTGAGGGATGACCGGGCCGAGGTCGGCCAGGCCGGGGTTGGCATCGAGAACTTGCTCGACTACGCCGGCGGTGCGGCCGTAGTGCCGCCAGCAGATGGCGTCCACGGTGTCGCCTTGCTGGGCGCGGAGGCTGGCCATCAGATCAGCTCCACGGTGGTGTGCACGCGGCCGAGGATGCTGCGCATCGCCCAGCGGGCGTCGCGACGGTATTCGTCGGCGGTGGGTGTGAGTGCTTCGGCGCGCTCGGCACCGTCGCCGGTGGCACTGTAATCGCGGTAGCGCTCGGCCAGCTCGGCGCCGGCGCTGCAGTAGATGGCGCGGCGGTAAAGGTGCAGCAGCTGGCTTTCGCCCTGGATCTGCTTGGCCGGTACGCTGGCCAGGTCGGCATGCCCTTCGGCTTGGCGCTGGGCTTGGTAGTCGGCGAGCTCGCGGTTGACTTCGATCACCGCGTTGACGGCTGCGACTTCCAGGCGGGCATCGGTGATGCTGCCGTCGAGGCGCAGGGATTCGCGCATGTGCTGGCCGTCCAGGTCAGGAAACCAGCCATCGTTGGTGATGGGGTGCGGCGCTTGGCTGCCCCCTGATGCGATGAATGCGCTCATGAATTCTTCCCTAGTTCGGCGGTGGTCGGGGCGTCACAGCAAGGCAAGGAGAAAACTGCTGATCAGCCCCGAGCCGCCGAGTGCGTGGGGGACGCTCAGTTAGCGGGTGGCTCGCCGGTACCGGGTTCGGTTGGCTTGCTTTCCGCATGCTTCTTGAGGAGGCGATCGACGCGCTCCAGATCCTTTTTGCCGCCGCAACTGCCGTGCAGGTCGATGGCCTTGGCCAGTTGCGCCTTGGCTTGCTCGAGCAACTCGCCGTCCAGCTGCTGCTCGTCGACCATGCCCAGCATCGCCTTGCCTGTTGCCAGGTGCAGCTTGGCGCGGGCTTCATCGGGCATGTCATGCGCGGCGGTGATGGTTTGGGCCTGCTCGAGCACGTACAGCGGGAAGTAGCCGCCGGCCTTCTGCACTTTGAGCGCACCGTTGGCCACTTCCTCGGCCAGCAGGCAACCGGTGGTGCGGGCGAAGCGATCAGGCATCTTCAGGTTGTGCTTGAGCACATAAGCACCGATATCGAGCGCATTGGCGAAGTAACCCGCATCGATGTACCAGACCATGAGGGTGGTAAGCACGTCGTCCTGGGCGCCGTTGCCGGCGGCCAACACACCTTCGATGTAGGGCGCGTAGGCAGGGATCAACGTGCGCTTGAGCTCGGCCTTGCCCTGCTCCGACTGCACCTGCTTGAGGCGCAGTCTGTCCTGGTTGAGTTGCAGCAGCTGCTGTTCGTAGGCGGTAGCCCCGGCCATCGAAATGGCCGGGGCTACCACAGCAGCCTGCAAGGCTGCGCGTTTGCGCAGCTGGTTGCGCTGGGCTGGACTGAGCATGACTTACACCGCCTCGATGTTTTCAACCAGGGCGACCAGACCGAAGTCTTCGATCACGTAGGCATCATTGCTCGACTGATAGTCGGCGATGCGGTCGTATTCCGGCTCGTCCTTCACATGACGGCGCCGAGCGCCTTCCTGGAAGTAGATCGAGAGGTTCGACAGGGTCGTGACCAGCACGGTACCGGCCGGGAAGAACGGCGCATCAACGATCGGCAGACCACCGAGGCGAGCCTTTGTGACGATCTGGTCCGCTGCGTTTTCTTCCTGGTTGGAAGCGGCGCCCTTCTCTACTGCGGCGAGCAGCTTGTCGTGCAGTAGATCGCGGGAAACCATGACCACCAGGTTGGGGTGGTTGCGGTGCCACGGGTCGAGCATCTGCACGGCGTCGAATACCACGCCGTCCAGGGTTTTGTAGTCGCCGGCGGCGCCAATTGTGACCTTGCCAGACGCTTCGACGACTTCGTCGAGGACGCGGTCAGCTGCACCGGCGCGGATCTTTTGCAGCCAACCGACGTTGACATCCTGCAGGAGCTGGTTGGCAGCGATATCGGTGGCGGCTGCGGCACTGGTGCCGTTGAAGCCGATCATGATGCGGTCCAGCGCCTGACGCTCGGTGATGGAGCCAGACAGGCGTACCTGGAAGTCCGGAAACTTAGCCCAGGCATCGATCAGGGCGTAAGGGAACGCGCTGTCGAAGTTGGTCTGCTTGCAGCTGTAGCTGTCCTTTGTCAGGGCGCTACGGTCGGCCGGGTTACGGCGTCCGCCGTTTTTGGTGTTAGTACGGCTGGCGATCGGGCCGTTGACGCCCAATAGCAGCGCTTCGCCTTCTTGCTGCTCAACACCGATGACATTAACGCGCTTCAGCAGGCCGCTGGCCTCCTGGATTGCGCTTTCCAGCTTCTGCTGGACCGTCGGGGTGACGTTGAATTTCTCGGTGGCGTTGTCGACGCCGTTGAGCTTGGCCACCTGCTGCAGGTAGCCGTTGAACAATTTGCGGGTTTCGTTACGCATGAGGAGCTCCGGCGTCGGTCAGTAAGTGGTGAGGATTTGCTGGCCGCTGCCTGAAACCGGCGGGCGCTGCTGTTGGCTGTGGTCCTGGGTGGTGCCGAGCTTGGTTTCGAGCTCGGTGACCTTGGCCTCTAGCGCGGTGAACTTCTCGTCCAGGGCGGTGGCTTCGGTGCTGTACGCGTCCAGACTGGCCTGTTGCTTCTCGGCAAACTCGACCAGAGCGGTGACTGCATCGCCCACCTCACCGAACTGGGTTTCGGTTTCCTTGCTCTTGGCGAACAGCGACTTGACGCGAGCGGCGAGATCCTTGAAGGCACTGGGCTGCTCGGTGACCTCATCGAACTGGAGCTCGACTTCTTCGGCAGCGGTGAACAGGTTGTCCGGATGCTGTTTGCGGTTGGTCAGGGTGCCGTGCTTGGCGCTGAATTCCAGGGCTTCGGTACCCAGGCTGGCGGGGCTGTCGGTGATGGCCAGGCCGATGAGGTAAGCCTTGCCGGTGTCGGCGAACTTGGGCTGAACCTCCATCGAGGTGTAGACCTTCTGGCGCTTCTTGTTCAGGGCCAGCAGCGCGTCGTTAGGCTCGATCTGGGCGTAGAGCGCGAGCTTCTGCTCGCCGTTGATCTCGACTTCTTCAGCCTTGACTGCCAGCACGTCGCCATAGGCGCCGAATGGGGTATCGGGTGCGATGCCTTTGATGTGTTCGCAGTTGATCCGAGCGCCGTAGGTGGCCGGGTTGTATTGGGCGGCCATGTCTTCGATCCAGCTGCGCTCAATGTTGCGGCCGTCGGTGGTCGCGCCTTCAACGGCAACGCGGAACCACTTGGAGCGGAATTTCTTGGTGTCGGTCTTGCCGGCCATGCGGTCTGTCCTCAGTCGGTAGCTGCTGGGTGCAGTTGCTGTGAAGGCATGGTCGGCAACGCGAGCGGTGCGGGCAATCTGCCTGCTGTGTAGGGGAAACAGGTACATGGCGCGGCGCTAACACGCCTCACGCGTGCGCGACACCATCTGCGCCATGAACGCACCGACCGAACTCCCCGCCCAACGTGATAACCGCCGCCAGGCCAAGTTTTTGTACTGGACGGGCTGGCGTATCACCGATATCGCCGATTACCTGGATGAGAAGGAAAAAACCGTCCACAGCTGGAAGGCGCGGGACGAGTGGGACCGGGCGGACAACGTCGAGCGGATCGGCGGCGCGCTGGAGGCGCGGCTGGTTCAGCTGATCCTGAAGGACGGCAAGAGCGGCGGCGACTTCAAGGAGATCGACCTGCTGCACCGCCAGCTGGAGCGGCAGGCACGGATCCAGCGCTTCCAGGGTGGTGGCACGGAAACGGAGCTGAACCCGAACCTGGCCAAGCGCAACGAAGGGCCGAAGGCAAAGCCCAAGCGCAACGAGTTTGCAGAGGAACATATCGAGCAGCTCGAGGAGGCGTTCCGCGATGGCTGTTTCGGCTATCAGCTGGACTGGTACCGGGCGGGCAATCAGCGGACCCGCGCAATTCTCAAGTCACGCCAGATCGGGGC
The DNA here is from genome assembly GCF_000952685.1 of Stutzerimonas stutzeri. Classification (GTDB taxonomy): domain Bacteria; phylum Pseudomonadota; class Gammaproteobacteria; order Pseudomonadales; family Pseudomonadaceae; genus Stutzerimonas; species Stutzerimonas stutzeri_E. The sequence goes on along the minus strand of NZ_JYHV01000014.1, from coordinate 318,009 downwards.
GACTTACTACTTCGCCCGCGAGGCGCTGCTCGATGCGCTGGTGACGGGGCGCAATCAGATCTTTCTGTCCGCTTCGAAGAACCAGGCGCACATTTTCAAGGCGTATATCCAGGCGTTCGCTCGCGAGGTGTGCCAGGTCGAGCTGACCGGCGACCCAATCATCCTGGCCAACGGCGCCGAGCTGCACTTCCTCGGGACCAACGCGCGCACGGCGCAGGGGTACCACGGCAACTTCTACTTCGATGAATTCTTCTGGACCTTCAAGTTCAACGAGCTGAACAAGGTCGCCAGCGGCATGGCGATGCAGAAGCAGTATCGCCGGACGTACTTTTCAACGCCGAGCTCGATGGCGCACGAAGCCTATTCGTTCTGGACGGGGGAGCGGTTCAACAAGGGCAAGCCGGCGGCGCAGCGGATCCAGCTGGATGTGACGCACGATGCGCTGCAGCAGGGCCGGCTGTGCGAGGACCGGATCTGGCGCCAGATCGTGACCATCCTGGATGCCGAACAACGCGGCTGCGAGCTATTCGACATCGAGGAGCTGCGCCAGGAGTACAGCGCCGAGGCCTACGCGAACCTGCTGATGTGTCAGTTCGTCGATGACGGCGCGTCGATTTTCCCGCTCAACATCCTGCAGCCCTGCATGGTGGACAGCTGGATCGAGTGGAACGAGGACTACAAGCCCTTCGCCGATCGGCCTTTCGGTGATCGCCAGGTGTGGGTGGGCTATGACCCGGCCGAGACCGGCGACAGCGCCGGCCTGATCGTGGTGGCGCCGCCGCTGGTACCGGGCGGCAAGTTCCGCGTGCTTGAGCGCCATCAGTTCCGCGGGATGGACTTCGCCGCCCAGGCCGAGGCGATCCGCCGGGTGACGCTGCGCTATTGGGTGACCTACATCGGCATCGATATGACCGGCATGGGGTCGGGCGTGGCGCAGCTGGTGAAACAGTTCTTCCCCAACCTGACCACCTTCAGTTACTCGCCCGAGGTGAAAACCCGCCTGGTGCTGAAGGCCTACGACGTGATCCACAAGGGCCGGCTGGAATTCGACGCCGGCTGGACTGACCTCGCTTCCTCGCTGATGGCCATCCGCAAAACCACCACGGCCAGCGGCCGGCAGATGACGTACACGGCCGGGCGCACCGATGACACCGGGCACGCTGATCTGGCCTGGGCGCTGTTCCATGCCCTGCACAACGAGCCGCTCGAGGGCATGACCGCCCAGAACACCGGATTTATGGAGAGTTACTGATGACTACTGAGATTGCCGCACCTGCACAGGGTATTGAGGCCTTCACCTTCGGCGATCCGATGCCGGTACTCGATGGCCGCGAGCTGCTCGATTATTTGGAGTGCTGGCTGAACGGCCGCTGGTACGAGCCGCCGCTGTCGCTGGATGGGCTGGCGAAGTCGACCAGGGCGAGCGTATTCCTGCAGAGCGGGCTGAACTTCAAGCGCAACATGCTCGAGCGGACCTTCATTCCGCACAAGCTGCTGAGCCGGCAGGCGTTCGGCCAGTTCGCCCTGGACTGGTTGTGGTGTGGCAATGCGTATCTGGAGCGGCGCCAGAACATGCTTGGCCAAGCGCTGAGCCTGCAGCCGACTCTGGCGAAATACATGCGCCGGGGTGCCGATCTGGAGACCTATTATCAGGTGCGCGGTTGGCGCGATGAACATGAATTTGCTGCCGGCACGATCTGCCATCTGCGCGAGGCGGATATCAACCAGGAGGTGTACGGGCTGCCGGAATGGTTGTCGGCATTGCAGTCGGCGCTGCTCAACGAGTCGGCCACCCTCTTCCGCCGACGCTACTACCAGAACGGCTCACACGCCGGATTCATCATGTACATGACCGACGCGGCGCAGAAGGAAGAGGACATCGACGATCTGCGTAAAGCGCTGAAGTCTGCCAAGGGGCCGGGCAACTTCCGCAACCTGTTTGTGTATGCGCCAGGCGGAAAGAAGGAAGGCATCCAGCTAATACCGGTCAGCGAGGTGGCGGCGAAGGATGAGTTCGGTTCGATCAAGAACATCAGCCGTGACGACCTGCTCGCCGCGCTCCGGATTCCGCCCCAGCTGATGGGCATCGTGCCGCAGAACGCCGGTGGCTTCGGCTCGCTGCGAGAGGCCGCCGAGGTGTGGGCGGTCAACGAGCTCGAGCCGATCCAGGCGAGGTTGGCTCAGGTGAATGAGTGGGTTGGGGAAGAGGTGGTGCGGTTCAGGGAGTTTGAGTTGCCTACCAGAGCGTGATAGTACCGGCAGTACGATGGGTACCGCAGCCAGATGTCTGCCAGCTCATTCCACGAAAACACCCGGCGCAATTTGAACGCCATTTTCATGGATCATCAACTGCTCGCGAAGCCTCTGCTGAACCTGAGGGTTGGTGGTATTGCTTGCGATCCATTCACGAACGCCACAGCAAACCTCTCTGCAAAACGCTGTTACGTTCAGATGAAGAACCTCGTCAACTTTGACTCTGTGTGACCCAGTCCCTTTGAACGAAAATCTGGACACGGCCTTACGAGCCTGCTGTCTAGTTACGTCCTCGTTCCCCTCGTGCAAATAGGCGCAGCGCAGCGCGTAGCAATCGCTTCCTGATAGGAAAGTGAAACCACGGCCAAAAAAGTCGTTCTGGTAATGCTTCAGCATGTACTGATCGAACCAAGCCTCATATCGCTTTCGACTTCTCATGCCTGGGTCCTCTAGCCATCCACAAATGTCCGGCAACGTAAGAGCCATAGCAAGCGCGGAATACCAGTTCTGGTTGGACAGACTCAACTCGATCGCTTCGACATACTTTTCCATCGTTTCCTTCCTTTGGATGCGGGGCGGCTCGAGTATGCCTCCGGCGCGCGCCGTTGTCCCCCCACCTCACCTGCGGGCTAAAGGGGTCTCTTTTTCTGCACCCCTGCACCACCCCTTACCCGCCCCGCTGCTGCCGCTGGCGAGGCGATCGGAACCGAAGGAATGCCTGCGGAACCCTGCGAAGGTCGGCCCCTCAGACGAGCCCGTGCGCGCCCCGATTTCTAAATCAATTTTGCAAATGGGTAATTTTGGTAAGGGGGGAGTTTCGAACGGCTGAAAGCCCCGAATTCACTGGGCTTGAGCAATTACCTTGAAAGGTAATTTTAGGTAAGGCAAAAGGTAATTTTTTCGCAAACCACTGATTTTAAAGGGATTCCAAAATTGGACACCTAACCACTGCTAGAGGTAATTCGTTTACCTATTAATTACCCTATTATTACCTTTAACTGATAAGCCTAAATCACTGAAAGCACTGGGCTTTTTGCCGTTTCAAAATCGACCTTACCAAAATTACCTGTTTTTTTTGGGTCAGGCGAAATCGCAGCTTTGCACGTATGAGCCAGGTTTTCGTCCTGCCGCACTCGCTCCCTTGGGAACAATATGGGAACGCTCATACCCGCATTTCCATACTCCAGAAACGCTAAAGGCCCCGGAGTACGGGGCCTTCAGCTTGCGATATGGCGGAGGAGGTGAGATTCGAACTCACGGAAGAGTTTCCCCTTCGACGGTTTTCAAGACCGTTGCATTCAACCGCTCTGCCACTCCTCCGCAGAGAGCGGGCGCAATAGTACCGGAACGAAACACACTGTCAAACTCTGTTGTTAGGCTGAAACAAAAGCTCTGCTATGATCCGAGGCAATTCACCTCGGGCTGAATACATTTACAGGAGTGTCGCCATGCTCAAGCAACAGTACGCATCTACGCACACGCAGGTTGAACAACAGGAAGTCAGCCGTGTTCTGCGCAACACCTACGGCCTGCTGGCCATCACCCTGGGCTTCAGTGCTCTGGTCGCCTACATGGCCATGCAGGCCAACGCGGCTTACCCGAACATCTTCGTGGTGCTGATCGGCTTCTACGGCTTGTTCTTCCTGACCGTCAAGCTGCGCAATTCCGCGTGGGGTCTGCTATCCACCTTCGCGTTGACCGGGTTCATGGGCTATACGCTTGGCCCGATCCTCAATATGTACCTAGGCACCGCCAACGGTGGTGAGCTGATCGCCTCCGCGCTCTCCATGACGGCTCTGGTGTTCTTTGGTCTGTCGGCCTTCGTGCTGATCACGCGCAAGGACATGAGCTTCCTCAGCGGCTTCATCACCGCCGGATTCTTCGTCCTGCTGGGCGCGATGGTCGCAAGCTTCTTCTTCCAGATCAGCGGTCTGCAACTGGCAATCAGCGCCGGCTTCGTGCTGTTCTCGTCGGTCTGCATTCTTTTCCAGACCAGCGCGATCATCCACGGTGGCGAACGCAACTACATCATGGCCACCATTGGCCTGTATGTATCGATCTACAACCTGTTCATCAGCCTGCTACAGCTGATGGGCATCATGGGTGGAGACGACTGATAGCCGCTCGTTGAATAAGCCCGCCTTGGCGGGCTTTTTCGTTTCTGAAGCTGGCGTATCATGTCACCCAGCAACTCAACGGTGCCCCATGAAATTCGTCATCGCCCTGTTCTCCCCTTCCCATTCCCCCGCTTCGCGGCGCGCCTTACGCTTCGCTGAGGCCGTGCTGGCGGGTGGGCACGAAATCGTCCGACTGTTTCTTTACCAAGACGGTGTACATAGCGCGTCGGCCAATACCGTGAGCGCACAGGACGAACTGGATATCGCTGCGCAATGGAGCCAGTTCGTCGATCGCCATCAGTTGGATGGGGTGGTGTGCATTGCCGCCGGTCTACGCCGTGGCGTGCTGGATGAGCAGGAAGCCAAGCGGCATCAGCGTCCTGCAGCGAATCTTGGGTCTGGCTGGGAGCTGTCCGGTTTGGGGCAACTCCATGAAGCCAGTCAGCATGCCGACCGCCTCGTCTGCTTCGGAGGGCATTGATGGCCCGCTCGATGCTGATCATTACCCGTCAATCTCCATGGTCCGGCCCAACGGCTCGCGAGGCATTGGACATCGTGCTGGCCGGTGGCGCCTTCGAGCTTCCGCTTGGGTTGCTTTTTCTCGATGACGGCGTGTTCCAGTTAGCCCCCGCGCAGCAACCGGCGCATCTGCAGCAAAAGGACCTGACGGCCAATCTGCAGGCCCTCCCGATGTTTGGTGTCGATTCGCTGTTTGTAGCCAAACGCAGCCTGGACGAGCGAGGGCTTGACGAAACCGCCGTGCCGCTGCCGATCGAGGTGCTCGACGATGCCGGCCTCAATATTCTTATCAACCGCTACGACCACGTGATCACCCTTTGATGAGCACTTTGCATCTGCTTTCCCACTCCCCCTTCGCCGATGGCCGTCTGGTCAGCTGTCTGCACCTTCTGGGGGCCGGCGACGCCTTGCTGCTGAGCGGCGATGCGGTCTATGCACTGCAAACGTCGACTGCACAACGCCAGGCGCTGGAATTGATGCCGGACGGCATTGGTCTGTTCGCGCTGGACGAAGATGTAGCCGCACGCGGCCTCGAAGATCTGCCCGAACGCTTGCAGCAAGTCGACTATACGGGCTTCGTCGAGCTGTGCTGTCGATACGCACGGACGAACGCCTGGCTATGAGTGGGTTGAATGTCAACGGCGTGGGCATTGCCGTGGACCAGGATGGCTTCCTGGTCAATCTCGAGGATTGGAGCGAACCGGTCGCCACGGCGCTGGCCGAGGCTGAAGGCCTCAGTCTTGAAACCGAACACTGGGAAATTCTGCACCTGCTCCGCGAGTTCTACCGTGAGTTTCAGCTAGCCCCGGCAACGCGCCCATTGATCAAGTACACCGCGCTGAAGCTCGGCCCTGAAAAGGGCAACAGCATGCACCTGAACCGTCTATTCAAAGGCACCCCCGCCAAACTCGCCGCAAAACTGGCGGGATTGCCGAAACCGAGCAATTGCATATGAGCCTCGTCACCCCGCCTGAACACCCCTTCGCCGTCTTCGTCCGGATCCTGGGCAAAGGCAAGCGCGGCGCCCGCGATCTCACCCGAGAAGAAGCGCGCGAAGCCATGGGCATGCTGCTCGATGGGAAGGTCGAGGACACGCAGCTCGGTGCTTTCTTGATGCTGCTGCGGCACAAGGAAGAAAGCGCCGAAGAGCTTGCCGGCTTCACCGAGGCCGTGCGCGACCGGCTGCACGCGCCTGCCATCGCCGTCGATCTCGACTGGCCGACCTATGCCGGCAAGAAACGTCATTTGCCCTGGTACCTGCTCGCAGCCAAGTGCCTGGCGCACAACGGCATTCGCATCCTCATGCACGGTGGTGGCGCTCATACGGCTGGCCGACTGTATAGCGAGCAGCAACTCGATCTGCTCGGAATCACCCGCTGCGAAGACTGGAACAGCGTCGCCGTCGCTCTGGGCCGTGCCAACCTCGCGTTCGCGCCGCTCGGGGCCTGGATGCCGGGCCTGCAGCGGATGATCGATCAACGCAATATCCTAGGCCTGCGCTCGCCCATCCACTCGCTGGCGCGCATCCTCAATCCGCTCGGTGCCCGTTGCGGCCTGCAGAGTATTTTCCACCCCGGTTACCAGGGAAATCACCGCGAAGCCAGCCGTTTACTGGGTGACACGGCTATCGTTATCAAGGGTGAAGGCGGCGAGATCGAGATCAACCCGGACGGCGTGGCGCACCTGTACGGCACTCAGGCAGGAGAGTCCTGGGACGAGGATTGGCCGGCGCTTTCGCCACAACGTCACGTCAAACCGGCGCAACTCGATCCGCAGCATTTGCTCGCCGTCTGGCGGGGCGCCGCCGAAGATGCCTATGGCGAACTGGCGGTGGTGGCGACGATGGCCCTGGCGTTGCGCGGGCTCGGCCAATCGCGCGAGAGCGCATTTATCCAGGCGCGACAGTACTGGGAGCAACGCAACCTATCGGTTTGAACGATGCGTATGGCCGGGGATTGTGACCCATCCATCGAACTATCCTCCATAGACTGACCCCTAATCTGAAAGTCTGAGGAGGCAGAACATGGGGCTCTTGGTCGATGGGCAGTGGCAGGACCGTTGGTACGAAAACAGCCGTGATGGCGAATTCCAGCGAGAACAGGCGCAACGACGCGACTGGGTGACTGCGGACGGCTCGCCCGGCCCAACGGGTCAGCCTGCAGTAAAGGCTGAAGCCGGGCGCTATCACCTCTATGTTTCTCTCGCCTGCCCCTGGGCACATCGCACCCTGATCTATCGCAAACTCAAGCAGCTCGATCAGTTGATCGATGTTTCTGTCGTCAGCTGGCTGATGGCCGAGCATGGCTGGACCTTCGACAGACACACCGGCTCGACCGGTGACACGTTGGATGGCTTTCAGTACCTGCATCAGCGCTACACGCGCGATGACGATAACTACACCGGCCGCGTCACCGTACCGGTGCTCTGGGACCGCCAGCAGCAACGCATCGTCAACAACGAGTCCGCCGAGCTGATCCGCATCTTCAATAGTGCCTTCGACGAGTTGACCGGATCGACGCTCGACCTTTGCCCCGAACCGCTACGCGCCGAGATCGACATGCTCAACGAGCGGATCTATCCGCGAGTCAACAATGGCGTTTATCGCGCCGGATTCGCCTCCACGCAGAAGGCCTACGAAACCGCATTCGATGAGCTGTTCAACGAGCTCGACTGGCTCGAGCAACGCCTCGGCGAACAGCGCTACCTGACCGGCGAATACCTGACCGAGGCGGACTGGCGCCTATTCACCACAATGGTCCGCTTCGACGCTGTCTACCATGGCCATTTCAAATGCAATCTGCGGCGGATCGAGGACTACCCAAACCTGTCGAACTGGCTGCGAGAGCTGTACCAATGGCCTGGGATCGCCGAAACCGTCGACTTCACCCATATCAAGAGCCATTACTACGCGAGCCACCGTCATATCAATGCTAACGGCATCATCCCCAAGGGACCGCAGCTGGCATTGGGCCGTGCGCATGATCGCGACCGGTTGCCGGGTAAAGGCATCTGGTCGCGCTGAGCACAGCGCGCGGCCGCAGCATCTGCTCTGGATTCGTAGCGCACGAGCGCCGCGTCTATTCGGATGCGGTGCCGGCCCCTTCGAACCAGGCGAGCTTTTCCCGGAGCTGCACCACCTCGCCGACAATAATCAGCGTCGGGGCTTGAACCTGCTCGCTTGCGACGCGCGCGGGCAGATTGGCGAGCGTGCCGGTTAATACGCGCTGGTGGCTGGTGGTGCCTTGCTGGATCAACGCGACGGGGGTAGCGGCGGCGCGCCCATGAGCGATCAGTTGCTGGCAGATCACCGGCAGTCCGACCAAGCCCATGTAGAACACCAAGGTCTGGCTGGGCGCCACCAGTTCCGGCCAGGGCAGATCGCAGCTGCCGTCCTTCAGATGACCGGTGACGAAACGCACTGACTGCGCATGGTCACGGTGGGTCAGTGGGATACCGGCGTAGGCAGCACAGCCACTGGCGGCCGTGATACCGGGAACGACCTGAAACGGGATATCGTGAGCCGCCAGCTCTTCGATCTCCTCGCCACCCCGACCGAAAATGAACGGATCGCCACCCTTCAGGCGCAACACTCGCTTGCCCTGCCGGGCCAGCGTCACCAGCAATTGGTTGATCTGCTCTTGAGGGACGGCATGCTCGGCACGCTGTTTACCGACGTAGATCCGATCAGCATCGCGACGACACAGATCGAGGATGGCAGGCGCTACCAGCCGGTCATAGAGCACAACGTCGGCTTGCTGCATCAACCGCAGCGCACGAAATGTCAGTAGATCCGGGTCGCCAGGACCCGCGCCGACCAGATACACCTCGCCGAGGCTTTTGGGCGCTGCGCCGGAGAGCTTTTCCTCCAGCAATCGCTCGGCCTCGTGCGGCTGTCCCGCCATTGCCCGCTCGGCAATGGTGCCTTGGAAGACCTCTTCCCAGAACACCCGCCGTTGCTGCACATTCGGCAATGCAGCCTTGACCTGACTGCGAAACTTCTTCGCCAGACCAGCCAATTGACCGTACACCGCAGGCACCCAGGTTTCGATTCGCGCCCGCATCAGACGCGCCAGAACCGGGGCATCACCGCCGCTGGATACGGCAATCATCAGCGGCGAGCGGTCGACGATCGCGGGAAAGATGACCGTGCACAGCTCAGGAGAATCCACCACATTCACCGGTATACCGAGCGCTTTGGCGTCGTGCGACACCTGTGCATTCAGCGGCTCGTCATCGGTGGCAGCGATCGCCAGCACGCATCCAGCAAGGTCGTCGCGGTCATAACCGCGCAGACACGACTGCCCACCGCTCCGATCGACCAAGTCAGTCAACTGCGGCTCAATCTCTGGCGCCACGACACGCAGCACCGCACCGGCTTCGGATAACAGGCGGGCCTTGCGCAGGGCGATTTCACCGCCACCGATGACCAGCACCGCGCGACCTTTGAGATTGTGGAACAGCGGCAGAAAATCCATCAGCGAGTCCTGGTGAGAAAAGTTGGTCCATCTCAACCATTGCGCGGGAGACGGCCCTTGTCGACTATCAAGAAGTCAGGATAGTGCCAAGTACCAGCCCGTGGAGCGGCAACTCACCGCGCCGGCTCCACCATCACCAAGTACCCATCGGACGCTATCAGCCGATGATCTCGATACCGTTCATGTAGGGCTTCAGCACATCGGGTACCTGAATGCTACCGTCCGCCTGTTGGTAGTTTTCCAGCACCGCGACCAGTGTGCGTCCTACCGCCAGGCCGGAGCCATTGAGCGTATGCACCAGCTCCGGCTTACCGGTTTCTGGATTACGGAAGCGCGCTTGCATACGACGGGCCTGGAAATCGCCACAATTGGAGCAGGAGGAGATCTCGCGGTACTTGTCCTGGCTCGGAACCCAGACCTCCAGATCGTAGGTCTTGGTCGCACCGAAGCCCATATCGCCTGTGCACAACGCAAGCACTCGATACGGCAAGCCCAATAGTTGCAAGACTTTTTCGGCATTGGCCGTGAGGCTCTCGAGCGCCTCGAATGACTCGCTCGGTTCGACGATCTGCACCATCTCGACTTTGTCGAACTGATGTTGACGGATCATGCCACGGGTATCGCGACCGGATGCACCAGCTTCGCTACGGAAGCATGGCGTATGCGCGACGAACTTCAACGGCAACTGCTTGGCATCGAGAATCTCACCGGCGACGATGTTAGTCAGCGACACCTCGGCAGTCGGGATCAAATAAAGGTCAGCCTCGTTCTCACGGCTGATCTTGAACAGATCCTCCTCGAATTTTGGCAACTGGCCAGTACCTTGCAACGCGGGCGCCTGAACCAGATAGGGTGTATAGGCCTCTTCATAGCCATGCTCACGGGTGTGCAAGTCGAGCATGAACTGCGCCAACGCCCGATGCAGACGGGCAATTGGGCCGCGCATCAGGGCGAAACGGGCACCTGACAGCTTGGCGGCGGTTTCGAAATCCAGCCAGCCATGCTGCTCGCCCAGGGCCACGTGATCCTTGACCTCGAACTCGAATGCCTTCGGCGTGCCCCAGCGGCGCACTTCGACGTTGTCGTCTTCGTCCTTGCCCACCGGGACCGATTCGTGGGGCAAGTTCGGCAGGCTCAGCATCAGCTGATCCAGGTCGGACTGAATGCCATCCAGCTCGACCTTGCCGGCTTCCAGTTCAGATCCCATGCGATCCACATCGGCGAGCAGCGGCGCGATGTCTTCACCGCGCTGTTTGGCCTGGCCAATCGACTTGGAACGGGCGTTGCGCTCGGCTTGCAGTTGCTCGGTGCGGGTCTGTACGGTCTTGCGCTGTGCTTCCAGCGCCTCGATACGCGCCACATCCAGCTGGTAGCCGCGGGTAGCCAAGCGATCGGCGACGTCCTGCAGCTGTGTGCGTACCAGTTTCGAATCAAGCATGGTGAGTCTCGTCTGTGAAAGCTTTGAGGAAAGGCGGAGAGGAAACGGAGTTTACTGTCATCGCGGCAAGGTTCATAACCTGGCGAGCGCCAGGCCAGCCCAGGCGGCCAGCAGCCCCCCGAGCACGCTGGCGCCGATATAGCCGAAAGCCGTCGCAAGCTGGCCGCTCTCGAGCAGGCGCAACCCGTCGAGGGAAAAGCTGGAAAACGTCGTCAGGGCACCGAGAAAACCGATGATGAGGCCGCCCCGCAGCTCCGGGGAAATGTCCGGGCGCGCCAGAAAGAACGCATACAGGTAACCAATCAGCAGACAGCCGAGCAGGTTGACTGCAAGCGTTGCCAAATAGAAATGCCGGGGCCAATGGGCCGATACCCAAGTCGCGAAGCCGAAACGGATCAGCGTACCGACCACGCCACCGGTTACCACTGCCAGCACCATCCGAATCATGTTTTTCTCCGTTGTCGCGGGCTTTCCCGATCGAGCCGTGCCAGATGCTCGAGCTTGTCGCGAATCTTGCTCTCCAGCCCGCGTGGCACCGGCTGATAGTACTGACGCGGCACCATCGCGTCCGGAAAATAGTCTTCGCCCGCAGCGTAGGCATCGGGCTCGTCATGGGCGTAGCGGTATTCATTGCCGTAACCCAACTCCTTCATCAGCCGGGTCGGCGCATTACGCAAATGCAGAGGAACGTCCTGCGAGCCGTTTTCAGCGACATCGCGCATCGCCGCTTTGTAGGCCATGTAAACAGCGTTGCTCTTCGGCGCGCAGGCCAGATAGACAATCGCCTGCGCAACCGCCAGCTCGCCTTCCGGACTGCCCAGGCGCTCCTGAACATCCCAGGCGGACAAGCACAGCCCCATCGCGCGCGGATCGGCATTGCCGACCTCCTCGCTGGCCATTCGCACCACCCGACGCGCGATATAGAGCGGGTCGCAACCACCATCGATCATTCGCGCGAACCAGTACAGTGCGGCGTCCGGGTTGGAACCGCGAACGGATTTGTGCAGCGCCGAGATCTGGTCGTAGAAGGCCTCGCCGCCCTTGTCGAAGCGCCTGCGGCTATCGCCCAAGAGATCCTGCAGCAACTCGACGCTGATCTCGCCGCCCTCTTCAGCCAGATCCGAGGCGTTTTCCAACAGGTTCAACAGTCGGCGGCCATCGCCGTCAGCCGCGGCCATGAGCACCTGAAAACTGTCCTCGGGCAAGCTGAGGTGCATATCCCCCAGGCCTTTCGGCTCGGTCAAGGCGCGCGTAACCAATCTTCGCAGAGCAGCCTCATCGAGGCTCTTGAGCACGTACACGCGAGCCCTGGATAGCAGGGCGTTGTTCAGTTCGAACGAAGGGTTCTCGGTGGTGGCACCGATGAAAATCAGCGTGCCGTCTTCCACATATGGAAGAAAGGCATCCTGCTGCGATTTGTTGAAGCGGTGCACCTCGTCGACGAAGAGGATGGTGCGCCGGCCGGACTGCGCCGCCTGCTGTTTGGCGATCTCCACCGCCTGGCGGATTTCCTTGACGCCTGCCAGCACCGCCGAGACGGTCTCGAAGTGGGCATCGGAGACCTTGGCCAGCAAACGTGCCAAGGTCGTCTTGCCGACCCCGGGCGGCCCCCAGAACACCATTGAATGCAGCGCACCCTGCTCCAGCGCCTCACGCAACGGCTTGCCACGCGCCAGCAGATGTTCCTGCCCGACATACTCGTCGAGGCTGGCAGCGCGCAGACGTGCAGCTAGCGGTTGGGCGATAGGATCGCGACTGAACAGGTCCATCGCGGGCGGGTACCTCTCATGCAAACGGCCCGCGGGGAGCGCAGGCCGTATCGGTTGGCGGACGTACGGACGCGGGTCACTCGGAGATGACGTCGGTTCCCTTGGGAATGTCGAAGGTGAACAGATCTGCCTTGAGCGGCTGATTCAGCTTGACGCCTTGAAACAGGATATTGGTGCGCTGGCCGACACCATCGACCATTTGCATGTCATTGATCACGTTGCCGCGGAATGACAGGCGCAGGGTATCGAACAGAGTGTCCTTGGCCTTGGGTTTGAGCGTGAAATCCACCACCTCGCCCGCTTCCTGATGCGAAACGTCGAAATTCTCGCTGATGGCCGACACATCGCCAGAAAGCAGCAAGGCCGGCGTGTGAGTCAGACGCTGATCCAGTGTCTGGATGGTCACCTGCTCGAGGTCCGGATCGTACAACCAGACCTTCTTGCCATTGGAGATGAGCAACTGCTCCATCGGCTCGTCGGTGTGCCAGCGGAACTGACCAGGCCGCTTCAGGGCCATCTCGCCGGACGTTTCCTGAAGCTGGGTACCGGTGCCGTCGAGAGACAGTTGGGAAAAGCGCCCGGTCAGGGTTTCAGCCTGCTGCAGCAAGCCGGTCAGGCGCTGCACGGAGGCGGATTGGTCAGCCTGAGCCGGGACCAGGGTAAACAGCAGAGCGGATGCAAACAACACGCGAATCAATTGCATGAGGCCCTCGGTGCGACTAGTCGCGGGTGGGAGGCGGCGCGAGCACTTCGCGCGAGCCATTGGTATTCATAGAGGTGACGACGCCCGCCATTTCCATGGCTTCGATCATACGAGCGGCGCGGTTGTAGCCGATCTTGAGCTTGCGCTGCACGGCCGAAATCGATGCGCGACGGCTTTCGGTAACGAAGCGCACGGCCTCGTCGTAGAGCGGATCTTCCTCGCTACCCTCGCCGCTTCCACCGTCACCGCCTGAGCTATCGAAACCGCTGCCCGACTCCTCGACGCCCACCAGAATTTCTTCGATGTAGTCGGGCGCGCCACGCGCTTTCCAGGCCTCGACGACGCGATGCACCTCGTCGTCGGAAACAAAGGCGCCGTGCACCCGAATCGGCAGACCGGTACCCGGCGGCAGATAAAGCATGTCGCCATGGCCCAGCAGTTGTTCGGCGCCGCCCTGGTCAAGGATGGTGCGTGAGTCGATCTTGCTCGACACCTGGAATGCCATGCGCGTCGGGATGTTGGCCTTGATCAGACCGGTGATCACATCCACCGAGGGGCGCTGGGTCGCGAGGATCAAATGAATACCCGCGGCCCGGGCCTTCTGTGCGATACGCGCGATCAGTTCTTCGACCTTCTTGCCGACGATCATCATCATGTCGGCGAATTCATCCACCACCACGACGATGGTCGGCAGCTTCTTCAACAACGGCGCTTCATCTTCCATGCTCTCGCGGCGATACAGCGGATCGGTGAGCGGCGTACCGGCCTCCTCCGCTTCTTTCACCTTGCGATTGAAGCCCGCCAGGTTACGTACGCCCATGGCTGCCATCAGTTTGTAGCGACGTTCCATCTCGGCGACGCTCCAACGCAGCGCGTTAGCCGCCTCCTTCATGTCGGTCACCACCGGGCACAGCAGATGCGGGATGCCTTCGTAGATCGACAATTCGAGCATCTTCGGGTCGATCATGATCAACCGCGCATCTTCAGGCGTGGATTTGAACAGAATCGACAGGATCATCGCATTCACCCCGACCGATTTACCCGAACCGGTGGTACCAGCAACCAGCAGGTGAGGCATTTTCGCTAGATCGGCGATCACCGGCTTGCCTCCGATGTCGTGGCCGAGCGCAATGGTGACCGGCGACTTGGCGTCGTCGTATGGCGCGGACGACAGCACTTCTGAGAACCGCACGATTTGACGATCTTCGTTGGGGATCTCGATGCCCACGGTGGTCTTGCCGGGAATCACTTCGACCACGCGCACGCTGATCACAGCCAGAGAGCGCGCCAGATCCTTGGCCAGGTTGGAGATCCGGCTGACCTTGACGCCAGCCGCCGGCTGGATTTCGAAGCGAGTGATGACCGGACCCGGGTGGACCGACTCGACAATGACCTCGACACCGAACTCCTTCAGCTTGATTTCCAGCAACCGCGACATGGCCTCCAGCGACTCAGGCGAGTACTGCTTCTGCTGCTTTTCAGCGACATCCAGCAGCGATAGCGGCGGGACACTGCCCTCGATAAGCGGGTCGACAAAGAGGTTGGCCTGTTTTTCCTTCAAGACGCGCTTACTTTGCTCAACAGGCTTCGGCGGTGCGACGGGCGGGATAACCGGCGCTGGGCGTTTTTCCCGCTCGCTCATGTGCTTGCTCAGCGACTCCTCACGCTCGAGCAAGCGCTCCTTCACCCTGGCGCGCTCACGCTGATCGGAGAGCGAACCGGCCACTTCGTTGACTACATCATCAGCCTCACGCAGTTGCGCGACGAGCTGCTTGCGCTCGTTTCGAGCGGACCACCAACGGCTGAAGAGGCTCTGGATCAGTTCGATCAGGTCGAGCGTGATCTTGCCAGTCAGGTCCATTACTTTGAACCAGGACAGGTCGGTGAAAACCGTCAGGCCGAACAGGAAGAAAGCCAGCAGCAACAAGGTGCTGCCCTGAACATTGAGCGCCGCCTCGGCGAGCTGACCGAGACTTTCGCCCAATGCTCCTCCTGCCGAAGCAGGCAGATTATTGGCGAACTGGAAATGGATATAGGCCAGCGCAGAGCCCGAAAGGATCAGGAACACGAGCCCGATCAGCCGCCAGGAAAACAGCCAGCCGTTCCAGGCCCAGGGTTGATGACGCGCACGAAACACCTGCCAGGTCTTGATCCCCAGCAGCAACGGAAACAGGAACGCAAAATAGCCGAGCGCCATGAACAGGACATCGGCGAACCAGGCCCCGGCGCGACCAGCGGCGTTCTGGACTTGCTGGACGTTGCTGGTGTGAGTCCAGCCGGGATCGGCCGGATCGTAGGTGAGCAATGCCATCCAGAGGTACGCGCACAGAGCGCCAAGCGCAATCAAAGCGCCCTCTTTGAGACGGTAATGCAACTGTTGCCGCCAGACGGAAGCCGGCGCGGTAGAGGAGGTATTCTTCAAAACGCTTTATTTCCTGCGCCTGCGGCGCGCTCTATGAACCGTATTCAGCCAGATAATTGGACATTGTACGGGTTTGTCGATTCGATGGCATGCCGGTTCCGCGCCGGCTTGGGCTTTTCTCGATGCTTCGGTGTAGCATAAACGCCAGTTTTTTCAGCGCGGCTCGACTGGAGCACGCTTCTCTATTCGCAACAAAGGCTTATGAGGGCTTTTTATGAATGAAGTCAAGCATTCACGTCTGATCATCCTCGGCTCGGGCCCGGCCGGTTATACCGCCGCGGTATATGCCGCCCGTGCCAATCTGAAGCCTGTCATGATCACCGGCATCCAGCCCGGCGGCCAGCTCACGACCACCACCGAAGTGGACAACTGGCCCGGTGATGTCGAAGGACTCACTGGCCCGGCGCTCATGGAACGGATGCAAAAACACGCAGAGCGCTTCGACACCGAAGTAGTGTTCGACCACATCCATACCGCCGAACTGCAACAGCGTCCTTTCGTTCTCAAAGGCGATAGCGCTACATACAGCTGCGATGCGCTGATTATCGCGACAGGGGCTTCGGCTCAGTATCTTGGACTGCCATCG
Organism: Stutzerimonas stutzeri; assembly: GCF_000952685.1. Lineage (GTDB taxonomy): Bacteria > Pseudomonadota > Gammaproteobacteria > Pseudomonadales > Pseudomonadaceae > Stutzerimonas > Stutzerimonas stutzeri_E. The sequence continues at coordinate 301,727 of NZ_JYHV01000014.1, read as the reverse complement.
GAAGAAGCATTCGCGGGGCGCGGCGTGTCAGCCTGCGCTACCTGTGATGGATTCTTCTACCGCAACCAGGTGGTTGCAGTGATCGGTGGCGGCAACACGGCCGTCGAGGAAGCGCTTTATCTATCCAACATCGCCAAAGAAGTACATCTGATCCATCGTCGCGACAAGCTGCGCTCTGAAAAGATTCTGCAGGACAAGATCATGGAGAAAGCCGCTAATGGCAACATTCACCTCCATTGGAACCACACACTGGAAGAAGTACTGGGCGATGCCAGCGGCGTCACCGGCGTGCGACTGAAGAGTACCCTGTCGGGAGAAGAACAGAAACTTGACCTGTCGGGCGTATTCATTGCTATCGGTCACAAGCCCAACACCGATCTGTTCGAAGGCCAGCTTGAAATGAAAGACGGCTACCTCAAGATCAAAGGGGGCAGCGAAGGCGATGCTACCTGCACAACTATTCCAGGCGTATTCGCAGCGGGCGACGTGGCCGATCATGTGTATCGTCAGGCGATTACCTCCGCCGGCGCCGGCTGCATGGCCGCACTCGATGCCGAAAAGTACCTGGATCAATAACCAGCCCTCAGGGCGGATGTCCACATCCGCCCCTCGTGACGTATCGATATGCTGACCTGGTTGCAGCGCGACGACCTGTCGTTCCCCCCGCTAGAAAAGGCCATGCGTGACCCCAACGGGCTACTCGCCGCGGGAGGCGACTTATCGCCAGAGCGTTTACTGGCAGCCTACCGGCATGGATGCTTCCCCTGGTATCAGGACGGACAACCGTTGCTCTGGTGGTCGCCCGACCCTCGCACGGTGCTGTTTCCAGAGGAGCTGCACGTCTCACGCAGCTTGCGCAAGAAACTACGCCAAGGGGCGTTCGACATCACTTTCGATCGCGCCTTCCGAGACGTGATCGAGGGCTGCGCCGGCCCGCGCAGTTACGCTGACGGAACCTGGATCACGACACCGATGCAGGAAGCCTACGAAAAACTGCATCAGCTCGGCATCGCGCACTCGGTCGAAGTCTGGCAAGACGAACGGCTGGTCGGAGGCCTCTATGGCCTGGCCATGGGTCGACTATTCTTCGGCGAATCAATGTTCAGCCACACGACTGATGCATCCAAGGTGGGGTTCGTGACATTAGTGGAACGTCTCCGAGACTGGGGCTTCAAATTGATTGACTGCCAGATGCCGACACAGCACTTGGCCAGTTTCGGTGCGCGAACCATCGCCCGCCAAACCTTCGCCGAGATGCTCGCCAGATACCTGGACGACCCCAGTTCCGCCCGATGGGAGACCTAGTCCACGAAGCCAAGCTGACCTACACTGACTTTAAGATTTTCGAGAGCTGACCATGACTTCACTGGCTCGTCTCAAGTTCTATGCTACCCAGCCCCACGCGTGCAGTTATCTGCCCGACGAGCAGGCTACTACGCTCTTCCTCGACCCCAGTCAGCCGATGGACGTACAGGTGTATGCAGAACTCTCGGAAATGGGGTTCCGCCGCAGCGGCGATCATCTTTACCGCCCCCATTGCCAGCGCTGCACCGCCTGCATTCCTGCTCGCATATCTGCCGAAGGACTACAGCTCAATCGCCAGCAGAGGCGTATTCTCAAGCGCAACGCGGACCTGATCGTTACCAATGTTCGGCCTTCATTCACCGAAGAGTACTACTCGCTCTACGCCAGCTACATCGAGCGACGTCACGCTGACGGCGACATGTATCCGCCGAGCCGAGATCAGTTCCATACCTTTCTGGTTCGTGATCTACCCTTCTCTCGCTTTTACGAGTTCCGCCTGGACGGTCGCCTGCTCGCCCTCGCAGTGACCGATGTGCTGCCCAACGGCCTGTCTGCGGTTTACACCTTCTACGACCCAAGCGAGGAGCGCCGCAGCCTTGGTCGCTTCGCAATTCTCTGGCAGGTCGGCGAGGCGGCACGGCTCGGCCTGAAGGCAGTCTATCTAGGCTATTGGATCAAGAACTGCCGCAAGATGAGCTACAAGACCGAATATCGCCCTATCGAACTGCTGGTTAACCAGCGCTGGATAACTCTGAGTTGAGCCCTTGGCTCTCGGAGCCCTTTCAGGCACAATACTTGCCGCTTTTACCCGGGCATTCTTCGCACCGGGTCAATCATTGAACACCGAGGGCTCTACTGAATGTCGAAAGAAGACAGCTTCGAAATGGAAGGTACTGTCGTCGACACCCTGCCCAACACCATGTTTCGTGTGGAGTTGGAAAATGGGCACGTCGTTACTGCGCACATCTCTGGAAAGATGCGCAAGAACTACATCCGGATTCTTACCGGCGACAAGGTTCGCGTAGAACTGACGCCGTATGACTTGAGCAAAGGTCGCATCACTTACCGCGCCCGCTAACAGGTCGCGAGAATGAATGCCCGGTAATGACCGGGCTTTTTGTTTCTGCGGATTTAGTATTCAGGCCTAGTCAGACGCTTGTCATATTCACCGACGGGCTAAAGACTTTGCCATCGCTCAAACCAGATGATCACAAGAAAACGCCCGGCATCGCCGGGCGTTTCTGTTACAGCGCAGTGACAGGTTCTAAGCCAACTCGGCCGAGGTTTCGAAGTCGAAGAACGGTTCGCCATCACGAATATCGATGTGCACCACGCCTCCATGTTCGGCCAATTCACCAAAGAGTATTTCCTCAGCCAATGGACGCTTGATTTTATCCTGAATCAAACGAGCCATCGGCCGTGCCCCCATCTGGGGATCATAACCACGCTCAGCCAGCCAGCCACGCGCCGCATCCGACACCTCGAGCGTGACATGTTTATCCTCGAGCTGTGCCTGTAGCTCAATGAGAAACTTATCGACGATGCTCTTGATGACCTCGTGACTCAGACGACCGAACTGGATGATGGTATCCAGGCGGTTACGAAACTCGGGCGTGAAGCTCTTCTTGATCACTTCCATCGCGTCCGATGCATGGTCCTGATGGGTGAAACCAATCGAAGCGCGCGCCGCGGTCTCGGCACCCGCATTGGTGGTCATGATCAAAATGACGTTACGGAAATCCGCCTTGCGGCCGTTATTGTCCGTCAGCGTCCCGTGATCCATCACCTGCAACAACAGATTGAACACCTCTGGATGCGCCTTTTCGATTTCGTCGAGCAAGAGCACGCAATGCGGTTGTTTGGTGATCGCCTCGGTTAACAATCCACCCTGATCGAAGCCAACATAGCCTGGCGGCGCACCGATCAAACGCGACACGGTATGACGCTCCATGTACTCGGACATGTCGAAGCGCACCAGCTCGACGCCGAGCGCCCGAGCCAACTGACGAGCCGCCTCCGTCTTGCCGACACCGGTAGGGCCTGCAAAAAGGAACGAGCCCACAGGCTTGTCAGGCGCTTTGAGCCCTGCCCGGGACAGTTTGATAGCAGTAGCCAGCGAATCAATCGCATCGTCCTGACCGAACACAGTCAATTTCAAGTCGCGCTGCAGATTGCGCAGCAACTCCTTGTCCGACGTGCTGACATGCTTAGGCGGAATCCGCGCGATTTTGGCAACGATGTCTTCAACCTGTTCGACATCGATCCGAGCGGCGCGCTTGTCCTCCGGCTGCAGACGCTGGAACGCCCCCGCCTCGTCAATGACATCTATCGCCTTGTCCGGCATATGCCGATCATTGATATAGCGCGAGGCCAGCTCAGCAGCTGCACGAAGCGACTCATCACTGTACTCGATGCCATGATGCTGCTCGAAGCGCCCCTTTAGGCCACGCAGAATACCAATGGTGTCCTCAACGGACGGCTCGGAGACGTCAACCTTCTGGAAGCGTCGAGCCAGCGCCCGATCCTTTTCGAAGATCCCGCGAAACTCCTGGAACGTGGTCGATCCAATGCAGCGAATCTCTCCTGAGGACAGGAGCGGCTTAAGCAGATTGGACGCATCCATCACGCCGCCAGACGCAGCGCCAGCGCCGATAATCGTGTGGATCTCGTCAATGAACAGGACCGCCTGGGGCCGCTTGCGCAGCTCGTTCAATAGCGCCTTGAAGCGCTTTTCGAAATCGCCACGATATTTTGTGCCGGCCAGCAAAGCGCCAAGATCGAGGGAATAGACGACACTGCTGGCGAGCAGGTCAGGGACTTGATTATCGACGATGCGCTTTGCCAGCCCCTCGGCAATAGCGGTCTTGCCGACCCCAGCCTCACCCACCAATAACGGATTATTCTTGCGCCGACGAGCCAGAATCTGAGCGACTCGCTCGACCTCGTGTTCACGCCCGACCAGCGGATCGATACGCCCCTGACGAGCCAAGTCGTTGAGATTGCTTGCATAGGCATCGAGCGGATTACCCGAGGCAGCAGAGTCCCCCCCCTCCTCGTCTTGCATCTCCGAATCGCTTTCTGGATTACCGCTATTCCCAGGAACCTTTGAGATTCCATGAGCGATGTAATTGACGACATCGATGCGGGCGATGTTCTGCTGTTTGAGCAGAAATACCGCCTGGCTTTCCTGCTCGCTGAAGATCGCAACCAAGACATTCGCGCCAGTCACTTCACGCTTGCCGGAGCTTTGCACATGAAACACAGCACGCTGAAGCACGCGCTGGAAGCCCAAGGTTGGCTGGGTCTCACGCTCTTCGTCATGCTGGGGAATCAGCGGCGTAGTGGAGTCGATGAATTCCTGCAGGTCGTGCCGCAATTTATCGAGGCCGGCGCCGCAGGCCCGTAAGACCGTTGCGGCGGCTTCATTGTCCAGCAGGGCTAACAGGAGATGCTCAACCGTCATGAATTCATGACGCTTGGTACGAGCCTCCTTGAACGCCAAATTCAGAGTGACTTCGAGCTCACGGTTCAACATAGCTTTCACCTCTTACCCAGCAGTCGGGTTTAACCGTCCTTCTCGATCTCACAAAGCAACGGGTGCTGGCATTCCCTTGCATATTGATTGACCTGCATCGCTTTGGTTTCCGCAACGTCCCGTGTATAGACGCCACAGACGGCCCGCCCTTCGGTATGAACCGCCAGCATAATCTTGGTGGCGAGCTCCCGATTGTGATTGAAAATTCCCTCAAGCACCTCCACGACGAAATCCATCGGCGTGTAGTCATCATTAAACATGACAACTTTGAACATCGGTGGTGCCTTCAGTTGCGGCTTGGCTTCTTCGACTGCCAAGCCGGAAGAGTCGTCGTCCAAGGGCTTGGGGCGATCCTGATTGAATATTAGTCGAATCTTTGGAGATGCACGCATGCGTATAACAGTTCTAGATCGGGGCGCCGAGGCCGGGTAATTGGAAGGGCTTCACAGCCACCTGACGAGTCGCCTTGACTATCGGCAAAACGATGATACAAACAGTATGTGCCACAACGGCAACGGGCTGCGCGTGTGGGCCATGAGCTGCATCAGCGCGGAATGAAATGGATGTTACTCCAGTGATGGACTCCTTTGCAGAGGGATAACAGCATGCTAAGCGGTAAGGTCAAGTGGTTCAACAACGCCAAGGGCTATGGATTTATCGTAGCAGACGGCGGCGATGAGGACCTGTTCGCCCACTACTCTGCCATTCAGATGGAAGGGTACAGAACTCTGAAAGCTGGGCAAGCGGTCATGTTTGATATTCTGCAAGGTCCCAAGGGCCTGCACGCAACCAATATTCAATCGCTGCAAAGCGCTGTGGAAACAGTGGCGCCTGTCTCACAGAGCGCTACCGTAGACGCCTGATTCCAGGCAGCAAAAAGGCCGATCGATGATCGGCCTTTTTGTGTTGCTCCCACGAATTACATGTGGGAAATCATTGCGTCGCCAAATTCCGAGCAGGACATCAGCTTCGCGCCGTCCATCAGACGCTCGAAATCATAGGTCACTGTCTTGGCAGCGATTGCGCTTTCGGTCGATTTGATGATCAGATCCGCTGCTTCCAACCAACCCATGTGGCGCAGCATCATCTCGGCGGAGAGGATGAGAGAGCCCGGATTGACCTTGTCCTGCCCGGCGTATTTCGGGGCAGTGCCGTGGGTGGCTTCGAACATGGCCACGGTGTCGGATAGATTGGCGCCCGGAGCAATACCGATACCACCGACTTCTGCCGCGAGCGCATCGGACAGGTAATCACCATTCAGATTCAGCGTAGCGATGACGTCATACTCAGCCGGACGCAGCAGGATCTGCTGCAACATGGCATCAGCAATGGCGTCCTTGACGACGATATTCTTACCGGTGTTCGGGTTCTTGAACTGCATCCAAGGGCCGCCGTCCAGCAACTCGGCGCCGAACTCATCGCGAGCCACCTCGTAGCCCCACTCCTTGAAGGCACCCTCGGTGAACTTCATGATGTTGCCTTTGTGCACCAACGTCACGGAGCTGCGATCGTTATCCACTGCATATTGCAGGGCCTTGCGAACCAGACGCTTGGTGCCCTCGAGCGAAACCGGCTTGATGCCAATGCCGCAGTTCTCAGTGAAACGGATCTTCTTGACACCCATTTCCTCGGTAAGGAATTTGATGACTTTTTCGGCTTCCGGTGAACCGGCCTTCCACTCGACACCCGCGTAAATGTCTTCCGAGTTCTCCCGGAATATGACCATGTCCACATCGGCAGGCTTTTTCACTGGACTAGGCACACCGGTGAACCAGCGAACTGGGCGCTGGCAGACGTAGAGATCCAGCTCCTGACGCAGAGCAACGTTCAACGAGCGGATCCCACCACCGACCGGTGTAGTCAGCGGCCCCTTGATTGACACCACGTAATCACGAACGACGTCCAGGGTTTCTTTCGGCAGCCATGTGTCCTGATCGTAGACCTGGGTCGCCTTCTCGCCCGCATAGATTTCCATCCAGGCGATCTTGCGCTCGCCTCCGTAGGCCTTTTCAACGGCCGCGTCGACAACCTTGATCATCACCGGACTGATATCGACCCCGATCCCGTCACCCTCGATATAAGGAATGATGGGGTTGTTGGGAACGTTCAGGGTGTTATCGGCATTGACGGTGATTTTGTCACCGCTGGCAGGCACCTGGATCTTTTGGTATCCCATGCTGGACTCCGTTTTGTGGTTAAACATTAAACAGTGGTCATCTCCGAAGAGTAACCCAGCTGAATCGGCCGAAACTAGATGTTCATTCGTCTTATGGCTTGGGCATTCTTTGACAACGGGTCGCGGTGATATACTGCTTAGGTGACTAACGAGTCATGAGGGGCCAACCGATCTCCAACGAGATCCTTGCTCCTGAAACCGCCAGCTGCCAACCGCAGCCGGACGGATCAAACGCTCAACACTCTAGTGGTGCTGCATCCAACATCATCGCGGCGAATCTCGAAACTGGCTCGACAAACTGTAGCCAGAGCGCTTACCTGCGCATTTCTGGATTCTGTGCACGCTCAGCAAGAGAGAGTCAACTCTACATGTCCACCCGCTCGAAGATTATCTATACCTTCACCGACGAAGCCCCGGCGCTAGCCACCTACTCGCTTCTGCCTATTGTAGAAGCCTTCGCCGCCTCCGCCGGCATCTCCGTCGAAACACGTGACATCTCTCTTGCAGGGCGCATTCTTGCAAGCTTTGCCGACCAGTTGGACGCAGACAAGGCGGTCGCTGACGACCTGGCCGAGCTCGCAGAGCTGACCAACCAGCCCGACGCCAATATCGTCAAGCTTCCGAACATCAGCGCTTCCGTTCCTCAGCTCAAGGCAGCCATTACCGAACTTCAGGCGCTCGGCTACAACATCCCCAACTTCCCGGAAGATCCACAGACCGAAGCGGAGAAAGACGCTCGTTCACGTTACAGCAAGGTTCTCGGTAGCGCGGTGAACCCGGTACTGCGCGAAGGCAACTCCGACCGCCGCGCGCCCGCAGCAGTAAAGGCGTTCGCCCGCAAGCATCCACACTCGATGGGCAAGTGGAGCAAGGCTTCGCAGTCGCATGCCGACTACATGCGTGGCGGCGATTTCTTCTCCAGCGAGCAATCCATCACCATGGCTAGCGCTGGTGATGTGCGCATCGAATTTGTTGGCAAAGACGGCGGAGTGGAGCTCAAGAAGCAACTCACTCTGCAGCAAGGCGAAGTTCTCGATGGCATGTTCATGAGCTGCCAGAAACTGCGTGCATTCTTCGAAGACACCTTGCAGGACTGCAAGGAAACCGGCGTGATGTGGTCGCTGCATGTCAAGGCCACGATGATGAAGATCTCCCACCCAATCGTGTTCGGCCATGCCGTGAGCGTCTATTACAAGGACGTGTTCGACAAGTACGGCGAGCTGTTCAAGGAACTGGGGGTCAATCCGAACAATGGTTTGAGCAGCGTCTACGACAAGATCAAGTCTCTCCCGGATTCCCAGCAGGAAGAGATCCTGCATGACATCCACGCGTGCTATGCAGGACGCCCGGAAATGGCGATGGTCGACTCCGTCAAAGGCATCACCAACCTGCACATCCCGAGCGACGTAATCGTCGATGCGTCCATGCCGGCGATGATTCGCAGCTCCGGACAAATGTGGGGCAAGGACGGCAAGCTCAAGGACACCAAAGCCGTGATGCCGGAAAGCACCTACGCCCGCATCTACCAGGAGATGATCAATTTCTGCAAAACCAACGGCGCGTTCGACCCGACCACGATGGGTAGCGTCCCGAACGTCGGCCTGATGGCGCAGAAAGCTGAAGAGTACGGCTCGCACGACAAGACATTCGAGATGACGGCCGACGGCACCATGCGCGTCGTGCTGGCGGACGGTACAGTCCTGATGCAACACGAGGTGGAAAAAGGTGATATCTGGCGCGCTTGCCAGACCAAGGACGCGCCTATTCGTGACTGGGTCAAACTGGCCGTGACCCGCGCCCGCCAGTCGAACACCCCAGCAATATTTTGGTTGGATCCGGAACGCGCCCATGACCGCGAGCTCCAGAAGAAGGTCGAAGTCTATCTCCAGGAGCACGATCTGACGGGTCTTGATATCCGCATGATGGGCTACAACGAAGCCATTCGCGTGAGCATGGAGCGCCTGATCCGCGGCCAGGACACCATCTCGGTGACCGGCAACGTATTACGCGACTACCTCACTGACCTGTTCCCGATCATGGAGCTGGGCACCTCGGCGAAGATGCTCTCGATCGTCCCGCTGATGGCCGGCGGCGGCATGTACGAAACGGGCGCCGGCGGCTCGGCACCTAAGCACGTGCAGCAGCTGATCGAAGAAAACCACCTGCGCTGGGATTCACTCGGTGAGTTCCTGGCGCTGGCGGTATCGCTGGAAGAAACCGGAATCAAGACCGACAATGTCAAAGCCAAGCTACTCGGCAAGACACTGGACGCCGCCACCGGCAAGCTGCTCGATAACAACAAGTCCCCATCGCGCCGCACTGGCGAGCTGGACAATCGCGGCAGCCATTTCTATCTGGCGCTGTATTGGGCTCAGGAGCTGGCCGCACAGACCGAAGACCTGGAACTGCAAGCGCACTTCGCACCGCTGGCCAAGCAGCTGAGCGAAAACGAAGAAGCGATTATCGCCGAGTTGGCCGCCGTCCAGGGCAAGCCGGTGGACATCGGTGGCTACTACCGATCCAACCCGGAGCTGACCAGCCAAGTCATGCGTCCTAGCGCGACCTTCAACGCCGCGCTCGCCGCGCTGGCCTGAGTCGCCTGGCGCTAGATGGCGCCGCTGTATCGGAACCCCGGCCTGGTGCCGGGGTTTTCCGTTTTTATGCTGCGCACGGGTCGCTACCATCAGCTTTTTTACGCGAAGGACTCACCGGACATGACCTGGCATCCCCATATCACCGTGGCAACGATAGTGGAAACAGACGGCCGCTTCCTCATGGTCGAAGAATCCAAAGGCGGCCGGTTGGTACTGAATCAACCGGCGGGTCATCTCGAACCCAACGAGACACTGCGCCAGGCCGCTGTGCGCGAAACGCTCGAGGAAACGGGATGGGACGTCGAGCTGAGCGGTGTCGTTGGCATCTATCTCTATACCGCGCCAAGCAATGGCGTGACCTATCAGCGCGTCTGCTTCTCGGCCAACCCGGTTCGACATCATCCACAGCGCCCGCTCGACAGCGGTATCGTCGGCGCGCCCTGGATGACACGTGACGAATTGGCAGCGCAACCGGAGCGTTGGCGCAGCGAGTTGATGCTGCGCTGCATCGACGACTATCTAGCGGGACTGGTTTACGACCTTGCCTTAATCCGCGACTGATCCGCCTTAACCGCTGGCTGGGCCAGCCTGTTAGAATTGCTCCTTTGCAGTCAGCCCTGAGTCTCTATGTCTGATTCAACGTCCGTTGCTCCTGAACACCTACGCGTCATAGTCGGTATGTCCGGTGGCGTCGACTCCTCGGTTTCCGCCCTGCTTCTCCTCGAGCAGGGATATCAGGTCGAAGGCCTGTTCATGAAGAACTGGGAAGAGGATGACGGCACCGAATACTGCACCGCACGGGAAGATCTGGCTGACGCTCAGGCCGTCTGCGACCGGATCGGCATCAAGCTACATACCGCGAATTTTGCAGCTGAATACTGGGACAACGTGTTCGAGCACTTCCTGGCCGAATATAAAGCGGGACGAACTCCGAACCCGGACATCCTTTGCAATCGCGAAATCAAGTTCAAGGCGTTCCTCGACTATGCCCTGGCGCTCGGTGCCGACATGATTGCGACCGGGCATTACGTGCGTCGCCGTGACATTGCTGGGCGCAGCGAGCTGCTCAAGGGGCTCGATCCGAACAAGGACCAAAGCTACTTCCTGCATGCCGTCGGCGGCGACCAACTGAGTAAGACGCTGTTTCCAGTGGGTGAACTGGAAAAGCCAGCCGTCCGGGCCCTTGCCGAAAAGCACGGCCTGGCGACCGCAAAAAAGAAAGACTCAACCGGTATTTGCTTCATTGGTGAACGGCGTTTCAGCGATTTCCTCAAGCAATATCTACCGGCTCAGCCAGGCGACATCGAGACGATCGACGGCGAAGTGATCGGCCGTCACTACGGCCTCATGTACCACACTATCGGCCAGCGTCAGGGCCTGGGCATTGGTGGCCTCAAGGATGCGGGCGACGAGCCCTGGTACGTATTGAGCAAGGATCTCGAGCGCAACGTGCTGGTGGTCGGACAGGGCAACGACCATCCCTGGCTGTTCTCGCGCGCCCTGCTTTGCTCGGAGATTTACTGGGTCAATCCGATCGAACTGTCGGCTCCCTTGCGGCTCACCGCCAAGGTTCGTTATCGGCAAGCTGATCAAGCCTGCACACTGGAGCAGACCGCCAACGGCTATCGGGCCGTGTTCGACGAACCCCAACGCGCCGTCACCCCTGGGCAGTCCGTAGTGTTCTACGACGGCGACGTCTGTCTCGGCGGCGGAGTGATCGAAAAGGCCGAGCCCTGGTTCGCAGGAGTTCGTCCATGACGCCGTTGCAAGAACAGCTGATAGCGCTCAGCGCAGTCTTCGAAGCAGCCGCGCTGGTCGACCGGATTGCCCGCACAGGGCAAATACCAAACGCCGCGCTGGGCAGCATGCTGGGGAGCCTTCTGGTTCGCGAGGATAAACCTGCGCTGGAGATCTACGGCGGCGACGACCTTAATCTGCGCGACGGCTATCGAGCCCTTGTCGGAGCCCTGGAGCGCGACACCAGCAGCCTGCAACGCGAGCCATTGCGCTACGCCTTGGCGATGATCGGCCTGGAGCGTCAACTGGACAAGCGCAAGGACCTGTTACAAGTGATCGGCAACCGCCTGGATCAGATACAGCAGCAAGTCGACCATTTCGGGCTGACCCACGAAAACGTGATCGCCTCCTTTGGTGGTCTGTATCAGGACACGCTCAGTACCTTCCGCCAACGCATCCAGGTGCAAGGTGATATGCGCCACCTTCAACAAAGCGATAATGCCGCCAAGATCCGCGCCCTGCTGTTAGCCGGGATTCGCTCCGCGCGTCTCTGGCGGCAGCTCGGCGGGCACCGTTGGCAAATGGTTTTCAGCCGGCGCAAGTTGCTCGACACGCTGTATCCGATGCTCCGACCGGAATAAGCGGCGGCCGCCCGACGCGACAACCGTTCTAGCCACGGCGGCAGTCATTCCTCCGCATTCATGTATAATCTGCGCCCTCTTTTCGTTGCTCGACTGTCCGAGAATGCCTTCTATGCAGCTTTCCTCGCTCACCGCGGTTTCCCCTGTCGATGGCCGCTACGCCGGCAAAACCAGCGCCCTGCGCCCCATTTTCAGCGAGTTCGGTCTTATTCGCTGCCGCGTTCAGGTTGAAGTCCGCTGGTTGCAGCGTCTGGCCTCACATGCCGGGATACCGGAGGTCGCGCCCTTTTCCGACGAGGCCAACGCCCTCCTCGACCAGTTGGCCGAGAACTTTCAGCTCGAGCATGCCGAGCGGGTCAAAGAATTCGAGCGCACCACCAATCACGACGTGAAAGCAGTGGAGTATCTCCTCAAGGAGCAGGCCAAACAGCTGCCGGAGTTGGCCAAGGTCAACGAATTCATCCACTTCGCCTGCACTAGTGAAGACATCAACAACCTTTCCCACGCGCTGATGCTGCGTGAAGGCCGCGATGATGTTCTGCTGCCGCTGATGCGCCAACTCGCGGACGCCATCCGCACCCTGGCAGTCACCCATGCCGATGTCCCCATGCTGTCGCGTACGCACGGCCAACCCGCCTCGCCAACAACCCTCGGCAAAGAGCTGGCCAACGTGGTTTACCGCCTGGAGCGACAGATCGCGCAGGTCGCCGCCGTCCCGCTGCTTGGCAAGATCAACGGCGCCGTCGGCAACTACAACGCGCATCTATCGGCCTATCCCGATATCGACTGGGAGGCTAACGCCCGCGAATTCATCGAAGGCGATTTGGGCCTGACATTTAATCCCTATACCACCCAGATCGAGCCTCACGATTACATCGCTGAGCTGTTTGATGCGATTGCGCGCTTCAACACCATTCTCATCGATTTCGACCGCGACATCTGGGGCTACATTTCGCTGGGCTATTTCAAGCAGCGTACCATTGCTGGCGAAATCGGCTCTTCGACCATGCCGCACAAGGTCAACCCGATCGATTTCGAAAACTCCGAAGGCAATCTGGGCATCGCCAACGCGCTGCTGCAGCACTTGGCGAGCAAGCTGCCGATCTCCCGCTGGCAACGTGACCTGACTGACTCCACCGTGCTCCGCAACTTGGGCGTCGGTTTCGCGCACAGCGTCATCGCCTACGAGGCAAGCCTCAAGGGCATCGGCAAGCTGGAGCTCAACGAAGCGCGCATCGCCGAAGATCTCGATGCCTGCTGGGAAGTACTGGCCGAACCGATCCAGACCGTCATGCGCCGCTACGCCATCGAGAACCCCTACGAGAAGCTCAAGGAACTGACCCGAGGCAAAGGCATCAGTCCCGAGGCGCTGCAAGCTTTCATCGATGGCCTGGATATGCCGGCCGACGCCAAGGAAGAATTGCGCAAGTTGACCCCTGCGAGCTACATCGGCAACGCCGCAGCTCAAGCCAAGCGGATCTGAGCGAATCCCCTATTTGCACGCCCGGCTGTGCCGGGCGTTTTTATTTGCAGCTCTGTAGCAGAGCAAGGTACCTGGCATGACATCCGATATCCCTTTGCAAATTCTCGGTGGCATCAGCGCCCGCGAGTTCCTGCGTGATTACTGGCAAAAAAAACCGCTCCTGATCCGTCAGGCGATTCCTTCGTTCGAAAGCCCGGTTTCCCCGGACGAACTGGCCGGCCTTTCGCTGGAAGAAGAAGTCGAGTCGCGCCTCGTCATCGAGCACGGCGCGAATCCATGGGAGCTGCGTCGCGGTCCGTTCAACGAAGAGACCTACCAGAGCCTCCCAGAGCGCGATTGGACGCTTCTGGTCCAGGCGGTGGATCAGCTGGTACCCGAAGTAGCCGAACTCATCGAGCATTTTCGCTTCTTGCCCAACTGGCGGATCGACGATGTGATGGTCAGCTTTGCGGCGCCGGGTGGCGGCGTCGGGCCGCATTTCGATAACTATGACGTGTTCTTGCTGCAGGCTCATGGCCAACGCCGCTGGCGGCTGGGGCAGATGTGCGATGGTGACAGCCCTCTGCTGCAACACGCGGATCTTCGCATCCTCGCCGACTTCCAGGGCACGGACGAGTGGGTCCTCGAGCCCGGCGACATACTCTATCTGCCACCGAGGCTGGCGCATTTCGGCATAGCCGAAAATGCCTGCATGACCTACTCGCTGGGCTTCCGAGCGCCTAGCGCGGCGGAAGTTCTGACCCATTTCACCGACTTTCTTGTGCAGTTCCTACCTGATGAAGAGCGTTACAGTGACGCCGATCTGGCCCCGATAGAAGATCCGCACCAGATCCAGAGCGATGCGCTGGACCGTCTGCGGGCCATGCTTGCCGAGCATATGGGTGATGAGCGGCTGCTGCTCACCTGGTTCGGTCAGTTCATGACCGAGCCCCGCTATCCGGAACGCGTGCAGGGTCCTGAGATCGAAGAGCAGGCGCTATTTTCGGCGCTGGAGGACGGCGCCCTGCTGGTGCGAAACCTAAGCGCGCGCCTGGCCTGGAGCGAAGTCGACATCGGCTTGCTATTATTCGCCAGCGGCCAAAGCCGCCTGCTGCCCGGTCATCTGAAGGACCTGCTGAAGCTGATCTGCTCAGCGGATGCTCTGCATACGGAAAACCTCTCTGAATGGCTGAACGACGAGGACGGGCGTAATCTGGTATGGCAATTGGTCAAACAGGGAAGTCTGGAGTTTGCTGATGAGTGATATAGAAGTTCGCATCGCCGACTGGCAGCAGGACAATGCCGATCTGCGGCGGATTCGTGAAACTGTATTCATTGCTGAGCAGTCGGTACCGCCCGAGCTGGAATGGGACGCGGACGATTCCGAGGCGGTGCACTTTCTCGCGCTGGAAAGCGGCTACCCCATCGGTACCGCACGATTGCTCAACGACGGGCACATCGGGCGCGTCTCAGTCCTTCGCGACTGGCGCGGAATGAACGTCGGAGGCGCGCTGATGAAAGCGGTCATCGAAGAAGCCGAGCGCCGCGGACTCAGTGAACAGCGACTCACCGCCCAGGTGCATGCCACAGCGTTCTACGAACGACTCGGATTCAAGGTCATCAGTGACGAGTTCCTTGAAGCGGGACTACCCCACGTCGACATGCTTCGAAAGAGCAGCTGAGCTTGCCATGAGCGCGGATGACCCGGATCACTCGGACGCTGCACCTGAATTGCCAGCTATCGAGTTCCTATCTCCGGGTCGCTTCTTGGTTGACAATCCACCAACCACGCAGAACCCGCCCGACCAATGGCAGCCCGCGCCTTTCGTTCTAAGAGAGACGATGGCGATTCAGCGCTTCGAATGTCTCGACGATGCCCGCCGGCACGCGCTCGCACTGCTCGGGCAGGCACACCGCAGCCTGAGTCTTTACAGCCCCGATCTAGAGCCGCCGCTGTACAACCACAGCAGTATTCAACAGGCTTGCGTACGTTTTCTCCTGGCGCATCCGCGCAATCGTCTGCGTGTGCTGCTCGAGGACACCTCGCGCGCCGTCAAACAGGGGCACCGCCTGCTCGGTTTGTCACGTCGATTGAGCAGTAACATGCAGATCCGCAAGCGCCACCCCGAGTATCCTGCGCACACATGCGCCTTCCTCGTCGCGGATGATTGCGGAGTAATGGTTCGCCCTGAGCCGGATCAGATGATCGGCTATGCGCTTTATAACGATCCCGGCCGCACTCGCCAGCTACAGCGAGAGTTCGACACCGCCTGGGACCATAGTCTGTCCGATCCCGACCTACGGAGCTTTCTGCTATGACTCGCCGCCTTCTCGTCGCGCTCTTGCTACTGGCCAGCATGACACTCCAGGCTGCGACCGAAGTGATCCCGCTGAGCTATCGCATGGCCGAGGATGTATTGCCGATCGCTCAGTCCGTTGTCGGCGATCAGGGCAAGGTGAACGCCTATGGCAATCAACTGATCGTCAACGCGCCCGCCTCGGTGATCAGCGAACTGCGTGATGTGCTGTCTAAGCTGGACAGCGAGCCACGAAGATTGCTCATCAGCATCGATACGCAAAACTCGGCGACGGGGGATGACAGCGGTTACCGCGTCGACGGGTCGGCGCGCGCTGGTGACATCGAAATCCAGACCGGGCGCGGCGAGCAGAACGGACGCGATCAGGTTCGCATTATCCGCCGCAGCACCAGCAGCCAAGGCAGCGGTGTCCAGCAAGTCCAGGCAACCGAGGGGTACCCGGCCCTGATCCAGGTCGGCCAAAGCGTGCCACTGACGACCAGCGGCACCGATGGTTACGGCCAGATCTATCAACAAACCCAATACCGCAACGTCACGCGCGGTTTCTATGCCACCGCCACGGTTCACGGGGACCGCGTACAGGTAACCATTAGCAGCCACCAAGATCGCATGAGCTCTTCCGTTCCTGGCGCTATCGACATTCA
Source organism: Stutzerimonas stutzeri (assembly GCF_000952685.1). Classification (GTDB taxonomy): domain Bacteria; phylum Pseudomonadota; class Gammaproteobacteria; order Pseudomonadales; family Pseudomonadaceae; genus Stutzerimonas; species Stutzerimonas stutzeri_E. The sequence goes on along the minus strand of NZ_JYHV01000014.1, from coordinate 285,315 downwards.
GGAAACAGATACCCGAGTCAGCGGCCGGCTCGGGGAATGGATTTCGCTCGGCGGTATCGACGAAAGCGCCAGTTCCAATCAGAGCGGGACCCTTCGCCGCTACTCCACCCAAGGTCGCCAAGATCACTCGTTACGAATCAAAGTAGACAGCCTGGATTAAGCAAAGCCCAAAGCATTTGTCGCGCAGCACCAAATATGTAGTGCTATAAAAAAAGCACTACAAAACATTTGACGAACCTTTTTTGCCAGCGCATTATGGCCCCGCTCCCGCTAACCAGGGGCCCTGGCAAGGGTCTCCGGATCGCGCTCAGCCAACCAGCAGAGCCGTTCCGTGACTGTACTGCCCACAAGGCGGACTGACGAGGTTGCGACTGGAACGAGTCGTCCTGAGGGACGGGGAAGCGATTAACGCATCAGCTCGAGACGTCAGTACTGCTCGCCACGCAAAGGCCTTGTGCCGCTGCGTGTGGAATGCCACGAATCATTCCAAAGCTTGCCGGCTCCTCTTGCGGTCGTAACTGCAAACCCTCCTCTCCTTGGTTCAATCCTCGTCCCGGTCGGTATTTCGACGCTCTGCCGCGTGTTGCCCGCATGATCAGCGTAAGCACGTAGGTTTCGGTGGGAAAGTCGGTGCTCAACCAAACACGAATTTTTTGAAGGATTGACCATGTCCGCTTATCAAAACGACATCAAGGCCGTTGCCGCTCTGAAAGAAGTAGCTGGAAGCAGCTGGAGCGCTATCAACCCTGAATCCGTAGCTCGTATGCGCGCTCAGAACCGCTTCAAGACCGGTCTGGAAATTGCCCAGTACACCGCCGACATCATGCGCAAAGACATGGCTGAATACGACGCCGATTCGTCCGTCTATACCCAGTCGCTGGGTTGCTGGCATGGCTTCATCGGTCAGCAGAAGCTGATCTCCATCAAAAAGCACCTGAAAACGACCAACAAGCGCTACCTCTACCTGTCGGGTTGGATGGTTGCCGCTCTGCGTTCCGAGTTCGGCCCGCTGCCGGACCAGTCCATGCACGAGAAGACCGCCGTTTCCGACCTGATCGAAGAGCTGTACACCTTCCTGCGTCAGGCTGACAGCCGCGAACTGGATCTGCTGTTCACCGCTCTGGACGCTGCTCGCGAAGCCGGCGACCAGGCCAAGGCTGCCGAGATCCAGAATCAGATCGACAACTACGAAACTCACATCGTCCCGATCATCGCCGACATCGACGCTGGCTTCGGTAACCCTGAAGCCACCTACCTGCTGGCCAAGCGCATGATCGAAGCCGGTGCCTGCTGCATCCAGATCGAAAACCAGGTTTCCGATGAGAAGCAGTGCGGCCACCAGGACGGCAAAGTTACCGTTCCGCACGCCGACTTCCTCGCCAAGATTGCCGCCGTTCGTTATGCCTTCCTCGAACTGGGCATCGACAACGGTGTGATCGTGGCGCGTACAGACTCTCTGGGTGCAGGCCTGACCAAGCAAATTGCCGTAACCAAAGAGCCGGGCGACTTGGGCGACCTGTACAACTCTTTCCTCGACTGCGAAGAAATTACCGAAGCCGAACTCGGCAACGGCGACGTCGTCATCAAGCGTGAAGGGAAGCTGCTTCGTCCGAAGCGCCTGCCAAGCAACCTGTTCCAGTTCCGCAAGGGCACCGGCGAAGACCGCTGCGTCCTGGACTGCATCACCTCGCTGCAGAACGGCGCTGACCTGCTGTGGATCGAAACCGAGAAGCCGCACGTGGGCCAGATCAAGGCCATGGTCGATCGCATCCGCGAAGTCATTCCGAATGCCAAACTGGTGTACAACAACAGCCCGTCGTTCAACTGGACGCTGAACTTCCGTCAGCAAGTGTTCGATGCCATGGTTGCCGAAGGCAAGGACGTTTCCGCCTACGATCGCGCCAAGCTAATGAGCGTCGAGTATGACGAGACCGAGCTGGCCACCCGCGCAGACGAAATGATCCGCACCTTCCAGCGCGACGGTTCCGCCCAGGCTGGCATCTTCCATCACCTGATCACGCTGCCGACCTACCACACCGCCGCGCTGTCCACCGACAACCTGGCCAAGGGTTACTTCGCCGAAGAGGGCATGCTCGCCTACGTCAAGGGTGTGCAGCGCCAGGAGCTGCGTCAGGGCATCGCCTGCGTCAAGCATCAGAACATGGCTGGTTCCGATATCGGCGACAACCACAAGGAGTACTTCGCTGGCGAGGCTGCTCTGAAGGCCAGCGGTAAAGACAACACCATGAACCAGTTCCATTAAGAGCTGTTCAGGCTCGGGCGTCGGCCCGAGCCAGTGGTGCAAGTGATGCCCCGGCATCCGTCCGAGATGCTGTTCACTAGCGGAACAGCATCTCGGTTCATAGAAGAATCAATTGTTGAGATTGTTTGCCGCTCACCCTTTGAGCGAATCCGTAAAACCCCGCCCGTACCTGCCCGTCGTCTAATACACCTCTCCCGAGGTATACATCGCCACCATCCACGCCCTGGCTAACCAGGTCAACCCTGCGCAGCGCTAAGCCGGTGGCATAGGCATCGACATTTTGTATGTCTCATTTCTCAACTTTTCGTTAGGTGTTCGCGTCGGCCTTGAGTCCTGATGGGGCTAACCTCTCCCCTTGTCCGTCATATACGACTCAACACTTTGCCAGACCCTGGCGAGCGCCTTCTGGATGCGTCTGATGGCCTCGCTAAGCGCCTTACCAGTTCTTCTCATATGCAGGCATCGTCTAGACCCCGCCCTAGTGGCTGTACAGCTCTCCGCGTCCGCCGTCCAAATCGAATATCGTTCGTGAATCCGCATTCGGCATAGACACTAGCGCTATTCGATTCGACAAGAGGCTTCGGAAAGGCAAAAAAATCCGATGCCAGTCGCCTGACATCGGATTCTTAAAAGCAGAGGCTCTGATGCCTAATGGCACCGCTGGCGAGCCTCGCGAAACAAGGTGCGGATTAACGAACCTGTGCTTCGACCTCTGCCTCTACACGGCGGTTGATCTGACGGCCTTCTTCGGTGCTGTTGTCAGCAACCGGGCGGGATTCGCCGTAGCCGACCGAATCAACACGCTGGCTTTCTACGCCGTACTGGTTGACCAGCACTTCGCGAACAGCCTGAGCGCGACGCTCGGACAGACGCTGGTTGTATTGGTCAGTACCCACCGAGTCAGTGTGACCTTCAACGGTGGTGCTGGTCTGCGGGTACTGCTGCATGAAGTCAGCCAGGTTCTTGATGTCGCTGTAGCTTTCTTCGCGAACGCGCGCCTTGTCGAAGTCGAACTTGACGTCCAGCTCGACACGGACCAGCTCCGGTTCCGGCTCTGGCTCGTTATCGACGATTGGAGCCGGTGCTGGCTCAGGAGTCGGCTCGACCTGTGCAACCTGCTGCCGTGCGCCGCCACCGAAGTTCAGGCCTACACCCACGCCAGCCATCCACTCGCTGTCGCCGGCATCGATGTTGTGCATGCCATCAACGCTGGCCTTGGCAAAGAAGTTTTCGGTGAAGTAATACTTCAGACCCGCGCCAATGTTAGCAAAGGTGCTGTGGTCACGACCGCTACGTGCTGCCTGGCCGATGCTCTGGTGAGCCATGCCGGCGGAAACGTAAGGACGCAGACCTACGCCTGGCTGGCCGAAGTGGTAGGCCGCATCAAGAGAAGTCAGGCTTCCCTTGATGTTCTTGTGGCCGCCGCCCGCTACCGGCTCGTCGGAAGTGACGTCGTGATATTCGCCGTAGGACAGGCCCAAGGAAACATCATCGGTGAGAAAATAGCTGGCGCCAGCGCCATAGAGCTCGCCTTCGTCTTCGAAGCCGCGGGAGCTGTCTGAGAAGTAATGCTTGCCGAATGCTTCCACCTCTACAGCGCCCTGGCCCTGGGCGAGCGCGCTAAGAGAAGTAGCAGCAACCATAGAGCCAATTACAACGCCCAAGGTGTTTTTAAGTTTCATCCGTAAATCCCCATCTGGTGGTGAGTATCAGAACAATCTAAGGAAACCGGCTGTCTCTAAGCCCAAGCTGTTCGCTATCACTAAGACAGTTTGTTGCCATTAAGTTTCAGCAATTCCCGAAAATTTTTCCCGCAGTTTATCCAGTGCACGCTTGTATCGCATCTTCGTTGCGCTTAGGCCCATATGCATGATGTCGGCGATTTCTTGAAATTCCAGCTCCGCGACAAAGCGCAGCACAAGTATCTCCCGATCAATCTGATTCACATGGACCAGCCACTTGTCTAGCCCCGCCTTTTCCTCGGTGTTGGGCGTCTTTTCCTCGACAGCCTCCTCGACCGGATCGAGGCTCAGCGCATCAAGTAACCGTCGCTTACGGCGTTCTTTGCGATACTGCGTAATACATTCGTTGTACGTAATGCTGTATAGCCATGTCTTGAACTTCGATTTGCCTTCAAAGTTCTTCAAGCCGTACAACACCTTCAACATCACTTCTTGACAAACGTCATCTGCGTCCCGGTCGTTTCCCAAATAACGCGCACATACGTTAAATAGCGTGCGCTGATATCGTCGCATCAGCTCTTCATACGCGCGCGTGATATGGAACAGCTCGGCATGAGCACGCTGCACCAGCTCTTCATCGGAAAGCTGGCGGGGGTCATAGCTCATGTTGGGCGGATGGGCTTTAGTCAAGACGCTTCGAACCGGCAAAAGTCGTGGCCGCCATTCACGGTAGCCCGCGAAAAGGGGCGGCGCACTTTAACAGATTACCGAGCCTAACGGCTGCCCACGCGCTGTTCCAGCAACACTCTATTTGCAATCGAGACCAGCTCACCGTCGTCAGTGAGCAGTAAGGTCTTGGCGGTGCCGATCTCTTCGATAACGCCCTCCAGCTGCAGTCCCTCGAGCCGCACCCGCTGGCCGACTTCGTACAGCTCGCGCCCATAGATTCCGGCCAGGATCTGACTGACCAGTTCACGGCTACCAAGACCCAAGGCCAGCGCAACCGCCAAGCCGACGGAGATCAAAGCAATCGCGATCACATAGTTGAGCAGCTCGGTCTTGACCTCCAATTGGCCGATTGCAACCGAGATGATGATGATGATCACCAAGCCCTGAGCGATCCGCCCCAGCCCGCTGGCGTACTCGAGCCCAACTCCCTCGGCAGCACCTCGAACCAACCCGTTGACCAATTGAGCCAGCAGGATACCGACGAGCAAGATCAGCCCGGCACCGAATACCTTGGGCACATAAAGCGCGAGCATATCGAGCGTCGCCGACACCCGGGCGAGACCGAGGGATTCGGCAGCCGACACCAGGAAAACCAACAGAACGAACCAATAAACGATCTTGCCGATGAGGACCGATATCGGTACGCGAATCCCGGCACGCCCGAGCAGCTTGGTCACACCGGTACCCGCGACCAATCGATCAAGGCCTATTTTCGCCAGAACCTTCGACAGCAAGGTGTCTAGTAACTTGGCGACTATAAAGCCGACAGCCACTACCAACAACGCACCAAACAAACGCGGAATGAACGCCGCCACGGGTTCCCAAAGCGCATTCAGCGCGCCCAGCAAGCTTTGGCCCCAGGGATCTAATTCCATGATCAATCCGCCTTATCGAAAGAAGAATGGGGGGAGGAACGACGACGGGTAACAGCCGAGGTGTGCGGCGCCCCGCTGCTGAAGGCAATCAGCACGGCCTGCAGCCAGTGGCCCATCAGTCCGAACAGATCGCCTGCGCCAACCTGACGGTTCGCCGTCTTCAGTACGCGGTCCAGGCAGGCATCGTCATCGCGCGCCGACTGCGCGTTGAGCATGTCCCGCAAGGATTCTTCAAAGGGATCGCGCATGTTTACCTCGCTAACAGTCTGACCTAGACGGCTTAACCGTGTGGGTAGTCACATTCACACCCATTTCAGCCGGCGAAAAATCCACCACTGGAAACCAGCCACCGCCATGATCACGGTGCATGCCACCGCAAATCCGTATGGGTTCTCAGAGCCGGGAATGCCCCCGACGTTGATGCCAAGCAGTCCGGTAAGAAAACTCATTGGCAGGAAAAAGCCGGTGATTATGCCGAGCAGATACATGGTTCTGTTCATTCGCTCGCGCATTCGACGCTCCTCTGCCTCAAGCACCAAATTGACTCGTTCGCGCACCAAATCCAGCTCCTCGAGATAGCGGATCAGCCGGTTGTTCAGCTCATTCCAGTAATCCGTATCGTCATCGACGAACCAGGGCAAACGATTACGTGTCAGCTGTGCATAGATTTCACGCTGTGGCAGCAGGAAGCGACGAAGGCTCGCAGCCTGGCGTCGCAAGTACAACATCTTGTCCTGGGGCGGCGTGTAACGTTCGTCCGCCTCGATTCGCTCCTCTTCCTCGTCCAGTTTTTCCGTCAGCACCGCGACCAAGTCGTCGACACGATCGGTGAGTGCATCAGCCAAGCTGAGCAAGATTTCGGATGACGTTTTCGGCCCGACACCGGCCTTCAACTGTTGAAGTACCACTTCGGTGGAGCGCAGCGGGCGCAGGCGCAGCGAGATGACCCTCCGAGCATCCGCAAATACTCGCAGCGAGACCATATCCTCGGGCTCAGCGTCGGGGTTCAAATTGACACCCCGCAGAAACAGCAATAGCTCGTCCTCTGGCAACGCGAGCAAACGTGGCCGGGTGTTCTCCTCCAGCAGTACGTCGCAGACGAACCCGCTTAATCCGCTTTGCTTACGCAGCCAGGCCTGCGCCTGCGCCTGGCTGCGGTCCCAGTGAAGCCACAGGCTTTCGGAATCAGCCAGCTGCAGCGAGGGAATGTCTGCGTAGGCAACCTGGCGCGCCCCACCCTGTCCGTCCAGGACCATTGCATGCAAAAGGCCTGCATGGCCAATCTCCTCAGACAAAATCGTCCCCCTTCAAATCGCGAAAGCCCGGCATAGCCGGGCTCGGTAAACGGACGCCGGCGCTCAGCCAGGCATCTTCAGCATCTCTGGCGATACTATAATGCCGTTGTTGTCGGCATACACATATTCACCTGGACGGAACGTAACCCCACAGAAAGTTACCGGAACATTGAGGTCGCCAATGCCACGCTTGTCCGTCTTCATCGGATGGGTGGCCAGTGCCTGCACTCCGAGCTCGGTCTGGGCGATTACGTCGACATCTCGAATGCAGCCATAAATCACCAGCCCTTCCCAGCCGTTACGGGCGGCCTTCTCTGCAAGCATGTCGCCCAGCAATGCCCGTCGTAGCGAGCCACCGCCATCAACCACCAGCACCTTGCCGGTGCCGTCGACGTCCACTTGCTCCTTGACCAGCGAATTATCCTCGAAGCATTTGATGGTCACGATCTGCCCGCCAAAGGAGTCGCGGCCGCCAAAATTGCTGAAGATCGGCTCCACTACCTGCACCAATTCCGGGTAGGCGTCGCACAGATCGGGAGTGATGTATTGCATGGTAAATCTCCTTCCAGTGGGAATCGCATCAGATCTCAGGGGTATCAACCATCCAGGTCGACATGAACACCTCGGCGCACCGCAGGCGTCGGCATCACGGAATGCGTCCCATAGACCGCAACTCCCGCCACCCGAGAAAAGTGAGAAAGGGCGGAGACCGCCCTTTTTGCTTTGCCGCCCGTGCGATTACTTGATTTCGGCGTCCGCCAGGAAGAACCAGGTATCAAGCACAGAATCGGGGTTCAGCGACACGCTCTCGATGCCCTGCTCCATCAGCCACTTAGCCAGATCCGGGTGATCCGACGGACCTTGTCCGCAAATACCGATGTACTTGCCAGCTTTGTTACAGGCCTCGATCGCATTGGCCAGCAGTTTTTTCACCGCCGGATTACGCTCATCGAACAGGTGCGCAATGATGCCGGAGTCGCGATCCAGACCGAGCGTAAGCTGCGTCATGTCATTGGAGCCGATGGAGAAGCCATCGAAGAATTCGAGGAACTCGTCAGCCAGCAGAGCGTTGGATGGCAGCTCGCACATCATGATAATACGCAGGCCGTTTTCGCCACGCTTGAGGCCGAACTGGCCGAGGATATCGATGACCTGCGACGCCTCACCCAGGGTGCGCACGAAGGGCACCATCAGCTCCACGTTGGTCAGCCCCATCTCATCGCGAACCTTGCGCATGGCACGGCACTCGAGTTCGAAGCAGTCGCGGAAGGATTCGCTGATGTAACGCGAAGCGCCGCGGAAACCGAGCATCGGGTTCTCTTCTTCAGGCTCGTAGAGCTTGCCTCCGATCAGGTTGGCATACTCGTTGGACTTGAAGTCCGACAGACGCACGATGACCTTCTTCGGCCAGAATGCGGCAGCCAACGTGCTAACCCCCTCGACCAACTTCTCGACATAGAAGTCGACCGGATCGCCATAGCCTGCGATACGTTTTTCGACGCTGGACTTGATGTCTGACGGCAGACCGTCGAAATTCAACAGCGCCTTGGGGTGCACACCGATCATGCGATTGATAATGAATTCAAGCCGTGCCAGGCCGACACCAGCGTTCGGTAACTGGGCGAAGTCGAATGCACGGTCCGGGTTGCCGACGTTCATCATGATCTTGAACGGCAGTTCGGGCATGGCATCAATGGAATTCTGACGGATGTCGAAGCCCAGCTCACCCTCGAAAATCAGCCCGGTGTCGCCCTCGGCGCAAGTGACGGTGACGCGCTGGCCGTCCTGCAGCAGCTCGGTTGCATTACCACAACCAACAACCGCGGGAATGCCCAGTTCACGTGCGATGATGGCCGCGTGACAGGTACGGCCGCCGCGGTTGGTAACGATGGCGCTAGCGCGCTTCATCACCGGCTCCCAATCCGGGTCGGTCATGTCCGATACCAGAACGTCGCCGGGCTGCACCTTATCCATCTCGGATACGTCGCGAATGATCTTCACCGGGCCAGCGCCGATACGCTGACCGATGGCGCGGCCTTCGACCAGGACCGTGCCTTTTTCCTTGAGCAGGTAGCGCTCCATGACGTTGGCGCTGCTGCGGCTCTTTACGGTTTCTGGACGCGCTTGAACGATATATAGCTGGTTGTCATCGCCATCTTTGGCCCACTCGATGTCCATCGGGCGACCGTAGTGCTTCTCGATGGTCATAGCCTGCCGGGCAAGATTGGCGACTTCGGCATCGCTCAGACAGAAACGCATGCGCTCGGCCTGATCGACTTCCACGGTTTTGACCGATTTGCCAGCGCTGGCTTCTTCGCCATAGACCATTTTTATCGCCTTGCTGCCCAGATTCCGACGCAGGATGGCGGGACGACCGGCCTCAAGGGTGTGCTTGTGAACATAGAACTCGTCGGGGTTCACCGCGCCTTGCACGACGGTCTCGCCCAAGCCGTAGGCGCCGGTGATGAACACCACGTCGCGGAAGCCGGACTCGGTGTCGAGGGTGAACATCACACCGGCAGTGCCGGTCTCGGAGCGGACCATACGCTGAACGCCCGCGGACAATGCGACCAGCTTGTGATCGAAGCCCTGGTGCACGCGATAGGCGATCGCACGATCGTTGAAGAGCGAGGCAAACACTTCCTTGGTAGCGCGGATCACATTGTCCACGCCACGAATGTTGAGGAAGGTTTCCTGCTGACCGGCGAATGAAGCGTCCGGCAGATCCTCGGCGGTGGCGGAGGAGCGAACTGCTACCGCCATGTTGTCATTACCGCCGGCCATTTCTGCAAAGGCGGTACGGATATCGGCGTCCAATTGCGGCGGAAACTCAGCTTCCATCACCCAACCGCGGATCTGCGAGCCCGCCTTGGCGAGTGCATTAACGTCATCGACATCCAATGCATCGAGAAGCGCATGGATTTGCTCGTTGAGACCGCTGAGCTCCATGAAATCACGATAGGCCTGGGCCGTGGTGGCGAAACCGCCAGGTACCGAAACACCGGCGCCTGCAAGGTTGCTGATCATCTCGCCAAGGGAGGCGTTCTTGCCCCCTACACGCTCAACATCATGATTGCCGAGCTTATCGAGGGAAACTACGTACTCTACCAAGGTGATCTCTCCACGTTGTTTTGGGAACTCGGTTCGTGCCCATCCGCGGCACGGTGGTCTGGCCCTGCAAAATAAGTAACAATGCCCGCCAATCGAGGCTCGGCGAAGGGGCCTACTATAGCTGAGAACCGTTCTTGACTTAAGGTCCCAGGCGCAATGAAACGAACTGCATTTTTTATATCCGACGGTACCGGGATCACGGCTGAAACACTCGGCCAAAGCCTGTTGGCACAGTTCGAAACCATCAACTTCATCAAGCTCACCCGACCGTATATCGATACGGCGGAAAAAGCGCGGGCAATGGTACAGCAAATCAATAAAGCGGCGGAAAGTGACGGCGCTCGCCCGATCATATTCGATACGCTGGTGAACCAGGAGATTCGCGACATCCTGGCTGAGTCCAATGGCTTCATGATCGACATCTTTTCATCCTTTCTCGCTCCGCTGGAACATGAGCTGATGTCACGTTCCTCCTATTCGGTCGGCAAATCCCACTCGATCAGCCATAACGCCAACTACATGGAGCGAATCGACGCAGTCAATTTCGCTCTGGACAACGATGACGGCGCCCGCACGCACTACTACGACAAGGCGGATTTGATTTTGGTCGGCGTCTCCAGGTGCGGCAAAACGCCCACCTGCCTCTACATGGCCATGCAGTACGGCATCCGGGCAGCCAATTACCCGCTGACCGAAGACGACATGGAACGCTTGCAACTACCTACCGCGCTCAAAACCCACCGGGACAAGCTGTTCGGCTTGACCATCGATCCAGACCGCTTAACTGCCATTCGCAACGAGCGCAAACCGAACAGCCGCTACGCCAGCTACGCTCAATGCGAATTCGAGGTTCGCGAAGTGGAAAGTATGTTCCGCCGCGAGAACATCAATTACATCAATTCCACGCACTTCTCGGTGGAGGAGATATCCGCCAAGATTCTTGTCGAGAAAGGCGTCGAACGACGGCTCAAATAAGCGCCGTTCTGCTAGACAACAAAAAGTCCGCTTAGTGCGGACTTTCTGCGTCTATGCCGTTCTGTCTTCGGGCGGTCAACCAACGTACGGCTGACCGCAAGCCCTTGATCCATGCAAAGCTCGGTGCCCGTGATCAGAGGCCATCGCTTGGTACCCTCACCCAACCTTCCATCAATATTCGTGCGCTGCGGCTCATGCTTGCCTTAAGCACCGTCCACTCGCCGTTGACCTCGCGGGCCTCAGCACCCACCCTCAACGTACCGGACGGGTGCCCGAACACGACTTCCGAGCGATCGCCTCCCCCGGCGGCCAGATTGACCAGCGTGCCTGGAATCGAGGCGGCCGTACCGATGGCAACCGCCGCGGTTCCCATCATCGCGTGATGCAACTTGCCCATCGAGAGGGCGCGCACCAGCAGGTCGACATCTGAAGCGCTAACGGCTTTGCCGCTGGATGAGGTGTAGTCCCGCGGCTTGGCAACGAAGGCAACCTTGGGCGTATGCTGCCGCTTCACGGCATCCGCGATCGTCTTGATCAGACCCATGCGCAGCGCACCGTGAGCACGAATCAACTCGAACATGGCCAGTATTTTCGGATCTCCGTTGACCGCATCCTGCAGCTCGCTACCGGTGAGCCCTACATCCTCTGCGTTGATGAAAATGGTCGGGATACCGGCGTTGATCATGGTCGCTTTCAGCGCGCCGACGCCCGGTACCTCAAGCGAGTCGACCAGGTTTCCGGTGGGAAACATCGAACCACCAGCCTCGCCCTCGTCGGCGGGATCCAGGAACTCCAGCACGATCTCCGCCGAAGGAAAGGTCACCCCATCCAATTCGAAATCACCGGTTTCCTGAACCTCGCCGTTGGTCACCGGCACATGCGCGATGATGGTCTTGCCGATATTGGCCTGCCAGATGCGCACGCTGCAGACGCCGTTCTGCGGAATGCGTTCCGGGTCGAGCAGTCCGGCATGCAGTGCAAACGCGCCAGCAGCCGTTGAAAGATTGCCGCAGTTGCCGCTCCAGTCGACAAAGGCGCTGTCGATCGAGACCTGCCCATAAAGGTAGTCGACGTCATGTTCAGGGCGGGTGCTCTTGGACAGGATGACGCATTTACTGGTGCTGGACGTCGCGCCGCCCATACCATCGGTGTGCTTGCCATAAGGGTCGGGGCTGCCGACGACACGCATGAACAGCTTGTCCCGCGCCGCGCCCGGAACCTGCGCCGCGAGCGGCAGATCCTTGAGGCGGAAAAACACACCCTTGCTGGTGCCCCCGCGCATATAGGTGGCCGGAATTCTCAGTTGCGGTGCGTGTACCATGGAAATCTGCCTTATTAAATACACTGGCCATAGAACGGATTCGGACTCTCAGGGCGCAACGCTGCTGCTTGTGCGCAGCAGCGAAGCCTCGCGCGCACTCAGGATTGGTTGAGGAAATCCTTCGCGAAGCGCTGCAGCACACCGCCGGCGTCATAGATCGATACCTCTTCCGCCGTATCGAGGCGACACGTGACTGGCACCTCGACACGTTCGCCACTCTTGCGGGTGATCACCAACGTCAGCGTGGCATGCGGCGTGCGCTCACCGATCACGTCATAGGTTTCGCTACCATCGATGCCCAGCGTCAGGCGCGTGGTGCCCGGCTTGAATTCGAGCGGCAGCACGCCCATGCCAACCAAATTGGTTCGATGGATCCGCTCGAAGCCTTCCGCTACGATCGCCTCCACACCCGCCAACCGAACGCCTTTCGCCGCCCAATCGCGGGATGAGCCCTGCCCGTAATCGGCGCCAGCGATGATGATCAGCGGCTGCTTGCGGTTCATGTAGGTTTCGATGGCTTCCCACATGCGCATCACCTTACCGTCCGGCTCGACGCGCGTCAGCGAACCTTTCTTAACCTGCCCGTCGACAACCGCCATCTCGTTGACCAATTGCGGGTTAGCGAATGTCGCACGCTGGGCGGTCAGGTGATCGCCGCGGTGCGTGGCGTAAGAATTGAAGTCCTCTTCCGGCAAGCCCATCTTGGCCAGGTATTCGCCGGCAGCACTGTCGAGCAGGATCGCGTTGGATGGCGACAGGTGATCGGTGGTGATGTTGTCCGGCAGCACCGCCAGCGGGCGCATACCCTTGAGCGAGCGCTCACCTGCGAGAGCGCCTTCCCAGTAAGGCGGACGGCGGATGTAGGTCGACGTCGGACGCCAGTCGTACAGCGGGCTTTCCGCCTCTACCACCGTACCCAGATCGAACATCGGGATATAGATCTGCTTGAACTGCTCCGGCTTGACCGATGCAGCAACAATGCGGTCGATCTCTTCATCACTCGGCCAAAGATCCTTGAGCGTAACCGGATTGGCCAGTTGGTCATGACCGAGTACATCCTTCTCGATATCGAAACGCACGGTACCGGCGATGGCATAGGCAACCACTAACGGCGGTGACGCCAGGAACGCCTGCTTGGCGTATGGGTGAATGCGACCATCGAAGTTGCGGTTACCCGAGAGCACTGCCGTGGCGTACAGGTCACGGTCGATGATTTCCTGCTGGATCTTAGGATCCAGCGCACCGGACATGCCATTACAGGTGGTACAGGCGTAGGCCACGATGCCGAAACCGAGTTTTTCCAGTTCAGTCAGAAGGCCAGCGTCCTCCAGATATAGCTTGGCGACCTTTGAGCCCGGCGCGAATGAAGTCTTGACCCAGGGCTTGCGCACCAAACCCAGCTCGTTGGCCTTCTTTGCCAGCAGGCCAGCGGCGACTACGTTGCGCGGGTTCGATGTATTGGTGCAGCTGGTGATGGCGGCGATGATCACCGCGCCGTCCGGCATCAGTCCTTCACGCTCTTCGGCTTGCGCCTTGTCGAGATCGCCAGCGATGCCGCGCTCATGCAACGCGGACGTTGGTAGGCGACGATGGGGGTTGGACGGGCCGGCCATGGTGCGTTCGACGCTCGACAGGTCGAACTCCAACACCCGCTCATATTCGGCATCGACCAGGGCATCAGCCCACAGGCCGGTAGTCTTTGCGTAGTTTTCCACCAGCGCCACCTGTTCCGGTTCACGACCCGTCAACTTCAGATAGTCGATGGTTTGCTGGTCGATATAGAACATTGAAGCCGTGGCACCGTATTCCGGGCACATGTTGGAGATCGTTGCGCGGTCCCCGATGGTCAGGCTGGCCGCGCCGTCACCGAAGAACTCCACATACGCACCAACCACACGTTCCTTGCGCAGGAACTCGGTCAATGCCAGGACAATGTCAGTCGCGGTAATACCGGGCTGACGCTTGCCCGTCAGGCGAACGCCGATAATATCCGGCAGTCGCATCATCGATGCGCGGCCGAGCATCACGGTCTCGGCTTCCAACCCACCGACACCGACGGCGATTACACCGAGCGCGTCGACGTGCGGGGTGTGGCTGTCGGTACCAACGCAGGTATCCGGGAAGGCAATGCCGCCACGGGCCTGAATCACCGGTGACATCTTCTCCAAATTGATCTGGTGCATGATCCCGTTGCCAGCCGGGATCACATCGACATTCTTGAATGCCGTCTTGGTCCACTCGATGAAGTGAAAGCGATCCTCGTTGCGACGCTCTTCGACGGCACGGTTCTTCTCAAATGCGTCAGGGTCGAAGCCAGCATATTCGACGGCAAGAGAATGATCGACGATCAGCTGGGTCGGCACCACAGGATTGACCTTGGCCGGGTCACCGCCCTGCTCGGCAATCGCATCGCGCAGGCCGGCCAGATCCACCAGCGCGGTCTGGCCGAGGATGTCATGACAGACCACGCGCGCCGGATACCAGGGGAAATCCAGGTCACGGCGTCGCTCTATGATCTGTCTCAGCGAATCGGCCATGATGGCCGGATCGCAACGCCGCACCAGCTGTTCGGCCAGCACGCGCGAAGTATAGGGGAGTTTGTCGTAGGCCCCGGGCTGGATGGCTTCGACCGCGGCGCGTGTATCGAAGTAGTCCAGCAACGTGCCGGGCAGTGGTTTGCGGTGTTCTGTATTCATGCCTATGACTCAATCCAGTGGGATGTTCGCAAAAGCGGGTTGGAGAGACCACAACGCGGTCTCTCCTGTCTCGATCAGCGCTCAGCGATCGGAACGACCTTGCGTTGTTCCGGACCGACATACTCGGCGCTTGGCCGGATGATGCGATTGTTGGCCCGTTGTTCGATGACGTGGGACGCCCAGCCGGTGACCCGCGAGCAGACGAAGATCGGCGTGAACAACTTGGTCGGGATTCCCATGAAGTGATACGCGGAGGCATGGTAGAAGTCGGCATTGGGGAACAGTTTCTTCTGCGCCCACATGGTCTCGTCGACTGCAACCGACACCGGAAACAAGACGGTATCGCCTACCTCATCGGCCAGTTTCTTCGCCCAGATCTTGATGACTTCGTTGCGCGGATCGGATTCTTTATAGATCGCGTGGCCGAAGCCCATGATCTTGTCCTTGCGCTCGAGCATGCCGAGGATGCCCTGCACCGCTTCTTGCGGCGACTTCCATTGTTGGATCAAGTCCATGGCCGCCTCGTTGGCACCGCCATGCAACGGACCGCGCAGCGAGCCGATGGCGCCAGTGACGCAGGAGTACATGTCCGACAAGGTCGAGGCGCAGACGCGCGCGGTGAAGGTCGACGCGTTGAACTCATGCTCGGCGTAGAGGATCAGCGAGACGTTCATGACCTTGACGTGCAGCTCGCTTGGCTTGTTGCCGTGCAGTAGCGCGAGGAAATGGCCGCCCAGCGTGTCTTCGTCGCTGGCGCATTCGATCCGCTGTTGTTCATGAGTGAAGCGGTACCAGTAGCACATGATCGCGGGGAAAGCGGCCATCAGACGCTCGGCGATATCGCGCTGCTGCTCGAACGAGTGCTCCGGCTCCAGGGTGCCCAGCACCGAAGCGCCGGTGCGCATCACGTCCATGGGATGCGCATCGGCAGGGATTCGCTCCAGCACTTCTTTAAGCGCAGCTGGAAGATCACGCATGCCCTTCAGGCGTGTCTTGTAATCGGCAAGTTGCAGGACAGTTGGCAGCTCACCATAGAACAGCAGGTAAGCGACCTCCTCGAATTCGGCCTGTGCCGCCAGATCCCGCACGTCGTACCCCCGATAGGTCAGGCCCGCGCCGGTCTTGCCGACCGTGCACAACGCAGTCTGGCCGGCAACCTGGCCTCGCAGGCCAGCGCCACTCAATACTTTTGCTTCAGCCATTGCTTTCTCCTTAATTGAACTTGTTCTGGATACTGCAAATTGCTCAATCATCAGCGTTCGGACGATCTCTGAATCGCTTGCCCCGATCAGGCCTCAGCCTTTTTTCTGGGCAAACAGCGCGTCGAGGCTTTGCTCGAAGGCGTGATAGTTGATGCGCTCGTACAGCTCCATGCGGGTCTGCATGGTGTCGATGACGTTCTTCTGCGTACCGTCGCGGCGAATGGCGGTGTAGACGTTCTCGGCCGCCTTGTTCATGGCGCGGAACGCGGACAACGGGTAGAGCACCAGAGAGACATCGGCACCAGCAAGCTCTTCGGTCGTGTACAGCGGTGTCGAGCCGAATTCGGTGATGTTGGCCAGGATCGGCGCACCGACCTTTTCGGCGAACAGCTTGTACATCGACAGTTCGGTGATCGCTTCCGGGAAAACCATATCCGCTCCGGCCTCGACGCAGGCCTGGGCGCGCTCCAGTGCAGATTCGAGCCCCTCGACCGCCAGCGCATCGGTACGCGCCATGATCACAAAGCTGTCGTCGGTACGCGCATCGACTGCCGCCTTGATCCGATCGACCATTTCCTGCTGCGAGACGATCTCCTTATTGGGTCGATGGCCGCAGCGCTTGGCGCCCACCTGGTCCTCGATATGAATCGCCGCAGCGCCAAACTTGATCATCGACTTGACGGTACGCGCCACATTGAAGGCCGAGGAGCCGAAGCCGGTATCGACATCAACCAACAGCGGCAGATCGCAGATATCGGTAATCCGGCGCACATCGGTCAGCACGTCGTCCAGCCCGCTGATACCGAGATCGGGCAGGCCAAGCGATCCGGCTGCGACGCCACCACCCGACAGGTAGATCGCCTTGAAACCGGCACGCTTGGCCAGTAGCGCATGATTGGCATTGATCGCGCCAACCACCTGCAGGGGGTGTTCACTGGCCACCGCGTCACGAAAACGCTGGCCGGGAGTAGGAAGTGTCATGCCTCACCTCTTGTCTGTGGTGTCGGTTGCTGAGCAGCCTGATAGTGGCGCTCGATATTGCGCTTGGACGCGCCGATATGCCGACGCATCAACAACTCGGCCAATTCGCCATCGCGGTCGGCAATGGCGTCGAGAATTCGATGGTGTTCGGCGAATGCCTGATGCGGGCGGTTCGGGGTCGCGGAAAACTGGATGCGGTACATCCGAACCAGCTGATACAGCTCGCCACAGAGCATCTGGGTCAGCGTACGGTTGCCGCTGCCCTGGATGATTCGATAATGGAAATCGAAGTCGCCCTCCTGCTGGTAGTAACCGACGCCCGCCTTGAACGCCTCGTCCCGTTCATGGGTCTCCAGCACGCGACGCAACTCACCTATTTCGGTCTCACTCATACGTTGCGCGGCCAGTCGGCAGGCCATGCCCTCCAGCGACTCGCGAATCTCATAGAGTTCGATCAGCTCCTCATGGCTGAGCGAAACGACACGAGCCCCTACGTGCGGCACGCGAACTAGCAGCTTTTGCCCTTCCAGACGATGTATCGCCTCACGCAACGGCCCCCGGCTAATGCCGTATGTGCGTGCTAATTCGGGTTCTGAGATCTTGCTGCCCGGGGCAATCTCACCTTTTACGATAGCCGCCTGGATCAGTCGAAAAACGTGCTCGGAAAGGGTTCCGCTGTCGACCTGATCAGGGCGAGCGATTTCCAACGCATCGAGCATATTGTTGACACCTAAGCTGATTTAAAGACAAATCTATGCCTGAAAAGGCGCCCAGTCAAATGAGACCAAGGTAGATTGTCGACACCTTTCGAAGTCGCAATCTCTCTAGCGCAACGCTTTGAAAATAAGCATCGAGGGAGCAAGGCTAGTCGCACCAATAAATGCCCATGCTAGAATGCGCCGCTATATGCCGCGCTGGCGTTCGCCTCGCCATGCCACATCCATGGGATCGTCGTTCCGACTGCCCTCTCCGACTCGACTAATTCTGGATCTATGAGCACCAAATCCCGTCTCCTGTTGCTCTGCCTATTGGCTTCTCCGTTTCTCGTCCAGGCTGAAGAAAAAACTGTCTACGGTCTCAACGAACATGTAGCACTACCCGATTTCGGTCTCGAAGTGCCGGCGAAACTCGACACAGGCGCACAGACCGCCTCGCTCAGCGCACGCGACATCGAGCGCTTCAAGCGCAACGGGAAAAGCTGGGTCCGCTTCTATCTCGCCATTGACGAGGCCCACAACCGTCCGATCGAGCTGCCCCTGCAGCGCATTAGCAAGATCAAGCGGCGCGCCGGTGACTTCGACCCGGAAGAAGAAAAAACCTACACCCCGCGCCCCGTCGTAGAGCTCAACTTGTGTATGGGCCAGGCTAAACGCAGCATTGAAGTGAACCTCACGGACCGAAGTGCATTCCAATACCCACTTTTAATAGGTTCCGATGCGCTTGCTCGCTTCGAAGCCCTGGTCGACCCAAGCCTTAAGTACGCCGCTGGCAAGCCCGGCTGCATTACCGAATCCGACGCTGACGAGTAATTCCATGCGCGCCCTTACCCTGCATCTGAAAGTCCTGATTTTTATACTCGTCACGCTGGGCATCGCGATCACCGCGTACCAGATTTTCATTCTCGGCATTCCGATTACCGAGGATGAAACGGACGACCTGTGGAATATCGATGCCAAAGTTGAATTCCAGGCCAATCCGCGCGATCCGGTAAAGCTGCAGATGTATGTGCCGCCGCTGAATCAGGAGTTTGTCAGCCTCAACGAAAGCTTCATCTCCAATAACTATGGTGTGAGCATCAACCGTGCCGATGGCAACCGCCGCGTCACCTGGTCGGCGCGCCGCGTCAGTGGCAATCAGACGCTCTACTACCGCCTGGTTCTGACTCGACGCTATAGCGGTGAACAAACCAAGGCCAACGGCCCGATCTTCCGTGACAGTATTCCGGTCGAAGGAGCTGAGAAGATTGCCGCCGAAGCATTGCTCTCACCGATTCGCCAGCACTCGGCCGATGTCGAGACCTTCATCAGCGAAGCCATCAAGCGCGTCAATAACGAAAACGACGATAACGTCAAGCTGCTGCTCGGCGGTGACTCCGCGACGGCGAACAAGGCGCGCGTGATCGAGTTGCTGCTATCAATCGCACACGTCCCCATGGAGCGCGTACACACCATACGGCTGTCGCCCGACATGGCGCAGACGCCGGAGTTGTGGCTGCGCAGCTTCAATGGTGATAAATGGCTGTACTTCAATCCCGAAACCGGTGAGCAGGGCCTGCCGAAAGATCGTTTGGTCTGGTGGACCGGTGACGAGCCGCTCATCAATCTGGAGGGTGGCCGGAACCCGCAGGTGACATTTACGCTCAACAGCAGCGAAATGAATGCCATCCGCCTGGCCAAGCTGACCGACGAGAACACCGACGCGGACTTCCTCGAGTACTCGCTGTACGGCCTGCCGCTGCAAACTCAGCAGACGTACCAGATCATGATCATGATTCCGATCGGCGTGCTGGTGATTTTGATTCTGCGAAACCTCGGCGGCCTGCAGACGCTGGGTACTTTTACACCGGTTCTGATCGCCCTTGCCTTCCGTGAGACGCAGCTCGGATTCGGGATCATCCTGTTTACCGTGATTACCGCGCTGGGGCTCTCGCTTCGTTCCTATCTGGAGCATCTGAAATTGCAGATGCTTCCTCGACTTTCCGTGGTCCTGACCTTCGTCGTCGTACTGATCGCCGTGATCAGCTTGCTCAGCCACAAGCTGGGTCTGGAACGTGGACTGTCGGTCGCGCTGTTCCCGATGGTGATCCTCACCATGACCATCGAGCGGCTATCCATTACATGGGAAGAACGCGGCGCGGGCCATGCCTTCAAGGTCGCCGTCGGGACACTGATTGCGGCAACCTTGGCGCACCTCCTGATGAGCGTACCGGAGCTGACCTACTTCATGTTCACCTTCCCAGCCGTACTGCTGATCATGGTCGGGTTCATGTTGGCGATGGGTCGCTACCGTGGCTACCGCCTGACCGAGCTGTTTCGATTCAAAGCCTTTTTGAAGGATTGAGCCATGTTCGGTCTGATCAAAACGTGGAAGGCCCTCGAAGCCAAAGGCATCATGGGTATCAATCGCCGCAACGCGGACTACGTGCTCAAGTACAACAAGCGCAACCTGTACCCGATCGTCGATGACAAGATCATCACCAAGGAAAGGGCAATCGAAGCCGGCATCGACGTCCCGGAGATGTACGGCATCATCGAGACCGAAAAAGACATCGATAAACTCAAGGACATCGTCAAAGACCATGACGATTTTGTAGTCAAACCGGCGCAAGGGGCTGGCGGCGACGGCATTCTGGTAATCGCTGATCGTTTCGAAGGTCGTTACCGAACGGTATCGGGCAAGATCATGACGCACGATGAAATCGAGCATCAGATCTCCAATATCCTCACCGGCCTCTACTCGCTCGGCGGCCATCGCGATCGCGCCCTGATCGAATACCGCGTCACGCCGGACCCGATCTTCAAGAGCATCAGCTACGAAGGCGTTCCGGATATCCGCATTATCGTACTCATGGGCTACCCGGTGATGGCCATGCTGCGCCTACCGACGCGGCAGTCTGGCGGTAAGGCCAATCTCCATCAGGGTGCAATCGGCGTCGGCGTTGACCTGGCGACAGGTATTACGCTGCGCGGCACCTGGCTGAATAACAAGATCACCAAGCATCCTGACACCACCAACGCGGTGGACGGTGTGCAGCTGCCCAACTGGGACGGTTTCATGAAGCTTGCTGCGGGCTGCTACGAGCTCTGCGGACTGGGATATATCGGCGTGGACATGGTGCTGGATCAGGACAAGGGACCACTAATCCTGGAGCTCAACGCTCGCCCCGGCTTGAACATCCAGATCGCCAACGACTGCGGCCTGACCCTGCGTACGCATGCTGTGGAAGACCGGATCGAAGAGCTCAAGCAGAAGGGTATCCAAGAAACGCCTGAAGAGCGGGTGCGGTTCGCGCAGCATCTCTTCGGTCATATACCGCCCCACGCGTGAATCCCAGGCCCGGCCACATCCGGGCCCTCCTGGATCGACACTCTCGCATGCCGCTCTGCACCGTACATACCCTGCCCTATCGCCCCGACCCCACCTTCTGGTTCGAGCGCGTTCGCCATGCGCCCGGCGCGGTGCTGCTGGACTCCGGACGCCCGACCGCAGAGCGCGGGCGGTACGACCTACTGAGCGCGTGGCCGAGAGAGATACTGGAACCAAATCCAGGAGAGACTGGCAGCGCCTTCTTTGCGCGTCTTCGAGACGCCTTGCGAACGTTCGGCAAGGCAGAGCCTCCAGCGGGACTGGAGCTGCCTTTCGCCGGTGGCCTGCTGGGGTTTCTCGGCTACGACTTCGGTGCGCGGCTCGAAAGGCTCCCGACCGCTGCGGTGGCGGATCTGCGATTGCCGCCCGCCCGGTTCGGTCTATACGCCTGGGCATTGATAAATGACCACCACAACCAAACGGCCCAGCTGATTTTCCATCCGAAGCTCGCCGATGAAGAGCGGGATCGTCTGATCAAGCTGTTCGAGTCGAGATGGCAGTCAGAGCAATCGGCGTTCAGCCTTGATTCGCCGTTCACCGCCGACCTGGAGCGCTCCGAGTACCAGCAAGCAATCGAGCGCATCCAGCAATACATCCAGGCCGGCGATTGCTATCAAGTGAATTTCGCGCAACGCTTCCGTGCGCCGTGCACAGGCGACCCATGGCAGGCGTACCAGGCCCTGCGCACCGCCTGTCCGACGCCCTATTCAGGCTTCATGACCGTGGAGCGCGGCGCCATCGTCAGCCTGTCTCCCGAACGCTTCCTGCGGCTCTCCAACGGAATCGTCGACACCCGACCGATCAAAGGCACGCGTCCTCGTCGAGATGACCCCGATGCTGACCGCGCAGAGGCCCAAGCGCTGCTGAACAGCGAAAAGGATCGCGCCGAAAACCTGATGATCGTTGACCTGCTGCGAAACGACCTGGGGCGAAGCTGCGAAATCGGCAGCGTGACGGTGCCAGAGCTGTTCTCGCTGGAAAGCTATCCGAACGTGCACCATCTGGTGAGCAGTGTCAGCGGTACCCTGGCCAGCAACAAGGACGCTCTGGACCTGCTGGCCGGCAGCTTTCCCGGAGGTTCGATAACCGGCGCGCCGAAGATCCGTGCGATGCAAGTGATCGACGAGCTGGAGCCCACGCGGCGCTCGATCTACTGCGGCTCATTGCTCTATCTGGATGTACGAGGCGAGATGGACAGCTCCATCGCCATCCGCACACTGCTGATTCAAAACGATCAGGCGACCTGCTGGGGCGGCGGCGGGATCGTGGCGGATTCTGACTGGCGAGCCGAGTATCAGGAAACCTTCGATAAGGTGAGGATGCTGATGGAGACGCTGGAAGGGCTATAGCCGGCGATTGCAGGCGCGTGGCTCGCGCCTGCCTCTGACTGATGGGCATGTTGTTATCCGCCAGCGCCTCCGCACGGCCGTCAAGGTGGATCGATGAGACGTGACTCCACCCGACGAATACAACGCTGGATCTTGGCCGGTTAGAGTTCAAGCGTGCGATTGGACGCCTTGAGGAACTCCTGCTTCAGAGCGTCGAAGGTGTGAACGGCCGGGAACTGCGGAAATTCGCGAATGACGTTATCGGGCGCATGGAAGAGGATGCCGGCATGCGCCTCGGCGAGCATGGTGGTGTCATTGTACGAATCACCAGCGGCGATAACGCGGTAGTACAGGCTCTTCAGAGCGATCACCGACTGGCGCTTGGGATCCTTCTGGCGCAGCTCATAGTTAACGACACGCCCCGACTCGTCGGTGATCAGTCGATGGCAAAGCAGCGTGGGGAAACCTAACTGACGCATCAGCGGCTGCGAAAACTCGTAGAAGGTATCCGACAGGATCACTACCTGGAAACGCTCACGCAACCAGGCGACGAACTCAACAGCGCCGTCGAGCGGCTTCAGGGTCGCGATGACCGCTTGGATATCCGACAACTTCAGGCCATGCTCGTCGAGGATGCGCAGGCGCTGCTTCATCAGTACGTCATAGTCAGGAATGTCCCGTGTGGTTGCCCGGAGCGATTCGATTCCGGTGGCCTCGGCAAAGGCG
Source organism: Stutzerimonas stutzeri (assembly GCF_000952685.1). Lineage (GTDB taxonomy): Bacteria > Pseudomonadota > Gammaproteobacteria > Pseudomonadales > Pseudomonadaceae > Stutzerimonas > Stutzerimonas stutzeri_E. Next base: position 262,045 of record NZ_JYHV01000014.1, on the reverse strand, counting down.
ATCCAGATTTCCGGAACCAGGACACCTTCCAGGTCGAGACAGGCTATTTCCACGAATCACTCCTCAAAGCAGAAAATTGAAGCGGCACTCTAACGGTAAGGATCAGGTGGCGCAACGCGATGGCTTATTCGTTAAAGTTAGGCATGGCCACCCCAAACGTTATTTAGAGTCATAAAAACAATTTGCTAACATCCGCGGCCAGCAGAGCGCCAAGCGCCAACCAAGGAAGCCGCCTGATGAGCCAAACAATTGATGTAGCCGAGCTGGCATCTGCCTATGCCAGTAAATCACCCCAAGACATTCTCAAGCTCGCCTTCGACCTGTTCGGCGACGATCTCTGGATCTCGTTCAGTGGCGCTGAAGATGTCGTGCTGGTGGACATGGCCTGGAAGCTGAACAAGAACGTCAAGGTGTTCAGCCTCGACACCGGTCGTCTGCACAGCGAGACCTATCGTTTCATCGAACAGGTTCGCGAGCATTACGACATCGCTATCGACATCATGACGCCGGACCCTGCCCTGTTGCAGCCGATGGTCAATGAGAAAGGGTTGTTCAGTTTCTACCGCGACGGTCATGGCGAATGCTGCGGCATCCGTAAGATAGAGCCGCTTCGACGCAAGCTTACCGGGGTCCGAGCCTGGGCCACCGGCCAGCGCCGTGATCAGAGCCCCGGCACGCGTAGCCAAGTATCGGTGCTGGAGATCGACAGCGCTTTTTCAACGCCAGAGCACACCTTGTATAAATTCAACCCATTGGCGCAGATGACCAGTGAGGAAGTCTGGGCTTATATCCGCATGCTCGAGTTGCCTTACAACAGCCTGCACGAGCGCGGGTTCATCAGCATCGGCTGCGAACCATGCACACGCCCGGTTCTGCCAAACCAGCATGAGCGTGAGGGTCGTTGGTGGTGGGAGGAGTCCACCCAGAAGGAATGCGGCCTGCACGCCGGTAATCTTATCGCCCGAAGCTGACGGTGTTTTTCACACTTCGAGTGTGCTTGCGCGATGAGTCGCCGCTTGACGTCAGCTCATAACCGAATCATCCAAACCCCAGCGTCGCCTCAGCGAAGCTGGCTTCGATTCGTATTGAGTGGCGATTGACCCGCTATCAAAAAGTCGGCAGATCGACATCGCTGAACAACTCGTCCAGCTCGACCTTGTTCCGGCACTGAACAGCTCTTTCGAGTATTTCCCGATCGAGATGCGGGGCGAAGGTTTCGATGAAATCGCACATGAAGCCGCGCAGAAAAGTGCCGCGACGGAATCCGATCTTGGTCACGCTGGACTCGAACAGCTCGCTGGCATCGAGCACCACCAGATCCGGGTCGAGCTTGGCATCGACCGCCATTCGCGCGACGATTCCGACCCCCAACCCAAGGCGCACATAGGTTTTGATGACGTCGGCGTCTGCCGCCGTGAACACCACCTTCGGCGATAAGCCTCTGTGACTGAATGCCTCATCCAGCTTGGAGCGTCCGGTAAAGCCGAACACATAGGTCACGATCGGATGTTCCGCCAAGGCTTCCAGGGTGAGCTTTTCCACTTTCGCCAGCGGATGCCCCTGCGGCACGACCACACAACGATTCCACCGATAGCACGGCATCATGACCAGATCACCGAACAGCTCCAGCCCCTCGGTGGCGATGGCGAAATCCACAGTGCCGTCGGCTGCCATCTCGGCGATCTGCATGGGCGTACCCTGGTGCATGTGCAGGGAGACATCCGGGTACTGCTTGATGAAGGCGCTGATCACCTGCGGCAAGGCATAGCGGGCCTGGGTATGAGTGGTCGCGATACTCAAGGTACCGCGTTTTTCGTTGGAGAATTCCTGGGCGATCTGTTTGATGCTTTCGCACTTGCGAAGAATTTCGCCAGCGGTCGTAATGATGCGTTCGCCAGCAGGGGTAACTCGGGTCAAGTGCTTGCCGCTCCGGGCAAAGACTTCCACCCCTAGCTCGTCTTCGAGCAAGCGGATCTGTTTGCTGATGCCGGGTTGGGACGTGAACAGGCTCTGCGCGGTTGCCGAGACATTGAGGTCATGATGCGCCACCTCCCAGATGTAACGCAGTTGCTGAAGCTTCATAGAGATCCCTCAAAGGCCAATGACGCCTGAACGTCACCATTTTTTTATAACTTTGCGCACCAGAACGTCGGAATTCTAGGTCATTTCCATATGTACCGCCTCCCAGCGATTCGGGTCGCAATCGCCGCCTCTCATAGTACGAACTAGAACAGCGAGCATATCCTGGGACTATCCGTCTGATATGCCAGGCCGATCGCATCCTGAACGTCAAACAGGCACTTAGAATTCTCGCGGCCTCGTTTGAGCTTAGCAGCCCCAAAAGAAACCTCTACCGACTCGAACGCCCGCCCGGCAGCTGCCTCCGAGGTGATTGACCTAGCGGTCTGCGCGCATGGAAATGAAACGCAGGGCCTGAAGCAGCGCCTCGGTCTTGGGCATCCCAAAACCGACCTGTGCGGCCGCGGCAAGCGGAGCGGCGTAGATCGCTTCGAGCTCCATCGGGCGCCCATGCGCATGGTCGTGGTACATGCTCGGTAGATAGTTGGGCATGTGGTCGGTGGCCGTCATCATCCGGTCTACCAGCGCCTCAGGTAGTGGATAGCCACAGGCGCTCGCCGCTCCACAGGCTTCCAGCATGATCGACCTGACCAGTGCCCGACTGTCAGGGTTGGCCATCAAAGGCGCCGTGCCGGCATCCAGCAGGACCGAAAGGCCGTTGTATGGCATGTTCCACACCAGCTTCTGCCAGCGCGCCTGAGCGAGATTGGCGGCCGCATTGGAATCGACACCCGCCGCGCGAAACATCGATACGCCCTCTTCGACCAAGGCCTGCTGTTGCTCTGGCGTTGCTGCCGAACCTGAGTGATAGCCGAGATTGACCCCACCGAGCGCCTGATGCTCGACGACGCCCAGCGCCGAACGGTGCGCGCAGATGAAACAAAGACCGCCAAGCAGATGAATATTGCTCGGTAGCAACACACGCAGGTCGTCCTCGATTCCCAGGCCATTCTGCAACACCACGACCTTGGCATCTTGCCCAGCAGCCTCCACGATCAGCGGGGCCAGTTCCGGATTGCTGGTGCTTTTCGCCCCCACTAACAGCCAGTCGCATTTGGGCATGTCCGCGGCCCGCCGATAGGCCTGTACCTCATCCAGATGCAACGAACCCTGTACCGCGCTGTTCACGTGCAACCCGTTCTGCCTGACCGCCTCGTATTCGCTGCGCAGCAGAAAGTGCACGTCGTAGCCGGCCCGGGCGAGCATCAGTCCATAGAAACCACCGATGGCGCCAGTGCCAATAATTCCAATTCGGGGATGAGGTGCGGTCATGCAGAACTCCAGCTACAGGTCAGTACGACGCCAACAATGGCGCGCTTGAAATCGCAACCTTAGCAGCGTCCCGGGGCAGCGCCCAGCCGTCACTCACGGTAGCCCTTCGGTCGCATGCCGGTATAGGGCGGACCCAGGCGGCAGTCCGACTTCAAGGTCATTGTCGGAGCGCCTCAATACGCGATAAGGTTCCGCTTCCCCGCTGCGCCCTAAAGCCCTGCTCCGCCGCATCGGGATTGGCTGGCGGACGGCATCCGTGACTGATGAGAACACGATGGCTGATTTACCGATCGATGACCTTAACGTTTCCTCCAACGAGACACTTATCACGCCGGAGCAGTTGAAGCGTGAAATACCGCTGACCGCTTCCGCGCTGAAGACCGTCTCCGAAGGACGCCAGGTGGTACGCAACATTCTCGACGGCAAGGATCATCGCCTGTTCGTGGTGATAGGCCCCTGCTCGATTCATGATCTCAAGGCCGCGCATGAATATGCCGAGCGCCTCAAGGTGCTGGCCGACAAGGTGTCCGACAGCCTTTTTCTGGTCATGCGGGTGTACTTCGAGAAACCTCGCACCACCGTAGGTTGGAAAGGCCTGATCAACGACCCCTATATGGACGACTCGTTCAAGATCCAGGATGGCCTGCACATCGGCCGCCAGTTGCTGCTCGATCTCGCCGAAATGGGTCTGCCCACCGCCACCGAAGCACTGGACCCAATCTCTCCGCAGTACCTGCAGGACCTGATCAGCTGGTCGGCCATCGGTGCGCGCACTACTGAGTCCCAGACACACCGTGAGATGGCCTCAGGCCTGTCCTCGGCGGTGGGTTTCAAAAATGGCACCGATGGCAGCCTGACCGTCGCGATCAATGCGCTGCAATCGGTATCCAGCCCGCATCGTTTCCTTGGCATCAATCAGTCCGGCGGGGTCTCCATCGTCACCACCAAGGGCAATACCTACGGTCACGTCGTGTTGCGCGGCGGCAACGGCAAGCCCAACTACGATTCGGTCAGCGTGGCCGTGTGCGAACAGGAACTGAAAAAGGCTGGCATCACCCCTAACATCATGGTCGATTGCAGCCACGCGAACTCCAACAAGGATCCGGCATTACAACCGCTAGTCATGGACAACGTGGCTAACCAGATCCTCGAGGGCAACAACTCGATCGTCGGGTTGATGGTAGAAAGTCACCTCGGCTGGGGCAGTCAGCCAATTCCCAAGGATCTGGCTGACCTGAAATATGGTGTGTCCATTACCGATGCCTGTATCGACTGGGACGCTACCGAAAAGGCTATCCTCGGCATGCATACGAAACTGAAGAATGTACTGCCGAAGCGCGCTCGCGGCTAACGGCTCACGGCGACTTGTAGCAAAAGAAACGCCGCTTGCCGGCGTTTTTTTATTCGCTGTCGATACTGTTCGTCGAACTGCCCTGCCGCTCTATGTACCACTCCACATACGAACAGGACGGAATCACGGTGTAGCCCTCGCGCGCCGCGTAATCGAGCGCATGCTGAGCCAATACAGCCGCAACGCCGCGACCACGAAGCGCATCTGGCACGAAGGTCCGGTAGATATCCAGCGTCTGTTTACCTAAATCGACATAAGCAAGATAGGCGCGATAGCCATCCACGGTCGTCTCGAACTGGCGACCCGTTCGATCATGATGGATGGTTAGCTTCTCGGTCATCTCGCCTCCTCTGCAGGCTTGCCTGCCTATCGACTTGGAGCTGTGTGCGAGGCCGCACATTCCCCATTCTTGTTGTTAGCTGGATGACGCATGCTACCGCCATGTAAGACTTGGCTTCAATTGATAAGTTGGCAGTGCTTCATGGCTGCGCTGAGCGATATAACGCTCACTCGCCGAATTGCTCGGCGAGTGCAACTTTTCAACGTCCCGACCGGTCCATGTAACGAGTGCAGCGGCCGGCTCTGATTGTTTTTCAATCAACGGGCCTGCGGATGCCGTGAAAAAGATGAGCTTGCAGAAAAATTGTGGTAACGACTGCTTGCCTCAGTTTACTTAGCGCAACTTATCGGTAGTATGTGCGCGCCAACTTTCCATAACGGAAGTTGCCATGGATTTCATCCTTAAGGGGAACACGATGAACAACGTTCTGAAATTTTCTGCTCTGGCTTTCGCCGCAGTTCTGGCTACTGGTTGCAGCAACAGCATGACCAAGGAAAGCGAAGCCCGTCTGACCGCGACCGAAGACGCCGCTGCCCGTGCTCAGGCTCGTGCCGACGAAGCGTACAGCAAGGCCGACGAGGCTATGCAAGCTGCTCAGAAGGCTCAGCAAACTGCTGACGAAGCCAACGAGCGTGCACTGCGTATGCTGGAACGCGCCAGCCGCAAGTAAGCTTCAGGCGATAAAAAAGCCGACCTGCAAACAGGTCGGCTTTTTTGTGGGCGCCAGATAATCGGCTCGTCAAATCTTCAGAAAACCGACTCTTCGTGGTTGGCCAGAGCTTGCCCCTGTTCGGCGATCTGGATCGGCAGACCGTCTTCGCCAGCGATGATTTCGCGCACCATTTCCCAATCCAACTGCAGCACACCGGCCGCTTCGTCACGCTTCAACAGCGTGTTGACTACCACTGCATGCTTGTCCATAAGCGTCATATGCTTGTCCTCATCCTGCAGAGGCGTATGCGCCTCCAGGTAGATCTTGCCCTCGCTTACGCCAAACTTGTAGGGCTCGTCGATAATCCTCACCGGCGTTCCGACCTTGACCAATCCGGCCAGCTCCAGCACGTTGTGGTTCAGCATGCGGAAACAACCGTGACTGACGCGCATGCCAATGCCGAACTTCTTATTCGAGCCGTGGATGAGGTAGCCCGGCAATGCCAGGTTCAGTTTGTACGGACCAAGCGGGTTATCCGGACCTGGCGGCACGACCTTGGGCAGAGGATCGCCATCGGCCGCGTGCTCGTCCCGAATCGACTGCGGCGGATACCAAGCCGGATTGTTCGTCATCGCCGAGATATGAGTTTTGCCGACAGGTGAACCCCACCCCTCACGCCCGATTCCAAGGGGGAAGGTATGCACCACGTTTTCGCCTTTCGGATAGTAATACAAGCGGTATTCCGCCAGGTTGATGACAATCCCCTCGCGCGGCCCGGGCGGAAGGATGTAGCGAGTCGGCAGAATGATGTCGGTACCTTCACCAGGCAACCAGGGATCCACCCCTGGGTTAGCCGCTACGAGCTCCAGATAGCCCAGATCATGCGTCTCGCCCAGCGCCGCGAACGTGTCCTCGTATTTGGCCTTGATCACCTGGATCTGCCCAACCACGTCCTCGCCTTCCGGAGGTAGCGGCAACTCGAGCGCAGCGGACTGGCCGGCCAACAGCAAAGCAGCGAATGACACACAGGAGGTGACTGCAGACGCACGCGAGAGCATTCAGGATTTCCTTGGTAATTAAGTGGGCGTGTTGCTGGCGATTGTACTCGAAGCGACAGCGGCCGCCGAGCTACCAGATACTCGCGGCAGACGGAAGGCCCTTGCGCTGTGCACTGAGCGTATCGCGGCAGGCCGGGCAGAGCCGGCGATCCTTGAGCATCGCTCGCTCCAGATCCTGCCAGTGCGGTCGAGCCGGTAGGAAACCACCGCAGAGCGTGCGATCGACCCGTCCGTTCAATTCCAGTTGCCGCAGCGCCAGATGCAGACGATTCTCGCGACAAGCGAACAGGTCGAACTGCTCGTCCGGCACGATGAGGCGATAGGCAAATAGAGTCCAGGCTGGGCGTGGCATTGAAGGCTCCGATCGAGGGGCGCGACAGTAGCCGCGCGCACGCCTCAAAGCAAGGGTTCGAGCACCGGCCAGACGTTATCCAACAGTCGTCGCTGCGCGCCGGCTGCCGGATGGATGCGATCGGCCTGCATCATGCCTTCGACCCCGCCGACGCCTTCGAGAAAAAACGGGACGTAAGGCAGCGACTGCTCCTTGGCAAGCGAGTCGAACGCTTGGGCAAATGCCGTTGTGTACCGCTGCCCCAGATTGGGGGGCAAACGCATGCCAAGCAGCAGCACTTTGGCGTCCGCCTGACGCGACCGCTCAACCATGGCGGCAAGGTTCTGCTTCAATTGGGTAGGCGACTGGCCGCGCAATCCATCGTTGCCGCCAAGCTCCAGAATCACCACTTCGGGTTTATGCTCTTCGAGCAGAGCGGGCAATCTAGCCAGCCCGCCGGCGCTGGTGTCGCCACTGATCGAGGCGTTCACTACCCGATGATCCTGCCCTTGTGTATCAAGGCGTTGCTGAAGCAGCTGCACCCACCCTTGGCTGGTTTCCAGCCCGAAAGCGGCGCTGATACTATCCCCGACCACCAATACCGTTCCCGCCCAGGCTCCTTGGGTCCAGCACAGCAGTACCAGCACCCCACTTTTCAGCCAATTTCGCATCGGAATCTCCATGAGCGCCAGCATTCTCTCTGCCCGGAACCTTAGCAAAGCGGTACCCAGCGCGGAAGGCGAGCTGGCGATACTCGACGATGTGTCCCTGAGCCTGAGCAAGGGGGAAAGTCTGGCGATCATCGGGACTTCTGGATCCGGCAAGTCAACCCTGCTCGGCCTGCTGGCCGGACTGGATCTGCCCAGTTCGGGTGAAGTGCACCTAGCCGGCCATCTGCTCGGCGAGTTGGACGAAGATCAGCGTGCCCGGGTGCGCGCCGAGCATGTCGGCTTCGTTTTTCAATCGTTCCAGCTGCTCGACAGCCTCAATGCCTTGGAGAACGTCATGCTGCCTCTCGAGCTGCATGGCCGCCGCGATGCGCAGGCGAAAGCCACCGAACTGCTCGGGCGCGTCGGCCTGGACGCTCGTTTGCATCATTATCCCAGGCAACTATCCGGCGGCGAGCAACAGCGCGTGGCGGTTGCTCGCGCATTCGCCGCCGAGCCCGAGGTGCTGTTCGCCGACGAGCCAACCGGCAATCTCGATAGCCACACGGGGGCAAATATCACCGAATTGCTGTTCGAGTTGAACCGTGAGCGCGGCACTACCCTCGTGCTGGTTACCCATGACGAGCGCCTGGCAAAGCGCTGCCAACACCTGCTGCGACTGGAAGGTGGGCGCCAGCTTCGCGACGAGCAAACTCGATGAAGCGCGTGCCTGCCAGCCGACTGGCTGCTCTCGCACTGCGCCAGCTATTGCGGGATGCACGCGCCGGCGAGCTGCGTGTGCTGTTCCTCGCGCTGCTGATTGCCGTCGCGGCAAGCACCGCCATCGGCTATTTCGGCGCCCGCCTGAACGATGCCATGCTGCTGCGCGCCACTGAATTCCTCGGAGCCGATCTCGTGTTGCGCGGCAGCGCGCCCGCTGAGCCCGAACAGATCGAAGCAGGCATTCGGCTTCAGCTCGACCATGCTCGGGTGGTGGAATTCTCCAGCGTCGTCGCCACCGATGACAATCTGCAGCTGACCAGCGTCAAGGCAGCCGACGATCGCTATCCGCTGCGCGGAGAACTGCGCAGCGCAGCCGCGCCCTATCAACCGGAACAACCCGGGCCAGGCCCTCAGCCCGGCGAAGCCTGGGCCGAAGCACGCCTGTTCGCCGCACTCGACCTGCAGATCGGCGACCACATCGAAGTTGGCAACAAACAGCTCAAACTGACGCGTGTTCTGACCTACGAACCCGATAGGGTTGGCGATTTTTACAGCCTGACGCCACATGTATTGATGCATCTCGACGACCTCGAAGCCACCGGCGTCGTGCAGCCGGGTAGCCGCGTGCGCTACCGCGAGCTCTGGCGTGGCCCGGCGGAGCAGTTGCGTGCATACGAAGAGGCCGTCAAACCGGAGTTGCAGCCGCATCAACGTATCGAGACGGCCAAGGATGGTAATCGTCAGATTGGCGGCGCATTGGGGCGCGCCGAGCGCTACCTGAACCTGGCCAGCCTAGCGGCTGTATTATTGGCGGGTGTCGCTGTGGCGCTCTCGGCAGCACGTTTCGCCGCTCGCCGCTTCGATGCCAGCGCCCTGCTGCGCTGCTTGGGGCTGTCACGACGTGAGGCGCTGATGCTCTATACGCTGCAGCTCGGCTATCTAGGCGTGGCCGCCAGCGCGGCAGGCGCCTTGCTGGGCTGGACCGCGCAGCATGGGTTGTTTTTCCTGCTGCGCGAGCTGGTGGTCAGCGAAGTACCGCCCGCCACCCTTTGGCCCGCGCTGGCAGGCATCGCCACGGGGCTGGTCGCACTGGCCGGTTTCGCCTTACCGCCACTGGCAGCATTGGGGCGTGTGCCGCCGCTCCGGGTGCTACGCCGCGACATCCTCCCCGTCCCGCCGAGCTCCTGGCTGGTGTACGGCGCAGCAGTGATCGCCCTAGGCCTGATTATGTGGCGCCTGAGCCTGGATTTGAAAATCACACTGGCCCTGTTGGGCGGCGGCTTGCTAGCGACCGTCCTGCTTGGCGGACTGCTGCTACTGGCACTGCAGGGACTACGGCGCTCACTGTCGGGCGCGTCGCTGATATGGCGCCTTGGCCTCGGACAGCTGCTCCGTCACCCGTTGGCGGCAGCCGGTCAAGCCTTGGCCTTTGGCCTGATACTGCTTGCCATGGCGTTGATCGCCCTGTTGCGCGGCGAACTTCTCGATACCTGGCAGAACCAGCTTCCGGACGACGCGCCTAACCATTTCGTACTGAATATTCTGCCGACGGATCGCGATGCGTTCGCCGAGCGCATCGATGCGCTGTCGGATCACGCTGCGCCGCTATATCCCGTGGTTCCGGGCCGGCTAGTGGCTATCAATGGGGAGCCGGTGCGCCAGTTGGTTAGCAAAGACAGCCAGGGTGAGCGGGCGATTCGCCGGGACCTGAGCCTGACCTGGGCACGCGACCTGCCTTCCGATAACCAGCTGACCGCCGGCCACTGGTGGGAGGACGAGCGCGGCGATCTACCCGGCGTATCAGTGGAAGCCGAGCTGGCCGAGAGTCTTCAGATCGGGCTGGGCGATCGGCTCAGCTTCACGGTCGGCGGACTGACTCGCGACGTCACGGTGACAAGCCTGCGCGAAGTGAACTGGGACAGTTTCCAACCGAACTTCTACATGATCTTCGAACCCAACACGCTGCGAGACATGCCGGCCACCTTCATGACCAGCTTTCATCTGCCCAGCGGCAAGGACCGCGAACTGGTTCAATTGGCCCGCGACTTTCCCTCCGCCACGATACTGCAGGTCGAGGCCTTGCTCAGCCAGCTGCGCAGCATCCTTGCGCAGGTCTCGTTGGCAGTGGAATACGTGTTGATGTTCGTTCTGGCAGCAGGCTTGGCCGTATTGCTCGCCGGGCTTCAGGCAACGCTCGACGAGCGTATCCGTCAGGGAGCCCTGCTGCGCGCATTGGGCGCCGAGCGCAGCCTGTTGCTCAAAGCCAGACGTGCCGAGTTCGGCGTGCTCGGCGTTGCCAGCGGGTTGCTCGCGGCCCTTGGCTGCGAGCTGGTCAGCGCACTGCTCTATCACTTCGTGTTCGATCTACGCTGGCATCCGCATCCCTGGCTGCTATTGCTGCCGCTGATCGGCGCGCTGCTAGTCGGTACGGCCGGCGTGATCGGCACTCGCCGAGCGCTCAATGCCAGTCCGCTCGATGTGCTCCGAGACAACTGAGCCAGCGGACAGCAGTGAGTCCTTTTAGAATGTGCGACTTTCCAGCCTGACCCGGAGCCATCATGAGCCGCTATCGCCCTCCCCGCCCTGCCGGTACGCCTCTGATTACTCCCGAGGGCGAAGCGCGGCTGCGCGCCGAACTCCATGAGCTTTGGCACGTCAGGCGCCCGCAGGTCACCCAGTCGGTCAGCGAAGCGGCCGCGCAAGGCGACCGTTCGGAAAACGCCGAATACACCTACGGCAAGAAGATGCTGCGGGAAATAGACAGTCGAGTGCGCTTTCTTACCAAGCGTCTGGAGAAGCTCAAGGTCGTCAGTGAGAAACCGAGTGATCCGGGCAAAGTCTACTTCGGCGCTTGGGTGACGGTTGAAGACGAGAACGGCGAACAGGCCCGCTATCGCATCGTCGGCCCCGATGAACTGGACCTTCGGCAGGGGCTGATCAGCATCGATTCGCCACTGGCCAGAGCCCTGATCGGCAAGCCACTAGATGCCGAGGTGCACGTTCAGACACCCACCGGCGCCAAGCTTTGGTACATCGTCGCTATCGATTACCAGTGAGCAGTGACCAGCGAGTTCCAATATGACTAATAAGTCGCGATATTACGCAAACTTCGGCGATCGGGTCTAGATCAAGCGAATATAACTTTCCTACCCATCAGAGCGTTCCGCCTAGTAACAGGCAAGGCGATACGGCGCTGGCAGCCATGGCCACCCATCAGTCTGGACGAACGGTGCCAGAGCCGATCCCCGCCGCCTGTTATAGGACTGGCACGATTGCTGCGTTTGTCAGGCGGCAGTACGCGCAACGCGCGGTGAACAGCGAGGGATCGCCATGCCCGATTCACCCACTGATGAGTGCATTCATGAACAACAAGAAGACCTTGATCGCTCTGTGCCTCGGTACCGCCTTGGCCGTCACAAACCAGGTACATGCCGGCCTGTTCGGGTCGAGCGGATACACCCAAACGCGTTACCCGATCGTTCTAACCCACGGCATGCTTGGCTTCGACAGCCTGCTCGGCCTCGACTACTGGTACGGCATCCCACGCGCGCTGCAGCGTGACGGTGCGCAGGTCTACGTGACCGAAGTCAGCCAGCTCAACACCTCGGAGCTGCGTGGTGAAGAATTGTTGGATCAGGTCGAGGAAATCGTTGCGATCAGCGGAAAATCGAAGGTGAACTTGATCGGCCACAGTCATGGTGGCCCGACCGTACGCTACGTCGCCGCCGTGCGCCCCGATCTGGTTGCCTCGGTCACCAGCGTCGGCGCCCCGCACAAGGGCTCGGACGTCGCGGATCTGCTTCGCAAGGTTCCCGAGGGATCCGGCGGCGAGGCCATCATTGCCGGCTTGGTCAATGGCATGGGCGCGTTGATCCATTTTCTCTCCGGCAGCCCGAGCACCGCGCCTCAAAACTCGCTCGGGTCACTCGAGTCGCTCAACAGTGAAGGCGCCGCGCGATTCAATGCCAAATACCCACAGGGAATTCCGACCTCTAAATGCGGCGAAGGCGCATACAAGGTAGGCGGCGTTAGCTACTACTCCTGGAGCGGTACCAGCCCGCTCACCAACCCGCTGGATGTCAGTGACGCCATGCTGGGCGCTGGCTCGCTCGCCTTCGGTGAAGCGAATGACGGGCTGGTTGGACGCTGCAGCTCACACCTCGGCATGGTTATCCGCGACAACTACCGGATGAATCACCTGGATGAGGTCAATCAGGTGCTCGGACTGACCAGCTTGTTCGAAACCGATCCGTTGACTGTCTACCGCCAGCATGCCAACCGCCTGAAGAACGCAGGCCTTTGAGACTCGCCGGGGCCGATCGGCCCCGGCCCTGAAGCGAGGCGTCTCGATGAAAGTAATCGCCCTCCTGCTCCTGCTGGCCGTGACTGTGACCCTCGGCGTCGCGATCAATTGGCAGGACCCGGTCGAGACACAGCCGGACCAGGCGCAGCGCGTTGCGCCCGTACGCGCCCCATCGCCGGCTCCAACCCAGACATCGGTCCGTTTACCGGATCCGCGGCCTTCGCCTGTCGCAACGATCCGTCGCTTACCTCCTTCCTTCGCGGGGACCCAGGTCGATGGGCAACTACGAACGGACGCCTCCGGCAGGTTGATCATCGAGAATGACATCCGACGCGTCTTCGATTATTTCCTGGCCTCGATTGGCGAAGAACCCCTTGAGGCCAGCGTCACGCGTCTACGACATTACATCGAAGCGCAACTTCCCCAGCCCGGAGAAGGTCAAGCGCTGCAGTTGCTAGCACAGTATCTGGATTACAAACGCCAACTGCTGCTACTGGAGCAGGATCATGTGCGGCAGGCCGATCTGAACGCCATGCGCGAGCGGCTGCAGGCGGTTCGCCAGCTGCGCGCCCAATTATTCGACGATGAGGTCCATCAGGCGTTTTTTGCACTCGACGAAACGGCCGACAGCTTCACGCTGGAAAGGCTGGCGATTCGTCGCGACTCAACTCTCGATGCCGCCGCCAAGGGAGCCGCAATCGACAGGCTGCAGAGCAGCCTACCGCCCGAACTGCAGGACGCGATGGTCATTCAATTGCAGTCTGAATTACGCGAGCAGACACGTGCATTGCAAGCGCGCGGAGCCACGCCCGCGGACCTACGTCGGCTGCGTCAGCAGCTGGTTGGCAACGCCGCCACCGCGCGTCTGGAACGGCTCGATCTCAAAAGGCAAGAATGGCAAAGGCGACTCTCCTCCTATCAAAAAGAAAAGAGCCGCATCGAAAGCAGCCGAGGGCTTGGCGAAGCGGATAAGCGCGCTGCGATCGCCCGATTGGCCGCCGAACGATTCGACGAAAACGAGCGCCAACGCCTGGAGGCGGTCGAGCAGCTACTCGTCATCAAGCAAAGCTAAACGCTCATTTGGCAGCGCTTTGCGGACCGCCTTCGAGCAGGTAACGCTCCCGCGTGTAGGTCAGGTAGTACTTGTTTACTGCATTGACGTAGCTGACTACGCCCATACCCATGGTTTCCATGGCAACGCGCTCGACCTGGAAAAACCACTGGTCGGCATTGAGCCCTCGGCGCCGGGCCTCGGCACGCATGCTCTGGACCCGCTGCGGCCCCATGTTGTAAGCCGCGAGGACGAACGCCATGCGTTCGCGTTCATTCAGCCTGGGGCTAGCGAAAAATTTCTGCCGGATGTTGGCTAGATACTTCGCACTGGCCTGCACATTGTTATCAAGCTTGCCGATGTCGTTTACACCCATGCTGCGTGCAGTAGCCTGCGTCACCTGCATGAGTCCGGTGGCGCCGGAAGCACCACGGGCTGCCGGATTGAGGGTCGACTCTTTGAATGCCAGCGCGGCCAGATTGAGCCAGTCGATATCCTGCTGCTGAGCATGCCGTTGTAAAGTGGGCCGCACCTTCTCCAAGCGCTGCCGACCGACCCGATCAAGGGGATACTGCACCCGGTAAAGGCGCCGATAGACCCGGACGAAAGCGGCGTCCTGGTTATCCGGCGCACTGTAGCCTCGGAGGAAGCGATCGACGCTAGCACGCAACATGCTGGCCTCCGTTCGGACAAACCAACGCATGTCGGCGCGCTTGCCCAGAACCAGATCTCGCTCGATACGTAATTTGGGCAGTACCTTCGCCCATCGCTCCGCAATGGGCAGCTCGACGACAGTCGCGGAATAGATGCCGGCCTGCACCATCTCCAGCACGTCCTCGACCGCGAGCGTTGGATCGACCCACTCGACAGCAATCGGCGCGCGCCCGGCTTGCATCAACCGTTGATTGAGCACTTCCAGTTCCAGCCCGGCGGCGCTGCCGGCAGACAACGCCAGACTGCGTCCCGATAGCTGTTCGAAGTTTTTGTAGCGAAGGCCGCCCTGGCGGCTGACCAAAACCATGGGGACGTTATCGACTACGGCGCGACTATGGCTCACCCGACGCGTCGATCCTGACTCCAAACGTTCTCCAGGCGCGACCAGATCACCCTCGCCTCTCTGCAGTGCGCCGAGCAGCTGGTCCTTGGCCTTAGGTATAACTTCCAGGGTGATCGCGGGCCCCTTCGAACCGCGATTGAGAAACTGCTCGAACGCGCGTAGCCGCACGTATTCCACGCCGATGGCTTCACCTTTGACTTCGCCCGAACTGTTGCGGCTCTGATTGACCAGCACACGCAACACGCCACTGCGGCGAATCTCAGCCAGATCGCGTACCGTATCCGCCGGCTGCCACGCCTGAGGCCCCATCACGCGCGCAGCGGCCGGCCAGGGTGCGAGCACCATTAGGCACAACAGCAAGGGCAATAATCGGTTCATTTACAGCGTATCGACTCGAACGGGACCGTCTGTAGGGCGGCCAGCCTGCCGCAGGGCGGCGAAGATTCTCATAGCCACGGTTTCGCCGCCAGCGTAGCTTGCCAATTAACATGAGATACCAGCTATAAGTATTTGATATTAGTACTTATATTATTTTTATTCTACATGAGGTAGTTTGTGCAGCTTATTGACATTGGTGTCAACCTGACCCACCCGACCTTCGCTCGCGACCCGCGCGCCGTCCTGACTCGCGCTTACGCAGCTGGCGTCACGCAACTGGTACTGACCGGCACCAGTCTGGTCGAAAGCGAAGCAGCATTAACGCTTTGTCGTGAGCTGGATGAGAGCCGGAAACGGTTGTTTTGCACGGCAGGAGTCCATCCACATGATGCCAGCCAGTGGACGTCCGAAACCGCCACTCAGTTGAAGCAATTGCTCGCCGAACCCGAGGTTCGCGCTGTTGGGGAATGCGGGCTGGATTTCAACCGGGACCTTTCCCCGCGCGGGCAGCAGGAACGGGTGCTTGAAGAACATCTGCAACTGGCAGTGGAAACCGGTCTCCCGGTATTTCTTCACGAACGCGATGCGGACCAGCGCCTGGTGGACATCCTCCGGCCTTTCCGCGATCGGCTCAGTGTCGCGGTCGTTCATTGCTTTACCGGGGAGAAGCGCGCCCTCTACGCCTATCTCGACCTCGACCTGCACATCGGCATCACCGGCTGGATCTGCGACGAGCGCCGCGGCACGCACCTGCAGTCGCTGGTTCGCGAGATTCCCGCCTCGCGATTGATGCTCGAAAGCGATGCGCCCTATCTATTGCCACGCACGCTGCGGCCCAAACCCAAAGGCGGTCAGAACGAGCCCGCTTTTCTTCCGGAAGTGTTGCGTGAAGTGGCCCGCCATCGCGGCGTGAGCGACGACGAACTCGCGACAACCACCATCGCCTGCGCTCAACGGTTCTTCGGCATCGCTCCGCTGGCTCAACCAGAATAGCGCTAAAGCCTGCCGTCGTTCTGCCGCTAAAAAGACGGACGCCTAAAACGCACCGACGCCCTCTCAGCCACCCATACAGAAGCGCACTCATGGTTCTCTGGATTCGTGATCTTTCTCTGAAATACAAGTTCTGGGCGCTGAACATGGTGACCTTCGTTACCACGTTGCTGCTGGTGTTGTTCGCCCTGCAACTGGAACAGCGGTCCCGCAGCCAGGACGCGCAAACCAGCGCTCAGGAACTGGCCAGCGTGCTGCAGGACTGGCCGGCAGGCAGTGCCCTTCCCCGCCATCCCGATCTGCTGGCGGCAGCTGCCGGTCAGGGGCTGGTTATCGAAGGTCGAACCATCGCGCCGGGTCAGGGCTGGCTTGCAATCGACCACGACCGCTTTTTCGCCACCACACCGGTTGTCGGCGCACAGCGGATCACTCGCTCAGGCGGCGACAGCCTTGCCGTTCTGGCTCGCGCGCCTAGCGTCTGGCAATTGCTGACGCAGCACTTTTTCAGCTACGCGCTGGCCGTCGCAATTCTGATGCTGGCGCTGCTAGCGGCTTCGCAGATGATGATCCGATTCCTGCTAAGCCATCTCAACACGCTGAAAGACGTCATGCTGCATGTGGAGCGCAGCGGTGATCTCACCGTACGCGTACCGTTGGACAGCGCTGACGAGGTCGGCCAGATGGCGGGCGCTTTCAATGCCATGCAATCCGGCTACCAGCGCATCGTAGGTACCGTCACCCAAGCGGCCACACGCCTGGACGAGGGCGCCAGCCGCCTGGCCTCCAGCATGGGCGAAGTGCGCAAGGGCATGCTCGGGCAGAAAAGCGAAACCGATCAGGCCGCGACGGCGATCAATGAAATGAGCACGACCGTCTACCAGATCGCCGACCATGCGCGAGAAACCCGCGACCAGTCTCAGCATGCCGACCGTCTCGCCGGTGACGGCCACAGCGTCGTGACTCGCGTTGAGCGGTCGATATCCAGTCTGTCGCAAGGAGTGCAACAAACAGCCGAGACGATTGGACAACTCGCCGCCGACAGCCAGAAGATCAGCGGTGTCGTCAGCGTCATCCATAGCATCGCCGAGCAGACCAACCTGCTCGCGCTGAATGCCGCCATCGAAGCGGCTCGCGCTGGCGAGATGGGCCGGGGCTTCGCGGTGGTGGCGGACGAGGTGCGTAGTCTAGCCAAACGTGTTCAGGTGTCGACCGACGAGATCACCCAGATGATTTCCGGGCTACAGGCCATGACACGCGACGCGGTAGAGTTCATGCAGGAGAGTTCGCTGAAGGCCGACGACTGCGTGAGCGAGGCCCGCGAGGCGGGGTTGGCTCTGGAAGCGATCACCGCAGCGGTCGCGCAGATGCGCGAGAGCAACACCCAGATCGCGGATGCCGCAGAGCAGCAGAGTGGCGTAGCCGAAGAGCTGAATCGCTCGGTGACCGGCATCCGCGACGTCACCGAACAGACCGTTGAGCAGACCGCTGTGTCCGCCGCCACCAGCTCCGAGCTGGCTGCACTCTCCAAAGAACTGAGCAAAGCGATTCAGCAATTCAAACTGTGAGCCGTCACTGTCAGCGCGAGACCAGGATCTCGCGCTGGCGGGCCGACCGATGGCGACTCTAGAGCGCTCGCTGGCCAGTCTTCGGTCGAAGCCGTCCTGATGGCCGAACCTTGGCTCAGCCGAACACCGTTACCGTCTGGCGACTCAATGCCACCAGCTCACCCGCTGGGGTCCAGAGCGCTGCTGCGCAATGGCCATAACCATCCTGGGCATGCTCGATCACCGCGCGGTACCGACACCAGTCGTGAGTATCGAGCGACGGCATCGGCTGGATGAACTCGATGGTCCAGGTCAGCGAACTGCCGGGCGCGAATCCCTTCAGATGCGACAGTACGGCGGGTGGCCAGGCATCCACCAGTGCCAGCAGATGCGAAACGGTCACTGGCTCGCGCTCGACCTCGCCGCGTAAGCGCACCCAACCGCCCATTTCGCGCGACGTGTTGCCCGAGAACGGCAGCCCACCGATGCCCCAGCGCATCGCCAGATAACGGGTGAATTCCGGCGCGGCGCCCGGCACATAGGGCAGCTCCTGACATTCGTCTACCGGCGGCATCGACGGCGCGGGCTCTGCGGCTACCCGCACCGCCGATGCGCGGGCCGCACCGAAACTGCCCTGGACGATGGTTACCACCTGGCCGTTCTGCACCGCACGCCCGAGCACTTGGCTGACCGCCTTGCCCTCGCGCAATACCTCAGCCTCGAAGCTGACCGGAGTATCTACCATCAACGGGCCGACAAAGGTGATGGCCAGCGAGCGCGCTGGACGGCCGTCCGGCACCTGCGCCTGCATGGCCTCATAGACCAGCGCTGCAACCACACCGCCGAAACCCGCACGCCCCTGCCCCCAGGTGGCCGGCACGATGACGTTCGCAGGATTGTCACGCACGGCTCGTATCAGTTCGAAAAGGGTCATGCCCACCTCGGATTGTTTTTATCGGTCACCATCTTATCGCCGACGTGCGGCCAGAAGTGTGCAGTTGAGCATTGGTGATAGGACACCATCGCACGCAGCTATCGCTCGCCGGGTTCAGTTTCCTGCTTTCTGCGCGTACCGGAGCGCCAAGGCAGCTGGCGACGCAGTCTGGCGAGCGAAACATGCATTTCGTTTCTGTCTGCAGGCTGGCCAGCATAACGCGCCATCTCATAGAGCCGGGTGAACTCCCGTATCGGCTCGGCGACGATCGGCATCAACACTGCCGCGCGCTCGGCGAAATCACGCGGGCCCTCGCCGACCTGCCGCTCGACGCCGTGTCGAGCGAGGAGTCGTTCGAACCGATGGAACAGGCGCAGCTGTGGATCACGTTCACGGCGCCAGGGTTTAAGCAGCAGCAAAGCCAGGACCATCGTCAATAGCGCGGCCGCAGCAACGGTGAGCAACCCGAGCTTACCGGCGTCGACCTTGCCGAACAGTCCTTTCAACACGTCCAGCTGACGCTCACCCTGATAGCCGAGCACCCATCGCTGCCAACCGTAGTTGAGATTGTCCCAGCCGAATCGCAGCTGGTTCAGCCAGCCGATATCTCGGTAGCGCCGCAGCGCCAGCGGTGAGTCATCAAACAGCGTCTGCTCGTCGGAAAGTGCATCCTCAAGGCCTCGTTCGATGCGTTCCGGCGCGACTTGAAACGTGGGGTCGATCGAGACCCAACCGCGACCCGCAACCCAGTACTCGACCCAAGCGTGGGCGTCCAATTGACGAACCGACAGATAATTGCCCGTCGGATTGATCTCCCCGCCCTGATAGCCCGCCACGACCCGAGCGGGAATGCCGGCGGCACGCAAGACGAACGTCATCGCGCCAGCGTAGTGAATGCAGAATCCGTTCAGCGTATCGAACAGAAAGCCGTCAACGATATCGCCCCCCACCGATGAAGGCCGCAGCGTGTATCGGTACGGCTGCCGATTGAAATGCTGGAGGAGTGCCTGCACCAGCGCTGTCGGGTCTGGATTATCGCGGCGCAACTGCGCGGCCCAGGCACGGCTGCGCGGATTGCCTTGTGCCGGCAACTGCAGCGCACGCTCCAGTGTGGCAGCGCTAGCCACAGGTTCGCGACGCGATCCGGGCCACGAGGTGACCTGATAGAGCAATGCCTGATCGATCGGACGCGGGCGTTGTAAATGGAAATCTGGCATCAACCGCACGCCCCCCGCATCGACCTGCGCCACATCCAGCGCGTATAGCCATGGACGGCCGCTGGGCTGCATCACCACCGAGTAACTCACCGCGGCGCCTCCGGGCGTCCAGTCTGGCTCCCCTGGGATCTGTACAGCGAGCGATTGCGACCAGCGCCGACCATCGAAGCGCTCGAACGTGACGGCCCGCCAGTAGAGCTGATCCCGCTCGGGGATCGGGCCTTCGAAGCTGGCTCTGAATGCCAGCCCGGCAGACCGGCTCAACTGCGCGATGTCACCCGGCGACATGCTGTCAGAAAGCCCCGTCACTCCGCGATCTCGGGGTTGCGGCAATGACCAGAGCGGCCCCATCCGGGGAAACAATACGAATAGAACGAGCATCAGCGGTACAGCCTGCAGCAGCAGCGAGCCAGCCAGGCGCAACGTTGGCCAGGGGTGTGTATCGGTGCTGCTTTGCTGCAGGCCAATCATCGCGGCCAACAAAACGGTGACAGGCAGCAGGCTGTAAAGGCCGGCCGGCAAGCTGTCATAGAACAGATAGCTGGTCGCCACGGCAAAGAAGCCGAGAAGGATCAGCACCCAAGCGTCGCGCCGGCTGCGCATCTCCACCAGCTTCAGAATGAACGCGGCAATCAGCAGTACGACGCCGGCATCGAGCCCGATCAGGCTGCCGCGCGAAACGAACACGCCGCCGCCGACGCCAATCATCATCAAAACCTTCACCCAGCCTCTCGGATAGCGCGCGCGCATGCGAAAGATCTGCACGCGCCAGGTGGCGCAAGCCAGCCAGAGGCCGATGATCCATAACGGTAGGTGACCCAGGTGCGGCAAGATCACCAGTACCTGGGCGACCAGCAGCCAGACCAGGCCGTTGCGCGGAATCGACTGCTGGGTGCTCATCGAACCTCCCGTTCCAGACCGAACACCGCCAGTTCACGCAGGCAGCGGTTGCGGTGGTCGACCCCTGCATCCGGACCGATAAGTGTCGCGCCGATCTGCAAGGCGAAGGGCTGCTGACGCGCAGACAGTTCGACGACCCAGTGGCATAGCACCGACAGTCGCGACTCGATGTCACCTTCGAGCGCATCCAGATCGAGCAACGGTTCCTGCCCAAGCAGAGCGGTGAAATCCTTGACCAGCAGCCCCTGCCCACGGGAATAGGCTTTCCAGTTGAGGCGTCGCCGCGAGTCGCCCGGCTGCCAAGGTTTCAAACCCTGATAGTCATCGATGCCGGGCCCTGATACGCAGGTGCCCTCGCGCTCTTCGTCAGCGGGCCCTCTGGCGGTCGGCAACTCGCCCTCCACAGGTCTTGGATACACCAGAGCTGCCAGTTGCAGATCCACCCAGCTCCAGGCCACCAAAATGCCCAAAGGAAAGCGGCTCTCGACACGCACACGCCCCGGCCGTAACCAGCCACGATCTTCGGTTGGCAGGCTCAGATCGACCTCGCAGGTTCCCCCTGCCGGCACGTCGACCACCTGTAGGCCGCTTTTTGGCCAGCCCAGCGCGACGGCCTGATAGAGGCGTCCACGGCTTTCCAGCCGTACTTGCAGACGCGCCTGCTCTCCGAGGAAGACGGCCGGTGAACTGCCCGCCAGTAGCGTCAGACCGGCGAGATTGCGCCAGGTATGTAGAATCGCGACCAGATATACCGAGCCGAGCAGGAACGTCAGCCCGTAGGCAAGGCTGTTCTGGTAGTTGATCGCAGCAATCAGCATCAATAGCAAAGCCAGCAGAAAGGTCATGCCCACCGGCGTCGGCATGATGAATATCCGTCGCTGGTCGAGCCGCATGCTCGGACCCGGCGGAATACGCTTCAATAGCCAGCGTTCACGTATCCGCGGCAGTAGTCGCATGCTGAGCCCCCGGGCAGGTCGTGCGAGTCAGAGCGCTGGCACTTCGCGCAACAGCCATTGCACCAGCGCGCCACCACCGTGGCCTGTGGCATCGGCACGCTCGCGCAGACGATGGCCTACCACCGCGG
Source organism: Stutzerimonas stutzeri (assembly GCF_000952685.1). Lineage (GTDB taxonomy): Bacteria > Pseudomonadota > Gammaproteobacteria > Pseudomonadales > Pseudomonadaceae > Stutzerimonas > Stutzerimonas stutzeri_E. The sequence goes on along the minus strand of NZ_JYHV01000014.1, from coordinate 240,134 downwards.
GCAGCACCGCCTGAACGTCTTCGGGTATGGCGTAATCGCGCCCATCGAGAAATGCCCAAGCGCGTGCCGCGGCCAGCAGGGCGAGACTGCCTCGCGGCGACAGTCCCCAGGCGAACTGAGGCTGCGTGCGGGTCGCCTCGACCAATCTCAGCACATAATCGACCAGTGCGTCGCTGACCCGAACCTGCGCCACCGCATCCTGAATTTCCCCCAGCGTAGCGCGGTCGAGCAGAGGCTCCAGCCGCACAAGCAGATCACGGCGTGGATCGCCCAGCAGCAAGGCCTTCTCGGCGGCTTTCGCCGGGTAACCCAGCGATAAGCGCATGAGGAAGCGGTCCAACTGCGACTCAGGTAAAGAAAACGTCCCGCCGGAGCTGACCGGGTTCTGCGTGGCCACCACGAAAAATGGATCGGGCAGCGGCCGCGTGGCGCCCTCGATCGTCACCTGCCCCTCTTCCATGGCCTCGAGAAGCGCGCTCTGGCTTTTTGGCGTGGCTCGGTTGATTTCGTCCGCCAGAATCAGCTCGGCAAAGATGGGTCCTGGATGGAAAGCAAACTGACCGCTGTCCTTATCGAACACCGAAGTGCCGAGAATATCGCCCGGCAGAAGGTCGGAGGTGAACTGGATCCGCTGGAACTCCAGGCCCATCACCCTGGCGAGGGCGTGACTGAGGGTGGTCTTGCCCATGCCCGGAAGGTCCTCGATCAGCAGATGCCCTCTGGCCAGCAGACAGGCCATGGCCAATCGCACCTGTGATTGCTTGCCGAGCAATATGTCGTTCACCGCTCGCAGGCAGACATCCAATCTAGCGCGCATTCCGCTCTCCTTCGATTCGTCCCACGATGCTACTGACCCGAGACGCGCAGGCAAAGCCGACGGAAATCTTTGTTGACGAAGTTGTGACCGGGCACTTGCTCGGCGGCACCTCGAACGACCTATACGGCAGCGAGCGCTTGGCATCCTGCCAGGCCCGACTGAACGTGGTCGGCCGGCAGCTGGCGTGCCGCTGTACCGGAAGCAGTTCGGCCTCTAGGCTGTCGCGACCATCGAATGGCCCGGGCGGCGCCACCGCTCACTGCGGCCGGAGCATCTCGAAACGCTCGCGCGTGTAGGTATAGCTGATGCCGCCAAGCCTTCCGACCACGTCGAGCCTGGCCGGGTCGATGCGGCCGCGCTCATCGAGCAATCCGTCAGCCACATGCGCCAGCAGCACCTCGGCGAAAATCAGATGGCAGTTGGGTGACTCCGCTGGATAGGGCAGGATCTGTGCGACTCGACACTCGAAAGCAACTGGTGCCGTGCACACCCTGGGTACGTTAACCAATTTGGCGGGTTCGCTGGCAATGCCACAATGCTCGAATTCGCTGATGCCATGGGGTAGCACGGCAGCGGATGCATTCATCGCCTCGACCTGCTCGGCCCCCACCAGTTGAACCACCAGCTCACCGGTATCCCGTGCGTTTCGCGCAGTGTCCTTCGGCATGCCGTCCTTCAGGCCCACGTTGATCAGCAACGTCGGCGGCTCGCTGCTGATGACTTGAAAGAAACTGAAGGGCGCAAGGTTGCTGATGCCATCGGTCGAACGGGTCGACACCCAGGCAATCGGACGCGGGGTAATCGTCGAGGTAAGCCAGCGATAGCGCTCGGCCGGGGTCAGTGCGCAGAAGTCGAGTTGCATGGAGATTTCCAAATGAACCGATCAGCACATTCGGCTCGAGCGTATATGGCGGTGGCACCTGCCGAAGGTGCCACCGGAAGGGGTGTTAGCGACCTGCGCGCGACTCGCGGAGATAGAAACGGGCCTTCTTGGCCTTTTCCACGCAGCCTCGATAAGCCTCGAATTGCTGTTGGGTTTTGGCACCCGTCAGTAAAGCCATTGCCTTGGAATAACTCACGGTACCGGCGAAACCCTCCGCTTCGGCAAGGCTCTGCTCTTCCCAAGCCGCATTGAGCTGAGACGCACAGCTGTCGCGATAGGCGGTTTTTCCGGCGCAGCCGGTCAGGGCCAACGCCAGCACGGATAAACAGATCAGACTTTTCATCGATACATCCCTCATTTTCGAGACCTGCTCATTTTTGCTTGCCTGCTGCACGTTCGCGCAGGAATTCGACTACGGCGTCCTGCTCTCCAGCGAACTCGATACGGGACGCTTTGCTCTCTCGCTGATAGGCGTACATCGGATCGTAGTACTGTTTCAACAACGTCTCGATCCATCCGCGGTGCAGCTCGACTGCGCCAGTCCTGGCCTGTTCGGCAAGCGCTTGATCCATGATCGCGGCCAGGCGTGCGAAGCATTCGCCTCCGAGCCGCTTGCTGATATTGACCAGACTTTGCCGTAAACGCTCGGCGAATGCGGAGAACCCTTCCTCGCCCTGCTCGGCAATGAATTCGGCACAGAGGTCGATCACATAGTCCTTGAGAATGCGATCAACCCGGCTGTCGAAGCTGTCCTCCAACCACACCAGCGGATAGCGTTGCATACCTTGGAACAATGGCAGCGGGATGGAGCAGCGCCCGACCAGCCGTGCTTCGTCTTCAAGCACGAACTGCCGAACGCCAGCATGCTGCATCTTCAGCAAACGAATCGCCAGCGCATTCTCGAAATCGATCTGTACCGGCTGCGGCGTGGCGCGCTTACCGAAGCTCGACCCGCGGTGGTTGGCAATGCCTTCCAGATCGACGCTGTCCTCCAGACGCGCCAGCACCTCGGTCTTGCCGGTGCCGGTCATGCCGCCGACCAACACGAAATCATCATGTGCGGCCGCGTGCTCGATGGTTTCCAAAAGAAAATGACGCATCGCTTTGTAACCGCCGGTCACGCGAGGATAGTCGATCCCCGCCTCGGTCTTGAGCCATTGCTGGACCAGCTGCGAACGCAGCCCACCACGAAAACAGTAGATATATCCGCGCGGATTTTGCCGGGCGAAGTCGGCCCAGGCCTGGATGCGCTCGGCCTTGATCTGACCGCTGACCAGCCGATGGCCAAGCTCGATCGCCGCCTGCTGACCGTGCTGCTTGTAGCAGGTGCCGACCTTCTGCCGCTCCAGATCGTTCATCAGCGGCAGATTGACCACACCGGGGAAGGCGCCCTTGGAAAACTCCACCGGAGCCCGGGCATCCATCATGGGCACATCGTTGAGAAACAGTTCGCGGTAATTATCTGTATCGCCGCGCATCAACGGACCTCGACGGCAAAGGTGCCGGCTTCGATCAGCTCGCCGATCGACTCGAGCACGAGACCGAGTTCGGCCGCGACCGCGTGAAACTCTGCCTCGCCCTCAGGCGCTACCGCCACCAGCAACCCACCACTGGTTTGCGGATCGCAGAGCAGTTGTTTGTGCGACTCGTCGAGCGTGGCAATACGTTCGCCATAGCTGTCGAAGTTGCGTCCGGTGCCGCCGGGGACGCAGCCCTGTTCCAGGTAATACTCGACGCCCTCGAGGCGCGGCACGCGGGCATAGTCGATACGCGCGGTCACACCGCTACCGTCGGCCATTTCCACCAGGTGCCCGAGCAGACCGAAGCCTGTGACGTCGGTCATAGCACGAACGCCAGCAAGCTTGCCGAAGCGGCTGCCGGGGGTGTTCAACGTGCACATCCAGTCACGGGCGCGACCGACATCCTCGGCTCGCAGCTTGGCCTTTTTTTCGGCAGTGGTGAAAATGCCGATGCCCAACGGCTTGGTCAGGTAGAGCTTGCAACCCACAGACGCCGTGTCGTTGCGCTTCATCTGCGCTTTGTTCACCAGGCCGGTCACCGCCAGGCCGAAGATCGGCTCGGGGGCATCGATCGAATGGCCGCCAGCCAGGGGAATGCCCGCCGCATCGCAGACCGCGCGCCCGCCGGCGATAACCTCGCGGGCCACTTCAGGCGGCAGCAGGTTGACCGGCCAGCCGAGGATCGCAATGGCCATCAACGGGTCTCCGCCCATCGCATAGATGTCGCTAATGGCATTGGTGGCGGCGATTCGTCCAAAATCGAATGGATCGTCGACGATGGGCATGAAGAAGTCGGTGGTCGAGACCACGCCGCGCTCATTATCGATACCGTAGACGGCAGCATCGTCACGCGAGGCGTTGCCGACCCACAGGCGCGGGTCGAGATTTTGCGCGCCACTGCCGGCAAGGATCACGTCCAGCACCTTCGGCGAAATTTTGCAGCCGCAGCCGGCACCATGGCTGTATTGGGTGAGACGGATGGGTTCGCTCATCTGAAGGGCTCTCATGATGCTGGCAAAACGGGCGCCGATTGTAGCAAGAAGGCCGGCGTCTCGCGGTAATCCCGGTTACACCGGTCGGCTGATGGCGGTGCCATAGGCCTGGTAGAAATCCTGGTTCGGCTGCGCTCGAATTAGCTGATGGCGGGGCTTGATGCCCCGCGTCTGAGGCTGGAAGCTATCACCCTTGCCAAATAGGGAGAATCACATGGGCAACAAGGTTGCACTGGTACTGGGATCGGGTGGCGCGCGTGGCTATGCGCACATCGGGGTCATCGAGGAGCTCACCGCCCGGGGTTACGAGATCAATTGCATCGCGGGCTGCTCGATGGGCGCAGTGGTCGGCGGGATTTATGCCGCGGGCAAGCTGGGCGAGTACCGGGACTGGATCGAGAGCCTGGACTATTTCGACATGCTGCGGTTGGTCGACCCGAGCTTCAGTCTCGGAGCGATACGCGGCGAGAAGATCTTCGGCCGTATCCGTGACATGCTCGGTTCGATCAACATCGAAGACCTGCCAATCCCGTTCACTGCCGTCGCGGCCGATCTCACCAACCAGCAGGAAATATGGTTTCAGGAAGGCAACCTGGAGCTGGCGATGCGCGCTTCGGCAGCCATCCCAAGTCTGTTCACCCCAGTCATGCAAGGCAACCGAATGCTGGTTGATGGCGGGATCCTCAACCCCTTGCCGATTGTCCCGGTGGTCTCCAGTCACAGTGACATCATCATCGCGGTGAACCTCAACGCCAATAACCATCGGCAATACCCCCTGCCGGAAGTGATTCGCCCTGGTCGCTTCGATGCCATGGTCAGCTCGATAAGCTCGCATATTCCGTTCTGGCGCAGCAAGGGACTAGCAGAGCATATCGCTGAACTTCAAGCCCCTGACGAAATTGGAGCGAGCCAGCCACCAGCGGCCCCTACCGGGCAAAGTGCACCGAAATCGGCGGAGGGGTCGATGGTGGTGGATGTCGGCGGTCCAGCTTCATTGCTGGAGCTGATCAACCAGAGCTTCGAGGTGATGCAATCATCGCTGACGCAATACAAGATTGCTGGCTATCCACCGAACGTGCTGGTCAACATTCCTAAACGCGCCTGCCGGTTTTACGAGTTCTACAAGGCGCCCGAATTGATCAAGCTCGGCCAGATCATCGCCCGCGACACGCTCGACAAATACGAGGAAGAACAGCTCTAGCCACAGCTATGTCCCTCTTCACCGAGAAGCTGCTCGATCGACACCGGCGGACAACTCATTCGGGGTGACGACTTCGGGCACTTCCTTGATCAACCAGTCACCCAGCAGACTGTAGGCGACCGCCAGGAGCGTCGGGCCGAGAAACAGTCCCATGAAACCGAACGCCAGCACGCCGCCGAACACGCCCAGCAGTACCACCACTAGCGGCAAGTTGCCGCCGCGACTGATCAGATAGGGCTTCAGCACATTGTCCACGCCGCTGATGATGAACATGCCCCATATGCCGAGGAAAACTGCCATTCCATATTCGCCCTGCCAGGCAAGCCAGGCCACAGCCGGCCCCCAGACCAGCGGCGGGACCATCAGAAAGCTGAACGCGAACGTCAGCACGCCGAGAATCAACGCACCCGGTACTCCAGCGATGCTGAACCCCACATAGGCCAGAATCGCCTGCGCAGCGGCGGTGCCGATCACACCGTTGACCACGCGCTGTACCGTACCGGCAACCAGCTCCAGGTAATGATCCGCACGATCGCCGATCAGTCGATGCAGCAAACTGTGGACGAAGGCCGCCAATTTTGGGCCGTCGCGGTAGAAGAAAAACACCAGCACCAGACTGAGCGCCAACTCCAACATCCCTCCCCCGATCCGCGCGCTGCGTACCAACAACCAGTTGCCGACCTGGCCGACATAAGGGCGAATCGTCGCGAAGAAGGCAGTGCCCTGCTCGTTAATGGTGCTCCAGAGGGTCAATAGCCGGTCGCCAACCAGCGGCACCTCGCCCAGCCACACCGGAGGCTCCGGCAGGCCCTGCATCTGCAGGCTATGCACCAATACGTTGACCTCGCGGATCTGATCGGCAATGTTGAACCCCAGCCACACCAGCGGCACCGCTACCGACACCATCCAGCCGAACGTCAGCAGGGTAGCGGCAAGGGTGGAATTGCCCTTTAACCAGCGTGTCAGCACACGCATGACCGGCCAGCTGGCAAACGCCAATACCGCTGCCCAGAACAGCGCGGAAGCAAACGGAGCCAGTACCCACACACAGGCACCGAGCAGCACCAGAAGCAAAATCTGCACCAGCAAACGATCGTTGTTAAGCATCAGGGTACCTATGGGGAAACGCGGTGCGCTCCAGGGGAGCGTATCAGGGGAGCGCTATTGCATTCTGAAGCCTGTTCTCAGCGCAACAGTTTGATACGCAGACCGTCCTCGTCGGTCCTCTCGACATCTAGGCGTCGCGCCTTGATTCGCTCCTGCGTCAGCGCTTCCCGCCAGCCCTCGGCACCCTTCCCCGCCAGCGCGACCCGCATAGTGCTGTCGAGCCGCAGAACATTCGCCAGCAGCGCGCCCCACTCAGCCGTGGGCTCTTGGGGCAACCTCGGCAACCAGAGTTCTCCGTTGCTCTTCAATTGACGTAACAGCGTGGCCGGATTCGGCAGAATGACACCGAGCGCCTCGTCGGGGGTGAATTGTTCCACCTGCAGATAAGGGCGGCCATTGCCCCGCGTGATGCCGTAGAGCGCCATGAGGCGATCGGAATCGCCCGGCAGACGCGCCAGCAGATAGGTCTGCCTGGCATCGGGACCGTAGAGCGTCGAGCGTTGGAATATGTCGTTGGCCCAGAGGCTGCTCGATCCACACTCTCGCCCCTCACACCAGAAGAGCAGTTCGGCACCGTCCTGCAACAGCCGGTTGCGTGCCCGTTCGAAAGCTTCGATACCGGTATGTACCTCTGGTAACTGATAAGTGGCGGCGGTCAGCTGGCCACTTGCACTCACCTGGTCGCTCATTCGCAGACGACCGCTGATGCGGCGAATCGAGTCCAGCGGATAGGTCCGCTCCAGTACCTGCTGCTCCTTGAACGCAACAATTTGCGCTTGTGGGTATCGCTCAAGCGAGTCGAAGTCCCGGCTACCCGGTACATCAGCAGCGCTCGCGGTGTGAGCGAGCATGGCCAGCGCGACTGTCCATACACTTCGCATACTCAACGGATCACCTTCGACTGGGCAGTCTTACCGTTGGGCGTGGCGGCGGCATGGAGATAGATCATTGAGGTACTTCCTGTTGAGGCGATGCCCCAGCCTCACCAGTTGGCAAAAGCAAGTCAAGCCGGGCTTTGCGACAGATTCTTGCGCAACCGCACCTTTGCTCGATTCAAGCCGCGAAGAACGGGTTGAAAACAGCTGCCACCGCTTCGGCTCCCGCTTGATCATCCAGATGCAAATGATGCCCTCCGGGCAATCGATGCCGCATGAACGGCAACGTCTCGGTCAGTTCAATCATGGCCGGTTGTGTCATCAAGCCCTGCTCCGCCAGTACCAAACTCGAAGGGCAAGCCACCCGATGCACGAAGGCCTGCGCATGCGCACGAGTCAGGCGCATCGCGGACGGTAGCATCAAGCGGGCATCGGTGCGCCAGGTATAACCACCGGGCACTGGCATCAACCCTCGTTCAGCAAGCCGTTCAGCTGCCTCGTGACTGACCGCGCCGACGCCCTTCATGCGCGCCGCGACAGCCTGTTGGAATTCGGCATAGACCGGCTTGCGCTTGTCGTCGACGGCGAGCAGCGCCTGTAACGACTCGCCAAGCTTTTGCGGTGCGGTGTCGGCTTCGCCCGTATAGGGAATCACCCCATCGATCAACGCCAGACGCTCGATGCGGTCGGGCATGGCACCGGCCAGCAACACCGACACGATGGCCCCCATCGAATGGCCCAGCAGAGAAAAACGCTTCCAGCCGAACTGCTCGGCCACCTGCAGCACATCGTGGGCGTAATCCCAGATGTTATAGGCCGCGCCAATCGGACGGTGGCCGGAATGGCCATGCCCTGGCAGGTCGAGCGCAACGATACGCACACCTTCCAGCAGCGGCGCGAGCCGGGAGAAAGTGGCGGCGTTGTCCAGCCAACCGTGCAGCGCGATGACCGGTCGACCCTCTTCTGGGCCGTAAAGGTGCGCCGCGACTTCGATATGCGGCAGGCTTAGGCGAATCTCTTCGAATACAACACTCATGCGGCACCTCGTTGGCCCAGTTCACCCCAGCGAGCGAATACCCGTCTGAGCAACATCGCCGTATCACCCGGACGCTCGAGCGGAAACATGTGCCCACCCGGCAAGGTATGCGCTTCGCCGTGGGTAACCAGGCGAAGCAGGCACAGGTGATGAGGCAGCACTACGCTGCTCTGGCGACCACGCACCACGGCGAGTGGAATCTTCAACGCATGCGGCCAGCCGGGCGTTACGTGCGGCACACTGCGGTAGATCTGGATTTCGGTTTCCGGATCGAAGCGTAAGCGCAGCCCTTGGGCGGTTGGCTCCAACCCATGTTCGAGGTAGGCATTCAGGCAATCGGGATCGAATGCGCGGAACAACGCCTTGCTGGCGAAGTATTGCCGTGCCTCATCTGTGCAACTGAACGCCTCGCGACGGCCGAGGGTACGACCAGCCGGCGTAAGCCGATCGATGAAGCCGAAACGCTTCGCCGCCCAGATCAGCGTCTGATCGAACCAGGTGGTCATTGGCGAATCGAGCATGACCACACCGCGATAAAGGTCCGGCCGTTGAAGGGCTGCGTGATAGTGCAGCATTCCACCCAGCGAGTGACCTACGCCCCAAACAGGCTCCTCAAGAGGCGCGAGCTGTTCAAGGAGTTCGCGCACCAGATTCTGCCAGTTGTCATCCACGGGGAAACGCGGATCGTGTCCGTGCTGGTCGAGGTGGGTGATGACGTAGTCCGGCGCCAGCGCGTCGAACAGCTTGCGATAGGTCGCGGAGGGAAAGCCGTTGGCGTGGGCGAAGAAGATGCGTTGCGTCATGGGTTCGATGCGGAAAGAGAAAGGCAACCATTGTCTGGCCCCCTACTCCCTACGGCAATCGGTCTGAGCGACGGAACCCAAGGCAGTCCTGCCAAACAAGGCGTCTACGACGCCTCTGCACGCCGCGGACTGTTTTCTCCCAAGGGCATCACGGCAACGGTCAAGCGGGAAACACAGCTGGGCTTGCCATCATCACCACTTAGACGGATGTCCCAGACGTGGCTGGAGCGCCCGAGATGGATTGGACGACAGACCGCAGTGACGCGCCCGCTGCGCAACGCGCGGATATGGTTGGCGTTCACTTCGAGGCCGACACAATAGTATCGGCTCGGGTCGATGCACTGATAGCTGGCCACGGAACCTACGGTTTCGGCGAGCACCACCGAAGCGCCACCATGCAGCAAGCCATAAGGCTGGTGAGTGCGGGAATCGACCACCATGCTGGCGGTAAGGGAGTCGTCACCGACGGCTTCGAACCGAATATCGAGCAGTTCGGCGATGGTGTTCTGGCTGTTAGCGTTGAGTTGTTCGAGTTCCGGAAGACGGTGCCAAATGCTCAAGTGTCGCTCTCCATGTACTTGATCTAAACCAGCACGTTGCGCTGCGCTCTAGTTTTTCAGAACGATGTCGCTGGTCAGCCCGGATGCTGCAGTTTGACGAGGCGCATCAGTCCCGCAGCCAGATGTTCGCCATCCAGCTCGGCCAGGCTGGCAGTCGCCATCGGTAGCGGCGCGTCGCGATGGCCACTGACCAGCCAGCCACCCAATACGCCGACAAAGGGCTGGTGGGTCACAAGCAGTAGATTCTGCTCGGCGCGACGGTCGAGATATAGCATTGCATCGTTTGGATCCGACTCGGGCGTCAGCCAGGGTACCGTCTCGACCGGACCGGCGAAATCAAGCGTCTGCCGGACGATTTCTGCGGTCTGCTGGGCCCGCTGATAGGGGCTGACGAGGATAACCTGCAGCGCCTGATCCAGCAGTTGGGCCGCAGCGCCCTCCACTTCGAGCCGACCGGCGGCTGTCAGGTTACGTTCCGCATCGGTACGGGCCCTGGGCTCGGCCTCCCCGTGACGCAGCAGCCATATCTTCATGGCTGCGGCTCCTGCGCTGGCGGCGTCGGCGTCATGGGTGGCGCCGTTTCCATATCGGCGGGACGCGGTTGAGGCCAATCGGACATCGGCCAGGGCTTGCGATCCGTGTTGAAGGTGCCGAAACGGCCGATCTGTGCCACGTACTGACTGAGGCTGTCGCCCAGCGCTAGCAGACTCTCGTTGGCCTTGCCATTCACCGAACGCAGGACCAACTGCGCGGCTACGACCACCAGCAGCACCACCTCGGCCACCTGCCAGACAAAAAAGAAAACCAGCATCCAGATGGCACGCAGAATCAGCGATTCGCGATCCGTACTGCGTTGTGATGTGCTCATCGATATCTCCGCTATCGTTTCAGAAGCCGTCGGTGGAAATGAAATCCACGTCGGTCTTCGGCTCGCCGCGCATCAGCAGCGCGATTACCTGTTCCAGCGTACGCCCCTCGAACAGAATGGCATGTAACCCAGCGACCAGTGGCATGTAGACCTGAAGTTCCTCGGCCTTGGTCTTCAGCACCTTGATGGTATTGACGCCCTCAGCCACCTCCCCCAAACGGGATACCGCCTGATCGAGGCTCAGGCCTTCGCCAAGCGCATAGCCCACCTGAAAGTTGCGACTCTTCGAAGAAGTGCAGGTAACGATCAAATCTCCCACGCCCGCCAGCCCGAGGAAGGTCATAGGGTTGGCGCCCAATCGGACCGCAAACCGGGTCATCTCCGCCAGCGCGCGTGTGATCAGCATGCTGCGCGTGTTCTCGCCCATGCCCAGGGCAGCAGCCATCCCAGCCATGATGGCATAGACGTTCTTCAGCGCGCCGCCGAGCTCCACACCGAAACGATCGGAACTGGCATAGACGCGGAAGGTTCGCCCATGTAGCGCCTGCTGCACACATCGGCAGAGCGCTTCGTCGTCACTGGCGACAACGGTTGCGGTCAAGGCATGCTCGGCCACTTCACGTGCCAGATTGGGGCCCGAGATCACGCCGATTCGAGCTTGCGGTGCAATTTCCTGAAGGATCTGACTCATCAGCATAAAGCCTTGTGCCTCGATACCTTTGGTCGTGCTGACCAGCATCTTGCCCGACAGTTGAGCCGCGAACGGCGATAACGCCTGACGCAGCGCACTGGAGGGCAGCGCTACGAAGATCAGCTCGCAGTCCGCCAGCGTCTGCCCCAGGTCCGTCACCGGGGTGACCTCTGGAAGCACTACCACACCTTTCAGATAGCGCGGATTCTGACGCTGGGCGCGGATGCTTTCGGCCTGCTCGGCATCACGCATCCACAGCCGGACGCCGTGGCCATTTTCGGCAAGCAGATTCGCGATCGCGGTCCCGAAGCTACCGCCGCCAAGCACCGCTATGGGTTGCTGTTCAGTCATGAGGTATCCGTTTTGAGCCAACCTGGATGGCAATGATCGGCATTATACGTAGCGCTCCGCTCTCAGCCAGTACAAAGCCAGTCGTCAATAGAATCATCGGGTTACAGTTTCAAACGACGCCTTGATCCGGAAAAAGATCCCTGCGTCCAGCCATGCCCTGCGGGCATCGTCGCGATACGTTCCCCTATGGTCTATAAGGGACAGGTCGTCGCATGGTCGTTGTCGCAGGCCAGGAGTGTTAAAGTATCGGCCCGTTTCTACCATGGTCTTCTCGTAGTCGGTCGAAACGAGCGGTATCCATGTCCTTGCGCTGTGACTTTCGGCGCAGGGTGGCAGTCTATGACTAGTCTTTATGATCGGACTCTCTATGTTTCGGGTCGGATAAAAAGCAGCAAGCCCTCCATAAAGGGACCATTGAGGAATACGCATGACCAAACAACAGGCCTTTACTCGGGAAGATCTGCTTCGTTGCAGCCGCGGCGAGCTTTTCGGGCCCGGTAATGCGCAACTGCCCGCGCCGAACATGCTGATGGTCGATCGCATCGTTCATATCAGCGAAGTGGGCGGTAAGTACGGCAAAGGCGAGCTGGTCGCCGAGCTGGATATCAATCCTGATCTCTGGTTCTTTGCCTGCCATTTCGAAGGTGACCCGGTCATGCCCGGCTGCCTGGGTCTTGACGCCATGTGGCAGCTGGTCGGCTTCTATCTCGGCTGGCAGGGCAACCCCGGCCGTGGTCGTGCGCTGGGTTCTGGCGAAGTGAAGTTCTTCGGCCAGGTCCTGCCGACCGCCAAGAAGGTCACCTATAACATCCATATCAAACGCACCATCAGTCGCTCTCTGATCCTCGGCATCGCCGATGGTACCGTCAGCGTAGATGGTCGCGAGATCTACAGTGCCGAAGGTTTACGCGTCGGCCTGTTTACATCTACCGATAGCTTTTGAAGGACTTCCGCATGCGTCGCGTCGTGATCACCGGCCTGGGTATCGTTTCCTGCCTCGGCAATGACAAAGACACCGTTTCCGCCAACCTGCGCGCCAGCCGCCCTGGCATTCGCTTCAACCAGGCTTATGCGGACATGGGTCTGCGCAGCCAGGTTTCGGGTTCGGTCAATCTGAACCTCGAAGAGCTGATCGACCGTAAGGTTCTTCGCTTCATGGGCGATGCGGCGGCTTATGCCTATCTGGCCATGCAGCAGGCGTTGGAAGATTCCGGCCTCAGCGCTGATGATATTTCCAATCCGCGTATCGGCCTGATCGCCGGCTCAGGTGGCGCTTCGACCATCAACCAGATGGAAGCCATCGATATCCTGCGCGACAAGGGCGTCAAGCGCATCGGCCCATACCGCGTGCCGCGCACCATGAGCAGCACGGTATCCGCCTGCTTGGCCACGCCGTTCCGGATCAAGGGCATCAACTACTCCATCGCCTCGGCTTGCGCCACCAGCGCGCATTGCATCGGCCATGCGATGGAGCAGATTCAAATGGGTAAGCAGGACGTTGTTTTTGCCGGTGGCGGCGAAGAAGAACATTGGAGCCAGAGCTGCCTATTCGACGCCATGGGCGCGCTCTCCAGCCAATACAACGCAACGCCGGAGAAGGCTTCGCGGGCCTACGACTCCAAGCGTGACGGTTTTGTCATCGCGGGCGGCGGCGGCATGGTCGTGGTCGAAGAGCTGGAACACGCGCTCAAGCGCGGGGCCAAGATCTACGCGGAAATCGTCGGTTACGGCGCCACTTCAGACGGCTACGACATGGTTGCACCAAGTGGTGAGGGCGCGTTGCGCTGCATGCAGCAGGCTATGGCGACGGTCGATGGCGACATCGACTACCTCAACACCCACGGTACCTCCACACCGGTGGGCGATGTCGCCGAGAGCAAGGCCGTGCGCAACATGTTCGGCGACAAGGTCCCGGCCATCAGCTCGACGAAGAGCCTCTCCGGTCACTCACTGGGCGCCGCAGGTGTTCACGAGGCGATCTACTGCATGCTGATGATGCAGGGCAACTTCATCGCAGGCTCGGCCAACATCGAAGAGCTGGATCCGGAAGTTGCTGACATGCCGATCGTTCGTGAAACTCGTGAAGATGCCAAGATCGACACCGTCATGAGCAACAGCTTCGGTTTCGGTGGCACCAACGCCACGCTGGTCCTAAAGCGCTGGAAAGGCTGATCGACAAGCGGTTAGAACAACGGCGCCTTAGGGCGCCGTTGTTGTTTGTGCGTTCTGTTGCCGATTTCAGGTCCGATCAGGGTCGTGCTCCGTCTTCACCCACATCACCATGAGCGATACATGAAGCGGCGGTGAACAGCGCGTCGGTGGATGAGTTCAGCGCAGTTTCGGTCGAATCCTGCACCACGCCGATGATGAATCCGACCGCCACCACCTGCATGGCCAGATCATTGGAGATGCCAAACAGGCTGCACGCCAGCGGAATCAGCAACAGCGAACCGCCCGCCACGCCGGATGCACCGCAGGCGCAGATGGCCGCGAGCAGGCTGAGCAGGATGGCAGTGGGTATATCGACGACGATACCCAGCGTATGGACGGCCGCCAGGGTCAGCACCGTGATAGTGATCGCCGCCCCGCCCATGTTGATGGTCGCACCCAGTGGGATCGACACCGAATAGGTGTCCTTGTGTAGCCCGAGACGCTCGCAAAGCTGCATGTTGACCGGGATATTCGCTGCCGAACTGCGTGTGAAGAATGCGGTGATCCCGCTTTCACGCAGGCAGGTCAACACAAGCGGATACGGGTTCTTGCGAATCTGCCAGAACACGATCAGCGGATTCACGACGAATGCCATGAACAGCATGCTGCCGACCAGCACCAACAGCAGTTGCAAGTAGCCGGCCAGTGTCGTGAAGCCGGACTCAGCGAGCGTCCCGGCGACCAGGCCGAAAATGCCCAGCGGTGCGAAGCGAATTACAACCTTGACGATCAGCGTCACCCCTTCCGATATATCAGCAATCAGATCGCGCGTGCTTTCGCGGGCGTGGCGAAACGCGACACCTAGACCGATGGCCCACGCCAGGATGCCGATGAAGTTGCCTTCGATAAGCGCGTGCACCGGATTGTCCACCACGTTGAATAATAGGGTTTGCAGAACGGCGCCGACCCCGGACGGTGGCGCGACGTCGTTGGCCTGACTGATCAATGTGAGGCTGGTGGGAAACAGCGTACTGGCGATAACCGCTACCACGGAGGCGCTCAAGGTTCCCAGCGCATAGAGCACCAGGATCGGCCGGATGTGCGTTGGCTGTCCGCGTTTATGGTTGGCCAGAGACGCGGTTACCAGCACGAAGACCAGAACTGGTGCAACGGCCTTCAAACCCGACACGAACAGATCTCCTAGCAGGCTGACCGAGTTCGCGGTTTGTGGAGACAGCCATGCCAGCAGGCAACCGGCGACCAGCCCGACAACGATCTGCGTCACCAGACTGACACGGTTATAGGCTCTAAAAAGGCGACTTGAGAGGTTGAGCATTGGTAGTCTCGGCGTAAGAGGCTGGACCGGGCGCAACGCCTTGACGCTGATGAGCGCTACGGCGATGGCCGATTAAAAACGCCGGATAGTACGCATATCAGTCCCCAATGCCCAGCACCGAGGCAAACGGAACGCTGCCGCAATGGCGCTAACAGCGCCATACAGCTCGCCCCGAACAACGGGGCGCGCTGTTGGTTCACCGTCAGATACGGAAGCGCGCCACCAGCTCGTTCAGGCTGACAGCCAGCCGCGCCAGTTCCTGGCTCGCGACGCTGGTCTGATTGGCACCCGCCGAGGACTGCAACGACAGGTCTCGAATGTTGATCAGGTTACGGTCGACTTCACGAGCCACTTGAGCCTGTTCCTCCGAAGCGCTGGCGATAACCAGGTTGCGCTCGCTGATCTGACTGATCGCTCGTGCGATGTCATCAAGCGCTTCACCGGCAGTACGCGCGACACCCAGCGTGCTACGTGCCCGCTCGTTGCTGGCTTGCATGGCTTGTACCGCTTTATCGGTGCCCTGGTGAACGTCCCCGATCATCTGCTCGATCTCCTGAGTAGATTGCTGGGTGCGGTGCGCCAGCGCCCTCACCTCATCGGCTACCACCGCAAAACCGCGGCCAGCCTCGCCAGCACGAGCCGCCTCGATGGCAGCGTTGAGCGCCAGCAGATTGGTCTGCTCGGCAATCGAGCGAATCACATCCAGAACCTTACTGATGTCCCGTACCTGACCGGCCAGTTGCTCGACCTGATTAGCGGTAGTGGTGACATCCTCTGCCAGCAGATCTATCGACTCGACGGTTCTGATCACCTGCTGGCGACCATGTTGCGCCGTCGTGTCCGACTCACGTGAAGCCTCGGAAGTCGCCACCGCATTGCGGGCTACCTCGTCCACAGCCGCCGTCATTTCATTCACCGCCGTGGCGGCCTGCTCGATCTCATGGTTCTGTTGATGCAGTCCGCGAGTCGAATCCTCGGTAACGATGTTGAGCTCTTCAGCCGCCGAAGCCAGCTGATTGGACGAATCGGCAATGCCCTGGATGGTATTGCGCAGATTTGTCTGCATGGCCTTCAGCGCAACCAGCAAGCGCGCCGGCTCGTCGTTGCCTTCTATGGCAAAGTCCCGAGTGAGATCACCAGCAGCCACCGCCTCGGCCACTTCGACCGCCTGATTCAAAGGCCGAACGATGCTCTTGGTGAACAGAACAGCCAGCGCCACAGTCACAAGCGCCGCCATGATGATGGTGATAATCACCCAGCTGAACGCCGTTTCGTACGCCGTCAGCGCGCGGCCCGCGGCAAGACCCGCTTCGTCGGCATTGATGCGCTGCAGATCGGCCAACGCTTTGGTCATTGCATCAGCATGCTCGCTGATGCTGCCGTTCATGACATCCAGTGCTTGCTCCCGCGCACCCCGGATGGCGAACTCGACCACCTTGCTCTGCTCAACCATGTACTGAGCCTGAGCGGTTCTAAAGCGTTCATATGCCGCCTTTTCATCTGCTGTCGTCAGCATCCGTTCGTATTCGGCTTTCATCGAACCGACGTCATCGGTCAGCTTGGTAAGCATCTGACTGGTCGAGGTACGTGCTTGGTCGGTGTTCAACATGATCAAGCGCATCGTCAGCGCACGCGTACGTTGCATGCCGGCGTTCAGGTCCCCCAGGCTGACGAGGCTCGGCAGCCAATTCTCGTCAACTTCACGGGATTGCTTGCGCATCTCGGCCATCTGGTTCACAGCGAACAAGCCCAGGGCCAGAACCATGAGACCAATCAAGCCGAAGCCAACTGCAGAGCGGCTCGAAATATTCAAACGTCGGATCGACATAGGACCTTGTACTCCAAGAGATGTGCTGCACTCATCGCAGCAGTAACAGCCCTGATATCGGAGTCGGAACCAATAGCTTGAACAATTGACGTCAAAAAACAGCGCTACACGGCGGAGTTTCGACGAATGGCAAAATACCTAGCAGATAGCCACTAATGCCCGCTGATTTCTGCGCGCTCAGCTATTTCTGATGCGATTTGCGAGGCAAGACAGCCAAAAAGTTTTCGCGTGCGACCTGATGAGCAACAGGCTCAGGCAAGGCATCAAGGAACGGATCGAACGCATGGATGTTTTCGGCCAAGCCATCGAACCGTCCAACCACGTCAGTACCGATCATGAAGCGCGTGGGATGGCGCTCGATCAGTGCCAACCAATCCTTGTCCGGCACGCCAGCCTCGTCCATGAGATAGGGCCTGAGCATCGTCCAGGACAGATCGATGTATAGATTGGGATAATCATCTAGCAGACGGCTGACCGTCGGAAGCAAGAACTCGAGCTTTTCCTGATGTCGGTGCAGCTCCATGCTGGTGCCGGCATGTGCCCAGATGAAGCGGGTATGAGGGTGATTGCGCAGTGGCTCTTCCAGCTCTGCCAAATAGAGAGGATTGCGCTCGCGCTTGGAGGTGATGTTGGAATGCAGCATCACCGGTAGATCGAACTCGGCTGCCAGGTGATAAACCCGGGTCAGCGCCTCGTTGTTGGCGCGAGGCGTATCGCCTTCGGTCAAGGCGGTCACGTCGTCGTGACGAGTGAATACCTCTCCCAGCCCCTGCCAGAGACCCGGATCAAGATCGAGCATTCGCCGGATGTGCGCATCGGCATTCTTGTCGTTGGGATTGAAGCCAGACAGGAACGGATGGAATCGGCGACGTTGCTCTTCGTTCAGCTCCTTCAATGCCGCAGCAACCACCACATCGGTTGCGCTGTACCAATAAACCGGCGCGTCGTCACCGGCATAGTAGCGAGGTCGCTTGGGCTCGTTCTCATGCCATTTCTTGGCAACCGGAATACCGCTGATCATTACATGATCGATATCACCGGCGTCCATGGCCTTGAGCAAGTTGGCCATGCCATCGCTTTCTTGAAAGAAATCAACGAAATGCAGATGCGCATCGCTGTAGTGATAGTCGCGCGCATACGCCGGTGCACTTGAAGCAACCAGGCACAACGCGACAAAACAGTTTCGTAAGGTGAACAACCAATGACCTCCTGACAGCCAAGCGGATAGACCGCCCCGCCGCATGGCGGTTCAGTAGTCGCTGTCGTTTCGCCTGTGTATTGGTGACTGAACCTGTTTTGCCAATCGCCTCTTGCCAGTCGTATCGAGAGCGTATCGGCGCTACCGGCTGGCCCAAACTCACGGTGAGAACGTCGGGCTAAACGCAAAAGGGCCCGTCATTGACGGGCCCTTTTGCGAGCGGCTGCAAGTTACGCAGAAAGCTCAACAAGCAGTTTGTTCAGACGCTGTACGTAGGCAGCTGGATCTTTGAGGCTATCGCCAGCGGCCAGCGCAGCCTGATCGAAGAGAATGTGCGACAGGTCGGTGAAGCGGTCCTCATCCGGCTCAGCGTCCAGCTTCTCGATCAGTGGGTGTTGCGGGTTGATCTCGAAGATCGGTTTGGACTCAGGCACCTTCTGCCCGCTCGCCTCGAGAATCTGGCGCATCTGCAAGCCCAAGTCCTGTTCACCGATAGCGAGGATCGCCGGTGAGTCGGTCAGCCGGTGCGATACCCGCACCTCGGCCACGACGTCGCCGAGCGAGGTCTTGAGACGCTCGACCAAGCCTTCCTTGGTCTTGGCGATTTCCTCCTGGGCCTTTTTGTCCTCTTCGGTGTCCAGCTTGCCGAGATCCAGATCCCCACGTGCGACATCCACGAACTGTTTGCCGTCGAACTCGGTGAGATAGCTCATCAACCATTCGTCGATGCGATCGGTCAGCAGCAGCACCTCGATACCCTTCTTACGGAAGACTTCCAGGTGCGGACTGTTCTTGACCTGAGCATAGGATTCGCCCGTGAGGTAGTAGATCTTGTCCTGACCTTCCTTGACACGTCCGAGGTAGTCGACCAGCGATACGCTCTGCTCGCCCGAGGCGTCATGGGTGGAGGCGAAGCGCAGGAGACCGGCGATTTTGTCCTTGTTGGCGAAATCTTCTGCCGGGCCTTCCTTGAGCACCTGGCCGAACTGCTTCCAGAAGTTTTTGTAGTCCTCAGGCTTGTCTTTGGCCAACTTGTCCAGCATGTCCAGAACACGTTTGGTAAGAGCCGACTTCATCGAGTCGATGATCGGGTCTTTCTGCAGGATCTCGCGCGAAACGTTCAACGACAGATCATTTGAGTCGATCACGCCCTTGATGAAGCGCAGATACAGCGGCAGGAATTCGTCCGCCTGATCCATGATGAAAACGCGCTGCACGTAAAGTTTGAGGCCCTTGGGTGCTTCGCGCTGGTACAGATCGAACGGCGCGCGGCCTGGTACATAGAGCAATGAGGTGTATTCGAGCTTGCCCTCGACCTTGTTGTGGCTCCAGGCCAGCGGATTCTCGAAATCATGGCCGACGTGCTTGTAGAACTCCTGATACTCCTCGTCCTTGATCTCGGTACGAGGACGCGTCCAGAGCGCGCTGGCGCGGTTGACGGTCTCCCATTCAGGCTCCGCCGGCTTGTCTTTCTCTTCGCCATGAAACTCTTTTGGCAGCTCGATCGGCAGGGCGATATGGTCGGAGTACTTCTTGATGATGTTGCGCAGACGCCAGCCATCGGCAAATTCTTCTTCGCCCGACTTCAAGTGCAGCACGATGCGGGTGCCGCGCTCCGGTTTGTCGATAGTGGCGACTTCGAACTCACCCTCGCCTTTAGACGCCCAGTACACGCCCTCAGCGGCAGGCGTGCCCGCGCGACGGCTGAATACCTCGACCTGGTCGGCGACGATGAATGCGGAATAGAACCCCACACCGAATTGACCGATCAGGTGCGAGTCTTTTTTCTGGTCACCCGTGAGGTGCTTCATGAACTCGGCGGTACCGGATTTGGCAATAGTACCGAGGTGGGTGATGACATCCTCACGGTTCATGCCGATGCCGTTATCGTCGAGGGTGACGGTCTTGGCGTCCTTGTCGAAGCTGACACGGATCTTCAGCTCGGCACCGCCCTCGAGCAGTTCGGGCTTCGCCAATGCCTCGAAGCGTAGTTTGTCAGCCGCATCCGAGGCGTTGGAAATCAATTCACGAAGAAAGATTTCCTTGTTCGAGTACAAGGAATGGATCATCAGATGAAGCAGTTGCTTCACCTCGGTCTGGAAGCCCAGGGTTTCTTTGTTTTGAGTCTCCACACTCATCGTCTTGCAAACTCCACATCGTCAATGGCACGGACCGCGACTGCGGTGATGTCAAGCAGATGGGGGCTTGATGCAGGAATTCAAGTGCGCCGGCTTACCAGCACTGCACTCCGTCGAGCCGGCCGTTCGAGCTGCTCGACGCTATGGTTCGAGCAGCTCGAGCAAAACGATATCGCTCGGGGCGAGATTGTAAGTGGCCTCTCCCGGCCCCTTGAGCATGCGCCGGATGGCCACGTTACCGTCACGATCAATGCCGACGAAACGCCCTTCCGCCACCCCGCCACGCTCCGTATGCGCCCGCACCAGCAAATGTTCATAGCGCGCCGGATTGCGCAGCAACAGCGCCAGGGAAAACCGCTGTCGACGATCGACACGAGGTGATGGCGCACTGTCTGGGAGAGATTCCGGCTGGACGGCGATTACCTTGGCTGGCGTTTCGATCGCCTCAGGCAAAGGTGGGTAGCTGTCGTCGTCTACCGCCCAGCCTTGGTCGCCCTTGTGAACATCCATCTCGAATTGGCCTGGCGTACCCTTTACCTTCGCCTGCACCCTGAGTTTCATGGCAAAAGCGGGAAAATTCACCGGAGCCAGCGATTCGATGGTTACCGCTCGCGTCTCGAAGCGTCGCTGCAAATGGTCCCTGGCCAGATGAATGAGCGTATCCGCCGAGTCGTGCGTCAGATCTACTTGACCTGAGCGATAACGTAAGTCGTCGGTGAATAGCTCGACATGGCCGCTGAGGCTGGTGTGGTAGTGCGCTGGCAGGACCAGATGAAAGTCGCCAGCCAACTTGTTCGGCGGAACCGGTTGCAGATCCAGATGCAGGGTATAGCCGCTACTGACTCTGCGTGCTTCGGGCAGTTCCTGCTCGGGGCGCATCCAGTTGATTTCCACCTCCGGTACCGGGCTGACATCCTGGGGCAGCACGTCGACCCGTAATGCACCGGGAGGGGTCGTGCCGAGGCGAATGCGGACTTCTTGCCTGGCGAACAGATCGTCCCCTTCACGTAGTGTCAACACGCCATTCATGAAACTGCCGACCCGTGGGCTGAATGGGCGTCCATCGAGCTCCCCCCGTAGCCCTATAGCCAGATGGCGGCTCTGCATCTGCTCGTCCGGCTCGAGCCACTGCAAGCTGGCGATCGCCGCCAGCCGCTCCGGCTGTTGGCTGGCAAGCATCGTGAATCCGACAATCAAAGGGATGAACCCCAACCCTGACAAGCCAATGGCCTTTCGGGCGACACTCCAGTGTCGAACGACGAAGAGCAAGGTAACGGGAGGAAGCAGGCTTCCGACGCCCCACAACAAGCCCTTACTGAAAGCCAGAACGATCAACCAGACGAGGCCCGCCCCTATCAGCAGCAGCCCGCCCAGTATCAGCAACGCATCCATTCAACACCCTTGAAGCAACTACATTGAGGAGTGGTAGCCGCCGGACGATCAGGGCTCGTTGACTTTGAAGTGGCAACGGGCAGTGGCGATGGGCTCGGCCTGATTCGTTTGCCAGGCCGTAACCGCGACGTTTGCTACACGGCGCCCCTGGCGCCAGACCTGGCAGGCGGCAAAGGTGTCACGATAGTGACCCGCCCGAAGATAATCTATCGAGAAGTCGATGATTTTGGGCAAATGTGGCGCGCCCATGAACATCAATAAATGGAGCATCGCCGCGTGCTCCATGAAGCCGGCGATCACCCCACCGTGGATCGCAGGCAGCGTGGGATTACCGATGTTGTCCTGGTTCTTGGGCAGCCGGAACACCATCTCGTCACCGAGCCGTAAACACTCGATGCCGATCAGCCTGGCATACGGCACCATCTGCAGGAGCGCATCGTAGTTGTTGCTGGTATGGGCCTCGCGAACCAGCGCATCAAGGTCCAGACTGCTCATCGACGCACCTGCGATGCTGATACCAGCGTGCTTTTGCCCATGCGCATGAAAGTGCCCACTACATGCGCGATCGGTTCGTTGATATCACGCTGATACGCCACGCCACGGGTGAAAATCACTGTCGGCGTGACGCGGTAGCATTCAGCAAAACCAAACACGTCATGATTCGGCTCCGCCGGGTGCATGTAATCGATACGCAGATCCAGCGTCGGGCAGATCTCCATTTCGGGCAAGGCGCAGGCCGTCGAGATACCGCAGGTCGTGTCCATGAGTGTGGTGATTGCACCACCATGAACGAGCCCGCTTTCGGGATTGCTGACGATCTTCTCGCTATAGGGGAGGCGCAGTGTGAGCCCCTTGGCATCGGCGTGCTCGACGCTCATGCCGAGGACCTGACAATGACGTAACAAGGAAAGGAAGCGCTGGGTGCGCTCCAGTATCTGACTATCGCTCATGCGAATTCTCGAATGTGAAACAAGCCGAGCACATTAACCTGCTCGCGGACGCGGCCCTATTCCTTGGGAGTTTCGATAGGCAAGGTTGGCGTAAACACCATCACTTCGAGTACGTCGGAATGAAATTCGCGGCGATATAAAATGACCACCACGCCCGCCGTCACGCCCATGAAGAACCAGGGGTGAATAAACCAGGCCAGTGTAGCCATGCCGAAATAGTAAGCACGCAGCCCGAAGTTGAATTGGTTCGCGGCCATCGAGACCACCCGTGCAGCGCGCTCGGCGAATGACTTCCGCTCCAGGTCGCTGACGTTGCGCTCACCTGCCATAGGTGCAGAGGCGACCAGCACCGCAGCAAAATTGTATTGCCGCATGCACCAGCTGAAGGTGAAGAACGCGTAAACGAATACCACGGCCAGGGCGAGCAGTTTGATCTCTGAAAGGCCTCGACTCACGGGCTGCGCGAATGGCAAATCGGCGAGCAGCGAGACCGCTCGCTCAGAGGCGCCCAGCGCCGTAAGAATGCCAGCCAGGATAATCAAGGTGCTGGAAGCGAAAAAGCCGGCATTGCGCTCTAGATTGCCGATTACGTTGGCGTCAGCGATCCGGTTGTCACGCAACAGCATGCGCCGCATCCAGTCTTGCCGGTACAGATGCAGTACGCTGGCCAGGCAAGCAGTGTCCCTGGCGCGCCAACTGGCGTACCGGGTATACCCAACCCAACACAGGACAAACCAGACGACAGCTATCAGGTGCGGTAGAAGATGATTCGGAATCGACATAACGGTCCCCTGAAAACTCGCATCTGATTATAGCGGGTCAACGCTGAGCTTAGTCCTTCGAACGGCTCGCAGCTTTCGACGCGCTCGATTCATTACGAGCTCGAGCGGGGCCGAGCAACCGGTCGATGATCACTGCAATGACCAGAGTGACCAGTACCGGCACTAACCAGCCCATGCTTTGGGCAGCCAGCGGCAAGGTCGTGAAGAGCCCCGGTACCCAATCCGTAAAACCCGCAGCCAAGAGACCATCCGCTACGCCAAATACAAGCGTCACAGCCATCACCGGAACGAACACTCGACTTGGCGAGACCCAGCAGCGATCGAGCAGACTCAGTGCAACCAACATGATCGCCAGCGGATATAACCCGACCAGCACCGGCACCGAAACACCGATCAATTGGGTAAGCCCTTGATTCGCTACCATCAGGCTGAACAAGGTGAACACGATCACCACCGCGCGGTAGCTGACCGGCAGAAGGCCACTGAAGAACTCGCCACAGGCCGCAGTCAGCCCGACCGCAGTGGTCAGACAGGCCAGCGCTATCACCACCGCCAGCAACAGACTGCCGGTAGTACCGAACGTATGCTGTACGTAAGTCGTCAAAATCTGCACACCGTTCTGAGCATCGCCGGCGATCCCCTGGCTGGTAGCCCCGAGATAGAACAGCGCCAGATAGACGAGCGAAAGCCCAATGGCCGCAATGCTCCCGGCAATCATCGAATAACGCGTTACCAGTGCCGGCTCCGACACCCCACGATCACGAATGGCGGTGGCAATGACAATACCGAACACCAAAGCACCCAGCGTATCCATCGTCAGATAGCCTTCGAGAAACCCTTTGAGCAAAGGGCCGTTGCGGTAGCTTTCGGCGGTTGCACCAATCCCCCCAGCGGGCGCAAAAAGCGCTGCCCCGCCTAGCACCAACAAGGCCGCGAGAAGCACCGGTGTGATGAATTTGCCCACCCGGTCGACCAATTGACCAGGATTTAGCACGAGAAACAGCGTCGCAGCAAAGAACGCCGCTGTGTAAGCAAGCAGTGGAATGGCCGAGTTTCCCGTGAAGGGTGCCACGCCCATTTCGAACGAGACCACCGCAGTGCGCGGTGTCGCAAATAGCGGCCCGATGGCAAGATAAACCGCCATGGCCAGTAGCGTTCCAGCACCTCGGCCGAGGGGCGCGGTTAACCTGTCCATCCCGCCACCCACGCGGGCCAGCGCCACCACCGTGAGCAGCGGCAACCCAACGCCGGTCATCAGAAAGCCTGCCGCCGCGGGCCAGATTGCTTGCCCCGCGGCAAGCCCGGCGCTGGGTGGAAAAATAATATTGCCCGCACCCAGAAATAGCGCGAACGTCATGAATCCGAGAGCCAGCAGATCCAAGCCTTTCAAACGAGTCATCGGTTAGTCACCACTGCAGGAGGGTCTGGTACGGCGAACGCACCGGGTGTGTTTCCCCGAAGTCGGACACTATCCATGTCGAGCCGCCCGAGAAAAAAAGCACGCACCTTACTGGAATTCCTCGCTCAGAGCGAGGAGCCAGGCCGTTCTGGCATGATGGCGTTAGGGCTCATCTTGTAGACGCCACATTGACGAGTGCCAGACGAGCTGCCCTCGCCAGAAACAAAAATGCCAGTCAGGCAGGCTGACTGGCATCTGGTGTCGCAGGTCAAAGATCAGCCCTGCTTGACTTCCCACCCGGTCAGCTCCGCAAGCGCCTTGCCGATATCGGCAAGCGAGCGCACGGTCTTCACACCGGCATCCTGCAGCGCGGCGAACTTCTCGTCTGCGGTGCCCTTACCACCGGAGATGATCGCACCGGCATGGCCCATGCGCTTGCCAGCAGGCGCGGTCACACCGGCGATGTAGGAAACCACCGGCTTGGTCACGTTGGCCTTGATGTAAGCCGCGGCCTCTTCTTCGGCAGAGCCACCGATCTCACCGATCATCACGATCGCTTCGGTCTGCGGGTCTTCCTGGAACAGCTTGAGGATGTCGATGAAGGTCGAACCGGGGATCGGGTCGCCGCCGATACCGACGCAGGTGGACTGACCGAAGCCGGCGTCAGTGGTCTGCTTGACCGCTTCATAAGTCAGCGTACCGGAACGCGATACGATACCGACCTTGCCTGGCAAGTGAATGTGGCCAGGCTGGATACCGATCTTGCATTCGCCGGGTGTGATCACGCCCGGGCAGTTCGGCCCGATCAGACGCACACCCAGCTCGTCGCACTTGATCTTCACTTCAAGCATGTCGAGGGTCGGAATACCCTCGGTGATGCAAACGATCAGTTTGATGCCACCGAACGCGGCTTCAAGGATCGAATCCTTGCAGAACGGCGCAGGGACGTAGATGACCGATGCATCAGCGCCGGTCGCTTCTACGGCTTCCTTGACGGTGTTGAACACCGGCAGGCCGAGGTGCATGGTGCCGCCCTTGCCCGGCGTCACGCCGCCAACCATCTTGGTGCCGTACTCGATCGCCTGTTCGGAGTGGAAGGTACCCTGCGAGCCGGTAAAGCCCTGGCAGATGACCTTGGTGTCTTTATTGATCAGGACGCTCATTACTTGCCCTCCGCGGCTTTGACGACTTGAATGGCCGCATCGGTCAGGCTGGTCGCACCGATGATGTTCAGACCACTTTCACTCAGCTTCTTGGCGCCGAGTTCGGCATTGTTGCCTTCCAGGCGAACCACGACCGGGACCTTCACGCCGACTTCCTTGACCGCACCGATGATGCCTTCGGCAATCATGTCGCAACGCACGATGCCACCGAAGATGTTGACCAGAACGGCAGCAACGTTTTCATCGGAAAGGATGATTTTGAAGGCTTCGGTCACACGCTCCTCGGTCGCACCACCGCCGACGTCGAGGAAGTTGGCGGGTTTGCCGCCATGCAGGTTGACGATGTCCATGGTACCCATGGCCAGGCCGGCACCATTGACCATGCAGCCGATGTTGCCATCGAGCGCCACGTAGTTCAGTTCCCACTTGGCTGCGTGCGCTTCGCGCGGGTCGTCCTGAGAAGGATCCTGCATGCCGCGCAGCTTGGGCTGACGATAGATAGCGTTGCTGTCGATGTTCAGCTTGGCATCCAGGCAGTGCAGATTGCCGTCTTTCTTGATCACCAGCGGATTGACTTCGAGCAGTGCCAGGTCGTAATCGACGAAAAGCTTGCCCAAGTTCACGAAGATATGGGTGAACTGCTTAACCTGGTCGCCTTTCAGGCCCAATTTGAACGCCAGCTCACGGCCCTGGAATGGCTGAGCGCCAACCAGCGGATCGATCGTGGCCTTGAGAATTTTTTCAGGTGTGTCGTGAGCGACCTTTTCAATGTCCACGCCACCTTCGGTGGACGCCATGAACACGACTCGGCGGGTGGCGCGATCGACTACGGCGCCCAAATAGAGCTCCTTGTCGATGTCTGTGCAAGCTTCGACCAGAATCTTGCTGACCGGCTGGCCGTTGGCGTCGGTCTGGTAAGTCACCAAGCGCTTGTCCAGCCATTGCTCGGCGAATGCACGTGCTTCGTCCTTGCTACGAACCAGTTTGACACCACCTGCTTTACCGCGACCGCCAGCATGCACCTGAGCTTTGACCACCCATTCGGTGCCACCAATGTGGTCGCAAGCCTCAGCCGCTTCCTTGGGGCTATCGACCGCATAGCCTTTGGAAACCGGCAATCCGTATTCGGCAAACAGTTGCTTACCTTGATATTCGTGAAGATTCATCTTAGCTACCGTTCGGTTTGATGTGCATCAGACGTTGCATGTATGCCGCGTCGCCTCAAGTCGCTGAAAACTATCGCAAAACACCTTTCAGAGACCTGTCATACCTTGCGTTGAAGGTATCGACGGCTCGCGAGGGCCCCAGTTGAACCGACGCGAACCGTCTTCTACCGCAGCGCTATCAGCGCTTCTTGCGGTTGGCAATGTGAATGGCGTGGCCATTCACTGCCAGTGCTGCTTCATGCAGCGCTTCGGACATGGTCGGATGCGAGAAGACCATCATGCCGAGGTCTTCGGCACTGGTACCGAACTCCATGCCAATTGCGCCCTGCTGAACCAGTTCAGCTGCAGCCGGCCCCATCACATGAACGCCCAACACTCGGTCGGTCTTGGCATCGGCGATCACCTTGACCAGCCCGGCGGTGTCGTTGGCAGCCATAGCGCGGCCGCTAGCGGCAAACGGGAAAGTACCGACGTTGATTTCAACGCCCTCGCCTTTCAGCGCCTGCTCGGTCTTGCCAACCCATGCGATTTCCGGATGGGTATAGATGACCGACGGAACCAGGTCGTAGTTCATTTGCGATTTGTGGCCAGCGATGCGCTCAGCCACCATCACGCCCTCTTCCGAGGCCTTGTGGGCGAGCATGGCACCCCGTACCACGTCACCGATGGCGTAAACACCTGGGACGCTGGTAGCACAATAGTCGTCGACGAAGATGAAGCCACGCTCGTCCATGTCGACGCCGGCGTCGGCCGCCAACAGGTCGGTGGTCACCGGACGACGGCCAACCGCCACGATCAGCTTGTCGAA
This sequence comes from Stutzerimonas stutzeri, assembly GCF_000952685.1. Taxonomy (GTDB): domain Bacteria; phylum Pseudomonadota; class Gammaproteobacteria; order Pseudomonadales; family Pseudomonadaceae; genus Stutzerimonas; species Stutzerimonas stutzeri_E. Next base: position 212,119 of record NZ_JYHV01000014.1, on the reverse strand, counting down.
GGTTTGCTGCTGCTCGCCTTCGGCGTTGGTGAAGTTGACGGTGACCTGGTCGCCCTTGACTTCGGAACCGGTCACGCGCGCGCCCAGCAGGATCTTCAGACCCTGCTTGCTGAGCACCTTGAACGCCTCCTTGGAGATCTGCTCGTCAGCGGCCGGCAGGAACTTGTCCATCGCTTCCAGCACAGTGACTTCGGCGCCCAGGCGCGCCCATACCGAACCCAGCTCCAGACCAATCACACCAGCGCCGATCACACCGAGCTTGGCCGGGACGCTCTGGAAATCCAGCGCACCGGTGGAGTCGACGATGATCTTCTGGTCGACCGGCGCAGGCGGAATATCCACCGGTTTGGAGCCTGACGCGAGAATCACGTTTTCGGCGCCCAGCACCTGAGTGTTACCGTCGAGGCCGGTGACTTCGACTTGCTTGCCGCTGAGCAGCTTGCCGTGACCTTCGAAAACGGTCACACCGTTAGCCTTCATCAGGCCTGCAACGCCGCCAGTGAGGTTTTTGACGATCTGGTCCTTGCGAGCAACCATCGTCGGAACGTCCATGGCCACTTCGCCGGTGCTGATGCCATGCACCTTGAAGCTCTCGTGCGCCTCGTGAAACTTGTAGGAGCTGTCCAGCAGCGCCTTGGACGGAATGCAACCGACGTTCAGGCAAGTGCCGCCAAGCGCGGTCTTGCCTTCCTTGCCCTGGTACTTCTCGATGCACGCGGTCTTCAAACCCAATTGGGCTGCGCGAATGGCTGCTACATAACCGCCGGGGCCGGCACCGATGACGACGACGTCGAATTTCTGGCTCATTGCAAATCCTCTTGAGTACGTGCAGCAAAAGTCAAAGGCCGCAATCAACAAGCCCGGCTTACGCCTAGCCTGTCGGCTGCAGCCCGTGACGCTTGTTAGATATCCAGCAGCAGACGGGCAGGATCTTCCAGCAGGTTCTTGATGGTCACGAGGAAGCTGACCGCCTCCTTGCCATCGATCAGACGGTGATCATAGGACAGCGCCAGATACATCATCGGCCGGATGACAACCTGACCGTTGACGGCCATCGGACGTTGCAAAATGTTGTGCATGCCGAGGATGGCAGCTTGCGGCGGGTTGACGATCGGGGTCGACATCATCGAGCCGAAGGTACCGCCATTGGTGATGGTGAAGGTGCCGCCAGTCATTTCCTCGATCGACAGTTTGCCGTCACGAGCCTTCTTGCCGAAGGTAGCGATGCCGCTTTCGACTTCGGCCAGACTCATCAGCTCGGCATTGCGCAGGACCGGTACGACCAGACCACGGTCGCTGGACACGGCAACGCCGATATCTTGGTAACCGTGATAGACGATATCGGTGCCGTCGATCGAGGCATTGACTGCCGGGAAGCGCTTCAGCGCTTCGACAGATGCCTTGACGAAGAAGGACATGAAGCCCAGGCGCACACCATTGTGGGTCTTTTCGAACAGGTCCTTGTACTTCGAGCGCAGGGCCATGACTTCGGTCATGTCGACTTCGTTGAAAGTGGTCAGCATCGCCATGTTCGACTGTGCTTCGACCAGACGTTCAGCGACCTTGGCGCGCAGACGGGTCATCGGCACGCGCTTCTCGGTACGATCGCCGGCAGCAGCAACAGGCGCAGCAGCGGCGCTGGCAGCAGGCTTGGCGGCGGCCGGAGCGGATTTCTTGGCCTCGATGGCGGCGACCAGATCTTCCTTGGTGACGCGGCCGTCCTTACCGGTGCCCTTGACGCTGTTGGGGTCGATACCGTTCTCTTCGGCGAGCTTGCGCGCCGCCGGAGCGAGAATGGCATCTTCACCGCCGGCAGCAGGTGCCGGCGCAGCAGCAGCGGGCGCAGCAGCTTCTGCCGGGGCCGCGGCAGGCGCGGAAGCACTGGCAGCACCACCGGCTTCCAACTTGCCGAGCAGCTCGCCACTGAGCACGGTGTCGCCTTCATTCTTGACGATTTCGGTCAGCACGCCGTCCGCTTCGGCCAATACTTCCATCACGACCTTATCGGTCTCGATGTCGACGATCAGCTCGTCGCGCTTGACCGCGTCGCCCGGCTGCTTGTGCCAGGTGGCAACGGTGCCGTCAGCAACCGATTCCGGAAATTGGGGGGCTTTGATCTCGATAGCCATTAGCTGGGTCCTATTTGATTCGATTTCTACATCGAGGCCGCGCGATCGCGGCCTCTTGCAAGAATGATTTAAACGGTGAACGCGTCCTGCAGCAGTTTCTCCTGCTGCTCGGCGTGCATGGAGGCATAGCCGACCGCAGGCGCAGCAGAGGCTTCACGACCTGCGTACTGCAGGAACAACTCCCTCTTGTGCGCGACGGCAACACGACGCATATGGTGCTGACTGCAATACCAAGCGCCTTGGTTCATCGGCTCTTCCTGACACCAAACGATGCTCTTGAGGTTCTGATACGGCGCGAGCACCTCGGCCAGATCATCTTCCGGGAACGGGTAGAGCTGTTCTAGGCGGATGATCGCGATATCTTCCCGGCCTTCGTTGCGGCGCTTATCCAGCAGATCGTAATAGACCTTGCCGCTGCACATGATCAGGCGTTCGACCTTGCTCGGCTCGATCTGATCGATTTCCGGAATCACGGTCAGGAACGAGCCCTGAGTCAGCTCTTCCAGCGTCGAGGTCGCTAGCTTGTGACGCAGCAATGACTTCGGAGTCAGGGCCACCAGCGGCTTGCGCAGCGGGCGGATCGCCTGACGACGCAGCATATGGTAGACCTGCGCCGGCGTGGTCGGCACGCACACCTGGATATTGTGCTCGGCGCACAACTGCAGATAGCGCTCCAGGCGGGCGGATGAATGCTCCGGTCCCTGCCCTTCATAGCCGTGCGGCAGCAGCATGGTCAGACCACAAAGACGGCCCCACTTATGCTCGCCACTGGTGATGAACTGGTCGATGACGACCTGCGCCCCATTGGCGAAGTCACCGAACTGGGCTTCCCAGACCACCAGCGCGTTGGGCATGGTGGTCGCATAACCGTATTCGAATGCCAGCACGGCTTCTTCCGAGAGGAAGGAGTCGTATAGATCGAACCGTGGCTGCCCTTCGTACAGATGCTGCAACGGAATGTAGGTGCTACCGTCTTTCTGGTTGTGCAGCGCGGCATGGCGGTGCGAAAAGGTTCCGCGACCGACGTCCTGACCACTGATACGCACCGGGTGGCCTTCGAACAACAGCGTCGCGTAAGCCAGCGTCTCGGCATAGCCCCAGTTGATGGCCAACGCACCGGCACCCATCCTCTGACGATCTTCAAGAATCTTCGAAACCTGACGCTGAACCACGAAACCTTCCGGAATGGCCAGCATCTTGTTGGACAGTTCCTGCAAGGCTTTCAGATCGAAGCGCGTATCGTGACGAGCGGTCCAGGTGTGTCCCAGATACGGGCGCCAATCGACAAACAGCTCCTTGTTGGGCTCTTTGACCAAGCTCTTAACCACATGCAGGCCGTTGTCCAGCGCAGTACGATACTCGTCGACCTTCTCCTGAACCTGCGCTTCTTCCAGCACTTTCGACTGGGTCAGCGAGTCGGCATACAGCTCACGAGTGGTGCGCTGCTTGGCGATCTTTTGATACATAAGCGGCTGAGTACCACTCGGCTCATCGGCCTCGTTGTGGCCGCGGCGACGGTAGCAGATCAGATCGATGACGATGTCGCGCTTGAACTGCATGCGGTAGTCGACCGCCAGCTGCGTGACGAACAGCACCGCCTCGGGATCGTCTGCGTTAACGTGGAAGATCGGTGCCTGGATCATCTTCGCAACGTCGGTCGCGTACTCGGTGGAGCGCGCATCTTCCTGCTTGTTTGTCGTGAAGCCGACCTGGTTGTTGATCACGATCCGGATAGTGCCGCCAGTCCGATAGGCTCGGGTCTGGGACATCTGAAAGGTTTCCATGACCACGCCCTGACCCGCGACGGCGGCGTCGCCGTGGATGGTTACCGGAAGCACTTTGTCACCGGCCGAATCGGAACGACGGTCCTGACGCGCGCGAACGGAGCCCTCGACCACTGGCGAAACGATTTCCAGATGGGACGGGTTGAATGCCATCGCCAGATGTATTTCACCACCGGGGGTCATGACGTTCGAGGAGAAGCCCTGATGATATTTGACGTCGCCGGAGCTAAGCCCTTCTACCTTCTTGCCTTCGAACTCGTCGAAAAGGTCGCGCGGGTTCTTGCCGAACGTGTTCACCAGGACATTGAGGCGACCGCGGTGGGCCATGCCGATCACGATTTCTTTCGTGCCGTACGAGCCGGACCGTTGGATGATCTCATCCAACAGGGGAATCAGACTCTCACCCCCCTCCAGACCGAAGCGCTTGGTACCCGGATACTTGGTGCCCAGATATTTCTCGAGACCCTCGGCAGCGGTCAGACGCTCGAGCAGATGACTCTTGATTTCCGGTGAGAATGTCGGCCGACCACGGACGCTTTCCAGGCGCTGGATGAACCAGTTGCGCTGATCCGAATCGACGATATGGGTGAATTCTGCGCCAATGGTGCGGCAATAAGTCTCTTGCAGCGCCTGGTGAATTTCACGCAAGGTAGCCTGATCTTTGCCCATGGCAAGATCACCGGTACGGAAAACCGTATCCAGGTCTGCATCGGTCAAGCCATAGTTGTTAATGGCCAGATCAGCCGGAACCGGGCGCTGCTGCAAGCCCAGCGGATCGAGCTGAGCAGCCTGGTGGCCACGCATCCGGTACGCTTGGATCAGACGCAGGACTTCAACCTGCTTCTTCTCATGCTCGCTACTGACGCTACCCGCAGAAACCGGCTGGGCGCGGCGCTGGTTCTTGGCCAGCAGGACGAAGTGATCGCGGATTGTCGAATGCGAAACATCGGCTGCAGCGCCGCCATTGACAGGCAGCTTCTGGAAGTAGGTGCGCCACTCTTCGGGCACAGCGTTGGGATCGTGCAGGTAGAGCTCATAAAGCTCTTCCACATAGGCAGCGTTACCACCGGATAGGTGGGCACTGTCCCACATGCGCTGCATTACGCTTTCTTGCATGTCTGGTCACCTTCGATAAGGAGACACCACCAGCGTGGAGACCGCAGCATGACTTCCCAAGTTCTGAAGCAGCGACCCGGGTAAAGCCACTACGGACCGCGCAGATAGTTTCCGAGAACCACCCCGGATGCTCCTGCTGGTCATCAAATTTTCAGAGCGAAACCCCGGCCTTGTAAGCTGGGATTCCTACTAAGACTACGGCGCCGAGTTCAAACTCTGGCGCCGTAGGTGTCGCGGTGAAGCATTAAGAGCCTGTAACTACGGATAACCACAGGCGCCTAGAGCACATCAGGTTGCGCTCTGCAGCAGCATGTTGCGCACATGACCAATCGCTTTGGTTGGGTTCAACCCTTTCGGGCAGACACTCACGCAGTTCATGATGCCGCGGCAGCGGAACACGCTGAACGGATCGTCCAATGCAGAAAGCCGGCTCTCGGTCTCTGTGTCGCGACTATCGGCCAGAAAGCGGTAGGCCTGAAGCAACGCAGCGGGGCCAAGGAACTTGTCCGGATTCCACCAGAAGGACGGGCAGCTGGTCGAACAGCAAGCACACAGAATGCACTCGTACAGACCGTCAAGCTTCTCCCGATCTTCCGGGCTCTGCAGACGTTCGATAGCCGGAGCCGGCGTATCGTTCATCAGATAAGGACGAACCTTCTCGTACTGCTTATAGAAGATGCCCATATCAACCGCCAAGTCACGAATAACGGGCAAACCAGGCAACGGACGAACCACAAGCTTGTTGCCTTTGACGACGGACGACAATGGCGTGATGCAGGCCAGACCGTTCTTGCCGTTCAGGTTCATACCGTCGGAGCCGCAAACCCCTTCACGGCAGGAGCGACGATAGGAGAAGCCTTCGTCCTGCTCTTTGATGAGGGCAAGCACGTCCAGCACCATCAGGTCCTTACCATCGGTATTGACCTGGAAGTCCTGCATGTACGGCTTTTCATCTTTATCCGGGTTGTAGCGATAAACGCTCACTTGCAACATATCGGCGACCTCAGTAAGTCCGGACCTTGGGTTCGAAAGTCGGAACTGTCTTCGGAGAGAAGTTCACGGCCCGCTTGGCTACACGCTTTTCACCTGGGAAGTACAGGGTGTGGCACAGCCAGTTCTCGTCATCACGCTCTTCGAAATCCTCACGGGCATGCGCGCCGCGGGACTCTTTGCGATTTTCTGCTGCGATAGCAGTCGCTTCAGCGACCTCAAGCAAGTTCTGTAGCTCCAGTGCTTCAATACGTGCGGTATTGAAGGCCTGGCTCTTGTCAGAAATCTTGACGGTAGCGATGCGCTGACGCAGATCGGCAAGCTGAGCGATACCCTTCTGCATGTATTCGCCAGTACGGAACACACCGAAGTAGTTCTGCATGCAGTTCTGCAGTTCTTTGCGCAACGAAGCGACATCTTCGCCAGTAGTCCGCTCGTTCAGACTGGACAGGCGGTTCAGGGCAACGTCCAGATCGGTGTCGGTAGCACCGCGAAGCTCGATACCTTCCTTCAGCGCTTTCTCCAGATGCAGACCGGCCGCACGACCGAACACGACCAGATCCAGCAGCGAGTTGCCGCCGAGACGGTTGGCGCCATGCACGGATACGCAAGCCACTTCGCCTACCGCAAACAGGCCGTCGATGATTTTGTCGTTGCCGTTGGCATCCTGGGTGATCGCCTGGCCATGAATGTTGGTGGCGACACCACCCATCATGTAGTGACAGGTCGGAACCACAGGCACCGGAGCAGTGACCGGATCGACGTGCGCGAAGGTCTTCGACAGTTCGCAGATGCCTGGCAGACGGCTGTGCAGCACTTCCTCGCCCAGGTGATCAAGCTTCAGCATCACGTGGTCGCCATCCGGACCACAGCCATTGCCAGCCAGGATCTCCTTGACCATGGAACGCGCGACCACGTCACGACCCGCCAGGTCTTTCGCGTTCGGCGCGTAACGCTCCATGAAGCGCTCGCCATGCTTGTTGATCAGGTAGCCACCCTCGCCGCGGCAACCTTCGGTCACCAGTACGCCAGCGCCGGCGATACCGGTCGGGTGGAACTGCCACATCTCGATGTCCTGAACCGGCACGCCCGCACGCAGCGCCATGCCGACACCGTCACCGGTATTGATCAGGGCGTTGGTGGTCGACGCATAGATGCGGCCCGCACCACCGGTAGCCAGAACCACAGCCTTGGAGCGGATATAGACCGTTTCGCCGTTTTCGATGCAGATAGCGATGATGCCAACGATGGCCCCATCCTGGTTCTTCACCAGATCCACGCCATACCATTCGTTGAGGAAGGACGTGCCCGCCTTCAGGTTGGCCTGGTAAAGGGTATGCAGCAGCGCATGGCCGGTACGGTCAGCAGCCGCACAGGTACGAGCGGCCTGCCCGCCCTTGCCATAGTCCTTGGACTGACCACCGAACGGACGCTGATAGATGCGGCCTTGCTCGGTACGGGAAAACGGCAGGCCCATGTGCTCGAGCTCAAACACGGCCTCCGGACCGACGGAACACATGTATTCGATAGCGTCCTGGTCACCGATGTAATCGGAGCCTTTGACGGTATCGTACATGTGCCAGCGCCAATCGTCGTTTGGGTCAGCCGAAGCGATGGCACAGGTGATGCCGCCCTGGGCGGATACGGTGTGCGAGCGAGTCGGGAAAACCTTGGTCACCACCGCAGTTTTATGGCCACCCTGGGCCAACTGCAGCGCAGCGCGCATACCCGCGCCGCCGCCACCAATAATGATGGCGTCATAAGAAAGAGTACGAATGCTAGCCATGGATCAGATACCCCAAAGAATCTGCACACCCCAGACGAAGAACGTGAACATGGCGATGCCACACACGGCCTGGAAGAGGAAACGCACACCGGTAGCCCACTTACCGATTGCCATGTTGGTCAGGTAGTCAGTGGAGATAGTCCACATACCAACCCATGCATGCACACTCAGGGCGACCAGCGCCAGGAGACTGAAGATGCGCATCCAACTGGCCGAGAAGAGCCCCTGCCACTGGGAATATTCCAGCCCCGGATTCGCGATCAGATACCCGATCAGGAACAGAAAATAAGCCGCGAGAACAACTGCAGAAACACGCTGAGCCATCCAGTCATACAGACCCGAACGCGAAAAGTTCGTGACGTTGGTTACCATATCCACACTCCCGCCAGCACGATCAGCACCGCCGAAACGGCCAGAACGATTTTCGAGCCCAGCTTGCCGCCTTCCAGCGTCTCACCATGCCCGGTATCCATGACCAGATGACGTACACCGGCCACCAGGTGATACAGCAATGCAGATAGCAGCACCCAAATCACCAACTTGGCCAATGGGCTACCGAGATACGCCTTCACCTCTTCGAAGCCTTCGGCAGAAGAAAGCGAGGTATCCAGCGCAAGCAGCAGAATGGCCACACCCACAAAAAGAATCACACCAGAGATGCGGTGAAGGATTGAGGTGTAAGCAGTGATCGGGAGTTTTATTGTCCTAAGATCTAGGTTTACAGGTCGTTGGCTTTTCACGGCTTTTTTCACACTTGAGAGCCCCTAACACGCAGGGCAAAGTTGTTGGGAAGAGTACGCAGCGGTACCCGCCACCCACGAGTGACAACCCACAGGAAACTGCCTGTTAGGCCCCTGCCGGTCGGTCGCCGAGTATAAACAGTTAGGTCGCTAATGACAATGTGGTGAAGTGCCACTAAAGGCGGATGGCGCGTCGAATTATAAATGCCGTAAATAGGCTCTTCTGTGTTGCGAATTCACCCGTAAAACCCCTCTGCCGCAGGCGGCCCGCGCAAATTGACTTTGAGATTTATCTCACTATAGTGATGCGGGCCCTGCGTGGGGGGCCATGATGATTCCAAGCATAAAACAGGAGGCCATACATGGCTGACAACAAAGCGCAGTTGATCATCGAAGGCGCAGACGCCATCGAACTGCCCGTTTTAACCGGCACCGTAGGGCCTGACGTAATCGATGTACGAGGCCTGACCTCCACGGGTCGCTTTACCTTCGATCCCGGCTTCATGTCCACCGCCTCTTGCGAGTCCAAAATCACCTATATCGATGGTGACCAAGGCATTCTTCTGCATCGCGGCTACCCAATCGAACAACTGGCCGACAAGACGGATTATCTCGAGACCTGCTACCTCCTGCTAAATGGTGAACTGCCCACCGCCGAGGAAAAGGCGAAGTTCATCAGCACTATCAAGAACCACACGATGGTTCACGAGCAGCTCAAGTCCTTCCTCAACGGTTTCCGTCGCGATGCGCACCCGATGGCCATCATGTGCGGCGTTGTTGGCGCGCTCTCGGCCTTCTACCACGATTCCCTGGACATCAACGACCCGCATCACCGCGAAATTTCCGCAGTACGCCTGGTCGCCAAGATGCCGACCCTCGCCGCCATGGTTTACAAGTACTCCATGGGCCAGCCGATGATGTATCCGCGTAATGACCTGAACTACGCGGAGAACTTCCTTCACATGATGTTCAACACACCTTGTGAAGTGAAACCGATCAGCCCGGTTCTGGCCAAAGCAATGGATCGCATCTTCATTCTGCATGCAGATCACGAGCAGAATGCCTCCACTTCCACCGTTCGCCTGGCAGGCTCCACTGGCGCCAACCCATTCGCCTGTATTGCTGCAGGTATTGCGGCGCTTTGGGGGCCGGCACACGGCGGCGCTAACGAAGCCGTTCTCACCATGCTGGACGAGATTGGCGACGTGTCGAATATCGAGAAGTTCCTGGCCAAAGCCAAGGACAAGAACGATCCGTTCAAGCTGATGGGCTTCGGTCACCGCGTATACAAAAACTTCGATCCGCGCGCCAAGGTCATGAAGCAGACCTGCGACGAAGTACTGGGTGAGCTGGGCATCAACGATCCGCAGCTGGAGCTGGCGATGAAGCTGGAAGAGATCGCGCTGAACGATCCCTACTTCGCCGAGCGCAACCTGTATCCGAACGTGGACTTCTATTCAGGCATCATCCTCAAGGCCATCGGCATCCCGACCAGCATGTTTACCGTGATCTTCGCCCTGGCGCGTACCGTTGGCTGGATCTCGCACTGGAAGGAAATGATCGCGATGGGCCAGAAAATAGGTCGCCCGCGCCAGCTTTACACCGGCCACCCGCAGCGCGACCTGCCTCGCTGAGCCGCCTGGGAAACAAAAATAGCAGGCTGCACTTGCTGCTAAAGAAACCCCGCTCAATAGGCGGGGTTTCTTTTTATACCTTTTTATACCTTTGCTTTCGCGCGCGGCTTGTTCGGAGGTGCAAATAGCTTCCTATTTTCCGCTCGACGTAGCACAGCGGCTTGCTTTCGTAGCAGCGGACGACATCAAGATCCTCCCTTAACGATATTCTGCTCGTTTGCGCAGATCCCGCAGTGTGTTGTACGGCGCCTCGACGACAAACTTGTTTGCTAGCCATGACGGCACACTGCCACCCGGCTCCGTGTGCATCTGATAGGTGACCCGCACTCCACCCTCGCCCATCGGCTCGAACAGCCAAAAGCCTTCGACCTTGGTGACTCTGACGAAGCCTTCATTCTCCGCCACATAATCTGGAACGCCATTCAGCTCCCGCCGAAGCGCACCCCCCTCAAGTTCTCTACTCGTAACCTTCACCACTAAGTCGCGAGGCGCTACAGGCCATGGCGAGCTGAACTGGATATAGCTCCAAGCGTTAGCTCCCTTGATATGCAACAGTTCCTGCTTCATGCACTGATGGATCCAGGCGCAGGCGTCGACCACATCTTCCTGCAGAGCACGCAACGTACCGAGGTCGGATTGGATTGTCGTAACGCCACGATACGCTTTATAGGCAGAGCCCGAGACCGGCTTCAAATACACCTGAACTCCATCCTTGTCCTGAGCCAGGCGCCATTTCCCCTCCGCATGAGCTATCGAAGCACAGACCAACCCCATCGCCAGCCAACGAACAAACGCCCTCATACACAGGCTTCCCATTTCCAGAATGTTCAAGCGCTCCGATATATCAGGCAGTGACCTGTTCCAGCCAGCCAAGCAGCCGAATCGCATCCTCCCGATTATCGCCACAAACACTAGGGTCAGCCTGGAAAGCGGCACATACCGCAGGCCGTGAAGGAAGACCAAACAGCTCGCACCGATTCGATTCGGAGAGATGTAAACAGCGTTCTCCAGCTGGCTTACCGGACGGCATGCCAGGTACCGGTGAGCTGATAGAAGGAGCGATGCAGCAGGCACCGCAACCGGGGCGGCAATTCATTCCAATCACCCGAAATGAAAAAACGGGGCGGCGATAATAATGGCTGCCTGAATAAAAGACACTAGTACCAGGACACGAGGCGCTTAACAGATACTTGCGGGACCGTGCGGCGGCCAAATAGGATCCGTCGTCGTCCTTCCGAGAATCCTTCATGCCCATCTGGCTTCAGACCGCTGCCCTGCTCTGCGCTTCGAACCTCTTCATGACCTTCGCCTGGTACGGGCATTTGAAGACACTCAACGGCAAACCCTGGCTGATCGCTGCGCTGATCAGTTGGGGGATCGCCCTGTTCGAGTATCTGATCATGGTGCCGGCCAATCGCATCGGCTACACCGAACTGTCGATCGGCCAGTTGAAGATCATGCAGGAAGTGATCACCCTCGCCATCTTCGTTCCGTTCAGCGTGCTGTACATGCAACAGCCGCTGAAACTCGATTACCTATGGGCCGGGCTGTGCTTGCTTGGGGCGGTATATTTCATTTTCCGATCATGAGCGCGACTCGCAGAACACAACGTCATCAGCCTTCAGCCGGCCGCCGAGACCTGATGACGCCACCACAGCGCTTCGGCATACTGGCCGCCCTTTCCGCACCTTCAAGAGGTTTCGAATGTTCAAGGTCAACGAGTACTTCGACGGCACAGTCAAATCCATTGCCTTTGATATGGCGGCAGGCCCAGCCACCATCGGCGTCATGGCCGCGGGCGATTACGAGTTCGGCACCAATCAATTGGAAATCATGCATATAGTGGCCGGCAGCCTGGACGTAAAGCTCCCTGGCAGCGAAAACTATCAAACCTTCGGGGCGGGCAGCCAATTCACCGTGCCAGCCAACAGCAAGTTTCAGCTGAAGGTGGCAACGGATACGGCTTATCTGTGCGAGTACCGCTAAACGGCAAGACCAGGCGCGGAAAACACACGCTCGTTACATGGAGTCCACCTTAGGTACCCTAGGGTGGATGGCCTCCGTGGAATATCGCGGAGCGTTTTCATCGAAATTTTGCAGGAAGTCTCTCGGTCTGAGAGAGGCTCAATCCAGCGCCTTGTAGGCTTGATTGACCTGCCTGGACTGATTCAAGCGTGTCAACTCCCCAGCCACACGCGAGCGCTCCGCGTTGCCGGACTGCTGAAGACAGTCATACAAGCGCGACAGTTGTACGAGTTGCTCATGCAGACCGGCATCGGAAGCATCTTCGTCGCGCAGTGTCGCTACCAGAGCGCGGCACTCCAGGTCCAATATCGTTACCGCTTCCCAATCGGTCGCCTCCAGCGCGCCGCGCAGCTTGTCAGTCAGCGTAGCGAATGCCTGTTTGCGTGACTGCATGTGCATCCTCGAAGAAAGCGAATGGGTAAGGCGTAAATGTAGCGCAAAGTAAACAGTGCGTCGGACAGGTCGGATTATGGCCGTGGTGCGATTTGATCCCAGGCCAGCTTGATTTCGCCCAGCAACCTGCCCACTTCGTTCAGCTTGTCGATATCGTTATGCCGGCTCGCCTCGAACAGACGCATCGTCATGTACTCATAAAGGCGGTCCAGATTCTCCGCCAGCTCGCCGCCGACGCTCTTATCAAGCGCATCGCGCAAACCACCAATGATGTTGATGGCCTTGCCAACCAGCACACCCTTTTCCGCGAACGCATCACGTTCCATGGCGCCTTTCGCCTGCGCAATACGGTCCAGGCCACCCTGCATCAGCATCTGGATCAAACGGTGCGGATCAGCCTCGTTGACCTGAACCTTAACGCCGACCTGCTGATACTGCTTCATTGCTGCCATAGCATTCATTTGGATGAGCCCCTTGCCACATCAGTTCGTATATCCAATGTATCGGACGAGCGCGGGCGAACTTTATGGCTGGACGAGCTTTTTAACGAAGAAAGCCGCCTGGGCAAGGCGGCTTTTCAGTTTCACGAAACGCTACTTTTTAGAGTTGCTGGCTGCCCAGGGCAAGTTCTCCAACGACGCGAGCAAGCTGTTGGAGGTGTTGCCTAATTGGCCAACAAGTAGATCCATTGCGTTGAATTGCTTGTAGAGACGCTCCTGCAGCGAGGTGATACGACGGTTCAAATCCTCCTTCTGCTTGTCAATACCAGAGATGGTTTCGGTCATTACCTTATTGCGCTGCTCAAGAATACCGCCAGTTTCGGTGTACGGCTTGAGCCTGTTATCAAGACGAGTTGCTAAGCCGCTCTCGCCAGCGAACAATGCAGACAGCCCCTCGAAGCTATTGTCCATGACCTTGGTCAGCTTTTCGCTATCCACTTTGAGCGTGCCGTCTCTCTGGGTGGTAATACCGATATCGCTAAGCGCACGGATTCCATTCGCCCCGTCCACTTTTGCCAACTCGCTGCGAATGGTATTGAGCAAATTGCGAGCAGTCGCATCTCCAACCAGCGCGCCGGTTACCGGGGTTTTACCGTCACCTACCGGAGTAACCTTGGTTTGGGCATTAACAACGCCTATAAGCTTGTTGTATGCATCGACGAAGCTCTGGATCTGCTTCGTCACTCCAGCCTTATCCAAACTCACACCGACCGTGATCGGCTTGTCGGCCTCCGTAAGGCCTTTCAACTCCAACGTCACACCTTCGATGGCCGTCCCGACTTTGTTGGTCTTGCTGCTGACATTCAGCCCATCGATTGTGAGCTCGGCGTTGCTGGCTTTCGTGATCACACCCGCCGAACCATCGTTACCCGGCGCGGCTGTTCCCCCAGCAAATGCGAGTTTGGACAAATCGCCGCTTTCGCCTGTGACAGCGACCGTGATGTCCTCGCCTGCACCTGTAGTCGAGCTATTGAGCACCAAACGTGAACCAGAACTGTCGGTCACTATGGTCGCGCTCAGGCCCTTCTCAGCGCCGGCTTTGTTAATTGCATCCCGGATCCCCGCCAGTGTGTTGTTGCCCTCAGCCACCGTGATAGCAGGCAGCGCAACATTACCGACGCTGACAGTGAGAGTCCCGCTACCCAAGGTTACCGGCGATTTCGGATCATCAACTATTGCCTGAAGCGCTACCTTGCTTCCAGCCGCAAGCTGGCTGACTTCAACCTTATAGCTGCTGGCACCAGCGGATACGCCTGCCGTTACCGCAACGAGATCAGTATTAGAAGAGGTTGCAGCTCTGGCCTGAAAAACATCGGGCTTGCCAAGCTTACCCAAGGCAGTCTGAAACTCGCTTATGGCACTTTTCAGCGTGCCGATCGCCGTAATCCGCGTCGTGGTTTTGGCCTCAAGCCTGCTGAGTTGCGCATCCTTCGGCGCACGCTCCGCCGCAACCATGCTGGCCACCACGCTATCGATATCGAGACCGGAACCGCCTAGACCCGTTATGCCTGCCATAGCCTTACCTCGTCAAAAAACCATCGTTACAGTGCGATCCGCATAGCATTCAATAAACGTGCCGCTCACGCCTTGGTCTCGAATAGCAGGCTGCGCATCTCGTCAAGCCGTTCGGCTAACCGAAGGATCTCTTCGGAAGGGATTTGCCGAACTACCGTTCCCGACTCGCCATCGACTACTCGAACGACCAGGTCGCCTGTTGAATCATCAATACTGAAACTTAAATCGCGTTGGGTACTTTGCATTTGTGCAAGCAATTTCTCCACCGCCTCGCCCACAGCCGTCGGCTGGGCAGCTTGGTCATCACTAGGTGCAGCTACCTCTTGCCGATCAGACGACGAAAACCCAGGCTCCTTGGAGAGTCTGGGTGCCGTACTGAGCGGGTTCAACGCGGGTCCAATCCAGGTTGCTTTTGCGACGTCCATGATTCACCTCGAAATGAATCGATGGGGAAGTGCAAGCACTCCCCCATCCTTACGCCATATCAGAGCCGCGTGTTACTGCAGCAGACTCAGGACTGCCTGTGGCAGCTGCTTGGCCTGCGCGAGAATCGCGGTACCGGCCTGTTGCAGAATCTGGTTCTTGCTCAGGTTAGCGGTTTCCGCGGCGAAGTCCGTGTCCTGGATACGACCGCGGGCGGCAGAGACGTTCTCAGCGATGTTCTGCAGGTTACCGATAGTGTTCTCGAATCGGTTCTGAACAGCACCAAGGTCAGCACGTTGCGAATCGATATCTCGAATGGCCTGGTCGATCACCATCACAGCCTCTTGAGATCCCTGCACCGTGCTTACATCAATCGCCGATACTTTGGTTTCTGTTGCCGATGTAGCTGCAGTATAAGCCGCACCAGCTGTCAGACCCGTAGGCAGCGCACTTACAGACAAAGCGGTGAGCGCGTTCGCCGAACCATCAGTATCTAGCGAGGAGATGATCTTGGTATCTCCACCTTCAGTTACAAAGGCGCCCAAGCCCACGTTCGCATCGTTGATCGCGGTCGCGATTTGCTGAGTTGCATCGGCGGCTGAAGTACCACTCGCAATGGTGGTAGTCACGGTGAAGTCTTCACCGTTAACGGTTCCACTCACAGTAACGGTACCCGAAGCGCTCGCGGTTCCGGCTGCGGCAGCAACAGACCCTTCGAAGGACTTACCTTTGAGAGAGTCGGTGCTCATTTCGTCAATCTTGACGCTAATGGTTTCGTTAGCCGCGCTACCCACCTGGAAGGTGGTGGTCTTGAAGCTGCCATCCAGCAATTTCTTACCACCGAAGGTGGTGGTGTTCGAAATACGATCCAGTTCTTTTTTCAGCTCACTCACTTCCGAGTTCAGTGCCTTGCGCTCGGAGTCACTGTTGGATCCGTTTGCAGATTGCAGAGCCAGATCACGCATACGCTGCAGCAGGTTTGTGGACTGCTGAAGGGCACCTTCGGCTGTTTGAGCCATCGAGATGCCATCGTTGGAGTTCTTCACAGCAACACCCAGACCATTCACCTGGCTGGTCAGACGGTTCGCGATTTGCAGGCCGGCGGCGTCATCTTTTGCACTGTTGATCCGGCTGCCCGTCGACAGACGCTGCATAGAAGTAGCCAGCGAGTTGGACGAGTTGTTCAGGTTGCGCTGAGTATTCAGGGAAGCAACGTTGGTGTTTACTGTCAAAGCCATGATGTTTGTCCTCCATCGGACCTAGCTTGTATTGCCTGGGTTGCGACCCTAGCCTGCAATGCTCAGGCAACCAGAGAGTTCGCATTCATCTCTTGTATCGGCGCTTCGTCTGGGACCTTTAGCGGCTGCTCACTTTTTTTTTGAAGCTGCCCATGCGTGCCGACTCAAGAGTTTGTACGACCGGTAACCGAGCCGAACGGAATCTATATCGACCAAAGGGCGAAGTACTTTAAAGCTGGAGAATTTACTGCCGCGGATTGCTACGGAAGGAAGGCGAACGCCTGGTTTGTATCGGGATGGGGCCCAAGGTGACTTGTCCGCAGCTCAGCTTAGTAATGACGGGATTTGCTTTATAGCAACTATAAGAAAAGAGCTATGCCCGGTCAGAACTCTTGAGGTCACCCTTGTACTCGCTGGGTTTCGCCCAGCCAACAAAGCCCACAGGGGCTCAGAAGGCTAGGCTCAGATCGCAAGATCACCTTTTAACACGATGCGAACTCGAGGTTAGCGTCCCGTCCAGGCCGCGAGCCACTGATCCACCGGATCGCCGGTTAGCAGCCAATCACGATAAACCAACGTACGAAGCTCATCACCTAGACGTTCGGTAGCCTCGCGCTCGGCCATGTGACCGCGGATGGCGTCTACCCATTCGGAGAATCGATTCCTGACTCGCGTCACGGGCATAGCGCCACGATACGGTTCTATGTCGGTACACACCACCGGATAACCACAGGCACCATACTCCAGGAGTTTCAGGTTGCTCTTGCAAACGTTGAATGCATTGTGTTCCAACGGTGCGATAGCCAGATCCAGATCCAACGACGCCAGCGTTCGCGCGTAATGCTCGATGCTTACGCCCCGGTGCCATTCCTTGACATAAGGCTGAAGTGACTCAGGGCACATGCCAAAGAAAATCCAGTCAACCTCACCTGCAAGCTCTTTGACGACATCGGCGATTATCCCCAAATCACCGGTGTGGCTGGATCCCCCTGCCCAGCCGACCCTCATGCGGCCGCGAGGAAGCCCCTTACGCTCGAGCCCTCCCCAGACTTCGGCTGGCAAACGATTCGGCATTACCAGGATATCGGAGTGGAAGCCCCTGAACGCATCGGCTAACGGCTCAGTGGAAACGACGAAGCGATCAACGAAACCAAGCCCTTGGCGAAGAGACCGGACAATATCCTTCGGCATTTGTGTTCGATGAACACTCTTAACTGGAAGGTTCGGTAGATAATCGTCGAGCTCATAAACCTTGAACGCTCGCGAAAAGGCCTGAATCCTACGCATCGCCTCCAGACGATCTGCTCCGATCTGCCGTTGCAGAATAATCGCATCCGGCTCGTATCGCTCCAGATCCGTGGGGTGCATCAGACCGACCGACACTGCGCCTTCAGCCAGTCCGCTGGACTGCATCGCCTGGAAGGGATAAATCATCCGGTAGTGCCCGCAACCGAACATGTCTCCAGGGTGAACCAATATGTTCGGCAATGGCTTCCAAGAAGACATAGGACGCCAGGAGATTGCGTTATCGGCAAGCTTGAAACCACCGGGCTTGACCAACGACAGATTTCGGTTGTACGCCGGGTCGCGTGCCAGAACGGGTAGCCAGCGGCTATACAGGCGATCCTGTTCAACCGTACTCAACGGCTCATCCGCGCGATCTTTCATTACGCTGACGTGCGGAGTCCAGACATTGAGATAGCCGGCCTGTTGGGCCTTTAAGCAAAGGTCGAGGTCAGCCCAGTTTTCCGCCTCACCCGACTCGTCCAACCCACCCAGTTCCAGGAACTTCTCGCGAGCAATCATCAAGCACGCGCCACTGACCGCGCTGTAGTTCTGGTCGACTTCAAGGCGATTCATGTAACCCGAAGCATCCAACTTCTCGCCTATGAACGGAGAGCAAGCGGGCCCCTGCAGACCAAGCACGATACCGGCGTGCTGAATTGCCCCAGCCGAGCTGACCATCTTGACGCCAACGGCGCCTACTTCCGGCCGTTGAGCATGATTCAGCATTGAGGTGAGCCAATCCTCCATCACGACCGCCGTATCCGCGGTGATGAAAAGCAGATAGTCCCCTCGTGCTTGCTGAACCGCGTAGTTTTGCGATGCCCGTAACCCTTTGGCCGCGCATTCGTCCAGCACACGCACGTTGGCTTCGCCCATAGCCTTCAAGCCATTCAGCCAAGTGACCATCTCATCGCCCTGCTCCTTTCTAGGAACAAGCAACAGCTCATAAGGGACATCCCGCGTCATTTCCAGGATGCTTTCCATGCACCGTTGAAACGCGGCCAGAGGCGCAAAAGCCGGAATAACGATCGAGACGCCTGGTGCCGTGGCATGCCCATATTGCAACCGATAACGTCCTGGCAGAAACGGTACGATCTCGGCCTGCGCGTATCCTCTGGTTCCCAAATGTTTTCTGACGGCCCTCACTTCATCGTCGCTATGTTCCAGTTGCAGCACAGGCGTCATCAACAGTGGCTCGGACACATGCCCAAGCCCAGCCAGGCCACCTTGTTCGATAAGGCGCAACACCAACTCGAATTCGAGCGCACCTGGATAGGAGCGATCGAACCCGCCAGCAGCTGTGAATACGTCACGTCGAAACAACCAGTGCCGCCCCATGCTGGCCGGAAAGCTCAATAGCAAATCGAGGTTGAAATCTGGTCGCAAGATAGGCAGCAGCTCACCGTTAGAGGCAATTTGAATCTCGTCGGTATATATCGCACGGCAGTCTGGCGCTGCGACAAGATCAAGTGCAGCGATCAGCAGACCGCTTGCTGTAAAACGCTCTCCGGCTTGCACTAGCAAGCACCACTCACAATCCAGCTGCGCCGCGACCTGGTTAAGCGCCGTTACGTAGTTTTCCAGGGTTACCCGGATGGGCACGTCGCCAGAAAGCGCATCACCGCCGAAATCACCGACGGTCAACACCTTTGCTTCGATGTGCCGATACCCTTGCTGATCGTCCCGCAGGCTGGCTAGCGTCTGCGTGACAGACTCAACGTGGCCCTGTAGATCAAGCACCAGAACACCGATGCGTGGTCCACCCTGATTGTCCTCGAGGTGTTCTTCGATCAATCGTTGCTGCAAAGGATTCGGCAGACGCGCCGCGAGCCATGTCCGAACAATATCCCCTGGACTCCCGCTGGACATCTGTCCGAGCTGCGTTAATTTGGCGGCACGCTGGCTTTTGATGCTGGCATCGTCCAAATCCGAATGCCGCGAATACAGTTCACGGTACAGCGCTGGGTAATCTTTAAAAGCGTGCAGGGAGCGACGATCGGGCGCGGCGTCACCGACGCGCATGCGCACCTGTACCGTTTCTCGCTGCACATGGTGGAAAGGTAGCTTTATCGCCAATCGCAGCAGGAAATCCCAGTCCTCCAGGCCCGATAGCGTCTCGTCAAATTCGCCGACCTCGGCGGCCACTGCACGTGGCCAGGCAAACGTGTTGACAGGTATATAGTTGTCAACGAACAAGCGCTCGCGCGAATAGCTGTCATGCGGATACCGTCGCTCCTCCTGAAGGCTGTGGCGCACACCGTTTTCGATTCTTTCAGCCACGAACAACGCATCGCTGTAGACCACCTCGCCCGGGTGCTCCTGCAGTGCGTCAGCCAGAGTCTGTAGATGATCCGGCAGGAAGATGTCGTCGTCATCCAGATACACAACATATCGTCCGCGAGCCACGCGATGCGCTGCGTTTCGTGCGGCGGCCGGCCCTCGATTCCGGCCTTGGCGAATATAGGTGATGCAATAAGGGAAGCGCGCCAGCAACGGCTCCACTTCCTCACCATGATCGTTGACCAGAATCGCTTCAAAATCGCGGAACTGCTGCTTTTCAAGGCTTGCTAGCGCATCCAACAGAAGTTGCGGGCGATTGAAGGTAGTCAGCACGACGCTGAAGAACGGTTCATAGCGGCTGCCGGACAGGCGTTCAAGTTCCCTAATCCGGTCTTGATCAGCGACGCCCAGTGCCTGCGCACGATAGGCGGCACGCAACGCCTGCGCCGGCTCGCCCAGTTCCTGGTGGATATGCGAAACCCGCCATAGAGCCGCACCCTGCCCCTGCGAATCGTCACTCAGGTCAGGGAACAGTCGGCTGGGGGAGTAACGCTCAACCATGTCCTGCGCGACCTTGGCTTCGAAAGCACGGGTCTTGGCACTGGAAAGACTTTCACCGTGCTGACGCCAGTGGCAGACGATGTTGTCGACCTTCTTGAAGCGGGCACTATCGGCAAGTCGAGTCCACATGTGGAAATCATGGCAGCGGACGAAGGCGACATCGTAGCCACCGTAGCGTTGGTATAGCGACCGACGCACAGCCGTGCCAGGGTTGGGCAGGCAGTTGCCACGGATCAACCGTGGCAACAGCGCCTCGCCATAGAAATCTGGATATTCGGTACGCCACAGCTTATCTGGACGGGTGTCGTCGAATATCTCCAAGTCGCCGTAATATACATCGGCGTCCGGGCAGGCCTGTATGGTCCTACGCAGCGCGGCCAGTGCGCCCGGCGCTTGCCGATCGTCGCTGTCAATCCAGACGATGAACTCGCCGCGCGCAGCATCGATGCCCGTGTTGCGCGCCGCCGCGCCGCCACCGTGCTGGTTGCGCAACAGCCGCAGTCGCGGATCGTCGATCTCGCCTACAATATCCAACGAACGGTCAGTGGATCCATCGTCGACGACGATTAGCTCAAAGTCCGGATCGCCCTGCGCCAGCACCGATTCGATCGCTTCTTTCACGTAGCGCTCGCGGTTGTACATGGGCATGACAACGCTGAAGAATGGCACGGGCGAGGTCGCCGTCTCCGCGACAGCCCGAGGCGCCGGAGCCATTGTCTGCGGAGCCGGCGCCGTTTCGCTGAATAGCTGGAAGCGCTTGTTCAGCCAATTCAGCACCTGCCCGATCAGCTCCAGTTTTTGCTCTGAGGCGATGGCTCGGTGCGTGGTGATGCTGTGCACAAATAGCTCAGCAAGCTGATGGTAGTGAGCGGCGCTCTTGCTACCGGTCATGCGCTCCATCGCCGTCGTGTCGCGCTTGCGGATCTCCCGGCGAATATATAGCGGCTTTTCGATGCGGGCGAAGGGCCCATGAGCGGCCAAGTGACAGAGGAAGGCCAGATCGGCGCTCACCACCGGGCGAAAATCCAGATCAATGAAGGAGCGACGGATTAGCTGGTTGACCGCCTCGCAACGATCCAGTGCGTGCAATAACTTGAGATAGCGCTCGTGGGGCGCCAACGGCTCGGCGAATATGTAGTTGCCGCCGTTGGTCTGGCCGAGCACCCTACCGGTGTCGTCAATCCACTGGGTCCGGCTGTAGACCAGGCTTATCCGATCATCGTCTTGCATCCGTGCATAGGCTTCGGCGAGGAATTCGGGAGCCAGCACGTCGTGCCCCCCGAGCCACATGAAGAACTCAGACGTAGTGTGTTCGAAGCAGTAGCGGAAGTTGGCGGAGGCACCGACGTTGCGTTCGTGGCGCACGTAGTGGAAGCGAGAGTCGCGCGTGCAGAACTCCCGGCAAATGTCACCCGTTCGATCGGTGGAGGCATTGTCGGCCACCAGCACCAGGAAGTCGGAGTGAGTTTGGGCAGCGAGCGACTCTAGTGTTTCCAGGACGTAGGCCCCCTCGTTGTACACCGGGACACTGACCACTATCCTGTTTTCAAACTTGTGCATGCACACCCCCACATCCTGATTCTTCACGCCCCGGCTAGGCCGGGGACCCGTAATTCTTGTCAGACCCGCTTCAGGTAGCCTTCCGGCGCCACGCTGATCAGCAACTTGCTGTCCATGCGCGCGTCCACCTGAAACTCTGGATGAGCATGCAGATATTCGCGTACCGCCGACTTCGGACTGTTGCCCTTGCCCCAAGGCCGTTCGGCCTGCAACTCGTCAGGCGTGTCCTCCACCACGGTGTCGAACACCACGCAGTAGCTGCCCGGCGATACCAGCGGCGCATAGGCCTTCAACTCGGCCAGCACATGATCGTGGGTGTGGTTGCTGTCCAGCGACACCAGCACCCGCTTGCCCTGAGCAGTCTGGCGCACGTGCTCAACCACTTCGGAGGCAATACTCGAACCCTGAATCATGTCGATGCGCCGTGACATGGGATGTGCCTCTATGGCTTCGCGGTTGTGCTGGCGAATATCGATGTCGATACCCAGCACTCTGGCATTCTGCGGGCCACCGCAGGCCGCGTTGAGTTCCAGCAGCGAGGCGAACAGGATCAGCGAACCGCCATGGGCGATACCAGTCTCGACGATCAGCTCCGGCTGAACGGTCCACACCAGCTCCTGCATGGCTACGATGTCCTGCGGATACTGAATGATTGGCCGGCCCAGCCAGCTGAAGTTGTAGGAGTAGCGATACTTGCCGCCCGCCTCCAGCATCCAGTCCAGAGAACGTTCCTTGAGTCCCTGGTCCTGGCCGGCGGCCTCGATATTGCGTTGCACTTCCGCTTGGAACTCGTCGTTTGCGCTCACTTTGTGTGCTCTCGCTCGATGATTTCGATCTTGTCGATGCGCCCACCGATCTGGGCGCCGATGTAGAGGTTTTCCCATAGCCGCGGCTCGTCGTAGCCGGCACTGCGCATCGCAGCAGCCGTCTCGTCGATATCGTAGGCCACCCGTTGCAGGACGATGCTCGTGCCGTCGAACAGGGCGAAGGCAGCACGAGGGTCGCCATCGCGCGGCTGGCCAACAGAACCGGGGTTGCAATAGATTTTCTCGCCCAGCGAAGCCAGCACCTGAACATGGGTATGCCCCGAAAAGTAGTAGCGCCACGGGCCACTCAGCTTGTCCGGGGAAACGCGATAGAGATACTGGTCGCGAGGGTCTTCCCAACCGCCGTGCACGAAGCAAGCGTCGCCCTCCTCGTACTGAGAGCTCAAGCCAGCCAGCATTTCGACCTGGTCCCGGCGTACCACCCGAGCCTGATGTTCCAGCAGCGATGACACCAGCCGCGAGCGAGGACAGCCTGTGCCTTCCACCAAGTAGCTATCGTGGTTGCCGAGCAGCTGTACGGCGCCGCGCTCCGCCAGTAGATCAATGCATTTGTCCGGCTCGGCGTAGTAGCCGGTCACGTCGCCCAGGGATATCACTCGCGAACAGCCGAGTCGATCCGCCGCCGCCAGTACCGCGCGTAGGGCCGGGAAATTGCCATGAACATCCGATATCACTGCGATCATAGGTACTCGATGTGGTCCTCGATATAGCGGCTGCAAAGCGCCGTATGCCAGTTGGCGGATACCGGGCGCTGCCCTCGGCAAAAATAGTCAATGCTCATGGCCGCCTCGTTGAAGCCGAGCGCCGCACGCAGCGATACCGAAGCTGACAGGCGTGGATTGATCTCCAGCAGCCAGGCACGGCCATCGGCCTTGCGGAACTGGTAGTTGGTCGGACCCACCGGCTGAAAATGTGCGGTCAGCGCCTCGCAGGCGCTCTCGATCAACTCATCGCCGTCGATGCTCCGGGCACGCCAGGTGGCGCCACCCGGGCCTAAGGTTCGCTGGAGGATGGCTGGGCGGCTGGACTGGCCGTCACCGTAGCCGAACAGGCCGACTGTATATTCCTCGTCGTCGCTGCCGATCACCCGCTGTAGCATGAAATTGTCGCCCTGCTTACGCGCCTGATAACGCAGGTCTTCCTCGTCCTCCACCAACGCCTGACCACGGCCACCCGACCCCCGGCGCGGTTTGCACAGAAGCGGCGCTGGGCCGAGCTGCGCCAGTACCTGTGCCCAGTCGGTCGAAAGGCTGGTAGGAATCGTCGGAAGACCGGCCTCCAACAACGCCAGGTGCAGGCCCCACTTGTCCCGCGCCAGGTTGATCAGGCGACTGTCGTTAAGTGCCACGGCCACTCCCGCAGCATTGAAAAGCTCGCGACGGGTGTCGAAGTAAAAGACGTCCTGCTCGATGCAAGGGAGTACCAAGTCGATCGCTTCCCGCTCCAGCAATTGCAGCAGAAAACGGTCGTAGGCCGCGTCCGTCTCCGCCATCGCCGGTTTGAAATGGAATGCGTCGCAGGCGTGACGCCCGAAGGCTTGCGGATCGCGGTCAAGACCGATGATTCGAACGCCCGGCAGTTGACGCAGCGACTTGGCTACACCCTGACCGATGATCGCGCCTACGCCCGTCACCAGCACTCGCACCGTAGCGGCTTCAGGCGACATCGAACACCTCGAAGCACGCAGCATGGCCACCGTCTCGGATGCCACGCAGGCCATCCGTCATCGGCGTGAAAACCAAGCCCAGCGCCGCCAATTCAGGTGATGCCGGAGGGAAGTAGGCCGGCCAGAAGGGCGTCTTCTCCTGAGCGATCTCAATCCCTCCGCCTTCGTCGAAAACGGCGTAGGCCTGGCGGGCGATTTCCAGATAGGTCTCGCCCATGGGGTGGCAGACATGCAGAACGCCAAGCATGTGCGCCTCGCTGGCGACAACCATCAAAGCGGCTGCGTCTTGCACGTGAACGAAATTGCGTGGCGCGTCGCCCGGAGGCAGACGCAAAATACGGCCGCTGCGAGCGTGGCTGACGATGCGTCCGAACCAGCGTTGATGCCGAACGCATTCGCCCCGCTCATCGTATAGCTGGGCAAAGCGCAGGCTAATGAAATCCTGACCGCTCTGCGCCAGCCCCCACGCCAATATTGCTTCCGCGCGTGCCTTTGACGCGCCATAGCTGCTGGCAAAGGTCGTACCCTCGCGCCGCGCCGACGAAGTACTCCCGGCGTACACCACCCGCCGACATCCGACCGCACGCGCCAGGGCCAATACCTGATGGGCACCGAGCACATTGACGCGGTCGTTCAGCCACGCGCCGTGCGGCGAGTCATCACCGAAGGCCGCCGCGCAGTGGAACAGCACATCCACCTTGATATGCGGAAAATCGGTGCGCAGGGCTTCGCTACCCAATTCCAGCGGTATCTCGCAGTCGCCCGAGCGCCCCGCGCCGATGACCTGCCAGCCCCGCGTACGCAAATGCTCACTCAGCCTACTGCCGAGCATTGAGCTTGGGCCCACCACTAATGCACGCGGCATCAGACCGCCTGTACTTCCATCAGAAGGCCGACGCAGAGGTCAGGAAAGTCTACCCCTACCTCGCACATGGCTAGCAAATTTTCCTCGAACTCAGGCATGGGCTGCATGTAACCAAGCGGCAGCGGCTTGAGGTAGATGCCTTCCTCCCAGGTGACTTCATAGCCCTCCGCCTGCAGCAGCGCCTTAAGTGTGTCGCGACAGAACTGGCGCTGATGACCCAACGCATGGTCATTGGCGTTGAGTTCGTAGATGTCGCCTATTTTGCCCATGGCCAACCCCAGACGACGGTTCAGCGACTTGGCGTTGGGCACAGCCACGTAGAGCCGACCACCGGGGCGCAGATTGTCATGGAAGCGACGCAGGATAAGACTGGGATCGTCCACGTGCTCGAGGATGAAGCCCATCAACAGCACATCGAACTGCTCGCTGCTATCGAAGTGCTCGAAATAGCCTTCCACCAGCTCGATGTTCAGTCCCGGATAGTTGTCCCGAAACAGATCTATCACGACCGACGACCCCTCGAGCACTACATGACGTTGGAAATGGCGATTGAACAACGCGGTGGTGTAGCCGTGCCCCAGTCCCAATTCCAGTAGCGAACTCGGCGATGCCCCTTCGAGACGGCGCAGGATGCGCGGCGGATACCAGTTGAGGATCAACTCGTTCTCCAGAGAGGTTGCCGCCCCGGGTTTGTACTGCGAAGTCACTTCGTTCAGCTTGTTCATACCTGATCCCTTGCTGCCAGCGCCTGGCGCCAATGGGTCACATCCGAATCGATGAAAAACCTTCCGTCTCTCCCGCAGTTGGCCACCAGATCGAGAACGGTGACGTAGGGTGTGAACGGCGGAAACTTCTGAGGGTACTCACGCTTGCGGTAATCCATGTAGCAGACCTTGATGCCAGCCTGCTCCATGGCTGCGTGGTTCAGATAGCTCAAGGCTCCCATGCCGGTCACGTAGCGGTCGCCGCCCAGGCGCGATACCAGCCCCTGGATCAGATCGCTCTTGCGCCCCGTCACCGCCAGTTGCGAGGAGCGATGCAGGCGTTTGCCTTGCAGCAGGCCGAAGTAGTCCGCTACCACCTGCATACCTTCGATGAGTAGCTCGCAGAAGCCCAGATCGCGGCGCAGCAGCACCGATTCGGCCAGCCCGAGCGCATCCTGCAGATGCGGAGCGCCAGCCAGCGCCAAGGCCAGCGTACGCAAGTGCTTGTCGCGCCAGCCCGAGTCTTCAACACATTCCAAATCGCAGATCCGCGCGTCGCGGCTGTGCTGGCGCAGAGGCACGGTCAGCCAGGCGCTGCCGTTGGGGGTCTTGTACTGCACCCGGTTGATAAAGCCGCGAGCGAATTGCACGTCGTCGAAGAACACGAAGTCATCGGCCAGCCGCCACTGCTCGAACATCCCAACCCAAGGGAAATACATGGGCTGAGAGATCACCACCGTACTCACCGTCCCGCCTCGTCGTGCAACGCCTCGACCACAGCGCAGACACGGTCAATATCCAAGTCGCGCATGTCGTGAAAGCTTGGCAGATTGATGGCTCGCTCCGGGATGCTAGCGGAATGGCCACCGGCAGCCGGTACGCGGCCTTGGAACATCGGCAGTGCAGAGAGCGGGTAGAAGAACACCCGCGCATCGATATTGTTCTCGGCGAAGCGCTCCAGCAATCGCTCCCGGGTGATGCCGAGGGCAGCATCGAAGACCACCGTGGGCATCCAAGCGCCGATGCGCGTTCCCTCGGGTTCAGGATTCAGATGCAGGCCATGCAGGCCACCCAGGCGCTCACGATAGGCCGCCATGATGGCCTGCTTGCGCTCGATCAGCTCGCCGATACGCTCGATCTGGGCACAGCCGAGCGCGGCCTGCAGGTTGGAAATCTTGTATTTGAAGCCCAGCAGGTCGGGCCAGAACTGGCGCGTCTGCCCCTTTATCCGGCCGTGGTTGGACAGGCCGAGGACATACTCGAACAACTCGTTGTCGTTGGTGACAAACATGCCACCTTCACCGGTGGTCATGGTCTTGGTGCCGTGGAAGGAAAACACACCGAAGCGGCCCATGCTGCCCGCACGTTGTCCATGCCACTCGGCGCCGATGGCTTCAGCCGCGTCCTCGATCACCGGAACACCATGCCGCTCGCCAATGGCCAGCAGTTCATCCATAGCGCAGAGGTTGCCGTACAGGTGGACGCCGATGATCGCTCGAGTACGAGGCGTGATGGCTGCCTCTACCTGCGCCGGGTCCAGGCACCAGCTGTCCTGGCAAATATCGACGAATACCGGGGTCGCCCCAAGGTGCACGGCTGGTGCCACAGAGGCAATCCAATTGGTGTCGGCGAGAATCACTTCGTCGCCTGCTCCAATGCCAAGCGCCGCCAGCCCCATGTGAAGGGCACCGGTGCAGCTTGATGTCGCGATGGCGTATTTCACCCCGAGGTGTTGTTTGAAGGCTTCTTCGAAGCGTTCGATGTACTCGTAGCAGCGCGGTCCCCAACCGTGACGAGCCGCATCGGTCACATACCGCACTTCCAGCTCGGAAATGGACGGTTGGGTGTACTGGATGCGCGGCTTCATTTCACCTCCAGACGAGGAACGGCAGTGATGAAACGGCCACCCCATTCACGGATTCGCTCGTTCTGCTTCATCACTTCTTCGGCGATGTTCCAAGGCAGCACGAGCAGCAGATCCGGACGTATCTCGTCCAAATCCCGAGGAGATCGGATCGGCACGTGGCTGCCTGGTAGATATTTGCCCTGCTTCGACGGTGCAGCATCGAACACGCAAGGTAACAGGTCGGGCTTGATGCCAGCATAGTTGAGGATGGTGTTGCCTTTGGCGGCAGCTCCATAGGCTGCAACCCGCCGGCCCGCGCGCTTCTGCTCCAGCAGAAAGCTCAGCAGATCATTCTTCACTCGGTCCGCCCTGGCCTGGAATCCGCTGTAGACAGCCAACTCGCGGAGACCAGCATTGGCCTCCGCTTGCAACACGACATCCACCGCAGCCGCACGAGAACGTGGGTCATCTCCATGGCACGCGAAGATGCGCAGGCTGCCGCCATGAGTGGTCAGCTCTTCGGCATCGTAGATGCGCAGACCAACAGCTTCGAGAATACGCTGGACGCTGTACAACGAAAGGTAAGAAAAATGCTCGTGATAGACGGTATCGAACTGCACCCGTTCGATCAGGCGAAGCAGGTGAGGAAACTCCAGCGTCAGGGTGCCGCCGGGCTTGAGCGCAGCCTTGAGGCCGCGGGAAAAATCGTTGATGTCCGGCACGTGAGCGAACACATTGTTGCCCAGCAGCAGATCGGCCTGCCTGCCCTCTCCGGCCAGCCGACGGCCGAGCGACTCCCCGAAGAACTCACGCAGCACCGGAACACCCAGGCGCTGGGCAGCATCGGCGGTGCTAGCGGTCGGCTCGATGCCCAGGCAGGGCACGCCGGCCTCGACAAAATTGCGTAGCAGGTAGCCATCGTTAGAAGCCACCTCGACCACTAGGCTGTCCGCCCCCAGCGCGAGCGTCTTTCGCATGCGCTCGGCGTAGTCACGGGCATGCGCGAGCCAGCTGCTGGAGGTGGACGAGAAATAAGCGTAGTCCGCGTCGAAAAGCTCGCCGGCCTCGGCATAATCCTCGGTCTGCACCAGCCAGCAGTGCTCGCAAACCCACAAGCGCAGCGGGTAGTAGCGCTCGGGCCGATTCAGATCCGCCTCTGTCAGATAAGCGTTCGACGGTGGTGCATGGCCCAGGTCGAGGAAGGCATATCGCAGCCGCGCTTCGCAATGACGGCAGTTCATGGTGCCAGCCCGATGAAATCTGAGGTGATCAGGGGATGCTGCTGATCGCGCGCCGACATATCCCGCGCCGGCAGGGGCCAGTCGATCGCCAGCGCCGGATCGTCGTGGCGCACCCCGCCTTCAGCATCGGGCCGGTAGAACTCGGTGTGCAGATAGAGCATTTCGCTGTCCTCCTCCAACACCTGAAAACCGTGAGCGCAGCCTTCCGGGATAACCAGCATGCGCTGGTTTTCGGCGCTCAGGCGTTCTGCGTGCCAGCACAGAAAAGTCGAAGAGTTGCGGCGCAGGTCCACTACCACATCCCACACTTGGCCACGGATACAGCGCACCAGCTTCATCTCGGCATGAGGAAAATGCTGAAAGTGAAGACCGCGGAGGGCACCAACCTGCCGAGTGACCGATTGATTGACTTGCACGATTCGACGCTCGCCCAGCAGCGAAGCCAGCGCCTCAGCACAAAACAAACGGGTGAAGGAACCGCGCTCGTCACGTCGGGAATCGCACTTGACGCATAGCAGGTCATCAATGGGCGTCGCGACCGGAATCAAGCCCATACGCATCCTGCCGCTTTTGCCGCTTCACTGAACGAACCCAACTGCGCCCGAGTGCAGACCTCACCGCGCTCATGGAAGTGGCGGTACCAGTCAGCGGTAGCTTCGAGGGCAGTCGACAATTCCCATACGGGAGCCCAGCGTAGCCCCGCACGCGACTTAGCGTTGTCCAGATAGAGCAGCTGCGCTTCGTGCAAGCCATCGCCAGGTGAGACCTGCCAGGTCACCGCCGGCCAGTGCCTCTGCAAGGCGCGGAGAACATCTGCCACGGAGCGGTTAGCCTCCGGCGACGGGCCGAAGTTCCAGGCCTCGGCGAAGGTACGGTCGCCCTCTAGTAGGCGTTGCCCTAGCAGCAAGTAGCCGGAAAGACACTCCAGCACGTGCTGCCAGGGCCGGGTTGCAGTGGGCGAACGGATTTCCAGAGTCTGCCCCGCCTGCACTGCACGTACTAGATCGGGTATCAGACGGTCTTCCGCCCAGTCACCACCACCGATGACGTTTCCCGCCCGAGCCGTTGCCAGCAGAGGGCCAATCTCGCTCCAGAAAGACTTTCGATAGCTGGCGCAAAGAAGCTCGACGGCCGCTTTAGAGGCGCTATAGGGGTCATGTCCGGCCAGTTCGTCGCGCTCACGGTAGCCCCAAGGCCATTCATGATTTGCGTATACCTTATCGGTTGTTACGACCACCACGGCGGCAACGCTAGACGTTTGTCGGCAGGCCTCTAGCAGATTGGCGGTGCCCAGCACGTTACTCGTCCAAGCCTGCAGGGGTTGCCGATAGGACGGCCGCACCAGCGTCTGGGCGGCGAGATGGAATACGATTTCCGGACGATGTGCCCCAATCACACGGTGCAGTTCGCCCGCATCGCGGATATCGCCGCGCAGGTCGGGTATCTGGAGCCCCAGCCCATCCCAATGGCTAACTTTTTCCTTTGGGTCGCTTGGCAGTGAAAAACCGACCACATCGGCGCCGAGCTCAACCAACCATGCTGCGAGCCAACTACCCTTGAAGCCGGTATGCCCTGTCAGCAATACCTTGCGCCCCCGGTAGCACTCCGCGAATTGGTTCATTGCCAAACCTTCCACGGCGCATTGCCGCTCAGCCAGAGGTCGTTCAGTTGATTCTTATCCCTCAGCGTGTCCATCGCCTGCCAAAACCCGCGGTGACGGAACGCCATTAATTTTGACTCATCCGCAAGCTGCATCAGCGGACCGCCCTCCCAGCTGCTCTGGTCGCCATCGATATAATCGATGACCGAAGGGTTGAGAACGAAAAAACCTCCATTAATCCAGGAGCCGTCGCCTGCGGGTTTCTCTTGGAAGGCACCGACGCGGTCTCCGTCCATGTCAAGCGCCCCGTAACGACCAGGTGGCTGGATCGCCGTCACCGTGGCCGGCTTGCCATGGGATTTGTGAAACTCGACGAGTGCACTAACGTCGATATCCGCAACACCGTCGCCATAGGTAAAGCAGAACGGATCGTCACCCAGGTGCTCGCGTACTCTGCGCAGCCGGCCTCCCGTTAGTGTGTCGTCTCCAGTGTTGACCAAAGTAACTCGCCAGGGCTCGACGTAGCGTTGGTGCACTTCCATGGAGTTGGTCGACATATCGAACGTCACGTCTGACATATGCAGGAAGTAATTAGCGAAATATTCCTTGATCACATAGCCTTTGTAACCCAGGCAGATCACGAATTCCCTGATGCCGTGATGGGAATAGATCTTCATTATGTGCCAAAGAATTGGCTTTCCGCCGATTTCGATCATCGGCTTGGGCCTGAGATGGGATTCTTCGCTGATGCGCGTACCCAATCCGCCAGCAAGAATAACTGCCTTCATCGCAACGCCCTCGACTTCGGATGCTGAACCAACTGTCAATTAAGCGACATTTTTGTTCTTCAGTATTCGACTTCAGCAATAAGCAGGCCATTCCCTTTAGCCTGGTGCAAACCCTGCTCGGTGACCTGCCGCAACGCTCAGAACTTGAAGTTCCTCGTAGGCAGATTTACCGAGACGACTCCAGCACCTGGATGTCGTTCAGGCGAGCATACGCACAAGCGCTTGTTCATCCATGACTTTTACCCCCAGTTCGGTCGCCTTGGCCAGCTTCGACCCTGCCCCTGGCCCTGCTACCACACAGGCAGTTTTGGCCGAAACGGAACCAGCGACCTTCGCTCCCAACGCTTCCAACCTGGCCTTGGCCTCGTCGCGGCTCATGCTTTCCAGGGTGCCGGTGAGCACCCAGGTTTGGCCCGCCAAAGGGAGTCCTTGCGCGGCCTTCCGTTCGCTTTGCCAATGCATCCCGAACTCACGTAGTTGGGCTTCGATAGTGCGGGCGCGCTCGGCGTTGGCCGGATCGTCAAAGTAGTCGCGTAGCGCACGGGCGGCCTTTTCATTGAGGCGTTCGACCTGGCGTAGATCGAGCCAGTCGGCCTCGATGATGCCGTCGAGACTGCCGAAGCGGTCGGCAAGACGCTGGGCACCGGTACTGGCGATGAACGGAATGTTGAGCCGATCGAGCAGGCCGGAAAGCGTTGCGCAGGCCGCAAACTCAGGATGCACCTCGCCCTCCTCCTGCAACTGCACCCCGCGCTCGCGCAGCTGCTGGATGACAAGCTGGTTATGCTCGTCCTCGAAGAAGCTGTGAATTTCGTGGGCGACTTCCAGACCGATATCCGGCAGATAGACCAGCACGTCCGGCATCGCTCGACTGATGCGATCGAGCGATCCAAGAGCACGCGCCAGCAGCTTGGCAGTGCCCTCGCCGACATCCGGAATTCCCAGGGCAAAGATGAAGCGTGCCAGGGACGGCGTACGACTCGCATCGATGGCTTTGAGCAGGTTGCGGCTCGACACCTCGGCGAAGCCTTCCAGCGCCAACACCTGCTCGAAGGTCAGGCAGTACAGATCGGCTGGCGAGCCGACCAGCCCGGTATCCACAAGTTGCTCGACGATCTTGTCGCCCAGGCCGTCAATGTCCATGGCCCTGCGGGAAACGAAATGAATAATCGCCTGCTTGAGCTGCGCCTGACAGGCCAGACGGCCGACACAACGGTAAATTGACCCTTCGCTGATTGATTCCCGGCCCTTGCTGCGTTTGATCAGCTGGGTGCGCTCCACGGCCGAGCCGCAGACCGGGCACTGTTCAGGTACCTGGACTTGGCGCGCGTGTTCGGGCCGACGCTCAGGAATCACCCCGAGGATCTGTGGAATGACGTCACCGGCACGACGCACAATGACCGTGTCGCCAATCATCACACCCAGGCGAGCGACCTCGTCCATGTTGTGTAGCGTGGCGTTGGAAACCGTCACGCCGGCGACCTGTACGGGCTTCAGCCGCGCGACGGGCGTGATGGCGCCGGTGCGACCAACCTGGAATTCCACATCGAGCAGCTCGGTGACTTCCTCACGGGCGGGGAACTTATGCGCGATGGCCCAGCGCGGTTCGCGAGCACGGAAGCCCAGCTCGCGCTGCTGAGCAGTCGAGTTGACCTTGAACACCACGCCGTCAATTTCATACGGCAACGCATCGCGCTTCTCGCCGATGGCGTGGTAGTAGTCGCGACATTCTTGCACCCCCTTGGCCAGCTTGAGCTCACGGCTAATCGGCAAGCCCCAAGCTTTCAAGGCCTGGAGAATGCCGATATGGGTGTCCGGCAGCTCGCCATCGCTGCGGCCCACGCCATAGGCGCACAGCTCCAGCGGCCGGTTGGCGGTAATCTTCGAGTCAAGCTGGCGCAGGCTGCCAGCGGCGGCGTTGCGTGGATTGGCGAAGGGCTTGCCACCCGCTTCCAGCTGGCGCGCGTTGAGCGCCTCGAAGCCGGCCTTGGGCATGTAGATTTCACCGCGCACTTCCAGCACGGCGGGCCAGCCGCTACCGTGTAGCTTCAACGGAATATTGCGAATGGTGCGCACATTGGCACTGATGTCTTCGCCCGTACTGCCGTCGCCTCGAGTGGCACCACGAACCAGTTTGCCGTCTTCATAGAGCAAGCTCACGGCCAGACCGTCGAGCTTTGGCTCGCAGCTGTATTCCAGCTCGACGCCGTCACCCAGAAGATCCGCCGGCAAATCCAGCCCCTCGCGCGCGCGTCGGTCGAAGTCGATCAGATCCTGCTCTTCGAAGGCATTGCCCAGGCTCAGCATTGGTATTTCATGACGGACCTGGCCGAAGGCCGCCAACGCGGCGCCACCGACCCGCTGGGTTGGCGAGTCCGGGGTGACCAACTCCGGATGCTCGCCCTCAAGCGCCCTGAGCTGTTTGAATAAGCGGTCGTATTCCGCGTCAGGGACGCTGGGCTCGTCGAGTACGTAGTAGCGGTAGTTGTGGGCGTCGATTTCGCTGCGCAGTTCGGCGATGCGCTCTGCGGCGGTTTGGGCGGAAGGCATATGACGGAGCCGTAGCTGTGGCAATGCTGATCAGACAGTATCAGCGCGCCTTGGTTGATATCAGACGCGGGATTCTAGCCGATCCTGTGGCGGCCGGCAGGTGTGGACTGGCTTTCAGGCGGCTTCGAGAGGGATCGGCAGGCCATAAAAAACCGCTCCAGGGAGCGGTTTTTTTGATCAACGTTTGGTGGTCATTTGCCGGCGTTCGTAATCGACGATGCGCTGGCGGTAGTGCTCGATGGTCTGTGCGGTCAGTACGCTGCGCTGGTCGTCTTTCAATTCGCCGTTCAGTTCCTGCGACAACTTGCGTGCAGCGGCGACCATCACATCGAAGGCTTGCTTGGGATGGCGCGGGCCAGGCAAACCGAGGAAGAAGCTCACGGCCGGCGTCGTGAAGTGGTCGATGTCGTCCAGATCGAAGGTCCCGGGCTTGACTGCGTTGGCCATGGAAAACAGAACCTCGCCATTACCCGCCATGCTTTCATGGCGATGGAAGATGTCCATTTCACCGAACCGCAGACCGCTCTCCAGAATATTCTGCAGCAACGCGGGCCCACGGAAACCGTGCGGATCTCGGGAAATCACGTTGATGACCAGTACTTCCTCAACCGGGGGCAGATCCTGATCAGATTCGCTTGCCCTTTCATCGTCACCCGCTACCGGATCCAGCAGGGTTGGAACCGGTTCATCATCGGAGAAATGCAGGTCGCCCTGCTGGGGATCGCTGTTGCGGCGCTTGCTCGTCTCGCGCGCGCTCATCGATGGAAGATCGGTTTCGTCCAAGGCTGGCTCGTTGTTGCGGCTCACGACTCGCGGCGGCCCCAGCAGCTCGTTGGACTCGTCATCGTCTGGCAGATTGCTCGCAATATTGCGGTCCAGCTTGAATTTCAACTTGCCCTTGCTACCGCGCATCCGTCGCCAGCCATCGAAAAGAATGCCGGCGATGACAATGATGCCGATGACGATCAGCCATTCGCGCAGACCGATATCCATTAATGCTTAAACCCCTGAAATCGATGATAAAGACGCAGATTCAAAGCCGCTGAACAGGCTCATCCGCGCATCGTAAAAATTGCGCTCTAAACTAGCACGACGAACGGTAGATTTGCACCGCCCGACGCGGCTCTTTTATTGATCTCCGTTTAACTCGACCTTGCTCGAAACAGGCGCGGCTCAAGCCTCCGCGAGCGCCACTGCCTGCTCCACGTCGACCGCTACCAGCCTCGAACAACCCGGCTCGTGCATGGTCACCCCCATTAGCTGGTCGGCCATTTCCATCGCGATCTTGTTATGCGTGATGTAGATGAACTGCACCTTCTCAGACATTTCCTTGACCAGACGCGCGTAGCGTCCAACGTTGGCGTCGTCCAGGGGAGCGTCCACCTCATCGAGCATGCAGAATGGCGCCGGATTGAGCTGAAAGATCGCAAACACCAGCGCCAGAGCGGTCAGAGCCTTCTCCCCACCCGATAGCAGGTGGATGGTGCTGTTCTTCTTGCCCGGCGGACGCGCCATGATCGCCACCCCGGTATCGAGTAAATCTTCTCCGGTAAGTTCCAGATAAGCGTTGCCACCGCCGAAAACCTTGGGAAAAAGCGCCTGCAGGCCACCATTGATCAGGTCGAACGTTTCCTTGAAACGGTTGCGAGTTTCCTTGTCGATCTTGCGGATGACGTTTTCCAGCGTATCAAGCGCCTCGGCGAGGTCGTCGTTCTGTGCATCGAGGTAGCGTTTGCGTTCCGACTGCTGCTGAAACTCATCGATCGCCGCAAGGTTAATCGGGCCCAGACGCTGAATGCGCCCGCCTAGGCGCTCCAGCTCAGCCTCCCACTCCGGCTCGCCAGCTCCGGCAGGTAGTGTGGCGAGCACACCGTGCAAATCGAAGCCGTCTTCATGCAACTGGTCCTGCAGCGCCTTGCGTCGGACGCTGAGCGCTTGCCACTCCATCCGCTGCTGTTCGAGCTGGCCGCGTAACAGCTGCGCCTGTTGCTCGGCTTGAGTCCGGCGTTTTTCGGCGTCGCGCAGATCACGATCGGCATCTTCGAGCGCCAGGCGAGCCAGCTTGAGCTCGTCCTCGACGCCCATGCGCCGCTCCAGCAGCTCTTCGAGCTTCATGCGCAACTCTTCGAGTGGCGCCTCACCCTCTTCCAGATTCAAATTGAGCTGCTCGCGCCGCTCCACGGCACGCTCGAACTGCTGCTCGAGGCGCTCCAGTGCCTGGCGAGTCGAATCGAACTGTGCTTTCAGCGAGCCGACTCGTACGGCCAACTGGTGTGCATGATCCTTGTGCTGACGTGCTTCCTGTCGAATGCGATCAAGCTGCTCACGGATGCCGTCGCGGCTCGCCAATAATGTCTCGCGCTGTTCGGTATCAAGCGCCATGGCGTCGAGCGCATCCTGCAGATGCAGTCGCGCCTCGCCCAGTTGTTCGGTTTCCAGCGCCCGCTGTTCGGACAGTTCGGCCAGCTCTTCCTCCAGACGACGACGGCGCAAGCTCAACTGCTCCAGCCTGGCCTGGCTGGCGGAAAGGCGCGCATTCAGCTCGCCTTGTTGACGAGACAAATCCTGGTGACGGCGACGTTGCTGCTCGCGCCGATCTTCTTCTTCTCGTTGCGCCTCGCGAAGCTGGCCGAGCTGCTCGCCTAACAGCTCCAGGCTGGCCTCGCGTTCGTCCCGTTCGGCCTGCAGCCGTTCCAGCTCCTGCCCGCGGGCGAGCAATCCGGACTCGGCCTCCCCGGCCCGCCGGACCCTCAGAAAGTGCCGGCCTACCCAATAGCCGTCGCGGCTGATCAGGCTCGCGTCAGCGGCCAGCGAACCACGCTGCGCGAGGGCCTGGTCGAGATCCTCGACTGGCCGTACCCGCCCCAGCCAGGGAGAAAGGTCGACGGCTGACGTCACCTTGTCCAGCAGGCTGCCGCTGACCGCCCCGCCCGCTGGAGAAGGACTGGCCAGACGTAGATCACCCAGTTCGAAGCCACTCATATCAAGCTCGTCGAACGAATCCAGCAACACCGCCTGCAGATCAGCGCCCAGTACGGTTTCGACCGCCAGCTCCCAGCCCGGCTCGACGCGCAGTCCTTCGGCGAGACGCGGCCGTTGATCGAGACCTCGTTCCTGTAGCCACTCCGAAACGCCCTTGCCCGGATCCATCGCAGCCTGCTGCAAGGCTTCCAGCGATGCGATGCGGCCGTTCAGTCGCTGAAGCTCACCTTGCGCTTGCTGCTCGGCCCGAACAGCCTGCTGCAATCGCTCGTGCAGTTGCTCGAGGCGCTGCTCAGCCTGTTCCTGTGCAGCCGACAGCTCTTCGAGATTCAACTCGCCGACCGCCAGCAATTCACCCATCTCAGCGACGGCTGCGTCTTCCGGGTCGACGGCGAGCGACGCACGCTCATCTTCCAGTCGGCGCTGGCGTTCGGCTAGACGCTCCAGGCTCTGTTCCAGCTGCTGTATACGTGACTGCTGCACCTCGGCTGCGCGATGTGGCTCGGCGCTCTGCTGGTTGAAGCGTTCCCATTGCTCCTGCCAGGTCTGCATGGCTGTTTCGGCTTCTTCGAGCTGCGCAGCCGTTTCCTCGGCCGCCGCGCCCGCGATGTCCTGCTCGGGCTCGAGCATTGCCAGCTCCTCGCCGAGGGTGGCGAGCAAGGTACGGTCGTGGCCCAGGTGCGACTCGGTCTCCAGGCGTGCCTGTTCCGCTTCGCGTAGGTCGTCCTGCAGCTGGCGCAAACGCTGCTGACCGTGCTGGATGCTCTGCTCGACCCGTGCGATATCCCCGCCGACCGAGTAGAAGCGTCCCTGGACAAGATTGAACCTCTCGGACAGCTCATGATGGCCGTCGCGCAGCCGCTCGATACTGGCATCCGCGTTGCGCTGCTCGGCGACCAACGCCTCGAAACCGACCTCCTGGTCGCCGATGACCTGCTCGCGCTGGCCGACTTGGTCATTCAGCGCTTGCCAGCGCAAGGCCGACAGTTGCGCCTTGAGCTGGCGCTCCTCGGCCTTGTATTCCTGATATTTCTCCGCCGACTGGGCCTGGCGGTGCAGGCGCTCGAGCTGGCGTTCGAGCTCTTCGCGCAGATCTGTCAGACGCGCCAGGTTTTCGTGGGTGCGGCGAATCCGGTTCTCGGTTTCTCGACGACGCTCCTTGTACTTGGAGATACCCGCCGCCTCTTCGATGAAATTGCGCAAATCCTCCGGCTTGGCCTCGATCAGTTTGGAAATCATGCCCTGCTCAATGATCGAATAGCTGCGCGGGCCCAGACCGGTGCCAAGGAAGATATCCGTGATATCGCGGCGGCGGCATTTCACGCCGTTAAGAAAATAGGTGTTTTGCGCGTCGCGCGTGACTCGCCGACGGATGGATATCTCGGCAAACGCCGCGTATTCGCCCGTCAGGGTGCCGTCGGAATTGTCGAAGATCAGTTCGATGCTGGCTTGGGTCACCGGTTTGCGCGTATTGGAGCCATTGAAGATGACGTCGGTCATCGACTCGCCGCGCAGATTCTTCGCCGAGCTCTCGCCCATCACCCAGCGCACCGCATCGATGATGTTGGACTTGCCGCAGCCATTCGGCCCGACGACCGCCGCCATGTTGCTCGGAAAACTCACCGTGGTGGGATCGACGAAGGATTTGAAGCCGGCAAGCTTGATGCTTTTCAGTCGCATGTGGGCCTATCCATGGCATCAGCGTGAGGATGAACAAGCAGAGTCGCCGCGAACATCGGGATTCCTGGCATCGAGTGGGTGCTGCACGAAACGCCGGAGTTTATCATGCTGCCTAACGGCCATCGCGGGGATGGATGCGCACTTTCGGTGACTGGGATGTGCATGCGGGTGGGCTGAAGCGGAGCGCTACCAGGTCATCCTACTGGGGCCGCCCAACCCACCAGTGGCGGCAATGTTTACGCGGCGACAACCAAAATCGTGCAGGAGCGAAACCGATCAAGTGTGAAGGATGCCAGCTCCGTTCCGGTGCGGGCTGGAATCTGGAATGAAGCGGGATGCCGCCCAGCCCACCCTACTCAATTATGGCAGTGGAGCATCGCATGTTCGCTTTAACCGCCCGTCATGCTCATGAAGCGCACCACCTGGACCTGCTCGTCGGTACGAAACTCGTGCTTCTCCGGCTTCAGTTGCAGTGCGTCGATCAGCGCCTGGCGCAGCCGCTCGCTGTCGCCCGGATAGCGCCGCATCAGGGTCTTGAGATCGAGCGCGCCCTCGTGCCCCAGGCAGAGCACCAGCTTACCTTCAGCGGTGACGCGCACACGGTTGCAACTGCCGCAGAAGTTATTGCTGTGCGGTGAGATGAAGCCGACCTGGGTATCGCTGCCGGCAACTTGCCAATAGCGCGATGGGCCGCCCGTGGTGTGGCTACTGCGTATCAGTTGGTGCCCCACCTCGATTCGTTCACGCACCTCCTCGCTGGAACAGAAGGTGATTTCCCGCTCGTGGCTGGAGATGTTGCCCAGGGGCATTTCTTCGATGAAGCTGATATCGAGCCCGCGGTCCACGGCGAAATTCACCAGGTCGAGCACTTCGTCGTCATTGCGGCCTTTCTGAATCACACTGTTGAGCTTGATTCGGCGGAACCCGGCGTTACGCGCCGCATCGATGCCCTCGATGACCTGGTCGAGCTTGTCACGGCGGGTAAGCTCGGCGAAACGTTCTCGCTTGAGGGAATCGAGACTGATGTTCAGACGCTTGACGCCCGCATCGCGCAGCACCGGTGCGAGAGTCGGCAATTGTGAGCCATTGGTGGTGATCGCCAGATCTTCCAGTTCCTCACGCGCGCCCAGACGACTCAACAAAGTCGGCAAGCCTTTGCGTACCAACGGTTCGCCACCGGTCACACGAATGCGCTTGACGCCTAGCCTGATGAAGGCGTCGGCCACGGCGTAGAGCTCTTCCAGCGAGAGGATCTGCGCACGCGGAGCGAAGACCATGTCCTCGCTCATGCAATAGGTGCAGCGAAAATCGCAGCGGTCGGTAACCGACAGCCTAAGGTAGGTGATGCGTCGGCCGAACGGATCGACCAACTGGGAATCTGGCATGTCGCTCTCCGAG
Organism: Stutzerimonas stutzeri; assembly: GCF_000952685.1. Taxonomy (GTDB): domain Bacteria; phylum Pseudomonadota; class Gammaproteobacteria; order Pseudomonadales; family Pseudomonadaceae; genus Stutzerimonas; species Stutzerimonas stutzeri_E. Next base: position 172,011 of record NZ_JYHV01000014.1, on the reverse strand, counting down.
GCCTGATACGCATGCCTAAGACTATGCCGGAACGTGGCGCGAGGCAAAGGTGCAGAGCTGAATGGTCACCACGAAGTGACGCCGCTTAAACAGCCCACCCAACCAAGGCAGAACGACTCCGTCCGATATTTTTGCCATCCGGGCCGCAACGATGCTTTGCGGCTACGGTTCGAACACTGGGATAATTTTCGAATTCACCGATTTCCGGGAGCTTCCGCAAATGGACAACGACGCCCTCCGATCGATGGGCTGGCGCGAGCGCCTCTACGTCATCATCTTCTTCACCAATACATCGGCGGGCAGACGCTTCGATACCTGGCTTCTGTTCGTTATCCTGGCCAGTCTCTTGGTTGTCATGTTCGACAGCGTGGCTGTTTACAGCGATCGGTATGGTGTTCTGCTGGACGGACTGGAATGGTTGTTCACCGGAATCTTTCTAATCGAGTATCTGGTCCGCATTTACTGCCATCCGGAGCCACGCAGATACGTATTCAGTTTCTACGGCGCGATTGACCTCCTGTCGGTGGTGCCTGCCTTTATTGCGCTGTTTTATCCAGACGCCGAATATCTGCTGGTGGTGCGCGCTATTCGGATGCTGCGAGTGTTCCGGGTACTGAAGCTAACTCAGTATCTTAGCCAGGCCAACTTCCTACTGGTTGCCCTTCGTGGAAGCAAGCAGAAGATCATTGTTTTCCTGCTCAGCGTGACCACTATGGTGCTGATCTACGGCACGCTCATGTACGTCATCGAGGGCCCTGAAAACGGCTTCACCAGCATCCCCATGAGCATCTACTGGGCCGTGGTGACCATCACCACGGTGGGCTTCGGCGATATCGTCCCGCACACACCGTTGGGCAAGGCTCTCGCCACCCTGGTAATGATCACCGGCTATTCGATCATCGCGGTACCGACTGGCATTTTCACGGCCGAACTGGCTACCGCCATGCGGACCGACAGCCTGCAGCACCGCTGCCCGACCTGCGAAAAACTCAGCCATGAACCCAATGCGGCCTTCTGCAGCCGCTGCGGGAGCCAACTCTTCAAGCGGGCAGAACACGGCGCCGACAGCTGACACCGGCTCGTCCTTCGCTCAATTGCCCAGGAGGCCTCGCGCTCTTACCGCCACAACTGGGCAGCCATCATCAGCGCGCGCCATCCGAACCGCCTCGGCGGAGGGTTGTCACAACCTCTGACTTGCCGCGGGCCGGATGGAGACGCGAATGCCCCTGCTCAAACTGCTGCACTTCGCGAGCCTGCTGTGTTGGTGCGGCACGCTGCTGTACCTGCCTGCGCTCGTCGCCGCTGGCACCCGGCAAACCAGCGCCCTCTTCTATCGGGACCACGCGCATCTGACACGCATGGTCTTCACGCTCATCGGCACACCCGCCGCGCTTATCACGATCGGCTCAGGCACGGCGCTGTTTTTGCGTGATGGGATTCTGGCCGGCTGGTTGATCGTCAAGCTCAGCACTGTCGCTGGCATGGTGCTGTGTCATGCCCTATGCGGGGTCATGGTGCTGCACATCGAGCGGGAGCCGGAACAGAGCGTGAACCTCCGTTGCCTGTTTCTTGGCGCGGCCATAGCGGCCTTTATAACCGCGACACTCTGGCTGGTACTGGCCAAGCCGTTCTAGCCCAAACCGTTCGACAGAACCGAATGATGCTCATGACCGAACGACCCAAGCTGAATGTATCGCCCGGATCAGACCTTTTCCACGTCGACCCCGACGGCGTGCTCGTACACCAACCGTCCGCCGAGATAGGCAGCCAGGGCGATCAGCGCCGCGGTGACGGCCGACAGATACAAAGCCCAAAGCTCCATGCCGCCTCCCTTGTTCTGAAAACGCAACAGCCAGTTGAGCGAGGCCAGCGAGAGCATCATCACGGCCAGGATCGCATGGCACCAGGCGGTTATCTTCAGTCGAATCTCACGCACCGTGAGCAGATCGATCAGCCCGAAAATGCTCGCGACCCAGCCTCCCAGTGCACCCACTCCAGCCAGCCAGAGCCCGGCACGCCACCAAAAATCGTCCAACGTCCAGAGATGGGCGAGATCGACCGGCAGCAGGCCAGTCAAAGCCGCAACCGGGAAATGAATCAACATCGGGTGCAGAGGATGCCCGGCAATAGCGGCGCGGCTATGAATCGAATATTGGGATTTGGCCATCCGGCACTCCAACGTCAGAAAGGGGGACGGGCCACGCAACCGCTCGAACGTGCCGGCCGTCTCTTGAAATGGACCACGCTGGCGCTGGCAGTTCCTTCGTTGACCGGCTGCGGTGGCCCACTTTCCACCCTCGATCCGGCCAGCCCCATGGCCCGGCAGGTGGCCAACGTCTGGTGGGGCATGTTCGGCTTCGCCAGCCTGGTGCTGGTGGCGGTCACTGCGATCTGGATCTATGCGCTGGCCCGCGAGCCACGCCAGACCAGCGAGGAACAGGCGATACGACTCAACCGCCGTTGGGTCATTGGTGGCGGCATCGTCCTGCCTAGCCTGAGCATTATCGTACTGCTGATAGTTGGCATCCCGACTGGCCGCAGCATGCTGCCCCTCCCGGTGGAAGGCGAGCAACCGCTGAAGGTGCGAGTCACCGGCCATCAATGGTGGTGGGAGGTCCATTACCCCGACAGCGGCGTAACCACAGCGAACCAGCTGATCATTCCGGCTGGCCGGCTGATCGACGTTCAGGTCACCAGCGCCGACGTCATCCACTCATTCTGGATCCCCAGACTTGGCGGCAAGATGGATATGCTTCCGGGACGCACCAATGTGATTCGCATCGAGGCCGGGCACGCCGGGATCTTCCACGGCCAGTGTTCGGAGTTCTGCGGTCTCCAGCACACACGTATGAAACTCCATGTCGAGGCCCAGCCAGCGGCCGACTTCGAGACCTGGATCGCCGCCAGGAAAAACCTGACATTCGAGCAGCGCGCACCGGGTGCGGCCGGTCAGGTGTTCAACGATCGCTGCGGCCAGTGTCATCGTGTTGCAGGCATTACCGATGGCAATCGTGCGCCGGACCTAACCGACCTCGCCACCCGCCCCAGCCTGGGTGCCGGGGTAATCGAAAACAACCGCGAAGGTCTGCGTCGTTGGCTGCGTGAGCACAAGGAACTCAAATTCGGCAATGGCATGCCGGCGCACGACGACGTTCCGCCGGAAACCCTCGACCAGATCGCTGTTTGGCTGGAGACGCTCGCGCCATGAATGCTTCGTTCAGGGGCAGCGCCCCGTCTACCGATCCCGATCAGCTCCACGACCAGTTCAACGACGTCTGGGGCAACCCACGCGGCTGGCGCGCACTGACCATCGTCAATCACACCAGCATCGGCCTGCGCTTTCTGATCACGGGCGGTGTGTTCTTCCTGATCGGCGGGTTGATGGCGATGTTGATCCGCACCCAGCTGGCCATGCCCGGCTATGTGCTGATGGAGCCCGACGTCTACAACCAGGTCTTCACCATGCACGGCTCGGTGATGATGTTCCTGTTCGCCGTGCCGATGATGGAAGGCCTGGCGGTCTATCTCATCCCGAAAATGATCGGCGCGCGCGACCTGATCTTCCCGCGGCTCTCCTCGCTCGGCTACTTCTGCTACCTGTTCGGCGGCATCATTCTGCTGTCCAGCGTGTTTCTCGGGGTCGCGCCGAAAGCCGGCTGGTTCATGTACACACCGCTTTCCAGCTCTTCGCACATGCCGGGGGTGAATTCGGACTTCTGGTTGCTGGGCATCACCTTCGTCGAGATCTCCGCGGTCAGCGCCGGCGTCGAGCTGGTGGTCTCGATCCTGCGCACCCGCACCAATGGCATGGCGCTGCATAAGATGCCGCTTTATGCCTGGTACATCCTGGTCATGGCGCTGATGATCGTGTTCGGCTTCCCACCGCTGATCCTGGGCAGCATTCTGCTGGAGTTGGAGCGCGCCGCCGGCCTGCCCTTCTTCGACACCGCCAAGGGCGGCGATCCAGTGCTCTGGCAGCATCTGTTCTGGCTGTTCGGCCATCCCGAGGTGTACATCATCTTCCTACCCGGAGCGGGCATCGTCTCGACGCTGTTGCCGGTGTTCTGCCAACGGCCCTTGGTCGGTTATCGCTGGGTGGTGCTCGGCGTGCTGACCACCGGTTTTCTCAGCTTCGGGCTCTGGGTACACCATATGTTCACGGTGGGCATTCCGGCGCTGGCGCTGGGCTTCTTTTCCGCGGCGAGCATGCTGGTGGCAATCCCCACCGGGGTGCAGATCTTCGCCTGGGTCGCCACGCTCTGGCTGGGCAAGCCGGTCTATCACGTGCCTATGCTCTGGCTGGTCGGCTTTCTGATCGTCTTTGTCTGCGGTGGCCTGACCGGTGTCATGGTGGCCCTGGTGCCCTTCGATTGGCAGGTGCATGACACCCATTTCGTAGTGGCACACATGCATTACGTGCTGGTCGGCGGCATGTTCTTCCCACTGATGGCCGGCCTCTATTATTGGTTGCCGCACTTTTCAGGGCGCATGCCCTCGGTGCGCCTGGGCCGCTGGGGCTTCTGGCTGGTGTTCATCGGCTTCAACACCACCTTCCTGATCATGCACTGGACAGGCCTGCTGGGCATGCCGCGTCGGGTCTATACCTACGACACGGGCCTGGGCTGGGACATACCTAACCTGGTCTCGTCGATTGGCAGCTTCGTCATGGCGATCGGCATCGGCACCATCCTGCTCGACATCGTGTTGCATTTCCGCTTCGGTCAGCCGGCAAAAGAGAATCCCTGGAACGCCGACACGCTGGAATGGGCCACGGCCCTGCCACCGAGCCCGTACAACTTCGTCAGCCTACCGGATATCACCGACCGGCATCCTCTGTGGAAAGACCCGGGACTGCCGAAGAGCATTGCGCGTGGCGAACACGCGTTGACCACGATCGATCACGGTCGACGGGAAACCTGGGGTTCGGATCCGTTGACTGGCGAGGCGCGGGAAATCATTCATTTGCCGGGCAACAGCTGGTGGCCGTTCGTGGCCTCGGTATTTCTCGCCGTGCTATGCCTGAGCCTGTTGAACAAGTTCTACTGGGTCGCGCTCATTGCCACCCTCGTAACGCTGGTCGTGCTTTTGCGCTGGTCATGGGAAAACGGCGCGCACCCGGCGGCCGCTCCGGACGCACACACCCAGCCGGGCGAACCCCCGCTGCACTCGCGCACCTTCGACGGTCCGGGATTGTGGGGCATGGGCGTCACCTTGCTGGCCAACGCCACCCTGTATCTGTCGCTGCTGTTCGGCTGGTTCTACCTGTGGACCGTTTCGCCGGAATGGCAGGTTCCGCAGCGATCCGACCTCAACACCTGGCTGATGTTGGCCAGTGCCATTGTGCTGACGATCGGGACGCTATGGATGCGCCGTATACCGGCGCGGCTTCGTCGGGGCGACAACACCCGGTTGCAGAGCAATCTGGGCATGGTTGCCGCGATCGGCGTGGTCCAGTTCGGCATGCTGCTGTGGGTATTGCTGGGCGCCAATCTGCGAATCACCGAAACCGCCCACGATGCGGTGATCTTCGTGATCCTCGCCTACAGCCTGATCCATTGTGGGCTCGCGGCGATCTGCACGCTGCTACAGATGCTACGGGTACATTACGGTTATGTCGGTGAGAAGGCGCCCTACGAACCGGTGGTGGTCGAGCAACTCTGGTACTACAACCTGGGGGTGGTCTGGAGTGCTTATGCGGCGATCGCTCTGTTCCCGTCGGCCGTGGGAGGTGCCTGATGAAATACCGCCGCACCTCGATTTTCCATCCGATGCAGATCCCATTCGGGCTGACCATCTGGAGCTTCTGGTTCGCCACCATGTACGGCTCGCAGGCCGTGGTCTGCTCGATCGCGCCGCCGGACCCGGGTCAGGACATCTTCAATTGGCTGAACGCCAGTTTCGGCGTGTTCACGCTGATGGTGGTCGCGCTGCTGCTTTGGTTGGGCCGTCGGTCCTGGAAGCTGTCGCGCAAGCCGCATGAGCTCAATGAGCGGCAGGTATTCGTCACCAAGGTCGCATCGGGAATTCATTTCATCGCCGCGTTGGCGACGGTATTCGTCGGGCTTCAGCTGGCTTTCTTGCCGCCCTGCGTCTGACCGAACGACAACCCGGCGATGGTTTCAGACCGAGCAGCACGCTCAGTCGGTCTTCTTGCGGATCCAGTAGAGATAGGTGCCCTCTTCGATCTGTTGCTCCACCAGCTCGTGCCCGAGAAACACGCAGAACTTGGGAATATCACGCTGGGTGGACGGATCGGTTGCGATCACCTTGAGCAGTTCGCCGCCGCCGAGTCCGCGCACCTTGTTGTGCAGCATCATCACTGGCTCGGGACAGTTCAGGCCGCTGGCATCGAGCACCGCGTCGGCAGACAGTTCAGCAGATTGAGACATCACAGGCTCCTAAAACAGAACGGCATTGTCGCCCAGACAGATCATGCGGTCACCCGCTGCCGCGTCACAGGCGACGCAAATGGCAGGTCACTTCCTCGCGGTCATGGTAAAGCTGCTTGCAGCCAATGCTCGCTTTCACCCCTCGTTCGGCAAGCCCATCGGCGATGCGTTCCAGCAGACGCTTCACCTCCGCGTAACGCTGTTTCATTGGCAGCTTGAGGTTGACCACCGCCTCTCGACACAAACCTTCACCGATCCAGGTTTCCAGCAGGGCGGCGTTCTTTGCCGGCTTCTCGACGATATCGCAGACCATCCAGTCCACCGGCCGCTTCGGACGGAAAGCGAACCCGTCGGCTCGGTAATGGCCGACCAGACCGGATTCGAGCAATTCCTCGTTCATCGGACCGTTATCCACCGCCATCACTTCCATGTCCCGGTTGACCAACTGCCAAGTCCAGCCGCCTGGCGAGGCACCCAGGTCCACCGCGGTCATCCCAGGCGCCAATCGCGTATCCCACTGGTCACGGGGAATGAAGTGGTGCCAGGCCTCTTCCAGTTTCAGTGTCGAGCGGCTCGGCGCCTGCCGAGGGAACTTCAGACGGGGAATGCCCATTGGCCACATGGCGCTGTTCTCTGCCTCGGCAATGCCAAGAAATACCTCGCGACCACTTTTAAAAGTCAGCAGCAGGCGCGGCCCCGGGCCATCTTCGACCAGCCGCCCGGCTTTGGTCAGCGCCTTGCGTAACGGGGCCTCGAACTTACGGCAGAAGTTCGACAGTTCCTTGCCGTCGTTGGTATCCAGCACCTCGAGCCAGACGCTGCCGCATACTGGGTAGGTCTTGAGGTGTTCGAGCAATACGCCGATACGGTCGGTCTCTGGCAATGCCAGATGCTCGCCACGCGCCCATTGCCGAACGAAGATCAAGCGGGCGAAGCGCACGCCGCGCATCATGCGCTGCGCTTGTTCCGGCTCGCTGCAAATAAACTCGGCGCAGGCACTGTTCGGTTTCGCCTTGGCGTAGCCGGCCACGCTCAGTCGGGCGGCCTGGTCGCTGATCTCGGCGCAGACTTCGTTTTCGAAGCCTGGGCGGCAATGCAGCAGCAATGTATTCATGGTACGAACCCTGTTGTCGCGCAAAGGTGCAATAGCGTCGAAGCGCTCTGCGACCAAAGCCGCGCATGATAGCCGACTGGGGAACCCGGGGCTTACTGCCCCGGTCCAGTGAACAGTCACCTCGGAATAATTGCGGCTGCATACGGCATTGCCTGCTGTACATCACTCGATGCCTTGGCCCGGATTCCATTGCCAACTGGATCGGCGGCCCGTTCGTGGCGAAATGATTCGCCAAGGGCTAGCTTCAACAGACCGCTCCCTACTCAGCCAGCCCGACCGTGCGGGCACAAGGAGAGACGAATGCCATCCCTGGACAGCCTGAATTGCCGACGAAGCCTCGATGTAAACGGCAAAACCTATCACTACTTCAGCCTCCCCGAAGCGGCGAAGCAGCTCGGCGACATCAGCCGCCTACCGACCTCGCTCAAGGTGCTGCTGGAAAACCTGTTGCGCTGGGAAGATGACGTCACGGTACGCACCGACGATTTCACTTCATTGGCGGTGTGGTTGAAGACTCACACATCGGAACGCGAAATCCAGTATCGCCCCGCGCGGGTGCTGATGCAGGATTTCACCGGTGTTCCCGCAGTGGTCGACCTGACGGCCATGCGCGATGCGGTGTCACGTGCCGGTGCTGACCCTCAGCGCATCAACCCACTGTCACCCGTGGACCTGGTCATCGATCACTCGGTGATGGTCGACCGCTTCGGCAGCAACAGCTCGTTCGCGCAGAACGTCGAGATCGAAATGCAACGCAACGGAGAGCGCTACGAGTTTCTACGCTGGGGCCAGCAGGCCTTCGACAACTTCCGCGTGGTACCGCCGGGTACCGGCATTTGCCATCAGGTCAATCTCGAATACCTGGGTCAGGTGGTCTGGACGAAAGAAGAGGATGGAGAAACCATCGCCTATCCGGACACCCTGGTCGGCACCGATTCGCACACCACCATGATCAACGGCCTCGGCGTACTGGGCTGGGGCGTGGGCGGTATCGAAGCGGAAGCGGCGATGCTCGGCCAACCGGTGTCGATGCTGATCCCCGAAGTCATCGGCATGCGCCTGACTGGCAAGCTCAACGAAGGCGTCACGGCTACCGACTTGGTGCTCACCGTCACGCAGATGCTGCGCAAGCACGGCGTGGTGGGGAAATTCGTCGAGTTCTTCGGCCCGGGCCTGGATCATCTTCCGCTCGCCGATCGCGCTACAATCGGCAACATGGCGCCCGAATACGGCGCCACCTGCGGCTTCTTCCCGGTGGACCAGATCACCATCGATTACTTGCGCCTGACAGGCCGAGATCCGGACCGCATCGCTCTGGTCGAGGCGTACAGCAAGGCGCAGGGCATGTGGCGCGACAGCAACTCACCGGACCCGGTGTTCACCGCTACGCTGGAGCTCGATCTCGGTCAGGTCCAGCCCTCCCTCGCGGGGCCAAAGCGTCCTCAGGATCGGGTCTCGCTGGGTGACATCGGTGCCAGCTTCGATCTTCTGTTGGAAACCAGCGGCAAGATTCAGCATGCAGACACGGCGGTGCCTGTCGTCGGCGAAAGCTTCGATCTCAAACACGGCGCGGTGGTGATTGCCGCGATTACCTCCTGCACCAACACCTCCAACCCGAACGTCTTGATGGCCGCCGGCCTGGTGGCCAAGAAGGCACTCGAGCGCGGCCTGAAACGCGCGCCCTGGGTTAAATCCTCGCTCGCGCCAGGCTCCAAGGTGGTCACTGATTATCTGGAGCGCGCCGGCCTGACGACCTATCTGGACCAACTCGGCTTCAACCTGGTCGGTTATGGCTGCACCACCTGCATCGGTAATTCCGGTCCGCTACCCGACGCGATCGGCCAGGCGATCACCGAGAACGACCTGATCGTCTCCTCGGTACTGTCTGGCAACCGCAACTTCGAAGGGCGCGTGCATCCGATGGTCAAGGCCAACTGGCTGGCTTCGCCACCCTTGGTCGTGGCGTTCGCGCTGGCCGGCACCACGCGAATCAATATGGACAAGGACCCGCTGGGTTACGACGAACAGAATCGTCCGGTCTATCTCAAGGACATCTGGCCCACCAGCGCCGAAGTGAACGAAGCCGTCAGCAAGATCGATGGCCAGATGTTCCGTACACGTTACGCGGACGTGTTCAGTGGCGATGAGCATTGGCAATCTATTGCCGTGACCGCAGGCGATACTTACAAATGGAACAATAATTCGAGCTACGTGCAGAACCCGCCGTTCTTCGAAGACATCGGCCAGCCGCCGGCACCGCCGAAAGATGTTGAAAATGCGCGCATCCTGGCGCTGTTTGGCGACTCCATCACCACCGACCACATCTCGCCAGCCGGCAACATCAAGGCCAGCTCACCAGCCGGACTGTATCTGCAGCAACTGGGGGTGAAACCGGAAGACTTCAATTCCTACGGCTCGCGTCGGGGCAATCATGAAGTGATGATGCGAGGCACATTCGCCAACATCCGCATCAAGAACGAGATGCTGGGCGGCGAAGAAGGCGGCAATACGCTTCATCAACCCAGCGGCGAGCGGATGTCGATCTACGATGCGGCGATGCGCTATCAAGCTGAAGGCGTGCCGCTGGTGGTGGTTGCCGGGAAGGAATACGGCACCGGCTCCAGTCGGGATTGGGCCGCCAAGGGCACCAACCTGCTCGGCGTCAAGGCGGTGATTGCGGAAAGCTTTGAGCGCATCCACCGATCCAACCTGATCGGCATGGGCGTGCTGGCGCTACAGTTCGTCGGCGATCAGACCCGGCAGTCGTTGGGCCTGACTGGCAATGAGCAGCTCTCTATTCGTGGCCTGGGCGCCGATATCAAACCCCGCCAGCTGCTGACCGTGGATATACAGCGCGCAGACGGTTCGCGGGATAACTTCCAGGTGCTCTGCCGCATCGACACGCTCAACGAGGTGCAGTACTTCAAGGCAGGCGGAATCCTGCACTATGTGTTGAGACAGCTGATCGCAGCCTGAAACCCGTCACCTGTAGCACCAAAACGCCCGCTCGCAGCCCAGCTGCCGCGGGCGTTTCGCTCTGAGCGGGCCATCTGTCGAACCGCGCTCAATTTATCCAGTGGCCGGCCGTTAAAAAAGTTGGTCAGCCGACCACGTTACAAGAAAGACACGCACCAGCCCCTCCCCGAACTGCCAGGCGTACCCAATGCGAAACAACCAGCCCATCACCCAGCGCGAATATGCGTTCCCCGACCAGCAACGGCTGATTTCCACAACCGATTTGAAAGGCAAAATCAGCTATTGCAATGACATCTTTGCCGAAGTCAGCGGCTTCGAGCGCAGCGAGCTCATCGGCTCTCCACACAATCTGATCCGTCATCCCGATGTGCCATCCGCCGTGTTCGCGCACATGTGGGCCACGCTCAAGGACGGCAGATCCTGGATGGGCATCGTCAAGAATCGACGCAAGAACGGCGACCACTACTGGGTCAATGCCTACGTAACGCCGGTGCTGGACATGCAGCGCACCGTCATCGGCTATGAGTCGGTCCGCACCAAACCCACACGCGAACAGGTGCAGCGCGCCGAAGCACTCTATGCGCGCCTCAACGCCGGCAAGAGCGGTGTACCGCAGCGCGACAAGTGGATGCCGGTTGCGATCAACTGGCTACCCTTCATCGTCATCAGCCAGATCGGGTTCATGATCGGCACATGGTTCGATCATGCTTGGGGCTTTGCGCTGGCCGCGCTGCTTTCCGTGCCACTGGGCCTCGCTGGGCGTCACTGGCAGATGCGCGGGGTGAACCGTCTGGTGCGCCTGGCCGAGCAATCCACCAGCGATCCTCTGATCGCACAGATGTACACCGACAGCCATGGCGTTGAAGCCCGCCTGGAAATGGCGATGCTCAGCGAACATGCGCGCCTGAAAACTTGCCTGACTCGCCTGCAGGACAGCGCTGTACAACTACAGCAGCAGGCCAAACAGGCCGATGAGTTGGCACACAGCTGCTCGGATGGTCTGGCTCGTCAACATCACGAAACCGAACAGGTCGCCACGGCCATTAACCAGATGGCCGCGACGACCCAGGAAGTCGCGGGCAACGTGGCCCTGGCGGCAGAGGCCACCGAGCAAGCCAACCGGCTTGCTGCCCAAGGGCAGGAAATCAGTGGCCAAACCCGCAAGGCTATCGAGCTGCTGGCTCATGCCGTGAAGGAAACCGGCGATGCGGTGGCGGAGCTGGCACAGAACAGCGATGAGATCGGTACCGTGGTCGACGTGATCAAAAGCATCGCCGACCAGACCAACCTGCTCGCGCTAAACGCGGCCATCGAAGCGGCCCGTGCCGGGGAAAGCGGCCGTGGTTTCGCAGTGGTCGCCGACGAGGTCCGCCAGTTGGCCCAGCGCACCTCCGCCGCCACGGGTCAGATCCATCAATTGATCGAAAAGCTTCAGCTACAGGCGCGCCAGGCCGTCGAGACGACGGAGCAAGGCCGTGCACAGGCGAACCGTGGCGTAGAACGGATGATCGATTCGGACAAGGCGCTCTCGGGCATCACTACGGCAGTAGAACGCATCATCGACATGACGTCGCAAATTGCTTCGGCAACCGAGCAGCAGAGTTCGGTTGCCGAGGAGATCAGCCACAACGTCAGCAACATTGCTCGCCTCGCCGATCAGACATCGGGAGATGCACAGAGCTCGGCGCTACTTTCCGAGGGCTTGGCCGCCACGGCGCATTCGCAGTACTCGCTGGTGGAGCGTTTCAACCGCTGAATGCGAGCCTGGCCCTGTCGCCACACGACACGCCCGCTCGCAGGACTGCGACGGGCGTTCTACTTTCCACTGATGCCATCAGCGGCGGAGCAAGAACGCCGCGACGACGTCCGCGGCACTGTCCAGGTGCTGTTCCTGGGTCAGCCCTGACTTCTTGAGCGGCTTGAGATCATGATCGGCTGCCGTCAGCCAATGGAAACGAATCGCGGGTGACAGCGAATAGCCAGAGACGGTATTCCGATCACCCAGCGCGTCGCGTTCACCCTGGATGATCAGGGTGGGCGTGCGCAGTTCGGCTAGATGCGCCACACGGGGCTTTTCCCGCTTGCCCGCAGCGTAGAAGGGATACCCCAGACACACGAGTGCCTCGACCTTCAGTTCGTCGGCCAGCAGGCTCGCCATCCGTCCCCCCATCGACTTGCCACCGATCGCTAGGCGGCCTGCGGTTTGCTGTCGCACCGATTGGTATACCCCCCGCCACTGCTGCAACAGCTGCGCTTGCGGATTGGGTGGGCGCTTGCGCCCGGTCGCCCGCCGTTCGGCCATGTAGGCGAACTCGAAGCGGAACACGGCAATGCCCCGGGCTACAAGCCGCTCGGTGATTTGCTGCATGAAGGGACTGTCCATCGGCGCGCCCGCGCCATGCGCCAGGATCAGGCTGCTGCGAGCTCCCCCCTGCGGCTGATCGACCCGGACGAACGGAATTTCACCGCCCTGTGAGTATTGATCGGCGTCAATACCGGCCATTTGCCCTTTGCCCATCCTTGCCCTCGCTTTCGATCGAAAGAAATGTCCCGCTCAGCGCAACAAAAACATGCTCACTACCGTGGATGGAAGCCCATACATGAACACAGCAACCAGTACCGCCTACAACTATAAGGTGGTCCGCCAATTCGCCATCATGACGGTGGTGTGGGGAATCGTCGGGATGGGGCTCGGCGTTCTCATCGCATCGCAATTGGCCTGGCCGTTTCTCAACTTCGACTTGCCCTGGACCAGCTTCGGTCGCTTGCGACCCTTGCACACCAATGCGGTGATTTTCGCTTTTGGTGGCTGCGCATTGTTCGCGACCTCCTACTACTCCGTCCAGCGCACCTGCCAGACCACGCTATTCGCACCCAAGCTGGCGGCCTTCACCTTCTGGGGCTGGCAATTGGTCATTCTGCTGGCCGCAATCAGCCTGCCGCTGGGATACACCAGTTCCAAGGAGTACGCCGAGCTGGAATGGCCTATCGATATCCTGATTACTATCGTCTGGGTGTCCTACGCGGTGGTGTTCTTCGGCACCCTGGCCACCCGTAAGGTCAAGCACATCTATGTAGGTAACTGGTTCTTTGGCGGCTTCATCCTGACCGTCGCGCTGCTCCACGTGGTCAACAACCTGGAAGTGCCGGTCACCGCGATGAAGTCGTACTCGCTGTACTCCGGTGCCACCGACGCCATGGTGCAGTGGTGGTACGGCCATAATGCGGTGGGCTTTTTCCTGACTGCCGGCTTCCTCGGCATCATGTATTACTTCGTACCCAAGCAGGCCGAACGTCCGGTGTATTCATATCGACTGTCGATCGTCCACTTCTGGGCGCTGATCACCGTCTATATCTGGGCCGGCCCGCACCACCTGCATTACACCGCGCTGCCGGACTGGGCGCAGAGCCTGGGCATGGTGATGTCGCTGATTCTGCTGGCACCGAGCTGGGGCGGCATGATCAACGGCATGATGACTCTCTCGGGCGCCTGGCATAAGTTGCGCAGCGACCCGATCCTGCGCTTCCTGGTGGTTTCCCTGGCGTTCTACGGCATGTCGACCTTCGAAGGTCCGATGATGGCCATCAAGACCGTCAACGCGCTGTCCCACTACACCGACTGGACCATCGGCCACGTACACGCTGGCGCCCTCGGCTGGGTTGCCATGGTATCCATCGGCGCGCTGTATCACCTGATCCCGAAAGTCTTCGGCCGGCCGCAAATGCATAGCATCGGCCTGATCAACGCACATTTCTGGCTGGCCACCATCGGCACCGTGCTCTACATCGCTTCGATGTGGGTCAACGGCATTGCCCAGGGCCTGATGTGGCGCGCGATCAACGAAGACGGCACCCTGACCTACTCCTTCGTCGAAGCACTGGAAGCCAGTCACCCCGGTTTCGTGGTGCGCATGATCGGCGGTGCGATCTTCTTCGCCGGCATGCTGCTGATGGCCTACAACACCTGGCGCACTGTAAGTGCCTCCAAGCCAGCCGAATACGCAGCCGCCGCGCAGATCGCCTGAGGAGCAGAGAATGAAGAAGCACGAAATACTCGAAAAGAATGTCGGTCTGCTGACCCTATTCATGGCGCTGGCGGTAAGTATCGGCGGCCTGACCCAGATCGTGCCGCTGTTCTTCCAGGACGTGGTCAACGAGCCGGTGGAAGGCATGAAGCCCTACACCGCGCTGCAGCTGGAAGGTCGTGACCTGTATATCCGCGAAGGCTGCGTTGGCTGCCACTCGCAGATGATCCGCCCATTCCGCGCCGAGACCGAGCGCTACGGTCACTATTCGGTGGCCGGCGAGAGCGTCTATGACCATCCCTTCCTGTGGGGCTCCAAGCGTACCGGCCCGGACCTGGCCCGCGTCGGCGGCCGCTATTCCGACGACTGGCACCGCGCGCATCTCTACAACCCGCGCAACGTCGTGCCCGAGTCGAAGATGCCCTCCTACCCATGGTTGGTGGAGGACACGCTCGATGGCCAGGACACCGCCAAGAAAATGAAAGCGCTGCGCGCCGTTGGTGTGCCCTACAGCGACGAGGACATCGCCTCCGCCGAAGCTGCCGTCAAGGGCAAAACCGAGATGGACGCGCTGGTGGCTTATCTGCAAGTGCTCGGCACCGCGCTGCAGAACAAGCGCTGACACAACACCAGGCTATCGAGAACGACGCGCTGCAGGGGCAGCCGTCAGGGACCTAACATCGCGGGCAGTTCGAGCGTTCGGGCTGTCCAGGAGTAACAAATGAACGCTTTCTGGAGTGGATACATCGCCCTGCTGACGCTGGGCACCATTGTCGCTCTGTTCTGGCTGATCTTCGCCACCCGCAAGGGCGAGTCCGCCGGCACGACCGACAAGACCATGGGTCATTCCTTCGATGGCATCGAAGAATATGACAACCCGCTACCCAAGTGGTGGTTCATGCTGTTCATCGGCACGCTGGTGTTCGGCATTCTCTATCTGGTGCTTTATCCCGGCCTGGGCAATTGGAAAGGCGTACTCCCAGGCTACGAGGGCGGTTGGACCCAAACCAAGCAGTGGCAGCACGAAGTCGACCAGGCTGATGCGAAATTCGGCCCGATCTTCGCCAAGTACTCCGCTATGGAAGTCGCGCAGGTCGCCCAAGACGAAAGGGCCTTGAAGATCGGCGGTCGTCTGTTCGCCAACTATTGCTCGGTTTGTCACGGCTCCGATGCCAAAGGCGCGAACGGCTTCCCCAACCTGGCGGACAGTGAATGGCGCTGGGGTGGCGACGCGGAAACCATCAAGGCGACAATCCTCCACGGTCGCGTTGCGGCGATGCCGGCATGGAGACAGGTCATCGGTGAAGACGGCGTGAAGAATGTCGCAGCCTATGTGCGCGCTGATCTGGCCGGTCTGCCCCTGCCGGAAGGCAGTGATGCAGATATGGCAGCAGGTGCCCAGGTGTATGCGCAGACCTGTTCGGTCTGTCATGGCGCTAACGGTCAAGGCACAGCCGCATTGGGCGCGCCGAGCCTGGCCAACCCCGCCGGCTGGATCTATGGTTCGAGCCTGCCGCAGCTGCAACAGACCATTCGTCACGGACGCAACGGTCAGATGCCGGCGCAGGAACAGTATCTGGGGAACGACAAAGTGCACTTGCTGGCCGCCTACGTGTACAGCCTTTCGCAACACCCAGAACGCCTGGCGAAGCAGTAAAACCTCTTACAGGGCGGTAGGTCGTACCGCCCTGTTCTGTATCAATTCCCGCCCCAAAAGGTGGCAGTGCGACGCTCTGTCGCAGACCGTCCAGCCTCTGCCATCTTTGCCCATCAGCCTGACTGCTTCTATAGTCTTGCCACTCGCCGAACCCCCGCAGAACTACAAGGCGAAACCCTCGATTCAGCACATCGGCATGATGTGATAAACGACCCTGCAAAGAGCATGGAAAACGCTTGGGATCAGGGTCCGAACGGCACGAGATGGCCTGGGCGTCGATTGCATTGCCCCCCTCCTTTCTCCATACTTGCCGCCGTTTTTGCCCCTTGATATGCCTTTAGCGTGGAAGCCTTGCATGAGCACAGCAATAAGTGAGACTGCATATAACTATAAGGTGGTTCGCCAATTCGCCATCATGACGGTGGTGTGGGGAATTATCGGAATGGGCCTAGGTGTGTTTATCGCCGCACAGCTGGTGTGGCCTGAACTCAACTTCGACCTGCCCTGGACCAGCTTCGGTCGTTTGCGCCCGCTGCACACCAACGCAGTGATTTTCGCGTTTGGCGGTTGTGCATTGATGGCCACGTCCTTCTATGTGGTTCAGCGGACCTCCCAGACCCGCCTGTTCTCCGACGGACTCGCATCCTTCACGTTCTGGGGCTGGCAAGCGGTCATCGTTCTGGCCGTGATCACGCTGCCGCAGGGCTTCACCAGCTCCAAGGAATACGCTGAGCTGGAATGGCCTATCGACATCCTGCTGGCTATCGTCTGGATTAGCTATGCGGTAGTTTTCTTCGGCACCATCATGAAGCGCAAGGCTGCCCATATCTACGTAGGCAACTGGTTCTATGGCGCTTTCATCCTGGTGACGGCGATGCTGCATATCGTCAATAACCTGGAAGTACCTGTTACCTGGTTCAAGTCCTACTCGATCTACTCGGGCGCGACCGATGCGATGGTGCAGTGGTGGTACGGCCACAACGCCGTGGGCTTCTTCCTGACCACCGGCTTCCTGGGCATGATGTACTACTTCGTACCCAAGCAGGCTGGCCGTCCGGTCTATTCCTATCGCCTGTCGATCGTTCACTTCTGGGCGCTGATCACCCTGTACATCTGGGCCGGTCCGCACCACCTGCACTACACCGCACTGCCTGAATGGGCGCAAAGCCTGGGCATGGTGATGTCGATCATCCTGCTGGCACCGAGCTGGGGCGGCATGATCAACGGCATGATGACCCTGTCCGGCGCCTGGCATAAGCTGCGCACCGATCCGATCCTGCGCTTCCTGGTGGTCTCCCTGGCGTTCTACGGCATGTCGACCTTCGAAGGTCCGATGATGGCCATCAAGACCGTCAACGCGCTATCCCACTACACCGACTGGACCATCGGCCACGTACACGCCGGCGCCCTCGGCTGGGTGGCGATGATTTCCATCGGCGCCATCTATCACTTGATTCCGAAAGTCTTCGCCCGTGAACAGATGTACAGCATCGGTCTGATCAACGCGCACTTCTGGCTGGCCACCATCGGCACCGTGCTCTACATCGCCTCGATGTGGGTCAACGGCATTACCCAGGGCCTGATGTGGCGTGCGATCAACGAAGACGGCACCCTGACCTATTCCTTCGTCGAAGCGTTGGAGGCCAGCCATCCTGGCTTCATGGTTCGCGCATTGGGCGGTGCATTCTTCCTCTCCGGCATGCTGCTGATGGCCTACAACACCTGGCGCACCGTGCGTGCCGCCAAGCCGGCTGAACTCGAAGCCGCCGCGCAGATCGCCTGAGGGAACGAATAAATGAAGAATCACGAAATACTTGAAAAGAACGTCGGTCTGCTGACCCTGTTCATGGTCCTGGCGGTGAGCATCGGCGGTCTGACCCAGATCGTCCCGCTGTTCTTCCAGGACGTGGTCAACGAGCCGGTGGAAGGCATGAAGCCCTACACCGCGCTGCAGCTGGAAGGTCGTGACCTGTATATCCGCGAAGGCTGCGTTGGCTGCCATTCGCAGATGGTCCGTCCGTTCCGCGCCGAGACCGAGCGCTACGGCCACTACTCCGTCGCGGGCGAAAGCGTCTACGACCATCCGTTCCTGTGGGGCTCCAAGCGCACCGGTCCGGACCTGGCCCGCGTCGGCGGCCGTTACTCCGACGATTGGCACCGCGCGCATCTCTACAACCCGCGCAACGTTGTGCCTGAATCGAAGATGCCTTCTTACCCCTGGCTAGTCGAGCACAGCCTCGACGGCAAGGACACCGCCAAGAAGATGGAAGCCTTGCGCAGCGTAGGCGTGCCTTACACCGAAGAAGACATCGCCGGTGCGAAGGACGCGGTCAAGGGCAAAACCGAAATGGATGCCCTGGTCGCCTACCTGCAAGTACTTGGCACTGCACTCACCAACAAACGGTAACGCACGATGGATATCGGGACTCTCCGCGGTCTGGGCACCGTTCTGGTTTTCGTCGCCTTCGTTGGCGTCGTGCTATGGGCCTACAGCAGCAAGCGCAAGAAAAGCTTCGATGAAGCCGCCAACCTGCCCTTCGCAGATGAGCCCGACACCAAGAAGCGTGATGAAGAAGCTTCCAGGAGTAAGAAATAAATGACCACGTTTTGGAGTTGGTACATCACCCTGTTGAGCCTGGGGACCATTGCCGCACTGGTCTGGCTGCTGCTCGCGACTCGCAAGGGACAACGCCACGACAGTACCGAAGAAACCGTTGGCCATTCCTACGATGGCATTGAGGAGTATGACAATCCGCTCCCACGCTGGTGGTTCATGCTGTTCGTCGCCACCGTGATCTTCGCCCTTGGCTATCTCGCCCTGTACCCGGGCCTCGGCAACTGGAAAGGTCTCCTGCCCGGCTATGAGGGCGGCTGGACCCAAGTCAAGGAATGGCAGCGCGAAGTGGACAAGGCCAACGAGCAATACGGTCCGCTGTACGCCAAGTTCGCGGCGATGCCGGTCGAAGAAGTTGCCCAGGACCCGCAGGCCCTGAAAATGGGGGGACGACTGTTCGCCTCCAACTGCTCCGTCTGCCACGGCTCTGACGCCAAAGGCGCCTATGGCTTCCCTAACCTGACCGATAACGACTGGCTGTATGGTGGCGCGCCTGAAACCATCAAAACCACCATCATGGAAGGCCGTCAGGCAGCCATGCCGGCCTGGCGCGATGTGCTGGGTGAGGAAGGCATTCGCAACGTTGCCGGTTACGTTCGGAGCCTGTCCGGCCGTGACGTTCCCGAGGGCATCAGCGCCGATATTGAGCAGGGTCAAAAAATCTTCGCGACGAACTGTGTAGCTTGTCATGGCCCTGAAGGCAAAGGCACTCAGGCAATGGGCGCGCCCGATCTGACCGACAATATCTGGCTGTACGGCTCGAGCTTCGGACAGATTCAGCAGACGCTTCGCTACGGTCGAAACGGGCGCATGCCAGCCCAGCAAGAACACCTTGGCAACGACAAAGTGCACCTGCTGGCCGCTTATGTGTACAGCCTCTCGCAGAAGTCGGAGAACTGATCCGACTGATTCAGGCGCGACCGACGGTCGCACCTGATATCAACAATCGAGGCGTACCATTCGCAGCAGGTAAGCAAAAGATCCCGGCCGGCACGTATCGACCGGGACACTCACCCTCCGCCGTGGTACGTATTCGATGTCCGAGCAAATCCCCGTTCATGATGTAACCCCTCCTGCCAAGGTCGCCTCGTCTTCCGACCTTTACGCTGCTCGCGAAAAAATCTACACCCGCTCCTTCACCGGCCTGTTTCGCAATCTGCGACTCGTCGGCGGCGCGCTGCTGTTCATTCTCTATTTCGGAACCGTGTGGCTGACCTGGAACGGGCGTCAGGCGGTCTTTTGGGATTTGCCCGAGCGCAAGTTCTACATCTTCGGCGCAACGTTCTGGCCGCAGGACTTTATCCTGCTCTCCGCGCTATTGATCATTTGTGCCTTCGGCCTGTTCTTCATCACCGTATTCGCCGGTCGCGTCTGGTGCGGTTACACCTGCCCGCAAAGCGTGTTCACCTGGGTGTTCATGTGGGCGGAAAAGGTCACCGAGGGTGATCGCAATCAGCGCATGAAGCTCGATAAGGCGCCGATGAGTGCCAACAAGCTCACCCGCAAGATCGGCAAGCATGTCATCTGGCTGGCCGTGTCGCTGGCCACTGCCATCACGTTCGTCGGTTACTTCACGCCAATCCGCGAACTGGTGCCGGATCTGTTCACACTTCAGGTTGGCGGCTGGGCGGCATTCTGGGTGGGCTTCTTCACTCTGGCGACCTATGGCAACGCCGGCTATCTGCGCGAGCAGGTGTGCATCTACATGTGCCCCTACGCGCGCTTCCAGAGCGTGATGTTCGACAAGGACACCCTGATCGTCTCTTACGATCCGCGCCGCGGCGAGCGCCGTGGACCCCGCAAGAAGGACGCCGACTACAAGGCCATGGGCCTCGGCGACTGCATCGACTGCACCATGTGCGTCCAGGTCTGCCCCACCGGCATCGACATTCGTGACGGTCTGCAGATCGAATGTATCGGCTGCGCGGCCTGTATCGACGCTTGCGACACTATCATGGACAAGATGAACTACCCGCGCGGGCTGATCAGCTATACCACCGAACACAACCTGTCCGGACAGACGACCCACCTCGTGCGGCCACGCCTGATCGGTTACGCCGTCGCGCTGATCGCGATGATGAGCGTGTTCGGCTACGCGGTGAGCGATCGCTCCCTGGTCAAGCTCGATGTGCTCAAGGATCGGGTGCTGTATCGCGAGAACGAGCAAGGCAGAATCGAGAACGTCTATACGCTGAAGGTCATGAACAAGGCGCAGAACGAGCAGACATTCATCATCGAGGCCACCGGTCTTGATGGTCTGCAATACGAGGGGCGTCGCGAAATCCGTGCCGAGGCCGGTGAGCTGGTCACCGTTCCGGTGGAGCTCTCGGTCGCACCGGAACAACTTCCATCGAGCACCAACGACATCGTCTTCCACATCAGATCGGCAGACGACTCCGCAATCGAAGACGAAGCAGAAAGCCGTTTTATCGGCCCAAGCATTCGCTGAACAGGTAGTACATGAGCAATCCCGACCTCGAAAACACCCGTTGGTATACCCAGTTCTGGGCCTGGTTCGTCATTGGCATTCTGCTGCTCTCGGTCATCCTCGGCACCTCGATGTTGACCATCGCGATCCGCAATTCCGACACCCTGGTCTCGGACAATTATTACGATGCCGGCAAGGGTATTAACCAGTCACTGGAGCGCGAGAAGCTCGCCGAGCGCCTGCAAATGCAGGCGAATATCGTCCTGAACGACGCGCGAGGGCTGGCCGAGGTGCAACTGAGCGGTCACAGCGGGCCGCAGCAACTGGTGCTCAATCTGATCTCCCCCACTCAGCCCGAGCGCGATCGCCGCATTGTGCTCCAGCCCCAGGGTGATGGCTTCTACCAGGGGCAAATGCAGGAGCCGGTCACCGGTAGACGTTTCGTCGAGCTACTCGGCCGAGAGGGCGACCAGGACTGGCGCCTGTTCGAGGAAAAGGAAATCGTAAGCGGCCAAACGCTCAAGCTGAGCCACTGATCGGTCGATGGCGAGTCCTACTCCCTGCTACCACTGCGGGCTTCCTGTTCCTGCTGGCAGCGCCTTCCACGCCCGCGTGTTCAACGAGCAGCGGGCGCTGTGTTGTCCTGGCTGCCAGGCGGTCGCAGAAGCGATAGTTCAGGGCGGACTGGAAAGCTACTACCTGCATCGTAGCGATGCCTCCATCAATCCCGACGCTCTGCCACAGGCACTCGCCGAAGAGTTGGCCCTCTATGATCGCAAGGACGTGCAGCAGCCATTCGTGCAGCACGAAGGCGAACTGGCCAGCACCTCCCTGATGATCGAAGGCATCAGCTGTGCCGCCTGCGGTTGGCTGATCGAGAAACATCTACGCGGACTCGACGGAATTGCCGAGGCCAGCCTGAACCTGTCCAATCACCGCCTGCGGGTCCGCTGGAGCGATGCCGCCCTGCCGCTCAGCGAGCTGCTCGCTGAGCTCCGACGCATCGGTTACGCCGCGCATCCATACCAGGCCGACCAGGCGGCAGAGCGCCTCGCACAGGAAAACCGTCGCAGCATGCGTCAACTGGGAGTGACCGGGTTGCTCTGGATGCAGGTCATGATGGCAACCATGGCGACTTGGCCAGAGTTCAACATCGACCTCTCGCCAGGCATGGCCAGCATTCTTCGCTGGACCGCCCTGCTGCTGACCACCCCTATCGTTTTTTATTGTTGTACCGACTTCTACAAGGGCGCGCTACGGGATCTACGCACCCGCCATCTGACCATGGATGTCTCGGTTTCCTTGGCCATCGGCGGCGCCTACGTCGCAGGCATCTGGTCGACCGTGACCGGCCAGGGCGATCTGTATTTCGACGCAGTAGGTATGTTTGCGCTGTTTCTGCTCGCCGGGCGCTTCCTGGAGCGCCGTGCAAGGGAACGCACCGCCGCGGCGACCGCGCAATTGGTCAACCTGTTGCCGACGTCCTGTCTGAAACTCTCTGAAGACGGCCAAACGACGCGCATTTTGCTCAGCGAGCTGCAGCTCGGCAATCGCGTGTTGGTGCATCCTGGCGCATTGATCCCGGCCGATGGTCGTATCGTCCATGGACAATCGAGCATCGACGAATCGGTCCTCACCGGGGAATATCTGCCACAGGCACGAGGCACCGGTGACACCGTCACCGCCGGCACCCTCAACGTTGAGGGCGGCCTGATCATCGAGGTGGGTGCTCTGGGCGACGGCACCCGCCTGTCCGCCATCGTGACTCTGCTCGAACGCGCCCAGTCGGACAAACCCCGACTGGCCGAACTGGCCGACCGGGTCGCACAGTGGTTCCTGCTGATCGTGCTGCTGACCGCCGCCGTAGTCGGCTTCGTCTGGTGGCAGATAGACCCGCAACGCGCGTTCTGGATCGTTCTCGCCTTGTTGGTTGCCACCTGCCCCTGCGCGTTGTCGCTGGCGACCCCAACGGCATTGACCACAGCGACCGGAACGCTGCACCGGCTTGGCCTATTGCTCACTCGCGGGCACGTGCTCGAGGGGCTCAATCACATTGACACGGTGATTTTCGACAAGACCGGTACCCTGACCGAAGGGCGCCTGACCCTGAGCGAGGTTCGCCCCCTGGCCGACCTGGATGGCGACGCCTGCCTAGCGCTGGCTGCCGCGCTGGAGAACCGCTCCGAGCATCCGATCGCCAAAGCGTTCGGCCGAGCGCCGCAAGCAGCCGATGCAGTGGACAACGTCCCCGGGCTGGGTCTGCAGGGCTCGGTCGATGGACGCGTCCTGCGCATTGGTCAGCCCGACTTCGTTGCCGCCGGCTACGCCGGTACTGCCCCGGCTATTCCCGGCGACCATGGCCAATGGCTGCTGCTGGGCGACATGCAGGGACCGCTGGCGTGGCTGGTACTCCAGGATCGCCTGCGCGAGGACGCGCCCGCACTACTGGATGCATGCAGGCGTCGTGGCTGGAAAACCGTCCTGCTATCCGGTGACAGCTCGCCGATGGTGGATGAGGTCGCTCGCCAGCTCGGCATCGCCGAAGCACATGGCGGGATGACCCCAACCGACAAGCTCACCCACCTGCAACGGCTGCAAGCCGAAGGCCGTCGCGTGTTGATGCTGGGTGACGGCGTCAATGACGCACCGGTGCTGGCGGCTGCGAACATCAGTGTGGCCATGGGTTCGGCGACCGATCTGGCCAAGACCAGCGCCGACGCGGTCCTGCTCAGTAACCGTCTCGACAGCTTGGTGCAGGCATTCGCCGTGGCCCGTCGCAGCCGTCGAATCATCATCGAAAACCTGGCCTGGGCGAGTCTTTACAACGGCCTGATTCTGCCATTTGCCGCCATCGGCTGGGTTACCCCGCTATGGGCAGCCCTGGGTATGTCGGCGAGCTCGCTGCTGGTGGTACTGAACGCCTTGCGGCTGACCCGACTGCCGAGTCCTTCCGCCCACCATCAGCCAGCCCTGGCTAGCGTAGGATAAAAGCCTCACGCTTGGTCCGCCCTGCCTTGCCGTAACGCTCTGGAGGCTCATATGGCCGCACTTTACATTCTGATCCCCGTCGCCGTGGTTCTGGTCGCCTTGGCCATCTGGGTCCTTTTCTGGGCAGTCGACAGCGGTCAGTACGATGATCTGGACGGCCCCGCTCATAGCATCCTGTTCGATGAGGAAGATCCCAAGCACCGCGCCGGTGTCGAGCAGGCGGATGGCGGCAGCGACAAAGGGAAAACCGATCGTGGCTGAACTGCTGCCACTGCTAGTGTCTGCCCTGGTCCTCGGCCTGCTCGGCGGAGGGCATTGTCTGGGCATGTGCGGCGGGTTGATGGGTGCTTTGACCATGGCGATTCCACCGGAGCAAAGGGGCAGACGCCTGCGCCTGCTGGTCGCCTATAACCTGGGTCGAATCCTCAGCTACGCCAGTGCCGGTCTGCTCATCGGGCTGGCCGGCTGGGCGGTCGCCAACAGCCCTGCCGCCATGGCGCTGCGCGTCGTAGCCGCGCTCCTGATGATCAGCATGGGCCTGTATCTGGCAGGCTGGTGGAGCGGCCTGACGCGTATCGAAGCGCTGGGGCGGGGCCTGTGGCGCCATATCCAGCCATTTGCCAGCCGGCTGATGCCGGTCAGGAGCCTGCCGCGAGCACTGTTGCTGGGCGCCCTCTGGGGTTGGTTGCCTTGCGGGTTGGTCTATAGCACCTTGCTCTGGGCAGCAAGCCAGGGCAACGCACTGGACAGTGCACTGCTAATGTTGGCATTCGGTATCGGCACCTGGCCCGTGCTCCTGGCCACCGGCCTGGCTGCCGATCGCCTAACTGCCATGCTACGCAAACGCGGCGTACGCATGCTCGGCGGAACCATGGTGATTGTGTTCGGCCTGTGGACATTGCCAGGCCCACATCAAGAATGGCTCATGGGCCACGGCACTCATGCGCCCCAACAGCAGGCGCCCGCACATCTTCACCATTAGCGGCACGCTCAGGGCATACCGGCAATGTCCGATAAGCGTGCCCCTGGCCTCGATCCGTCAGGGCTCTTTAGGTAGCTGACGTTTGTGCGCGGTCTTGTCGTAGGTGTCGACGATGATGCGAGCCGCCTCGTCTGGCACAGACTGGCCCTGCAGAAAGGCATCGATATCCCGATAGGACACGCCATGCGCGTCTTCGTCCGGCTTGCCGGGCGAAAGCTCCTCCAGGTCGGCCGTAGGGACTTTCTTCACCAATTGCTCAGGCGCCCCTAAGGCGGCGGCCAGCTCTCTGACCTGGTGTTTGACCAAGCCAGCCAGGGGCGTGAGATCACAGGCACCGTCACCGAACTTGGTAAAGAATCCCATCACTGCTTCGGCCGCATGATCGGTGCCGATGACCAAGCCTTGGCGTGCATTGGCAATAGTGTACTGAGCCACCATGCGCATCCGCGCCTTGGTATTGCCCAGCACGAAGTCGCGCTTCTCGGGCGTCAGCGCCTCCAGCGCCTCGGTCGCTCGCGACAATCCCTGCACAGCGGCGCCGATGTTCACCGTATGGCATTCGTCCGGCTTGATCGCATCGACCGCCAGTTGCGCCTCGTCTTCGTCGTGCTGAACCTGATACGGCAGGCGGACGGCGATGAAGCGGTAATCGTCTCCTTCTCCAGCGGCACGCATGCCTTCGACCGCACGCTGCGCGAGCATGCCGGCAGTGGTCGAATCGACGCCACCGCTGATTCCCAGAACCAGCGTCTTGAGGCCAGACTCGCGCAGGCATGACTGTATGAAGGCGACACGCCGGTCGATCTCAGCCTGTACAGCGGCAGGGCCGTCGAAGGGCGAGCAAACGTTGAGGGCGGCAGCGATCTCTTGCTGGCGGCTGTGCATGGAGTTCTCCTGTGCGAGTGGACGATTCGGGATCCTAGTTTGACTAATCGACCACAATCCAGCGAATAAATCTCCTCCTGCGCACCACCAGTCCGGCGTCCGCTGCCGGTCCGAGCTCGCTTGATACAGGTCAAGTCTGCGTGGCGGCGTGCATCCTAGAATCCCGTCACCGCAGTCAACCGAGAACGTAAGATGTTCGACGCCATTCGCTGGGATGCCGATCTGATCCATCGTTACGATCAGCCCGGGACACGCTATACGTCATACCCGTCGCCATTCCAGTTCAGCGGCAGCCTGGGTTCGTTTGATCTGCTGCACGCGCTGCGTCGCAGCCGGCATGCCAGCCGGCCGCTTTCGCTATACGTTCATCTACCGTTCTGCGCCAGCGTCTGCTACCACTGCCGGCGCAACAAGGTCATCACCGACGATAGCGGACGAGCGTCTTCTTATCTGCAGCGCCTGGAAAAGGAAATCGAGATGATCGCCTGTCACCTCGGCGCTGATCAGGTGGTCGAACAGTTATTTTTCGGTGGCGGCACACCGACCTTCTTAAGCCATGAGCAATTGCGACAGTTAATGGCGCACCTGCGCAAGCAGTTCAGTCTGCAGGACGACGATCACGCAGACTTCGGCATCGAGATCGATCCGCGTGATGCGGACTGGCCGACCCTCGGGCTATTACGCGAGCTCGGATTCAACCGCGTCAGCATCGGCCTGCCGGACCTGGATCCGGCGGTGCAGCGGGCCATCAATCGAGTGCAGACGTTCGAGCAGACCCAGACGATCATCGAGGCCGCTCGAACCCTGCAATACCGAACGATACAGATTGATCTCGTCTATGGATTACCGCTACAGAAGCCGGAACGTTTCGCGCAAACAGTGGATGCTGTCATTGCCCTGCAACCGGACCGCGTAACCGTATCCAGTTATGCGCATGCCCCTGAACGGTATATGACACAAAGACGAATCGACGCCGCAGACATCCCGGCGTCGGCGGACAGGCTGGCGATGCTGCAACACAGCACGGAACGGCTGACCCGTTCCGGTTACCGTTATATCGGCATGGATCATTTCGCCCTGCCTGACGACGAACTGGCGATGGCCCAAGAAGACGGCAAACTGCAACGCAGCTTTCAGGGCTATACCACCCACGGCTACTGCGATCTTATCGGCTTGGGCGTTTCGGCGATCAGCCAGATTGGTGACCTGTACTGCCAGAACAACAGCGATATCACCCTCTACCAACAGACGCTGGACCAGGGTCAATTGGCAACGGTTCGCGGACTGCGCTGCAATGAAGACGATCACATCAGACGCCGGGTGATTCAGGCACTGGCGTGCAATTTCGAGCTGCACTTCGAAGAAATCGAGCGGGACCATGGGATCGGCTTCAAGACATACTTCGAGACGATCTGGCCAGCCCTGGAGCAGATGGCCGCCGATGGCCTCATTCAACTGCAGGATGACGCCATTGTCATCCCGCCAACCGGACGTCTATTGGCCCACTCGGTGTGCATGCTGTTCGACCGTTACCTGTCTGTACGCTCCGCTCCGCGTCTTTCCCAAGCCATCTAATCCTTAAAAACCGACCTGCGACCCTTGTGCCAATTGGCCTATGTCCCGTGCCTGAGTTAATCTTGCGCGTCCCGTAAGGTTTTTCAGGAACGCCAATGTCCGAGTCGATCAAGGCCCGCAAGCTGCCGCAACCTCATTGCAAGGATTGCAGTCTTTCCGGCCTGTGCCTTCCGCTCTCTCTGAACATGCAGGATATGGAGGCGCTGGATGACATCGTCAAGCGCGGGCGTCCACTCAAAAAAGGTGAGATGCTTTTCCGTCAGGGCGATGCGTTCAGTTCCGTGTTCGCCATTCGCTCCGGGGCCCTGCGTACGTTCAGCGTCACGGACGCCGGCGAAGAGCAGATCACGGGTTTCCACTTGCCTAGCGAGCTGGTCGGGCTTTCCGGCATGGATACAGAAACCTATCCGGTATCCGCACAAGCGCTTGAAACGACCTCGGTCTGCGAAATTCCTTTCGATCGCCTCGATGAGCTCAGCGTGCTGCTGCCTCAACTGCGCCGCCAGCTGATGCGCATCATGAGCCGTGAGATTCGCGATGATCAGCAGATGATGATGCTGCTGTCAAAGAAAACCGCCGATGAACGCATCGCGACCTTTCTGATCAACTTGTCGGCCCGCTTCAGTGCGCGTGGCTTTTCGGCCAACCAGTTCCGTCTACCCATGTCTCGCAACGAAATCGGCAGCTACCTGGGGCTGGCGGTAGAGACCGTCTCCCGCGTGTTCACTCGCTGTCAGGCGAACGGCCTGTTGGAAGCCGAAGGCAAGGAAGTTCGTATCCTTGACTCCATTCGGTTATGCGCCCTGGCGGGCGGAAACATGGACGCGTAGTGGGGTCCGTATGATTTTCGATGAGTTCTCGATCAAGACGCTGATACGCCCGGTCCCGGATTTTCCGAAACCAGGCGTGATATTTCGGGATATCACCCCGCTATTGCAGTCGCCCAAAGCCCTGCGCATGGTGGCTGACAGCCTGATCCAGCGTTATGTCGAAAGTGATTTCAGCCATGTCGGAGCGCTGGATGCCCGCGGCTTCATCATCGGCTCGATCATCGCCTACGAGCTGAACCGCCCGCTGATTCTATTCCGCAAGAAAGGCAAGCTCCCGGCCGACGTGCTGGCTGCCTCCTATCGCACCGAATACGGCGAAGCCTACCTCGAAGTGCATGCAGACAGCCTCTGCGAAGGTGATTCGGTGCTACTGCTGGACGACCTGATTGCAACCGGCGGCACGCTGGTTGCCGCTGCTCAGCTGGTTCGCCGCATGGGCGCTCATATTCACGAAGCTGCTGCGATCATCGACCTGCCTGAGTTGGGTGGCTCGCGCAAGTTGCAGGACATGGGCATCCCCACGTTCACGCTGACCGCATTCGAGCTGAACGAGCGCTAGGCGTGTTTCGCACGGCGGCTGCGACCATCCGCAGCGGAGCGCTGCTGGGTCTGCTGGCCTTCTGTCCGGCTACCTTTGGGCTCGACCGCAACGCCTTGCTCGATGAGGCGAACCTGTTGCTCCTTCCGCGTGAACGGCAGCTGCCGAACCTGGAATTCGTGGACGAGCACGGCCAGGCCGTCGCGACCGATTCGCTACGCGGCCGCTGGCATCTGTTGTTTTTCGGGTTCACTGCTTGTCCGGATATCTGTCCTACGACGCTGAGTGACATGCGCCGCCTGTTCGGCCAGTTACCGCCCTCTATCAGCGATCAGCTCCAATTGATATTGGTCAGCGCCGATCCGGCCCGGGACACTCCCGAGGCGCTGCGTACCTATCTCGGCTATTACCGAGCAGGATTCAAAGGTTGGACCGGCGACATGAGGCAACTGCAAGAACTGTCCAAGGCGCTGGGCCTCCCGTTCATCCCCGCAGAGAATACCGAGGGCGATTACAGCGTCAGTCACAGCGGTAACCTGGCGATTGTCAGCCCCGAGGGCAAGCTGCGCGGGTACATTCGCACCCCACTTAAACTGGATGGCCTGCGCCAAGCTCTGTCGCAGGTAATCGAAGCCGAGTGATCTTGGGATAACAGGCGCTCAGCAGACCTTAGTGGCAATCCAGTGTGTCGGCCAATACATAGGCCTGGAAGGCGACCTCATCAACCCAGTGCTGAGTGACGTCGGCCAGCATCTGTCTTCCTCGGTTGGATGAAACGGCCTGCTCGATCCGCTGCTGCAGCGTCACGTCATCCGCCTCGACTCGCAAAGGCAAAACGGCTTCTTCTAATCCGGGCAGCAGCCGGTTATAGCGACGCCATTCGGGAAGAGCGGCGATCTGCTGCAGCAATAGACGATCAGCTACCACCGCCTGGCATTCACCGAGTTTCAAACCGATCAGCGCTTGCGCAGTGCTGGGAAAAGCGCGGGCATGAGCACCGAAGCGAGAGGCAACGACCTTGGCATGTGGGCTGCCCGCCGCGACACAAAACGGCCTACCAGCAAGCTCCGCCCATTTGGCAGGTCCCGTGTCGGCTGCCGTCAGCCCTGCAAGCTCGCTGGCGTAGTAGACCGCGCCCGAGGCGGTCGCTCCAACCTTGAGATCGGCCCGCGCGCCTGGGTCGACCAGAGCGATATCGCTACCCAGCAACTCACCCAAGCGAGCAAGCCATAAGGCCTCGAATCCATCGGTCACCGGCTCCGCTTCTGTCGCCTTGAGCGGTCGATATTCACCAATCAGTAGCGCGTGCAAAGGCGCCGCAAAAGAGCTGACAGGGACCATCAACAGGAGCATCAGCCACAGCAGCCATGACTTCACGGCGCACCTCTCAAACGTACTGGTAGCGCAGCATACGTTGCTTGAATTTCTCCAACACGACCTGATCGATCAGGGTCGCGAGAATGGCGATGACCAGGATGTTCATCATCACCCCTGCCATATCGGCAATCTCGCCGGAATAGGCAAGCGAGCGTCCTAGGCCCTGACCAAAGCCGATCAGCATTTCCGCCGAGATCAGCGCCCGCCACGCGTTACCGAAGGCCAGCTGCGCGCCAGTGATCAGCTCCGGCATGACCGCTGGCAGATAGACCCGTCGCAGCAATTGCCAGCGCGATGCCCCCATTACCCGAGCGGCGGCAACATGGACTGGCTGCACACTTTCGGTGGCATTCATCACAGACAACGCCATAGGGAAGAACGCCGCCAAGGCGACCACCACGATGATGGGTAGATTGCCGAATCCCATCACGATGAGAAACAACGGCACCCAGGCGATCGAGGGAATCGATTGAAGAATCACGATGGCCGAGCGCAGGATTTCGCGGAAGAAAAACAGCACACCTCCCACCAAACCGAACCCGATACCGAACAGCAATGCAAAGCTGTACCCACTGCCCAGCCGACTCATGCTGCCGTATAGCCCCTCACGGAACACAGGCTCTTGAACCGTGGTAAGCAATCGCTCGAAAACGACCGGAATTCCCGGCATCAGAAACGCCGGCAGGCTCCAGGCCGCGATCTGCCAGATCAGCAGAATGAACAGAACAGCCAGCACAACGGCAAAGTATTTTTTCGGACCGGTAAGACGACGTCCCTGGCTCATCAGTGCCCTACCTCCGTCTTGATACCCAACAACCGAAGTATCTCGCGCCGCTCGGCAGCGAATTCGGACAGATCGTGGCTCTTCTCGCAATGGGTGAAATTGAAGGTTTTCAGCACCCGTGCCGGACGCGCGCTGAACACCAGTACGTGGTCGGCCAGGTACAGTGCTTCGTCAACGTCATGGGTCACCAGCAGTACGGTGGGTTGGTGCTCATCGATCAGCTCACGCAGCACGTCCTGCAAGGCCATGCGCGTCAGTGCATCGAGCGCGCCGAAGGGCTCATCCAGCAGCAGCACTTCCGGTTTGGCGATAAAAGCACGAGCCAATGCGGTGCGCTGGCGCATGCCGCCGGAAACCTGATGCGGATAGTAATGTTCGAACCCGTCCAGACTCACTCGGGCGAGCCAGGCCTTTGCCTGCTCGAACGCGTCGGTCTTGGCCACCCCCTGCAACTCCAGAGCCATGGCGACGTTGGCCTGCAACGAGAGCCAGGGATACAGCGCATGCTCCTGAAACACCAGAGTCCGTCGGGGGCTTGGGCCCGGTATTTTCTTACCATCGGCCAGCACCCGCCCTGCCGTGGGGTTCTCCAGCCCGGCAACCAGATGTAGAAGTGTCGATTTGCCACAACCGGAAGGCCCTACCAGGGCAACCAGCTCGCCTTGAGCGAATTCACCATTGAAGCCCTTGATGACTTCGAGCTGCCCGAAATGCTTGTCTACTTCTTCAAACCTGAGCTGCATCGCGTTGAAGACCTCAAAAACTGCCCAACTGAAGGGCTTGAATGACACTGCCCGGCACTAAGGCCGGGCAGTGTATGGAACGATCTGCTGCCGACCTTAGAGTTCGCGAGCTTGCTGCCAGGAAAGGTCGAGGATGGCGCTGGTGTCGAACGGTTTACCATCGCGGGTCTTGAGCGACCCGAGATCCTGAAGGATGTCGGCCAGTTCCTGGATACGCTCCAGGTCCTCGCTGCCCAGCTTGGCGCTAAAGGTCTGAGTGGCGATGGCTTCTTCAATGACCACTTCGCGAGGCAGGTCACCACGATTGAGGGTCTTGAGCGTCGGTTCGGCAATGAAGTAGTCAGCGATGAGCTTCGCCGCTTCGGCCGGCTGATTTTCCAGCATGTCGATCGCCTCTCGCTGGGCGTCCAGCGATTGCCACACCGCCTCCTTGCGCTTCTCCAAGGTCTCGCCGGAAGTGATTACAACCATGCAGGGAAATGGCCAGACCTCGCCAATCTCGTAGATCTGCTTCACAGGAGCCACGAGTTGAGCGATGCGATCATAGGGTTCGAAGAGGAACGCTGCATCGGCACGCCCTGAAACAAGGGACTGCACCGCCACCGCCGGGCTGGTGCCCATGATGTTCACCTCACTCGGAGCAAGGTTGGCGGCTTTCAGCGTCACGCCGCGCAGGACTGCGTCGGCTGTGCTGCCCTCTTTCTGAGAGGCGAGAATTTTGCCCTTCAGGTCATTGATCTTCTCGATGCCACTACCTTCACGCGCCACGATCGAGTGGTAGCCCTGCTGTGCACCACCAACAACTTTAAGATCAGCGCCCTTCGAGGCCCATGCAACCGCATTGGTGAACCCGAGAACCCCTGTATCCAACTGGCCACCGATGATGGCCTTGATCAAATCGGTACCGGAGCTGAACTCGACCAGCTCGACATCAAGGCCATGCTTCTTGTACAGCCCCCCTTCGTAGGCAACCATCGCCTGGGCATCATCCATGACACGGATATAGCCGACCTTGAACGTTTCTTGTGCGTGCGCGAAGGTGCTCAACAGCAACAATGCGGAAACCAGCCAGTGTCTAGCCTTCATCATCGACCTCAAGTTCGTAGGCATCATTAGCTATATAACCAAAATCAAGCATGTAATAAGTTTTGGTTATTAAGCATTTCTGGCTTAGAACTTTACACGAAGTTCTTTGGGGTAGGCACTACTTAGCAGCCATAAGCCACTAACCCAGAGTTATAAGTTCATGTCTGCTGGGCCCGGCCCGCTCTCCGTCACGATGATCACAGCGTGATGGTCTTTCGCCCGGCCAACGCGTGAGCAAGGGTGCCGCCATCGACCAGATCGAGCTCGCCACCCAGCGGTACACCGTGCGCAATACGGCTGAGCGTCAATCCCTTCGGGATCAGTAACTGCGCGATGTAATGGGCAGTGGCCTCGCCTTCTACGGTCGGGTTGGTTGCCAATATCGCCTCGCTGAAATTACCTTCAGCCACGCGCACCAGGAGTTCGGGAATGCCGATGGCTTCGGGGCCGAGGCCATCGAGTGGGGACAAATGCCCCTTGAGAACGAAGTAGCGGCCGCGAAACCCTGTCTGTTCTACGGCGAACACATCCACCGGGCTTTGCACGATACACAGCAGTGAGTCATCCCGCCGCGGGTCGGCGCACTGCGGACAGAGTGCCTCCTCGCTCAGCGTACGACATTGCTGGCAATAGCCCACCTCTTCCATCGCTCGAGTCAACGCCTGGGCCAATCGGAGCCCGCCGCTGCGGTCACGCTCAAGCATTTGCAGTGCCATACGCTGAGCGGTTTTTTGCCCTACACCAGGCAGGACGCGCAGCGCATCGATAAGTTGACGAATAAGCGGGCTGAAAGACATGGAATTCACCGGAGCGGGGATGATACGAGGAGACAGGACGGCCGGGCCTCGAGCCGTGAAGACCGCCTGATCCTGGCGGTTTCACGGCTCGCATGGTCCGCCGATCGGGTGTCAGAGCGACACCCGGGCTGGATCAGAAAGGCATTTTGAAGCCCGGTGGCAACTGCATGCCATCGGTCATGCCCGCCATTTTTTCCTTGCTGTTCTGCTCGATCTTGCGCACCGCGTCATTCACCGCAGCGGCAATCAGGTCTTCGAGAATTTCCTTGTCTTCCTGCATCAGGCTGTCGTCCAGGCTGACGCGCTTGACGTCGTGTCGACCGTTCATCACGACACTCACCAGGCCGGCACCGGATTGACCGGTTACCTCAGCGTTGGCGAGCTCCTCTTGCATTTTCTGCATTTTTTCCTGCATCTGCTGCGCCTGCTTCATCAGGCCGGCCATGCCACCTTTCATCATGGGATCTACCTCGGATCAGGGTTCGGAGTGTTCTACGGGTTCGATGGTACCGTCGCGAATAACTGCGGCGAACTGTTGCATCAGTTGCTGCACTACGGGGTCGGTCTGGATCGACTGCTCTGCCGCTCGCTGACGCTCGCCGCGGCGGCGTGCCGCGGCCTGGGCAGGCGTTTCCTGTTGCGGTGTCTGCAGCTCGATATCGAGTTGCAATGTGCGCCCGTGGTATTGATTCAACGCATCGTTCAAGCGCCGATGCTGAGTCGCATTGAACAGAGCACTTTGCGCCGGATCCAAGTGCATGAGCCAGCGATCGCCATCTATGGATATCAATGTACAGTTGGCCGCAATGCTGCCGGTCAGACCGCCCAAGCCAAGCTTCAGATAGATATCGAGCCACTCGGCAGCCAAGCCGGTCGCAGGTTGAACCGCGGGCGCCGGCTCGGCGGCCTGCGGCTCCAACGCCAGATCGTCCAGCCCATCGAGATAAGCCTCGGCCTGGGTTTCAACCTCGAAATAGTCCTCGTCGGTCAACGGCGGCTCGTCATCGTCCGGCTCGCTTACCTCGACCACTGCAGCCAGATGCTCCGGCTCGCCAATGGGCTCGACCCTTTGTTCCAGGGCCTCGCTTTCCACCGCGACCGGCGGCGTAACGGGCGGCTCGTTCCAAGGCACATCGACAACCGGCGGAACAGGTTCCGGCTTTGTGGGCTCGGGTGTCGCATCAACCGGCACGGCACTCGTAGTGGATAACGGTTCTGGAGCAGGAACGGCGGCTGCCGAAGCGGGTCGCGGCTCTGCCTGCTGAGCGGGCTGAGGGGTAACGGCAGCAGGCTGCGCGGGTGCCTTCGGCACTACAACCGGATCGCGAACCGGTACAGCCGATGCCGCTGTACCGGCCACATCCGTTGTTCTGGAATCAGTCGTGGCCGGACTGATCCCCAAGCTCTTTAGTGACGTTCGCGGCGCGTCTTCGCTATCGGCAGGCCGGAACGCGAGCATGCGCAACAGGACCATTTCGAAGCCGCTGCGCGGATCGGGTGCCAGCGACAGGTCACGTCGACCGATCAGACCCATCTGGTAATAGAACTGTACATCCTCGGCCGGCAGTGCCTGCGCCAGCGCCAACACCCGATCACGATCGCCCTGGCCGTTGTCTACCGCGTCCGGCAACGCCTGAGCGACAGCGACACGGTGTAGCACGTTGAGTATTTCCGCCAGAACGCCGCCCCAGTCAGGCCCTTGTTCGGCAAGATGGCGAACCGCCTCCAGCAGCGCCCGGGCATCGCCTTCCAACAGCGCCTGCAATACGCCATACACCTGCCCGTGATCGAGAGTTCCCAGCATGCTGCGGACATCGGCCGCGAGCACCTTACCCTCACCGAATGCGATAGCCTGATCGGTCAGACTCATGGCATCGCGCATCGAGCCGTCGGCGGCGCGCCCCAGCAACCAGAGGGCATCTTCCTCGAAAGGCACCTGCTCGACACCGAGCACATGGGTCAAGTGCTCGACCACGCGCTCGGGAGGCATGTTCTTCAGCGAGAACTGCAAGCAGCGCGAGAGGATGGTCACCGGCAGCTTCTGCGGGTCCGTCGTGGCCAGCAGAAACTTGACGTGGGGCGGCGGCTCTTCGAGGGTCTTGAGCAGCGCATTGAACGAATGCGACGACAGCATGTGCACTTCGTCGATCAAATAGACCTTGTAGCGACCGCGGCTGGGTGCGTACTGCACATTGTCCAAAAGCTCGCGGGTATCCTCGACCTTGGTGCGGCTTGCAGCGTCAACCTCGATCAGGTCGACGAAACGGCCCTCGTCGATCTCTCGGCAGACCGAGCATTCGCCACAGGGCATGGAACTGATGCCGGTCTCGCAATTGAGGCACTTGGCGATGATTCGCGCGATGGTGGTCTTGCCGACCCCGCGCGTGCCGGTGAACAGGTAGGCATGGTGCAGGCGCTGGCTGTCCAGCGCATTGATCAGGGCCTTGAGCACGTGCGTCTGCCCGACCATTTCGCGGAACGAGCGCGGACGCCATTTACGGGCTAGTACCTGATAACTCATAACACCATCGCGGGATAAAGCAGAGGACGGGTAATGCTAGCGGAGCAGGCCGCAAATTGCATCCGGCCTGTCGCCCGGACCCCGAATGTGCATCGCAATCGCGGACAAAGCCCGATCAGCGCTTCAAGGTCGCCCCGAGGGCTCCCACCAGCTGTTCCAGCTGCGGCTGGCTGGAGCTGATCTGGATCTGCAAGCTGTCTATTTCTCGACGCTGCGGGTATTGCTTGCGTAGCTGATCGAAGCCGATCCGACGCTGCTCTTCACCCTCGCACAAGCTGCGGCGAAAGGCAGCGTCATCCCTGCGTGGGTCGTAGATAGCTCGGCAGATCGTCGCCAAGACGTCGCCGGGCTCGGCCGAGGCATCGAATAAGAGCCCCCGAAGCGGCGTAACAGGCATCAATTCGGACAGTGCGACTTTAGGCTCCAGACCTCGACTGGCGCAAAACGCCTGATAGATCTGGGCCGTTCCGCGCAGCTTGCCGTCCAGGCTGTAGCCGGCGATATGCGGTGTCGCGATCCAGCAGAGCTCCGCCAGTTCGACATCGACCTGCGGCTCCCCCTCCCAGACATCGAGCACGGCCTGGGTGTCTGGCCTTTGGGCCAGCAGTTCGCGCAAGGCGGCATTATCGACGACCGCACCACGGGCGGCATTAATCAACCAAGCGCCGGGACGCAACTGCGACAGGCGAGCGCTATCGAACAAATGGAACGTCGAATGTTCGCCTTCCAGCGTCAGCGGTGTGTGCAGACTGATGACGTCGCACTCTTCGAGTATTTCATCCAGGCCGACGAACTCACCGATCTCGCGCGCCTGGCGCGGTGGATCGCAGACACGTACATCCCAACCCAGGCCACGCAGAACTTTCACCAGCCTGCCGCCGACTTCTCCGGCCCCAACCACGCCATAACGGCGATCACTCAGTGACACACCTTCCCCCTCGGCCAGCGCCAACAAGCTGCCGAGTACGTAGTCGACTACACCACGGGCATTGCATCCCGGCGCACTCGCCCAATCGATACCTGCCTCTTCGAAGTAATCGACGTCCAAATGGTCCGTACCGATGGTGCAGGTGCCTACGAAGCGCACGGCGCTCCCTTCCAGAAGCTCGCGGTCGACCCGGGTGACGGAACGAACCAGCAGCACCTCAGCCTGTTCGAGCGCTGCTCTATTGATGCTTCGGCCCGGCATACGTCGAATCTCGCCATGCTCTGCAAAAAAGGCTTCGACCAATGGAATGTTTTCGTCGGCAAGAATACGCATTAGCGGGCTCCGTCATTGATCGGCCCATTCTAGACCGCGTCGAGCCGCTCTGCTGCCTTCCCGAGCGCCACTCTCGCGGCGTAGACTAGTCCGCTTCTGTATACAATCCGGAAAACACGCAATGCCCACTGAGTTGAAACTCAGACGAGTCCGCGTAGAACTGCGCACGCTCTTTGCCCTCGCATTACCAATGATGATCGCCCAACTAGCGAACACCGCCATGGGTTTCGTCGACACGCTGATGGCCGGGCGTGTCAGCCCGCGTGATCTTGCCGCGGTCGCCTTGGGCAACTCCATCTGGGTTCCAGTGTTCTTGTTGGTGACCGGAGTCATTCTGGCGACCACGCCCAACGTCGCTCAGCGCTTCGGCAGTAGTCAGCATGAACAGATCGGGCCGCTGGTCCGGCAGGCGCTGTGGATGGGGTTCGGTATCGGATCGCTGTTCGCGCTGCTGATGTGGAATGCCGAACCGGTGCTGCATCTGATGCAAGTCGAGCCGGCGCTGATCGATCCCACCATGGCCTACTTGCGGGCAGTCGCCTGCGGTTTTCCGGCGGTGGCTCTGTATCAGGTGCTGCGCTGTTTCAGCGACGGGCTCGGTCACACCCGACCAAGCATGGTGGTGGGTCTTCTCGCGCTGACCCTAAATATCCCGCTGAACTACATTTTCATCTACGGCAAGCTGGGCCTGCCAGCCATGGGCGGCGTTGGCTGCGGCTGGTCGACAGCGCTGGTCATGGGTTTCATGTTGTTGGCCATGCTGTTCTGGGTGCGGCGAGCCGAGTATTACCAGTCAAGCCGGCTATTCGCCCGTTTCGATTGGCCGCAATGGTCGGTGCTGAGTCGCCTGCTTTCGGTTGGCGTGCCGATCGGCGTTGCGGTCTTCGCCGAGGCCAGCATCTTCTCGGTCATCGCCTTGTTGATTGGCGGTCTGGGAGCGACCGTCGTCGCCGGGCACCAGATTGCGCTGAACTTCACCTCGCTTATCTTCATGATTCCTTTGTCGCTGGGGATGGCCATCACCATCCGCATCGGCCAAGCGCTCGGGCGCGGCGCACCGCGAGACGCACGTTTCGTCGCCGGATTAGGGATCGTATCGAGCCTGGCCTATGCCTGCTTCTCGGCGGGTAGCATGCTGCTGTTCAGCGAGCAGATCGCCCGAATCTATACCACCGATCCGGCGGTTATCGCGGTCGCTGCCAGCCTGTTCTTTTATGCCGCGCTGTTCCAGTTCTCAGATGTGGTGCAGGTTACTGCGGCAGGTGCGCTGCGCGGCTACCAGGACACGCGCATGACGATGATTTTCACGCTCTTCGCCTACTGGGGGATCGGTTTACCGGTGGGCTACGTGCTCGGCCTCACCGACAGGTTCGGCGACCCGAGCGGCCCGGCGGGCCTATGGCAGGGCTTGATCGCCGGTTTGAGTTGCGCCGCGATACTCCTGACCATCCGCCTGGTGCGCAGTGCCCGTCGCGAGATCCACCGACAGCCGTGTCGGGTCACCGCGTAGCAGCGGCCCGACTCGACACACTCACACCTCCAGCGCCAGCATGACCGCGCTCGCCAGCAGAAAGCCGCTGAACAGCAGACGAAGCAGGCGTTCCGGCAGTGCATGCGCCAGCCTGACGCCAAGGCTGATGCTCAGCAGACCGCCGATGGCGAGCGGTAATCCCAGAGCCCAGTCGACCTGCCCATGGGTCGCATAGGCGAACAAGGTGACCGCGGTGCTGGGAGCTGCCAGCGACAATGAAAGCCCCTGCGCCACGACCTGTGAAGTACCGAATACGGCGGTGAGCACCGGCGTAGCAAGCACCGCGCCACCGACGCCGAACAATCCGCCCAACGCCCCGGCACCAGCGCCCAACACGCCCAGCCACGGCCAGGGGTGACGCAGTTCGGTCCCGCCGGGATGCGGACGAAAGAAAACACGCGTTAGGGTGTAGATAGCCAAGGCAACGAGAAAGCCGACAAAGGCGATACGCATACGCCCAGCATCCAGAGATACCGCGACCGCCGCGCCGGCGATGGCGAAGCCGAAACTGGCGACGCCCAACGCTGCGGCGTGGCGCGGGTCGATTCGGTTGCGTTGGTGATAACGCCAGATCGCGAGCAGAACGTTAGGCACCACCATTACCAGCGCCGTGCCTTGCGCAACCTGCTGGTCCAGATCGAACAGCACGCCCAACACCGGAATTGCAATCAGCCCACCGCCGATCCCGAACAGGCCACCAAGGGTTCCCAACACCAGACCCAATACCGTGTTCAGCCCGAATCCGACGAAGTCCATGATTGCTTCCCGACAAAACCGCCATGCTACTCAGCGGCGCCTGGCAGGTATACGCACAGATGTGCACAATGGCTTTGCGATTTCCGCATAACCGAGCAACCCCTATGGATACCACTGCCCTCACAGACCAGTTCAGACTGTTTCTCGACGTGCTCGATACCGGCAGCTTCTCGGCCGCGGCCCGCCTGCATGCTCTCACGCCCTCTTCCGTCGCGCGCCGCATCGACTCGCTGGAGAGGTCACTCGCCTGTCAGCTAGTCAGCCGCAGCACGCATTCGATCAAGCCCACCGCCGCCGGACAGGCGTTTGCCGAGCGCGCCAGACGCATCGTCCATGAACTGCACCTGGCGCGGGCGGAAATGACGTCGCTGCAAAGTGCGCCGGAAGGTCGTATCCGCATCGATGCACCGGCTCCCTTCGGACGGCGCCATCTGGCGCCCGCGCTGGCCGACTTCCTGCAAGCCTACCCCGGCGTGGACATTCAGCTGCGATTGATCGACAGCTTCGTCGACTTGCAAGGTGAGCATCTGGGTGAGGTCGACCTGGTGCTGCGCATCGGCCCGCAGGCCGACACGCGCCTGGTCGCAACGCCTCTGGCGCCGCTGTTACGTATCCTCTGCGCCAGTCCGAACTACCTGCAAAGACGGGGTAGACCGCAGAGCGTTGCGGAGCTGCCGGAACATGACGGGCTGGACTGGGATGCGCTGGCGCCGCCGCATGCATGGCGGTTCGAGCATGAGGGCAAACGACAACTGTTGCGCCCGAGACGCCTGCGCATGGTTGCGAACAATGCAGAGGCATTGCTTTGCGGCACCTTGGCCGGACTGGGTATTGCGCATCTTCCGACCTGGCTGGTCAGCGACCACCTGCTCCGTGGCGAACTGCTGCCGTTGTTCTGCGAACAAGGCCTGCCAACGCCGGAGCCAAGCGGTATTTATGCCCTGCGACTGACTCGGGAAGCCGACTCTCGCAGCCGGCTGCTGCTGGAATTCCTGAAAAGCCGCTTTGGCCCGGTCCCACCTTGGGACCAGGCACTGCAAAGCGGACTCGGTTTTGGTTGAGCGAATCGATGATCAGACAGCGCAGCCTGAAAGTTCCTGCGTCACGCCCCAGCCATCGACCACGCCACCCAGCGGCTCGACCAGGTTCTCCAAGTCCTGTTCGAAGTCACCGATACCGTCGAAAGTGGCATACATCACCTTGCTGACCTGGAGGTCCCAGGCGCCGTCGTCACGGGGGGCAATCTGAGCATTGACGCATTCGCCACGAAAATTGCTGGCGGCCGCGCAGGCACGTTCACGGTCGGGAAACACGGCATAGAACTCTATCGGATGGACGCGGGAGAAATCGAATCCGCCCTCTTTCATCCTCAGAAGCACGTTGCCGCTTACATCCTCATGGAAGGTGGTACTCATAAAACAACCTCCTCTCACTCATGGATGAACGATTTCAGGAATGGATAGCCTTTGTTTTGCCTCGTTGCGGATACCGACTGGACAGCGCCAGCCGTGGGTTGCCTCGTTAATCGGAAGCCCGAAGCGGTATAAACCTTGCGGTATTTCTAATAGGCCTCTGCGGCGCCTGGGAGTTCGATCCAGCCGCGATACCGCGTCCGTGCCAGACGCGCTCGGACATTGCCTATGGTACGCAGCCGCGCTTCGAACATACGGCGTATGCATCGTCACCGCAATGGGTGCGTCGAGTCGCGGCGGGCGCTACGCCGTCCGAACCGATCCAGGTGCGCTGCAAAAAAGTCGCAGCGCACGAGGCAGTTTAGCTGTTGCTGGGCTTGTTGATGGCCTGCAACACATATTGAGGTAGCGCGAACGCGCCGAGATGGATGTGCGGGTTGTAATAACGGGTGACGATGCCGCTACCGGCGAAACGCTGGCAGAGGGTTTCCAGTGGCAGTTTGCGGCTGGCCGAGTCGCAGGCGCCCCAGGCGAAGGTCATGGCCCCACCGATGTAGGTGGGAACCGCAGCCTGGTAGAAGTGCCAGTCGGGGAACAGCCCGGTCATGCGCTTAGCGGTTGTCTGCACTTCGGCAAGTTGCATGAAGGGGGTGCCGTTCTGCGTGACCAGGATGCCGCCATCGTTGAGGCAGCGGCGGCATGCCTGGTAGAAGTTCTCCGAGAACAGGACCTCGCCCGGCCCGATGGGATCGGTCGAATCGGAAATGATCACGTCGAACTTTTCCTCGGTGGTCGCAACGAAGCGCATACCGTCATCAATAACCAAGTTCAGCCGCGGATCGTCGAACGCCCCTTTCGAATGCTCCGGCAGGAACTCCTTGCACATCTCGACCACGGTACCGTCGATCTCGACCATGGTGATGCTTTCGACATCGCGGTGCTTGGCGACTTCGCGCAGCATGCCGCCGTCACCACCACCAATGATCAGCACGCGCCGCGCCAAGCCATGGGCCAGGATCGGTACGTGGGTGAGCATCTCGTGATAGATGAACTCGTCCGCCTCGGTGGTCTGGATCACCCCGTCGAGCGCCATGACGCGGCCCATGCGGGCGTTTTCGAAAATGACCAGATGCTGATGCTCAGTGCGCACTTCATGCAGCATCTTGTCGATCCTGAAGCGCTGGCCGTATCCCTCGTAGAGAGTTTCCTGATAGTCGCTCATGGGTGTTCTCCCGGATGGATGGCTAACAGACGAGCGGCGCAAGCCGTACGCTCGTACGTCGGCAAAGAGGCGCATTCTACTTTGGTCATATGACAGGTGGAACCATCTACTTTCAAAGCGCGTTCGGTGAAGACAACCCCATCAATGCTGGCTATCGTCGAACCATGACGCCCTTTTACCTGCCTTACCTCGCCCCTTGGAGCTGGTCGCAATTTCACCAGCATTTCGCCCTGCGCTTGCTACCCGGCGTGGAGGCGCTCGATTCCGAGTGCTACAGCCGCACCGTGCGGGCCGGCAACAGCGCTGGCTGGATCAGTGTTCGACCATTACCCGGACAAACTGTGCTCGAGCTGACGCTCAGCGATTCGCTACAAGAGCATGCCGCCCAGCTGGCGATCCGGGTTCGTAGGATGTTCGACCTCGACACCGATCCGGCGGTCATCGCGCGGCATTTCGCTGACGATCCGCTGCTCGGGCCGTTGGTCACCGCTAACCCCGGATTGCGCTTGCCCTCTGCGTTCGACCCTTTCGAACAAGCCGTGCGAGCCATCGTCGGCCAGCAAGTCACGGTCAAGGCCGCGGTGACCATCACCCGGCGTCTGGTGGAACGGCTCGGCGAGGAATTGCCCCAGGTAGCCGTATGTGGAGCTGGTGCCACGCTCCGGTTGTTTCCCAGCCCGCAAGCCATAGCCAGCGCCCAGCTGGAGAATATCGGCATGCCCGGAAAACGCGTTGCGACCTTGCAGCGCCTGGCCGCAGCGGTGGCCGATGGTGCGCTCGAACTTCACATCGGGGACGGCGCGGACGAGCTGGTCAAGCGGCTCTGCGCGCTACCGGGAATCGGTCCGTGGACGGCCGAGTACATCGCCCTGCGCGGGTTCGGCGAAGCGGACGCCTTTCCGGTGGCCGACCTTGGCCTGCTCAAGGCGCCGCTATGGGGCCCCCAAGGCATCACTGCCAGACAGTTGCTGGCCCGCTCGCAAGCCTGGCGACCCTGGCGGGCCTACGCCGCCGTGCACATCTGGCAGAACTACGGCAGCGCCTTGCCGGAGCCCAAGCACAAGGAGGCTAAGGCGGTGCGATCCTCGCCAGCACCCGGGGTGGATCGCCGAGTGGCAGAGCCAGGATCAAGCCCTCACCGGAACGGGGAAAGATGCCGGTCAGCGCGGTAATGTTGACCTGATGAGTCACGAGCACCACGGGCAGTGCCGCTGGCAGTGAATCGAGCCGCTGGCGCAACGCAGCGGTCTGCGCGGCCTCTCGGCCTGGCTCGGCGAAGAACGAATCAAGCGCCGGCAACGGCTCGACCGAAGCCAGCCCCATCTGCTGCGCGGTTTCCAATGCCCGGCACCAACGACTGCTGAGCACTCTCGCGTTGGAAAGACCTTTCTTGCGAAGCAAGTCGCCCCAGCGCTGCGCCTCCAACCGCCCCGCTTCGTCCAGATTGCGCTGAGTGGTGCAATCCCCAAGCACAAAGTCGGGCGGATCGCCGAATCCGGGCGCCGTGGCGTGACGCAGAATCAGCACCGCTCTTCCCTCACGCAACATTGACCAAGCTGCGTCCTCTTCAGCGAACGCACCAAACGCCCCTGATAGCAGCAAGGCGACGACCAGCGCACGCACGTTACAACCTGACCTTACCGAAATGCCCAGCCGCAACGAACCACATGATCAACCCCACGACTGGTAGCAACGCGACAACCAGACTCCAGATGATCTTGCGTCCCACCTCGATACGACTGCGCCAGACCTGGAAGATCGCCAGCGCGTCAGCGACCAGCACGATCAGGGCCAGCAGCGTGCTCCAGCTCTCCACGTGTCAGGGCCTCAAGTTCCGGTCATCGGGGCGATTGCCGCGGGGCCCCATGATGCCCCAGATGATCAGCCCCAGAACCGGCAGGATGACGATCAACAACACCCACAGGGCCTTTTTGCCGGTGGTGCTATCGCTACGCAGTACGCTGACAATGGCCCAGATATCCAGTGCCAGGATAAGCAGGCCGAAAATACCGCCGAAGGCATCGGTCATGACAAGACTCCAATTAA
Organism: Stutzerimonas stutzeri; assembly: GCF_000952685.1. GTDB lineage: Bacteria > Pseudomonadota > Gammaproteobacteria > Pseudomonadales > Pseudomonadaceae > Stutzerimonas > Stutzerimonas stutzeri_E. The sequence continues at coordinate 127,474 of NZ_JYHV01000014.1, read as the reverse complement.
GGTGAGTTCGTAATTAGGATGCCTGGGCGGTTTGAGGGTTCAGGCGATCCGCTCAGTAGCCGGCCGGATCGATCGCTTCGAAGCTGTCGACCGCCACGTGCCCGGCCAGCTCGCCGCCCTCGCGAACCAGACCGCAGGTGTGCATACCCGCCTCACGTGCGGCATCCAGCTCTTCCACCACGTCAGATAGGAACAGGATTTCATTGCCCGGAAGGCCTATAGCGGCAGCGATTCGCCCGTATGAATCGGCCTCGCGCTTGTGACCACTGCCGGTGTCGAAATAACCGGAGAACAACGGTGTCAGATCACCCACCTCGGCGCAGCCGAAAATCAGCTTCTGCGCCTGAATCGATCCTGAGGAATACACGTACAGCGCATATCCCTGCTCGTGCCAGCGGCGCAACGCCTGCACCGCATCCGGATAGACATGGCCCTTGAGCTGGCCGGCGCGATAGCCTTGGGCCCAGACCATGCCTTGCAGCGCTTTCAGCGGCGTCGCCTTGCGGTCGGCGGCAATCCACTCCAGCAGGATCTCGACGACGCGCTCGATGCCCGCTTCCGGCTCACCACTCTCACGCCGTACCGCCTCTATCTGCTCCGCCACGGCGGGTTCTGCCGAATGATTGCGAACGAACGCTGGCAAATGCTCACGGGCATAAGGAAACAGCACGTCGAAGACGAAGCTCACCGCACTGGTAGTCCCTTCGATATCGGTGAGGATGGCTTTGATCGGCATCTTCAGTCCTCCAGCCGTGGGAAGCGGCCGGCGATATCTTCACCGGTGAATTGCGCAACCCAGCCCTCGGGATTGTTGAACAGGCGGATGGCAACGAAGTGCGGATTCTCCCCCATATCGAACCAGTGCCGGGTACCGGCTGGCACGGAGATCAGGTCGTTCTTTTCGCACAGCACGGCATATACTTTGTCCTCGATGTGCAATGTGAAGAGCCCGCGGCCGGCGACGAAGAAGCGCACCTCGTCTTCGGCATGGCGGTGCTCTTCGAGGAACTTGGCTCGCAGTTCGGCCTTCTGCGGGTGATCGCTGTTCAGGCTGATCACATCGACGGTGACGTAGCCGCGCTCACTCATCAGCCGGTCGATCTGCGGACGATAGGCGGCAATCACCTCTTCGGAACTGGCACCGGCTCCAATCGGCGCGCTGGCTTCCCAGCGCTCGAGATGCACTCCGACCTCGGCCAGTGTGGCGGCGATGTCGTCGACGTGAGTGAGAACCTTGAGTGGCTGCTCGGGAACACTGTCCTGATAAACGCTGAGGATGCTCATGGTGGTTGTCTCCGGCGGGAATGGCTGTCCCGGACTTGTCATCGGTTATTCGGACACGCGCTGCGTGCGACAAAAATAGGTGCAGGCTTACACCCGCTGCAGGGTGCGCATCTTTAATTCACATTCGAACAGAAACTCGAACGCCTCGATTTGCCGCAGTGCGTCGTTCATTTGTGCGCCCCAGGTATACAGACCGTGCCCACGGATCAGATAACCGACGCAATCGGGATGCTCGTCGAGCCAGGGTTGAACGCGTGAGGCGAGTCGATCGATGTCCTGGTCGTTGTCGAAAATCGGCACCAGAATCTGGGATTCGTGGGTCGCGATGCCGCTGAATGCCTTCTGCAGCTCGTAGTCGGCGAACACCAGCGAATCGCTCAGGCAAAGGCGCGAAAGCACGGTAGCGTTGACCGAGTGAGTGTGTAGCACGGCACCGATTTCCGGTTTCCAGCGATACAGCTGAGTGTGCAGCAGGGTCTCGGCCGATGGCTTCTTGCCCGCTTCCAGGCTGCGGCCCTCCATATCGACGGCCAGCAGGTCATCGACTGTCAATTGGCCTTTGTGCTTGCCGGAAACGGTCAGCAGCGCTTCGCTGCAGGTCAGACGCGCCGAATAGTTGCTGCTGGTTGCCGGCGACCAGCCGCGGCCATAGAGAAAATGGCCCGCGTCGATGATGGCCTGCGACAAGTGTTCACGAATGGCGGTCATGCCCGGTTCTCCTGCTTGGGGATGACAATGATAACGGCTGCGGCCAGTGCCGCCAGACTGGCGATAGCGAAGGTCCATAGCGGGCCGAGGCTGGCCCAGCTATAGCCGGAGTAAAGCGCACCCAGCGCCCCACCGACGCCGGCCAGCGTTGCATACAGCGCTTGCCCCTGCCCTTGCTGCCGGTGACCGAAGCTGCGTTGAACGAAATGGATCGCAGCTGCATGAAAGCTGCCAAACGTCGCCGCGTGCATCAGTTGCGCCACCAGCAGCACGCCCAGATAATCGGCCAGCGTGCCCAGCAACAGCCAGCGTATTGCCGCCAGCACGAAACTTGCCGCCAGAACCTGGCGCAACGAGAAACGCGCCAACAAGTTGGCCATCACCAGGAAAATCAGAATCTCGGCAATTACACCCAGGGCCCACAACAGCCCGATGGTGCTTCGACCATATCCGAGCGCCTCGAGATGAATGGTGAAAAAGGTGTAATAAGGCCCATGGCTGACCTGCATCAGCCCCACACAGGTGAAGAACGCCAGCACACCCGGACGACAGAGCTGACGGACAAAGCCGCCCTGCCCGGCCAGCTCCGGTCGCTGCTCGGGCACGGCATTGGGTACCCACGCACTGCTGATGAGGATGCCGATCATCACCACCATCACCGCCATGGGATAGATATCCAGGCTCAGCCGCTCGAACAACGCACCAAGCCCCACCACCGCAACGATGAAACCGACACTGCCCCACAGGCGGATCTGGCTGTAGCGGGACGCCTGCCCACGCAGGTGGGCCAGGGTGATGACTTCGAATTGCGGAAGCACGGCATGCCAGAAGAACGCATGCAGCGCCATCACCAACGCGAGCCAGGCGTAGCTCTTGCTGAAGAAGATCAGACCGAACGAGAGCAGCGTACAGAGCGCGCCGATGCGCACGATCGCCAGCCGTCGCCCCGTGACGTCACCAAGCCAGCCCCACAGATTCGGCGCCAGACAGCGCATCAGCATCGGGATGGCGACCAGTTCGCCAATACGCTCGGCGGCGAAGCCCAGGTGGTCGAAGTACAGTCCGAGAAAGGGCGCGGCTGAGCCGAGCAGCGCGAAGTAGAAAAAATAGAAGCCGGACAGGCGCCAGTACGGAAGAGCAGCAGTCATAAGCGAGAAGCCATGGGCTGAAAGCAAAGCAATTCGATACCGGAGCGAGCGCTTGGGTCATCGTCCAGCTTCAAAATTCCAGCTTCATGCTCAGATTTGCCCCAACACCGGCGTGCCCACTAGCACGTCGGCATTCTGCCCGCGGTGGCGTAACAGATGATCCAGCAACACGATGGCCATCATCGCTTCGGCGATTGGCGTGGCGCGGATACCGACACAGGGATCGTGTCGGCCTTTGGTAATGACTTGCACCGGATTGCCGTCGGTATCGATCGAGCGTCCCGGCGTGGTGATGCTGGACGTCGGCTTGAGCGCCAGATGCGCAACGATCGGCTGACCGGAAGAGATGCCGCCCAGCACGCCGCCGGCATTGTTCGACAGGAAACCTTCCGGGGTCATCTCGTCACGGTGCTCGGTCCCGCGCTGGGCGACACTGGCGAAACCGGCACCGATCTCCACGCCCTTGACGGCGTTGATGCTCATCAGGGCATGCGCCAGGTCGGCGTCCAGGCGATCGAAGATCGGCTCGCCAAGACCGGGCGGGACACCGTCGGCAACGACGCTGATCTTCGCACCGACCGAGTCCTGATCGCGTCGCAACTGGTCCATGTAGACTTCGAGTTCCGGCACTTTGTCCGCGTCGGGACTGAAGAAAGCGTTCTGCTCGACGCTGTCCCAGCTCTTGAATGGAATATCGATCGGTCCGAGCTGGCTCATGTAGCCGCGCACCTGGATACCCAGGGTCGCCAGGTACTTCTTGGCGATGGCACCGGCGGCGACGCGCATCGCCGTTTCGCGCGCCGAGCTGCGTCCACCGCCCCGGTAATCGCGCAGACCATACTTATGGTGATAGCTATAGTCGGCATGGGCAGGACGAAACTGGTCCTTGATGGCCGAGTAATCCTTGGACTTCTGGTCGGTGTTGCGAATCAGCAAGCCGATCGGGCAACCGGTGGTGCGCCCGTCGAACACCCCGGAGAGAATCTCCACCTCGTCCGCTTCCTGGCGCTGGGTGGTATGTCGGCTGGTGCCGGGCTTGCGTCGATCGAGGTCTCGCTGCAGATCCTCAACGGTCAGTTCCAACCCTGGAGGGCAACCGTCGACGATGGCGACCAGCGCCGGACCATGGCTTTCGCCAGCAGTGGTGACGGTGAACAGCTTGCCGTATGTGTTGCCGGACATGCAGGGCGCTCCGCGATCGACCTAAACAGGGGCCGGAAGTATACCCGAGCCGCTGCAGGTTTCACCGCCTCTCACGGCGGCGCATACTGCTGATCGGCGAACCAATCCGCTCGCCTCGTATCCAACCCGCTCCGCCGACGGTTGATTTCCTGCTCATGCGTTTCCTCTTATTGCTCACTTTCCTCGCCATGCTCACGCCCCATACCCAGGCCCAGACCCTGCTGCACCAGGCGATGACCCTGCATGTGTCCGATGGCAACCTGCATGGCAGCCTGCTCCTGCCGAAGACCGCCGAACCCTTGCCGGTTGCCCTGCTGATCGCCGGATCGGGCCCCACCGACCGCGACGGCAACAATCCCATGGGCCGTAACGATAGCCTCAAGCGATTGGCACAAGCGCTTGCCAGACGGGGTATGGCTAGCCTGCGCTATGACAAGCGCGGGGTTGGCCGGAGTCTGGCGGCGGCGCCAGACGAGCGTCAGTTGAGCGTGGATCGCTATGTCGCGGATGCGGTAGCCTGGACAAGATTGTTGAAGGCGGACCCGCGTTTCTCCAAGGTTGTGCTGATCGGCCACAGCGAGGGCGCATTGATTGCCAGCCTGGCGGAGCCTGTCGTGAAACCCGACGCATTGATCAGCATTGCAGGCAGCGGCGTGCCCATCGACCTGCTGTTACGCGAACAGCTACAGGGACGTCTGCCACCACCGCTACTGGCGACCGCGCAGTACCTGATCGACGAGATCAAGGCGGGACGCACGCACGAGCAGGTGCCGGAGGCACTGCAAGTCCTGTTCCGTCCGAGCGTACAGCCCTATCTGATCACCCTGTTCGATCAGGATCCAGCCGGGGCGTTCGCCAGCACGACGGCGCCTGCGCTGATCATCCAGGGAACGCATGACATCCAGGTTGGACGCGACGATGCCTACGCCTTGCAGCGTGCCAGGGAAGACGCCGAGTTGGTGCTGATCCCAGGAATGAACCATGTCCTGCGCATCGTTCCGATGGAGCGCGACCGGCAGAGGGCATCCTACAACCAACCCGAACTGCCCATCGCACATGCCCTGCCTGAGCAGATCAGCCAATTCCTGCACAAACATAGCGTATTGCCACCATCCAGTTAGTCATCCGTCGGCCGATACGCTCCTTGCCTGCCGCAACGACTCGACCGCACAGGCCCAGGACGCCGACATGACCGATAGCTCACCAGCACCAACCGACAGTGAGGCCCAAACGCCCGCCGCACCGCAGCCGCATCCTTGGGCAACTCTTGCTCCGGATCGTTTTCGATTGCTGCGCCTGTCGCCATTGCCCACCGACAGAGATACCGGTACGCGGCCGCTGAGGTTCGTTGAGCTGGCCCAGATCGAGCGGCACACACAACAGCAAAGCCTGTTGCGGCTTTTCGTCCGATTGCCAGGTCAGATCCTCTCGAAGAAGCACAACGTTCTGGAAATCTGGGCGGATCATCGTGCCAAGGAGGTGCGCTTCGGCCCCGACTCCGGTCTGCACGTGGAGCCGGTCAACCGCGGCCTCGGACGCTTTCTCCTGGCGCAGGGAGCGCTCTGGGCGCAAAAGCGCTGGGCGCACTATCTGGTGGAAGGCGGTGCACTCCCGACGAAGGACATAACCGGCAATGACATGCGCCTACGACGCGACCATTGCCTGCTGAGCCAGGGTTTCGAAGTGCTGTATGCAGACCCTCAGCAACTCAAGGCAACCTACGGGGCCCCTCGGGTCAGCACGTTGCGCCCTGATTGGAACAACGACAAAGTACAGATCATCGAGCTGACGGACGCCGCGGCAATGCTCGAACAAGCCGATCGCAACCTGCTGGAGCAGGAAAGCACGATTCGCGACATGCAGGAACGTCTGAACAGATTCCGCCGCGAAGATGGCGGCCTCAGGTTCACCATCGCTTGCCTCATTGCATTCGCGCTTTTCCAGGCGGGACTGCTGATATGGATCGCGACCCGCTGACCGGACCGCCACCCAGCGTGAGGGCGCCTGCTTCTGCTATCCCCTGAGCCGCTCGCGAAACAGTGCCTGGTGCTCGCGGCACTGGTTCGCGGCGAGCAGAAACACGCCATGGCCACCGTCGGTGAATTCCAGCCAGGTGAAATCCACTTCGGGATAAAGCGCCGCTACATGCACCTGGCTGTTACCGACCTCCACGATCAGGGAGCCGGTTTCGGTGAGGTGATCCGCGGCCTCGGCCAGCATGCGCCGCACCAGATCCAGCCCATCCTCGCCGCAGGCCAGCCCCAACGCCGGCTCATGATGGTATTCCTCGGGCATGTCGGCAAAGTCTTCGGCATCGACGTAAGGCGGGTTGGATACGATCAGGTCGAAGCGCTGCTTCGGCAAGCCGTTGAATCCGTCGCTCTGCACCGTATAGACCCGGTCCTCCAGCCCATGCTGCTCGATGTTGCGGTTGGCCACTTCGAGCGCGTCGAAGGACAGGTCTGCCAACACCACCTCGGCATCGAGGAACTCATAGGCGCAGGCAATGCCGATGCAACCGGAGCCAGCACAGAGATCGAGAATTCGCGCGGGGTTCTGCGCGAGCCAGGGCTCGAAGCGGCGCTCGATCAATTGCCCAATCGGTGAGCGTGGAATCAGTACACGCTCGTCGACGATGAATGGGAGCCCACAGAACCAGGCCTGTCCAAGCAGATAGGCGGTGGGCACACGCTGCTCGATCCGCCGGCGCAACAAACCCTGCAGATGCTCCCGCTCATCATCTTCAAGACGACAATCGAGATAGCTATCAGCCATTTCCCAAGGCAAATGCAGAGCGCCGAGCACCAGCTGACGAGCCTCGTCCCACGCGTTGTCCGTGCCGTGTCCGAAGAACAGTTGCTCGGCATGGAAGCGGCTGACCGCCCAGCGAATGTGGTCACGCAAGGTGCGCAAGCGGGAAAGCGAAGCGGTCACGAATCATCTCCTGTCAAAAGCACGGAAGTTTAGCCGATGGTCCCGAGAGTTTCTCAGCGTAATCTGGCAGCCGTAGTGGCTTATTGCCTGTCATCGCCGATTCAGATGGCGAATTCATTACCTTGGGCTGTTCACATATCGCTCAACTGGCGCCACAATCATGCCCCTCTCAAAACAAGGAGTCAGTCATGTCCAAGCCACAGACCATGCTTCAGCTCAGTGGCCGCAGTTATGCACCGGCGACTCTGGCTAACGCGACCCTTGTGGTCATTGACGTTCAGGAAGAATATCGGACAGGGACCCTCGCACTACCGAACCTGAACTCAGCGCTCGAGGAAATCAGCACTTTGTTGGCCACGGCCCGCGAGGCTGGCGCCCCCGTCGTGCATGTTCATCATCTCGGTATTCCAGGCGGGCTCTTTGATCCACAAGGGCTACGCGGTCAGATCATGCCGGAGGCGGCTCCGCTTCCCGGCGAAACCGTGATTGGCAAAACGCTACCCAATGCCTTTGCCGGCACCAAACTGCACGAACTGCTACAGCAGCATGGGCGACTGGACCTCATCGTCTGCGGTTTCATGACCCACTCCAGCGTGAGCACCACAGTCCGCGCGGCGAAAGACTATGGCTATCGCTGCACCCTGGTCGACAAGGCCTGCGCCACCCGTGATCTGCCGATGGGAGACGGTGCGATCGACGCGGCACAGGTGCATCGCATGGAAATGACCATCCTCGCGGACAACTTCGCCGTTTGCGTGACCGATGCTGGAGCACTGACTTAAGCCTTCGAGCCGCAAAGCGTTACCCGACATGATGAACCTGACCGGACAGTCCCGGTCATAGCCAGCTCTGACGAGGTAACCGGAATGAAACGAACCGATGGATTCGATGCACGCCGCCTCCGGCCTCGCCAACAGCGTAGCTGGGGCGCACGCCTCGGAGCAGCGCTCGGCCTGTTGCTGATCGTTTTCGGCTTGCTCATGACCGGCTCCGGCGCAATACCCCTGTTCAGCGACAACGAGGCACTAGCCAACTTGGCGCTGGATCGCGAAGCGGCCGTGACACTGATCATCCTCGGCCTGATCCTACTCATGCTCGGCATGTTCATCCGGCGCCGCGTTCGTCGACGCTTGAATGAACCCGGCGGTCTGAGCCTGTCCCCCAAACTGAAGAACAGGCGCTGATTGCGCAGCCGCATCGCCCGGACCCGCCTGCGCCGGAGAAGCGGTGATGACAAAAACTTTGGGGTAAAATCGCCCGCAAATGCGGAGGCCCCATGCAAGAAGATGATTTCTCTTTATTTAAGTCGGCGGTTCGCGGCGTCAAGCCGATCGAACACGACCGCGCGGACACCGGCAAACCACGCGGCAACAAAGCGCAGATGGCCACTCGGCGAGCTAATGCAGTGATCAGCGGCAGCGAAATCAGAATCGACGGGCTTTCCGACCAATTCGTCATCGATGTCGCCGCAGAGGATGAGCTCTACTGGGCGCGCGACGGTGTTCAGGACAGCCAGATGCGCAAGCTCAAGGCTGGTCAGATCCCCTTCGAAGGCAGCCTGGATCTGCATGGACTGAGCGTCGAGAAAGCCCGCGAGCTGCTCTGGGATTTTCTCGCCGAAGCGTGCAAGTTCGAGATCCGCTGCGTGCGGGTCACCCACGGCAAGGCGGCGCGAATCGACGGCAAGCGCCCCCTGATCAAGAGCCACGTCAACACTTGGCTACGCCAGCATCCCCAAGTGCTCGGCTTCACCTCATGTCTGCCAAGGCATGGCGGTACCGGCGCCGTTTATGTGATTCTCAAACGAACCATGCTCGAAGGACGCGACGAGTAAGCATAGCGTCAGGCGTCTCGATCCGCTCATTGGTGCCGCGTGCCGCTTGCAGCCCAGCGGCCGACCCCCTAACCTTCGCATTCGCGCTTTCTTGCACGCCTGACAGGTAGTCATATGTCCCTGGAAACACATTACACCGCGATCCTTGGCCAGCTGGGTGAGGACGTCAACCGCGAGGGCCTGCTCGATACGCCCAAGCGCGCAGCCAAAGCCATGCAGTACCTGTGCAAGGGCTATCAGCAGACACTCGAGGAAGTCACCAACGGTGCGCTGTTCAGCTCCGACAACAGCGAAATGGTTCTGGTGAAGAACATCGAACTGTACTCGTTGTGCGAGCACCATATGCTCCCGTTCATTGGCAAGGCTCACGTTGCCTATCTGCCCAACGGCAAGGTGCTCGGACTCTCGAAGGTCGCGCGCATCGTCGACATGTACGCTCGCCGACTGCAGATTCAGGAAAATCTCACGCGTGAAATCGCCGAAGCGATTCAAACGGTCACGGGCGCCTGGGGCGTGGCAGTCGTCATCGAGGCCCAGCACATGTGCATGATGATGCGTGGCGTCGAGAAGCAGAATTCTTCGATGGTCACCTCGGTCATGCTCGGCCAATTCCGCGAGAACGCGGCCACCCGCAGCGAGTTCCTCGGCCTGGTGAAGTAGTCCAGCTGGAGGCTCGCCAGCCTCCAGACCTCCTCTCGTCTTCTTTTATTCGTACATGCCCACATGCCGCGGATGGCTTGCAACGCGCTGCAGCCAGGCACAGATCGCAGGGTACCTGGCCAGCCAAAAGCCACCCTCTTCAGCCACGTGCGTATAGGCATATAGCGCTACATCCGCAATCGAGTAGCGATCGCCAACCAGAAACGGCGTGCGCTGCAGCTGCTGCTCCATGACATCCAGCGCTCGATAACCATCCAGTTGCTTGGCCGCATACTCATCGAGGCGATCATCGGGCAGGCCCAGATAAACCTTGATGAATCGCGCTACGGCGATAAACGGCTCATGACTGTACTGCTCGAAGAACTGCCACTGTAGAACCTGAGTGCGCAGACGCGGATCCGTGGGCAACAGCTCGGATCCATCCGCGAGGAAATTGAGGATCGCATTCGACTCCCACAAGCAGGTGCCGTCCTCTAACTCCAGTACGGGAATCTTGCCGTTGGGGTTCTTCTTCAGAAACGCTTCCTCGCGGCTCTCGCCACGAAGAATATCCACCGGTACCCACTCATAATCTCGACCGAGCAGATGCAGCATCAATCTCACTTTGTAGCAGTTGCCTGAACGATAATCGCCGTAAACCTTGTACATCTCCTCCCTCCTGGGCAACGCAAGCATCAATACCTTGATTAGGCCGCATCGGCTATCTCGCACCCGCGAATCACCTTCGCTAGCCGGCACACGCCTTCATCCAGCCGGTCCGGGGCAACATGGCTGAAATTCAACCTCAGATACCCCAGGTTTTGCTCGGGATCGATGAAGAATGGCTCGCCCGGCATGAATACCACATCCTGTTCGAGGGCAGGATTGAGCAGCGTTCGCGTATCCACAGGACATTTCAGCCGCAACCAGAAGAACAGACCGCCCTGCGGGATCTGCCAGTCGGCCAGGTCGCCAAAGTGCTCCGTTAGCGCGGCCTGCATTGCATCACGGCGCAGACGATAGAAGCGGCGTAGCTCCCTTAGGTGCGTACGATATTGCTCGCTTCCAAGCCACTGCAGCGCCTGCCACTGACCAATGCGGTTGGTGTGCAGGTCAGCCGACTGCTTGAGCCGCAGCAAGTAAGGGAAAAGATCGGGCGTTGCGATCAGGTAACCCACCCGCAGCCCTGGCAGCAAAGTCTTGGAGACCGTACCGGTGTATATCCAGCTTGCCTTGCGCATGCGGCTGACGATGGGCCTGGCGCTGCTTTCGTCGAAAACCAGTTCGCGATAAGGCTCATCCTCGATCAGGACTACATTGAACTCGTCGAGTAGAGCCGCAACCGCATCGCGTTTTTCTTCGCTGTAACGCACCGCGGAGGGGTTTTGAAAAGTCGGGATCAGGTAGGCGAACGCTGGCTTGTGCTGCTCCAGCCGTTGGCGCAACGCGACCAACGATGGACCGTCGGCCTCCTGCGGCACCGCCAGACAGTCGGCACCGAACAATTGAAAGATTTGAAGCGCCGCCAGATAGGTCGGGGCTTCGAGCAGCACCTCGGTGCCGACGTCGATGAACAGCTTTGATGCGAGATCCAACGTTTGCTGAGAACCACTGACGATAAGGACTTGGCTGGCGGAGCAATCGACACCGAGCTCGCGCGCTTCGGCGGCGATCGCTTCGCGTAACGCCGGCTCACCCTCGCTCATGCCGTACTGCCCCATGCTCGCCGGCATCTGCGCCCATTCGACCTTGGGCAACATCGACTCGGCAGGCAGCCCTCCGGCAAACGACATCACCTCGGGGCGCTGAGCAGCAGCAAGAATTTCACGGATCAGCGAGCTTTTCAGGCGGTCGACACGTTCGGAGAAAGCCATGGGGCACCAGATGCAGGAAGTAATAAAATAAGTCAAACTACTTGACCAAAATTACGCCTACGGTCGTGAATACGTCAATATGACTGACCTAAAAAAAAGCACGATTCAACGCCAAATCATGGAAAGTTTCTTTCTCGGCTATCAGGCTTTCACCGCCAAGCCGGACGAAATGCTCGCACGCCGCGGGCTGTCCCGGGTGCACCACCGCATTCTGTTCTTCATCGCCAGCTACCCTGACCTCAGCGTCAAGGAGCTGCTCGGCTATCTGGGCGTAAGCAAGCAGGCACTGAACATTCCGCTGCGACAGCTTATCGAGATGCATTTGGTCGAAAGCAGAACCGCGGAGGAGGACAAACGCAAGCGCATGCTGCGCTTCACTGCCGAAGGGGCCAAGTTGGAACAGGCGCTCCGGCGGGAACAGGTGCGCCTGCTCGAGCGGACGTTCAAGCAAATGGGTGAAGAAGCGGTAGCCGGTTGGTTGGCGGTGAATCAGGCGCTAGCGGCCAGCACTGTTCGAGACTGAACCGCACAGCGCGCCCGGCTGGACGTACAACCAGTCGCCTCCGAACGCTTTAGCGGCAGGATGCAACGAAGCGAAGAGCTGATCGACACGAAAAGCGCCTACAAAAAAGGGCGACCGAAGTCGCCCTTTTTCAATGGATCACAGAACTAACTTAGTTCTGATTTTCCATTTGCGCGCGGATCAGATCACCGATGGTGGTCGGACCGGCAGCCGGCTCTACGTCCTGCTTGGTACGCAGCTCCTTCATCGCATCCTTCTCGTCCTCAACGTCTTTCGACTTGATGGACAGGCTGATGACGCGGCTCTTACGGTCGATGCTGATGATCTTGGCTTCGACTTCTTCACCTTCTTTCAGGACGTTGCGCGCATCTTCAACACGGTCACGGCTGATTTCAGAGGCTTTCAGGGTCGCTTCGATATCGTTGCCCAGGTCGATGATGGCGCCTTTGGCGTCAACTTCTTTCACAGTACCGCGAACGATGCTGCCCTTGTCATTGACAGCGGCGTAGTTGGAGAACGGATCGTCTTCCAGCTGCTTGATGCCCAGGGAGATGCGCTCACGCTCTGGATCGACCGACAGGATGACGGTGTCCAGCTCGTCGCCCTTCTTGAAGCGACGCACGGCTTCTTCGCCAGCTTCGTTCCAAGAGATGTCGGACAGATGAACCAGACCGTCGATGCCGCCGTCCAGACCAATGAAGATACCGAAATCGGTGATCGACTTGATGGTGCCGGAGATGCGGTCGCCCTTGTTGAACTGGCCAGAGAAGTCTTCCCACGGGTTGGACTTGCACTGCTTGATGCCCAGGGAGATACGACGACGCTCTTCGTCGATGTCCAGAACCATGACTTCCACTTCGTCGCCGACCTGTACGACCTTCGACGGGTGAATGTTCTTGTTGGTCCAGTCCATTTCGGAAACGTGTACCAGGCCTTCGACACCCTCTTCCAGCTCGGCGAAGCAGCCGTAGTCGGTGAGGTTGGTAACGCGGGCCATGACACGGGTGTTTTCCGGGTAACGGGCCTTGATGGCAACCCATGGGTCTTCGCCCAGCTGCTTCAGACCCAGCGATACGCGGTTACGCTCGCGGTCGAACTTCAGCACCTTGACGTCGATCTCATCGCCAACATTGACGATTTCCGACGGATGCTTGATGCGCTTCCAGGCCATGTCGGTGATGTGCAGCAGGCCATCGACGCCGCCCAGATCGACGAATGCGCCGTAATCCGTGAGGTTCTTGACGATACCCTTGACCTGCTGGCCTTCCTGCAGCGATTCCAGCAGCGCTTCGCGCTCGGCGCTGTTCTCGGCTTCCAGGACGCTACGACGGGAAACGACAACGTTGTTGCGCTTCTGGTCGAGCTTGATGACCTTGAACTCGAGTTCCTTGCCTTCCAGGTGGGTGGTATCACGCACTGGACGAACATCAACCAGGGAACCTGGCAGGAACGCACGGATGCCGTTAACGTCGACAGTGAAGCCGCCCTTAACCTTACCGTTGATAACGCCCTTGACCACTTCCTCAGCTGCGAAAGCCGCTTCCAGAACAATCCAGCACTCTGCACGCTTGGCTTTTTCGCGGGACAGCTTGGTTTCGCCAAAGCCATCTTCAACCGCGTCCAGCGCAACGTGAACTTCGTCACCCACGCTGATGGTCAGCTCGCCCTGCTCGTTGTAGAACTGCTCGACCGGGATGACGCCCTCTGACTTCAGACCGGCATGGACAGTGACCCAGTCACCATCGATGTCGACCACGATGCCGGTGATGATCGCACCCGGCTGCATGTCGAGGGTTTTTAGGCTTTCTTCAAAAAGTTCTGCAAAGCTTTCGCTCATGTTTATTCCTGCTGTTTTCGGGCGAGGATCCGCCCAATCTCCACATCCCAGATAGAAGTGGGTTCATTCATATAAAAAAAGGCCTGCGGGACTAGATCTGGTCTCCCACATGCCTCCTTGTTAACAGCCCTGAACCTCAGGAACCGTCATGGCCGCCTCGCGGCGGCCGATCATCAGGCGAAATCGCGCTTGGCGACTTCGCTCAGAATCTGTCCTAACACCTGCTCGATGGAAAGATCCGTGGAATCCAGCTGTACCGCATCGTCTGCTGGCTTCAGCGGAGCCACTTCACGCTGGGTGTCGCGCTCATCGCGAACCCGTATCTCATCAAGAAGACTCGCGAGATTAACATCATCACCCTTGTCCTTCAACTGCAGGAAACGGCGACGAGCTCTTTCCTCCGCACTGGCAGTGAGAAATATCTTCAAGGGTGCGTCAGGAAAAACCACGGTCCCCATGTCTCGGCCGTCCGCGACCAGCCCGGGCGGTTCGCGGAACGCCTTCTGGCGCTGCAACAGCGCCTCACGCACCACCGGTAATGCAGCGACCTGCGAGGCTCCGGCGCCGACCTGCTCGTTGCGAATCGCGAGGGTGACGTCTTCGCCCTCGAGAATGATCTGCATGCCATGGCCGCTTTTGGCTGCACCGAACTGCACATCCAGGTGAGCTGCCAGCAGCTTGAGCGCCTCCTCGTTGGTCAGGTCGACACCATGATTACGGGCAGCAAAAGCCAGCAAACGGTAAAGCGCACCGGAATCGAGAAAGTTCCACCCCAGTTTCGCCGCCAACAACGCCGCAACCGTACCCTTGCCGGACCCGCTCGGGCCGTCGATGGTGATGACTGGGATCTGGCTGATCATGAATTACCCTCCACACCCACCCGCATTCCGGCCCGCTCGGCCAGCGCAAGGAAGTTCGGGAACGAAGTCGCCACGTTAGCGCAGTCATGAATGCGGATCGGTGCGCTGGCCCGAAGCGCAGCAACGCTGAAGGACATTGCTATCCGATGATCACCGTGCGCCCAGACTTCGCCACCCGCGATGGGGCCGCCGCCCTCAATGATAATCCCATCCGGCGTCGGTGTGGCCTTCACGCCCAGCGCCAGCAGACCATCGGCCATTACCTGAATACGGTCGGACTCCTTGACCCGCAACTCTTCGGCACCCCGCAAGGTGGTCCGACCCTCTGCGCAGGCGGCAGCTACGAACAGCACCGGGAATTCGTCAATCGCCAGCGGGACGAGACTTTCCGGAATGTCGATACCCTTGAGCTGCGCCGCACGCACACGGATATCGGCAACCGGCTCACCGCCCACTTCACGCAGATTGGTCAGCTCGATGCTGGCACCCATCAGCTTGAGAATATCGATAACGCCGGTACGCGTCGGGTTGATCCCGACATGTTCCAGGGTAATGTCCGAACCCGGCGCGATGCTGGCTGCCACCATAAAAAAGGCCGAGGAGGAAATATCGGCTGGCACCTCGATATGAGTCGAACGCAACGTATGACCCGATTCGACCGTAGCGGTATTGCCTTCTACCTGTACCGGATAACCGAAACCTCGCAACATCCGCTCGGTATGGTCCCGCGTCGGTGCTGGCTCGGTGACCGAGGTTTTTTCTGCCGCATACAAACCTGCCAGGAGCAGGCAGGATTTGACCTGAGCGCTGGCCATCGGCATTACGTACTGCATTCCTGAAAGTTTCTGGCCGCCACGGATGGTCACCGGTGGGCGCCCCTCGGCTGCGGTCTCGATCACCGCGCCCATTTCGCGCAGCGGCTTGGCCACACGATTCATTGGTCGCTTGGATAGCGAAGCGTCACCGGTCAGGGTGGTGTCGAACGACTGGGCGGCGAGCAAGCCGGACAGCAGACGCATCGAGGTCCCGGAATTGCCGAGGTAGATCGGGCCTGGCGGCGGCTTCAAACCATGCAGGCCAACGCCATGGACCGTCACGCGCCCCTGATTCGGCCCTTCGATGACCACGCCCATGTCGCGGAATGCCTGGATGGTTGCGAGGGCATCTTCACCCTCGAGAAACCCCTCTACCTCGGTGGTGCCTTCAGCAAGCGAGCCGAGCATGATCGAACGGTGGGATATGGATTTGTCGCCCGGCACACGCAGTTGACCGCTGAGGCTGCCGCCAGGGTTGGCAAGGAAGATCAGATCTTTGGAATGCATAACGTCCACATAGGCTCTGCGAGCCAGTATTTTGCTGAAATGTTCTCGGGCTGCCCTGGCGCGCGTAAACACGCCCAACAAGGTATGCCCGTCTCCTTCATCGACCGCAGCGCGCAGCGCATCGAGGTCGGCACGAAAATCGTCCAGCGTATGCAGCACCGCCTCACGATTGGCGAGAAAGATGTCATGCCACATCACCGGATCACTACCCGCTATTCGGGTGAAATCACGAAATCCACCCGCCGCGTAGCGGAATATTTCGAGATTCTCGTTGCGTTTCGCCAGCGAATCCACCAGCCCAAATGCCAGCAGGTGCGGCAGATGGCTGGTAGCCGCCAAAACTTCATCGTGATATCGAACCTCCATGTGTTCGACATCAGCCCCCAGTGCACGCCACAGACTGTCGACAAGTTTCAGCGCAGCTGGATCGGTTTCCGCCACAGGTGTCAGGATCACCTTGTGACGTCGAAAAAGCGTGCTTTGGGCAGCCGTGACACCGCTCTGTTCCGAGCCGGCTATCGGATGGCCCGGCACGAAGCGCGGCGGCATCCGTCCGAACTGCTCGCGGGCACAGCGCACCACATTACCCTTGGCGCTGCCGACGTCGGTCAGCACTGCATCTCCGAGATCGAGCGCCGCAAGCTCCGTGAGTAGACGTTCCATTGCCAGGATCGGGACTGCGAGCTGAATGACGTCCGCCCCCTGGCAGGCATCAACGAGGTTGGCTGCACAGCGATCCACCACACCGAGCTCGACAGCCAACGCCCGGGAGCGGGGATCGAGATCGAAGCCAACCACTTCAGCGCAGTGGCCGGCTTCACGTAGCCCCTTGGCGAACGAGCCTCCGATCAGCCCCAACCCGATCACGACCAGACGCCGTACCTTTGGCGCATCGGAGAGCCGCTCGACATTTCGGCTCAACGTCCGAGCGCCTTGCGCAGGGCATCTAGAAAACGGGTATTTTCCGCTTCGGTGCCGATGGAAACCCGCAGAAATGTCGGCATTCCGTAGCTTGCAACCGGCCGCACGATGACGCCGTCGCGCAACAAAGCCTGGTTGATCGGCGCTGCATCGCGTCCGAAATCGACCGCGATGAAATTGCCTTTCGAGGGAATCCAGTCCAGCCCCAGCTGCCTGAAGCCCGCTTCGAGCTGGAGCATGCCAGCCGTGTTGCAAGCCCTGCTCTGGGCCAGATAGCGATCATCGTCGAGCGCGGCACAGGCGGCCGCAATCGCCAGGCTGTTGACATTGAACGGCTGACGCACGCGATTGAGCACATCGGCGATCCGCGCCGAACAGATCGCATAGCCTACCCGCAGCGCCGCCAGCCCAAAGGCCTTTGAGAAGGTTCGTGAAACCAGCAAGTTGGGATGCGAGGCCAAAAACGTCAATCCATCCGGCAGTTCACCGCCGTCGGCGTACTCGATATACGCCTCGTCCAGCACGACCAGAACGCGCTCGGGAACGCAGGCAAGAAAGCTACCCAACGCATCCGCGTCGAACCAGGTACCGGTGGGGTTGTTGGGGTTGGCGATGAATACGACACCTGTATTTTCGTCGATAGCCGCCAGCATGGCCTCGAGATCGTGTCCCCATTGACGGGCCGGAACAGCCTTCGCTCGTGCACCCACGGCCTGTGTAGCAATCGGATAGACCGCAAACGCATGTTCACTGAAGACCGCATTGAGGCCAGGCGCCAGATAGGCGCGCGCGACCAGCTCGAGAATGTCATTGGAACCGTTGCCGAGCGTCACCTGCTCGATGCCGACGCCATATCGCTCGGCCAGCTTTTGCTTCAGTACGAAGCCGTTGCCGTCGGGATAGCGGGTCAGCTCGCCGAGCTGCGCCTTGATCGCCTCGATGACCTTGGGGCTGGGGCCCAGCGGGTTTTCGTTGCTGGCCAGCTTGACGATCGTTGCAGGATCAAGATCGAGCTCGCGCGCCAGTTCGTCCACCGGCTTGCCCGGCACGTAAGGCGACAGCTTTTGTACACCTGGCTGAGCCAGGGCGAGGAAATCACAGGACATGTTCAGCTCCGCTGGAGCTGAAAGCCTGAGCCTGAACTCGAAACCTGAAGCACTCGGCGTTGCTCACGGCTTCCAGCTTTCGGCATCCGGCTTCCAGCTGCTTTTTAAAGTACCGCCTTCGGATAAGAGCCCAGCACCTTCAATGCCACCGCTTCGCGCCCGATCTTCTCCAGCACATCCTTGATCAGCGGATCCTGGTGATGACCGATGCAGTCAATGAAGAATACATAGGTCCATTTGCCGCTGCGTGAAGGGCGAGTTTCGATCCGCGTGAGATCGATGCCATTGGAATGGAACGGCATCAGCAGCTCATGCAGCGCACCCGGTTTGTTGCGCATGGAAACGATGATCGAAGTCTTGTCGTCGCCGGTGGGCGGCACTTCCTGGTTGCCAATGATCAGGAAACGCGTGGAGTTATCCGGGCGGTCCTCGATCTTCTCGGCAATCTTGCTCAAGCCGTAAAGCTGAGCGGCCATGTCCCCCGCGATCGCAGCGGAGTTCCACTCGCTCTTGACGCGCTTGGCTGCATCGGCATTGCTGGAAACCGCGACACGCTCGACGTTCGGATAATGCGCATCCAGCCATTTGCGGCACTGCGCCAGCGACTGGGCGTGCGAGTAGATGCGAGTGATGCGGTCGGTCTTGGTCGTCTCACCCACCAGCAGGTGATGATGGATTCGCAGCTCGACTTCACCGCAGATGACGATGTCATGCTCGAGGAAGCTGTCGAGGGTGTGGTTGACGGCGCCCTCGGTGGAGTTTTCCACCGGCACCACGCCGAAATTGACCGCACCGGCCACCACTTCACGAAACACCTCGTCGATCGCCGCCATCGGTTTGCTGATCACCGAATGCCCGAAGTGCTTGAGCGCTGCCGCTTGCGAAAAGGTGCCTTCCGGGCCGAGATAAGCGACCCGCAGCGGCTGCTCCAGCGCCAGGCAGGACGACATGATTTCGCGAAAAAGGCGCGCCATCTCCTCGTTGTCCAGCGGTCCCTTGTTCAGCTCCATGATGTGCTTGAGCACCCAGGCTTCACGCTCGGGACGATAGAACACTGCCTCCTCGCCTTCGGCCAGGGAGGCAGTCTTGACCCGAGCCACGTCCTGAGCGCAGCGGGCACGCTCGCTGATCAGCTCGAGAATTTTCTCGTCGAGACTGTCGATGCGTACACGCAGCGCCTTCAGTCGGTCGGCATCGCTCATCAGCCGTGCTCCTTCTCGAACTCACGCATGTAGGCCACCAGCGCCTCGACGGCATCCAGGCCAACCGCGTTATAGATCGAAGCACGCATGCCGCCCACCGAGCGATGGCCTTTCAGGTTGAGCAGTCCACGGGCATCGGCACCGGCCAGGAAAACCTTGTCTAACTGCTCATCGGCCAGCCTGAACGGCACATTCATCCACGAGCGGGCATTCGTGGCGATCGGGTTGGAATAGAAATCACTGGCGTCGATAGCACCATAGAGCAGGTCTTTCTTGGCGCGATTGATCCGCTCCATCGCCTCGACACCGCCCTGCTCCTTCAGCCACTCGAACACCAGCCCAGAGAGGTACCAAGAGAAGGTTGCCGGCGTGTTGTACATGGAGCCGTTGTCGGCGGCGATCTTGTAATCGAGCATGGTCGGGCAGCTGGAACGCGCACGACCCAGCAAGTCCTCGCGAACGATGACCACCACCAACCCCGACGGGCCGATATTCTTCTGCGCGCCAGCGTAGATCAGACCGAATCGCGACACGTCCAGCGGACGCGAAAGGATGTCCGAAGACATGTCGACCACCAGCGGAGTGTCGCCAAGTTCCGGTATCCAGTCGAACTGCAGCCCACCGATGGTTTCGTTGCTGGCGTAGTGCACATAGGCCGCATCGGCGCGCAGATTCCACTCGTTCTGCCCGGGGATGGCGAAGTAATCGTAGGATCTGGCGCTGGCAGCCACATTGATATGCCCGAAGCGCTTGGCCTCTTCGATACTCTTGCGCGACCAGATGCCCGTATCGATGTAATCGGCAACGCCGTCTTCAGGTAGCAGATTCAGCGGGATCTCGGCGAACTGCTGGCTGGCACCGCCCTGGAGGAACAGCACCTTGTAATTCGACGGAATGCTCAGCAGGTCGCGCAGGTCCTGCTCGGCCTTTTCGGCAATCGCCGTGTATTCATCGCTGCGATGGCTCATTTCCATCACAGACAGGCCCCGCCCCTGCCAATCCAGGAGTTCGGCCTGGGCGCGCTGCAGCACGACCTCAGGGAGCGCGGCGGGACCTGCGCAGAAGTTAAAGGCGCGTTTGCTCATCTTCGTACTCTCAAAAACGGTCGATACCATGCTCGCTCCGCCCGTCGCCAAGGCGCTCAGGTACAGCGCTTGCAATCCCTTCACCCGCAGCGGGTTTCCGTTCGATACCGACATGCGAAGACCGAAGGCTTCGCATGTCGTCCGAATCAGTTTTCGTCGTCGGTAGGCACCACGTCCGGCGGTACGTCTCCGCCTCCGCCAAGCAGCTCGTCCTCGCTGGGCTCGGTGCTGACGACAGGCATTTCCTTGTCCAGCGCCTCGTCATCGAGAACCGCCTCGATGTCTTCCAGTACGTCTTCCTCGGAGGGCTCCTGAACCCTTTCGAGGCCAACCAGATGCTCGTTCTTGCCCAGTTTGATCAGCGTCACGCCCTGGGTATTACGGCCCAGCGACGACACCTCATCGACACGGGTACGCACCAGCGTGCCCTGGTCGGAAATCAGCATGATCTCCTCGCCCTGCTGCACCTGAACGGCGCCGACCAGCGGGCCGTTGCGCTCGTTGGTCACCATGGCGATTACGCCCTGACCACCGCGACCGCGGCGCGGGAACTCATCGATCACAGTGCGCTTGCCGTAGCCGTTGAGGCTGGCGGTGAGAATTTGCGCATTAGGCTCAGGGATTAGCATGGAGATCAGACGCTGCCCTTCAGGCAGACGCATGCCTCGAACGCCACGAGCAGTACGGCCCATGGTGCGGACATGCTTCTCCTTGAAGCGAATCACCTTTCCGCCATCGGAGAACAGCATGACTTCACGCGCCCCGTCGGTAACCGCAGCAGCGATGAGGGTATCGCCCTCCTCCAGGCCGAGCGCGATCAGACCGACACTGCGCGGACGGCTGAACTGGGAAAGCGGAGTCTTCTTCACTGTGCCCTTGGCTGTCGCCATGAAGATGTAGGTGCCGGTCGGCTCGTCTATCGACTCGTCGGATTCTTCGCCGTCGAGCGACTCTTCCGCCTCATCGGCTTCGCTGATGATTTCCGCATCCTCGACATCGTCCTCGCCATTCAGCTGCTGCTGACGTGCAGCCTCAATGTCGACTTGGAGCATAGCGGTGATGTGCTCGCCTTCGGAAAGCGGCAGCAGGTTGACCAGCGGACGTCCGCGCGAGGTGCGCGAGGCTTCCGGAATCTCATAGGTCTTGAGCCAATAGACCTTGCCCTTGCTGGAAAACAGCAGCAGGGTCGTGTGGCTGTTGGCAACCAACAGATGCTCGACGTAATCCTCTTCCTTGACGCCGGTCGCCGCCTTGCCGCGTCCGCCGCGGCGCTGCGCCTGATAGGCGGCCAGCGGCTGGGACTTGGCATAGCCGCCGTGGGAAATGGTGACGACGCGCTCTTCCTCGGTGATCAGATCGGCCAGGGTCAGATCCAGTCGCGCCTCGAGAATTTCGGTGCGACGCGCATCGCCGAAATCGCGCTTGACGCCTTCGAGCTCCTCGCGGATGACCTCCATCAGGCGCACGGGATCGGTAAGGATACGGATCAGCTCACCGATCTGGGTCAGGATCTCCTGATACTCGCTGAGCAGCTTCTCGTGCTCCAGCCCCGTCAGACGGTGCAGGCGCAGATCAAGAATGGCCTGAGCCTGTTCCGGCGACAGGTAGTACTTGCCATCACGCAGACCGTACTGCGGATCAAGCCCCTCTGGGCGGCAGGAGTCGGCACCAGCACGCTCGACCATCGACTCGACGGCGCTCGATTCCCAGGCCTCGGCAATCAACGCTTCCTTCGCCTCGGCCGGGGTCGGCGAGGCCTTGATCAGGGCGATCACCGGGTCGATGTTGGACAGCGCGACCGCCTGACCTTCGAGGATATGCCCACGCTCGCGCGCCTTGCGCAGCTCGTAGACGGTCCGGCGGGTGACCACTTCGCGGCGATGGCGAACGAAGGCCTCGAGCAGTTCCTTGAGATTCAGCGTGCGCGGCTGGCCGTCGATCAGTGCCACCACGTTGATGCCGAACACGCTCTGCAGCTGGGTCTGGGCGTAGAGATTGTTGAGGATGACCTCAGGCACTTCACCGCGACGCAGCTCGATCACCACGCGCATGCCGTCTTTGTCGGACTCGTCGCGCAACTCGGTGATGCCTTCGAGCTTCTTCTCTTTAACCAGCTCGGCGATCTTCTCGATCAGACGCGCCTTGTTCAGCTGATAAGGCAGCTCGGTGATGACGATCTGCTGACGCCCACCGACCTTGTCGATGTCTTCGATGATCGAGCGCGCCCGCATGTAGATGCGTCCGCGACCGGTGCGGTAGGCCTCGACGATACCGGCGCGGCCGTTGATGATGCCGGCGGTGGGGAAGTCAGGACCCGGGATGAACTGCATCAGTTCGTCGATGGTGATGTCGGCGTTCCCGATCAGCGCTAGGCAGCCATCGATGACTTCGCCGAGGTTATGCGGCGGAATATTGGTCGCCATACCCACGGCGATACCGCTGGAACCGTTAACCAGCAGGTTCGGGATCTTGGTCGGCATGACCGCCGGAATCTGCTCGGTGCCGTCGTAGTTGGGCACCCAATCGACGGTTTCCTTGTCCAGATCGGCCAGCAGTTCGTGCGCCAGCTTGGCCATCCGCACTTCGGTGTAACGCATGGCGGCGGCATTATCGCCGTCCACCGAACCGAAGTTGCCTTGGCCATCGACCAGCATGTAGCGCAACGAGAAAGGCTGCGCCATCCGCACGATGGTGTCGTATACCGCCGAGTCGCCGTGAGGATGGTATTTACCGATCACATCACCGACCACACGGGCGGATTTCTTGTATGGCTTGTTCCAGTCGTTACCCAGTTCGCTCATGGCAAAAAGCACACGGCGATGTACGGGCTTCAATCCGTCGCGCGCATCCGGCAGCGCCCGTCCGACGATTACGCTCATGGCGTAGTCGAGATAGGACTGCTTGAGTTCGTCTTCGATATTGACCGGGAGGATTTCTTTGGCCAGTTCGCCCATGGAAGCCTGGTTCCTTGTAGTCAGCAGGGTCCTGCGATTAAGCGCGGGATGGTATCACAGCTGGCGAGCCAGAGGCTCCAGGATGCACACCCGAGAAGAGATCCCCGGGTTTGCCTAAAGTAATCAATGGAGTCGTTTGCGGCTCATCAAAGCGGCGAGCTTGGCCGCATTCGGTCGTTCGACCACACCCTTTTCGGTCACGATGGCGTCGATGAGGTCCGCCGGCGTCACATCGAATACCGGATTGAACGCATCGACTTCCGCCGCGAACCGCTGGCCGTTGACTTCCAGCAACTCGCTGCCGGCACGTTCCTCGATGGGAATGTCGTCGCCGGCTTCCAGCTCCATGTCAATGGTCGAACTGGGCGCCACCACCATGAACCGCACGCCATGATGCATGGCGAGCACGGCGAGCTGATAGGTGCCGATCTTGTTGGCAACGTCGCCGTTGGCCGTGATTCGGTCGGCCCCCACGATTACCCAGGTAATGCCACGCGTCTTCATAAGATGCGCAGCGGCCGAGTCGGCATTCAATGTGACCGGCACGCCCTCTCCAGCAAGCTCCCAGGCGGTCAGACGCGAGCCTTGCAACCAGGGACGGGTTTCATCGGCATAAACGCACTCGACAAGCCCCTCCAGATGCGCCGCACGGATCACACCGAGCGCGGTTCCGAAGCCACCAGTAGCCAGTGCACCGGTATTGCAGTGAGTGAGTAGGTTTTGCGGATTGCCCTGATGCTTGCGGATCAGATCGACACCGAATTGCGCCATGGTTAGATTGGCTTCGCGATCGCTGTCGTGAATGGAGACGGCTTGTGCCTCGGCAGCTGTCAGCGGATCCTCGCCCGGCTTCAAACGGTCGAGTCGCTCGCGCATCTGATTCAGCGCCCAGAATAGATTGACAGCAGTCGGACGCGAATCTGCAAGCACTTCAAAGTCCGCTTCCAACGCCGTACGCCAGTCGCCGCCTTCGGTGAGCCGAGCCTTGAGCCCCATTACCAAGCCATACGCCGCGCTGATGCCGATCGCCGGAGCGCCCCGCACGACCATCTCGCGGATGGCCGTGGCTACAGCAGCAGCGCAATCGTAGGAATGCCATATCTCTTCCAGCGGCAACTTGCGCTGGTCGAGCAAACGTAACTGCCCGTTCTGCCACTCGATAGCCTTCACTTTTTCCGCGGCCAGCAAGCGTTCGCGCATGGCAATCCCCTCATTGTTCACTGATCCCCTGACATTCAGGGGCGGAACCGGTCCGTACAGATTGCGGGCCGGCACAAAAAAGCCCGGTCGTCTCCGAACCGGGCTTCAACATTCGAAAGGGTCATGCGGAGTGATATGACACTCACGCCCCATACCCGGGCGCGAATCCTAATCGACTGATTTTTCCAGCACAAGCAAAGGCCGATCGAGGCAGCCGATTGCTGTGATGTGGCGTACCTATTCGCGATTCGGTTGTGGGGTGAGACGTAGATAAGGCTTCACCGCGCGGTAGCCCTTCGGGAAGCGCTGCTTGAGCTCTTCCTCGTCCTGCAGCGAAGGCACGATGACCACCTCGTCGCCGTCCTGCCAGTTGGCCGGCGTCGCGACCTTGTGGTTATCAGTCAGTTGTAGGGAGTCGATCACACGCAGAATTTCGTTGAAGTTGCGCCCAGTGCTAGCCGGGTAGGTAATGGTCAATCGCACCTTTTTATTCGGATCGATGACGAACAGCGAACGAACCGTCAACGTGTCGTTGGCATTGGGGTGAATCAGGTCGTACAGCTCGGACACCTTGCGGTCGGCATCAGCCAGGATCGGAAAGTTGACTCGCGTGTTCTGGGTTTCGTTGATGTCATCGATCCACTTCACATGCGAATCGACCGGATCCACTGAAAGCGCAATGGCTTTGACGTTGCGCTTGGCGAACTCGTCTTTAAGCTTGGCGGTGAAACCCAGCTCGGTGGTGCAGACTGGCGTAAAGTCGGCCGGATGAGAAAACAGCACGCCCCAACTGCTGCCAAGCCATTCATGAAAGCGAATGCGGCCTTCGCTGGAATCCTGTTCGAAGTCGGGGGCGATGTCGCCGAGACGGATGCTCATGTCTTTTTTCCTCGTATGCATGCTACTGATGGCGGTCGCAATGGGCGACCGGGTTCCTGCTACCAGCGTCAGGCCGTTTTGCGGGCCTGCTGAGCGATTCGATTTTGCAGGCGGTACAGGTAGGCGAAACCCGACGTCCAATGGGTATGGCCCGATTGCGTATTGATGTGCCCGACGCCACGGAGAATGACGGTATCACTTGCCCAATTCTGGCCCAGCTCGATGGCTCGGTCGGCTGTCGCTGCGGCATCGCTGTCGGAGCCGACCAGCAGGCTGGGAAATGGCAATGCTTGACGGGAAATCGGCGCGAAATCGCGCAGGGCGTCGGGGCATCCCTCACGCTGCACATCCGCTGGCGCGACCAGCAACGCGCCACGAACCCGCTGCAATGTATCCATCGAAGCTTGTGCGGCCCAGTGGGCGACGGTAACGCAACCCAGACTATGCGCGATGAGGATGATCGGCTGCGTGCTCATTGCCACGCTGCGATCCAGCTCGGCGATCCAGTCTTCGCGGCGAGGGTGTAGCCAATCGGACTGCTCCACCCTGGCGCTGTTTGGAAGGCTGCGTTGCCAATGGCTTTGCCAGTGAGCGGCGGGCGAGCCTTTCCAGCCCGGCACTATCAGATAACGGATCGATTCGCTGCGCATCGAGGTGTGCCTCCGAAATGATGGAAGCCAGTCTAGCCACTCGCGCAGCTCACATAAAAGAATAAGAAATTATTTATTTATAACCTAATTAAATTTCTTCTCAAGCAACGTCAATGATCGATCAACGGAAGAAGCTGCCCATTAGACGACCTGCATGACAGTTACCTCGACTGCACGCCGGTCCGCTACGCGCACTGTGCGCCAGGCGTTATAGGCCATCAGCAGCATGCCCAGAACGAAGGTGCCGCCGCCAATCAGTCGCACCACATAGCCGGGATGGCTGGCCTCCAGCGCCTCGACGAAGGAATACGTCAGCGTGCCGTCTTCATTGATCGCACGCCACATCAGACCCTGAGTGATGCCATTGACCCACATCGAGGCGATGTAGAGCACGGTGCCGATGGTGGCCAGCCAGAAGTGCGCATTGATCAGCCCGACGCTGTGCATCTGCTCGCGGCCCCAGAGTTTTGGAATCATGTGGTAGAGCGTGCCGATGGAGATCATCGCGACCCAGCCCAGCGCACCGGCATGCACGTGGCCGATGGTCCAGTCCGTATAGTGCGACAATGCGTTGACCGTCTTGATGGCCATCATCGGCCCCTCGAAGGTCGACATGCCGTAGAACGCCAGGGAAACCACCAGAAAGCGCAGGATCGGATCAGTGCGCAATTTATGCCAGGCACCGGAGAGCGTCATCATGCCGTTGATCATGCCGCCCCAGCTGGGCGCCAGCAGCACCACCGACATCGCCATACCGAGGCTCTGCGCCCAATCCGGCAATGCGGTGTAGTGCAGATGGTGCGGGCCGGCCCAGATGTACAGGCTGATGATCGCCCAGAAATGCACGATGGACAGCCGATAGGAATACACCGGCCGCTCGGCCTGCTTCGGCACGAAGTAGTACATCATCCCGAGAAAGCCCACCGAGAGGATGAAGCCCACCACGCTATGCCCGTACCACCACTGGATCATGGCATCCGTGGCGCCGGAGTAGGCCGAGTAGGATTTGAACAGGGTCACCGGGATGGCAATGTGGTTGATCACATGGACCATCGCCGTCACGACGATGAAGGCGCCATAGAACCAATTGGCAACATAGATGTGCTGGGTTCGCCGCCGCGCGATCGTGCCGATGAACAGATAGGCATAGGCCACCCAGACCAGCGTCACCCAGAACGCAATCGGCCATTCCATCTCAGCGTATTCCTTCGAAGAGGTAATACCCAACGGATAGCTGACCAGCATTGCAATGATCGCCGCCTGCCAGCCCCAGAACACGAAGTTGGCCAGCCCGTCGGAGATCAGTCGCACCTTGCAGGTCCGCTGCACCACATAGAAGGAGGTCGCGAACAGCGCGCCGCCGCCGAACGCGAAGATCACTAGATTGGTGTGCACCGGGCGCAGGCGCCCGAAAGTGGTCCAAGGCAACCCGAAATTGAGTTCTGGCCAGACCAATTGGGCGGCGATGAACGCACCCATCCCCATTCCAACCACACCCCAGAACAGGGTCATCAAGGTGAAGCGACGGACGACTTCGTAGTTGTAATCGGGTGTATCGAGCACTGCAGCATCAGCCATGACATTTCCTGGAGACAGATGAATAAAGCTCGTCCATCAGCGGCGGGCGTCGCCGGCCAGAGCGAGCGACAAACAGTGTGTCGCATCGATTTAAATACTTATAACGAATATTCATCATCGTTAAGTGCATTTATATTTATACAAATAGAAGCACGTGTCGCGCACACCAAGCCGCGCATTCGTCTTGCGCGATCCACGTCGTTTCTCTGGCCATTGATGCAACCTCGACACTGACAACAGACGCCGATGCCTGGCGCTGCGCTTTTCATCGCCCGCAACTTGACCGGCATTTGGCGAACCCAAATACTGTATCCATATACAGTATTTGGAAGATCCCATCGTCATGGCATCTGTGGTTGCCCTCAATCATCTGCTCGATGCGCGCCGCCTATGGCGCGGCCAGTCCAGCTTCGTCTCGACCAGCAGTCAGCCGACCGGACATGCCGCGCTGGATGCCGCCCTGCCCGGCGGCGGCTGGCCGGAATCGGCACTGAGCGAGCTGTTGATTGCCACGAGCGGTATCGGCGAATTGCGCCTGCTCTGGCCGACCCTGGCGCGATTGACCATGGCCGGTGAACGCGTGGTGCTGGTGGCGCCCCCATATGTGCCCTATCCCCAGGCCTGGATGGCAGCCGGTGTCGACCTGCGCCAGCTGACGATCGTCAATACTCAAGGCCGTGACGCCTTATGGGCTGCCGAGCAATGCCTGCGTTCGGGTAGCTGCGGCGCAGTATTGTGTTGGCCGCAACAGGCCGAAGACCGCGCCCTGCGTCGCCTGCAGGTGGCCGCCGAGACCGGTCAGACACTGGCTTTCGCCTACCGTCCACTGCGCGAGGCGATCAACCCCTCGCCAGCGGCACTGCGCTTGGCGGTCGAGGCTCAGCCAGCGCAGTTACGGATACTCAAGTGCCGTGGCGGTCTGGCTCCGGCACGCCCGATTCCTGCCACAGCGTGGCATTGAAATGGTCATGCTCTGGGCCTGCATATTGCTGCCGCAACTGGCCATAGATGGCGTGCTACGCAACCGTAGCGATGCCGACGCACCGCTGGCCCTGTTGAGCGGAACGCCGCAGCGTCGAGTGCTGCAGGCAGTCAATCCGATGGCGCGGTCGCTCGGCCTCAAACCGGGTCAATCGCTGATTGCCGCCCAGGCGCTGACCCGCGACTTCACCACGGCTGAATATGACCTGGCTTCGATCGAGCGCTGGCAGCAATTCCTCGCTGCCTGGGCCTACGGCTTCAGCTCCCAGGTGAGCCTGCATTATCCGCGCTGTCTGCTCCTGGAAGTGCACTCCAGCCTTGCTTTGTTCGGTCCCTGGCCGCGTCTGGAAGCGCGCCTGCGCGAGGAACTGCATGCCTTGGGCTTTCAGCACCGTATTACGCTGGCACCGAACCCCGCCGCTGCGCGGGTACTGGCCAACGCACATGATGGCCTGGCCGTGACGGATACCGAGACGCTGCAGAGCGTGCTGGCCCCATTGCCGGTCGAGCGTATCGGTCTGCCGCGCGAAGTGACGACCGCCTTTGCGCGCATGGGCCTGCGGACTCTGAGGCAGGTGCTCGCGCTACCACGAGCGGGTCTGGCGCGACGCTTTCCGGCAGAAGTGCTGAAGCACCTCGATACCCTGCTCGATCATCGTCCCTTGGCGCTGGACTTCTACCGGCCGCCAGACCGCTTCGATGCCCGGATCGAGTTGAACTTCGAAGTCGAGTCCCACCAGGCATTGCTATTCCCGCTGCGTCGCCTGACCGCCGATCTTGCCGCCTACCTAGCCGGTCGCGACAGTGGAGTGCAACGCTTCACCCTGCATCTGGAGCACCGCAGCCTGACCGATAGCCAGATACCGGTTGGCCTGCTCAGTGCCGAGCGCGATCCGGCCATGCTGTTCGAGTTGACGCGTGGTCGGCTGGAACATATGCAACTGCCGGCGCCGACACTGGCGATACGCCTGGTCGCGCATGAATTGCCAGCGTTCGTCCCTGAGCACCGCCAGTTATTCGAAGAACGACCGCAGCAGTCGCTGCCTTGGGAGCAGCTACGCGAGCGCCTGCGGGCCCGCCTGGGAGACGACGCCGTGCAAGGGCTCTGCACGCGTGCCGACCATCGCCCCGAATGCGCCTGGCAACCGCAACACACCACTCGGAATGAGTTGCCATCAGACATCGGCCCGCGCCCCAGCTGGCTATTGGCCGAACCGAAGCCATTGTATGAGGCATCCCTGCGCCTTCTCGCCGGCCCCGAACGCATCGAGTCGGGCTGGTGGGATGGCGGCGATGTGCGCCGCGACTATTACCTGGTGGAAACCCGCACCGGCCAGCGCGGCTGGGCCTTCCGCTCAACGGATGGAGGGCCGTTGCTGTTGCACGGCTGGTTCGCATGATGACCGCTTACGTCGAGCTGCATTGCCTATCCAACTTCAGCTTCCAGCGAGGTGCCTCCAGTGCCCGCGAACTCTTCGAGCGCGCCGCCCGCCTCGGCTATCGAGCGTTGGCCATCACCGACGAATGCACCCTGGCCGGCATCGTACGGGCCTGGCAGGCTTCGAAGGATATCGGTCTGCCATTGATCATCGGCAGTGAGATTCAGATCGAAGACGGGCCCAAGCTGGTTTTGCTGGTGGAAAACATCACCGGTTATCAGGCCTTGTGCCGCTTGATCACCCGCGCCCGCCGTCGCGCCGAAAAAGGTCGCTACCGGCTTCTAGCCGAAGACCTGAGCGAGCCACTGGATGGACTACTGGCCATCTGGATTGCCGGTCAACCCGAGGCTGATCTCGAGGGCCGCTGGCTACGCGAACGATTTCCGGAGCGCCTCTGGCTGGGCATCGGACTGCACCGTGGGCCAGACGACATGCTACGCCTGCGCCAATGGAAGGCACTGGCCACCCGCCTGAACCTGCCTGCGGTAGCCTGCGGCGACGTGCATATGCATGCCCGAGGACGCCGTGCGCTGCAGGACTGCATGACCGCGGTCCGTCATCACTTGCCGGTAGTTGAGGCCGGCCGCTACTTGTTCCCTAACGGCGAACGCCATCTACGCCGATACGAGGAACTGCTTGAGCTGTATCCGCCAGAGCTGCTCACAGAAACGTTGCGCATCGCTGAGCGCTGTCAGTTCGATCTCAGCCAATTGGAATACCGATACCCACATGAGCTGGTGCCTGCGAGCCATAACGCTACTTCCTGGCTGCGCAAACTGGTCGAAGATGGCGCGCGCTGGCGCTGGCCAGATGGCGTAACGCCGAAGAACCGTGCGCAAATCGAGCATGAGCTGAAACTGATCGCCGAACTGAAGTACGAAAATTACTTCTTAACCGTGCATGACCTCGTCCGGTGGGCCCGTAAACAAGGAATCCTCTGCCAAGGCCGTGGCTCGGCAGCCAATTCCACTGTGTGCTTCGCGTTGGGTATCACCGAACTCGACCCCGCACGCGCAGGCAGCCGGCTACTGTTTGAACGCTTCCTATCTCGTGAGCGCAAGGAGCCACCGGACATCGACGTCGATTTCGAGCACGAACGCCGCGAGGAAGTCATTCAGTATGTATTTCGCCGCTATGGCCGTGAGCGGGCCGCGCTCACCGCCGTCGTCAGCACCTACCACGCCACCGGCGCCTTGCGCGACGTTGCCAAGGCGCTCTGCCTGCCACCGGATCAGATCAACGCGCTGGCCGATTGCTGCGGACGCTGGAGCGACCGGATTCCTGACGACGCGCGTTTGCGTGAAGCAGGCTTCGACCCGCGCAGTCCGGTGCTGCACCGGGTATTGGTGCTGACTGGCGAATTGATCGGTTTCCCCCGCCACCTTTCACAGCACCCGGGAGGGTTCGTCATTTCCGAGCACGCGCTGGAAACCTTGGTGCCGGTGGAAAATGCCAGCATGGCCGAGCGCACCGTGATTCAGTGGGACAAAGACGATCTGGATGCCGTAGGTCTGCTCAAGGTCGATGTCCTCGCCCTCGGCATGCTCAGTGCGCTGCGCCGCTGTTTCAATCTGATCGAACGCTATCGCGGCACATGCTGGACGATTGCCAGCCTGCCGCAGGAAGACCGTGCGACCTACGACATGATTAGCCGTGCCGATACTGTCGGCGTGTTCCAGATCGAATCACGGGCCCAGATGGCCATGCTTCCGCGCCTGCGCCCCAGGGAGTTCTACGATCTGGTAATCCAGGTCGCTATTGTGCGCCCAGGGCCGATTCAGGGCGATATGGTTCATCCCTACCTGCGTCGACGTAATGATGAAGAAGAGGTGAAATACCCTTCCGATGAATTGAAACCGGTCTTCGAGCGCACACTCGGTGTGCCGCTGTTCCAGGAACAGGTGATGGAGCTGGCAATCGTTGCCGCCGAATATACGCCCGGCGAAGCCGACGAGTTGCGCCGATCCATGGCCGCCTGGAAGCGTCATGGCGGCCTGGAGCCCCATCGCCAGCGACTGACCGAACGCATGCTCGCCAAGGGCTACGAGGCAGACTTCATCGCACGAATCTTCGAACAGATCAAAGGGTTCGGCAGCTATGGCTTTCCCGAATCCCATGCCGCCAGCTTCGCCCTGCTCACCTACGCCAGCTGTTGGCTCAAATGCCACGAACCGGCCGCCTACGCCTGCGCCTTGATCAATAGTTGGCCGATGGGCTTCTACAATCCCGACCAGATACTGCAAGACGCCCGCCGTCACGGTCTGGAAATTCGCCCGGTTGACGTCCAGCACAGTGGCTGGGATTGCAGCCTCGAACCGACTGCCAACGAGCAACCGGCGATCCGCCTGGGCCTGCGACTGGTGCGCGGCTTTCGTGAAGCGGATGCGCGGCGTATCGAGGCAGCACGACAGGTTGAACCATTCGCCGCTGTCGATGACCTGTGTCTGCGCGCCGAGCTGGATGCCCGCGCCCGCGAACGACTGGCCGATGCCAGCGCCCTGCGCGGCCTCGCTGGACATCGTCACCGGGCACGCTGGGCAGTAGCCGGGGTCGAGCCACAGCTGCCACTGTTCGCTGGCCAGGGCGCGCAACAGGAAGCGCCGATCCCCCTCCCATTGCCTACGGTCGGCGAGGACCTGCTGACCGACTACGCCACCCTCGGCACCACGCTCGGCCCGCACCCGCTGGCCTTGCTACGCGAACAGCTCCGAAGCCGGCGCTGTCGCAGTTCACGCGAGCTGGCAGACATTGAGCATGGCCGTTTGGTCAGCGTGGCCGGTCTGGTGATAGGCCGTCAACGTCCGCAAACCGCCAGCGGCGTGATCTTCGTCACC
Source organism: Stutzerimonas stutzeri (assembly GCF_000952685.1). Taxonomy (GTDB): domain Bacteria; phylum Pseudomonadota; class Gammaproteobacteria; order Pseudomonadales; family Pseudomonadaceae; genus Stutzerimonas; species Stutzerimonas stutzeri_E. The sequence goes on along the minus strand of NZ_JYHV01000014.1, from coordinate 94,500 downwards.
CTGGAAGACGAGTTCGGCATGATCAACGTGGTGGTTTGGCACGATCTGGCCGAGCGCCAACGGCGAGCCCTGATCCATTCGCAGCTGCTGCGAATCGACGGTCATCTGGAGTCGGCGAGCGGCGTACGCCACGTCATCGCTGGGCGCCTGAGCGACCTCACGCCACTGCTGACCGGCCTGGATGTACGCAGTCGGGATTTCCAATAATCCGACGTTTCTCGACACCCGCCGATAAGGCTGCACGGTGTATCCGCGGCCTGCACGCACATGGGCTGTACCGTGACCTGGAACAATGCCGACCGCACCTGGGACTGTCCCTGCCATGGCTCGATTTCCAGCTCGACGGCGAAGTGATTCACGGCTCAGCCCATGAGCCCCTGAGCAAACGACAGATCTGGTGTTCTCACTAAGCTGGCGCCGTTCAACGCCGACTGCCTCCGAGTCGCCATCGATTAAAACGCTCGGCCCAGCCGAGTGTACGTGCCGGCCGGCGCTGCTGCCGCCAGGCTTCGGCCACTACCCGGCTGGCCTCACCCAAGGTGGCCCCGAGCTGTACGGTATCGGCAAGCTTGTTCAGCCCGAGCTTGTGCTTCATCGCCACGACGAATCCGGCCAGAGTCTCGCTGGCCTGCTCGCCAACGATGGTGACCCCAAGGATGCGATCCTCGCCCGGTTCGGTGAGCACCTTGACGAAGCCTTCACCGGTGCCTTCGGCGACTGCACCAGCCAGCGATCCCAGGTTCAGCCGGATCACGTCGAACTCTATCCCAAGCGTTCGGGCCTCGGCCTCGGTCAGCCCCACCGACGCAATCTCAGGGGCGGTGAAGACAGCATGCGGTATGACCCGCTCGCTAACCGCGAACCGCCTGAGTCCGCCGAACAAAGCATTGACCGCGGCGTACCAGGCCTGATGCTCAGCCACATGAGGCGCACCATACGGCCCAGCAACGCTGCCTACCGCATAGATGTTCGGATAGCGGGTCGCCAGGTATTCATCGACCTCGAGACTGCCATCATCTCCGCAGCGCAGACCCAACGCGTCCAGCCCTAGCCCCTCGACATCGGCGCTTTGCCCCAGCGCCAGCAACACGCGATCGAACGGCAGCGCCAGCTCGCCCTCGTCTCTCGCACCGCAAATCAGGCGGCGCTCGCCCTCGACCACCTCGACGCGCAGCGGCGACAAGCCGAGCCGCAACTCGACACCATCGGCATTCAGTGCGGCGGTCACGGCCTGTGCCGCTTCCGTATCCTCCTGTTCGAGCAAAGCCTCGCGCTCGCTGGCCAAAGTGACCTGGCAACCTAGCCGCTGGAAAGCCTGGGCGAACTCGCAGGCGCCAGCCCCGTTGCCCAGTATCAGCAGCCTCTCGGGGCGCTCGTGCAGACTCCAGAGAGTATCGCAGGTCAGCGGCTCCACCGCGTCAAGGCCGGGAATCGGCGGGGTCCACGGCCGGCTGCCGGTGGCGATGACAATGGCGCGGCTGGTCAGGGTGCGGCCTTCCACGTCGACCGCCCATGGCGAGCTCAACCTGGCCTCGGCCATGACAACTTCCACTCCCAGGCGAGTGTAATGTTCGACCGAAGGGCATCCCATCGCCTTATCGGCGAGCCGCCTCACCCGACCCATTACCTCAGCGAAATCCGCCGCCTCGACTCGTTGTCCGCTCTCCTGCCGCTGACCTTGGCGTAGCGCGTGGGTGAGATTTGCCGAGCGACTCAACGCCCTGGCCGGCACGCTGCCTTCGTGCACCGCCACGCCACCCAGACGCTGCCGCTCGAACAGACTCACTCGCGCTTTCATGGAAGCGGCGATCCGCGCCGTCGCCAGCCCGCCGGTACCGCCACCGATCACGACCAGATTGCGCTCGAAGCATTTCGGCTTGTGCCAGCCGCGGTACGCCTGGCGCGCCTTGTACAGCGTCAGCAGCCGAGTGGCCAGCAACGGAAACACAGCCAGCAGCACGAGCGTACCGATCATGCTCGGCGACAGAATGCCGGACAGCGATTGCAGCCGGACCAACTGCTGCCCGGCGTTCACGTAGATGGCATTGCCCGGCAACATACCCAGCTGGGTGGTCCACCAGAACGTCCAGATGCTTACCCGGGTCAGGCCTAGCGCCGGGTTCAACAGCACAAAAGGCACCAGGGGAATCAGCCGCAGCGAGACCAGATAGAAGGTGCCCTCACGCGCCAGCCCCTTGTTGATCCCAGTGATCTGCGAGCCGAAGCGTTTCTGTATCCAGTCGCGCAGCATGAAGCGGCTGATCAGCATCGCCATTACCGCACCGACATTCGACGCGAAGGACACCAGCAGTGTGCCTTCCAACAGCCCGAACAGGGCACCGGCGAGCAACGTCAGCACTACCGTGCCTGGAAACGACAGTGCAGTCAGCGCGACGTAGACAGCGAAGAACGTCCCACGGGCCCACCACGGATGGGCCTGCACCTGCCCATGCAAGGCACCGCTGTGCGATTTGATCGATTCGAGGGTGAGATATTCGCCGAGATCGAAGATGAAAAAGCACGCCACCGCCGCGATGAGCATGGCCAGGATTATGAGTCGACTGACTTTCATCCGCGCCCGGTCCTCGACGGAGCAGACGCGAATTGAGACAGGGCGTAATGGAGACTGGCGGTACTGCTGAAGAAATGCATCGATGAAGCGCTCTCATGGCTCACGCATTGGAGCTTTGACGCGCCTAGACGTTCCGATAGGGGTCAGCATGCGAGCACAACGGCCTAACAGACGATGCGGTCCTGGCGAGACAGTGCCAGCCGGAGTTGCATGCATTGATCAAATGCGCTGCGAGATCCCGATGCCGCATTGCCGGCCGTCTGGTCGTTGGCGGCCAGAGCGACGTCTGCCAATGCAATGAGACTTTCTTGATAAACTAGCCGACCCTCGCGCTTGACCTGATCGGCGCGATGTATCCGATACCGCCGCCTTTAAGCGGCCGTGCCGTCATGGGTCCCCATCACAGCTCCGTTGCGACACAGCCGCACCACAGTGCACGAGAGGCAACAACGGGCGAAACAGGCCGACAGGCCGACTAAAGACATCGACTATGCTGCTGACATCTGCACCAAACCTGGCAACCATGCGCCCCTCACCGTCCCGTCGCTTCTCCGTGGCACCGATGATGGATTGGACAGACAGACATTGCCGGTATTTTCTGAGGCAGCTTTCCCGCAATGCCCTGCTCTACACCGAAATGGTTACCACCGGCGCGCTGATCAATGGCGATGCCGAGCGCTTTCTGCGTCACGACGAGGTGGAGTACCCCCTCGCGCTACAGCTCGGCGGGAGTGTACCGGCGGAACTGGCGGCCTGCGCGAAAATGGCCGAAGCGGCGAATTACGACGAAGTGAACCTCAACGTCGGCTGCCCCAGTGACCGCGTGCAAAACAATCTGATCGGTGCCTGCCTCATGGGGCATCCGGCATTGGTCGCCGACTGCGTAAAGGCGATGCGAGATGCCGTCGGGATCGAGGTAACGGTCAAGCACCGAATCGGCATCAACGGACGCGACAGCTATGCCGAGCTCTGCGATTTCGTTGGTCAGGTACGCGAGGCTGGCTGCCGCAGCTTTACCGTGCATGCGCGAATTGCCATTCTCGAAGGGCTGTCGCCAAAGGAAAATCGCGAAGTCCCGCCCCTGCGTTATGACGTCGCGGGCCAGCTCAAAGAGGATTTCCCGGATCTGGAAATCATCCTCAACGGCGGGATCAAAACACTGGATGAATGCGAAGCGCATCTGCAACGCTTCGATGGCGTGATGCTCGGCCGCGAGGCATATCACAACCCCTATCTGCTGGCGCAGGTGGACGCCCGGTTATTCAACAGCCAGGAACCTGTCATCAGCCGCGCCGATGCGCTGCGGCGGATGCGACCCTATATTCAGCGGCATCTAGATGCTGGCGGTTCGATGCATCACATCACTCGTCATGTATTGGGCCTCGGCCAAGGCTTCCCCGGCGCACGGCGTTTTCGCCAACTGCTCTCAGTCGATATCCACAAAGCCAAAGAGCCTTTGGCCCTGCTGGATCAGGCGACCAGCCTGCTCGAAGGCCACTGATAATATTCAAGGAACACCCGGGTACATTTTCAATCCAAGTGCAGTCCGCCCGAACCATCCGCTTATTGAGCGGCTCGGTGGCCTCGGGTTAAGGTCATGCCAACTCAGAGGATAGAGCGCCCCCATGACATCCAAGCTGGAACACCTCAAGCAGTTCACCACCGTTGTCGCCGACACTGGCGATCTCGATGCCATTGCCCGTCTGCAACCGGTAGACGCCACCACCAACCCATCGCTGCTGCTCAAGGCCGCTGCCCTGCCCCGCTACGCCGAACATCTGCACTCAGCAATGTCGCGCTGCGCTGGCGATATCGGTCTGGGCTGCGACCTGTTTGCCGTTGCGGTCGGCCAGGAAGTGCTCAAGCTGATTCCCGGGCGCATTTCCACCGAGGTCGATGCACGGCTTTCCTTCGATACCGAGGCGATGGTCCAGCGCGGCGAGCGCCTGATCGGTCTGTATGAGCAGGCGGGCGTATCCCGTGATCGCGTACTGATCAAGCTGGCCTCTACCTGGGAAGGTATCCGTGCCGCCGAACACCTGGAAAAGTCCGGCATCCAGACCAATCTGACCCTGCTGTTCTGCTTTACCCAGGCCGTGGCCTGCGCCGAAGCCGGTGTGTTTCTCATCTCGCCGTTCGTGGGTCGCATCTACGACTGGTACAAGAAGAACGAAGGTCGAGACTACACAGGCAATGAAGACCCAGGCGTGCAGTCAGTCAGCCGTATCTACGACTATTACAAGGCGCACGGCTACAAGACCGTGGTGATGGGGGCGAGCTTCCGTAATACCGGTCAAATCGAAGCCTTGGCGGGCTGCGACCGCCTGACGATCAGCCCCGAACTGCTCAGCCAGCTGGCTCAGGACGAAGGGCCGCTGGAGCGCAAGCTCTCGCCGGATCGCGCATCGGAGCCGCGCATCGCATTGGATGAAAACGGCTTCCGCTGGGGATTGAATGAGGATCCGATGGCGACAGAGAAACTAGCCGAGGGTATTCGCCAGTTCGCGCGCGATCAGGAGAAGCTCGAGGCGCTGCTGAAGGCAAAGCGCTGATCAGGAGCGTTCCAGCGCCGTCACGAGGTCGCGAAACGCCTCGCGATTGGATTCATTGAGGCTCATCAGGATGCGGTGAGCCTCAAGTACCTTGTTCTTCACCACTTCTTCCGACTGGTCCTGGCTCGGCAGATCAGCGAGCTGTTCAGGCGATGGCAGCGGCTGGTCGACGATATTGAATACCTGATCGAAGCCCATCGACTGCAACAGACGGGTGATGTCGGCGTGCGTGGTTACCAGCGTCGGCAACATGCCGACCTTCTGTCGCGAGAGAATCGAGAGTTTGGCCAGCAGTCCAAGCGTCGTGCTGTCGATGCTACGGCTCTCGGTGAGATCGATAACAATCGATGAGAAATCCAGCGACGAAAAAATCTTCTCGATCGTTGCATCCAACGCCGAGCAGAGTGTCAGGCGGATTTCGCCGACGAACTTGAGAACGAACGTACCGTCCTGCTCAGCGAACTGGATTTTACCAGTGCTCATGCAAGGTTCCTGCTCAATACCAGCAACGCGATGTCATCAGGCATATCCTCTAGATCGGCCAAGCCAAATACTCGCTGAAGTCCTTCCAGCGTACCGCCTGCTTCGCAAATCAGGCCGGGCAATCCTGCTTCCTTATCTTTGAGGGCGTCGCCCGGCAAAAGGTCCAGGATGCCATCGGAAAGCAGCGTCAGGCTGAACGACTCCGGGAGTTCGATTTCATAATTATCGTAGGTCGCCTCGACGAACAGGCCAACCGGCAAGCCCCGCCCTTCGAGATATTTAGCCTTTTCGCCGGTGTAGAGCACCGGCATCGGAAGGTGCCCACCGATGCTGTAATGCAACACGTTGCGCTCTTGGTCGATCACTCCACCCAGCATCGTCACGTGCTTGCCAAGCTTGCAGTTGATCAGCCCACGGTTGATGTGATCGAGCACCTCGGACGGCTTGAACGCACGCAGAGTTCCGCCCCGCCGAGACTCGTACAGCAAGCGCGTGGTCATGAACTTCAGCAGGACCGTGACGAATGCCGAAGAGGCTCCATGGCCAGAAACGTCGGCCAGATAGAAGCCGATGCGGTGCTCGTCGACGCGAAAGTAGTCGACGAAATCACCGGAAAGGTAAAGCGACGGAATGATCTGATGGGCGAAGTTGAAATCGTCGAGGCTGCACGGCGTCACCGGCAGCATGTTCATCTGTACCTGGCGACCAGCATCCTGATCTTCCTGTAACAGGTGCAAGCTGGCCTGCAGATCGCGATTGGCCGTTTCCAGCTGCTCACGATAGCGTCGGTTCTCCAGGCGCAAGCGTGAGCGATCGAGCGCCCGGCGAACCGAATGTTCCAGCATCGCCAGGTCTTCGAGAGGCTTGATCAGGTAATCGGCCGCACCCAGACGCAGGGCTTCCACCGCATCGCTCATCACACCGGCGCCGGACACGACGATAACCGGAAGGTCGACCTGACGCTCGCTGATCAGCCGGATCAGCTCCAGGCCATCCATCTGCGGCATACGCAGATCGCAGATCACCAAGTCAGGACGCTCGGCGTCAAACAGCTCCATGCCCCGCCGCCCATTGGGCGCCTGCAGGACCTTGAAACCACTGTCATCCAGATAGGCGGCCAAACTGGCTCGTACCACATCGTCGTCATCTATGATCAGCAGGGTCGCGCTTGGGTTGTGCATGTTCCTACCAGGCGGTATCGCCAGGATGATTGGCGAAAGCATCGGCCCCGCGCGGGCGCTGGGCAAGGGATCTTTTCAAGGCGCAGACGGTACTCCCATACGAACTGCGTTTCAAGCCGAGCACCGCCGCTCCGTCTGTGCTTTACAGGCCGAATTGGCGGGCGTTATAAGAACGAGCGCAAGCAGAACTCAGAGGACGAAACAATGACCCAGAGTGATCGGGACTACAGCGAAAAACGCGATTTCATCCGCATGCAGATCGAGACCGCGATCACCCTCACCCATAACGGGCACCACTACGACGCGATCGGCCAGGATCTTTCAAGCACCGGCATGCAGGTGCTTGCAGCGACACACCTGCAAATCGGCGACAAGGTTCAGGTGCACATCCCTTCCGAACACAAGGAGCTGAAGGGTCTGGAGGCGGAAACCGAGGTGGTACGGGTCGACACCCACGAAGACGGGCGGCAGAGCCTGGGGCTGGCCATCCTTTCGATGAGCTAAGCGGGTCACGAATTGTATGATTCAGGCCCCACAGCCCAATGCGTGGGGCTGGCAGAGCGGGCCAGGATGCCCGCCTCGATCAGAAGTCGTCTTCGACCTGGCCGTCCATTGTGCGGAATTCACGGTTCTGCAAATAAGCATTGCGGACGAAGACGTATTTGTCGCCAGTAATCATCTTCTCGGCCGAGAGCAGACCGGCGCGCAGGTCAACCACGTTCACCGCGCGCGTCACGTTGCGGGTCGGGATGTGATCCATGTAGGGATAGGGCTGCAGGAAAGAATCGGGTACACGCCCCGCCGCGTCGCGCACAGTGCTCGGCCCAAGCAGTGGCAGCACGACGTAGGGGCCGCTGCCCAGCCCCCAGGCGCCCAGGGTCTGGCCGAAGTCCTCGTCGTTCTTCTGCAGGCCCATGCGGGTCGCGACGTCAAAGAAGCCCAGCACGCCGAAGGTGCTATTGAACAGGATGCGGCTCGTGTCGATGCCGGCATCACGGACTTTGCCTTGCAGCAAATCGTTGGTCAGCACCACCACGTCGCCAAGGTTGCTGAACACGTTGCCTATACCGTCTTCGAGAAAGTTCGGCGTGACCTTCTGGTAGCCCTGCGCAAGCGGCTTGAGGGTATAGGTGTCGAGCGTGTCGTTGAACCTGAACACCACACGGTTGACGCCCTCCCAGGGATCTTCCTCAGCTGCCTGGAGAGACGAAGCGCCAACCAGCGTCAGCGCCGCAACGAGGGTCATTCTGAAATATCCGATCCAGTCCTTATCGATCAGTCGCATCACGGCCTTCCCCTTATTCGAATGGTGGCGTCTGCCCATCAAAGCGCAGCAGTATAAATCCTTTCCATCCGTTTCCGGCAGCGCCCGGACATGCGGAACGGCAACGAACTTCACGGCTTTGTGTGTCATCAAAGAAAAGACAATGCCAAACCGCTGGTTTACCCTTCATTTATCGATTGCTGGCGACTCGTCGCCCCGAAACCACAGAGGGATGCAATATGCCGGAACATGATCTGCAGTCGCAGCTTGCCGAGTTGCGTAGTCAGCTGGCCCAGGACACACCGCTGACCGAAGACGAGCGCGCATCGCTACAGGCGATCGCCCACGACATCGAGCTTCGCCTGGCGAACCAGGGCGTAGTGGACCAGAACGACTCGCTGGTCGATGGCGTCAACCTGGCGGTGGAGCGTTTCGAGGTCAGCCATCCCAATACCGCCATGACATTGCGCAACATCATGCAGACGTTGGCCAATATGGGAATCTGAGCGGAAACGCAGCCAACCACCCCGAAGCCATCGAGGAGCGTGGAGAACCACGCTCAAGCGTTCGCCTGTTATTGCCGGACCAGCCGTCCATTGCTCGGCGCGTCGAAATCGGTGCTGCGGTAGGGGTTGATATCCAGCCCACCGCGGCGGACATAGCGGGCATGGACGCTCAGCTGTTCCGGCGTCAGCAACCGCTGCAAGTCGAGGAAGATGCGCTCCACGCATTGTTCATGAAAGTCCGCGTGTTGGCGGAAGCTCACCAGATATGCAAGCAAACTGCCGTGATCCAGCGCCGCGCCACGGTACTGGATGACCACCGTCCCCCAATCTGGCTGACCGGTAACAGGGCAGTTGGATTTCAACAAATGGCTGAAGACGCACTCCTCGACCCGGCGGCCCGGGTCACAGCTCAACAGATCGGCTCGTGGCGAGTCGTAATGTTCGATGGCGATATCCAACTCATCGATGCAGCGCCCCGCCGGCGATGCAATCCCCTCCCGGGCAACCTCCTCCAACGTCCGCAAGCGCACGCCGACCGGCTTGCCGGCCGCGGCCGACAGATCCCTCGTCATGACCTCCACAAGGGCCTCTCGGCTGTCGAACACCGACTGGTTCAGTGAATTCAGATAGAGCTTGAACGACTTGGATTCGATGATATTCGGCGAGTCCGCTGGAATGCTGAACTCACCGATGGCGACCACGGGCTTGCCGGACGGCAGCAGCCAGGACAGCTCGTAGCAATTCCAGATGTCCACGCCGCGATAGGGCAAGGTGTCGGCTGTCAGCCCCAATTCAGCCCACTTGGGCGCGCGGGGAATCGGAAATAGCTGCTCCGGGCTGTAAGTCGCGACATAAGCGCTGGACTTGCCCAGCGGCGAGAGTTCGGCGGGGTGCTGCATGAAAGGAACCTGTACGAAAAATGACCGCAAGTGTATCGGTTCCCGCCACGTTTATCACCGCGCAATCCCCCCGCTGGCATCGTCACGGGCCAGGCGGGAGCCCAGCCTCATGAGTTATTGACGCATTCCACGGCCGCTGTTGAGCAAGCGGATGCACCACAGGTACATCACTACCGCAGCCACCGCCATAAAGCTGATCGCGATCCCAATGCGGATGTCCGATACCCCGAGAATGCCGTAGCGGAACGCATTGACCATATGCAGGATGGGGTTGGCCAGCGACAAGGTCTGCCAGAACGGCGACAGCAGCGTGATCGAATAGAAGACACCACCCAGGTAGGTCAAGGGCGTCAGCACAAAGGTCGGAATGATCGAGATGTCATCGAAATTGCGCGCAAACACCGCGTTGATGAAACCGCCCAGAGCGAAGATCGTCGAGGTCAGCGTGATCACCAGCAGCGTCACGCCCAGATGATGGACCTGCAGGTCAGTGAAGAACATCGATAGCAACGTGACGATCAACGCAACCGCTAGCCCGCGGGTGATCCCGCCCAGCGCAAAACCGATGAGAATCACATGCGGCGACACCGGCGAAACCAGCAGTTCTTCGATAGAGCGTTGGAATTTACTGCTGAAAAAGCTCGACACCACATTGCTGTAGGAATTGGTGATCACCGACATCATGATCAGCCCCGGCACGATGTATTCCATGTAGGTGAAACCGCCCATCTCACCGATCCGTTCGCCGATCAGATTTCCGAAGATGACGAAGTACAACACCATGGTGATCGCGGGAGGCAGCAAGGTCTGCGGCCAGATGCGCGTGTAACGACGAATCTCGCGATGGACGATGGTTTGCAGAGCAACCAGATTGGGCCGGAATTCCGCGTTCATTTGGCCACCTTGGGCAGGTTGTTTTCCACCATCGAAACGAACAACTCCTCCAGCCGATTGGTCTTGTTGCGCAAGCTCAGCACCTCGATGCCCTGGGCCGAGAGCATTCGAAACAGGTCGGTAACGCCTTGGCTTTTATCCACCTGTACCTCAAGCGTATGGTGATCGACCAACCTCGCCGGGTAATGGCCCAGCTCCGGCGGCACGAGCTGCGATTCCTTGAGATCCAGCAGGAAGGTCTCGACGTGCAGCTGCTTGAGCAGCTCGCGCATGCTGGTGTTCTTGACGATCTGGCCGTGGTCGATGATGCCGATATTGCGGCACAGCTGCTCGGCCTCTTCCAGATAATGCGTGGTGAGAATGATGGTGATGCCTTCGCGGTTGAGCTCGGTGAGGAACGACCACATCGAACGGCGCAACTCAATATCCACGCCAGCGGTGGGCTCGTCGAGGATCAGCAGACGCGGCCGGTGAATCAGCGCACGGGCGATCATCAAACGCCGCTTCATACCACCGGATAGCATGCGCGAAGACACATCGCGCTTGTCCCACAGGCCCAGCTGGTTGAGGTATTGCTCGGCACGCTCCTTGGCCACCTTGGATGGAATGCCGTAGTAGCCGGCCTGCGTGACGAGGATGTCGAACGCCTTTTCGAACTGGTTGAAATTGAATTCCTGCGGCACCACGCCCAGGCAACGCTTGAGCCCGGAGGGATCGCGATCCAGATCATGGCCAAACACGTTGACCGTTCCGCCCGTCTTGTTCACCAGCGTGGAAAGGATGCCGATGGTGGTGGACTTTCCGGCGCCATTGGGGCCCAACAATGCAAAGAAATCGCCTTCAGCCACATCCAGGTCGATACCCTTGAGGGCCTCGAAGCCATTTCCGTAAATCTTGGTCAACTGCCGAATGGACAGAGCAGTACTCATAAAAAATGCACACAACGCGGAGAGATTCAGATTAGATAAGGGCACCGCGGCGCAATTGCAACCGATGGATCACTCCAACCAGAACGAACGAGAGCAATCACCGCCAGCACAGAGGCTGATATCCTGATCGCCGTGCCCCACTCCAGTCATTCCGAACTCGCCTTGTCCGCTCCGGTCATTATCTGATACCCATCGCGTCAACCGGTCTCTTTTCCGGGTTACATCCAGAGCCTATGCTCAAGTAAGACGCCATTCGCTGAACAAGGAAACCACATGACCCTGCTCTGGTTGCTCGTGTTACTGCTCGGCATCGCCGTGATCGCCCATCTGCGTGTCTCACCCGTCCCCGCGTTGGCCATCGTTGCGGCGTATTTGGTGCTCATGGGCGCAGCCGACGAAACCCCAACCTGGCTGATGTTGATCCTCTGGCTCATGCTGATCGCCGTCGCGGTGCCGCTGCTGGTCACCGACCTGCGCATCAAATATTTCAGCGGTCCGATGTTCGACTGGTTCAAGAAGGTCCTACCGCCGATTTCCGACACCGAACGCGATGCCATCGACGCCGGTAGCGTTTGGTGGGACGGTGAGCTATTCAGCGGTCGGCCCAACTGGGACACCCTGCTCCGCTATCCCAAGGCGACGCTCACCGAGGAAGAACAGGCCTTCATCGACGGGCCCACGGAAACGCTGTGCGCCATGGTCAATGACTGGGACATCGGCCAGCGTCTGGACCTTCCGCAAGAAGCCTGGGACTACATCAAGGCCGAAGGCTTCTTCGCCCTGATCATTCCCAAGGAATACGGTGGCAAGGGCTTTTCAGCCTTTGCCCACTCGCAGGTCGTGATGAAGCTGGCCACCCGCAGCGGCGATCTCGCCAGTACCGTGATGGTGCCCAATTCGCTCGGCCCGGCCGAGCTGCTGCTGCACTACGGTACCGAGGAGCAGCGCAACCATTACCTGCCGCGCCTGGCCAACGGCACGGACATCCCCTGCTTCGCGCTGACTGGCCCCTATGCCGGTTCAGATGCCGGAGCGATGAACGACAGCGGCGTGATCTGCAAAGGCCTATGGCAAGGTGAAGAAGTCATCGGCCTGCGCCTGAATTGGGAAAAACGCTACATCACCCTCGGCCCGGTCGCGACGCTGCTGGGCGTCGCCTTCAAGACCTACGATCCCGAGCATCTACTCGGCGATGAGGAAGAACTCGGCATCAGCCTGGCGTTGATTCCAACCGACACCGGCGGCGTCGAGATCGGCCGCCGTCATCTCCCGCTGGGCGCGGCCTTCATGAACGGGCCGAACTGGGGCAAGGACGTATTCGTACCGCTGGAAGCCATCATCGGTGGACGCGACATGATCGGCAAAGGCTGGATGATGCTGATGAACTGCCTGTCCGTCGGTCGTTCCATCTCGCTGCCGGCGACCGGTGCCAGTGCCGCCAAGACGTGCAGTTACGTCTGTGGCCGCTATGCGCAGATTCGCGAGCAGTTCAACGTGCCGCTGGCGGCATTCGAAGGTATTCAGGAACCCCTCGCCCGCATTGGCGGCAACGCCTGGCTGATGGACAGCGCCCGGATCCTGACGGCCAATGCGGTCGACCTGGGCGAAAAGCCGTCAGTGCTCTCGGCCATCCTCAAATACCACCTGACCGAACGTGGCCGCGAGTGCGTCACCGACGCCATGGATATTCACGGCGGCAAGGGCATCATCATGGGACCGAGCAACTACCTCGGCCGCCTGTGGCTTTCGGCACCGATCTCCATCACCGTCGAAGGCGCGAACATCCTATCGCGCAACCTGATGATCTTCGGCCAGGGCGCGATCCGCTGCCATCCCTTCGTGCTGCGCGAGATGGAGCTGGTTCACGAACCCGATCGTGACGCCGCGGTGAAGAAATTCGACAGCCTGCTGATGCAACACATCGGCTTCGCCGTCAGTAACACGGCCAGCACGTTGGTGCTCGGGCTGACCTTCGGCCTGTTCGGCAAAGCACCGGGCACCGACCTGACCCGGCCGTATTTCCGCGCGCTGGACCGTATTGCAGCCGCTTTCGCCATGCTCGCCGACCTTTCCATGATGCTCCTGGGCGGTGAACTCAAGCGCCGCGAACGCCTGTCGGCACGACTCGGCGACGTGCTCAGCCATCTGTATCTGGCCTCCGCCGCGCTCAAGCGCTATCACGACCTAGGCCATCCATCCGAGCAAGCACCGCTGCTGCGTTGGGCATTGGAGGATTGCTTGTGCAAAGCGGAGCAGGCGTTGGCCGGCACATTGGCCAACTTCCCCAACCGTTTGCTCGGCGGTGTGCTGCAGGTCCTGATCTTCCCGTTCGGCGCGCGGCACAAAGGCCCTTCCGATGCGCTGGCAGCCGAGGTGGCGGCTATCCTCGGACGTCCCGAAGGCGACCCGGCTCTCGAGCAGATCCTCGAAGGGGTCTACCGCCCGCAGGGCACCGATCAGGCCCTCGGCGCGCTGCGGGACGCCTTCGACACACTGGCTAGCGCGCAACCGCTGCAGAAGAAGCTGCATGCGGCGCTCAAGAAAGGCGAATTCAAGCCCACCGCCGGACAAGACCCGATCAGCGCGGCCCTGGCAGCCGGAGTGCTCGACGAGCAGGAAACACAGCTACTGACCCGCGCCGAAGCGGCGCGGCGCAAGGTCATCAGCGTCGACGACTTCGCCAAGGAGGAGCTGGAGCCGAGCCCCGGAAAAATCCGCTGAGCCATCACCGCACGGGGAGCCTAATCTCCCCGTAACACCGCAGCGGACCGCACCGTAGACACCTTGCAAGGCAGCCATTCCATCGCCTGCACCGAACCCAGCCGATGCTGTCGAGTCAATTGGACAGGCCCCCAATAACTCGCGCGGCGCCTTATAATCCCGCGCCCAACCCGACACAGGTGAACCATGGCCAACCCCTATCACGATCACAACCTGGCACTGCTGGCCCATCTGCGTGGCATTTTGCTTGCCATGGGTGAAACCGAGCAGGTATCGGAAGAAAGCCATGCGCTGTTCCTCGAGCGCTTCGACGAGCTGATCATGAACCTACAGAACGTGCCGGAAGAACGGCACATGGGCCAGGACATGATCTGCCAGGTGTTCCACCGTTACCCACAGATCGCCCATCTGGTCCCACGCGATCTGCTGTGGTACTTCGGCGGCGATTGCCTGCACTTCATGCCGGACGAGGAGATCGAAATCTTCCAGAAGCTGGAAGAGCGCCGTTACGACGCCGAGCAGAACGACGAGCCGTTCGACTGGAACATGGAAAAACAGCTGCTGAGCATGCCGGAAGAGAGTCCACGGCACTGAGTTATCCGCCATCGCCGCTCGGCGCGACCTCGACGCACATTGGGCGGACCGCACGAACGTCAAGCCATCTGTCGACCCGAATCGGAGCCGCATGTCTCAGCATGCGGCTCCGATTCGATTTACGGCTGGTTGGCCGCCTCGGCTGCCTTGATCAAATCGGCACCGATTTCGTTTTCGAACTTCTTCCACACCGGTCGCATCGCCTCGCGCCACTGGCCGCGCTCTTCCGGGGTCAGTTGGATGATTTCGCTCTTGCCTGATGCGGCAATGGTGCGTTTGGCCTTCTGGTTGAGTTCATCCGCCTGACGATTCACCTCGGCGGTAACCTCGACCATGACCTGCTCCAGTTCGCTGCGCACGTCATCCGGTAGACCTTTCCAGAACTGCGTATTGGTAATGACCATGTAATCGATCAGGCCGTGATCGGACTCGGTGATGTACTTCTGTACTTCATGCACCTTCTGGCTCTCGTAGTTCGACCAGGTGTTCTCAGTGCCATTCACGACCCCTGTCTGCAAGCCTTGATACACCTCAGCGAAGCTCATCTTGCGCGGGTTGGCGCGCACCGCCTTGAACTGCTCCTCCAGCACCTGCGACGCCTGCACGCGGAATTTGAGTCCGCGTGCATCGCTCGGTTCGCGCAGCGGTTTGTTCGCCGACATCTGTTTGGTTCCGTTATGCCAATAGGCTAGGCCCGTGATGTTTTTGTCCTCCATCGCGGTCAGCAGCGCCCGGCCCTGCGGACTGCTCTGGAAGCGGTCGGCAGCGGCCAGGTCATCGAACAGGAACGGCAGATCGAAGATCTGGATTGCCTTGGCGTAATGCTCGAACTTGGCCAGCGACGGCGCCAGCATGTGCACGTCGCCGAGCAGCAACGCCTCCATCTCCTTGCCGTCGCCGAACAGCGACGAGTTGGGGTAGACCTCGACCTTCACCTGGCCCGGCAGGCGTTCTTCGGCGAGCTTCTTGAACAGCAGGGCGCCCTGCCCCTTGGGCGTATTGTCCGCTACGACATGAGAAAACTTGATGGTGATCGGCTCCGCCTGAACAAGGCCGACGAAAGAGACGGAAAGCGCGCATACGAGCGCCTTGAGACTGATTTTCAACATTTTGCGAGTACCCCTTTTGTTTTTGTCGGTTGGTACGTTTGCAGGCGATGGCGACGGTCAGGGAACCGCCCGCCCGGCACGTTGCAGCAGGCAGCGGGCACGGCCGACCACCGGAGCATCGACCATCTGCCCGTCCACCACGAAGACCCCGCCGTCGGACGCACCGGCCGCGAGGACGCGTTGAGCCCAGGCCAGTTCGTCGGCGCCGGGCATCAGCGTGTCGTGCACCACAGCCACCTGGCTGGGGTGGATGCACAGCAGCCCGCCGAAGCCCATGTCGCGGGCGTCGGCGACAGCCTGGGCGAGGCCGTGCAGGTTCTTGATATCCGGAAATACGCTGTCCAGCGGTGGCGCCAGATTCGCCAGACGTGAATGCAGCAGCAGCGCATAGCGCGCCTGATCGAGGATGCGCTCAGCGGCCGGCGTGCCGCTGGCAAGACCAAGGTCCAGCGCCAGATCCAGCGCCCCGAAAGACAAACGCTCGACACCGGCGGCCGCCGCTATTTCAGCCAGCCCAGCCAGCCCACGGGCACTTTCGACGATCGGCCAGACCGGCTTACCAGCGGCCGCAATCGCCGCGACCTGATCAGCGCTCTCTACCTTGGGCAGGAGCATGCCGATAACACCTGGGTGCGCGGCGCATAGCTTCAGATCCTCGGCTTGCTGCACATGTCCCGGCGCGTTGATGCGGACCAGCACCCGCGCAGACGGATCGGTCGCGAGAAAAGCCTCCAGATCGGCCCGCGCCTGAGCCTTCAGACCTTCAGCGACGGCGTCCTCAAGATCGACGATCACCGCATCGGCCCCCGTCGCCAGCGCCTTGGGGATTCGATCCGGGCGAGTGGCCGGGACGAACAATGCGGAACGGATGATGCCTGGGTTCATGGAAAGGTCTCGTAGTCTGAAAGTTCTGACGGCTATACGCAGCGCTACACCGCACCCTGCTCATGGAGTCGCTGGATATCGGCTGGCGCATAGCCGAGTTCGGCGAGCAGTGCATCGGTGTGCTGGCCGAGCGCGGGAATCGGATCCATGCGCGGCGTGAATGCGGTATTGCGACCCGGCGGCAGGAGCGCCGGCAACCGCCCGGACGGGCTTTCCACCTCGCTCCAACGCTGACGGGCCTTGAGCTGCGGATGCGCCCAGACGCTCGCCATGTCATTGACGTGGGCGTTGGCGATGGAAGCCGCTTCGAGGCGCTCGATCACCTGTTCGGCACTCAAGGACGAGAACGTCTCGACAATGATCGTGCGCAGCGCCGAGCGGTTTTCCGAACGCTTGAAATTGGCGGAAAAGCGCTCGTCGACGGCCAGTTCAGGGCGCAGCAGTACCTTGTCGCAGAACATCTGCCATTCGCGCTCGTTCTGCAGGCCAAGCATCACGGTACCGCCATCCCCGGCGGGGAACGGTCCGTAGGGATAGATGGTGGCGTGGGCGGCACCGGCACGCGGTGGCGGCGGTGCGCCGTCGTAGGCGTAGTACAACGGGTAGCCCATCCATTCCACTAGGCTTTCCAGCATGCTCACATCCACCCGGCTGCCCTCGCCCGTCTTGTCACGCAGCATCAATGCCGACAGCACCCCGGTGTAGGCATACATGCCGGCGGCGATGTCGGCGATTGAACAACCGGCCTTGGCCATCTCGGTCTCGCCTGGGCCACCCGTGACCGAGAGAAATCCCCCCTCACTCTGGATCAGCAGGTCGTAGGCCTTCTTCTGTTCGTAAGGGCCGCCTTCGCCGTAGCCGGAGATGTCGCAGACGATCAGCCGTGGAAAGCGCTCGTGCAAGGATTCGAACGACAGTCCCATGCGCGCCGCAGCGCCAGGTGCGAGGTTTTGCACCAACACATCAGCATTGTTCAACAGTTGTTCGAGAACCTCGCCGGCAGCATCCTGTTTCACATCGAGCGTTAGGCTTTCCTTGGAGCGGTTGGTCCAGACGAAATGTGAGGCCAGGCCATCGACGCGTTCGTCGTAACCACGGGCGAAATCTCCAGCCCCTGGACGCTCGATCTTGATCACCCGAGCACCCAGGTCCGCCAATTGACGCGTACAGAACGGCGCGGCAATGGCGTGCTCGAGGCTAACCACGGTGATGCCATCGAGTGGGCGGGGTTTGGCTTGGGTGTCGTTCATGTTCGGTTCCTGCAA
The DNA here is from genome assembly GCF_000952685.1 of Stutzerimonas stutzeri. Classification (GTDB taxonomy): domain Bacteria; phylum Pseudomonadota; class Gammaproteobacteria; order Pseudomonadales; family Pseudomonadaceae; genus Stutzerimonas; species Stutzerimonas stutzeri_E. Next base: position 76,646 of record NZ_JYHV01000014.1, on the reverse strand, counting down.
ATTCGGCGTAGGGTGGAAAACGGCGAAGCCTTTTCCACGCGTCGGTTCAATTCTCTGCGAAGCTGGCGCTGCACTGGTGGGTGAGGCCTCGCCATCACCCACCCTACGATTCAGGCCAGCGCGTCCAGCCGCTGCAGCTCGCGCAGCCGCCAGACCTTGTCGATCAGCACGCCCGCCTCGTCATCGCTTCGCGCACCGGAGAACTGCACCAGGCGGCGAAACTTGTCTTCCAGCTCGTCGCGGCTGAGGGTGTTTCCCGGATCGCCCTTGGGTTCGTCGATCGCCCCGTTCAGGGTGCGGCCGTCCGTGGTCTGCACCGTCACGCGGCCTAGCCAGCGCGACGGATAGGCACCATCGACTTCGGGATCGAGCAGCATCGAAACCTTCTCGCGAAACTCGCCGACACGCGTGTCGCTGAGCGCGTGAGTATGGAATTCGGTCAGCCCGGCCTTGCCGTACAGGGCAATCAATCCGAGCACGGTGCCCATGCTGAACTTGGCCTGGTGCACCGTCTGCGGCACCACCACCCGGCCGAGCACGTCGATAGCACCCTGATGCACGCGGGTGGTGACGCTGGCGATGTCCTCTGCCTTGAGCCCTTCTCGCTGCATCAGCTCTAGCAAAGCATCGGCGGCCGGATGGGTATGACGGCACGAGGCGTGATATTTGAAGGAGGTTTCCGCCAGCGCCCAGCGCGTGCCGAGGCGGTCCGACAGCTTGCTCGGGTCGGCATCGCTGGACATTCCGGCCCCCATTCCCTGCTCGCCTTCGAGGATGTCCTGCGCCCCCGTCAGGCCGTCGGCGGTCAGGTAGGCGGCCAGCAGACCGTCAGCGGCCGCCTTGGCCGTATGCAGCTGTTTGGAGTCGGCAGCATCACGGAGGAACTCCCAGAGCCCGGCGGCCAGGGTGCCGGCGCTTCCTAGCAGGTGGTTGAACTGTCGCTGATCGAAATTCAGCAGCTTGCCCACTGCCACGGCCGCCGCAAGGGTGCCGACGGTCGCGGTGGTGTGGAAGATCCGGTAGTGCGAGCGACCGAGGAACTCACCGATGCGAATACCGGCTTCGTAGCCTGCGATCGACGCCAGCAGCAGCTCGCGGCCGGACTTGCCGAGATCCTGGGCGGCGGCCAGTGCAGCGGGAAACACCACCGTTGCCGGGTGCAGCACCGAGCTGTTGTGCAGGTCGTCCTGCTCGACGAGGTGCGAGCTGGCCCCGTTGACCAGTGCGGCGAAATAGGCAGAACTGCCGCGGCGATTGACGAAGATCCGTGCCGGGCCATCAGCCGGGCCCATGCAGGCAGCATAACTCTCGAACAACGGAATCGGATGCGAGCCCGCGCTGGCCAGTGCTGAACCGAACCAGTCGAGGAATAGGTCTTCGGTGCGCGCCAGCACCGCATCGGGAATTTGCTCGTAGCGCAGCCCGGCAAGGAATTCGGTGAGCGCCTGGGTATGCTGACTCATGACGCAGCCTCCAGTGGGTTGGTCGAGGAATTGGCCAGTCGGTTGGATAGCTCGATGAGATTGAGATCGGGATCGCGCACATATACCGAGCGGATAGGCCCGGTTGCGCCGGTGCGCTGCACCGGACCCTCGACGATCGTTACGCCCTGGCGTTCGAGGTGAGCAACAACTGCATCCACCGGCGTGGCGACGATGAAACAGAGATCCGCTGATCCAGGGGTGGGCCGTTCCGCCTTGGGTTCGAACTCGCGCCCGGCCTGGTGAAGGTTGATCTTCTGCTGACCGAACGAGAGTGCTTTGCGGCCTTCGCCGAAAATCACCACCTGCATGCCGAGCACGCGGGTGTAGAAGTCCAGCGTGGCCTCGATATCGGCGACGGTCAGGACCAGATGGTCGAGGTGGTCGATTTGCATGGCATGACTCCTTCGCGTGCCCTCTGGCGGAAATGGTCGTAAGGCCTTTTCCGCCACCGTGTCGCCTGTTCGAAACGCGTGGAAAAGGCTTCGCCGTTTTCCACGCTACGTTCGGCTCGGTTAAAACGAGCGTGGCAGTTCGAGCAGATGCTCGGCCACGTAAGACAGGATCAGATTGGTGGAAATCGGCGCCACCTGGTACAGCCGGGTCTCGCGAAACTTGCGCTCGACGTCGTATTCATTGGCAAAGCCGAATCCACCGTGGGTCTGCAGGCAGGCGTTGGCCGCCTCCCAGCTGGCTTTCGCCGCCAGGTACTTGGCCATGTTCGCCGCCGCTCCGGCGTTGAGCCCGGCGTCATATTCCTCGCAGGCGCGCCAGCGCATCAGGTCAGCGGCCTCGATCTCGATATGCGCCTCGGCGATGGGGAACTGCACGCCCTGGTTCTGCCCGATAGGCCGGCCGAAGACCACCCGATCGCGAGCGTAAGCGGCGGATTTCTCGATGAACCAACGACCGTCACCGATGCACTCAGCGGCGATCAGGGTGCGCTCGGCGTTGAGCCCGTCGAGGATATAGCGGAAGCCCTTGCCCTCTTCGCCAATCAGGCTGCTGGCGGGAATCTCCAGATTGTCGAAGAACAGCTCGTTGGTCTCATGGTTGACCATGTTGGCGATCGGCTGGACGGTCAGGCCGTTGCCGATGGCCTCGCGCAGATCGACCAGGAAGATCGACATGCCCTCGGATTTCTTCTTCACCTCGGCCAGCGGCGTAGTGCGCGCCAGCAGGATCATCAGATCCGAATGCTGTACGCGTGAGATCCAGACCTTCTGGCCGTTGATCACGTACTTGTCGCCTTGGCGCACCGCGGTGGTCTTGATCTTGGTGGTGTCGGTACCGGTGGTGGGTTCGGTGACGCCCATCGACTGCAGGCGCAGCTCGCCGCTGGCCAGCTTGGGCAGGTAGTAACGCCTCTGCTCATCGCTGCCGTTTCGTAGCAGAGTGAACATGTTGTACATCTGCCCATGCACGGTGCCGGAGTTGCCGCCGCAACGGTTCACTTCTTCAAGGATGACCGAGGCTTCGGCCAGGCCAAGCCCCGAGCCACCATATTCTTCCGGGATCATCGCCGACAGCCAGCCTGCTTCGGTCAGGGCGCTGACGAAGGCTTCCGGGAAGCCCTTCTGCTCGTCGATCTTGCGCCAGTATTCAACCGTGAACTCGGCGCAGAGTGCGCGTACGCCTTCACGGATGAAATTCAGTTCTTCGCTCTTGTTCGGCGTCATCTCGGTTCTCACTACTTCTGGTTGTCGCGGCAGACGGAGGGTGGATCACGCTTTACCGATCCACTGCCCAGGGCCTTCGGTGGATGTAAAAAGCGACGACTGCGCGTCCCGATCCACCCTACGATTCGTTACTCAGTCGAATTCCACGTCGGCTTTTTGCGCCAGGCCCTTGTGATCGCCGGCCCAGAGTTCGGCCTTGCCCGGCGCGACGATGCGCCCGCCCACTTCGAAAGGATGTGGTGCGATCAACGGACGCAGACCGCGATAGGAAAAGCGCTTGAGACGTGCCTCTGGATGAGCGCGACAGAACGCACGCAAGCTAAGTGTGGCGATCAGCGGGCCATGCACGACCAGCCCCGAATAACCTTCGGCTTCGGTGACATAAGGCCAGTCGTAATGAATGCGGTGGCCGTTGAAGGTAACGGCCGAATAGCGGAACAGCAGCGTCGGCGTCGGCGTCACCGCCTCACGCCAATCGCCGGCTACCATCGGCTCGCCGCTGCGGGTCTTCGGCGGACTGGGTTCGCGGTAGACGATGTCCTGCTCTTCCCGGATTGCCAGCCGCCCGTCCTGTAGATAGTCGTGCTGCACAGTGACGAACAGCAGCGCGCCGGTGCGACCCTGCTTCTCCTCGACCTGTTTGATGGTGGATACACGCGTGGCTTCGGCACCCGCCGCGAGTGGTTCGATGAACTCGACACGGCCACCGGCCCACATGCGATTGCGGTTGTCAGCCGGCGGCAGGAAGCCCCCTCTTGCCGGATGACCGTCCTCGCCAAGGCCGCTTTCAACAACCGGTTCCTGAAAAAAACACCATTGCCACAGCGCCGGCAGCGGCTCGCCATGGGCCGGAGTCGGCTCTCCCAGAGTCGCGGCAATGCGCATCAGCAGATTGCGGCTGAGTTGGTCATGCACTTCTTCGGTACGGCCTACCCAGGCATTTACATCGGTCATTACCGGCTCCGGCTGTCTTGTTTCGCCGTAGCATGCAACTCAGCTGGCGTTCCGAGAATCTGCATTTAACAAAACCACCGTTCGGCTATGCTGAACGCCGAACTTTCGCCGAGTCCCTCAAAATGCACTTCGATCTGGCCGATCTTCGCCTGTTTATCCATATCGCCGAGTCGCCTAGCCTGACTCAGGGCGCGCGGCGCGCACACCTGTCACCGGCGGCCGCCAGCGCGCGTATCAAAGCGTTGGAAGGTCAGCTGGAAAGCCGTCTGCTCTATCGCGACAGCCGGGGCGTCGAACTGACGCCAGCCGGACACAAGCTGCTGCAACACGCCCGGCTGATCATGCGCCAGGTGGAGTACCTCAAGAGCGAATTCACCGAGTACAGCACCGATTCGACTGGGCATATCCGTATCTTCGCCAATACCACGGCGGTCACCGAGTTTCTACCCGAGATACTGGCCGGTTTTCTCTCGCAGCGCCCCGGTGTAACCGTCGACCTGCAGGAACGGCTGAGCCGTGACATCGTGCGTGGCGTGCTCGATGGCAGCACGGACATGGGCATCATTGCCGGGCCGGTACAGGCTGAAGGCTTACAGATTCTGCATTTCAGCACTGACCGTCTGCTGCTGGCGGTGCCACTCGGACATCCGCTGGCGGTGGAAAAACGGGTCACGCTGCGACAGACGCTGAGCTATCAGCACATTGGGCTTCATGAAGGCAGCACATTACTGGCCTTTCTTCGGGATCAGGTAGAGAAGCTCGGCGGCACCCTTTCACTGCGCATCCAGCTCTCCAGTTTCGAGGCTGTGTGCCGGATGATCGAGGCGGGAGTCGGTGTCGGTATCATTCCGGAATCGTCCGCGCGCCGTCACAGCCGCACCATGCAACTGGCGCTGATCGAGCTCGACGAACCCTGGGCCATCCGCGAGCGCAGCATTCTGGTTCGCGATCTAGACGCCCTGCCGGGAAACGTTCGTGCGCTAATCGCAACGCTTCTACCAGGACAAAGCTGAAAGTTTGAGCCAAGCTTTACGCATCAACGGCGAGTCTGGACCTGCACCCAGCCGCAATTGCGACCGTGGGACAGCAAGCTGGACGCGATCGACGTAACGGTTTGAGGCGCTTCGCTGGAAAATGCGCCTCGTGTTGAATCCTCGGACAAAAGCGCTGCCCAAGCTGCATGCGTTGAAACCATCAATGATGGATTAGCCGAGGTTTTTCAGAAGCTTATAACGGCAAGCTGCCCTGGCCGGGCCGCCTGCCCTCACGGATTTTTTGCTTAGGGTTGTTTGCCATGACGTCCTTGTTTGCCCCCATCAGCTCGCTGCTGGGCGGCGTTGCATTACTACTGCTCGGCCACGGACTGCTGAACACGCTGCTAACGCTGCGCGGCATCGCCGAGGGTTATTCCACCGGAATGATTGGTCTGCTGATGTCGGGGTACTTCGCCGGCTTCCTCGTCGGCACCTGGCTCGCACCGTCGTTGATCCGCCGCGTCGGCCACATTCGTACCTTCGCCTTCTACGCGGCCCTGGCATCGGTCGCCGTGCTGATGCACGTGCTGATCGTCAATCCTTGGGTGTGGCTGGTGTTGCGCCTGCTCTATGGCGTAGCCCTGGTCACGCTGTACATGGTCATCGAGAGCTGGCTCAACGCCCAGGTCAGTGGCGAAAAACGCGGCCAGGTATTCGCCTTGTACATGGCCGTCAACCTCGGTGCGCTGGCTGCCGCCCAGCAGCTGTTGAGCCTCGACAGCCCGATGAATTTCACCCTGTTCGCGCTGGCGGCCATCCTCATTTGCGCTGCGTTGATGCCGATCACCCTGACCCGCCAGGCGCAACCCGCGCAACCGGACATGCCGGCTACCGACCTGCTGCAACTGGCACGAATCGCCCCACTCCCCCTAATGGCTGCCGGGGTCTCGGGACTGACCCTGGGCGGCTTCTGGGGACTGGCACCGGTCTATGCATCGCAAAGCGGTTTCGATGCATCCGGAGTGGGCCTGCTGATGAGCGTGACCATCCTCGGGGGCGCCGTGCTGCAATGGCCGATCGGGCTGTTTTCCGACAAACATGACCGTCGCCTGGTGCTGCTCTGGGTCGTGGCCATCGCCGCGATCCTCGGCGGCCTGATCACACCTCTGACGTCCGGCCCGTTGCTGTTGGGGATGATGTTTCTCTGGGGCGGCCTGGCTTTTTCGATCTATTCCATTGCCGTGGCGCAGATGGTCGACCAGTTGCACCCGGACGAAATTCTCTCCGGCTCCAGTGGCTTGCTGCTGGCCAACGGCTTCGGTGCCGCCTTCGGTCCGGTGGTCGCTGGTGGCTTGATGAGCGTCTTCGGGCCCAAGGCGCTGCCGGTATTCTTCGCCGTGACCCTGGCATTCCTGGCTATCTATTCCTACTTCCGCTCACGCCGGGTGTTCGACCTGGTAACCGAGCCGCACGGTCACTTCACACCGATGCTGCGTACCAGCCACACGGTGTTGGAGCTGATGCCGGACACGCCGGAGGGCGATACCACCGAGACCGCAGCCACCGAGTCGGACATCGACGACGACCTGCCCGAGGAAACCATCGTCGAGCCACGCACCGGCACCCATTGAATGACGGCGAGGCCAGCGCCAGCCGGTACCCGGACGGTTAGCGCCAGGCCACCATCCTGGCAAACCGCAGGTACCCACACGCCGCGCCTGCCCACAATGCCGGCTCCTTTTAGAAATCCACCTTGCCGCGCCCGGCCTTGATCGCGCCGCGCTTGCTCTTGCCTTCGAGACGGCGCTTTTTCGAGCCCAGCGTCGGCCGCGTCGGGCGCCGCGCCTTTTCGACTTTCGCCACGCTGCGGATCAGTTCCGCGAGGCGCTCCAAGGCATCGGCGCGGTTCTGCTCCTGGGTGCGGTACTGCTGCGCCTTGATGACGATGACGCCGTCCCCGGTTATCCGGCTGTCACGCAACGCCAGCAGGCGTTCCTTATAGAAATCGGGCAACGAGGACGCGTTGATATCGAAGCGCAGGTGCAATGCGCTGGAGACTTTGTTGACGTTTTGCCCACCCGCGCCTTGGGCGCGAATGGCGGTCAGTTCGATCTCGCTGTCGGCTAGCTGCACGCTGTTGGATATCTCGAGCATCGGCCCATCGCTGGTTGAGGTGAGCGGGTATTGTCCATCAGCCAAGCCGCACGGACATGTTTTTATAAGATTTTGAGCCGCTGCAAGTGGGCCGGTTCGGCTACTGTAGCGTGCTCGCAGCCGATGGAAACCCGCATGGACTCGATTACCCAGGCCCTTCTCGGTGCCACCGTTCAAGCGTCGTTGCTTGGCCGTTGGCAGGGCCGCAAGGCACTGCTGTATGGCGCAGTACTGGGCACGCTGCCCGATCTGGACGTGGTGATCGACTACGGTGATGCCGTCGCCGACATGACCTATCACCGGGGCTTCAGCCACTCGATGTTCGTTCTCAGCCTGCTCGCCGTCGCATTAACCTGGCTGGCCCGGCGAATACGACCCGACCCGGGCTACAGCGGCATGCGCCTGTTTCTAACGGTCTGGCTGGTGCTGGTGACCCATGTCCTGCTCGATGCCTTCACCAGCTACGGCACCCAGCTGTTCTGGCCGTTGACCACGCCGCCGGTGGCCTGGTCCAGCGTGTTCATCATCGATCCGATGTACAGCGTGCCCCTGCTGCTGGCGGTGCTGGCCGGGGCGATCGTCGGCTTGAAGGGCCACAGTCCTCGCGTGCCTGTCCTGGCCTTGGTCGTGACGTCGCTGTATCTGGCCTTCACGCTAGCCGGCAAACAGATGGCCGAGCAGCGCGTGGAAAAGACGATGGCCAGTCACGGTCTCCAGGCGAACCAGCTGTACAGCGCGCCCACGCCGTTCAACAGCCTGCTCTGGCGCGTGATCATCATCCAGGATGACGACTACTACGAAGCGCTGGTGAGCTGGTTCGACGACCAGCCGCCAGAGCTGGTGCGCATCGACCGTGACGCGCGGCTCGCCGACGTCCTGCGCGATTCGCCGCAACATGCCCGGCTGCAGTGGTTCACTGGCGGCGTACTGCGTTACGACGAGATCGACGGTCAGTTGCTGGTGACCGATCTACGGCTCGGCATGACCGGCTTTCACCCCTTTCGCTTCGCCCTTGCCGAGCGCAGCGGCGAAGACTGGCAGTTGATCCCCTTCGTCGAGCGGCTGCCCGCCGAGCGCGGCGATATGAGCCGGCTCGAGCTGATCTGGCAACGTATATGGCAGCAGCAACCCGCCCTGCCGTTAGCCGAGTGGGCCGCGGAACTGAATCGGCATTAACTAGCGTCGACGCCGCTTCTGCCAGTGGCCGATCCCGTAGAGCGAGGCGCCAAGCGCCATCAACAGCCCAGCACGCAGCCAGGTACCCGCGCTTTGCTGGGACAACAGCAGCACACAGGAAAGGATCGCCAACAGGGGCAGGACGGTCGGGGTGCGAAAATGCGGCTCGGCGATCTTGTCCTTGCGCAGCACCAGCACCGCCACATTGGTGCTCATGAAGACGAACAGCAGCAACAGCACCACGGTCTCGGCGAGTGCCGTCAGCGTACCGGTCACGGTGAGAAGCATGGCCAGCAAGGTCGTTCCCATTATCGCCAGCCAGGGCGTGCGCCGCTTTGGCAGAACGCGGGTCAGCGGCGCAGGCAGCAGCCCTTCGTCGGCCATACCATAGGCCAACCGGCTGGACATGATCATGGTCAGCAGCGCGCCGTTGGCAACGGCCACCAGCGCCACGGCCGCGAAGAGCCAATCCGGCACGGCATAACCGGTGGCTCGTACCACGTCCAGCAAAGGCGCGGATGAATCGGCCAGCGTTGCCGGAGAAAGCACTGCCGTCGCGGCCATGCCGACGCCCATGTAGACCAGCCCGGCCGCCAGGAGCGCGCCGAACAAGGCACGAGGATAGTTGCGCCGAACGTCTTTGACCTCTTCGGCGACATTGGCGGACACCTCGAAACCGACGAACGAATAGAACGCGATCAGCGCCGCCCCCAGTACGGCAATGGCAGGCGAAACACCGGGCGTAAATTCCAGTACGCGCGACGGCTCACCTTGCCCGCCCAAAAGGAAACGGCCGGCCAGTACCACGACGAACAACAGGCCCGACACCTCGATGACGGTCATAACCGCGTTGGCCCCCAACGACTCCTTGATGCCACGCGCATTGAGCAACGCGACGATGGCCAGGAACGCCAGTGCGGTGGGCACCGCCGGTGTATCGACGAAGGCACCCAGATAATCGCCAGCAAACGCCAGAGACAACCCGGCGGCGCTGGTCACCCCAGCCGCGAGCATGCAGAAACCCACGAGAAAGGACAGCAGCGGCTTGCCGAATGCGCGCTCCACGAACACCGCTGCGCCACCGGCTTTCGGGTATTTGCTGACCAGTTCTGCGTAAGACGCCGCGGTCAGCATCGCGAACCCCAAGGCGACCAGCAATGGCACCCAGACCGCGCCCCCCGCTTCGCCGGCAATCTTGCCCACCAGCGCGTAGACGCCAGCGCCCAAGACATCCCCGAGAATGAACAGAAACAGCGCCGGCCCGGTGATCGCCTGTTTCAGACGAGACTCGCCAGCGGCCCGTGCAGTGATTTTCATGGGCTGATCGCTCCGGCGCCGGAACGGACAGCGAGGAATGACGCGACCTTCATCGAGCATCTCCACAGCGTGCGACCAGGGCCGCGTTCCTGTTCTAGATAGGTGGAGCCTCGAAGGAGTTCAGCGCCATAAACGACGAAGCCCCGACATGATCGGGGCCTCGCTGCAACAAGACGCGGATATCAGGTGCGGAAACGCGCCACCATTCCCTGCAGTTCGACACCGAGACGCGCCAGCTCGGCGCTGGCGCCAGCGGTCTGCTCGCTACCGCTGGCACTCTGCTCACCAATATCGCGCACACGGGTTACGCTCTCGGTGATGTTTTCGGCCACCGCACTCTGCTCCTCGGACGCCGCGGCGATCTGCTGGTTCATCTGCTCGATGGTGGACACCGAGTCGGTGATACGACCGAGTGCGATACCGGCTTCGCTGGCCAATTCAACAGTACGCTGGGTCAGCTCACGGCTGGTCTGCATCTGCTCCACGGCCTTCTGCGCGACCCGCTGCAGATTGCCGATCAGGCCTTCGATCTCTTCGGTGGAGTCATGCGTACGACGGGCCAAGGCGCGCACCTCGTCGGCCACCACGGCGAAGCCGCGGCCTTGCTCACCTGCGCGGGCGGCTTCGATCGCCGCGTTCAACGCCAGCAAGTTGGTCTGTTCGGCAACCGCGCGAATCACCTCGAGCACACTGCCGATGCGCCCACTCTCGGTGTTCAACTCTTCGATGGCATGCGCGGAATGCTCCACTTCGCCGGACAGGCTGTCGATCTGGCCGATGGCTTCCTTGACGACCAGATCTCCCTGGCGAGCCTGTTGATCAGCCTGACGTGCCGCCAACGACGCCTGCTCGGCATTTTGTGCCACTTCCTGCACGGTCGCGGCCATTTGATGCATCGCCGTCGCGACCTGATCCGTCTCTTCACGCTGCTTCTGTACACCGACACTGGTTTGCGCCGTGACCGCCGACAGCTGCTCGGCGGCGGAGGCGATCTGCCCTACGCTACCGCCGATGCGGCCGATCAAGGTACGCAGACTTTCCGTCATGGCGTACATGGTTTGCTGCAGCTGCCCAAGCTCATCGCGGCGCGTGACCTTAGCCGACTGCGTGAGATCGCCGTCGGCGACCCGTTGCGCCAGCTGCACGGTGTAGCGTAGCGGCAGGACGATCATGCGGGAGATGGCGATAGCCGCTCCCAGCCCGAGAATCACGGCCAAGGCAGTGATCACTGCAAGCAGCAAGTAAGCGCTGGTGCGCTGAGCCTGCATCGCTTCGTTGGCACCCGCCAAAGCCTGGTCGGCGGTATCCAGCACACGCTGCGCCTGAGCGACCATGGTGCCTTCCAGGGCGATCCTCTCGGAGCGGTTGCGACGGAACTCGGCAAAGGCCCGTTCGTAGGCGGCGAGCGCTGCGAGTGCGCCATCCATGGTGGCTTTCTGATCGTCGTTGAGCCACGTCTTCAGCCCTTCGCCGGTCCTGGTCACATCGCCGTAGGTCTCGTTCCAGCTATCGACGGCCTCCTGGGCGTTATTGCTGAGGAAAACGTTCTCGAATGTGCGCAGATCGAGGATGCGCTTGGTCAAGCCGGAAGCGGCTTCAGCAAGGGTCAACGGGTCGCTGCCCTTCAGATGATCGCCTTCAAGGCGCAGCACCCGGACCGCGTCGTACATGTCCAGCTCGATGTATTCGAACTCCTCGCGACTCTTCTGCGCGGCATCGCCCATGCTCCCGCGCAACTCGACGCCCTTGCCGATCAGCGCGCGATAGTTGTCGAATTGCTGAGCGTAGTCTGCTGCATCGCTTCGAATCCGCTGCAGCAACGCCTGCTCGTCAGTATCAGAAATCGCGGAAAGCCCATCCAACCGTTGATTGAGCTGGTCCAGCGTGGCGCGCAGCGCCGCAGCGGATGCGTCACTGCGGGTCAGGGCGTAATCACGCTCCTGACCGCGCGCAGCGAGGATCGCGGCGTTGATGGCGGCGAGCTGATTCGTCTGAGAAGAGCGGATCAGAATCGAATCCACGGCGAAGAAACCGGTACCGGCGACGCCCAGGGTCAGCAGCAGCACCATGGCAAAGCCGAACAGCAACTTTTTGCCCACGGAAAGGTTGGTGAATATATCGACAGACTGCATCAGAGAATTCCCTTGAAAATACGCGCACGTCATGAAGTCGGCCGTGATCGACCAAAGTTGAGCGCGAAAACAGCGCGATTTAACCAGGCGTCGATAGCCAATAGCCAGCTATGAGGCCATCTAATCGCCAGAACGTGCAGTGGTTTTCAGGAACACCCATTCAGTGCTGTTGCAGATGCCCATAAAGCTTGGCGTAAAGCCCGCCGTCGGCGATCAGCTGCAGATGGTCGCCCTGCTCGGCGATGCGGCCACCATCGAACACCAAGACGCGGTCGGCCTGCTTCACCGCAGATAGGCGATGGGCGATGATCAAAGTGGTGCGCCCTTGCAGAAAACGGTTCAGCTCCTGATGCAGCGCATATTCGGTGGCGGCATCCAGGGCGGAGGTCGCCTCGTCGAGAATCACCACTTTGGGCTCAGCCAACACCATCCGCGCCACCGCCAGCCGTTGCCGCTGGCCACCTGACAGGCGCACCCCGGAACGACCGACAATGCTGTCGAGCCCCGCCGGCAACTGACGGATGGTTTCGGCCAGTTGCGCGATCTCCAGCGCCTGCCAGCAAGCCTGATCGTCGCGTTCGCGCCCCATCAGCAGATTGGCGCGCACCGTGTCGTTGAACAGCGCAGGGTGCTGCAGCACCACCGCAACATTGTCGCGTACCGTGCCCAGGCCGATGTGCTTGATATCGATTCCAGCAAAACAGATCTGTCCCGCTTGCGGCTGATACAGGCCCAGCAGCAGCTGCACCAAGGTGCTTTTTCCGCCACCGCTGGCGCCGACGATGGCGACCTTTTCACCCGCGGCGATCGAAAGGTCCAGACCTTCGAGTACCGGTTCGTCCTGATAGGAGAAGCGCAGCCCACGAACATCGATGTCAACGGTGTCCCGCCCCACGAACGGGTCCTGTCCGCCGACATATTGGGGTTCATCGGCACGTGCCAGCAGCTGATTGATGCGGCTGAGCGCGCCGCCGGCGGCATAGAAGGCGTATTGCAGATTGAGCAACTGTTCCACCGGCCCGATCATGAACCAGAGGTAGCTGAACACCGCCAGCATCTGGCCGATCGACAGGTCGGAAAACAACACGGTGAGCATCGCCGCGGCACGGAAAATGTCGATGCCGAACTGGAACAGCAGGCCACTGGCGCGGTTGGAGGCGTCGGTCTTCCATTGCGAGGCCACGGCGTAGTCGCGCACTTCACGCGCGCGCAGCCCAAGCCGACCAAGAAAGAAACCCTGGCGATTACCGGCCCGCACTTCCTGGATTGCATCCAGGGTTTCGGTGAGCGCTTGGGTAAACAGTGAGGTGCTGTCGTTCTCCAGCTTCTTCAGGTGTTTGACGCGTTTACCCAGTTGCACCGTGGCGTAGATCACCAGCGGATTGAACAGCAGGATCAGCAGCGCCAGTTGCCAGTGCATCCAGAGCAGGATCGCCGCCGTACCGGCAATTGAAAGCAGCGCTACCAGCAGCCGGCTGAGGGTCTCGCCGATGAATTTGTCGATGGTCTCCAGATCGGTGACCAGATGCGCGGCGACCGTCCCGCCGCCAAGGCTTTCATACTCGCTCAGCGCGATACGTTTGAGCCGTTCGATCAACCGCACCCGAATGCGGTAGACCAGGTCCTTCGACAGCCGCGCGAATAATCGCGCCTGCAGCACGTTGAAAATCAACGCCGAGGCGCGCAGCAGCAGCGTCGCGCAGAGCATCAGGCCGATATAGCCAATCGCCGTCTGCCAGCCCGTCGGCAGAAACCTGTCCATTATCTGCAGCGCCGTATCGCCCTGCCCCAGCAGCACCTCGTCGACCAGCAGCGGCAACAGCAAGGGAATCGGCACACTGCACAGCGTTGCCAACACAGCAACTAGATTGGCGAGGATCAGCGCCTTGCGATGATGCAGCGCGAGACGGCGGATCTCCGCCCAGCTGAGCTGATCAGGCATGGGCGTTATGGTCCAGCCAACGCGCCAGCAGAGGTGACAGCACGTCGAGCGGCTGGAAGCCATTGGTCAACAGCGCCAGCTGACCGTTGTGCTCGGCAAGCAAGGTCGGGAAGCCGGCGATGCCGAGGTTCCGCGCCCAGTCGAAGTCAGCCGCCGTGGCATCGCGCACCGCCTGAGAGTCGAAACGGTCGGCGAACTCGATACGGGGTATGCCTGCCGCCTCAGCCAGATCAACCAATTCCGGCGGCATCGTGACGTTGCGCCCGTCGACATAAAACGCCCGCTGAATCAGCCCAACGAGTGGCCAGACCAGCTGCCGATCGAGACTGCGCGCCGCCACAAGCGCTCGGCAGGCGGGCTCGGTGTCGTAGACCAGACCGTCCGGCAGCCCCGCATCGAAGTTGAACGGCTGCCCGCTCGCTTCGTGCACCGCCTGCCAATAGGACAGGGTGCGTTCACGGCCGGCCTGATCCATGGCGATGCGCTCCTGGCGCAGGCCGCCGACCACCAGATCGGCACCCACACCCTGAGCCTGCGCCTGGGCAATCAACGCCTGCACCACCGGCGCGAAGCCCCAGCACCAGGAGCACATCGGGTCCATCACATAGATCAGTCGGGTGCGCATAGGGGCTCCGGTTCTATCGGGTGGAGCGCAAACTGCGCACCGTCATCTGGCCCAAGCGGCTTTAGCTACGCGCCTTGTTTGCGGTAGTTGTGGCCGATCGGGTGCGGCTGATTGCGCTTGAGCGCCAGTTCGATCTGCTTCTGCCGCTCGCGCGCGCTGGTGCGCGTCTTCTCGCTGAGCGTATTCCAGCAATGCGGGCAGCTGATACCTGGAGCGTAGTGCTCCGATTGCCGGTCCTCCAGCGATATCGGTGTGCGACAGGCATGGCACTGGTCGAAATCCCCCTCGCTGAGGTCGTGGCGCACGGTCACGCGGTTATCGAACACGAAGCAGTCGCCACGCCAGCGCGTCTCCTCCTGCGGCACTTCTTCGAGGTATTTAAGGATGCCGCCCTTGAGGTGATAAACCTCCTCGAACCCCTCGCCCAGCATGTAGCTGGAGGCCTTCTCGCAGCGAATGCCGCCAGTGCAGAACATCGCGACCTTTTTGTGCTTGGTCGGGTCGTAGTGCGCCTTGATGTAGTCGGGGAATTCACGGAAGGATTTGGTCTGTGGATCGATCGCGCCTTCGAACGTGCCGATGGCCACTTCGTAGTCATTGCGAGTGTCGATCAGCAGCACTTCGGGGTCGTCGATCAGTGCGTTCCAGTCCCGCGGCTCGACGTAGGTGCCAACACGCTGATTGGGGTCGACGCCCTCCACGCCGAGGGTGACGATTTCCTTCTTCAGCTTGACCTTGGTGCGATAGAACGGCTGTTCGTCGCAATAGGATTCCTTGTGGTCGATGTCAGCCAGGCGCACATCGGTGCGAAACCAGGCGAGTAGCGCATCGATACCTTCGCGGGTACCGGAAACCGTGCCGTTGATGCCTTCTTCGGCGAGCAGCAAAGTACCCTTGATGCCATTGGCATTGAGGGTTTCGAGCAAGGGCTCACGCAACGCGACGTAGTCCGGCAGGGAGACGAACTTGTACAGCGCCGCGACGACGATGTTCTGGGTCATGCGGGGAATTTCCTCCAGTGGTCACCCACGTAAAGGGCGGACCGGGAATGCGAAAACGACAACGCCGGCGTGAGCCGGCGCGGCGCGCATTCTATCAATAAACACGCATCAGGCACCAAGCGAAAGCCAGGTGGGTTGCTCAGCGCTTATTTGTGTCCACCGGCGCAGACCGGAGAGTCCGGTGCTGCGCCCTGCTTCGCCCACTCCTCGGGGGTATAGGTGTGCAGCGCGAGCGCGTGGATCTGCTGCATCAGTTCGCCCATGGCGGCGTACGCCTTCTGATGGCGCTTGACCGCATTGAGGCCGGCGAATTGCTCGCTGACGATCACCGCCTTGTAGTGCGTCTCCTGCCCACGGCTGTGCATGTGGCTTTCATCCAGCACCTGCAGATACATGGGCTGCAGGGCTGCCTGCAGGGTATTTTCAATGACGAA
Organism: Stutzerimonas stutzeri; assembly: GCF_000952685.1. Lineage (GTDB taxonomy): Bacteria > Pseudomonadota > Gammaproteobacteria > Pseudomonadales > Pseudomonadaceae > Stutzerimonas > Stutzerimonas stutzeri_E. Next base: position 60,777 of record NZ_JYHV01000014.1, on the reverse strand, counting down.
TAGTTTGGACATGCCTGACAGGCTCCCTCAAGGCTTCTTCTGGGTATCGAGTTCGGCTGTCATTTCAGCCAGCAATTTGTTCACTTGGGGCACGGCATTCTGCAGCTTGGTCTGGGTCACCTGCGCCGAACGCGCGTTGAGCTGCGGCAGCTGCGTAAGCATCTTCTTGCCCAGTTCGGATTCGTAGAATTCATTCAATCGAGTGAGCTCCGGCTCGCTGAACGTCTCGGTGTACAGTGCCACCAGATCAGGCTTGACCTCTTCCCAGCCGATCGCCTTATCCAGCGCCGCGTCGGCCTTGGACTGGTAACTTTCCAGCAACCCTCGCTTGCTTTCCGGCGCCTGGGTCTGGGCGAACCGCTCGGCGAACATCTGCTGAACCTGGGCGTATACCGGTACCGCGATGCGATCGGCATTGACCAGTTCGAGAAAGCGCTCAGCCTGAGCCGCATGGCTGCGGCTGTCAGCGCTGGCATGCCCCGCGAGCAGTGTGATCGACAGGACGCCACAAAGGCCGAAGGCACGAAGCCCGGAAGTATGAAGAGCGCGCATTGGATGATCCTTGCCGAACGATGGATGAGCTCAATGGACACATTCTGCGCGCGGAGTTCCAATCGCTCAAGGAACAGTCAGGCTACCCATTGAACCAGTGCCATCAGCTGACGACCTAACAGGAAGACCTCATAGATGGAGTACGGCATGACACGCACCGAAACCGATAGCCTAGGTCCTGTAGAAGTACCGGAACAGGCTTACTGGGGCGCACAGACACAGCGTTCACTGATCAACTTCGCCATCGGTGATCAGCGAATGCCACTTGCCGTATGCCACGCGCTGGCATTGATCAAGAAGGCTGCGGCGCGGGTCAACGACCGTATCGGTGATCTGCCGCCGGATATCGCACGCCTGATCGAGCAGGCGGCCGATGAGGTGCTCCATGGCCAGCACGACGACCAGTTTCCACTGGTGGTCTGGCAGACCGGCAGCGGTACCCAGAGCAACATGAACGTCAATGAGGTGATCGCCGGACGCGCCAATGAGCTCGCCGGCGGAGCGCGTGGAGGCAAGAGCCCGGTGCATCCCAACGACCACGTCAATCGCGCGCAGAGCTCCAACGACTGTTTCCCGACCGCCATGCACATCGCCATCGCGCGGGCCGTCCATCACGACCTGCTGCCGGCCATCGCCGAGCTGTCTGGCGGTATCGCCGAGCAGGCGGCGCGGCACGGCCAGTTGGTCAAGACCGGCCGCACGCACATGATGGACGCGACACCGGTGACCTTCGGTCAAGAGCTGTCGGCCTTCGTCGCCCAGCTGGATATCGCCGAGCAGGCGATTCGCCACGCCCTGCCCGCAGTGTTCGAGCTAGCCCAGGGCGGCACGGCTGTCGGCACCGGGCTTAACGCGCCGCACGGGTTTGCCGAAGCGATCGCCGCCGAGCTGGCCGCACTGTCGGGCCTGCCCTTCGTCTCAGCGCCAAACAAGTTCGCCGCGTTGGCCGGGCATGAACCGCTGGTCGCTCTCTCCGGCGCGCTGAAAACCTTGGCCACCGCGTTGATGAAGATCGCCAACGACCTGCGGTTGCTGGGCTCGGGCCCACGCGGCGGTTTCGCTGAAGTGCGGCTGCCCGCCAACGAGCCGGGCAGCTCGATCATGCCGGGCAAAGTCAATCCGACCCAGTGCGAAGCGTTGTCGATGCTCGCCTGTCAGGTGATGGGCAATGACGTGACGGTGGGCTTCGCCGCCAGCCAGGGGCATCTGCAGCTCAATGTGTTCAAACCGGTGATCGTGCACAACCTGCTCGAGTCGATCCGGCTGCTGGCCGACGGCTGCCGCAACTTCAATACGCACTGCATCGTCGGAATGGAGCCGGACGCCGCGCGCATGGCCGAGCATCTGGAGCGTGGGCTGATGCTGGTGACCGCGCTGAACCCGCATATCGGTTACGACAAGGCAGCCGAGATTGCCAAAAAGGCTTACGGTGAAGGGACCACGTTGCGCGAAGCTGCGTTGGCGCTAGGCTATCTCACAGACGAAGAGTTCGATCAGTGGGTGCGCCCGGAAACCATGCTGGAATCCAGTCGCAGCTAGACGCTGACCAGCGAGCCGATCAGCCATAAAAAAACCCGCGCTATCTGGCGCGGGTTTTTTGTTGGCGCTTGCGGAGAAGACTCAGCGCACCGCTTCGAACAGCCCCGCGGCGCCCATGCCACCGCCAACGCACATGGTCACCACGCCGTAACGCAGGTTGCGGCGCTGCAGTTCGCGCACGAGGTGCCCCGCTGTGCGCGAGCCGGTCATGCCGAACGGGTGGCCGATGGAGATCGAGCCGCCGTTGACGTTGAACTTCGCGTTGTCGATTTCCAGCGTGTCGCGGCAATACAGGCACTGCGAGGCGAAGGCTTCGTTGAGCTCCCAAAGGTCGATATCGCTGACTTGCAGGCCGCGCGCCTTGAGCAGACGCGGCACCGAGAAGACCGGGCCGATGCCCATTTCTTCCGGCTCGCAGCCGGCCACGGTGAAGCCGCGGAAGAACGCGCGGGGTTTGAGGCCGAGTTCGAGGGCCTTGTCCAGGCTCATCACCAGCGTCATCGATGCGCCATCCGACAGTTGCGAGGCGTTGCCAGCCGTCACCGATCCGTCGTCAGCAAACACCGGCTTGAGGCCTGACAGGCTTTCCAATGTGGTATCCGGGCGGTTGCAGTCATCGCGATCGACCACACCCTCATGCTCGGTGCGCTCGCCTGTGTTCTTGTCTTCGGTGTAGTAACGGACGTTCATCGGCACGATTTCGTCCTGGAACAGCCCTTCGGCCTGAGCGCGTGCAGTGCGCTGCTGGCTCTGCAGCGAATAGAGGTCTTGCTGCTCGCGGGTCACGTTGTAGCGGCGCGCCACCAGTTCCGCGGTCTGGCCCATGCTGTGATACAGGCCAGGTACCCGCTCCTGCAGGATAGGGTTGTACAGGTTGTCGGTGTTCTTGCTCTTGGCCGTCATGGTGATCGATTCGACCCCGCCGGCAACGATGATGTCGCTGCAGCCGGAGGCGATCTGGTTGGCGGCGATGGCGATCGATTGCAGGCCGGACGAGCAGAACCGGTTGAGCGTCATACCGGCGCATTGAATGCCCAGATTCGACAGAACCGCGACGTTGCGGCCGATGTTGTAGCCCTGCGCGCCTTCGTTGGAGCCGGCCCCGACGATGCAGTCCTCGACCAGCTTGGGATCCAGGCCGTTGCGCGACAGCAGCGCGTTGACGCAATGCGCCGCCATGTCATCAGGGCGGGTCATGTTGAACTTGCCGCGGAAGGACTTGGCCAGGCCGGTCCGTACGCTGTCGACGATCACTACTTCACGCATGGCATACCTCGAATGGTTGGGCGGACCGCGACGACGGCGGCCGGCCTGTTGACGATGGCCCGAGCATAGTTCCAGCCATTTGCCGAAGGCGACGACCATTCAGCGGGGATATGGTCGACCATCGTGCGCCCCGCTCGCCGCCCGCTCAGCGGATCGCGGCGTCCAGCGCGTCATTGAGGGTGCGCAATACCTTGACCCGGGCGAAGCGCTTGTCGTTGGCCTCCACCAGGGTCCAAGGCGCGATTTCGGTACTGGTGCGGTCGACCATGTCCGCCACCGCATGACCGTAGTCGTCCCATTTGTCCCGATTGCGCCAGTCCTCCTCGGTGATCTTGAAGCGTTTGTGCGGGGTCTTCTCGCGCGCCTTGAAACGCTCCAGCTGCGTCTCCTTGTCGATCGACAGCCAGAACTTCACCACCACCACGCCAGCCTCCACCAGTTGCTCTTCGAAATCGTTGATTTCGCTGTAGGCACGCAACCATTCGTCCGGCGAGCAAAAGCCTTCGACCCGCTCGACCAATACCCTGCCGTACCAGGACCGGTCGAAGATGGTGAATTGCCCGCGCGCCGGCACGTTACGCCAGAATCGCCACAACCACGGCTGGGCACGCTCATCCTCGCTGGGCGCCGCGATCTGCACCGTGCGATACAGGCGCGGATCCAACGCGCCGGTGACACGCCGGATGGCGCTGCCCTTGCCCGCAGCATCGTGGCCCTCGAACAGTGCCAGCACGCCGCGCTTGCGCAGGCGATGATCGCGTAGCAGCCGGGAAAGGCGTGCCTGTTCTTCTACCAGCTGTTCCTTGTACGCCTCCTTGTCGAGCTTCTGATCGAGATCGAGACTACGGAGCAGGCCCAACCGATCGATGTTCAACTCGACCGGCGCGGTGTGTGGCTGCACGGGCTGCTGAGCGGCCGCATCCAGCGCGGCATTGAGGCCTTCGAGCAGCAACCGCCCAGCGGTCAGGCTACGATAACGCTCGTCGCTGCCCTCGATGACGTACCAGGGTGCAAAGTCCCGACTGCTACGGCGCAGGATCAGCTCACCGTATTTGACGAACCGGTCGTAGGTCTTCGATTGTTGCCAATCCAACGGGCTGATTCGCCAGCTATGCAAGGGGTCGTCCTTGAGCGAGTCGAGGCGCTGACGCATGCGGTCCTTGGACAGGTGAAACCAGAACTTGAAGATCAGCATGCCCTCTTTGCAGAGCATGCGTTCAAAACGCTGGGCCCGGTCGATCGCCAGTTCGAGATCGGGCTTCTTGATCCGACCGTGAACCCGATCCTCGATCATCTTGCTATACCAGTTACCGAAGAAAATGCCGGTTTGTCCCTTCGGCGGCAAACGGCGCCAATAACGCCAAGCTGGCGGATGCGAGAGTTCTTCATCGGTCGGCACGTCGAAGCTGTCGACGCGGATCAAGCGCGGGTCCATCCATTCATTGAGCAGCTTGATCGTCTCACCCTTGCCCGCCCCTTCGATGCCGTTGATCAGGATCAGCACTGGAAAGCGCGCCTGCTCCCGCAGCCGATATTGGGCTTCGAGCAATGCTTCGCGCAGGGCGGGCACTTCCGCGTTATAGGTCGCCTTGTCGATGGTGTGGCCGATTTCCGCGGACTCGAACATCGTGTTCTCCAAAATGACTGCAGCAACCCCGAAGGGCTCCGTTCGGAAGACGCAGCCAAGCGACTTACAGCCCGTCATCCAATAAAGCATCGTATATCGATGCGACAAAGCGTACCCGCAATGGGTTTCCCGCCACTGCTAGAATCGCGCCTTTCGCATCCTTCCTAGGAACCGCCTGATGCCCGCCCCTGACACTCCCGGCTTCCAGCCCGCCGAGCTCGATTGGGATGAGAACGGCCAGCCGCAATCGCGCCTGTATGGCGATGTGTACTTTTCACGCACCTCCGGCATGGCAGAAACCACCCATGTATTCCTGCAGCCAAACCGACTTGCCGAGCGTTTCGCCGCGCTGCAGGCCGGGGAAGGATTCGTCATCGGCGAAACAGGTTTTGGCACAGGACTGAATTTTCTCTGTGCCTGGGCGCTGTTCGAGCGTACCGCGCCAGCGGGAACCAAGCTGCATTTCGTCAGCGCCGAAAAGCACCCTCTCGCACCCGACGACCTTCAGCGCGCCCTGGGCCTGTGGCCCGAGCTGCAGACGCAGGCGCGGCAACTACTGGATCAGTACGTGGCGATCAACCCGGGCTTTCAGCAGTTTCGCTTCGGCCGGGTGGTGCTGACCTTGCTGGTGGGCGATGCACTCGAGTGCCTGAGCGCGTTGGATGCGCAGATCGACGCCTGGTTTCTCGATGGCTTCGCCCCGGCCAAAAACCCGGACATGTGGCAACCCCCGCTATTTACCCAACTGGCGCGGCTGTCGGCCCCGGGCGCGACCTTAGCGACCTTCACCAGCGCCGGTAGCGTGCGTCGGGCGTTGAAGGATGCCGGCTTCGAGATCGAGCGAATCCCCGGTTTCGGCCAAAAATGGGAAAGCCTGCAAGGCCACGTCATCGCGGTATCGCAAGAATCGGACAAGCCCTGGTTCGCGCGCCCCTCGTACAAACCGGCACAACGCAGGGCTCTGGTCATCGGTGCCGGACTGGCTGGCTGCGCGAGCGCCGCCAGTCTGGCGGCCCGGGGTTGGCAGGTCACGGTGCTGGAGCGACACGGCGATATCGCCCAGGAGGGTTCTGGCAATCCTCAGGGGGTGCTCTATCTCAAGCTATCGGCTCACGGCACGGCGCTTTCGCAATTGGTGGTCAGCGGTTTCGGCTATACACGCCGGCTATTACGCAACCTGCAACGAGGGCAGGATTGGGACGCCTGTGGCGTATTGCAGATCGCTTTCGACGACAAGGAAGCCGCGCGACAAATCGCACTCTCCGACGCCTTTTCGCCCAGCCTGCTGCACGCCGTCGAGCGCTCGGAAGCCGAGCGGCTGGCCGGAGTGGCACTGGATCATGGCGGCCTGTTCTACCCCGAAGCTGGCTGGGCGCACCCGCCGGCATTGTGCCGGTGGATGCTCGATCAACCCGCCATCGAACTGCTGCGGCATCGACACCCCGTCGAACTACGCCGCGCAGAGGATTGCTGGCAGGCATTGGATGGCGAACAGATACTGGCCGAAGCGCCGGTGGTGGTGCTGGCCGGCGCAGCTGACGTGGCGCGCTTCAGCCAGAGCGCCTGGCTACCGCTCAAGCGCATCCGCGGTCAGATCACCGGACTGCCGGCGACCGAGCAAAGCGCTGAATTGCAAACTGTGCTCTGCGCCAAGGGCTATGTCGCCCCGCCGCGCAACGGCATGCACACCCTGGGCGCGAGCTTCAATTTCGCCGACAGCGATCCCGCGCCAAGCGAAGCGGAACATCGCGCCAATCTGGAGATGCTCGAGGAAATTTCAGCCGATCTGTGTCAGCGCCTGCAGGCCGGTGCCAGGCCGATCGATCAGTTGCACGGCCGCGTAGCCTTCCGCTGCACCAGCCCGGACTATCTGCCGATCGTCGGCCCTTTGGCCGATCCCGCACCATTCGCCGATGCCTACGCGGTACTGGGCAAGGATGCTCGCCAGGTGCCCGACACGCCTTGTCCTTGGCTGGACGGCCTTTACGTCAACACCGCCCATGGCTCCCGCGGCGTGATCACCACGCCGCTGGCCGGCGAACTGCTGGCCGCCTGGCTCGATGGCGAACCACTGCCCGTGCCACGCGCCATCGCCGAGGCCTGCCATCCGAACCGATTTCTGCTGCGCAAACTCATCCGCCGGACGGAGTGAACAGGCCTGAGCGGGCGCGCGCTCGAGCGTGCGATCAAAGTCGAGGGATCAGCTGCATCACCGCTGATAGGGTTCGTCCCAGAACGGACGGTTCGCTTCCGTTTCGATGTCGGCACGGCTCAGCCCGATGTCCTTGAGCATATCGTCGCTGAGCGCGGCGAGTTGCTGCCGCTGCCGATACAGCGCATGCCAGCGGCTTACTCGCTGCCAGACCGCACGCAGCAGCGCGGTAAGCGATACGCTGCGGCTGGCAGATAGATGAGCGGTTTTATCGAACTCGACATGGCTTTTCATGATGTACCTCCTGGTGGATGGCATCAGTGTCCAGCCAGCGTTATGATCAATCCAACGAATGTTGATGATGACATCCATCTCGGAGATTGATGAATGGCCAACTATCCCAGTATCGACGCCGAGCTGTTGCGCAGCTTCGTCGCCATCGCTGATCACGGGGGGTTCACCCGCGCGGCCGACGCTGTCAATCGCACCCAGTCGGCCATCAGCATGCAGATGAAACGGCTCGAAGAGGATGTCCTGCAACGCGCGCTTTTCGAGCGCGATGGTCGACAGGTTCGGTTGACTGCCGAGGGCCAGGTTCTGCTCGGTTACGCCCGGCAGATACTCAAGCTGCACGGCGAAGTACTGACCACTTTTCGTGAGCCGCATATGGTTGGGTCGGTGCGCATCGGCACCCCGGACGACTACGTGATGCGTTTTCTGCCCGGCATCCTTTCGCGCTTCGCGCAGGCCTATCCGCTGGTCCAAGTGGAGGTGCATTGCGAACCGTCGTTCCAGTTGCTGCAACGCAGCGATCTGGATCTGACCATCGTCACCCGCGAGCCAGGGTCCGAGATCGGTCAGTTGCTGCGGCGCGAACGGGTGGTCTGGGCCGAGGCGGCCGGCTTCAACGCCCACGAGCAACGGCCGATTCCGCTGGCGGTGTTCAATAGCGAGTGTTTCTGCCGCGCCTGGGCCTGCAATGCGCTGGACAGCCTGCGTATTCCGTTCCGAATCGCCTACACCAGCCCGAGCCTATCGGCATTGATGGCCGTGGTCGGCGCAGGCCTGGCCGTCACCGCGCAGATGCAGAGCCTGCTGACTCCGGATATGCGCCTGCTGGGCCCGGCCGAAGGGTTTCCGGAACTGCCGATCAGCAGCACGGTGCTGCTGCGCAACGATCGTAGCCAGTCGCAGGTCAGTGAAACATTGGCCGAGCATATCGTTGAAGGTTTCCGTCTCTAGTCGCACCGCCGCGACATCGAAGCGCAAACGGGCCTGGATCGCGAGCAACGGGCATCGCTGTCTCGGCCTGATCGATTGTCATCACGGCATGTTTTTCTCTCCTAAGCCGCGGTTTGCGCAAGCTTCGGGGTTTGACCTCACCGCATTTGTTTGTTTTGGTGTAAAGCCAAACTGACCGGACAGAACTCGATTCAGGCGGCGTCTGCAGCGCACCTGTTGTGCTGCAGACAGCGATCCAGAGCGGTACGCGCTGGTCTGAAAACCTGAACTTCAGGTTCCGTGCGTCAGTCACACTCCCCAACGGCAAAACCGGTAAGGACCTTATGTGCGGCATAGCTGGCGAACTTCGCTTCGACAATCAACCGGCCGATCTGGCCGCGGTTGAACGTATCACCCATCACCTGACGTCACGTGGACCCGACGCGTGCGGTTTCAACAGCCAGGGCCCTCTGGCGCTCGGCCATCGCCGTCTGAAAATCATGGATCTGTGCGAGGCGTCTGGCCAACCAATGATCGATTCGGCGCTGGGCCTTTCGATGGTCTTCAACGGCGCCATCTACAACTACCCCGAATTGCGCGCCGAGCTCGAGGCGCTGGGTTACAGCTTCTTTTCCGAAGGCGATACCGAGGTGCTGCTCAAGGGCTTCCATGCCTGGGGGGACGCTCTGCTGCCGCGGCTCAATGGCATGTTCGCCTTCGCCATCTGGCAACGCGACAAGCAAGAACTCTTCATCGCCCGCGACCGCCTGGGCATCAAGCCGCTCTATTTGTCGAAAACCGGCGACCGCCTGCGTTTCGCCTCCGCCTTGCCGGCATTGCTCAAAGGCGGCGATATCGCCGGTGTGCTGAATCCGGTGGCGCTCAACCACTACATGAGTTTTCACGCGGTGGTGCCGGCGCCGGACACGCTGATCGCCGGCATCGAGAAGCTGCCTCCGGGCACCTTCATGCGCGTCGATGCCACTGGCAAAACCAGCCAGCATCGCTGGTGGCAGTTGCAGTTCGGCGCGACGGAGGAGGAACAGCAATACAGTTTCGAGGACTGGCAGGAGCGGACGCTGACGACATTGCGCCAGTCCGTGGCGCTTCGCCAGCGGGCCGCCGTCGACGTCGGTGTGCTGCTGTCCGGTGGCGTCGACTCCAGCCTGCTGGTCGGCCTGCTGCGTGAGGCGGGCGCGGCGGACAATCTGCTGACATTCTCCATCGGCTTCGAGGATGCCGGCGGCGAGCGCGGCGACGAATTCAAATATTCCGATCTGATCGCCGAGCATTACCAGACGCGCCATCATCAACTGCGCATCCAGGAGAAAGAGATTCTCGAACGCCTGCCTGCCGCCTTCCAGGCGATGAGCGAGCCCATGGTCAGCCACGATTGCATCGCCTTCTACTTACTGTCGCGTGAGGTCTCCAAGCATTGCAAGGTGGTGCAGAGCGGCCAGGGTGCCGATGAGCTGTTCGCTGGTTATCACTGGTATCCGCAGGTCGACGGCGCGCAGGACCCGGTCGCCGCCTATCTGGAAGCGTTTCGCGATCGCAGTTACGAGGAATACGCCGAGACCATGCAGGAAAAATGGGTCAAGGGCGACTTCTCCGGCGATTTCGTGCGCCAACACTTTGCACAACCGGGCGCCGACGCCGCGGTCGACAAAGCCCTGCGGATCGACAGCACCGTGATGCTGGTGGACGATCCGGTCAAGCGCGTCGACAACATGACCATGGCCTGGGGCCTGGAGGCGCGGGTGCCGTTCCTCGATCACAACGTCGCCGAGCTGTCGGCGCGCATTCCTGCCAAGTACAAGCTGCCCGACGGCGGCAAATATGTGCTCAAGGAGGCGGCACGCAAGGTCATCCCAGCCGCCGTAATCGATCGACCGAAGGGCTATTTCCCGGTGCCCGGGCTCAAGCATCTGCAGGGCGAAACCCTGAACTGGGTGCGCGAGCTGCTGACCGATCCGAGCCAGGATCGCGGCCTGTACAACCCGGCGATGCTCGAAAAGCTGTTCAGCGATCCCGAGGGTCAGTTGACTCCGCTACGCGGATCGAAACTGTGGCAACTGGCGGCAGTCAACCTATGGTTGACCGAGCAAGGCTTATAAATTCCCAATCGTGACGGCGCGCGTCCTGTGCAGGTTTTTATTGTTTCGCCTGCGTTGCGCGACGTCACGGCAGCTTCAAGGAAAGCACCATGCAGAAGTCTCAAGCCTACGGACAGCGGCTGTTACGCGGCCAGACGCCGACCTATGAGCGCTTGCAGCAACGCCTCGCCGAGGACGGCCAGGAAGAGCCACAGGCGCCCGTCACGCTGCACTGTGGTTGGGGGCGGATCCTGATCGGCAACACCTATTCGGACCCAGCGGACCTGGCCGCCGACCTGCTTCATGAGCAGGCCGGCGAACGCGACATCGCACTGTATGTGGCGGCACCGCACCAGGTGCTGGCCCACGCGCCGCAGCAGCTGTTTCTCGACCCGTCCGACACCTCGCGTATCTGGTTCACCGACTACCGCCCCGCCCGCCGCAGTTTCCGTGGTTTCGCGATCCGCCGCGCGCAGAGCGAAGCGGACTGGAACGCGATCAACTGCCTGTACCAGTCGCGCGGCATGCTGCCGGTCAACCCTGAGCTGTGCACACCGCGTGAACAGGGCGGTCCGGTGTACTGGCTGGCCGAGGACGACGACTCCGGGCAAGTCATCGGCAGCGTCATGGGCATCAACCACCACAAGGCGTTCAACGATCCCGAGAATGGCTCCAGTCTCTGGTGCCTGGCGGTCGCACCCAGTTGTACCCGCCCAGGCGTGGGCGAGGCGCTGGTTCGCCATCTGATCGAGCACTACAAGGGACGGGGATTGGCATATCTGGACCTGTCGGTGTTGCACGACAACAAGCAGGCCAAGGCGCTGTACGCCAAGCTCGGCTTCCGTGACCTGCAAACCTTCACCGTCAAGCGCAAGAACACCTTCAACCAGTCCTTGTTTCTAGGTCCCGGCCCGGAAGCGGAGCTGAACCCCTACGCCAGAATCATCGTCGACGAGGCACGCCGGCGTGGCATCGAGATCAGTGTCGATGACGCCGAGGCCGGCCTGTTCACCCTCACCCAGGGGGGGCGAAAGGTGCGCTGTCGCGAGTCGCTGTCTGACCTGACCTCTGCCGTCAGCATGACGCTGTGCCAGGACAAATGCCTCACCCACCGTACCCTGGCAAGGGCTGGGCTCAAGCTTCCGGCCCAGCAGCTGGCGGGGTCGGCAGAAAGCAACGCGGCGTTTCTCGAGGAGCACGGCAGCGTGGTGGTCAAGCCGGTCGACGGCGAACAGGGCCACGGCGTATCGGTGGACCTGCGCAACGTCGAGGATCTGGAGGACGCGATTACCCAGGCACGACAGTTCGATCAACGGGTGCTGATCGAGAGCTACCACGCGGGGCTCGATCTGCGCATCGTGGTTATCGGCTACGAAGTGGTCGCGGCCGCCATCCGCCGCCCCGCCGAAGTGGTGGGCGACGGCAGCCATAGCATCCGTGAGCTGATCGAAGCCCAGAGCCGCCGCCGCCAGGCCGCCACCAGTGGCGAAAGCCGCATCCCGCTCGACAAGGAAACCCAGCGTTGCATCGAAGATGCCGGTTTCGACTACGAAAGCGTCCTGCCGCGCGGGCAGCATCTCGTGGTGCGTCGCACGGCGAACCTGCATACCGGTGGCATCCTCGAGGACGTCACTGACCAGTTGCACCCCGAACTGATCGACGCCGCCGTTCGCGCGGCGCGGGCGTTGGACATCCCAGTGGTCGGGCTGGACCTGCTGGTGCCCGCTGCGGATCAACCGGACTATGTATTCATCGAGGCCAACGAGCGTGTCGGTCTGGCCAACCATCACCCTCAGCCAACCGCGGAGCGATTCATCGATTTGCTGTTTCCGCTAAGCCACAACACCCTCTAGACAGAAGGCAGTAAGGACTTGGCGGCCATCGCCGCCTCCTTCGTGACAGGCCTCACTCGCATTCATTCAACCGCATGGCGGCATCCATCCATTGCCCCACAAGGATCGATCATGACTGCAAAGCTTCCCGAACCCGATCTCAATTACCTGCAACGCGTGTTGTTGGAAACGCTGGCGATCCCCAGCCCTACCGGCTTCACCGACACCATCGTGCGTTACGTTGCCGAACGCTTGAAGGAATTGGGTATCCCCTTCGAGCTAACCCGCCGCGGCACGATCCGCGCAACGCTGAAAGGCCGTCGGGACAGCCCCGATCGAGCGATCGCCGCGCACCTGGATACCATCGGCGCCAGCGTTCGTGAAATCCACGAAACCGGCCGACTGGGGCTGTCGCCGGTCGGCTGCTGGTCCAGCCGTTTTGCCGAAGGCAGCCGCGTCAGCGTGTTCACCGACACCGGAGTGATTCGCGGCAGCGTGCTGCCGTTGCTCGCCTCTGGGCACGCGTTCAATACCGCAATCGATGAAATGCCGATCAGCTGGGACCATGTCGAGCTACGCCTGGATGCCCTTACTACCTGCCGTGCCGACACCGTTGCGCTGGGTGTCCACGTCGGCGACTTCGTCGCGTTCGATCCGATGCCGGAGTTCACCGACAGCGGCTACATCAGCGCCCGTCACCTGGACGACAAGGCTGGCGTGGCTGCGCTGCTGGCGGCCCTGAAGGCCGTGGTCGAGAGCGGCCAGGAGCTGCCGATCGACTGCCACCCGTTGTTCACCATCACCGAAGAAACCGGCTCCGGTGCAGCGGGCGCGCTGCCATGGGATGTGAGCGAGTTCGTCGGCATCGATATCGCGCCGACCGCCAAAGGCCAGGAATCCAGTGAACACGCCGTCACGGTTGCCATGCAGGATTCCGGCGGCCCATACGATTTCCATCTGTCGCGACACCTGATCAAGTTGGCCGAAGGCCACGACATCCCGGTGCGCCGCGACCTGTTCCGCTACTACCACAGCGATGCCCAGTCGGCGATCGCCGCCGGGCACGATATCCGCACCGCCCTGGTCGCGTTCGGTTGCGACGCAACCCATGGCTATGAGCGCACCCATATCGACAGCCTTGCCGCGATGAGCCGCCTGGTCTGCAGCTACCTGCTCAGTCCGCCAGTCTTCGCCAGCGACGCACACACGGGCCAGGATTCCCTGGAAAACTTCAGTCATCAGCTCGAGCACGACGCTCAGATGGAGAACGACACCCGCGTGCCACCAGTCGATTCGATCTTCGACAAGCGATCTGACGATTCGTCCGATTGAGCTTCGTGTTTCATGATGCGCCGCCAAGTTGAGGCAATTGCCGATTGCGAGGCGGCTTCGATCCGGGCAAAGTCGCAAGTGTCTGAAATATATGGATTGCCTCAGGCGAACCTGGCTTGCCATTCGCGTTACTGAAAACTGCGCGCAGTCGCGTGATCTGGCTACCGCGCCTGATCCGCCTGCGACTTTTGCACGATTCCGGGTCTCAACATGTTGCCGCGTCTTTGCCTGGCCTTCTTCCTCCTTTGCCTGTCTGTTCAGAGCTGGGCATTTGCTCCCGTCCCGGTGGACTCGGAGGATTTCCGTCAATCCCTGGGCAGCTGGACCTATTTTCTGCGCGACCCCGCCGCCGAACTGGGCGTAACCGAGGTGTTCGACCTGCCGGAGAAGACGTTCGAGCCGGTTACCGACAAGCACGTCAATAAGGGCAAGAACAGCGACACATGGTGGTTTCGCGTCGACCTGGACAACCAGCTGAGCAAGGCCATCGGCGGTTTCGTCGAGATCAACTACCCACTGCTCGACCACATCGAACTGTATGTGCGCCATCCGGACGGCCGTATAAGCCGACAGGAGTCAGGCGACAGCCAACCGTTCAGCGAACGCTCGGTCAAAGTCAGTAATCTCTGGTTTCCGATCGACCTGGAACCTGGCAACTCGACACTGCTCCTGCGCGTACAAAGCACCAGCACGCTGTACGTGCCCTTGTATTTCAGTAGCTACGCTGCGAATGCGGCGGCGGCCGAAGAGTCGATGGGCTTCGTTGGCGCCTTCTACGGCGTGCTGTTCGCGATGTTCTGCTACAACCTGTTCCTGTTTGTGTCGCTGCGCGAGCCGGCCTATTTCTGGTATCTGGTCTACAACCTCAACGTGGGCCTGTTTGCGCTGAGCTTCGATGGCCTGCTGGTCAAATGGCTGAACGATGACGGCGGCTTTGTCGCGTTGGGCATTTATGCCCTGATGCTCAGCCACTGCCTGGTCTCGATCCAGTTCAGTCGCCACTTTCTACACACTCGCGAGCATTTTCCACGGCTCGATTTCGCGTTGCTGGTGGCATTCCTTGTGTCGTTTGGCGCACTGCTGTCCGGATTGGTCCTCGATCTGCAAACCTGGAGCATTCTGGCCAGCGTCATGGTGATCAGCACGTCCATCGGCCTATTGCTAACCGGTGCGTTCGTCTGGCGCCGTGGTGTTCGGTACGGCCTCTACTACACCCTGGCGTGGGGTGTGCTGTTGATAACCTTCGTCATCGTCACGGCTGGCTCCTTGGGCTTCAACCTGCTCGGTCTGTACGGCTCGTCGATCGTCAAAGTCGGTATCGCGTTTGAGCTGATCACGCTTTCCATTGGCCTTGCCGACCGTATCAACCTGCTCAAGGAGGAAGGTTTCCGCTCGCGCCAGGCTGCCGAGCGAGCGGAAAGCGAGAACCAGGCCAAAAGCCGCTTCCTGGCGAAAATGAGCCATGAGATCCGCACGCCGCTCAACGGCGTGCTCGGAATGCTTCAGTTGCTGCGCGAAACTTCGCTGGACCGTAACCAGCGCTTCTATCTCGACACCATTTCCAGCTCCAGCGCCTCGTTGATGTCGGTGATCAATGACATCCTTGACTACGCCCGAATCGGTGCCGGCAAACTGGTTCTGGAAGATATCGAATATGACCTCGAAGCACTGGTTTCCGAGACCATCAGTCTGTTCACCGCCCAGGCCCTGGAAAAGGAGCTCCGCCTGCATGTGAGCCTCGCGACGGGCGTGCCACGGCGACAACGGGGCGATCCGACCCGGCTCAAGCAGGTGCTGCTGAACCTGCTGAGCAATGCCCTGAAGTTCACCGAGCGCGGCTGCGTCATGCTGGAAGTCACGACTCAAGGGCCGGCCGATGCCCGGAGGCTGGCCTTCTCGGTAACCGATAGCGGCATCGGCATGCGCGCCGAGGTGCTCGCACAGTTGTTCGTCTCCTTCGCCCAAGGCGACTCCAGTACCAATCGCCGCTACGGCGGCAGTGGCCTGGGACTCGTGATCAGCAAGGAGCTGGTGGAAATGATGGGCGGCCAGATTGACGTCCAGAGCACACCGGGCCAGGGCAGCCGCTTCAGTTTCTCCATTCCGCTGCACGACGCGTGCGGCAACCATGATCCGCTCACCGCACTGCTCGAAGGCCGTACTGCGGTGATGGCCTCTCAAGACGTCCATGCGCTCGACGCCATGGGTAATCTGCTGATGCGCTGGGGC
Source organism: Stutzerimonas stutzeri (assembly GCF_000952685.1). Classification (GTDB taxonomy): domain Bacteria; phylum Pseudomonadota; class Gammaproteobacteria; order Pseudomonadales; family Pseudomonadaceae; genus Stutzerimonas; species Stutzerimonas stutzeri_E. The sequence goes on along the minus strand of NZ_JYHV01000014.1, from coordinate 44,931 downwards.
ATGCGGGTGGTGCGCTGCGAAGAGCCACAACGACTGCCGCGCTACCTGGACGATCACGCCACGACACCCTTGCTGGTTCTGATGTCGCCGTGGCCCGGAAGGCCTCAGGACTGGCTGGCATCGCTGAGCAACCAGCTCCAGCCGAATCAGCGCGTGCTGCTACTGTGCCCCCCGCAAACCGAATCATTGGTCCTGGCGCCAACGCTGCGGCTGGTCAATCTGCCACTACCGCTTTTGCTTGGCCCACTGCGTGATGCGCTACATCGGCTCTATCAGCCGATGGGCCGTACACCAGTCGATGCGGCCAGGCTAGACCACAACGCGGCGACATCACGTTCACGCATTCTCGTTGCCGAAGACAATCCGGTCAGTCAGATGGTGGTCACCAGCCTGTTGCGCAAGCGTGGCTACGAAGTGATGATCGCAGAGAATGGTCGCCGTGCCGTGACGGCCTATCGCGATGATCCCTCCGCCGCGCAGTTGATCCTGATGGACTGCGAGATGCCGGAGCTCGACGGCTTTGAGGCAAGCCGGCAGATTCGCCGCATTGAAGCTGAACAGGGTCTCGCACCCGTGCCAATCATTGCGCTCACAGCGCATGTCCTCGACGATCATCGCGAGCAGGGCCGCGAGGCCGGTATGGACGACTTCATCGGCAAGCCATTGGACACCGAGCAGCTGTATGCTTGTCTGGATCGCTTTTTAAGCTCCCCGATTACCGAACCCAACCATCCCACCTGAGCCGACTCCATGCTCATTCCCCATGACCAGCTCGAACCCGATACCCTCACCCGCCTTATCGAGGATTTCGTGACTCGCGAGGGCACCGACAACGGCGACGAGACGCCGCTGCAAACCCGTGTCGAACGGGTACGTCAGGCGTTGAGCAAGGGTACGGCGGTAATCGTCTTCGATGCGGATCACCAGCAATGTCAGCTGGCGCTCAGGCGCGACGTGCCGAAGGAATGGCTGCTGGACTGAGCCTCAACCCAGCACGCCGCCGTCACGCTCCCAGGCGCAGCGCATGCGCAGATCACGCTGATGCGGGCTGTGCGAACCGCTTTCGGTTTCCCAGCGAAACGTGTGCGTGCCGTTGAGCTCGGTTTCCAGATGGACCACCGCACTGGTCCAGTAGAGCTCGTCGAGCAGGGCTTCGAAGTTGCGCACCCACAGCGCCCATTCGTATTCGACTGCGCGGTAGCTGGCGCCGAAATGAATCACCTGCGTCTGATACAACCCATCGCCGGCACAGCAGGAGAACATCTCACGGCCGATGAAGGGCCAACCCTCGCCTTGCGGCAGACTGTTCAGTGCACGGCGATTGACCGTACGGCGCAGCCGGCATTGCTCGACATCGGCCGAGGGCCAGTCGCGGATGCTGCCGTAAACGATGGATTCCGGCTCCACAGGGACACTCCAGAAGAAAGCCCGACATGTTCAACCAAATCCGCTTGGCGTTCCAGGGTCTACTGCGGCTCTCGCGACTTCGCGTTATCCAGGCGGTGACGCAGGCCACACCTCGTCTCGATGACTTCAGGCGGCAGCTGCTGCCGTTTGGTCACGCCGCGGAGCCAGACGCAAGGCGAGCACCGACATTACTGCCGCCATGCTCGCGAGCACCAGGAACGGCCCGCGATAGTCGCCCGCAATATCACGACCCAGACCGGTCAGTACCGGCGTGAAGCACGCCAGGCAATAGCCGGTGCAGAGCATCATTGCGGTAAGGCGACTCACTGCCAGCGGTGTGCTTGCTTCATACATCGGCAGCACCAGCGACATGGAGAAAGTGCCGTTCAAGGCCACGCCCAACAGCATGCAGACCCCTAGCGGCTGGACCTGCGGAACCCAGGCGATGACCAGCAGACAGGCCGTAGCCAGCACTCCGCAGCAAGCCATCAGCAGGTGCCGTTTACCGAAGCGCTGGGCCAACCAGGGCATGGCGAATGCGCTGGGCAGACCGATCAGCATGAAGCCGCTGAAGAAGGCGTTGCTCTGCAACAGGCTGAAGCCGACCTCGTGGTAACGCGCAACCAACCAGGTCGCCAAGGCGTAGAACAACCCGGCCTGAAGGGCGAAGTAGATGCTCACCAGCCAGGCGCGCGGCTCGCCCCAGGGTAGCCCGGCGCGCCGCTCTACAGCGGCCTCCGGCTGATTGGGTAATTGCCACCAGAACGTCAGCGCCAGGAGCGCCGGTATTGCCCAGAGCGCAAGCCCCCAGGTCCAGCGCTCATCCAACCATTGCGTCGCGGGTGCCGTCAGCACCACACCGATGGTGCCGCCAACGGCCATGCTCAACGAATAGAAAGCAGCGGTTTTGCCCATGCGATCGAGAAAATAGCGCTTGATGAAGCCCGACAGCAGCGGCCCTGCGACCGCGATCCCGGCACCAACCATGGCGGCCGTGCCGATCAGCACCGCCGCACTTTCGCCCCACAGTCGCAGCACCAGCGCCACACCGATAAGGCCCAGGCACAGGCTTATGGTCCGCTCCAGACCGAAACGCACGGCCAGCCGCGGTGCCAGCGGTGCCAGCAAGCCCATCAGCAGCACAGGCAACGCCGTGGTCAGGCTGATCAGGCTTCGGCTGAGGTCAAGTTCCGCCGCGATGCGTTCGATCAGGGGCGCAAAAGAAGTGATACCGGGACGAAGATTGATGGCGGCGAGCACCAGAGCCAGCATGAGCAGCCAGCGAGATGGGTTTTTCACAGTGAATCCACGAGTCGGACTAGGATCGGACAGGCAACCCTACTCCCGACCCCAGGTCACGGCAAGCAAAACGGACCGAACAGTCAGGTTTTGCTCTTGTTGCGCTTCTTCACCGCCAGCGCGGCCATCTCGTCGTAGATGGCCTGCGGGTTCTGCTGTTTGATCTTCCAGGCCATGCGGCCTTCCTCGTGCGGCAGGATCATGAATGCGCCTTCGGCCACCTGCCGATAGATGTAATCGGCGATATCGGCGGCAGTGATGGGCGATGCCTCGAGCAACTTGCTGATTTGCGCCTTCATGTTGGGCGTCGGACCACGATAGGAATCCATCAGGTTGGTCTGAAAGAACGAGGGGCAGACCACGTGAACGCCGACTTCCTGCTGTCTGAGTTCGACCAGCAGGCTCTCCGACAGCGCCACTACGCCGGCTTTGGCCACGTTGTAATTACTCATGCCCGGTGCTTGCATCAGCGCGGCCATGGAGGCGATGTTGATGATCTTGCCGCGGCTCTTCTGCACCAGCGGCAGGAAGGCCTTGCAGCCTTTGACCACGCCCATGAGGTTGATCGCGATCTGCCAGTCCCAGTCTTCCAGCGACAGCTCATCGAAGAAGCCACCGGACGCGACGCCGGCATTGTTGACTACCACGTCGATGCCGCCGAGCTTGGTTTCACAGGCCTGCGCCAGCGCCGTCAGCTGGCTGTAGTCACGCACGTCGCAGCGCTGGGTGAAACCGTCGCCGCCGGCCTCACGAACCATTTTCAGCGTTTCAGCCAGACCGGCCTCGTTGACATCCGAGAGCGCCAATTGCCAGCCCTCGCGAGCCCAGCGTAAAGCGATTTCGCGACCCAGACCTGAACCGGCGCCAGTGACCATCATGCGGTTTTGCATCGTTTGTAACCTTTTGTTCGTTGAGTTGCCACGAGTCTAGCGAAAGCCGGCCTGGGCTCCGGCCTCTATCGAAATGCTGAATGACGGCCATGTCCCGAGCCCGATTGACAGCCAGCATGGCCATCGCCAGACACAAAAAAGGCAGCCCTGAGGCTGCCTTTCGGTACTGCGAGTTCGCGATCAGTGAGCAACCGCTCCGCTGGAACCCAGTCCGGTCTGCGAGCGAACGAACTGCGAGAAGAAACGTTCGCGCTCGAGACCCGCCGACTTGGACTTGTCGGTGACCGAGAAGAACCAGATGCCCACGAACGCGACGACCATCGAGAACAGCGCCGGGTACTTGTAGGGGAAGATGGCCTCGGCATAGCCGAACACATCGACCCATACGGTTGGGCTGATGATGGTCAGGATCAGCGCAGTGGCCAGGCCCAACGAGCCCCCGACCAGTGCGCCCCGCGTGCTCAAGCCCTTCCAGTACATGGAAAGGAACAGCACCGGAAAGTTGCAACTGGCCGCGATCGAGAAGGCCAGCCCCACCATGAAGGCGATGTTCTGCTTCTCGAAGATGATGCCCAGCAGGATCGCCACGACGCCGAGCGTCAGGGTGGTGATCTTGGTGACGCGCATCTCGTCCTCTTCCTTGGCCTTGCCCTTCTTGATCACGCAGGCATACAGGTCATGGGAAACCGCCGAGGCGCCCGCCAGGGTCAGGCCGGCCACAACGGCAAGAATGGTCGCGAAGGCCACCGCGGAGATGAAGCCGAGGAACAGGTTGCCGCCGACGGCGCTCGCCAGGTGGATGGCGACCATGTTGGTGCCACCAATGATGGCGCCCGCTGCGTCCTTGAATTGGGGGTTGGTGCTGACCAGCAGGATGGCGCCGAAACCGATGATGAAGGTCAGGATGTAGAAATATCCGATGAAGCCAGTGGCGTAGAACACGCTCTTGCGGGCTTCCTTGGCATCGGCCACGGTGAAGAAGCGCATCAGAATATGCGGCAGACCGGCAGTGCCAAACATCAGGGCCAGACCGAGAGAGATCGCAGAAATCGGGTCAGACACCAGGCCGCCCGGACTCATGATCGCAGCGCCCTTCTCGTGTATGTTCACCGCTTCGGCGAACAGACTGCCAAAGTCGAAGTCGACCGCCTTCATCACCATGATCGCCATGAAGCTGGCGCCGGACAGCAGCAGGACCGCCTTGATGATCTGCACCCAGGTGGTTGCCAGCATGCCGCCGAACAGCACGTACATCACCATCAGTACGCCAACCAGCACCACGGCGACGTAATAATCGAGACCGAACAACAGCTGGATCAGCTTGCCGGCACCGACCATTTGGGCGATCAGGTAGAAAGCCACCACGATCAGCGAGCCGAAGGCCGAGAGGATGCGGATCTGCGTCTGACCGAGACGATAAGACGCCACGTCGGAGAAGGTGAATTTGCCCAGGTTGCGCAGGCGCTCAGCCATCAGAAACAGGATGACCGGCCAACCGACCAGGAAACCGATGGAATAGATCAAGCCGTCGTAGCCGCTGGTATAGACCAGTGCTGAAATACCCAGGAATGATGCTGCGGACATGAAATCGCCGGCGATTGCCAGGCCGTTCTGAAAACCGGTGATGCTACCGCCGGCGGTGTAATAGTCGGATGTCGACGTGTTGCGCTTGGCCGCCCATTTGGTGATGCCCATCGTGAACGCGATGAAGGCAACGAACATGGCAATGGCCGTGTAGTTGACCGCCTGTTTCTGCACGTCGCCAGTGAGGGCGTCGGCCAGTAGCAAAGGCGAGGCAACCATTAGCGCCACTGCCATCAATAAACGCACAATCATTATTGCTGAGCCTCGTTGAGGATTTCCTGGTTGATACGATCGAATTCGCCGTTGGCACGCTGGACGTAGACGCCAGTCAAAATGAACGCCATGAAGATCACGCCGACACCCACCGGAATGCCCCAGGTGGTCACGGTATCGGCGGCAAGCGGGATACCCAGGACTGCTGGCTCGAATGCAATCAACAGAATAAAGGCGAGATAAGCGCCGAGCATGACGGCCGACAGCAGCCAGGCGAAGCGACCACGTTTTGCAACCAGTTCCTGGAAGCGCGGGTTGGCATAGATCTGCCGGTAAACATCTTCATTTTGCATTTCTGTCTCCACCGTATCTCCGCCCACTGATGAGGGCAGGCGGCTACTTTAGGGCCCGCCAGACCGAACACCACTCGACCATAGTCTGGTTTTTATTTTGTAGAACCGCCGGGCTAGAGCCTTTCCAATCAGTTCAACAGAGATAGAGCGGATTTATCCCGACCATCAAGCGCGACGATTTCCAATAGAGGCATGACGAAGCGAGACTCCCAACCAGCAGAGAACAATTCTCAACTCTGTTCTGAAGGGGGCTTCATGACCAAGACAATCACATTCACCCTGATGCACTTCTGCATCGCCTTTACGGTGACCTACGCCCTGACGGGAAGTGTGGCTGCCGGCGGTCTGGTGGCTGCAATCGAACCGCTTTGCAATTCGGTTGGTTTCTACTTCCACGAGAAGGTCTGGCAGCGGCTGGAAAAGCGCCAAACCGTGCATGAAAAGATTCCCGCTCACGCCTGGCTACATCATCAGGCCTGAAGTTGGCCGCTCACAGGCAGACTCGCCGGCAGTGTCCCGCCTCGCCCATAGCGATGCAGCGGCTAGCAAAAGCCCGCCGGGTGCCGGTGCATATCCTCAGGGCTCACCATCCCGAGCCTGCAGGTTGTCGCCGAACGGGCACGACGCAACCAGCTGGTCCCTTTGTGGTCAATGTTTGACGCGCTGCGCTTCGGTGGCATCTTGTCATCAGCGTCCGCTAGGAGATGCAGGACACGCAACGACAAAGCTGAGCGCCAGATCGGCAATCGCACGTTTCAACACCCAGCCACCGGTCGCAGAGGCCTGATAAGGATGTTCCCTCATAACAATGCCATCGCCACGGAATCGAGCCTTCATCGCAGCGCCAGCTCCACCTTCCCGGTCATGACCACATCCGCAGCTTCGGCACGAAGACAGCACCGGGCGCGACAGCCGTATTCCATGCCAGCATCGATCAGCAGCGAGCTGCAGTTATCATGAGTTCGCTGATCGTCCAAGCCAGTCCCAGGAGTGCCCCTTACATGCGATTGCTGCTGTGCCTGAGCGCACTGTTCACTCTGGTCGTAGCGCCTGCCCAGGCCGCGAATGTCAGTGTCGAACAATATGGCTATCCCTTGAACAACCCGTTCGAGGCAACGATCGCCACGACTCCGGCCGCGTTGCGCGCCGTCGTGCCTAGTGACGACGATATCGATCAGGCCGACTACCAACTGCGGCTGCGCCCCGAGCGCGAGTTCACCTTGCCGGATAACTTCTGGGCCGTTAAACGCCTGACCTATCGCCTGGCGCGGCAACCCGGCCCTGCCCCGCTGATGTTCATCATTTCCGGCACCGGCGCGAGCTATTCGGCGGAGAAGACCGAATCGCTGAAGCGGCTGTTCTACGGGGCTGGCTACCATGTGGTGCAACTGTCCTCTCCCACCAGTTTCGACTTCATCGCCGCCGCCTCACGCTACGCCACCCCCGGCTACAGCCCTGACGATGCCAAGGACCTGTATCGGGTAATGCAAGCGGTCCGAGCCCAGCAGCACAACCTGCCCGTGACCGAATTTCATCTCATCGGCTACAGCCTCGGCGCGCTCAACGCCGCCTTCGTCAGCAAGCTGGACGAGACACGCCAGAGCTTCAACTTCAAACGCGTGCTGATGATCAATCCGCCTGTGAATCTGTACACCTCGATCAACAACCTGGACAAGTTGGTACAGACCCAAGTCGAGGCGATCGACAGCACCACGACCTTCTATCAGGTCATCCTGGACAAGCTCACCCGCTACTACCGTCAGAAAGGCGCAATCAATCTCGACGAGGCCATGCTGTTCGATTTTCAGCAGTCGGCGTTGCGGCTGACCGACGAACAGATGGCGATGCTGGTCGGTTCGGTATTCCGCTTCTCCGCCGCTGACATCGTGTTCACTTCCGACCTGATCAACCGCCGCGGCCTGATCGTGCCACCCGGCTATCCAATAGACGAAGGCACCAGCCTGGAGCCCTTCTTCCGGCGCGCCCTGCTGTGCGATTTCGACTGTTACATCACCGAGCAACTGATCCCCATGTGGCGTGCTCAGCAGGATGGTGGCAGCCTAACGCAGCTGGTGCAGCAGGTCAGTCTCTACGCACTGGAGGAATACCTGCATAACAGCCCGAAAATCGCGGTCATGCACAACGCGGACGACATCATTCTCGGCGCGGGCGATCTGGGCTTCCTGCGCAGGACCTTCGGTGAGCGGATGACGCTTTATCCGCGTGGAGGCCATTGCGGCAATCTCAATTACCGGGTCAATGCTCAAGATATGCTGGAGTTTTTCCGTGGCTAGACGTTATCTGCTCACGCTGTTGTTGCTGTTCAGCGGTATCGCCTGCGCCCAGACGCCGATTCCCGACGCAGACGGTTTCACCTATCCGCTGCGCAATCTGAAGTTCAATCCCGGACTGGATCAGCGCGAGTTCGAGCGCGCCACTTTCGACGCCCTGGACATCTACGACCCCTGGGAGTCACTGAACCGACGCATGTACTACTTCAACTACCGCCTGGATCAGTGGGTGATGCTGCCGGTGGTGCGCGGCTACCGCTATGTCACACCGCGGGTCGTCCGCACCGGAGTCAACAACTTTTTCAGGAATCTCGGCGAGATACCGACGCTGTTCAACAGCGTCGCGCAGTTCAAGGGCAAGCGTGCTATGAACACCACCGCTCGCTTGCTGTTCAACACGATCATTGGCGTTGGGGGGATCTGGGACCCGGCCACCCGCATGGGACTGCCCCGCTACAAAGAAGATTTCGGCCAGACACTGGGCTTCTATGGCGTTCCGCATGGGCCCTACCTCATCCTACCGGCGCTGGGTCCGTCCAATCTTCGCGATACCGCCGGGCAGGCGATGGACTTCGGCGTCGAACGGCAGGTCGACTATTTCAGCTACGCCGAAGCCAGCGGTGGCGAGTTCGGCCTCACCGCGCTGCGGCTGATCGATCTCCGCGACAGCACCAGTCTTCGCTACGGCCAGCTCAATTCTCCGTTCGAGTATGAAAAGGTCCGTTACGTCTATACCCGCGCGCGGGAACTGCAGATCACGGAATGATCCGATTATTCGATAGCAAACACAGGAAATTCTCACCCTTTGATCGAACAGCCAGCAGTACGCTTCTCTCGATACGCAACGAGGGCGACCTGCCATGTCCACACGTGAAATTCTTGCCATCAGCAGCGGCCGCGCGACGTCCGACGGAGCCGGTGTCCGTCTGACCCGTCTGTTCGGCGGCGCCGCTCCAGAGCGATTCGATCCTTTTCTGATGCTCGACGAATTCGGCTCGGACAATCCCGACGAATACATCGCCGGATTCCCACCGCATCCGCATCGAGGTTTCGAAACCATCACCTACATGATCGAAGGCCGCATGCGCCACGAGGATCACCTTGGCAATGTCGGCCTGCTGGAAAGCGGTGGCGTGCAATGGATGACGGCCGCACGCGGCGTAATCCACAGTGAGATGCCGCAGCAGGAGCGCGGCGCAATGCGTGGTTTCCAGCTGTGGCTGAACCTACCGTCGAAAAGCAAGCTGGGCGATCCGGATTACCGCGACTTCGCACCCGCGGAAATTCCGCGCATAACACTGCCTAGCGGCATCGAAGCGGTGATCATCGCCGGGCAGTTTCGAGCCGAAGGCATCGACCAGGCAGGCGCCGTGCAACGACCCGATACCGAACCGCAGCTGTTCGATTTGCGGCTCCCCGCCGGCAGCAGCATCGAGCCGCAGCTGCCCGACGGCCACCGGTTGATGCTGTACGTATTCGACGGTGAGATTTCGGTGGCCGGGAAGCGGCTCGGCAAAAACCAGCTGGCCCGTCTATCCGATCAAGGCGAGCTGCAATTGGCGTCCAGCGCTGGCGCCCAGGTTCTCTTGCTGGCGGGACGCCCCCTTGGCGAGCCGATCGTTCAGTACGGCCCGTTCGTGATGAACAGCCGCGAGGAGATCGAGCAGGCCCTGCGTGACTTTCGCGACGGCGTTCTTACGGACTAATCGGCTTTTTGGGCAGTTTGCGGTAAAGGCTCGGCTCGCCAGCGGGACGGGTCTTGAAGCGCCGATGCGCCCAGAGATATTGCTCAGGATGCTGCCGTACCGCGTCTTCCACCCACTCGTTGATGCGAAGGCAATCGGCTTCCTCGCTTTCACCAGGAAAATCCACCAGCGGCGGATGGATCACCAGCCGGTAGCCTGAGCCATCGGCAAGACGTTCCTGCGTGTAGGGAATGACCCTCGCTTTACCCAAGCGGGCGAACTTGGTCGTCGCTGTCACGGTTGCCGCGCTGATGCCGAACCAGGGCACGAAAAGGCTCTGTTTGCGGCCGTAATCCTGATCCGGCGCGTACCAGATCGCCCGGCCGGCCCGTAACACCTTGAGCATCGCCCGTACGTCCTCACGCTCGATCGCGCTGGCGTCCAGGTTATGCCGCTCTCGCCCGCGCCGCTGCACGAAATCGAATACCGGATTCTTGTGCTCACGGTACATGCCATCGATCGTGTGCAGCTGGCTCAGCAAGGCCGCACCGATCTCCAGCGTAGTGAAGTGAAGCGCCATGAGAATCACCCCCTGACCCTCGGCCTGGGCCTGCTGCAAGTGTTCGAGACCCTTTACCTGCGCCAGCTTCTGCAAGCGATTCTTGGACCACCACCAGCTCATGGCCATTTCGAAGAAGGCGATGCCCATCGAGGCGAAGTTTTCGCGTAGCAGCCGCTCCCGGTCCTTGTCGCTCAACTCGGGAAAACACAGCTGCAGGTTGCGCCGAGCGATATGCCGTCTCGAGCGCGCAGTTCGGTACATTACGACACCGAGCCCACGCCCCAGGAGCAGCAAAACCCGATACGGCAGCTGCACCACCAGCCACAGCAGACCCAGGCCTAGCCATAACAACCAAAACCGTGGATGGAGAAAGGATGCGTGGAAAAGAGATCGATCCATTGGCAAGCTCGAACCGGTAAAAGCGCGCATTCTAGCGATAAATCGCCTCTGTATGCGGCGGCGTCTCGATGCATGGCGCCCACCCGATCGGCCCGGCGAGACTTGCAGGCAGCGGTTTGCCCCGCTATAAGTCCTCGCCATTTACCGCAGCAGGCAGACCATGAGCCAAGCCGATTCTCCTGACCAGCCCCCCGTATTCCAGCTCAAGGGCAGCATGCTTGCCATTACCGTCCTGGAGCTGACGCAGAACGACCTGGAGCGTCTCGATCGGCAATTGGCCGTGAAGGTCGCGCAGGCCCCGGATTTTTTTAACAACACGCCTCTAGTGCTCGCACTGGACAAGCTGCCCGCCGAGTGTGGTCTCGACCTTCCGGCGCTTATTGCACTGTGCCGCAAGCACGGCCTGCGCACGCTGGCGCTGCGAGCTGCCGACCCGCAGGTGGTCGAGGCGGCTTCGGCGCTGGATCTGCCGATACTGCCGCCGTCCGGAGCCAAGGAACGTAAGCTCGACCTCTCCAACAAGAGCCCGGCCGAACCATCCAAGCCGGCTGAACCGACTTATCGACCCACTCGCGTGGTGACCACACCGATTCGCGGCGGTCAGCAAGTCTATGCCCAGGGTGGCGATCTCATTGTGCTGGCCGCCGTCAGCCCGGGCGCGGAACTTCTCGCCGATGGAAACATCCATGTGTACGGTCCGCTACGCGGGCGTGCCCTGGCCGGCATCAAGGGCGACACCAATGCGCGAATATTCTGTCAGCAGCTCGCCGCTGAAATGGTTTCCATTGCTGGTCATTACAAGGTTGCCGAAGACTTGCGCCGCGATCCGCTGTGGACCGAAGCCGTACAGATGAAGCTATCCGGCGACGTGTTGAACATCACCCGCCTTTAACGGATACTGCCGCGAATTTTCAAGCACCAAAACGGGCCTCCTGACGCCGACTCGGCTGAAGGTCCCGACTTCCATATTTAGGGTGAATCACCTTGGCCAAGATCCTCGTAGTCACTTCCGGCAAGGGTGGCGTCGGTAAAACCACTACCAGCGCCGCCATCGGTACCGGCCTCGCTCTGCGCGGCCACAAGACCGTCATCGTCGACTTCGACGTTGGCCTGCGTAATCTGGACCTGATCATGGGCTGCGAGCGCCGTGTGGTGTATGACTTCGTTAACGTCATTCAGGGCGACGCTACCCTGACCCAGGCGCTGATCAAAGACAAGCGCCTCGAAAACCTCTACGTGCTGGCCGCCAGCCAGACCCGTGACAAGGACGCCCTGACGCTCGAAGGCGTTGGCAAAGTGATCGACGAGCTGGCCAAAACCTTTGAATTCGTCATCTGCGACTCTCCGGCCGGCATCGAGAAAGGCGCACACCTGGCGATGTACTTCGCCGACGAAGCCATTGTCGTGACCAACCCGGAAGTTTCCTCGGTTCGCGACTCGGACCGCATGCTGGGCCTACTGGCCAGCAAGTCCCGCCGTGCCGAGAACGGCGAAGAGTCGATCAAGGAACACCTGCTGCTGACCCGCTACAACCCCGAACGCGTAGTCAAGGGCGAGATGCTCGGCGTTGAAGACGTCGAGGAAATCCTGTCGATCCGTCTGCTCGGCGTCATTCCGGAATCCCAGGCGGTGCTGAAGGCATCCAACCAGGGCGTACCGGTGATCCTCGACGACCAAAGCGATGCTGGCCAGGCCTACAGCGATGCGGTAGATCGCCTGCTGGGCAAGGAAGTGAATCATCGCTTCCTCGACGTGAAGAAGCAGGGCTTCCTGCAACGACTGTTCGGAGGCCGCGAATGAACCTTCTCGACTTCTTTCGTGAGCGCAAGAAGAAGGAAACGCCCGCCAACATCGCCAAGGAACGTCTGCAGATCATCGTCGCCCACGAGCGCGGCCAGAGGACTCAGCCGGACTACCTTCCCGCCCTGCAGAAAGAGTTGGTCGAGGTGATCCGCAAGTACGTCAACATCGACAGCGACCAGGTCCAGGTCGCCCTGGAAGACCAGGGCAGCTGCTCGATCCTCGAGCTGAACATCACCCTGCCGGATCGTTGATCGAGCGGGCAGAGGCCCGCTCGCTTGCCACGGCAGAATTATCGGCGACTTCGGTCGCCGATTGCGTTTGCGGAATCCCAAGATGCCCCTAAGCAACATCCAGATGATCCACCAGGACGCCGCCCTGCTGGTGATCAATAAACCCACCCTGTTGTTGTCCGTGCCCGGTCGCGCCGATGACAACAAGGACTGCCTGGTGACGCGCCTGCAGGAAAACGGCTACCCCGAGGCACGTATCGTCCATCGCCTGGACTGGGAAACCTCCGGCCTGATCGTGCTCGCGCGCGATGCCGATAGTCACCGCGAGCTGTCGCGGCAATTTCACGACCGCGAAACCGAAAAGACCTACACCGCGCTGTGCTGGGGCGAGCCCGAACAGCAGAGCGGCAGCGTCGACCTGCCGCTGCGCTACGACCCGCCGACCAAACCGCGGCATGTGGTCGACCATGAGCTGGGTAAGCATGCCCTGACTTACTGGCGCGTGCTCGAGCGTTGCGGCCACTACAGCCGAGTCGAACTGACACCGATCACTGGGCGCTCGCATCAGCTGCGTGTACATATGCTTTCGATTGGCCATCCGCTGCTCGGCGATCGACTGTACGCCCATGAGCAGGCGTTGGCGGCCCATGACCGGCTTTGCCTGCACGCCAGCATGCTCGCCCTGACCCACCCCCAGACGGGTAAGCGCATGCGCTTCGACTGCCCGGCTCCCTTTTAAATGCTGCATTCGCGCGCCCGGTTGTGAGTGACCATCGAGTCAGTCCCCGTCAATACGGTAAACTCCTTGGCCTTGCAGTCAGGAGCTCGTCATGCGCGAAGAACTCAACCAGGGTCTGATCGATTACCTCAAGGCTTCTCCAACGCCGTTTCATGCCACCCGCAGCCTAGCGCGGGGCCTTCAGGCTGCCGGTTACAAGTCGTTGGACGAAAGCGAGACGTGGCATACCGAGCCAGGTGGCCGCTACTACGTGACCCGTAACGACTCCGCGATCATCGCCTTTCAACTCGGCAGCAAATCGGTCATCGAGCACGGCATGCGCATGGTCGGTGCCCACACCGACAGCCCCTGCCTGCGGGTCAAACCCCAGCCGGAGCTGCAGCGCCAGGGCTTCTGGCAGCTGGGTGTGGAAGTGTATGGGGGTGCGCTGCTGGCGCCCTGGTTCGATCGGGACCTGTCGCTGGCCGGACGCGTGACCTATAGCCGTGACGGCCGAATCGAAAGCCAGCTGATCGATTTCAAACTGCCGATCGCGATCATCCCCAGCCTCGCCATCCACCTCAACCGGGACGCCAATCAAGGCTGGGCAATCAACCCCCAGAACGAGCTGCCACCGATTCTGGCGCAGATCGCCAGCGAAGACCGCCCGGACTTTCGTGCTTTGCTGGCCGACCAGCTAAGCCGCGAGCATGGGCTGGTAGCGGACGTGGTACTGGATTTCGAGCTGAGTTTTTACGACACCCAGAGCGCGGCCGTCATCGGCCTGAACGGCGACTTCATCGCAGGTGCCCGTTTGGACAACCTGCTGTCGTGCTTCGCCGGGCTGCAGGCCCTGCTACGGGCCGCCCCGGAAGAAACTTGCATCCTGGTCTGTACCGATCATGAAGAAGTCGGCTCCGCGTCGATGTGCGGTGCTGATGGGCCATTCCTCGAGCAGGTATTGCGTCGGGTGCTGCCTGAAAGCGAGGCCTTCCAGCGCAGCATCAACCGCTCATTGCTGATTTCTGCCGACAATGCACACGCCGTGCATCCCAACTATGCCGACAAACACGACGGCAATCACGGCCCGAAACTCAATGCCGGGCCGGTCATCAAGGTCAACAGCAATCAGCGTTATGCCACTAGCAGCGAAACCGCTGGTTTCTTCCGTCATCTCTGTTTGGAAAATGAGGTGTCGGTTCAGAGCTTCGTTACCCGAAGCGACATGGGGTGCGGTTCGACCATCGGACCTATCACCGCCAGTCAGCTTGGCGTGCGCACAGTGGATATTGGCCTGCCGACCTTTGGTATGCACTCGATTCGCGAGTTAGCGGGCAGCCAGGACCTGGCGCATCTGGTCAAGGTACTCACTGCGTTCTATTCAAGCGCCGAGCTGCCTTGATTGCATGAAGCAGTCGTGGTGTGCGCCTGGAACCCAGGCGCAAGGGACTGCAGCCGTGACCCGGACCCTTACCTGCCATCGCCACGGCTTGGAGCGGTGCGCTTCATCCACCCCCAGGCCCTCAACGCCTTGCAATGCCTTCTTGCTGCCTCCATAGTGGGTCAGACCTGTGCCCGCTCGGCCGCTATTCTGGCAATGCAGGCCGCTGATAATTCTCTGTTCAGGCCACATAGCGATACACCCGCCCCAACCATCGATAACCAAATCGGTATGGTGGTGTTGTGCGGGACTCGCCCTGGCATCCTGATGTGATTCTTTGTCACGGCGTACTAGCCCGTCAGATTCCACCGGGCTGTTGTTATTTTCCGCCGGGCGGATCCCGCCCCCGGCGCCTGATTTGATGGCCTAATATGCGTTATTACCCAGCCTCGTGTCGCTCCTTCGAAATGAAACGATCATTGACTACGGGCTTTCTAGCCCTGTTGCTCGGCCTTCAGGCCAGCATCGCCCAGGCCAAACCGGCAGCCGGACACGACTGGGACTACCTGCAGCCCGACCGCGATCAGGTAATTGCCAGCCTCAACATCGTCGAGTTGCTCAAGCGCCATCATTACAATAAGCCACCCCTCAATGACGCCCGCTCGTCGAAGATTTTCGACAGCTACATCAAGATGCTCGATCCGTCGCGCAGCTATTTCACCGCAGGCGATCTGGCCGAGTTCGAACCCTGGCGCAACGAATTCGACAACTTCCTTAAAAACGGCAACCTCGAGCCCGGCTTCGCGATCTACAAGGTTCACCTTGAGCGCCTGCAGAGCCGGCTTCAATACGCGCTGAGCCTGCTGGAAAAAGGGGTGGACAGCTTCGACTTCACACTCGACGAAGAATTGCTGGTCGATCGCGAGAACGCCGCCTGGCCCAAGGACGAGAAAGAGCTGGATGATCTCTGGCGTAAACGCGTCAAGGATGAGGTGTTGCGACTGAAGATAGCCGGTAAGGAGCCAAAGGCGATCACGGAGCTGCTGACCAAGCGCTACAAGAACCAGCTGTCGCGTCTTGAGCAGACCCGTGGCGAAGACGTCTTCCAGGCCTATATCAATGCCTTCGCGCAATCCTACGATCCGCACACCCAATACCTGTCGCCCGACAATGCGGAAAACTTCGACATCAACATGAGCCTTTCCCTGGAAGGCATTGGTGCCGTGCTGCAAAGCGACAATGAGTACGTCAAGGTGGTACGACTGGTTCCCGCCGGCCCCGCCGAGAAGAGCAAGCAGATCGCCCCCGCGGACAAAATCGTCGGCGTAGGCCAAGGCGACGAGGAAATGGTCGACGTGATCGGCTGGCGCCTCGACGAGGTCGTCAAACTGATCCGCGGTCCGAAAGGTTCAGTCGTTCGCCTCGAGGTCGTACCAGCAAGCAACGCGCCCAACGACCAGAGCAGCAAGGTCGTCGCCATTACTCGTGAAGCGGTCAAGCTTGAGGAGCAGGCAGCCAAGAAATCCGTGCTCCACCTCAATCAGAACGGTCGCGACTACAAGCTCGGGGTCATCGAGGTGCCTGCCTTCTACCTGGACTTCAAGGCCCTTCGCGCCGGCGACAAGAACTACAAGAGCACCACCCGGGACGTGAAGAAGCTGCTGACGGAGCTGCAGCAGGAGAAGGTCGATGGCGTCGTCATCGACCTGCGCAACAACGGTGGTGGTTCGCTTCAGGAAGCTACGGAGCTGACTGGCCTGTTCATCGATCAGGGCCCGACGGTACTGGTTCGCAACAGCGACGGGCGCGTCGACGTGCTTGCCGACGAACAGGTGGGGGCGTTCTATAAAGGACCGCTGGCCGTGCTGGTCAATCGTCTATCGGCATCGGCGTCGGAGATCTTCGCCGGCGCGATGCAGGATTACCACCGAGCGCTCATCGTCGGCGGCCAAACCTTCGGCAAGGGCACCGTGCAGACCGTCCAGCCGCTCAATCATGGCGAGCTCAAACTCACACTGGCGAAGTTCTACCGGGTGTCCGGCCAGAGTACTCAGCACCAGGGTGTGATTCCGGATATCTCCTATCCAGCCGAAGTCGACACCAAGGAAATCGGCGAGAGCGCGCTGCCTGAAGCCATGCCCTGGGACAGCATTCGTGCTGCGATCAACCCTGACATGAACCCATTCAAGCCATTCCTCGCCGAACTCAAAGCCCGTCACGAAGGGCGAACCAGCGAAAATCCCGATTTCGTTTTCACCCGAGATCGCCTCGCCCTGGCCCAGGAGCTTACTCACGAGACGACCATCAGCCTCAACGAGGAGAAGCGCCGGGCGCAGCAGGAACGTATCGAGAACCGCCAGCTAGCGCTGGAGAATACGCTGCGAAAGGCCAAGGGCGAGGAACCGCTGACTAAGCTCGAAAGGGAAGACGAAACGACGCCGCATATCGAAGACAAGAAGATCAAACCCGAGGATGATGCCTACCTGTCTGAAAGCGGCAGAATCCTGCTGGACTACCTGGGCCTGCAGGACGTGATGGCCAAGAATAACTCCGTCGAGCGCTAGCCGTCCGAATGTCATCAAAATGACATCATAGAGTCGTGAAATGCGAAGGGCCGCCACTTGTGCGGCCCTTCGCATTTTTGGCCATCACGGGATCACCATGACCGTCACCGAGCAGTTGAGCACGCTGGATAACATCCTCGCTCACGGCGACATCACCAGCCTCTTTCAGCCCATCCTTTCGCTTTCCGAACGGCGCATACTTGGCTACGAAGCACTGACACGCGGCCCCTCCAATACCCCGCTGCACTCCCCTATCAACCTGCTCGCCGCCGCCCGACACGCGGGGCGGCTCAACGAGCTCGAGATGACCTGTCGTGAAAGTGCTTGCCGCCGCTACAGTCAGCAGCAGCTGCAAGGCAAACTTTTTCTCAATGTCTCGCCGGAAACCTTGCTGGACGTAACCCACAAGCCGGGCCGTACGCTGGAGCTGTTGCACAAGTACCGAATCTCAGCCGACCGGGTCGTGATCGAACTGACGGAACAGACCCCGACGGATGACTTCGAGCTACTCGATGCCGCCTTGCACCACTATCGCGACATGGGCTTTTCAATCGCGCTGGATGACCTTGGCGCCGGCTACTCCGGCCTGCGCATGTGGTCTGAGCTACGCCCCGACTATGTGAAAATCGACCGCTACTTCATCGACGGCATTCACCGGGACGCGATCAAACGTGAGTTCGTCGAGTCGATCATGAAAATCGCACGAGCCTCGCGAGCGCAGGTCATCGCAGAAGGCATCGAGCTGAGCGAAGAACTCCGAATCCTCTCGGACATGGGCATCGACCTTGTTCAGGGCTATTTGCTGGGACGCCCGGAAGAAGAACCCAACATCGACGCAACCGTGCTTCTGCCAAGCAACGGCAATCGCGACGAAACACCCAACGAGGAGCATCCCGACCTGACCCCGCTGGTGCTGAAGCAATCCGCGGTCATTGCCTCTCATCCGGTTGGGCATGTGCTGGAACTGTTCCGCCTGCAGGCGAATCTGAACTCCGTCGCGGTGCTCGATGCGATGGATATACCCGTCGGCATCGTTCATCGAAGCCTGCTGTCCGACGCCCTGCTCAAGCCGTTTGCGACCGACCTGCTGGCGCGCAAACCCATCAGTAGGTTGATGAGCGATGACTTTCTCGCGGTAGAGCTTGGCCAATCTTTGCAGCAAGTCAGCCGACTGTTGACCAGTCGAGCCCGGCAGCGCATCGACGAAGACTTCGTAATTACCGTCAATGGCCGCTATCACGGGCTGGGCCGGGTAATCGACGTGCTCAAACTGATTACTGAAATGAAGATCCAGCAAGCGCGCCATGCCAACCCACTGACGTTGCTGCCTGGCAACGTGCCGATTCAACAATGCCTGACACGCCTGTTACGACAGGGCCGGGAAGCTGTGATCTGCTACGTGGATATCGATCATTTCAAGCCCTTCAATGATCTTTACGGTTACGCCAAGGGAGATGAGGTTCTGCTATGTCTGGCCCACTGCCTCGATGAGCAGATCGATTCGAGCTGTGATTTCGTCGGCCATATAGGCGGCGACGACTTCATGCTGGTAATGAAATCAGACGAGTGGGCGTCGAGAATTAGCCAATTGTTCGAAGCATTCGAACAGCGTTGCCGATCGTTCTACCGCAATGAACATCTTGTTGAAGGATGCTTCATCGCTGAAGGAAGGCAAGGTGGTCAGCAACGCTATCCCCTGCTTTCGCTCTCGGTTGGTGCCGTCCAGCTGAAGCCAGGTTGCGGCGCCGAACTCGATGCGGCATGTCTTGCCGCATTGGCCTCGGAAGCCAAGCGGCAAGCTAAGCAAGAAGCAGGGTTCAGCCTGTACACGATTGACACGCAACGGCAGCGGCTGAGAAATCAGAGCCCGAGCTTGGCGGCGCGAGCCTTGTAACGTTCAGCCTGTTGCTTATCAGGTGCCAGCCCATGGCCGCCAGCGGCATACAGCTGGGCCAGACGGGCCGCAGCGAGCGGATGCCCTCTCTCGACTGCAAGCGTCCACCAATGAGCAGCCTGAGCGCCGTCGGGACCATGAGTGGCGTCCTCGCCAAGGCAGACGATACCCATCTGGTATGCAGCCTTGGCGTCGCCACCCTGGGCAGCCAGGCGAAGCAAGCGTATGCCTTCCTGCCTTGCGCCAAATCCCTGACCTCGAAACAGTAGGATGTGGCCGTAAAAGCTCTGCGCCTTCGGGTCCCCAATCGCGGCCATGCGAGAAAATTGGCCTTCCATCCAACGCCACAATTTCGGCTGCCGTACAGCCCAGCGTGTACCCATCAGTCTACGGGCGATCCAATAACCGCCTCGCGCTCGGACCTTATGCAGCATCACGGCGCCTCCGGGTAATCGAACTCGAATACGCGCGCAACCTCACCAGCGTGCCAGGACGCGGCTGCAGCTCCGTCTGCCGGACCGGAAAACCGCCCGAGACGCGTAGCGCATTCGAAAAAACCCGTTTTGGGCAAGCGACTGGCGCCCTGACTGATCACCAATGCACTACGCAACGGCCGATCAGCACGTGCATCCAGCGCTGCCAGATGCTCTAGCGCCGCCGTCAACGTCTGCATGGCCGGCACCGGGAGCTGAAGTCGCTCGACCAAGGCACGGTAGGTCACCAGATGCCGCTGGCGTCGGGCTTCGCTCAACTCATCCAGCAGCGCCTGCCAATGAGGACGGCTGATGCGAATCGACGCCGCGGTGTCTCTCAAGCTTCCGGCTGCCATCCTTCGATCTCCATTGCGCGGGCCAGCGCGCGGCGTATAGCCTCTCCGGGATCACGGTCGCCGCTTTCGATGAGCGCCAGATAAGCCGGACTGATGCCCGCAGAGCGCGCCAGCGCTTCCTGGTTCACTCCCTTGGCTTCCCGCAATGAGGACAGCTCGCTGAACCTGGGCAATGCAACCGCAGCCCCGGCTTCCGCCGCGACCGTCATGTTCTGGTTACGCGTACTCAGCAGCAGAGCCTGATATTCGTCCCACGGCAGCACGGCATACTCTGGCACACCATCGCGCATGATGACCTGGACACTCATCCGCTACCCCGCCCTTTGTCCCGTGAATAAAACCGGATCTTAACAGCACGGCAGCGATTTTTTGCCGTAACAAGCCGCACTAAAGAGTGAAAGCTGAGGCGAACTTACACACCAAAGGATTAATCCCGAACACCCCCGCCTGTCATACTCGACCGCTGCGGGCTCGGCTGACGCCTTCCGCCATGGGCTCTTCCGCCGAGGGTAGGCGATCAATATCGGCTTGCACATCCGCCGACTGGCTGTCCTTCCAGGCGCGAAATGCCTGCAACTCGCCTGACCACTTACGCATTACCCAGGCCAGCACCGCCAGATCGTCGACGAAACCAAGGCCAGGAATCCAGTCGGGGATAGCGTCCATCGGTGTCAGGAAGTACAGCAATCCAGCCACGACAGCGACTAAGGCAGGCCTGCTGATGGCCCTGTACTCTCCCCGCCACCAGGCCACGCACAAGGCCTGCAGCAGGCCGAGATCCTCTCGAAGCCCCTTGACGAGCCCGCCTCGTGCCGAACGCTTGCGGGCGACGGCGAGAAGCACCATCGGTAACCTTCCCCGAGCGAGCACTCGTTGCGCCATTGGGAAGTATTTGAAGAATTTCCAAGGTGCTTTCACCGAATATCTCCCCTCAAAGCCGCGCCGTAGAAGAGCTGCGCAATTATCCACAGATCCTGTGGATAACCTTGTGAACAGATTCTGGATGACTGGCTCAAACCCCCGTCTGGCGCGGCCTACAAACAGATCGATGGGTTTTTGCTCAGCAAACATAAACCTTTTGAAATCAGTAACTTAAGAATGTCCAGCAGATTGCTTAGCGCTAACAGAGAAACACTCAGGTTCCGGCACCAAGAATGTGCATAACCGTAACATGTCAACGCTTTTTTAAGGCAATTTCGACTTCAAAAGGGATGGACAAAGCCGACTGATCGTTCTAACAAGGACAACAGCCGGCCCCTTGGCGTTCAGGTCAGGCTAGGTCCGATTGAAAGTCTCGAGGCGGGGAAATTGGCTCCCTATGGTGAGTTCGCTATCGAGACAATGCCCATCGTAGGAACGAAAAAGCCGGTCATAAGACCGGCTTCCCTGAACGCAATCCTCCGATCAATGCAAGCTCAATTTGGCTCGGTTCTTTTCCAAGGTTGCAGCACCGATTCCTTTGATCTCCAGCAGATCTTCAACCGAGGCGAACGGGCCATGGGCTTCTCGGTACGCGACGATAGCCTTGGCCTTCGTGGCGCCGATTCCTTTGAGTTCTCGAGTCAGAGTTTCAGCATCGGCTGAATTGAGGTTGATTGCCTCAACCTGAGCTACTGCAACCTGTGTTGAGTCGACAGGCTCGGCTTTAGCGGCATAGCTGCCAACGGAAACGCTGGCGAGCAATGCGAAGATTGTTGCGGAGACAAAAGACTTAATCATTGTTCACTTCCTTATGAGTGTTGGATTAGCAACAGCGCGGTACTCCATGCGCCGCCAGGACACTCTAAGCCGCAACGAGGGCAAGTCAAATCGGGACCACTGTTCTGTGAACCATTCCCGCTGGACGGCTCAGCGCATAACGTTGAACAAGCTCAGGCCGGCAATTTTCACATAGCTCTGCTGCGCGGCTTCGAGCACCACCGTCTGCATCGACAGTCGGGACAGCGCCTCGGCGTAGTCCAGCTCACGCAGTTCGGCCTGAACGCCCTTGTTGACCAGCGCCACATCTTCGTTGTCGGTTTGCGTGGTTTCGATGACGTTCAGACGAGCCCCAATATTGCCGCGCGCCTCATCAACGCTGACCATGCCGTGATCGAGATTGGTCAAGGTGACGGCGACAGCATCACGCACTTGGCCGCCGGTTGTTCCAGGATCTTCCAAGGCCTTTCTGAAACTGGCAATGGTGTTAAGCAAGCCCTGCTTGTTAGCGTCGGGCGTCAAGGTGACTTCGATGCTCTCACCACCAACGGCAGCGCCATCTAGCTGCAAGGCGACGCCACGAAACACCAGGCTGTCGCTCTGATCCGCATCACTATCCATCTTGCCTGACGCCAGAATCAGCGGATCGGACAAATTGGTCGGGTCTGCCGGCGGAGCAGCGAGATCATAGACGACGTATTCGGTATCGGAGGTGAATCGAATGCCCACCCCTGCGGCAGGAAACGACGGGCTTCCGGCGAAAGCGACTTCATCCTGAATCAAAGGAGCCGAGACACCCAGTGTCGAGCCTGGTGTGAGGGTGCTATCGAATGTTGTCTGCAAACGCCCCGCATTGGTTACGTTCTCGAATATCGACTTGCCGTCATCACTGATCGGTATATTCAACGAGCTGGCGACCTGCAGCTTTCGCTGCCCTTCGTCACCCGCGTAGCTATAGGACCCGTCGGCAGCCCGCACGAAAGGTTGGGTTTTGCCTTGGAAGCCCGAGAATAGATACTCACCGCGCGCATTGCGCGTATTCATCAAGGACAGCAGCTCGTCCTCGCGCTGACCCAACTCGGCCGCAATGGCCTTACGATCCTGAGGATCGAGCGAGCCGTTGCCCGCCTGTACGGCCAGCTCGCGAACACGCTGCAATACAGTGTTGACCGAGTTCAGCGTCACTTCTTCCTGGGTCAGGCTGTTCTTCGCCGCCGTCAGGTTGCTGTTGTACTGGCTCAGCACACTCTGCTGCTGTTCGAGCTGAAGCAGGCGCACTGACGCAACCGGATCGTCCGCAGGAGTAAGAATGCGGTTCCCGGTACTGATCTGCTCCTGGGTACGCGTCGCATTGGCATAGTTTCGCTGGATGCCGGATACGCCATTATTGAAGGCTTGCAAGGTCGAGATGCGCATGGGCGGGCCTATTACCTGAAGGTGCTAATCAGTGTATCGAACATGGTGCGCGCAACTTGAATGATCTGAGCAGAGGCGTTGTAGTACTGCTCGAACTTGATCAGATTGGCCGCCTCTTCATCCAGATTGACTGCCGACAGCGAGTCCCGATTATCGGTGGCTTGCTTGAGAATCGCACTGGTCGCATCGCTGTCCATTCGCGCCTGAGCCGTCAGCGTCCCGACACGCTCGACGAGTTCGCCATAGCCATCGGTAAAACTTTTCCCTGAACCCGGCACGCTCGGGTCGACCCCGATCGTCTGCTTCGTCTGAAGATCCACCATTTTCAGGGCGTTTCGGTTATCCGACACGCCGTTCTGGTTGAACCCGATCGTAAAGGTGTCGCCGTCCTGAGGGCGGCCGCTAACCGTGAACGTAAAACTGTGGCCGTCGATGGTAATCGCCAGCTCGTTGGTCTGCCCGGGAGTGAAAACGGCCGGGCTCACCTGAGTCACGCCGGTGCCGGTGATGGTCGGCGGGCTGCCGGCGGCATAGGTCAAAGTGATATCCCCCGGAAGCGCAGCTTTCAGCGCGGCCATGTCTACCGTCTCGGTAGTCTCCGGCTGACTGATTTGCCCTGTACCGGCGTTCTGGAGATTGCTTTGCGCCCGCACTGGCGCCGCGAATGCCAACTGATCCGCCTGGTCCAGTACCGTTTTGATGTCCGTAGCGCCGCGTCTGGTCGGTTGTAGCGAGAACTTGTCGCCTGCATTGGGAGTGCCGCTGATGGCGACCTGAAAGCCCTGATCCTTCCCTGCGCTGTCTGCAAAGCTCAGGTAGGCAGGCGGGCCCGCATTCTGGGTAACGCTGATGCTCGCGTTATCACTCAGCCGCCTGGCCGAGTAATTCGTTCCGTCGAACTCCAGGCGATAATCACTGACCGCCAGGTTACCAGTATCGGTAATCCTCAATGACGCGTCGGCGGCCGACGTATTGTTGCTGAAAGCTGTAGCACGCAACCCCATCAGCGAGGGTGCGTTGTAGTCACCGAACAGGGCCGCTCCAACCTGCCCTTTCAGATCGAGCCCTTGGGTTTGCTGCGAATTGATCTGGTCGCTTATCGCAAGCGCCAGCCTGCCGAGCGAGTTCATCGTCGAGTCCAGCACTTCCTCGCGATAACGGATCAACCCGCCGAGCTCACCGCCGGAGATCTGCGAAGTAATACCCTGCCGCGAGTTGCCGCTGACAAACTGGATTTCGTAGCGGTTGGGATCGCTTTGCCCCGGCACCACTTCCAAACGGCTCACCGTGTTTCCCACGACCAATGGTTGGCCTGTACCAACGGAGATATTGAAGCTGTTGTCATCCTGCGGCGTTACGGTGACGCCAATATAGGTCGAGAGCTGGCGCACGGCTTCGTCCCGCGCATCGAGCAGGTCGTTGGGTTGCTTGCCGTTGGCCGACGCGGTCGCGATGGCCTGATTGAGGCTGCCGATGCTCCCCGCGAGCCGGTTGATCTGATCGGTGACGGCCGACATCTGCTTGTTGGTGAAGCTGTTCTGCTCGGTCAGGCGGTCGGAAACGGTATTGAATCGGCGCGCCAACCCTTCCGCTTCAGCCAGCACCAACTGGCGCGCGGGAATGTTGGAAGGGTCCTCCGCCGCCGTTTGCAATGCGGAGAAAAACTTCTGTAGCGAAGGCGTAATCCCGGTGGTGCTTCCCGCCAGCAAGGAGTCGAGCTGATCGATCTGGCTCTTGTAGGATTCGACGTCGCTGCTCAAGGAGGTGCTGCTGCGCAGCTGGCTGGTCAGAAACTCGCTGTATGTCCGGCGAATTTCCACCAGTGTCGTACCCGAGCCCACGTACCCGGCACCGCTGAATTGCGGTGTGCGGGTTGCCTGGGACGCATCCTGGCGGCTGTAGCCGGGCGTGTTGACGTTGCTGATGTTGTGGCCGGTAATCGACAGCTGGCTCTTGCTCGCGCTCAGGCCCGACAAGCCAATATTCAGTAGGTCAGCCATGGTTAGCCTCTAGTCCGTACCGCAGGGGCCGAACTCGCGTCGGCTATTGTCTGGTATGTCTGTACTTTGCGGGCGATCTGGTTGATCTTGCGCGCATATTGCGGGTCGGTCGCGTAACCGGCTCGCTGTAACTCTTTAACGAAACGCTCCGAATCACCTGACACGCTAGCCACCTGAATGGCTGGCTTGTAACGATCGTTGCTTTCCAGCAGCCGGACGTAATCATTGAAGCTGTGCTCGAACGAGTCATATGCACGGAAGCCTGCTACCTGCTTGGTTGCCTTGCCGTTGACATACTCGGTCGTAGTTACAGTCGCGGACTCACCTTTCCAACCCGTAGCCTTGATACCGAACAGGTTGTGACTGTTGGTGCCGTCCGTCTGCTTGATCATCGACTTACCCCAGCCGGTTTCCAGCGCAGCTTGCGCAACAAGAAAACGTGGCTCGACACCGAGACGCTTGGCCGCCTTTTCCGCCATCGGCAGCATGGTTGCGATGAACTCGGCAGGTGAGCTGAAACGCGTCTTGCTCGGTGCGCTCGGGGCTGTCGTCTCAACGCCGTTGATGGTCAACGGCGCGTCTTTGGGGGCGGCGAATGCAGTGGCCGGCTTCCAGTCGAGGTTGACCAGCGGCTGGACGCCGCCGCTCTGGTTGGGCTGTTCGGCCTGGGAGTTCGTGGCTGCAACTTCAACCGCTGCACGCTCGGCCAGACGGCCCGGCAGCGCCAGACGACGCTGGTTGAGCAGCTGGGAATCGTTGCGCGTCGGATCCACCGCAGCAATCTTCGAGTTGGGGTTGCTCGACCACTTCGCACCCTCGGTCTGTGCCACCTGAGCGAAAGGATTCGGCTTCTCGCTCGGCGCCTGCTGCTTGGCCAACTGGCGGACCAGCACGTCGGCGAGCCCGATGCCACCGCCCTCTTTGGACAGCGTGACCGATAGCTGTTGGTCGTGCATGTCCTGGTACTGCTTGCTGGCCTGACTGTTGAGCGGATTGTCTTGCGCCATGACCTCGGTGGCCGAACGCATCGACTTGAGCATCTCGTTCATGAACAGGGACTCGAACTCCTGCGCGACCTTGCGCACGTTCTCTGCGCCGTCACGATCCTTACCTACCTTGAGCTGGTTCAGGCGGTTCAGGTCGGAGTAGCTGCCACTGTCAGGCGTACGCCGCCCGAGTCCCAGTCGATTTTCCATCGGTTCGTCCTCAGATCACGATCAGGTCGGCTTGCAACGCGCCGGCTTGCTTGAGGGCTTCGAGGATAGCCATCAGGTCACTGGGCGCAGCGCCCACCTGATTCACCGCTCGAACGATTTCATCCAGCGTGGTGCCCGGGCCGAACTTGAACATCGGCTTGGCTTCCTGCTCCGCCTTCACCTTGGAGTTGGGCACGACCACCGTCTGCCCGTCCGACAGCGGGTTCGGTTGGCTGACTTGCGGATCTTCGGAAATGGTTACCGTCAGGCTGCCATGGGTTACGGCGGCTGGCTGCACACGGACGTTCTGGCCGATCACGATGGTGCCGGTACGCGAGTTGATGATCACTTTGGCCACCGCCTGACCAACGTCGACTTCGAGGTTTTCCAGGATCGACAGGTAATCGACGCGCTGGCTCGGGTCCAGAGGCGCGGTAATGCTGATCGAGCCGCCATCCAGCGCCTGGGCCACGCCCGGGCCAAGCAGCTCATTGATGTGGTCGACGATGTTCTTGGCCGTGGTGAAGTCCGGGCGGTTGAGGTTCATTGTCAGGGTCGTGCCCTGATTGAATGCGCTCGGCACCGGCCGCTCGACCGTCGCGCCACCGGGAATACGGCCGGCAGACGGAATATTGACGGTAATCCGCGAACCGTCCGCACCGCCCGCATCGAAGCCGCCCACCACGAGGTTGCCCTGGGCGATGGCGTAAACGTTGCCGTCGATACCTTTCAGCGGCGCCATCAGCAGGCTACCGCCACGCAGGCTCTTGGCATTACCGATCGACGAAACGGTGATATCGATGGTCTGTCCAGGCTTGGCGAAGGGTGGCAGATCGGCATGGATCGACACGGCCGCCACGTTCTTCAGCTGCACGTTGCCACCCGCCGGTACCTTGATGCCGAACTGCGCCATCATGTTATTGAAGGTCTGCACCGTGAACGGCGTCTGGGTGGTCTGGTCGCCGCTGCCATTGAGGCCGACCACCAGGCCGTAGCCGATCAACTGGTTGCTACGCACGCCCTGAATGGTAGCGATGTCCTTGAGCCGCTCGGCTTGCGCCGGAATGGCGACCAGGCACAGCAAGGCAACTACGATCGAGCTGAACAGTTTCATTGCCGGCACCTGCTTAGAACGGCCACAACGGGCTGATGAAGAAACGATCCAACCAACCTGGCTGGCTGGCATCGGCGAAGGCGCCAGTGCCGGAATAGGTGATGCGCGCATCGGCTATACGGGTCGAAGGTACGGTGTTGTCGGTGGCGATATCGTCCGAACGCACCAGGCCGGCAATGCGCACCAGCTCATCGCCGGTATTGAGCGTCATCCATTTCTCGCCGCGGATCGCCAGGATGCCGTTGGGCAGCACGTCCGAGACAGTCACGGTGATCGAGCCGGACAGGCTATTGCTCTGCCCCGCCTGGCCGGAACCGGAGGTGTCACGCGCCGCTTCGTACTCGGCACCGAGGCTCATGCTGTTTCCTGTCAACGGATTGGCCATCGAAACGGCGCCGCCGAACAGCGATCCGAGTCCGATATTGGCGCTGCTGTCCTTGGATATCTTCGAGTTGGAGTTCTTGCTCGCCTGCGTCCTTTCATTGAGCGTGATGGTGATGATGTCGCCAACCCGATAGGCCTTCCGATCGTCGTAGAGATTGGTCTCGAAACCCGCCTGATAGATCGCACCATTGTTCTGCGCGGCCGGCAGCGGCGTGCGCGGCAGCACCGGCGCGTAGTAAGGATCATTGGGCTTGGGCGCAGGCGCCATGCAGCCGGACAGGATCACGGCGGGCACTAGGGGAAGGACGGACAACAAGCGGCGCATATTCACCTCAATCCAGCGGCTGACAGCTGTTACAGCTGCTGGGTAACGAAAGACAGCATCTGATCGGCCGTGGAGATGACTTTCGAATTCATCTCGTAGGCGCGCTGAGTGGTGATCATGTTCACCAACTCCTCGACGACGCTGACGTTGGAGTTTTCCAATGTGTTTTGCAGGACCGTGCCCAATCCATTGAGACCGGGCGTGCTGACCTGCGGCGCGCCACTGGCAGCCGTTTCCAGGAACAGGTTGCTGCCCATGGCCTGCAGGCCGGCCGGGTTGACGAAGTCAGCGGTCTGCAGATTGCCGATAATCTGCGGCGCCGGGTTGCCGAGCGTGGTCACCGACACGGTGCCATCCTCGCCTACGGTGAATGTCTGGGTTTCCGGCGGCACGACGATGGCCGGCTCCAGGGCATAACCGTTGGAGGTTACGATCTGGCCTTCGGCGTTCAGATGGAAACTGCCGTCACGGGAATAAGAAACGGTGCCGTCGGGCAGCAGCACCTGAAAGAAGCCACGGCCGTTGATTGCCATGTCGAGCGGCTGCTCGGTGGTCTGCAGGCTGCCAGCGGTGAACTGCTTCTGCGTACCGACGATTCGCACACCGGTACCCAGCTGAAGACCAGAAGGCAGCTCGCTGTCCTGCGAGGATTGCCCGCCGGGCTGGCGGCGGATCTGGTACAGCAGGTCCTGGAATTCGGCGCGGTCTTTCTTGAAGCCCGTGGTGGATACGTTGGCCAGGTTGTTGGAAATGGTGGTCAGGTTCATGTCCTGGGCGGACAAACCCGTCTTACTCACCCACAGTGCTGGAAGCATGTTCTTCTCCTCGTACGCCGGTTTTCGGGCGCGACGCGTTAGTTACTAGCTGATTTGCAAGACTCGGGCCGCAGCGGCGCCATCTTCTTCGGCGGTGCGCATCATTTTCACGTGAAGCTCGAACTGCCGGGACAACGCCAGCATGGACGTCATCTCTGCCACCGCATTGACGTTACTGGCCTCGAGAAAGCCCGAAGTCACACGGACCGCAGCGTCGGCCTCGACGGGCTGGCCATCCTTCATCCGGATAAGCCCGTCGGTACCCTTCTGCAACTGCTTCGGATCGGGGTTGACCAGCTTGAGGCGGTCGACCGTCACCACCACGTTCGGATCCTCGCCAAGCGCTCGGATACTGATGGACCCATCGGCGCCGATTTCCACTTTCTCTTCCGGCGGCACGGCAATCGGCCCAGCATTGCCGAGCACCGGCAAACCGTCGCCGGTCCTGAGCATGCCGAGGGTGTCGATATTCAGACTGCCAGTGCGGGCATAGGCCTCACTACCATCCGGTGCCTGCACCGCGATCCAGCCGTCGCCTTCGACCGCCACATCAAGGTCTCGACCGGTTTCTTGCAGCGTGCCGGCACTAAAGTCCGTTCCCGGACGCTCCGACATCGCATAAACACGCGCTGGAAAACTGTCACCAAAAACCTGCATCGAGCGCGCCTGTTCGAAGTCGCGTCGGAAGCCCGTAGTCGAGATGTTTGCCAGGTTGTTGGCATGTGCCTGTTGGGCGCGAGCGTTCTGGCTCGCCCCCGTCATTGCTACATAAAGCATCTTGTCCATGGAACCTCCGTAACACACGAATTGACGCTAATTGAATCTGCACATAGAGACTCAGCAAGACACATGCCAACCGCACGAACGATAAGTAAGTAATTGAAAAACAATAAATTTTCTATATAAAAAAAGGCCCCGAAGGACCTTGGAAAAGCGAGGCGGCAGTTTCCCGCCACCTCGACCCATATAGCAAAACCGTTAGCGTAGATTGATGATCGTCTGAGTGATCGCACTCTCGGTTTCAATGGTTTTGGCGTTCGCCTGATAGTTGCGCTGCGCAACGATCAAGTTGACCAGCTGGTCCGACAGTTCGACGTTGGAATCTTCCAGCGCACCGGCCTGCAACGAACCCAGCGTACCGCTGCCAGGCGGATTGCGTACCGGCTCGCCAGATTCGAATGACTGCACCCATTGCGTCTTGCCGACCGGGGTCAAACCCTGAACGTTGGCGAAGTTAGCCAGAATGATCTGCCCCTGCACTTTGGACTGACCATTGGTATAGCGAGCAAAAATCTCCCCACTCTCGCTGATTTCTAGGCCGGCCAGCTCACCGGTGGTGTAACCATCCTGGCTTACGCTGTTGACTGCGAATGCGCTGGCGTATTGGGTCGAACCCCGCATGTCGAGCGCCATGTCCAACCCAGCAGCTGGCGCCGCGTTATTCAAGGACCATGTCCCGTCAGTGTTCTGGACAGCAGGCTGCCACCCAGCTATCGCGGTGCTACCGCTGGCCGGGTTGACAAGACTTCCCGAAGGGCTGAAGGCAAGCGTTGTTGTGCTAGGTGCAGTGCTGTTCACCGGATCAGCGGGATTCCGCCCATCTATTAGCACGTTCATCTGCCAGGTGTTGGCAGTACCGGTTTTGACAAAATACTGCGTCATGACGTGCGCATTACCCTGCTCGTCATAGATGTTTGTCGACGTCGATGAGTTGTAGCTCAGCGGGTCGGCTGGATCGAACGGGGTGTTGACCGGCTCGGTATTGGTCGAATTGAGGTTGAACCCCTGGGTGATCTTCGTCGTCGCCTTCGGCTCCTGACTGGCGGTCTGGATTTTCAAGTCGCTCACTTGACCCGTCTGGATATTACCGTTGCCATCAACCGAATAGCCCTGCAAGTTGTAGCCGAAGTTATCGACCAGATTGCCTTCCTTGTCGGTACCAAAATAGCCGGCGCGGGTATAGCTCAATGCACCGTTGTTGCTGACCTGGAAGAAGCCGTTGCCATTGATGGCCAGATCCAGCGCGTTTTGCGTGTAGTTGATATTGCCCTGATTGAACTGCTGCGAAACGTTCGCCAGCAGGACACCGCTACCCTGAGGATTTTTACCTGTGCCGAGCACAGACGAGGCATAGACATCGGCGAACTCGGCGCGCGATTGCTTGAAGCCCGCCGTACCGGCGTTGGCGATGTTGTTACCCGTGACATTAAGATCTTTGCTGGCGGCACGCATGCCGCTGAGGCCGATATTGAACGACATGAATTGCTCCTGTTACCGGACGCGCCGGTAGTTACTGACCGATAACCTGAACTTTAGACAGGCCGATACTGCCGATACCGGCGAGGTTGAGCATCAGCTCACCTCCGTTCTGTCCGAGCGTGACGCTGTCTACGTTGGCGGGAAGCAAGGTGTACAACCCCTTGGTTTCGCCTTGATAGGTGGCTTGTGCTTCGAATCGGTAGGTTCCCGGCGGCAAGGTTTTGCCGCTCGAATCCTTGCCGTCCCACATGAACGAAACGTTGCCCGCTTCCTGCTGGCCCATGTTGATCCGGTTCACTACCGTCCCGGAGCTGTCATAAACGTTGACCGATACGTTGCTGCTGGTCGTGGGCAATACCAGGCTGGCCTTGAAGGTTTCGCTGGTGTCGACCACCGCCTTGTCTGTCGGAACGATCACCTTGCGGCCAACCAGTGAGGAGGCCTGTAGCGCCTGGGATGACTGATATCCCGACAACATGGTTTCCATGCTCGAGTTCAGCTTCTCAACCCCTTCTACCGTGCTGAATTGCGCCAACTGAGCAATGAACTCGCCATTTTCCTGCGGCTCCAGCGGGTTCTGGTTGTTCAACTGAGTCACCAGCAATTCGAGAAACTCGTTCTTGCCGAGATCGTTGCTTTTTACTTCGCGATCCTTGATCTGATATTGGTCGAGTACCGAACCGGTACCGCCAACGCCGCCTGTTGTGCTCATGGCAATCTCTCGTAAGGGTTACTGGCCCAGGGTCAGTACTTTCTGCAGCATGGTCTTGGCCGTGTTCATCAGCTCGGCATTGGTCTGGAACGAGCGACTGGCCGAAATCATGTCGGCCATTTCTTCCACCACGTTGACGTTCGGGTAGTAGACATAGCCTTCCTCGTTCGCCGCCGGATGGTTGGGTTCGTAGCGCGCCTGCAGCTCACTCTGGTCTTCCACCACACCGAGCACCTGAACACCGGCACCTGCCTGGTCTTGCTCGGAGAACAACGACTCACTTGGCGAGCCGTTGGCCTGCTGCAACAGGGTGGCGAATACCGGATGACGCGCACGATAGGTCTGGTCGACACTGGACGACACCGTCTCGGCGTTGGCGATATTGCTGGAAATAGTGTTAAGGCGAGTGCTCTGGGCGCTCATGCCGCTGCCGGCAATATTGAATACGCTGCTAAGGGACATAGGTTTCGCTCCTTTTATTCGCCGCGCAGGGCGCTCATAAGCCCCCTGAACTTACCGTTGAGCAAGGTGAAGCTGGCTTGAAAGTCGATGGCGTTCTCGGCGTAGGCGGCCTGCTCGACCTGAGCATCGACGGTGTTCTGGTCCAGCGATGCGTGAGCAGGTGTGCGGAATCGCAGCCCCGGATCAGCGATCTCCATACCTTCGGCAGCGATATGCTTGCTGCTGGTAACGGCGACCCCAAACCCACCCTGATTTTTACTGTTCTGTGCGGCGAGGACGGCGCTGAAGTCTAGGTCGCGTGCTTTGTAATTCGGCGTATCGGCGTTGGCGATATTGTTGGCCAACACCTCGGCACGCTGCGCGCGAAAGCCGAGCGCCTTTTCGTGGATTCCCAGTGCTTTATCGAAACTGATGCTCATGATCTGGCCCTCTGCCGGATACAAGTCTGCCTAGCAAACCACCAGCAAAGGCCGTGCCACATACTCAATCTATTGATTTATAAGAAGTTTACTTGAGACCGTTACAAGCAATGCGTCAAAAGCGGCAAGCCCTTTCCAGGCTTTTGCCGCTTAGTCACTCGTAACCGACAGATTTCTGCCGCGTCGTCGCGCAGTCGCTAGGCGACTGGAGCGCTACTTCGCTTTATAGATGATGCCTGGGCTGCACTGAATCATCTGGTACAGCTCGGGCAAGCCGTTCAGCGCCTCGGATGCCCCCAGGAACAGGTAGCCGCCTGGTTTCAAAGTCGCGTGGATACGCTTGAGAATGTCCTTCTTCACATCGGCGGAAAAATAAATGAGGACGTTGCGACAGAACACCACGTCGAATTTTCCCAGCACTGCGTAACTGTCGAGCAGGTTCTGTACACGAAACTCGACGCGACTGCGAATAGCAGGCTTGACCACCCAGCGCCCAGGCGTCTTGACATCAAAATAGCGCTGCAGCCGCTCGCTTGATAAGCCTCGAGCAATAGCAAGGCTGTCATATTCTGCCGCTTTGGATGCGGCAAGCATGGCCCCCGACAATTCGGTGGCCACTATTTGTACCGCAGGCTTCGGTTGGCTAGGACTGCTGCGCTCATATTCATCGATGGACATCGACAACGAGTAAGGCTCCTGCCCCGATGAACAGGCCGCTGACCATATCCGCAAGCGCTGACCTGGAGCGCCTTTCAGCAACTCCGACAGAATACGGTTTTTGAGCACCTCGAACGGATAGGTGTCGCGAAACCATAGCGTTTCGTTGGTCGTCATCGCATCCACGACCTGCTCGCGCAAACCGCTACGTGGCTGGGCCTGAATCTTCCTGACCAGCTCTCCCAGACTCTTGAGCCCTTGCTGCTCCATCAACTTATTCAGCCTGCTGGATACTAGATACTGCTTATTTCCGCCGAGCAGGATGCCGCAAGTCTTCTCTAGGAATACTCGGAACTGATCAAAATCCGGATCACCTGACACTAATAATGCCCACCAGTCGTATTGAGAGGACGATGCCTCAATTGTTATCCGTAGTCCGGATCCGTTCTATCACTCGATTGGCCAGATCGTCCGCCTGAAATTTGGCAAGAAAATCATCTGCACCGACTCGCTTGACCATGCTCTGGTTGAACACGCCGGAAAGCGAAGTATGCAGCAGAATATGCATATCACGCATAGACGGATCCTGCCGCACCTCGGTCGTCAGCGTGTAGCCATCCATCTCCGGCATCTCGATGTCGGAAATCATCATCACGAATTCCTTGGATGGCTTCTTACCGCCCTCAACGAGCTTTCTCAGATAGTTCAACGCCTGACGACCATCGTTCTGCGCCACTACCTCGATTCCCAGATTCTGTAGACAACGAATAACCTGTTTTCGCGCAACAGAAGAGTCATCGACGACCAGAACCCGGCTAACGGACGCCTTGCTACTGGTTTCCTCATCCGCAATGCCTACCGACAGTTGCTCGGATACAGGCGCTACCTCGGCCAGGACCTTTTCGACATCGATGATCTCGACCATCTGACCGTCCACGTGGGTCACGGCTGTCAAATAATGATCATGCCCAACACCCTTCGGAGGCGGCAGGATAGCCTCCCAGTTCATGTTGACGATCCGTTCGACGGAACGCACCAGAAAGCCAAGCACTTTGGTGTTGTACTCGACAATGATGGCGAAGCTATTGGATAGATCCTGTAGCGCCGGTTTTCCGGTGGCCAGGGACAGATCGAGGATCGATAGCGTATTGCCCCGTATGTTTGCGACTCCACGAACGACTGGACTCGACCGAGGCATGACGGTCAACCGAGGGCACTGCAGGACCTCTTTGACCTTGAATACGTTGATGCCATAGAGCTGCTTGTCATCCAGACGGAATAGCAGCAGCTCCAGGCGATTTTGCCCGACCAGCTGGGTACGCTGGTTAACCGAATCCAATACACCGGCCATGCCAGTTTCCTCTTGCGCGCAAAATGGACGTTCAGATGCCATGAAAGCTTGGACTAACGGCACGTCCCTTGCTTCTCTCATGTCATGAGCAAACAGATGACTTTTTTCCGGCGTCCATGCAATACGCTTTTCCGAGCGATCCTGCTATCGGTTTTATGCGGGCTGAGCCAGTTTGCTGTCTCAGCGAGCGTGACACGACCTGAACAGCTTATCGACGCGACCCGCGAATTTCTTGAGCGGGAAGTAACCGACTATTTGCAGCGTAGCCAAATTCGAGCGCGCCACGAGATCGAGATCAACAGGCTCGATCCACGCCTGCGCCTGGCGGCCTGTGATCGTCCTCTGACGGTCAAGCTCGAAAGCCCCGCGCAGCCGATCGGCCGCACCACATTGCGAGTCAGTTGCGAAGGTGCCGCCCCCTGGTCCGTTTTCGTCCCGGCACAGGTCCATTTGTTCCGCGAGGTTATTGTCGCCCGGCGCCCGCTGGCCCGTGAGAGCGTTGTGGAACAGGCCGATGTTGCACTTGCCGAGCGTGACGTCAGCGTACTGACTCAAGGCTACTTGACAGCATTCGATCAGGTGCTGGGCAACAAGATCACCCGTAGTGCCCTCCCGGACCAGGTGCTTGCCCCTACGTACATTTCTGCTGCCGAGGTCGTTCGTAAAGGCGATCAGGTAGTAATCAGCGCGAAAAATTCAACGATAAATGTGAGAATGCCTGGAGAAGCATTGTCCGATGGCGCACTCGGTACCCAGATTCGGGTCAAAAACCAGCGATCCGGGCGAACGATCAAGGCCCGCGTCGTCGGTCCCGGCCAGGTGGAAGTTGATATGTAGCGGAGATGAGATCGACGCCGCCGCCATCTGCAAAAAAAGCTAAAGTTTTCTGAGGCATTGCCGAAAAGCAGGCAAGCGTCCTGACTTATTCGAGGTTTCGATCATGGCTATCGATTTCAACCGGCCCAACAGCGCCGTCAATTCACCCACTAGCGGACGCAGCCCCAACGTCCAAAACACCGAACGCCCCGGAGTTCAGCAAACGCCTACCGATGCAGCGAAGAGTACTGGCAGCGCATCGGTATCCGGCGAAAGCGTCCAGCTGAGTCCCGAAGCACAGCGCCTTCAGCAGACGTCGGAGAAACTGAATCAGCAGCCCGTCGTTGACCAAGAACGTGTAGCTCAGATCAAGCAGGCCATCGCCGATGGCAGTTATCAGGTAGATAGTCAGCGAGTAGCATCGAAGCTACTGGCGTTCGAAAGCCAGCGTTGAGTTTTGGCAGTTAAGGTAGCCAAGCGTCAACGCGTTAGAGGCCACTATGCAAGACACTGAATTGCTTCAGCAGCTCGTCGAAGATATCGGCACCGCCCGGAAGCTTCTTGAGCTCACCGATGCAGAATACCAGGCGCTCGCTGAACGCGACCTCTCAAGGCTCGAACAGCTGCTCACACAGAAACAAGCGCTGCTTGCGCTACTGAATCAACATGGTGCCCTTCGCAGCCAGACGCTAGCCACGGCACAGCTAAGCGCCGACAGGAGCGGTCTGTTGGCATTTGCCGCAAGTTCGGCACTCGGCACGGACATTGTCGATCAGGCAGAGCAACTCGACGGAATTCTTGAAGCCTGCCGAAACGCCAACGAGCGCAACGGTAAGCTGATCCGCGCCAATCAGAATGCAGTGGGAAGCATGCTGAAGGTGCTGCAGGGCACCAACCAGGCACCCGACCTTTACGACCGTCGCGGCGCTGCTGCCAGGAGCGCCAATCATCGTCCGCTCAGCCAGGCTTGAAACACACGCAGCCCGATAAAGGCAAAGTGCTATCATGCAGCCGACGTCGTTACATGCCGGAGAGCAGAGCTAAGTGTCTAATCCCTTCGCTGAGGATGAAGGTCCCCAGCCTCCTCAAATACTTAAGACCGCAGTTGAGGTCCATGCGAACCTGCGATTGCTGCTGGAAAACCGCATCCCGTTATTGGTTCGCTTCACCGAACGCAATCAGCGCTATCAGACCTATCTGATCGAGATAAACCGCGAAAAGGGTTGGATTGCCTTAGACGAACTCATTCCGAACGACGGTGAGAGAATGATGACCGCCGGAGAGCCGTTCCAGATCGAGGGCTACTACGAGGGTGTACGCGTCGCCTGGAATAACGAGCACGCCGTGCACCTTGGCGAACTGGACGACGCACGCTGCTACTGGACTCCGCTGCCCGGCCAGATCATTTATCATCAGCGGCGTAACGCTTACCGAGCCCAATTGAGCGGGCAGCCTATCGCCGTCGAACTAAGCGGTAAATCAATCAAAAAACCCCTGGAAGGCAAAGTGCTGGACATGTCGGCCACCGGCTGCAAGCTGAGCTTCCAGGGCGACGTACAGCACGGTCTCCAAGCGGGTCGGGTATATGAGCAACTTTCCGCCAAATTGCCCTTCGGCACCATCACAACCGCAGCCGAGCTACGCCACGTTATTTTTGATGAGAAGCTGGACTTGACCTTCTGTGGGATGCGCTTCTATCGCATCAGTGGCCTGACGCAGCGACAGATCGAGCGATTCGTCTACCAGCTCCAACGCGAAGCACGACGAGACCAGGCAAGCGACCGTTTTAGCTGACAGTAGATTTCCGCGCGCTATCGCTGAACATGCAGCACAACGAAACAACCGCAACAAGCGCCTCGCTATCCCGACAAGCCGAGCCGGCGTACAGCCTCGGCGCCTTGCACCTTGTCCTCTCCAGCCCTAGCGGCTGCCATACGGCACTGACCGTCGTTTCACGCATGCGAAAAAACTGGCGTCCCAGGCGAGGTTCGAACTCACAACCTTCCCCTTAGGAGGGGGATGCTCTATCCAATTGAGCTACTGGGACGCATGGCGGGCAGCATGTTAGCGGGCCTTGGCTCGTTTGTCATGCTTGCTGCGGCACCCATGGCATCAACCAGACATCAAAATACCGAATACAAATTCATCCCCCACTCGGTCATTGCAATCTGCACGACAGTATTTGACCGCATCATGCAAAGCGCATGAGATCGGCTTATTGATGAACCGTAAGCCATTGAAATAACACAGTTTTTTGTGAGCAAATCCTGGCACGGCGAATGCTTAAGTCATCCAGACCATTTATGCGAAGGAGACGCCGATGCTACGCCCAGCCTTTCTGTTCAGCACCGCGGTTCTGGCTGCTATCACTTCGATACAAGAAATGCCAGGCCCGGATCGCTTTCCAGCCGCACTACCACAACCCAGCGCACTAACCACACCAAGGCTGTCAGCCCCGGCGCAGACCATCAGCCAGGAAGTAAGCAAGCCTGTGCAGCCGCAACGCTGGGTCTTTTAAGAGATAAGTTTTAATCGCCACAGGTTCCACACGGAGATAAAAAATGTCTGTCTATGGTTGCTTGTTCCTTTTACTCGGCGTTGCTTGCGGTGTTTTGAGCATAGGGGCTAGCCTCCCGGGACTTTGGGATACGCTTGTCGACTGCGGTACCGTCCTTTTCGGGACGCTTTTCGTCATATCCCTAGCCCTCGGTCGGCGGATCAAGTTCGACCCCGTCCTACGCTAGGATGAACGGTTTTAAAGGGCCAGATCAGCGGTAGATCACAGTAAAGGCTATTGGCCACCACCCAAAACCTTTACTGTTCATTTTGTCGTCGTATAATTGACGTCATTAAGTCGTCTAGCATCTTTTTCCTAGGTCGTGGAACAGCAACCGCTGTTTGGTGTCAGACCGGTGACTAGAACGGCAATAAGCCACCATCGCCCACCTGACTAACCGGTTTACTATGCGCCCTATGAAGCAGGCAGTTTATTCCAGCCGCACGGCTGACAAATTCGTGGTTCGGCTACCAGACGGGATGCGCGAGCGTATCGCCGAGGTTGCGCGCAATCATCATCGCAGCATGAACTCTGAGATCATCGCCCGTCTGGAGCAAAGCCTTCTCCAGGAAGGCGCACTTGACGATGATTCGGCTATGCGCCTAGATAGCCCGGAACTGACGCTTCACGAGCGTGAACTCCTTCAGCGCTTCCGCCAACTCGCCCACCGACAGCAGAACGCCTTGATTTCCCTGATTGCACAAGATACCGAAGCCGCAAAAGACGAAGGCTGACAATACCGGTAGCCTGCGGAAGGGTCCAAACGCCTCGGTTCAGCCGGGGCGTTGTCGTTTGCCATTCTTGCCGGTGATCATCCTATCCAACTTTCTGGCTACTTCGTTCCATCCGATACTGACCGAGCGACATCTACGCATCCGCAAAAAAAATGCCCTGCATCTCATCGATACAGGGCCTTATTCTTTAGCGCGACCAGCGAAGCGGCCGCTGTCTAGCCTACAAAACTCAGCAATATTCCTGCCGCAACTGCCGAGCCAATCACGCCCGCCACGTTAGGCCCCATGGCATGCATGAGCAGGAAGTTCTGAGGATTTGCCTCGAGTCCTACCTTATTCGACACCCGTGCAGCCATCGGCACGGCCGATACGCCTGCCGACCCAATCAGAGGATTGATCTTGTTCGTACTGAACATGTTCATCATCTTGGCCATCAGCACGCCTGCTGCAGTGCCGCCGCAAAAGGCGAGCATTCCGAGCAATAGAATCCCAAGCGTCTTTAGCTGTAGAAAGGCTTCGGCCGACAACTTGGACCCAACCGTCAGTCCCAGCGCGATGGTAACGATGTTGATCAAGGCATTGCGCGAAGTATCAGCCAGGCGATCGACCACGCCGCACTCACGCAACAGGTTACCAAAGGCAAACATGCCCACTAGCGGAGCTGCATCGGGCAGCAAAAAGCCAACCATCAAAGCAAGCATGAGCGGGAAGACTATTTTTTCCGCCTGCCCGACATGACGCAGCTGCGTCATGACGATGGCGCGCTCCTCCTTAGTTGTCAGCGCACGCATGATGGGCGGCTGAATCAACGGGACCAGCGCCATGTAGGAGTAGGCCGCCACGGCGATTGGGCCCAACAGATGCGGCGCGAGCTTCGCAGTGACGAAGATCGATGTCGGGCCGTCAGCCCCCCCGATGATAGCGATTGAAGCCGCCTCGCGCAGGGTGAACTCCATGCCCGGAACCCCCATCGCCGCCAGCGCCAAGGCACCGAGCAAGGTGGCGAAGATACCGAACTGCGCCGCCGCACCGAGCAACAAGGTCTTGGGATTGGCGAGCATCGGACCGAAGTCGGTCATTGCTCCCACACCCATGAAAATCAACAACGGAAACACGCTGGTCGGCAGACCGACTTCGTAGAACAGATGAAGAATGCCGGCACCCTCGGCCATGTTGGCGACCGGAATGTTGGCAAGCACGCCACCAAACCCGATCGGGATCAGCAGCAAAGGCTCGAACCCTTTGCGAATCGCCAGATAGATCAATGCCAGGCACACCACGATCATCAGCAGCTGACCGGGCTCCAGGTGATACAAGCCGGTGCTGTGCCATAGCTTGAGCAACTTATCCATGCAGCACTCCTTAAGCGATGGTCAGCAGGCTGTCGCCTACGGACACCGCATCGCCGACCTTGACGTTCACACCGGAGATGGTGCCGGCCTTGAATGCACGGATTTCAGTTTCCATTTTCATGGCTTCGAGGATGATCACGAGATCGCCCTCCTGCACCAACTGACCGGGCTGTACGAGCACCTTGAAGATATTGCCAGCCAGCGGTGCGGGTTGAGGCTCGCCAGCGCCAGCGGCAGGCGCGGAAACGGCTGCGGACGTCGCGCCCGGCATATCACCGAGCGGCTTGAGCCCTTCGATGTCGCCGCCTTCGTTGACCTGCACGACGAACGACCGGCCATTGACCTCGACGGTATAGACCTCGGGGGCGCCAGGCTCGCGTGGCGCCTGCTCGTTACCAGTTGGCATTGGCTCGAAAGCGGCAGCATTGCCCCGGTTCTTGAGAAACTTGAGACCAATCTGAGGAAACAGCGCATATGTCAGAACGTCGTCAATTTCATCCTTAGCCAGCGTAAGGCCTTTGTCCTTCGCCAACCCTTTCAGCTCTGCAGTCAGCTTGTCCATTTCCGGTTGCAGTAGATCGGCAGGACGGCATGTGATGACTTCGGAACCATCTAGCACGCGCTGCTGCAGTTCGGTATTGAAAGGGGCCGGAGCAGCGCCATACTCGCCCTTTAGGATGCCTGCAGTTTCCTTTGTAATGGACTTGTAACGCTCGCCGGTCAGCACGTTGATCACCGCCTGAGTGCCGACGATCTGCGACGTCGGCGTTACCAGCGGGATGAAACCGAGGTCTTCGCGAACACGAGGGATTTCCGCCAGGACCTGATCGAACTTATCGAGGGCGCCCTGCTCCTTCAACTGGCCTTCCATGTTGGTCAGCATGCCACCTGGCACCTGCGCCACAAGAATTCGTGAATCGACCCCCTTCAGTGTGCCTTCGAATTTGGCGTACTTCTTGCGCACCTCGCGGAAATACGCAGCGATCTCTTCCAAAAGCTGCAGATCGAGTCCCGTGTCCCGCTCGGTGCCCTGAAAAATCGCTACCACTGATTCGGTCGGCGAGTGTCCATAGGTCATCGAGAGCGAAGAGATGGCGGTATCGACGTTATCGATTCCAGCCTCAACGGCCTTGAGGATTGCCGCGGTCGACAGGCCCGCCGTCGCATGGCATTGCATATGGATCGGAATGGATAGGCTCGCCTTCAGCCGCGTGACCAACTCATAGGCCGTATACGGCGTAAGAATGCCGGCCATATCCTTGATCGCCACCGAATCCGCGCCCATATCTTCGATCTGCTTGGCCAGATCGACCCACATCTCCAGGGTATGCACAGGACTGGTGGTATAGGAAATGGTGCCCTGGGCATGCTTGCCCTGTCGCTTGACGGCGCGTAGTGCTGTTTCCAGGTTGCGCGGATCGTTCATCGCGTCGAACACACGGAACACGTCGACCCCGTTGATCGCCGCCCTCTCGACGAATTTTTCCACTACGTCATCGGCGTAATGCCGATAGCCCAGCAGGTTCTGACCACGCAACAGCATCTGCTGGCGGGTATTGGGCATCGCTTTCTTCAGTTCGCGAATACGCTCCCACGGGTCCTCACCAAGATAGCGAATACAGGCATCGAAGGTCGCGCCGCCCCAGGATTCAACCGACCAGAAGCCAACCTGATCGAGTTTGCCGGCAATCGGCAACATGTCTTCGAGGCGCACGCGGGTGGCAAGAATGGATTGGTGAGCATCACGTAGCACCACGTCGGTTATACCGAGCGGCTGTTTTGCAGAAATCATGAGCGGAACTCCCTGTTCTGAGTCAACCGCGACGCGCGCGGTGCTGATGAATGGCGGCCTGAATGGCTGCAAGAAGGTCGGCGTCCATTTCAGCCGTGACAGCGGCAGACTTAATGGAGGCAGGCTGAGTTGTCGGCGCGCTATCAAAGCGGCTGATCAACAAAGACATCAGGCGAATGCAGACAATCAACAAAACGAGGAAGATGAAGACGGAACCTAAGCCGAACAGCATAAGTTCGACACCTTCGAGCAGGAGTTCGCTGGGGGTCATCGGGTTTCCCTTTCAATCAGCAGCTCGGGCCGCCTGTTATTCGCATCGGGTTCAGGGCTTCGCCGGAGCGAAACCCGCGAACATTAGCCCGAATAACAGGCGCAAGGCAAACGCCAAGTCGCCGCAGTTGGAAGGGATCAGAGCAGAAAAACAGTCGCCAAACCGAGGAAAATAAAGAAACCGCCACTGTCGGTCACTGCGGTGATCATGACACTGGCCCCCAGCGCAGGGTCCCGCCCCATCCGAGCCAGCGTCACGGGAATAAGCACACCCATCAAGGCCGCCAGCAACAGGTTTAGCGTCATCGCTGCAGTCATTACGACGCCCAGGGACCAGCTACCATATAGCCAATAGACCACGATGCCGATAACGCCGCCCCATATCAGGCCATTCAGCATCCCGACGCCCGCTTCCTTGCGCAGCAAGCGAGCGCTGTTACCGGTCCCCATCTGATCCAGCGCCATCGCACGAACAATCATCGTGATGGTCTGGTTACCGGAATTACCACCGATGCCGGCCACTATAGGCATCAATGCAGCTAGCGCGACCAGCTTCTCGATCGAGCCGTCGAAAAGGCCGATTACCCGCGAGGCTATAAAAGCCGTGATCAGATTGACCGCCAACCAGGCCCAGCGGTTGCGCAAAGACTTCCAGACCGATGCGAAGATATCTTCTTCTTCACGCAGACCCGCCATGTTGAGCACTTCGCTCTCGCTTTCCTCGCGGATCAGGTCGACCATTTCGTCAATGGTCAAACGTCCGATGAGCTTGCCGCTCTTGTCCACTACCGGCGTGGAAACCAAGTCATAGCGCTCAAACGCTTGGGCCGCCTCGTAGGCATCCGCGTCCGGATGGAATGTCACCGGATCGCTAGCCATGACTTCAGAGACGTGCCGCTCCGGGTCATTGACCAGCAAGCGCTTGATTGGCAGAACGCCTTTGAGCACGCCGTCGTAATCGACGACGAACAGCTTGTCAGTATGTCCAGGCAATTCCTTCAGGCGTCGCAAATAGCGGAGAACCACTTCAAGGCTCACGTCCTCGCGGATCGTGACCATCTCGAAGTCCATCAGCGCACCTACCTGGTCCTCTTCGTAGGACAGCGCCGAGCGGACACGCTCACGCTGCTGCGCATCGAGGGTTTCCATCAACTCATGCACGACGTCGCGAGGTAGCTCTGCAGCTAGGTCCGCCAGCTCATCGGCGTCCATTTCCTTGGCCGCCGCCAGGAGCTCATGATCATCCATGTCGGCGATGAGCGTTTCGCGCACCGCATCGGAGACCTCAAGCAGAATATCGCCATCGCGGTCCGACTTGACCAACTGCCATACCGTCAGACGATCATCGAGCGGTAGCGCCTCGAGGATGTGCGCAATATCCGCGGGATGCAGCTCTTCCAGCTTGCGCTGCAGCTCGACAAGGTTCTGGCGATGCACCAGATTTTCGATCACAGCCTGATGCTGCCCGTCCTGGCTCTGACGATGAGCCAGGTCTTCCACGATCTTGTGGCGATGGAGCAGCTCGACGACTTGCGCCAGACGATCCTGGAGACTTTCTTGCGGTTTTTTTGCTTCTACTTCAGTCATGGCGCACTCCACCCCCAGCGGTCGGAGCGCGCCAGGGATCAATCATTCGAAACGTGATTGGCAAGCGAAAGTTTTATACGACTACTGGGCAAGTCCATGAGGGGGATCCAGAAGCCCAAAAGGGCGGACCACGTGATAATACCATCGCAACCGTTAAGCCAGACCACAAATGCAGGCAATACAATTGCTTGCATCATGGCCTTACGGAGGATTGCTTGTTATCAGTGTCGACGCATTCACGTTACGGGAAGGCACGACTGCGAGGCGATAAATTATTAGCTAGGCTGGTCCGACCCATCGTCAAGGAGGACGACCGTGAACAAGCTACTCGCCGCGGGCTGTTGCGCCCTGCTTTTCGACGCCACTCCATTGCTCGCCGCAAACGTCTATCGCTGCGTCGATGGAGCAGGCAATCTCACGTTCAGCCAACAGGGCTGCCCAGCAAATCAAACCGCTCAGATCCAAGAGGCGCTCAACCCAACGCCAAGCTCTGGCAAAGCCGTACCCATGGCCAAGCCACTGGCGCAACGCAAGCGCACCAAGAAGGAAGCAACAAGATCGCTTACCGTGGTGGGAGAGCAGGAC
The DNA here is from genome assembly GCF_000952685.1 of Stutzerimonas stutzeri. Classification (GTDB taxonomy): domain Bacteria; phylum Pseudomonadota; class Gammaproteobacteria; order Pseudomonadales; family Pseudomonadaceae; genus Stutzerimonas; species Stutzerimonas stutzeri_E. The sequence goes on along the minus strand of NZ_JYHV01000014.1, from coordinate 328 downwards.
GATGGATGCGGAAACCGTATCACTGGCAATGCGAGGCGTAGCGCGATGATCAGTCAGCAAATCCGCCCCGGCATGACCCGCGCCGACGTCGAAAGCACCTTTGGCGCACCTGACACCGTCACCAGCCGCAATGGACAAGTGCAATATCGCTACAGCGGCAAAGGCCGGACGCGAACCATCAGCTTCGACGAACACGGCTGCGTTCGTGGCAAGCGTTGACCGCATACGAAAAAGGGCCTGCATTGCTGCAGGCCCTTTTCGATTCTGGTGCACTCAGGAGGATTCGAACCTCCGACCGCTCGGTTCGTAGCCGAGTACTCTATCCAGC